>CAXIDF010000013.1:0-126728 GCA_964022665.1 uncultured Halieaceae bacterium
TTCTCCCCGCGAGAGATCCCAGCCACCCCAGACCGCACAACCTCCAGAATATCCGCCTCGGCCATCGCTGCCACGAAAGAATCGAGCTTCTCCCCCGTCCCGGTAAGCTGAATGGTGTAGGTATTGGGCCCCACATCCACAATCTGGCCACGGAAAATATCCGTCGTGCGCTTGATCTCATCGCGCATGGCACCGCTCGCCCGCACCTTGATCAGCATCAGGTCGCGTTCGATATGCGCACCTTCGGAAAGATCGACCAGCTTGACCACATCCACCAGCTTGTTCAATTGCTTGGTGATCTGCTCCATGGTCTTGTCATCACCCGTGGTGGTCAATGTCAGGCGAGACAGGGTGAGGTCTTCCGTAGGTGCCACGTTCAGCGTTTCGATGTTGTAGCCACGCTGGGAAAACAGGCCGATTACCCGTGACAGCGCACCCGGCTCGTTTTCCAGCAGGATGGAAATAATGCGTCGCATGTCAGGTCCTCTCGTTTTTGCTGAGCCACATATCCTTCATGGCGCCGTTGGGGGCCACATGCATGGGATAAACGTGCTCCATGGGGTCGATAAAGATATCGAGGAATACCAGCCGGTCTTTCATGGCAAAAGCTTCCTCCATGCGCTGATCCAGCTCCTCCAGGCGGGTCACCTGAATACCCACGTGGCCATAGGACTCGACCAGTTTGACGAAATCGGGCAGGGAATCCTCATAGGTGCTCATGGCATAGCGCCCTTCGTACTGCATGTCCTGCCATTGCTTGACCATGCCCAGATAGTTGTTGCGCAGATTGATGATCTTGATCGGTGTGCTGTACTGCTTGCAGGTAGACAGCTCCTGGATATTCATCTGGATACTGCCTTCACCGGTAACACAGGCGACGTCCATATCCGGGAAGGCGAGCTTGACACCCATCGCGGCGGGCAGACCAAAGCCCATTGTTCCCAAGCCCCCCGAGTTGATCCAGCGCCGGGGCTTGTCGAACTTGTAGTACTGCGCTGCGAACATCTGGTGCTGGCCAACGTCTGACGTGACATAGGCATCGCCACCGGTCACGCGGTACAGGCTTTCGATGACCTGCTGGGGCATGATGCGGTCGCTCTCGCCGTAACGACGCCCGGTCCATAAGCCGTGCTTGCCGCGCCACTCCTCGATTTGTTGCCACCAGCGCCCGAGTGCGCCGGTATCCGGCTGCTGCGAGTCCTTCTCCTGCAGGCTGCCGAGAATGTCCAGCAGATCCTCGAGCACTGACTGTACGGGGCCCACAATGGGGATGTCCGCCGCCACGGTTTTCGAGATGGAGGTGGGGTCGATATCGATGTGGATGATCTTGGCACCGGGGCAGAAGCGCGACACGGTGTTGGTCACGCGGTCGTCGAAGCGTGCACCCACCGCGAGAATAACGTCGCTGTGATGCATGGCCATGTTGGCTTCGTAGAACCCGTGCATGCCCAGCATGCCCAGAAACTGGCGGTCTGTCGCGGGATATGCGCCCAGCCCCATCAGGGTATTGGTCACCGGATAATTCAGCTTCCGCGCCAGCGTGGTCAGCAGTTCACTGCTCTCCCCCAGAATCACCCCACCGCCCGCGTAAATCACGGGGCGTTTGGCGCTCAGCAGCAATTTGGCTGCTTTGCGGATCTGCCCGGTGTGACCGCGCTGAGCGGGCGCGTAGGAGCGCAACTTTACGTTATCCGGGTAGTGATATTCGAATTTGGCGTCGGGCCGGGTGCAATCCTTCGGAATATCGATCACCACAGGGCCGGGACGGCCAGTGGTGGCGATGTGAAAGGCTTTCTTGATGGTCGCCGGGATGTCCTCGGCATGGCGCACCATGAAGCTATGCTTCACGATCGGGCGCGAGATGCCCACCATATCGGTTTCCTGAAAGGCGTCTTCGCCGATCAGGTGCGTGGCGACCTGCCCCGACAGTACAACCATGGGAATGGAATCCATGTAGGCCGTGGCGATGCCGGTAATCGCGTTGGTCGCCCCCGGCCCCGAGGTCACCAGTACCACCCCCGGTTTGCCGGTAGCGCGTGCATAGCCATCGGCGGCGTGCGTGGCGGCTTGCTCGTGGCGCACCAATACATGAGGCACTTTGCAGGTTTTGAACAGGGCGTCGTAGATGTGCAGGACCGCACCGCCCGGATAGCCGAAAATGTACTCTACGCCTTCATCTTCAAGCGCTTTGGCGATCATCTCACCGCCGGATAACAGCTCCACAATGTCTCTCCCACTGACGTAAACGCCCGGCGCGTAACCCTCGCCGAAGCAGTTCAAGTTGTTGTGTGGACGTTGCAGAACCAAGCACCTGACCCGGTGCCTGGCTGGCGACGCCACCCCCTGGGCGCGACACACTGCTCGAGACCCGCCACCGGCGTGAACCGGTAGCTCCGCGGAGGAAATCGATCACGAACACCCGTGTATCGGTCGCCCTGCGAGGTAGCGCAGTGTCTGGCCCTCAACCCCCGCCAGTAGGGCGCAGGTTGATTACGGGACTCATGAACAGCCACTGTGAATAATGACAACACAGCGGTAGACCAGTGGCCGGGGGTACCCGGAATTAGTCGTTACCACTCAAGAGACCGGCCTATTGTTGGTGCGACGGCGGGGCTTGTCAACGTGAAAAGTCGCCAGTTGGCAGCATTTGCCTGACCGGGCGCATTGCGCCACCGCGCGGGCTGGGGTACTTTAACCACAAACGCCTTCCAAGACAGGGACGATGCGTGTGAAAGCAACACTCCGCAAGGGTCTCGGCAGCGCCCTGATAATGCTGTTGGCCTCGGCCAGCCTGCAGTCGGCCGCCGCAGACACCCACTACCGCTGGCAGGACGGCCGCGGCAACCCGGTATACAGCGACCGTCCGCCGCCGAAGGGCACGGAATACGAGGTGATTTCCTCGCGCTCCGGGCTCAAGCGAGTCGTCAGTGCAGACGAGGGCGCCGTGCCACCAGAGGTCGTTCCCCGCCCCGGCAACCAGTTTGACCAGGTTGATGAAGCCGACAAGGCCCGGAGCAAGAAAAACCCCGAGTTCTGCCAGACGGCACGCAACAACCTCGCCACGCTGAACAAGCCTGGGCGCATTCGCCTGCGCAACGATCAGGGGGAATTGCGCTACCTCGATGAGGAACAGGTGGCCGCTGAGCGCGCCAAGGCAGAAGAAGCCATCCGGCAATTCTGCGACTGACCAAGCGCAGGTTTACAATCAGCGCGGTCATCCTGGCGTCGACACTCGTCGGCGTTCTGCTGCTGAACCATGCCATTGACCCCCTGCTCTCCAGCAGCCGACGCAGTGACGCCATGAACAGCCTGCTGCGCGCACAACTCCTGCAACAACGCTGGCATGCAGCCCACGGTCACTTCGGCAGCGTTGCAGACATCTGGCCGCACCCCGATGGACGCTCGCTGGCGGGCCACTATGTACTGCGCGATATCCCGGAAGTGCTACCGGCGGGCCCCGATACACGCAACTATGCCATGCAGGCCGTTCCACAGGATCGCCAGGTGGGCGACGCCTGTGGAACATTCGCGATTACCCGAGAGGGTGTCCTGGTCGGTCCGCCCTGGGCGGGGGCGGATTGCTGGTCACGCTGACGCGGCCCAGGCGCTGCGGTCAGGCCTTGCTGAACGCGCTGCCCTCGCCAGCAACATCCACCAGGATGGTGTCACCCGCCACGAACTCACCCGAAAGGATGCGCTGGGCCAGCGGGTTCTCCAGCTCCTGCTGGATGGCGCGCTTTAGCGGGCGGGCCCCGTAAACAGGGTCGTAACCCACCGCCGCGAGGCGATCCATGAAGGCATCGGTAATCTCGATAGCCAGCTCACGCTCGGCAAGACGCTTGCGCAGCCATTGCAGCTGAATATCGGCAATATGCCGGATCTGCTCTGCTGCCAGCGGGTGGAACACCACCGTCTCGTCGATGCGGTTGACGAACTCAGGGCGGAACTGCTGCCCGACCACACCCATGACTGCGGCCTTCATCGCCGGGTAATTCTCTTCGCCCGCCATCTCCTGAATCAGGTCGGACCCCAGGTTCGACGTCATCACAATCACTGTGTTGCGGAAGTCGACAGTACGGCCCTGGCCGTCTGTCAGGCGACCATCGTCCAGCACCTGCAGGAGGATATTGAACACGTCAGGATGGGCCTTCTCGATCTCGTCCAGCAGCAGCAGTGAGTACGGGCGGCGGCGTACGGCCTCGGTCAGGTAACCCCCTTCCTCATAGCCCACATAGCCGGGCGGGGCACCGATCAGACGCGCTACAGAGTGCTTCTCCATGAACTCGGACATATCAATGCGCACCATCGCCTGCTCACTGTCGAACAGGAACTCGGCCAGCGCCTTGCACAATTCGGTCTTGCCCACGCCCGTGGGCCCGAGGAAGAGGAAGGAACCATTGGGACGATTGGGGTCCGACAGGCCCGCGCGCGAGCGGCGCACGGCATCGGACACCGACTTCACCGCCTCGTTCTGTCCGACCACGCGCTGGTGCAGGAAGTCCTCCATACGCAGCAGTTTATCGCGGTCACCTTCCAGCATCTTGGAAACGGGGATGCCCGTCCAGCGGGAAACCACCTCGGCCACTTCTTCATCAGTGACCTTGTTGCGCAACAGGGTGCGTTCCTCGGTTTCGGCTGCCTGTGCGGACGCCAGCTGTTTCTCCAATTCGGGAATGCGCCCGTACTGCAGCTCGGACATGCGTGTGAGGTCGCCGGCGCGGCGCGCGGCCTCGAGTTCAAGCTTGACCTGCTCCAGGTCACTCTTGACCTGTGCCTCGCCCTGCAGCGAGGCCTTCTCGGCCTTCCACACCTCTTCCAGGTCGGAGTATTCGCGTTCGACCTTGTCGATCTGCTCGGTGAGCAGCTCCAGCTGCTTGCGGGCACCCGCATCGGAGTCCTTTTTCACGGCCTCGCGCTCGATCTTGAGCTGAATCAGCCGGCGTTCCAGGCGGTCCATGGCCTCCGGTTTGGAGTCAATCTCCATGCGGATACGGCTGGCGGCCTCATCAATGAGGTCGATGGCCTTGTCCGGCAACTGGCGATCGGTGATATAGCGCGTGGAGAGCCTGGCCGCGGCAATGATGGCACTATCGGTAATGTCGACCGAGTGGTGCACTTCGTAGCGCTCCTTCAGGCCCCGCAGAATGGCGATGGTGTCTTCCTCGCTCGGCTCCTCCACGAGCACTTTCTGAAAGCGCCGCTCCAGCGCTGCATCCTTCTCGATGTACTTGCGGTACTCATCCAGCGTTGTCGCGCCCACGCAGTGGAGTTCACCGCGCGCCAGGGCGGGTTTCAACATGTTCCCGGCATCCATGGAGCCCTCGGCCTTGCCGGCCCCCACCATGGTGTGCAGCTCGTCGATGAACAGGATGACACGGCCTTCCTGCTTCGAGAGTTCGTTGAGTACCGCTTTCAGGCGCTCCTCGAAATCACCGCGATACTTGGCGCCCGCCAGCAGGGCCCCGAGGTCCAGTGACAGAATCCGCTTGTCTTTCAGACCTTCCGGTACTTCACCGTTAATGACGCGCTGCGCCAGCCCTTCAATGATCGCGGTCTTGCCCACGCCGGGCTCGCCGATGAGCACGGGATTGTTCTTGGTGCGACGCTGCAACACCTGGATAGTGCGACGAATTTCATCGTCGCGGCCAATCACCGGGTCCAGCTTGCCTTGTTCCGCGCGCTCGGTGAGGTCGATGGTATATTTGTCCAGCGCCTGGCGGGATTCCTCAGCTTCCGGGTTATTCACAGATTCACCTCCGCGCATCTGCTCTATGGCGCCCTGCAAGGCGAGTGCGGTGACACCATGCTGCTTCAATAGCTCACCGGCCGTGCCCTTGTTTTCCACCAGCGCCAGCAACACAAGCTCGCTGGAGACGTAGGTATCACCACCCTTCTGTGCCAGTTTGTCGCTGACGTTAAGGATACGGGTCAGGTCGTTGGACACGTGCACATCGCCCGCGTTGCCACTCACCCTGGGGAGCGCCTCAACGGCGCTGTTTACGCCCTCTGCGAGGCCTGCCACATTGGCGCCCACCTTTTGCAACAGCGGCCGCGTTGAGCCACCCTGCTGCTGCAGTAGCGCAGCGAGCAGGTGCACAGGCTCAATGAAATTGTGATCCTTGCCCAGGGCCAGTGACTGGGCATCGGCCAGTGCGAGCTGTAGCTGGTTGGTCAGTTTGTCCATTCTCATTACTCAGTATCTCCTTGCTTGCCAGCTTTGAGCGCTGGCCATGCATCAATCCATGAGCAATAGATGGGGTGAAAAAACCCTGTTTCAAGTGTGGGATCAGCCGTGATCGGCCGAGGCATTGAGGTAGATCAAGCTCGCAATACGACCGGTAACGCCGTCACGACGATAGGAATAGAAGCGCGCGGCGTCGCCGACGGTGCAGAAACCGCCGCCGTAGATTGCCGTTACACCCACGGCCTGGAGACGCAAACGCGCCAGGCGGTAGATGTCTGCAAAGTAATGACCGCGACGCTGGGCTGGCGTGAATGCCTCCAGCACAGCCGCGGACCCATCCACGGCGAGAAAAGCATCCCGCACCTCGGCACCCACTTCGAACGCCGCGGGCCCTATTGCGGGGCCCAACCAGGCCAGCAGGCTGGCAGCTGGCACCGGCAGCGCACGCACGGTCGCTTCCAACACGCCGTCTGCCAGACCGCGCCAGCCGGCATGGGCGGCCGCCACCACGGTGGCCGCGCGATCACACAACAGCACGGGTAGGCAGTCCGCGGTAAGCACTGCGCAGGCAACGCCGGGATCGCCTGACCAGCTGGCATCTGCTACCGGTACGCCGTGAGCCCGGGGTGCCAGCACCACCGCAGTACCATGCACCTGCTGCAGCCACTGCACCCGGGTGCCAGCACCCAATTGCTCCTGCAGCAAGCGCCGGTTGGCGGCAACGGCATCTGCCTCGTCGCCAACATGATCACCGAGATTGAACCCCTGCCAGGGCCCGCGGCTGAACCCTCCGCTGCGGGTCGTGACCAGCGCCGAAACCGTCGCGGGCGCCGGCCAGTCAGGTGTAATCAGGGCGGGACTGTGCACTGTCTTCTTCATCCAGCACCGCCAGTAGCGTCTGCATGTCCTCCGGGAGAGAACAGTCGAACTGCATGTCCTCGCCGCTGACCGGGTGCAACAACCCCAGCGACTCCGCATGCAGGGCCTGCCGAGGAAAGCCCCTGAGCGTGCTGATCAGGCGCTCCGAGGCACCACGCGGGATGCGCGGACGCCCACCGTAGGCCGGGTCGCCAATCAAGGGATAGTGACGAAAAGCCATATGCACCCGGATCTGGTGCGTGCGGCCGGTCTCGAGGTTTACCGTGATGCGGGTGTGATGCGCGTACCGACGCGCCACGCGGTAATGAGTGACCGCGGGCTTGCCATTGCTGACCACCGCCATTTTTTTGCGCTGGCGAGGGTGCCGGCCGATAGGCTCGTCAATCGTGCCACCACCGGTCATGGCTCCAATACACACCGCACAATACTGGCGCTTGACGGTGCGCGCCTGCAGCTGGTCCACCAGGTGGTGATGCGCCGCCAGCGTTTTTGCCGCCACCATCACCCCCGAGGTTTCCATATCCAGGCGATGCACGATGCCCCCCCGGGGCAACTGGGCCATGGCCGGGTGGTGTGCCAGGAGCGCGTTGACCAGCGTACCATCGGCATGCCCCGCCGCCGGGTGCACGACCAGGCCTGCGGGCTTGTTCAGCACGAGGATGCTGTCATCCTCGTACAGGATATCCAGCGCTATGTTCTGCGGCTGCCAGCTGACCTCGTCTTCCAGGAGCGCATCCACGGTGAGCGCGGTGCCGGCATAGACCTTGTCGCGTGGGCGACAAGCCTTGCCGTTGGCCAGCAGCTCGCCGCGCTTGATCCAGGTCTGCAGCCGGGAGCGGGAATATTCCGGAAACAGCCTGGCGGCGGCCTGATCCAGCCGCTCGCCATCCAGCGAGACATCCACTTCGGCGTTGTCCTGGATCCTCTCTGACATCGGAATTCCTGTTTATGCCCCGCGGGCGATGTGGTTAAATGGCGACCATTGTATGTTCCCAGTCTATCACGCCAGCGGTTACCACCTTGTTGAAATCATTGAAAATCACCCCGCTCCTGCTCCTCCTCGCCCTGCTTGTGGCGGGGTGCGCCGGAAACGACGAACTCGACGACCTGTCCGCCGACAGCGGCGAGCAGCAGATGTACGAAAATGCCCAGCGCTATCTGCGCAGCCGCAACTACGATCTGGCGGTGCGCAGCCTGCAGCTGCTGGAGTCGCGCTACCCGTTTGGCAAATACGCCGAGCAGGCGCAGCTGGAACTGATTTACGCCCACTACGGGGCCTATGAGCATGAGGCTGCCGTGGAGGCCGCCGACCGCTTCATTCGCCTCCACCCGCAACACCCCAGTGTCGACTATGCCTACTACATGAAGGGCCTTTCCGCCTATTCGGCAAAATCGGACATTTTCGCGCGTTTCCTGCCCACCGACGAAAGCAGCCGCGATATGAAACACGCCCGGGAAGCCTTCGCCGAGTTCGCCCAACTGGTCGCGCGCTACCCTGCAAGCCCCTATGCCGCCGACGCCAAAGCGCGCATGGTGCATCTGCGCAACCTGCTGGCGCGACACGAAATTCTTGTGGCCAACTACTATTTCCGGCGCGGCGCCTATCTCGCCGCCACCAACCGCGGACGCTACGTGGTGGAGAACTTCCAGCGCACACCGGCGGTAGCCGATGGCCTGGCGGTCATGGCACAGGGCTATATTCTGCTGGGCATGAACGACCTTGCCGAGGATGCCATTGATGTGCTGAAGCTGAACTACCCGGACTATCCCGCGCTGGACAAAAAAGGCAACTTCCGCTCGGATTACTCCCTCGACGGGCCAGAGCGCTCCATCGTGAACCGGCTTACGCTAGGCCTGTTCGATCCGCCGGAAGTACCCGAATTTGATACCCGGGAACTCTACCGCTAGGCGCGCCCCTAGTCGCCCGGCGTCCACGCAGAGGTAATCGGGTAGCGACGATCTCTGCCAAAACCGCGCCGGGTAATGCGTACACCAATGGGCGCCTGCCGCCTCTTGTATTCGTTCAGGTCCACGAGCCTCAACACCCGGTGCACCTGTTCGGAGTCCATTCCCGAGGCGATAATGGCCGCCGCACTGAAGTCCTGCTCGACATACAGTTCCAGTATCCGATCCAGCACTGGATAAGGCGGCAGGCTGTCTTCGTCCTTCTGGTCCGGAGCCAACTCGGCCGATGGCGGACGGTCGATCACGCGCTGTGGAATGCAGGGTGCGATGCTGTTGCGGTAACGTGAAAGTTCGAATACCAGCGTTTTGGGGACGTCCTTGAGCACATCAAAGCCTCCCGCCATGTCGCCGTACAGCGTTGAATAACCCACCGCCAGTTCGCTTTTGTTGCCGGTCGTCAGCACCAGCAAGCCTTTTTTGTTGGAAATGGACATCAGCAGGACGCCGCGGCACCGCGCCTGCAGGTTTTCTTCGGTGGTATCGGCGCGTGTGCCGGCAAACTCGTCCTCCAGCGCCGCCATGAACGCTTCGTAGATGGGCTCAATGGAGATGACCTTGTGCGCCACGCCCAACAGGGCGGACTGCTCTGCGGCATCCTCGACGCTC
This sequence comes from uncultured Halieaceae bacterium, assembly GCA_964022665.1. Classification (GTDB taxonomy): domain Bacteria; phylum Pseudomonadota; class Gammaproteobacteria; order Pseudomonadales; family Halieaceae; genus Haliea. The sequence goes on from CAXIDF010000013.1 coordinate 9,635, forward strand.
ATCTGTGCGGTATAGCGAAAAGGCATCATCACCGCTTCAACACGGTCTGACCCCAGTGCCTCCACAGCGACCGCCAGCGTCAGTGCTGAATCGATACCGCCTGACAGCCCCAACACCACCCCGCGAAACCGGTTCTTGTTGACGTAGTCGCGCAGCCCGAGCACCAGCGCCTGCCAGGTGGCCTCAAGCTCATCCAGCGCCGGCGCCCAGTCCTCACCCGTGAGACATACCCGCTCCCCTTCACGGGAGGCGGTCAGCCAGTACTCGCCGGCGACAAAATTCGGCGCGGTCACTACCCGCTCACCCTCGTCATCGACGGCGAAGGAGCCACCATCAAACACCAGCTCGTCCTGACCGCCAACCTGGTTCACATAAACGATCGGGCAACGATTACTACGCGCGCGCTCCGCCACCAGTTCCCAGCGCTCAATACGTTTGCCGCGGTGATAGGGCGACGCGTTCAAATTCAATACCAGCTCGGCACCGGCCTGTGCCGCATCGCGCACCGGCCCGGGTTCCCAGATGTCCTCACAGACGGTCAAGCCAACCCGTACACCCTGAATTTGCACGACGCAGGGGCTGTCTCCGCGCTGGAAATAGCGCATTTCGTCGAATACTTGGTAGTTGGGCAGGCACTGTTTACGGTACTCGGCAACAATCTCGCCGCCGTGCAGCACAGCGGCGACGTTGTACAGGGCGATGCCCTCCCTGCGCGGGTAGCCGAGCACCAGCCAGGCGTCACCGGTCATCGCCGCCTTGATCGCCTGCAGCGACTGGTTCACACGCAGTTCAATGCTCGGGCGCAGCAACAGGTCTTCCGGGGGATAGCCGCTGAGCGTCAGCTCGGGGAACACCAGCACCGGCGCAGCGACTTTTGCCTCCGCGCGCCGCATGGCTTCAATGACCTGGGCGGTATTGCCCTCAAAGTCACCCACGAGGGTGTTCATCTGCACCATGACAATATTGAGGCTGGACATCGACATTCCGCACTTGCTGAAAAGAATGCGGTATTTTCCGGGAAAGCGGCGCCGGCTGCCAGACCTGCGCAGGAATTACTCGCACACCGCAGCGGCACTACAGCGCCTCGTTCCCTCCGGGCAGGTGCTGTTACACTAGCGGCTCCAACAGACTCAGGCCAGCTTGCCGCGTGACTCGACCCGCGATTTTAACCCGACCGCCCCCACGTGCCGTCTCGCAACAGAGCGTCCTGTTGTTTCGCATTTATGTCGCCTACCGTTCCATGTTGTCGGTGGTATTGCTGATCATGCTTATCAGCCCGAATACACGACCACTGGTGGGCGCACTCAACCCGGCGCTCTATGTCGGTGTCGCATCGGCGTATCTCGCCTCCAGCGCGCTGTTGCTGGCCGCCCTGGCCTGGCAATGGCGCTTCAACCAGCGCGCCCTTTTCGCGGTATTTCTGGTCGACATTGTCGCCCTGGTGCTGATGGCAGATGCCAGTGGCGGCATGATCAGCGGCCTGCCCGTGTTGCTGGTGATCACAGTGGCCGCATCGTCGGTGATCATTCCCAATCGCACGCTCGCCACCCTGCTCGCGGCCATCAGTTCTCTGGCCATTCTCTCCGACACTGTCTGGCTCATACTGCGCGATAGCCTGGAAATCAATGCACTTTTTCCGGCCGGGCTGCTGGGCCTGCTGATTTTCGGTGTGTCACTGATGGTGCAATTCGTTGCCACGCGCCTGGGGCGAGCCGAAGAACTGGCTCGCAGCCGCGCAAGCGACCTGTACAACCTGCAGCGCCTCAACGAACAGATCGTGCAGCACATGCAAACCGGCATCCTGCTGGTCACCGACAGTGGTGCCGTGCGCGTGATGAATAAGGCCGCCAGTGTCATGCTGTCACCCGAGCGGCCAATCACCATGGAGCAAGGGCGCAAGCTGCGCGACTACAGTGAAGAGCTGTCGGAGCAGTTCCAGCACTGGCGGGAAGCGCACCTGCATCGCGCGCAACCGTTCCGCGTGGCGGAGGAAGCGCCCACGGTCATTGCCCACTTCCGAGAGCTGCAGTCCGGCTCCGAACGCGAGGCACTGGTGTTCATTGAGGACTACACACCGGTCACCCGCTACGCGCAGTCGCTGAAGCTGAATTCGCTGGGCCGCCTCACCGCGAGCATCGCACATGAAATTCGCAACCCGCTGGGCGCCATCAGCCATGCGGCGCAGTTGTTACGCGAGTCGGCCGGACTGTCGGAAGCCGACCGCCGCCTCACCGACATCATTCAACAACACAGCCGGCGGGTAAACCAGACGGTGGAAAGCGTGCTGCAGATTTCGCGCCGCGAGCCACCCAAGCCCGAGTACATTCTGCTCGCGGAATGGCTGCCCAACTTTGTTGGCAACTACCTGGATTCCGGGCGTGACACCGCCGAGGTCACCGTCGACTGCAGCTACCCCGATCTACTGGTGGAGTTTGACCATGAGAACCTGCAGCGTGTGCTGGGCAACCTTCTGGACAACGCTCTGCGTCACAGTAAGATGGCCACAGACAAGGAAACAGCGCGCATTGAAGTCGGCCTGGATTTCAGTAAACACCAGTGCCTGATTGACGTCATCGACACAGGAACCGGCGTACCCGTACAAGAGCAGGCTCTGCTGTTTGAGCCGTTTTACACCACCGTCACCGAGGGCAGCGGCATGGGCTTGTTCCTGTGCAAGGAGCTGTGTGAAATGAATAACGCCGACCTGTTTTATCGCACCACGGCACGCGGAGAAAGCTGCTTCCGGGTGGCACTGAACCAGAGGGACCTGTAGCGCCATGGTCGCACAAACTGTTCTTGTCGTTGATGATGAGCCCGATATTCGCGAGTTGCTGGCCATAACGCTCAGCCGCATGGGCCTGGAGTCTTTCAGCGCCGCCACACTGGGCGAGGCGCGCCAACGCATTGCGGAACTGCAACCCGACCTTTGCCTGACCGACATGCGCTTGCCTGACGGCAATGGCATACACCTAGTTGAGTATATCCAGCAGGAGTTTCCGGACATTCCGGTGGCCATGATTACCGCACATGGCAGCGTGGAAACGGCGATCGCCGCATTGAAGGCCGGTGCTTTCGATTTCATCAGCAAGCCGATTGAGCTGGAGCGCTTGCGCAATCTGGTGAGTTCAGCATTGCGCCTGAAAGACGGCGCCACTGCGGCGGAACCCGAGGCGGATGAGAGTGACCTGCGGCTGGTGGGCAGTGCCCCGCAAATCGTCGCCCTGAGAAAGAAAGTCGTCAAGCTGGCCCGCAGCCAGGCGCCCGTGCATATCCAGGGAGAATCCGGCGTGGGCAAGGAAGTTGTGGCCAAGCTGATTCATGCCAACGGGCCGCGGGCGGCAAGGCCCTTTGTGGCGGTGAACTGCGGCGCCATACCGCAGGATCTGATGGAAAGCGAGTTTTTCGGACACCTGAAAGGTAGCTTCACTGGCGCCAATCGGGACAAACTGGGGCTCTTTCAGGCCGCCGAGGGCGGCACCCTGTTCCTCGACGAGGTCGCCGATCTGCCATTGGCCATGCAGGTAAAATTGCTGCGGGCAATTCAGGAGAAAGCCGTGCGCCCGGTAGGGGCGAGTAGCGAGCAGGCCACCGATGTGCGCCTGCTCAGTGCAACGCACAAGAGCCTTGCCGCAGAAGTCGCCGCAGGGCACTTCCGCAACGATCTCTACTACCGTATCAACGTCATCGACCTGCACGTCCCCAGCCTGCGTGAGCGCAGCAGCGATATCCCGGAACTCGCGCATGCCCTGCTGCAACGTATCTGCAGCGAGCTTGAAGTCAGCGTTCCGACCATCGACCCCAGCGCCATGACCGCACTACAGCGCTGCAGCTTTCCCGGCAACGTGCGCGAACTGGAGAACATACTCGAACGCGCCATTGCCTTGGCCGACGGCGACACCATAAGCGCAGACGACCTGCAGTTCAACGAGCAGCCGGCTGCGCAACAGAGCCCCGTGCAGCCCGGTGAAGCGTCACTGGAGGTCGCCGCGGCTTACGGCAACCTCGAAGGCTATCTGGAGGATATTGAACGGCGCATTCTGCAAACAGCCCTCGAACAATGCCGGTGGAACAAGACTGCCACGGCGCGCCTGCTGGGCATCAGTTTCCGCTCGCTGCGCTATCGGCTGCAAAAACTGCATATTGAAGACTAAGGACAGCTCACCAGCAGGCATCAGGGCCGGCTGAACCGGTATTGGCAGCCACCCCGGTAGCGTTTAGGGTATAGGTTCCACAGCGCATATCCCCCGCCTGAGGCCCCACAGGGCGAGCCACAAGGCGAAATTGATAGGGATCATCCACGGGCGCGAGGGACAGTTCGTAGAGCGGAGTGCTCTCCACCTCCTGTCCATCCTGACCCAGCCCCACCCCCTGAGGCTTGCTGAACCCCAGTTCGGCAAGATCGACAGCGTAGCGGCGATGGTAAAGCATGAACGCTTCCTGCCGTCCGGCGATTGCCAATAGCGCGCTACTGGCGACAATACGCCGCCCCTTGAAGACCTGCTCGCTGTAAAGCGGCACCGTCAACATCAGCAGTACCGAGAGCACCACCATCACGATCAGCAGTTCCAGCAAACTCACACCCACCACCCCTGGCAGCTTGAAGGCTTGCCGCGAACGCTTCACAGCGGGTCAACGCCCGGCTCACGCCAGTAAGTGCGCACCAGGCGCGGTGCCCGGGACACCTGCACGACAGTGCCCGGAACAAGGCCGCTATCGGGCCCAACAATGACCGGAGGCTCCGCGGGGAGAAGAATGGCATTGCCCACACGCAGCAGCTCCGCGGGCATACCAACCCCCGCATCCCAGCCCGGCGTTTGACCGCCCAATGCTGTGCCGTCCGCGAGATTCACCGCGTACATGCGCCCTCGGCCGGGCGGTGCTTCGCAGGCGCCGGTGCGCGGCAGGAAACTGCTGAACAGGGCACGGCCGCCGTCAACCAGCGGCCGACCCCAGCCCTTCTCACCCGCAGATGCCAACGCCAATCGCCAGCCGGCACCGTGCGCCCCGGAGCAACGCTCGCCCGCTTCTTCCACGCAGGCTGTAACGGGAACGAGCTGGCCGATTTCCAGGGGAGTGCGATGCCGAGCCAGGGCGTCGCCGCTAACGATCAGGCTGTCGCGCAGATAAAATGCATAATCCTCAACACCCGTGGCCAACGGCCTGGCCCGATTGCCACTGGTGACGAGCAGGCCATCCACCGGCAAACCGCCACGGTCGACGGTGCGCACCAGGGCGGGTGCGTGAAAAAAACGCCGGTCTTGCGGCCCTGCCTCTTCTGCGCCCAGCTGGGCAAAGACCGACACAAACCAGTGCTGAGCGCGGTGGTCGGGATCCCCGGCAACACCCGGTGGCAGGTCAATGCGCCAGATACGGCCGCCCGTGTCACCGACATAGGCGCGATGGATGAGCCCTGCAGCATTCACCATAACCGCGAGATCCGAGGCAATACTGTCGCGCATATCCGGGTGTGCAAACCGTGTGTTGCCCGCCTCCACGGTGTCTCCCAGGACGGCCTTCCAGACCAGCTCCCCGGTTCTCGCGTCGACGATGTAGACCGCATTGCCCACCGGGTCATCTCCGGCAACGGCGTCTTTGCCCAGGGGCTCTCCGCTGACCGCATCACGACCACCATGATAGCCACCGCCAAACAGCAACACATCACGCACCGCGCCGCCAAACTGCACGCGACCGACCACAGGCGTCGAGAAGCTGAGCGCAAGCTGGTCAAAATCGCCGCCGCGTGTGCGCGCAAGCGACCACTGCAAGCGGGGCGGCCTGTCCACGTCCGTGACATCGAGTGCGTAGTAGCCAATACCTCCGCGGCGCAGGCCAAAAAACACCAGCGCCTCGTCGCCGTCCTGAGCGCGAATACGCCCATCGCCGTTGCGGTCAACACGCAACGCTACCGGGCTGCCATCAACGCCGTAGTCGATACTGCCACGCACCTCCCCGGCCCTGCGCTCCAGCTGCCGGGGAAGCAATATTCGCGGCAGGAAGCCGTAGACCTCCCGGCCACTTTCACGCCCGGCAGCATCTGTGTTTTCCACCACATGCAGGATGCCGTCGGCGCTGCCGAAAAAGATACGTACATTGGGGTTCGAGGGCGTATAACCCGCACCCGTCGCACCGTAGTCCAGCGCCAGAGGGCGGGAATGAAATATCGGCCCCAGCAGCCACGGCCGCGCCCGCTGCGGCGCTTCGTCAACATCCTCGCCCAACAGCCAGCGCAGGAGTTCAAGCGCCTCGGCGTCATCCACTCGCGGCAGGGTTTCGCGCACGAGTGCCACGCTGGCCCGGTCGGCGCGCAGAGGCAGGAGAGGCTGGAACCCCGCAACCTGGCGTGCTTCAGCGGCAACCTCGGTGAACAGGTTCCTGCCAACGGCCGTCGCTGCGGCGCTGCCGGGTGGTGCGCCGGCGGTAACCCGCTGCCCAGCACCACCGCGACGCACGGCATCGCCATCTGACCCTGTTTGAACAGGCGGCGCAAGGCCGCTCAGCACCTGTGCCGGGTCCGTCCAGAAGGTCAGCGCCGTTGCCCGGAGTCTGCCGCCGCCGTAGTCCAAGGACTCCAGCGCAGGCCGGCCCCTCGCGTCCTCGACCAGGGCAGCTGGAGGCATCGCGAGCGACTCAAGCAGTCCCCCTGCCTGCGGTATCAACAATTTCTTGATATTGCCCGCCCAGTGCGCATCGGGGCCAGCATCAAACATCCCAAGCAGCAAGGCCACAGCGTCCGCTTGCCCAGCTGCAACAACCGGGAAAGCGCTGGACACCATACTCCCCGGTGTCCGCGCAAAGCCGAGCAAGGCCTCGCCGAGGCGACGTTCCGCCAGCACCGGATCATCGAATGACAACGCCAGTGCAGCCGGGTCGGGATCATGGCTCAGCGACAGCGCAAACTGGCGCAGACAGCCCCCCGCGACGCTCCGCGGCGCAGCGTTGTCTGCACCGCGAGCGAGATAGACAAGGCGCGACCCGCCACCCGCGGAAATCGGCGAGCGGCGGTGCGCGACCTCGATAGTGAGCTGCGGCGGCAGGCGCTCAATAACGGAACGGACGATCGCCATGGCCGCAGCGTTCACACTCACAGGCACATCGTCCGGGTATTCCTCTCGCAGCTTCCTGTAAGCCGATGCAGTGAAGCGTTGACGACAGTCCTGCCCTAGGGTGCACAACAACGGCGCAGCCCCCTCCCCCTGCACCAGCTCAAGGCTCAACACCGTGCGATCCGCAGGCGTCCACCAGGCGTCCAGGTCGTCGGCCCACACGGTGCTTGCAGCCTGCCAGAGAAAGACCAGAATCAGCTGTGCCAGATATCTTTGCATAATGACCACCCTCCCTTTCACTGAGCCGGGCCATCCAACCAGCGCAGGAGAACACCCTGCACAACCTGGGCCCGCGGCATGTCGCCCCGCGCATCCCCTACCCTGACGCGTATCTCAAAGCGAATAAATGAGGCCGCACCGGCCCCGGATGCGTGTGCCTCCAGCATCCGCGGCACCGATGCGCCCGACAGTAGCGGCCCGTGGCGGTGTATCTCGAAGTGTGTGTGCAACCGTCGTGCCTCTGGGCCGGCGCCATCCAACAGCGCGTCAAGCCGGTGACTGAGGCCTTCGGCGCAGCTGTGCGACATGCTGCACCGGTCTCGCCCCGCCTGCTGCATCGCCACAAAGGGCTCTGCGCTGCTGCTGATCATGGCGGCAACCCCCAACGCATGCTGCAAGGCCTCTTCACGCTGCAGGAGATTGCCACTCATGCGCAGTTCCAGCGCACTGCTGCGCAGCGTCGCAACGGACACGACGCTGATCAGGCCCAGCAACACCAGTGTCAGCAAGAGAATAAAGCCCCCGACCCGTGAATCACGAGCTGACCCATAGGGGCACATCAGGCCGACCCTCCCGCAACCGACGGGCGCAGGTTGCGCAGGGCCACCGTAGTGCTGAACACACGGCGTACATACCCGTCGGAATCGGCGGTGAACGACAGCTGCCCCAGCGTGTGCTGTCGTGGCCCCGAGTACCCGGCTACCGGTGCAACGCTGCGCACAAGTAGCGCAATACGCGCGGTTACCGCCTGTTGCAGCTGGCCGGCATCAGGCTCTAGCGCATAGTAGTCCGGTGCACCGTCACCATTGTGGTCCACACCCAGTTCGATATGCAGGCGCTCCACGCCTTCCACCAGGCACTGGCTGAATACCCCGGAAGGCGCAAGTGCCGCCGCACAGAGTGTTGGAATCCGGTCCGCCGGGGCGATCGAGTACCGGCGCACGTAAAACACGCGGGCGAGGAGACGCCAGTAATCCACACCGCTTCCGGGACGCGCTTCCGCCGCGGCAATACGCCCGGCCTGCCACCATTGTGCCCGGGCACCGCCCGCTGCGAGCCGCAGGTACCAATACCCTCGATCAACCCCTCCCGCTGCGCCCGCGAGCTGCCCGTTGCTGAGCGTGGCCTCGCCTGCGGTGCGCCGCACGGCCAGCAGATCACTGCCGCGCTGTAGCATCGACGACGGCAGACAATCGAGGACTGTCCCGCTGACCGTCTGTGGCGCACCGCCGTCGTAATCCACCTGCATGTCCAGGGCGCGGAAAGCGGCGAGCGGCCAGCTTGCCGCCACCCCACAGCCCGGTACGAACGCTGGCAGCGATGGCCGCGCGTGCGGTGCAAGCCCGCCCAGAAATCCTGCCAACGTCAGTTCCCTGCGCAGCAGCGCCAGCGCAAAACGCCCGTTCTCGTGCAGACGTGCGAGTTCGTCGGCAATCAGGAACTGACGCCTCGCCTCCGCATAGGACCACACCAGCATGCCGGCCAGTAGCAAACCCAGGGCCATGGAAATGAGCAGCGCGGGCAGCGATACGCCACGCAGGCGGTGAGAGGGTGGCGGATGATGCATCATGGTTCGCGCCCCGCCGGAAACCAGGTGCGCAGCGCGACCACGCGGCGCCACTGGTCATCCGGCCCATAGCGCCCCAGCCCGGCACCACAACGCGAGGGAACCGGAGATGCCGCGGCGCGCGGCCCGCGCCAGGCGATGGCCACGGTTACCCGCTGCTCCTCGGCCACAATACAGGCAACCGGCTCCGGCAGACCGGTGGCCGACTCTGGCCCACCGGCGAGCAACCCCAGCCACTGCAGCAGGTCGTAGGCAGAGAGCGTATCCGGGTCACAGCGCGGCGTTGCGGCGTCACCAGCTGCCGCCGTGTGACACATCACAAGGTCCGCTGTGGGCGGGCTGTCGGGACGAAGCTCACTGCGCACGTAACGTCGCAGGGCCTCGGGATTGCTGTCGATACGCGCCAGCATGTCGCGGGCAAGCGCTGTGGCCTGGCTTACCTGTGCGCCCTCGATGCTCGTGCGCCAGGACACCAGCTGTGCGGCGAGCAAACCCAACGCGCCCACGCTGAACAGCAGCAGCGCAATCAACAGCTCGATAAACCCGAGCCCTTCCTCGCGGCGCTTCATGCCACAGCCTCACGGGGACACTCGCCCCAGGCCCGAAGCAGGCGCGCGCGCCCGACCACGTTCATGATGACGCTCCATGACGCCAGGCCAGGCAGGCGGTGCGAGCAGACCATGAGGGTTCGGTTGCGTCCCGCCGTGCCATCAGGCATGAAGCTGATGGGTGCGACAACGTGTCGGGCACCCGCTCGATCGAGCAGATGCAGCGTGGGGGACATGGGCGCCCAGGCGCGCAAGAGCACATCCCGCGTCGCCGGTCCCGCGGTGTGCACACCGCGCAAGAGCACCCAGCCCCGGCGATAGTCACCGCCACAGCGCACAACGCCGCTGCGGGCATAGTCGGAGGGGCACAGTGTTACCGGTTGATTGCGACTGACCGCCTCACTGCGGGCGAGATTCAGCGCCATGAACAGGCGAACGGCCTCGGCCCTGATGGCCAGGCGCTGCTGCACCGCCTGAAACCCCGGCACCGCAACCAGCAGCAAGACGCTGAGCAGCGCCACCACCAACAGCACTTCCACCAAGGTAAGCCCGCGGTGCGGGCCGCGTTGCGACATCCTGTTCATACACAGCCTCCCTGCCAGCACAAAGCTTAGCGGCGAGGCGGGGACGCGCCAGCGTCCGGATGATTTTGACTAAATCAGACGTTTCGGGCGGGTATGCGCAGCTCGCGGGGCAGTGAGAAGGTGACGTTTTCCGGACGCCCCACCAGCTCCACCGGAGGGTTCGCACCCAGGGCCTGAAGACCCAGCACGACCTCGTTGACCAGCACTTCCGGCGCCGAGGCACCGGCAGTGACGCCGACCCGCGTTTGCCCCTGCAACCACTCGGGACGGATGTCATCGGCACTGTCAATGAGGTAGGCCACGGCGCCCATGCGCTCGGCCAGTTCCCGCAAGCGATTGGAATTGGAACTGTTCGGGGAGCCCACCACCAGCACCAGGTCACACTCCGCCGCCAGTTGTTTCACGGCGTCCTGCCGGTTCTGCGTGGCGTAGCAGATATCGTCCTTGCGCGGCCCTTGTATTGCGGGAAAGCGCGCACGCAGGGCATCAATGACCCGGGACGTATCATCCACGGAGAGCGTGGTCTGGGTGACGTAATGCAGACGCTGGGGGTTGCGCACAACCAGCGACGCCACCTGCGCCTCGTCCTCTACCAGATAGATATCACCTCCAGCACTGCGGTCGAACTGCCCCATGGTGCCTTCGACCTCCGGGTGACCGCAATGTCCGATGAGGACGCACTCGCTGCCATCATCGCTGTAGCGCGCCACTTCAATATGTACTTTGGTCACCAGCGGACAGGTGGCATCAAACACGCGCAAACCGCGCACCGCCGCCTCTTTGCGCACCGCCTGCGACACGCCGTGGGCACTGAAGATCACGATGCAATCATCGGGCACCTCGTCGAGCTCCTCCACGAATATCGCGCCACGGTCACGCAGGTCGTCGACCACGAATCGGTTGTGCACCACCTCGTGGCGCACATAAATCGGCGAGCCGAACATCTCCAGCGCCCGATTAACGATATCGATAGCACGGTCCACACCCGCGCAAAACCCCCGGGGATTGGCGAGACGAATGTCCATCAGTGCAACTCGGCCGGCTCGACCCGGTGTACCTGCACGTCAAACAGAATCGAGCGACCTGCCAGCGGGTGGTTGAAATCCACCGTCACCTCCTCCTCATCGAAAGCCACAATCAGCCCCGGCAGCTCGCCGCCGGCGGCGTCTGCGAACGAAAATACGAGGCCGATCTCCAGTGCCACATCGTCGTCGAAATGATCGCGAGCCACCGTTTGCACGTTGTTGTCGTTGGGCTGACCGAAGGCGTCCTCGGGCGACACGGTAAACACATGGCGCTGCCCGGGTTGCATACCCATAAGCACCCGCTCGAAACCGGGTAGCAGGTTGCCATCACCCACCACGAAACTGACCGGCTCGCCGCCAAAGTTGCTATCCACCTCGGAGCCGTCTTCCAGGCTGACAGAGAAATTCAGGAACACGCGCGTGCCCTCACCGACCGCTACATCACTGTTTGTCACTGGGTTCCTGTCCCTCCGCTTTGCCCCTGGCGCGGCGCCAGGAAGCTGTCGAGAATCATCAGCCCGGCACCCACGGTAATCGCCGAATCGGCGATATTGAATGCCGGGAAGAATGCACCCGCATAGTGTAGCGAAATAAAGTCCACCACGTGGCCCAGCACTAGGCGATCCCAGAGGTTGCCAAGCGCGCCGCCGAGAATCAAGGCCAGCGCTGCCGGCAGCAGGCGCTGGCTTGATGGCAGTCGATAAAGCCACACTACCAGCACCACGCTGATCACCACTGCAATACCGCTGAAGAAATAGCGCTGCCAGCCCCCGGCATCACTCAGGAAGCTGAAGGCCGCACCCGGGTTGTACTGCAGGGTGAGGTTGAACCAGCTGGTGACCGGCAGCGGGCGGGCGTAGGTCAGGTACTGCTCCGCCGCAACCTTGGTCAGCTGGTCGAGCACAATAACCAGCAGCGCCAGCGAATACCACCAGATAACCGGATGTAATTTACGCAAAGTGGCGTTGCTCCCCGGGGCCATCAACATTGTCGACGCAGCGACCACACAAAGTGGGATGACCGCTGTGCTGTCCCACATCATCGCGGCGGTGCCAGCAGCGCTCGCACTTCTCTGCTTCGCTGACATGCACCTGCAAACGCAGCTCGGTCAGCTCGGATGCCGCAGCCGTGGCGGGGGCGTCTTCCAATGCCGCCAGCGAGGCGCCCGAGGTGATGAGCACAAAGCGCAACTCATCCTGCAGGCTTTCCAGCAGTGTCCGCAAGGGCGCGGCAACGTAAAGTGTCACCTCGGTGTCCAGGGAGCCGCGCACCAGGCCGGCGGCGCGCTGCACTTCAATTTCGCGGTTCACGGCGGTGCGTACCGCCATAACCTGTTGCCAGTAGGCGGCGCCCATGCCCTCATTATCGTCGAGCTGTTCGAGGCCGCGGTACCATTCGCCGAGAAACACCGACTCGGGGCGCTCACCGGGCAGATTTTCCCAGATTTCCTCGGCTGTGAAGCTGAGAATCGGCGCGACCCAGCGCACCAGCGCCTCCGCAATGTGATAGAGCGCCGTCTGTGCCGAACGCCGCGCGCGGCTGTCCGCCTGCGTGGTGTATTGACGATCCTTGATGACGTCCAGGTAAAAGCCGCCCAGGTCATTGCTGCAGAAATTGTGCAGCTTCTGGTAGATCACGTGAAACTGGTAGCTGTCGTAAGCCGCCTCGATTTCCACCTGCAGACGCGCCGCGCGGTCGATTACCCAGCGGTCCAGAGCGATCAACTCGGCGAGCGGCAGTGCATGTTCAGCGGGTTCAAAACCGTTCAGGTTGGAGAGCAGGAAACGCGCAGTATTGCGAATACGGCGATAGGAATCCGCCGTGCGCTTGAAAATCTCATCCGACACCGTCAATTCGCCACGGTAATCGGTGGCGGCAACCCACAGGCGCAGGATATCCGCACCCAGGTCGTTCATGACTGTATTGGGCGCGATAACGTTGCCCAACGACTTGGACATCTTGCGCCCCTGGGCATCTACCGTGAATCCGTGCGTCAGCACCTGACGGTAGGGCGCCTCACCGAACGCGGCGATGCTGGTGAGTAGCGAGGACTGAAACCAGCCCCGATGCTGGTCCGAGCCTTCCAGATACAAGTCTGCTGGCGCCCGCAGGCCCTCGCGCCGACGCAGAACACAGGCGTGGGTCACACCGGAATCGAACCAGACGTCCAGGGTGTCGGTCACCTTGTCGTAATCTTGTGCCTCACTGCCCAGCAGTTCCCCGGGCTCGAGATCGAACCAGGCCTCAATACCACGCTGTTCAATGCGCTGGGCAACTGCCTCAATCAGCTCCGCGGTGCGCGGGTGCAGGTCGCCGGTTTCCCGATGTACAAACAGGGTGATGGGCGAGCCCCAGGTGCGCTGGCGCGAAATGCACCAGTCGGGACGCTGCGCCAGCATGGAGTCAATACGCGCCTTGCCCCACTCCGGCACCCACTGCACCTGCTCAACCGCCGCCAGGGCACCGCCGAGCAGACCGTTCTGCTGCATGCTGACGAACCACTGGGGCGTGGCACGGAAAATGATGGGCGTCTTGTGCCGCCAGCAGTGTGGGTAGGAGTGATCGTAACCCTCACTGTGCAGGAGCACGCCGCGTTCACGCAACAACTCCAGCATGGGCTGGTCGATCTTGAATACGTGCTGGCCGGCAAAACACGCCGTATCCGGCAGGTACACGCCATTGCCCGCGACCGGGTTGTACACGGCCAGTCCGTAGGCCTGACCCACCACAAAGTCGTCCTGACCATGGGCCGGTGCCGTGTGCACGGCGCCCGTGCCCGCTTCCGTGGTGACATGGTCACCCAGCACAACAGGAACATCGCGCGACTGGTAACAGTGCTGCAGCCGCTGGTGTTCCAGTGCCTGTCCTTTGCAGCGGCCGAGCACCGTCACCCCGTCGAGGCCGTAGCGCGCCGCCACGGTGGCGGCCAGCTCCTCTGCCACCACCAGCGCGCGCCCGTTACCGGCCAGCAGGACATAATCGAGGTTGGGGTGGAGACAGACCGCCATGTTGGCCGGCAGCGTCCAGGGGGTTGTGGTCCAGATCGGGACCGCGATCTCCCCGCTATAATCGCTGCCGCAGGCCTGCGCGATAGACGCAGGGTCGAGCGCGACGAACGCGACATCAACGGCCGTCGAGCGCTTGTCCTGGTACTCGACCTCCGCCTCCGCGAGCGCAGAGCCGCAATCCAGGCACCAGTGCACGGGCTTGAAGCCCTTGTGCAGGTGGCCGTTGTCGATAATGCGGCCCAGCGTGCGCACGATGTCGGCTTCAAACTGGAAATCCATGGTCAGGTAGGGATTTTCCCAGTCGCCCACCACGCCCATGCGGATGAAATCCTGACGCTGGCGATCCACCTGCCCGGCGGCATAGGTGCGGCACTTCTGGCGAAACTCGGCCGCCGAGACCTTCACCCCAGGCTTGCCGACTTTCTTTTCCACATTGAGTTCGATGGGCAGGCCGTGACAGTCCCAGCCGGGCACGTAGGGGGCATCGAAACCCGCCAGCGAGCGCGACTTGACGATGATGTCCTTCAGCACCTTGTTGACCGCGTGCCCCAGGTGCAGGTCACCGTTGGCATAGGGCGGGCCATCGTGGAGGATGAATAGCGGGCGCCCGGCACGCGCGGCGCGGATCTTGCCGTACAGGCCGCTCTCCTGCCACTGGCGAATGCGCTGTGGTTCACGCTGGGCGAGGCTCGCCTTCATCGGAAACCCGGTCTGCGGCAGGTTCAGCGTGTCCTTGTAGTTACTCATGCAAGCTCTAGTCCCGTATCTGTCGGTTCAGCCCACGCCATCTGGCGCAGGGCTGCTCATATGTTGTTCCAGCCACGCCCTGGCGGCATCAGCATCCTGCCCAATCTGCTCCCGCAGCAGCTCGATCGAGTCGAACTTGCGCTCCTCCCGCAGCTTGTGCAGAAACGTCACCTCCAGGTGTCGGCCATACAGCTGTGGGCTCCCCTGCAGTACGTGCACCTCGAGGTTGGCCTGTATGCTGTCTCCCACAGTGGGCCGCGTGCCGACATTCGCCACCGCAGGCGCACTCTCCAGACCAGCGCCGGTGACCGTCACCGCATAGACGCCGGAGAGGGGCGAGCGCAAGCGGTGCAACTGCAGGTTTGCCGTTGGGAAACCCAACTCGCGCCCCAGTTGCCGGCCGTAGATCACCTTGCCACTCATGCGGTAGGGCCGGCTGAGCAACCGCTCCGCCAATCTGAAGTCGCCGTCCGCAAGCGCCTTGCGGATGCGTGTACTGCTGACTCGCTCGTCGCCCAGCTCACAGGTCTCGGTTGCGCTGGCCTCGTAGCCGTAGCGCCGCCCCTGGGACTTGATGAAGGCGTAATCGCCCTGCCGGTCGTTGCCGAAGCGGAAGTCATCGCCAAGCACAACATGCTGCACACCCAGCCCCTGTACGAACACCTCGTCGACAAAGGCCTGGGCCGACATTCTGCGCAGGCTGGGCGTGAAGCGAATACGCAACACCCGGTCCACACCGAGGCGCTCCAGTGCACAAAACTTCTCCCGGAAGCTCATGATGCGGGCGGGCGCCTCCAGCGGCGCGAAATACTCGCGCGGCAACGGTTCGAACACAATTACCGTTGCCGGCAGCCCCAGCTCCTCCGCCTTGGCCTGCAGCTTGCGTATAACGGCCTGGTGGCCGAGATGCACCCCATCAAAAGCGCCGATGGTCGCAACGCAGGGGCGGTGTTGCGGCCCCAGGTTATGCAGGCCTCTGATCAGCTCCATGAGGTCGGGCTTACTCTGTGAAAGCAAACGCAGGAGTATAGCGAAAAGTGCCGCCCTAGCCTATGCCGGGCGGTGCTGCGCTCCCCGGCGCTCAGCTGCTTGCAGGCGGCGTGCGCAGGTGATGCAAACGCGTGCCCAGCAGAAAATGCACCAGAAGATATGTCGCGCCACCGACGCCGCAGACCAAGGCGAGACGCCCCACCCTCACGGGCAAAGCCCACTGCAGCCAGCTCTCCACGGGCGGACTGAGCAGGACAAGCGCACCCACCATCGCAGCGGTGGCGAGCAGCAGGCGGCCGGCGTAGACACCCCAACCGGGCTGCAGCTGCAATACGCCGGCGCGCAGCAACCCGCGCAGCAACAGACCCGCATTCAGGTAGGCGGCCACACTGGTGGCCAGGGCAAGGCCCACGTGCCCGGCATCGAACCAGAACATCAGCGGCAACACAAACAACAGGTTAAGCACCATGTTGGCGGCCATGGCAATGATGCCAAACCGCACCGGCGTGGCGGTGTCCTGGCGCGCAAAGTACCCCGGCGCCAGCACCTTGATCAGCATGAATGCGGCAAGCCCAAGGCTGTAGGCCGTCAGGCTCAGCGCCGACATCGCCACGTCCTGGGGCCTGAACTCCCCATACTGGAACAGTGTCACCAGAATCGGCTGCGCCAGCACCGCCAGCGCCACCGCCGCCGGCACGGCGATCAGCAGCACGGAGCGTACCGCCCAGTCCAGTGTCAGCCCGAACTCGCGCATCCTCGACCCCGCGCGGTGCGCGGACAGGCTGGGCAGAATCACCGTGGCAATGGCAATACCGAATACACCCAGCGGCAGCTCCATCAGGCGGTCCGAGTAATACAACCAGGATACGCTGCCGGTAGGCAGAAAAGAGGCCAGCACCGTATCCAGCAGCAGGTTGATCTGGCTGACGGACACACCGAACAGTGCCGGCACCATCAGCTTGAGAATGCGCCGCACCCCCGGGTGGCGCGTGTCCCAGCGCGGCCGCGGCACCAGGTCAAGCCGATACAAAAACGGCAGTTGAAAGAGCAACTGCACCACACCCGCCAGCGCCACCCCCCAGGCCAGCGCAAACACCGGTTCATCCAGCTGCGGGGCAGCAATCAGCGCCGCGCCAATCAGGGACAGGTTGAGAAATACCGGCGTCAGGGCCGGCACGGCGAAGCGACCGTAGCTATTGAGGATGGCGCCGCAAAAACCGGTCATGGAGATGAGCAGCAAATACGGAAAAGTGATGCGGATCATCTGCGCCGTGAGGTCGAATTTGCCCGCGTCGGCGACAAAACCCGGCGCGAACACCATGGCCACCAGCGGTGCTGCCAGCATGGCCAGTGCGGTGACCACCAACAAGGTGCCACCCAACACCCCGGCCACGCGGTCTACCAGTGCTCGCACCGCCGCCACGCTGCCGTCCTCGCGGTAGTCGGCGAGCACCGGCACGAAAGCCTGCGCAAAGGCACCCTCGGCAAACAAGCGGCGCAGGAAGTTGGGAATCTTGAAGGCCACAAAGAAAGCGTCGGCGTTGGCACTGGCGCCCACCACGGCCGCCATCACCACATCGCGCAACAAACCGAGCACACGCGAGAGCAGCGTCATGCTGCCCACCACAGCACTGGAGCGCAGCAGCCCGGGCGCAGCGGGTTCCGGCGTAGCGGGTGGAGTGGGCGACGTCACGGCACGCCGGCCATCAGGAAAGCCAGCGTTGCCGCAGCGACTCGCCCTGCAACTGCAGCCATTGCAGGGCAATCAGCGTGTGGCCATTGGGCACGCGGTCCGCCGCGAGCAGCGCCAGTGCCTCGCCGCGGGGAATACGGTGCACCAAAATATCCTCACCCTCATCACGGGCACCGTGCACGGCACCGGCGTCCGCCGCCGTGACGCGGCCACAGAACAGCCGGACGTGCTCGGAACAGGCGCCAGCACTGGGATAATAGCTGGCGATGGGAAGCAGTTCTGCCAGCTCACAGGCCGCTTCTTCCGCGGCTTCGCGATGAGCGACCTCCGCATCCGTTTCGCCAGCCTCAACAACACCGGCGATGACTTCCAGCATCCAGGGGCTGTGCGCATCGCGCAGCGCACCGGGGCGAAACTGCTCTATGAGAATGACGCAGTCAGTTTCCGGTTCATAAGGCAGCACGGCCACGGCATCGCCGCGCTCAAACACCTCGCGCACCAGCGGTTCGCTCCAGCCGCCGGTGAACAGCCGGTGCTGCAGGGTGAGGCGGCGCACGGAAAAATGCCCGCTGAAGGCCGCCTCGCTCTGCAATACACGTGCGGCGGCGCCGGAGAAGGCCAACTCAAAGGCCATCGAAACGCCCGCCGGTGTACCAGTTCACGTCGCGCGCGTGCTTATGCACCTGCTCCACAACATCCAGCACCAGGGTAAACAGCGCCATACGCACCAACACGCCGTTGTCTGTCTGGCGGAAAATGGCGAGGTTCGGGTTATCGTTCAGGTCATCGTCCAGCTCCCGCGCCGTCACTCGTGAGTCGCGCGGCAGCGGGTGCATGATCACCGTGTTGGGTTCGCAGTGCTCGGTGTAAATGCTCTGGTTGAGACGGAACCGGCCGCGGTAGAGGTCCGCCTCCTGCTGGGAGCTGAAACGCTCCTCCTGAATACGCGTGGAATACACGATATCGACATGTCGAATGCTGGTTTCCAGCGCCTCGGACTCCAGCACCTCGTGACCGGATGCGCGCAATTGCTCCACAATCGCTCCCGGCATACGCAACTCGCTGGGGGACACCAGCACTACCTGAACGCCATTGAACAGGCACAGCAGCTTGCACAGCGAGTGCACGGTACGCCCGTGGCGCAGATCACCGACCATGGCAATACGCAGCCGGTCGACATCACGGCCGCGCGCCGCCAGTTCCTTGCGAATGGTGTACAGGTCGAGCAGCGCCTGCGTGGGGTGCTCGTTACTGCCGTCACCCCCATTGATTACCGGTACACGACTGGCGGCCGCAAACTCGGCGACCGAGCCCTCCTGTGGGTGGCGCATGGCGATGACGTCGGAGTAGCCACTGAGCACGCGTGCGGTATCGTAGAGCGATTCGCCCTTGGCGATGGCCGACTGTTCGAAGCCCGTGGTTTCGCGCACTTCACCACCCAGCAAGTTGAACGCGCTACCGAAGCTAACTCGCGTGCGGGTGCTGGGCTCGAAGAACATGGAACCCAGAATAGCGCCATCGAGCACCCGGGTAACGCGCCGGCGGTGGGCGTAAGGCTCCATGCTGTCTGCCACGGCGAATACCCGTTCCACGTCGGGGCGCTCAAACTGGGCGATGGAGAGGATATGACTACCGGCAAACTGCACGCAAACACTCCCGAATCTGGCAAAGCGCGGTACCTCGCGCTCGCGCGCCGCTATTATACGGCCTGCGCTGGCCGCTTGCCCATGGCCCGTTCAGGCCAGCAGCGCGTCGCCGTATTCCAGAAGGGCCTCGAGCACCGCGTGCTCGCGCGCCGGACGTTCCTCCTGCAGCAGGGCGTCGACAAGTGACTGATAGGCCTCCAGGCCGAGCGCGGAGGCGGCATCGGGTTCGGCGATACGCTGTAGCCGGAACTCGTCCCACTGGGCGCGCTCACTGGCCGACATGGTGTGGGGGAAGTTGCGCGCACGATAGCGAAACAGCATCTCTTGCAGGCGGGCATCTTCAAACACAAAGGACTCTCCAGCCAGCGCATCCGGGCTGGCGGCGCGCACCTGATCCATCGCACGCCGGTCCGCATCGGAGAAAAATCCGCCGCTGTAGAGCATGCGATCGGGGTCGGTGACGGGTGCAAACTCACGTCCCGCGTACACAGCCTGCAATTTCTCGATCATGCCCTGCGCATCCGCCTGGTGCCAGTCGCGCAGGGCCGCGAGATGACGCCGGCAGCGCGCACCGTCCAGGCCAATGCGCGCAGCGACCTCGGGGGTCACCATGCTCGCTGGCACCAGCACCGGACAGCGGTTGGTGTGTACCGTCTTCAGGCCCGGGCGCTGCTGCCCTTCGGCCAGGGCCTCGCGGCGCGCAAACAGCGTCTGCTGCAGCGCCGGCACCGGCTGCTCGCGCAACACCGCCGGGTCGTCATTAAGGTCGACACAGATGACCTCGTTGCGATTTCTCGGGTGTGTTGCCAACGGCACGATCAGCGCCGTGTTGTAGCGCTCCGCGCCGAACATGCCAGAAATGTGTACGACGGGTTTTAATGCACCCAGCTGTAACTGCCCCTGCACCCAGCGCTTGTCGCGACTCTGCAGAACCCAGGCATACAGCTTGGGTTGCCGTTCACGCACCAGCCGCGCCATCGCCAGGGTCGCCTCAACATCGGCCAGGGCATCGTGGGCGGCGCTGTGTGCAATGCCATTGGCCGCCGTCAGTTGCTCCAGCTTGAAACTGACATGACCGTCCTCTCGCCGCGGCCACTCGATGCCTTCCGGGCGCAGCGCCCAGGCCGTGCGCAGCAAATCGATAATGTCCCAGCGCGAGTTGCCGTTCTGCCATTCGCGGGCATAGGGGTCGAAGAAGTTCCGATAGAGCGTATGGCGCGTGATTTCATCGTCGAAACGCAGTGAGTTGTAACCCACCGCGCAGGTACCGGGCTGAGCCAGCTCGGCGTGGATGCGGGCAATGAACTCGCACTCCGCCACGCCCTTTTCCAGTGCAAGTTGCGGGGTAATGCCGGTGATCAGGCACGCCATGGGATGTGGCAGGAAGTCATCTGCGGGGCGGGCATACAGTACCAGCGGGTCGCCGATGACGTTGAGGTCGGCATCGGTACGCAGGCCCGCAAACTGCACCGGTCTGTCCCAGGCCGGGTCAGCCCCGAAGGTTTCGTAGTCGTGCCAGTAGAAGGTTGTCATGAGGCAGTGAGCACGCGGATCAGATCAGCTCAAGCGCCTGCTCTTCGATCTTCGCCTGCCAGATGCGCGGACCGGTTTCATGCACGGAAACGCCGCGCGAATCGACCGCCACGCTGACCGGCATGTCCTGCACCTCGAATTCGTAGATGGCCTCCATGCCCAGCTCGGGGAAAGCCACCACACGCGCCGAGGTAATGGCTTTCGATACCAGGTAGGCCGCACCCCCTACCGCCATAAGATACACCGCCTTGTGCTTCTTGATCGCCTCAATGCCGGTGGGCCCGCGCTCCGCCTTGCCAATCATGCCCAGCAGGCCGGTTTTATCGAGGATAAAGTCGGTGAATTTATCCATGCGGGTCGATGTGGTGGGGCCTGCGGGCCCAACGACCTCATCACGCACCGGATCCACGGGGCCAACGTAATAGATGAAGCGGCCCTTCAGATCGACCTCCGCCGGCAGACCTTCCCCGCTGTCGATCAGCTCTTTCATTTTCTTATGCGCGGCATCGCGCCCGGTGAGCATCTTGCCCGACAACAGCAGTGTATCGCCGGGCTGCCACTGGGCCGCCTCCTCCGGTGTCACCGTGTCCAGATTGACACGCCGCACTTGCTCACCCACTTCCCAGGTGATCTCCGGCCAGTCATCGAGGTTGGGCGGCGTCTGCAGGGCGGGGCCGCTGCCATCCAGCACAAAATGGGCGTGGCGGGTGGCCGCACAGTTGGGAATCATCGCCACCGGCAGCGACGCCGCGTGGGTGGGATAATCGCGGATCTTCACATCCAGTACCGTGGTCAGGCCGCCCAGGCCCTGCGCACCGATACCCAGGCGGTTCACCGCATCCATGATCTCGAGGCGCAACTCCTCGCTACGGTTGGCGGGGCCTCGCTGACGCAGTTCGTGAATGTCGACCGGGTCCATCAGGGACTCCTTCGCCATCAGCGCCGCCTTCTCCGCCGTGCCACCAATACCGATACCAAGCATACCCGGCGGGCACCAACCGGCGCCCATGGTCGGTACGGTCTTCACCACCCAGTCCACAATGCTGTCGGAAGGGTTGAGCATGGCCAGCTTGGATTTGTTTTCCGAGCCACCGCCCTTGGCCGCCACCTGCACATCCACGGTGTCGCCCGGCACCACTTCCATATGGATCACGGCGGGGGTGTTGTCCTTGGTATTGCGCCGCGCACCGGCGGGGTCTTCGAGGATGGAGGCGCGCAGTACGTTATCCGGATGGGTGTAAGCGCGGCGCACACCTTCATTGACCATATCCGCTACCGACAGGGTGGCATCCCAGCGCACGTTCATGCCGATTTTCAGAAACACGGTCACAATACCGGTGTCCTGACAGATGGGCCGGTGGCCCTGCGCGCACATACGGGAATTAATCAGGATCTGCGCCATCGCATCCTTGGCGGCCGGGTTCTGCTCCATCTCCCAGGCACGGTGCACGGCCTGTACGAAGTCCAGCGGGTGGTAGTAGGAAATAAACTGCAGGGCGTCGGCGACGCTGTCGATAAAATCATCCTGACGGATAACGGTCATGGCAGGAGTCCTTGCTGTCGGTCTAGGGGGTAGAGGGCGCTGACTGCAGGTTGCGCACCGAAGATTGCAGGTCAGTAATCGAGCGGTTGATCTGGCCGCGGAATGTGTTGATAGAGTTCACCCAGTCCTCGTTTTCCTGCACCCGCTTGTTCAGCTTGGCAAGCTCCACGTTCACCCGGTTGACGCTGTCAGCAACACGTTCCACCTCGGCCTGGTTGGCCTTGGCACTGGCCATCAGGCGTTCCAGATCGCCCGCCACACTTTTCAGGCGTGCGATGTCGCCGGAGGCGCTCTTGATCTGCTCGGCATTCGCGGCCAGCGTTTTCTCGGCAGCGGCGACTTTCTTCACCTGGCTGGCGCTGGTTTTCTCCAGCTCCTCGATAGCCGCCTTGTTCCGGCGCCACGCAGAGGCCCACAGTTTATCGACTTCGGAATACAGCTCCTTGATCTTGACCGCCATGGCCTGCGTGTTCTGGCTGAGGCCCTCATCGGTATCTGAGAGCCGATCCTCAAGGTCGGAAATACGTTTGGCATACCGCTCCATCTGTGCCGCGCTGCCATCCAGCGCCTGCTGCAATTGGTAAGCCCAGGCGCAGGCAACGCCAGCCACGGCGAGCGCGATGACCAGCATCAGACGCAAGAGGAAGCTGGAGCCGCCAGCCGCTGTGCCACCGCCACCGCCCGCAGGCGGCCGCGTGTTACCCGCGCGCCCCTTGTCCGGTTTGCTGCCGCGCGGCTTGGGTGCAACAGGTTCCTGCCCGGTCTCCCGCGAAGGAACAATGGGCGGCATATGGTCGATATCATCCTGGGACATGGTAGGTCACTGGCGTGAAATGAAGGAAGCATTATACATGGGCAACGCAGCCGTTGCAGAGCGGCAGGTGCGGATAAAGCAGGATTGCGCCGGGCCCCCTTGGCAGCCCGGCGCAGAGGACATTACAGGAAGGCGAGCAGCGCCCAGACAACACCGGTGAGCAGGATGCTCATGTGAATGACGCCCACCACCTTGGTCATCGGCCCCTGCTTGCCGAACAGGGCATTGGCTTCCAGCGCCAGAATAAGCGCGGCACAGGCAATCAGGCCCGTGGTGCTGGGCGTGATGAATGGTGCGTGCTTGGCGCCGAGCATGCCGAACAGCATAGGCCCTGAAAACAGGGTGTTAGTGCGTGAAGCCAGGCCGGCCTTGGCCGCCGCGACCGGGCCGTCACCCTCTGCCAGCCCGAGGACGATTTTCTGGTTGGGCCAGATAATCAGCCAGACGTTCAGGAACATCAATGTGCCGGTGAGGGAGCCCATGAGTATCAACGCGCTGGCGCCCATATTGCCAAACGGACGCGCCGCCATAAGCAGGATGAAACCGGTGAGGAAGGTAAACATGGCACCCCAACGGAACCACCACAGCGCGCGCGGCGCGAGCTTCTTCATAGCGTCTGCCTTGGCGCCCGCCTCGGCTTCCTTGAAGTACTCAGTCTGCACGAAGTTGAAGTAATACAGCATGCCTATCCAGGTGATACCGAACAGCACGTGCGCCCAACGAAAAACGAAATCGACGATAAACATGTTCATGAGAGTTTCCTTGTTGTCGTTATAAAACCCGTTTGATTGTACACGCTGCCAGCGTCTTCGTAACTGCTCCCGTGCC
Organism: uncultured Halieaceae bacterium; assembly: GCA_964022665.1. GTDB lineage: Bacteria > Pseudomonadota > Gammaproteobacteria > Pseudomonadales > Halieaceae > Haliea. The sequence goes on from CAXIDF010000013.1 coordinate 33,483, forward strand.
GATGTCAGCAGACAAAAAAAACCCCGCACAAGGCGGGGTTTTCAGGGCTATGGGAGTGGCCGGCTTACATCATGCCGCCCATGCCACCCATACCACCCATGCCGCCCATATCGGGCATGCCGCCGCCGGAAGACTTGTCTTCCGGTGAATCGGCGATCATCACCTGGGTGGTGATCATCAGCGCGGCAACGGAGCCTGCGGCCTGCAGTGCAGTACGGGTGACCTTGGCGGGGTCGAGAATACCCATCTCGATCATGTCGCCGTATTCACCGGTCGCTGCGTTGTAGCCGTAGTTGCCCTTGCCCTGGCGCACCTTGTCCAGCACTACCGAAGGTTCGCCACCGGCGTTGGCTACGATCTGGCGCAGGGGGTTTTCCATGGCGCGCAGCGCTGCAGCGATACCGTGGTTCTGGTCTTCGTTGTCGCCCTTGAGGTCGCGGATAGCATCCACGGCACGCACCAGGGCAACACCACCACCAGCCACTACGCCTTCTTCGACGGCCGCGCGTGTGGCGTGCAGAGCATCTTCAACACGGGCTTTCTTCTCTTTCATCTCGATCTCGGTGGCGGCGCCTACCTTGATCACGGCAACACCGCCGGCCAGCTTGGCAACACGCTCCTGCAGCTTCTCGCGGTCGTAGTCGGAAGAGGTGTTCTCGATCTGTACACGCACTTCCTTGACGCGGGCTTCAATGGCTGCGGCTTCACCAGCACCGTCGATGATGGTGGTGTTGTCCTTGTCCATGGTCACGCGCTTGGCGCTGCCCAGGTGCTCCAGCGTGGTGGACTCGAGATCCATGCCCACTTCCTCGGAGATCACCGTACCGCCGGTGAGGATGGCGATATCCTGCAGCATGGCCTTGCGACGATCGCCGAAGCCAGGTGCTTTACAGGCCGCAACCTTGACGATGCCGCGCATGTTGTTGACCACCAGGGTCGCCAGCGCCTCACCTTCAACGTCCTCGGCGATAATCACCAGCGGACGCGAAGACTTGGCGACCTGCTCCAGCAGCGGCAACATTTCGCGGATGTTGGAGATCTTCTTGTCGACCAGCAGGATGAAGGGCGACTCGACGTCGGCGCTCATGTTCTCCTGGTTGTTGATGAAGTAGGGCGACAGGTAACCGCGGTCGAACTGCATACCCTCTACCACATCCAGCTCGTTTTCCAGGCCGGAACCTTCTTCCACGGTGATCACGCCTTCCTTGCCGACCTTGTCCATCGCTTCCGCAATGATCTGGCCTACAGCGTGGTCGCTGTTGGCAGAGATGGTGCCGACCTGGGCAATGGCCTTGCTGTCTTCACAGGGCTTGGAGGCCTCCTGAATCTGCGCAACGGCGGCCGCAATTGCCTTGTCGATGCCGCGCTTCAGATCCATCGGGTTCATGCCAGCGGCGACCGACTTCAGGCCTTCGTTGACAATCGCCTGGGCGAGTACCGTTGCGGTGGTGGTGCCGTCGCCGGCCTGGTCAGACGCCTGAGAGGCAACTTCCTTGACCATCTGTGCGCCCATGTTCTCGAACTTGTCCTTCAGCTCGATTTCCTTGGCGACGGATACACCGTCCTTGGTGACGGTGGGGGCACCGAAGGACTTGTCCAGAATGACGTTGCGGCCCTTGGGACCGAGGGTGGCCTTTACTGCGTCGGCCAGTACGTTGATACCTTTCAGCATGCGCTGACGCGCGTCATCGCCGAAAATTACATCTTTAGCTGCCATGATCAGAATCCTTTAATTCGATACTAGATTGTTGGGAAACGGCTGAAAGTCACTCGACGATCGCGAAGATTTCGCTTTCACCCATGATGATCAGTTTTTCACCATCGACCTCGATAGTGTTGCTGCCGGCGTACTGGCCAAACACCACCTTGTCGCCGACTTTCACGGCCAGCGCACGCAGCTCGCCGTTTTCCAGCACCTTGCCGTCGCCAACCGCAATCACTTCACCCTGGTTCGGCTTTTCCTTGGCGGAACCCGGCAGGACAATGCCACCAGCCGTGGTTTCTTCCTCTTCTTTGCGACGAACGACCACACGGTCGTACAGCGGACGAATTTTCATTGATCACGTTCTCCTGATTACAGTGTTATACAGGCCCGCGTTGGGCAGACCCCTTCGGGGCTTGCTCGGGATATTGGGGCTGGCCTGGAGGAATTCAAGGGATTTTTGGCACTCTTTTTACGAGAGTGCCAGATTTATTGGCGCATCGGTGGCAGGGCCGGGCACAGCTTCGCCGACGCATTTGAGATCGAAGCGCTTTATGTATATTTTTCATAGGGTTACGGGAGACCTACTCGTCAACCCGGCGGTACTCCCCCTCCAGCGTTGTGGGGCCGGCGCTGTCCTGTTCCGGGCGATAGGGTTGCGCCTGCGGGCCACTCAACCCGCGCACCAGACGCCGCCGCAATGGCCCGATCATCACCACCAGGGCCGCCACATCCGACAACAGGCCCGGCACCATCAGCAATACTGCTGCCAGGCCCATCGCCATGTCGTCCAGCAACAGCTGCGGCCCGGGTACCACGCCCTGCTGGGCGTCACGCAGGCGCTGAAAAATATCCATACCCTGGCGTCGCAGCAGCCAGAACCCCAACAGCAGGGTGAACAGCACGTAGGCCAGCGCAGTCAAGGCACTGGTTTCAATGCCCAGCTGGATCAGGGTAAGCAGCTCCAGCCAGGGCAACAACAGAATCAACAATCGCATTATCGGACGCCCCTCCTAACTACACAGTATGGGGGCTAAACGTTGAAATACAACGTGCAGCGACCAATGCCCGCTTGCTCCGCCCCCCGAAAAGCCTGACCATAGCAGCGTGAATGACCACCCCGCGGCAGCCTTCGCACGCGGCAGGAGCCAACCCCCATGCACTCACCGCCACCCGAGGTGACCGAACTGGAAAGCCGCTGCGTTGAAGACGATGCACAGCGCCTGTCGCTGCGGATACGCAACTGGCGACCCGCTGCACCCGCCCCCGCCACGGGCCCGGCAAGGGCTAAGGGATCGAACCCCGCAGGGACGCCAGGCAATGGCCTGCCGGAAATTCAGGCCCGGAACCTCACCGCTGACGTGCTGCGCGATGCAGTGCGCATCCACGGTGCGCTACTGGTGCGCAACCTGCTACCAGAGGCATTACACCCCGAGCTGGTGCGGGCCATCGACCGCGTAACCGCGGCCTGTGGTGGCGCGGAACCGTTCACCCGGCACTATTACGCCCCACCGGATGCCCTGCGCGAGCAAATGCCCGGCGGCGAGCTGGGACGCTCACGGGCCTTTCACCGCGACTCCGGTTCTGCCATGTGCGCCGAAGCGCCCAGCGTGGCAGAGGCCCTGCTTGAGCTGTACGAGAGCCTTGGCCTGAAAGCGCTGTTTACCGACTATCTCGGTGAGGCCCCCTGCCTGTCGGTGAAGAAATGGGTCCTGCGCAAGACCCGTTTGCCCGTGCACCAGGCGGGGTGGCACCAGGATGGCGCCTTCATGGGCGCAGACATCAACAGCATCAACCTCTGGATACCGCTCACACGCTGCGGCGGAGACACCGGGGCGCCCGGCATGGACGTGGTGCCGACGCGCCTGACAGAGATTGTCTCGGCCAATGGCGCACTCTTCGACTGGTCTGTGAGCCCGGAGTCGGTCAACGACCACTTCCGTGACACACCGCCCATCGCGCCGGTGTTTAACGCGGGCGATGCTCTGCTGTTCGATCACCTTTTCCTGCACCGTACCCAGTACCGCAGCGATTTCCAGCGCCCGCGTTACGCCATCGAGACCTGGTTCTTCGGCCAGAGCGCGGCGCCCCTGAACCAGGTACCGGTCAGCTGGTAGACGGGGCGGCGCGACTCAACCTTCGTCCCGAGGCTGTTCGCGACTGCGAAAACGCCGTTGCCGCACCCGTTCGTAGATCATGTCTTCACGCAGCGCCTGGTCCCAGTGCTCCTCGGGCAGCGCGTGCAGCGATGCATCCCAGGGCACAACCGTGTAGTGCCGTTTGTGCCAGTAATACTGCAGATCAGACGAGCGCCAGCCGCGATAGATATCATCCCAGGACTGGCGTGCAAAATGCGGCTGCAGGCATTGTTCCGTCAACGGTTCTCCGGCTGGTTGGTAGCGGAAATCCACAGACAGGCGCATGCGGCTCGGGTGCCGGTTGGGCAGGGCACGGTGCACCGTGAGAGCCGGGAACAACAGCACGTCCCCGGCGCAAAAATCCGCTGTTGCCCAGCGCGCACTGGCCAGCTCATCCGGCAGTACTGCCTGTCGGTTCCCGGGGCCGAGGTGAAATGACAAGGGCAACACCCCGCTGCGGTGTGAGCCGGGCAGAATCGCCAGCGGACCGCTGTCCAAGGGGCAATCAGCCAGTGGTATCCAGGCTGCGGTCAGGCGCGGGGTGCCCTGATTGTTACGGAAATCCTGATGGGGCGGTGTGGTGACCTCGGGGTTGTCGGGGAAGACCAGGCGCATGACACCAAGGGGATGAGGGAACGCTCCCTCCCCCAACAACAAGGTCATCAGTTGCAGCAATGCCGGCTCGTGAGCCAGAGAGTGGAAGCTCTCCAGCCGCTGGATTCGGTCAAGGGCTTCAAAATAACGGGGCTCGCCCTCGCGGCAGGGAAGCACCTGCGATACCGCGGCCAGCTGCTCCGACCCACCGCGTATCCAGCCAATGTCGTGCAATATAGCGGTGAGGTCCTCCAGTAACGACTTCAACACGTCCAGCGGCAACAGCCCGCGAAAAAACAGGTAGCCGTCTTCATCCATTTGCGCCTGCAGCGCCAGGTCATCCTGCATCAACGTGTTGGCGACCTTCATGGGGAGATAATCACTTGTATCGAACGTCATGCGCACTCACCGCAGAAACAGAGGCCGTAATCTTGCGCAGAGCCTCCTACGATGTAAAGAGCAACACGACTGCATGGTTGTCGACGCGAGTGCGTGCTGCTTGCCCCCAGCGGCCAAACACTACACCATATGCGGGCCTCCCAGAATGGATCTATTCGTGGAAACGGACACGCAGGGCACCAACCAACGTATATGGCAGGTCGTGGCCAGTATCCCACAGGGCTGTGTTTCGACCTACGGCGACGTTGCACGCTTCGCGGGCCTCGGCCGTGCTGCCCGTCGCGTGGGTTGGGCATTACGGCAACTACCTTCAGAGACACGTGTTCCCTGGCACCGCGTAATCAATTCCTCAGGCAAACTGTCACTGACGCGAGACTGTGCCGCCGGAAAAATCCAGCGCAGCCGACTGCAGCGAGAAGGCATCACCCTGCTCGGAGACAGCATCAAGCTTGCACGCTACCGCTGGGACCCCGATGCTGATTCGGGATACAAGGCGGGATGTCCATAGACACGAAAACAGCGCCTGCTTCTCGGTCCACTCAACCCTCACTTGACCTCCGCGAGGGCTTGCGAGACCGGGACAGCTATCTGCACGAACTCGAGTGTGCACGCGGCTGGGCAATTCTGTTGGTGTTCGTCTTTCATGCATGGGGCATCAGTGGGCTGCAGATGCCTGCGAGCCCTTGGCCTGGCGTATCGTTTATTGCCGTTGGCAGCACCGGTGTCACGCTGTTTTTTGTGCTCAGCGGCTTTCTCCTGTCTCTGCCCTGGTTGCGCCATGCAGCTGACCCAACACAGCGCAAGCCACAACTAAGGCCTTACCTCAGAGCGCGCGCCCTACGCATCATTCCACTTTATTACATCGCATTGGTGCTGACCTGGGCATTCACCGGTGATTCGGTCACCGTTGCCCGCGCGGCGCTGTTTCAATTCATCGGATTTGATGCCTTCCCCTACGGTGTTGTGTGGTGGACATTGGCCACAGAAATGCAGTTTTATTTAGTCCTGCCCTTGGGGATGACGCTGTGGATAGGCAGCCGCACCGCCAGGCTATGTTGCTTGGCTTTGATCCTGTTTTGGCTGGCTTTATACGCGGGCATCGTGCTGGGAGGAGTATCGGAGGAAACATCCTTCGTTCTCACTAAATCGCTGTTTGCACGCGCACCGGCATTCCTGATTGGCATTCTGAGCGCCGCTTTCTGGCTGCACCTGAAACACCGCTCGGCGTCTGCAAACACCTCGCGCATGGCGGGCACCGTTTCACTGGCAATGCTGTTTTGCGCTCTCGCAGCGCTGGAGCGCATACTGCTCGCGGTCGCACTCATGGGCAACGCAGCAGAAACCCGCTGGCATATTCACCACACTTACGAAGCCCTGCTGTGGGCGGCAATACTGCTATTGCTACTGCGCGGTCCCATGCCGGCAAAGCCGCTATTCGTCAACCGGCCACTCGCCGTGATGGGAAAACTGTCCTATTCGCTGTATCTGCTACATGTACCTGTGCTGTTTTACTCCATTTACCCGGCAAGGGAAAAAATGGGCATAGAAGCGTACATAAACTCCCCGTGGCTATACCTGATTCCCCTTGCCGCGTTCGCAGTATCCCTTGGACTTGCACTCTGCAGCTACCATGGGCTGGAGAAGCCCTTTCTACAGCGCAAACGCGCTTTGACGGTATAGCCGAATAATATGTCCGATAGACCCAATATCCTCCTGTTAATGACTGACCAGCAGCGCCACGACTCGATGGGCTACAGTCGGCAAACGGGCGAGACTGACACCCCCAATCTGGATGCGTTAGCTTCGCACGGTGTTATTTTTGACACTGCCTACAGCAGCGACACTGCCTGTATACCGGCACGCTCCTCATTACTGACTGGCTTGCTGCCGCATCGCGTGCCGACCGGCGGTCATCGCCCCCGTGCGAAAACCGCCAGCGGCCTCGCACTCACCGAAGGCTATTGGACGCTGGCTCACGCTCTGCGTGATAGCGGCTACGACACCGCGCTATTTGGCAAAATGCATTTTTCTCCCATACGCGCACAACATGGCTTTGACGTTATGGCAATGTGCGAACACCTGCCAGCCGGCTACCCGCGGGGTGAAGCGGATGATTACCGCCGCTGGATTCTCAGCACCGGACGAGAAGATCCACGCTTCGTCAGACCCGGAATCCCTCGTGCGTTCCCCTACCCGGATGATTTCCACCCGACACAGTGGATTACTGATCATGCAAAGAATTTTCTGGACGACTCTGCAAGAGGGGATAACCCTTGGTTTACGGTGGTGTCATACACAGACCCACACACGCCCTACTGCCCACCTGAGGACTATCTCTCACGGTACCCGCCAGAATTGCAGACACTGCCGCAATCCGGCATGGAGAGTAATGCGGGCCTGCCGTGGCCTTTCTCCAACATTACCGTGCGCAAGCCTCGCGGCACGTTCTTCGAGCCCGACAGGGTAGATCACCATGCCCCTGAACACCTTCCGCAGGTGCTCGCAGCAATCCGAGCCGGAGTGAACCACGTTGATCACATGGTGGGTGAGTTACTCCAGTCCATCGACCTTGAAAACACGCTGATCATCTTTCTGTCTGACCACGGCGACTACGGTGGACATCGTGGTTTCTTGGGAAAAATACCCTGGCTGCCCTTTGACGACATCGCCCGCGTGCCGTTCTTCATGTCCGGCTTTGGCGTCCGGGGCGGCCGGCGGATAGCGGAACCCGTACAAAGCTTTGACCTTGTCGCCACTGTTTTAGCCACAGTGGGCCTGCCTCCACCCTGCGATGCGCTGGACTCAGAAAACCTGCTAAATGTATTGGAGGGGGGCGAAGCCATGCCTGACCGGGCAGTGTTCTGTGGCACGCTTGAAGGGTTCCCGATGTTGCGACGAGGACGCTACAAACATATCTGGCATTCAATCGCCGATGTTCATATTCTTTACGATCTGGCCGTGGACCCTGGGGAGACGAACAACCTAGCAGATCAGCCGTTTTATCGCAGCCTACTGGACAGCAATGTGGCGGAGTTCAAAGCCATGTTACAGCGCCCTGTGCCTCCCCTCTGGCGACAGCCAATCCGCTGACAGGGGGAATGCCTCTCACCGCTTTTGCCTGTTTCGCACGTGTATCTTCGACGCCTGCGTGGGCAAATGTCCCAGAAAATGCAGCGGCTTGTCACTCAACAGTCGTTTGTGGCCACGCAAGGTCTCGTATTGTTGCAGGTAGCTCGCCAGCCTCAAATCTCGCTCCAGGCGTTCGCTGTTGGTGGTTGTGCCGCCATGTACCTGATGAAAACTGCCCTCACCTACCAACTGCACTGAGACGGCACTCTCTGCATCCAGTGCACGCTTATACAGGTCAAGATTGAGAAAACCACCGCCAGGGAGGTCGAAACGCTCGTCACTGCCACCCACGGCAAAATAGTGTTCCCGGCTCATAAACAAACAGTTTGACTCAAACATCCGGTTGAACCAGGTAATATTGGCTGCACCTCCGGCCAACGGCGTACCCACCTCAAACAGCCGGTAGCCTTGTTCGGGCCAGTCTATACGCTGCAGCAACGCGTCTTCCGCCGCCTGATCATAGCCCTGTAATATCGTCTCGGGCTGCTCTCCCGGACCCATATAAAAATAACGAGCTGCCACCACAGGGCAATGAAACGCCGCAAACGCCCGCAAAGCCCATTCAAAGACACCCGGGGTCAACAAATGCGCTCCATCGATCATGAGACACAGCACATCTCCTTGCGCGAGCGCCGCCGCCTGGTTGAGTGCCGTTGCCGGGGATGCATGCGCTTCATCGATACGCAATAACCGTAGCGGCACATCCGCGCTCACGTCATCCGTGGTAAGTGGCTGCGGGGAGCCGTTATCGACAAGAATGACCTCGTAGTCCAGACTTTGGCCGATGGTCTGGTAACCGCGCGCCAAAGCCTGCAGTGTCCGCGGTATCTCGCGTTGCATGGCGTAAGCAATGACAATGATGGAAAGCCGCATGACGAGTAAGCAGGCGCCCTGTAATCAGAGAAAGATAGGTTGCTGCCGCGCGGGCGCCGTCGAAGCTGCAAAAAACCAGGACTCGATCGCGTAACGCACGGCGCTGTGATGATTTTCCAATGCCGTACGGTGCAGGCTGTAGTGATCAAAAAGAATTGCATCGCCGGGTGCAAACCTTGGCTGAGCGATGCACTTGTCCGCTGCCAGGCGAGCGACCCTCTCTTCACCCACCGTCCAATTGAACCAGGCGCCATCCGTTCCAGTAGGCTGTATCTTGCGCTCGCCATCAACCAGCAAGTCTATTCCGGGAGCAGGCGCGTCACCGCCGCAGTCACTCAAGGCAAGCCATAGATTAACGGTGCGAATATTTTCCCCCAGGAATCGACCATCCTGGTGCCAGCCCGCGTTACCGTTCTTTTCCGGCGCGACTTTTCGTAACACCCATTTCTTCACTGAAAGCCTGGCCGGCTCGCCAAAATACGCCTGCAAGAGCTCTTGCAGCCCGAGCTGCCGGTAAAGCGCCAGAACCTCGCAGGCAACGTGTGGAGAATCGGCTGCCCAGATGGAACTGCTCTCCACGACCTTCCCCGGTTGGCGAAAGAACTCGGAAGGCGCCCCGGACACCTCCTCTGACCGAGAGTACCAGGCTGCGTCTGCGACCACTGGTGGTGAGACTTCGGGGTTTTCCCGCGCGGCCACCACCCGGTCTATTTTACCGCGCAGGTCTGCCGCCAGCGATTCGTCGATCAGACCGCGTACGATCAAGGTTCCTGTGTCACGAAGTGCATCGCGCAGGGATTCCGGTGTCAGGCCGTCCGCGTGAACCTCGGGAATATCAAGCGGCCCACCGCCACGACGACGTCCCTCACCCGCCTCAACGGCTTGCACCCCTGAGACTTCCGCGCCGGGGGCTTCAGGTGCGCTTCGACCGGCGCGAATACGCCAATCAATCATCAACTGCTGCAACGCTGCAGACGGCTGCTGCCGGTTGGCCTGTATCAATTGTGCAAGTGCTTCCGCCCAGTCTCCACGCGCTGCACAGACATGCGCATGGTGCAATAGGTCGCTCTCCTGCTGTCTGTTCGATAAGGACATGCTCAGTTCTCCTCGGTCTGCTTGCCCTGCCCCCCCTTGGGGACGTAGGCACTGTCCTTCGGCTTGAAACGCTTGGCCTGCCGGCGCGCTTCGAGGAAGTGCGCTGCGTGGGAGTAAAACTGGCGCAGGCGCTTTTCGGTTTCCGGCTCGCCGGAAAACAGCAGCTCCGTGAGCTCTGTTTGCACGGGTGAACCACCGGGTTTGCGCAGCACCCCAAGGCCAAACCCGTGATTGAACTTGAATATCTCTCCGTGACTCGCCTCCAGTTCCTCGAAGAACTTCCAGGCGCCAAAGTCCTTGAGCTTGGCCATCACGTCGTGAAACAACACAATGCCGCCTGGCCGCACTTTCGGGTACCAGTTGCTGAAGTCCTCCTTGACCGCCTCGTAGGTGTGCAAGCCATCGATATGCAGGAGGTCGATGCTGTTGTCTTCAAAGTGACGCAGGGCCTCATTGAAATACATACGCAGCAGGTAGGTAATGCCGCGATAGTGCTCACGCGCATGGTGCTGTACGTCCTGGTACACCGAATCGTCGTAGGCGTCGGTATGTTCGTCGCCTTCCCAGCAATCGATGGCATAGGCAACACCGTCGATATCGTTTTCCACCATGGCCTGGCAGAAGGTGAAAAACGACAGCCCGTTATACACCCCCAACTCCACCACCAGCCCGGGCCGAATCGCCGTGACCAGGTCGTAGGCAAACGGTAGGTGATCCACCCAGGTACTGAAAACCATGCGCCGGGGTTCAAAGCGCTGCAGGGAAGGCGGGAAATATATCTTGCTACTCACAGGGTATCCTCAGGCGGGGCCATGGGTCAGGGGGGCTTCGCCACGTGCTCTGAGCACGCGAGCGGCGGAATAATGCACAAACTTCTGCGCCTCCTCGGGGATTTTCCCGAGGTACAACGGTTGGCTGCGGGGGCTGACAAACTCTTTACCGCGCAGCATCCGGTATTGGGCCTTGCTTTGTTCTATATACGCCTCACGTTTTTCACGGCTCTGCCCGCCGGTGGTCACACCGCCATGGAACTGATGGAAGGTACCCTCACCGGGCGCAATAATGTGCTGAACCCCCGGATACTCGCAGGCCCGCTTGTAGAAATCCAGGTTGATCAAACCACCGCCACGCAGGTCGAAACGCTCGTCGTACCCTCCCAGACCCTGCCAGATTTCGCGGGGGATACTGATACAGTTGCTCTCGCTGTTGGGCATGAACAGGCCCGGCGCACTGGAGCCGCTGAAACAGGCAATATCGAAGAGGCGATAACCGGCCTCAGGCCAGGCGATCGAACTGAGCAGGGTACGCTCTTGCTCCAGGCTGTAGCCGCTATTCACCGCCTCTTGCTGCAATTCACGCCCCAGGTGATAGCCGGGGATTGCCACCACCGCACTGCTGCTCAGCCGGCGGCCCATGAGAATGTTGCACACCACACCCGGGGTGAGCATGCGCGCACCATCAATAATGACGCAGATGTTTTCACCGCGCGCCTGCTCCGCGCCAAAATTGATTGCTTGCGCCGGGCTGGTTTCAGGGTTCTCACGCAGGAAATAGCGCACGCTGGCAGGCAGGCCCTGCAGGAAATCAGGACGCATGGTGTTGGCTGACGCATTCTCCACCACAATGACCTCGTACTCGTCGCCGCTGACGCCCAACTGATAACCAGGCAAAAGCGAGCGCACGGTATTTTCAGCCTGCAACGCCATATCGTAGACGATCACCACAAAGCTGACAGCGAGCGCACCCTTGCCGCGCGCAGTGCGATCATCTTTTTTGAGAAAACGTGCCAGCATTTATTATCCGTTTGGCGGCCTCGGTGGCGTGTGCAGATAGTAACGGACTGGCTGCCTTACCGCCACGCTATCCGGGGCACAGCATGACATACTCACAGGCTTGCCCACCTCAGCCGACGATAGAGGTAGCGAATTTTCCATGGCAGGCGCAGTGGTGTGCTGCCGCCATGGGTTTTCAGTGCATTGTCGTAAAACCGGGTCGGTGAGGCCACGGGGCGCAGCTGCAAGCGGCCGATCACCTCGTCCACCTTACGGTTGAACGGTTCCTCCCCATCATCAAAACACAGCAGCGGGAAAGGTTGCCGCCGATATTCCAGGAAAAGCAGGCGGTTGTAGGCATACCAGAGCGACAGTGCCTGCTCGCGCGGCATTTGACTGCGGCTCGCAAGTGACGCGGCTACGGCATCGGGATGGCGAAAAATACCCACCCGCTCCAGGCCAGGCACCAGTTCACGCCAGCCCGCCAACAACAACAGGCAGCGCGGGTCCTTGAACCCCAGTGCCTCCACGCCCGCATACTCCGCAAGCAGCGCAAGGGCGCGCTCTCGGTGACCGTCTGACCATTCGCTGGTGGCTGGCGGGTTGTCCCAGGCACCGCTATTGGCGGCCAGAATCGTATCGTGCAGGTCGACAAAATCCTGATTCTCCCGGTTGCCCTTGCGGTTATAAGGGTTCCAGGTGTGATGCTCGCCGAGCTCCAGGCCCGCCTCCTGCAATGAGCCTGTCAGGCAACTGGTGCCGCTGCGGTGCATGCCCAGTATGGCGATCACACGCCGGGGTTGCCCTGTCATACCGACGCCTCTCGCCAGGGTGCAACCCAAAGCAACAAGAGCATGCCCGGCACTGCGAGCAGCGTACAGAGCAGGAAGAACGGCTGCCAGCCTACCGCCTCGACAATGACACCGGTACTGGCGTTGGCAAAGGTTCTGGGCAATGCGGCAATGGCCGTAAACAGGGCGAACTGTGTGGCCGCGTACATGCGGCTGGTCTCACGGGCAATAAACGCGGTAAAGGCCGCCGTACCCATGCCCACACCCAGGTATTCAAAAGCGATTACCACCGCCAGCAACCAGAGTAGCGGACCGCTGCCAGCCAACACGGCAAAACCGAGGATGCTGAGCAACTGGACGACACCGAAGACCCACAAAGAGCGGTTTATCCCCAAGCGCAACATGGCCACACCGCCCAGCAAGCCGCCCACTATCGCCGGCCACAGAGCCGCATTCTTGGCCACCACGCCGATCTCCGTCATGGTGAAACCCATATCGATATAGAACGGGGTCGCCAGCGCTGTGGCCATGTTGTCGCCGATCTTGTAAAGCACCATGAACCCAATCACCAGGCAGACACCCGCCCAGCCACGGCGCTTCAGGTACTCCGAAAACGGTGCTACCACCGCCTCCCGCAGCCCCGTGCCGGTCGGCAACTCGGAGTCCGGTTCATCCACCAACAGGCTCGTGCACAGCCCCACCAGCATGAACGCGGCGGTTATCCAGAACACGGTACTCCAGGGCAGAATATCGGCAAGAATCAGCGACAGTGAGCCCGGAATCAAACTGGATATACGATACGCCTGCACGTGAATGGCGTTACCCAAACCCAATTCACGATCCGGAAGAATCTCCCGGCGGAAAGCGTCCAATGCCACATCCTGACTGGCACTGAAAAACGCCACACCAAAGGCAAGCCAGGCAATCACCCAAGTGGACTGCTGCGGGTTGAACGCGCCCAGCACACCGATGGACGCAATCAGCGCCAGCTGGCACAAAAACATCCAGCCCCGACGCCGACCCAGAAGCGGCGGGATCCAGCGATCCATCAACGGCGCCCAGAGAAACTTCCACACATACGGAATGCCCACCAGGGCAAACAAGCCGATTTCTGCGAGGGAAACACCCTGGTCACGCAGCCAGGCCGGCACCAGTTGCAGGAGGACGTACAAGGGCATGCCCGAAGCCAGGCCCGTGAACACGCAGATGAGCATGCGCCGGTTGAACACCGCGGATTGCCAGCCGCCGTTTGCTGCGCTCATGCGTACAGCGCCTGCAAACATGACTCACCAGCGTGTACGCATAAAGCGTAACGTCTTTCCGCCAGTGAAACCCACATTACCTTCCCCTCAATTGCGCACATCGCTTACGAAAATCATCCAGCTTTGCGGCGAAATCTGGTGTAGAGCCCATCGTAGTTCTAAAACGTTCCAGTGATGCTTGATAGAGCGCGAGATCGTAGCTGTTACGATCAATGACCATGGCGGCCACCTCACCCAATTCTTGCAGCATGTCTGCAATTGCTTGGTTATCGTCCAAATCGCTCGCGTTGGTCAACGACACATTCTGACGGATGTAAGCCAGGTCAAGTGCCGGGAAATGTGGTCGCAATGATTCTTCAAGCAATACCATGCTTTCATCGTAATATTCGACAATACCCAATGCGGGCAGGGATTGTGCGAAGTCCATCGCATCAGCAAAGTCTACAGCGTCGCAACTGCGCCCCTGACGACGGCGTCTGACTGTCGCCAGGTACAATGTTTGGAAGTTACGAATGGTGGCAGGCGTTTTTAACTCCATTCGCCAAAGGACATACTCCTTGAATGTCATGCGCTTGGCCGCTTTGGCACCCAAAGTATCCGCCTGCTGTACCCGCTCGAAATTGTAGACAGACCGCACCCTCAGAAGCGGATGTCGCAGCAGGTAGATGTGGTGATGGCACAAATCAGGCACAGCGGGAAGCACGCGGGGCAAATGATGTGAAGACAGTGCGAGAAGCTCCGTCTTGCTCGATAAAATGCCGGCCAGATAAGCTGCTCCTTGGGACCGCATGGCATGGTCATCACGATGATCGAGGAATGCGTGACCGAAACTCCTTGAAAGCGACCAATCGAATGTTGTTCCGGCGTTCTTGAAAATATGGCCGTGCAAAATGACGTGTCTCAAACACTTCCTCCCGCGGCATCGTAGACGATCGTTTGCCTCGTCACTGGCCCGAAGTCCTCAAGAATAATAGCTTCAGCTTTTTCGCGCCCGAAATTCTCCGCCAACCAGCTGCTGTAACGTTCTAATTTTTCGTCAACGCCCTTTCCCGCCAACACATCGGCAATGGCATGCGCGAAGCTGTATTCATCGTCCGCGATGAACATCACATCGGCCGCCTTGGATATCCCTTCCGCACCCACCGTGGTGGTTACCAGGGGCACACCACAGTTAATGGCTTCAAGCACTTTGCCTTTCACGCCGGCACCGTACCTCAACGGCACAATGCTGCAACCGACAACGCGGTACAGCGCCTGCAACTCTGCATCTGAAATATAACCATGCACGGTGTTGCGCTCGGATTGCAGATCCAGCACGCCCTGCGTCGGGTTAGAACCGACAATATGCAAATGAATTTCAGGGCAGAGCTCAACCAGTTGGGGCATCACTTCGTCGACAAACCAGACCAGCCCGTCAACATTCGGTGGATGATTGAACCCGGCAACAAAAAGAATATCGTGCCTACGCACCGGGTCATAAACGGGTACTGATATCGGATCGAAGATATACAGCGGTAACGCCTTGACGTTAAGACCGGGAGATTCAGAGCGCAGCGCTTGTACTTCAAAAAGTGATGGGTAATACACGGTATCCACCCTTCCGAACACGGCGAATTCACGCGACTTCCAGCTACTCGCATCACCTTTTTGCGCGCTGTCTGCAAGCAGCACCTGCTCACGCTCGGCGCGCAGGTAATGCAAGTCGTGACCAAAAAACACAATCTCGGGCCGTGGATCCATCTTTTCAATATGAGGCAGAAACTGCTCGGCCACATGCGGTCGATGCAGGAATATCCGGTGTATATAGGGTGCATTGCTCTGCAACCAACGATCAATATGACGCGCGCTGTGCTCACCATACAGTACTTCTACGCCCATCGTCTGGAGCAGACGCGTGTAGGGCTGATGAGGAAAGAAGTTGGCACCAAGAAATACAACCTTGAAACCCAATTCGACCATCATCCGGATATACATCAGGCTAGACCGCGAACCGGCGTCCTTGTCATAGTGCGGCACATAATGATCAATCACGAGAATACAATTCTTTTCGCCGGATCGGTCCCTGGCGAGAAAGACGCTGTCACCATTCGCAAAATGCTCTCGATCAAGGACTGAGGCCCACTTATCACGAAACTTGCGCCTGTTTTCAGCCTGATAGCGCTTCACCCCCTTGGCGATATCGGTACCGTTACTCACTCCTTCGAAATGAAATACAGATGATCTGGGATCATATACCACTTTGAATCCTGCTTCCCGCACCGCAAAACAGAGATCAGTGTCCTCATAGTAGGCGGGCGAAAAGCGCTCGTCGAAGCCCCCAAGCTGACGCCAAAGCGTTGCGCGTATTAGCAGGCAGGCGCCAGAAATATAATCCACCTCTTTGACGTACTCGTAATCCGGCTTTAGCGGGTCATCGCAACGCCCATAATTCCAGGCTGAACCATCCCTCCAGACAATACCTCCGGCTTCCTGCAAGGTTCCATCAGGAAAGAGAAGTTTGGGACCAGCGACGCCCACCTCAGGATTGCCGTCTAACTGGTTGACCAGTGGCTCCAGCCACCCCTTGCAAACCGCCGTGTCATTATTGAGAAAGAGAAGATACTGGCCATTTGCCACCTCAGCTGCACGCTTGCAATTGTGCAGAAATCCAAGGTTCTTATCCTGCCTGACAACACGAATCTTCTGTATACGGCTGTCGATACTGGTTGTCGCATCGGAAGAAGCGTCATCCGCCACTATCACTTCATACTTCACGCCGGCAGTATGTGCCAGTATTGACGACAAACAGTTTTCTGTGGTGCTGTAGTTGTTATGTACAGGCACTATGATTGAAACCGTTGGCGATTTAAACTCCGGAAAAATCAACTCCAGTGGCTGCGCATCTCTAGCGGGGAGGACGTGTAAAAACGCTTGGGGGTGCTCTTTGTCAGGAAACCGGCTTTTCACCCACACACTGAAGTCCGTAGGCGTCGAACTGAACATGATACGAACGGCTCGGGACAATCGCGGAACGCTGATACTGCGAAAAGAAGAAACTGGATTATGCCAGACATAGCGTACTACAGCCTTTAGCTGACATAGCTTTCCCGGTGGTTTCTGCGGCATCTGCAGTCCATGCAGGCAAAAATGTTCTCTGGCAGCCGTCAGTACGTCATCGTACCCGCCCGGCGATACCTTTCTGCGCCGCAGTGCCGCATAGGCCCGACGGAACCCGCGCTGCAACCTTCCCACAAAGGACAGCTCGTAGTCGAGCAAGCGAGAATATATCCCCGAAATAGTATCCAGGAGCCTCGCAGCCTCGGCTTTCTCGACATCGACAGCCGCGAGCAACCCATCGCGCACCAACTGCAGATCCTTCACTTGTGCGTCACTGCTCTGGAGCCGGACGTTACCGGTATGAACCTGTTCCAGCAGTTCATTCCGTTGCAAACGCAGTTCCTGCGCCGTAGCCAGCTCGCGCAAAGCACCGCCCACGTCTCGCACTCTGGCCAATAGCCCCTCGTCCAGCACAAAAGAAGACTGCTTGCGACAATCCGAAGAGGACAGACCGGCAAGCGTATCCATCATCTCCCGTTGTGTCTGTGTCAGCAAAAACGATGCGGCGCACAAATCGCGTGTGTCTTGCCCCCGCCGATACAAGGAGGTGTCAAAGACCGTTTTTTCCGGCATCGACAAACCATCAGCACCGTGCATTTCCAGCTGCTCAAGCAACAATCGGCTTTGCCCATATGGATCCCGTGCAAAGCGCTCATAATTCACAACAATGACGTCGGAGTTGGATACAATTTCCAGAGCGCACTGGTTGTAATACTCCCAAAGCTCCAGACCCAAGGTGAGCGGAAACCCGTGGCGGGCACTCAGGGAAGACGCTACCGCCACGGGGTCCCGGTAGACGAACACCTTACAAGCACCCGCAACCTGCGGCTGCCAAACCGGCCAGGTAAGTAGCATACGGGGGTCTTTCAACAACCAACCCTGGGCCGGCATAGTTGAGAGAATCTCACTGACTTGTTGTTGATAGGAAGTACTACTCAAGGAATTGCCAAGCGGCGGCATATACCAACTGGACGACGCATCACTGAGAATTCGGTCATTCAGCTCAACAACATCCCTGCGCTCCCAAAATCCCCGAGGATTGTCAGCTTGCGCTACCAGCATCTCTGCTTCCGCGCCGACATATAATCCGAACCTGTGTAACTGATGCGCGATCATCGACGTTCCTGACCGGTGCATCCCCAACACGATAGCGTTAAACACAACGGCCTCTTACCACTAAGTGTGTGTAGACGTATCCGTTCATTTATAAATGACTCCCATCAGCCACGAAACCGTGCGTACAATCGGCCGTGGCAGCTTTTCCGTATTGTCGACTTTCTTTCGCACATACTGCCAAAACTCGCGAAACACATCTCGGAGACTCGCTTCGGGATTGATGTTGATATTCCCGGTACGCGCCCCTCCATACCCGGACGCACCTTCTTTCGGGCGCGGCAGATAGCCGGCAGCGGCAGGCAGCAGCCGATTGTAGTCGGCAACCATGTCCACGGCCGTGCGCGGCACCATTGCCACGAGGTTCGCCTTGACGTTAGCAATCTCCCGGGGGCCAGAGGCCAGTCGATGTAACAATGCAAGCAAGGACTCTGGATCGGGCGAATAAAGCCAGCCATTCTCGCCCTCTTGAATGCGGTCACTGAAAGCACCGAGCGCCGTTGCAGCAACGGGAATCCCTGCAGCGTGGAGCTCGCTGAGCGTATAACTGAAGGTCTCCGGTACAACGGAGAGCAACAGGCCAATATCAGGCCTGGCTTCGTTCAATAACGCACCCAGATCCTCGCGTTCATAGTGCGCCAGAACCTCGACGTGCGGGAAATCCACAAAGGCATCGCCATTGCTACCGCTCCCCACCAGAACAAGTGACGCGAAACTCGCCAGCGGCTCAACCACTGCCTTTAACAAGTCTGCACCCTTGTGCGTTTCCAGACTGCCCAGAACAACAATCCTCAGACGGCCGTCTGAGCCGACTCCCGAGGCACTGTCAGTCAGCCCGTCGAGCACCGCCTGTGGTAGTCCATGAGCTATTTCGTGTACGGCATGGTCGGCCAGCACAGGCATCAGGCTGCACATTCTCTCAGCTACCGACGCGCTTGGAGCAACCAATGGTATGTTGCTTTCACACAAAGCCCGGCTAAAGTGCGCCCGCAACGCCAACCAATGGGACGCCTGTTCATAGCGGAAAAAACGATGTCCGGGGTTGTTCTGCAGGCAATTTGCCAACCGCTGCGCATCGCAGTTCCAGCAGGGGCTACCCCAGGTGGCAAGGATCGGCGGGCAGAACGGGTAGTAGTCATGACACACCACGAGCAACGGTATGTCAGTGAAAAGCACATCGAGCGCATGCCCGATGAGAGATGAAACGATAATCGACTCAATACCGAACTCCGTCAGGATGCTGTTTAGCAGCTGGCGATATTCGTGGTGCGCGATCGCGGTCGACAGAATCGGCACTGCCAGCGTCCATGTGCGCAATGGCAGGGTCGAACTTGCCGAGCCATACAGGGCGAGCGTCTGACCGAAGGCCGTCAGATCGCCGATAGGACGCAGCACAAAGTTCCTGTGACCTGTATCTGCGCTGACAAAATCCTCCACCCAGCGCCCCAGGCCACCGCCCCAGCTATGACTGATGTGGAGTCGTGCTGGCTGGACAGGAGGCACCACCGCTGTGGGCGCCTCGCCACGCGATGACAGCTCCTGCAGTGCGTGGCGCACCCCCGTGAGCGGGTGACGACGACTCAGCGCGGTTTGCACAGCGGGATACAGGCTGGATGGCAGTGAAAAGACCGGGAACGTCCGGTCGTCAACGTAGATGTTGTCGGACAGCAACAACAGATTACCCTGCTCCCGGACGTATGCCGCCAGTTCAGCATCGTTGGCCGCAGAAGCACCATGCATCAGGCGTACATCTATACAGGCGGACTCGCCGGCAAAACACGGTATATCGAAAGCAAGCGCCGAGGTATAGGCATTCAACCAACGATCAATCTCGTCAGGCAACAAATTGGGCTCATGTGCAGGGTCGGCAAATACTGAACTCGCCGGGTGCCTGACCGAAAGGGGGAAAATCGCAGCCGCATCCGCTTCCTGAACGGGAAACCGCCTGTACCAGGCGACACCCGGCATAGCCCCTGCGCGTAGAACGATGCAGCGCTCGACGCTACCTTGCAGAGCGGCGCTCACCAGGCACCAGTAGCTCTCGCGAGGATAGGTTGCCGGCAAAGCCGGCACACAGCGCAGGCCGGCGGCTGTGGCGAGAGACTCCAACTCTGGATCTGCACTGCAGAGAACAAAAGCCTGCTGCTCCCGCTCAGGGGGTAGCGTGTCGAGCGCGCACGCCAACGCTGCACCTTCGCCCTGAAAGGCGACAAGGCAGACCGGAACCCGGGGCGCCCCCCTATCGTCCAGCGTCATTGTCCGTTGCTTTGTCAGCCCCTGTCGACAGGCCAGGCTCATCTGCACCTGGAACAGGAGACGCACGCCATGGCGAATCATACGCATAGCCGAAATGCCGGGCGTAGGGGGTTGCATAGATCCGCTCAACCAGAGGTGCGGGCAACATACTCTGGCCAACATCCTGCATGCGTTTTATGCTGAAAGGGATGCCTTTGTCTTCGCTCACATTAGCACGTTCCAACTGCAGGCATTCGATACCCGCAAAGTCCGCGATCTGCGGTGCCAGCTCCACCAGGTTTTCGTAGCGCAAAAGAAGTAAGGAGAACCCGCCTGACCGCACCGTGGTAAAGCCCTGCTCACGATCAAACTGGAAGTCATAGACATTCAAACCCGTTCCCGGGAGAAAGTCTTCGTGAAACCAGCGCAGCGGGACAAGGAAGCGGTTCAGCTGGCTAAACACGACCCCAGTGGGATCAAGGCCATTGGCCTCCTCCATCAGTTGCGTCAGCGCGGCCGGGTCGTCAAGTGACGCCGCTGTGTGCTCAAGCACCGCAAACATGCGCCTCTGCACCTCGATAAAAACCGTCTCAGGGTCGAACTGGGCCCCGTCAGAATCGTGGAACTGGAAGAACTTCTGCAATAGCCCCCGGTAGTGGTCGTAATTCTGCGCAAAGTGGGACCAGTACCAACCGAGGGGGTCACGAGTCAGAGAGATCACCCGGGTGGGTGCACCCACTAACTCGTTCACCACCCGCTGGCGAGCCAGCAGGAAGGTGACCCGAAGCTCCTGCAGATAGTCTTCATACATGCGGGCTGCGACCTGCTCACTGACCAAAGGGCCGGTCATGATGCGCAGCTTTTCCTGCAGCCTCTCGGGTGAAGCGATATGCGCTTGCAGCACCTGAATGGAGTCACGCCGCAAAGCCTCCGCGATGGCCGTTGAGGCCACCTTGCCCATCTGCACAATCAGTACGTCTCCAGACCCGCCCACACCATCGCTCACGCGAACAATCGAGCGGACAGCCGCAGAGCGCGCTCGACAAACTGCAACAGCGAGCGCTTCAAGGGGCTCTGCACCTCGTGTGACCTCGCAGCAAAACAGAAACCGATAGCATTCAACATGTCGGCCAGTGGGCCTGCCGGGTCGATGCTGACGGTTCGATCGATGCTCGCAGCACCGACAGCATTGGCATCGAACCAGGCCCGGTAACCACCATTGACATCAACTGTGAAAGGATCGGGGAACGCGGTTTGCAAATCAGCCCTCTGCCGATAAAGCACCCGCTCCGGCAGGGAGATCGGTGATCCATCTGAATAGCTGGCGTACTGAGACGGCAACGCACCGAGCTTAGACTGCCCACGCTGTTCGCAGGCATCTATATACCAGTCACGCAACTCGAACAGTACAGGACTGCCAGCACCGTACTTGTTCAGCATAATCTCTTGGGCACCACTGTCGAAACCGGAAAAGTGGTAGAACCCCAGGGGCTCGCCGTTGATCAGAATCCCCTCTGCTACCGACCCGGTCGCCTGACGCTGGCTGAGGTTCCAGGTGGCCACATTGAACGCCGGCGAGCGCAACACCTGGATCCCGTCGAAATAGCAGGGCGCAAGATTTACCCACTTCTGATCAGTGAAAAGCCCACGCGGTCGATCATCGTGGCAGTAGCGCAAGAGACGATCGCGCCACCAGGCACTGAAACGGCGCCCTTCTTCATCATTACGCACACCCAAGAAGCCCAAATTGAACACGCCAAAAATCAAGCTCGCCATCTCGTTATCCATGATGGCTTCATCGTCACTCTCTGGTGCGGTCTGGTGCGGGGTCAGCAGAATACTGCTGTTATCCAACGCTCCCACCAACTCGTTAAAGCGATCAAACACGACCATATCCGGGTCGAAGAAGAACACCTTCTCGGCGCCCAACTGGTTGAAAATGTACTCGAAACCCAAGCCTTTAACGGCGGTACACAGCTCCACCACCGTGTGGGAAAACAGCCAGCCCGGTGTAACCGTTGCCGCCAGATCAGTCGCCAGGATTACTGAATCAAAGGGCCCTTCTATAAGGTCGAAGCCCGGCGGCAGAGCATCAGACAAGACCAGATGGAACTGAACCTCCGGCGCGAGCGACTTGACCGACTCCGCCAACACTCTCGCTTTGGGCAGATAATTGGCGGTAATACTCGTAAATACATGTACGGTTGAGGTCATTGCTGCTCGATTGCCCTTTGCGCCCGGCCACCAATCTGCGGGGATGAGCGACAGATAGCCTGCTATAAATTTTGGAGGTGCGTATCTTAGCACCTCTTCACTCCGTAGGCATCGGAGCAGGGTAACCCGGAGGGGCAAGAACGCCTGGCATCTATCGCCGGCAGCCCCTGTCAGACCTTGATTCAATTGACACTTCGGAGGAGAATAAGTGCCCTTGAACATTGTGTGCCCTACGCCATGAAAGCTCCCATTGTGCGCCTGAAACTGATCATCGGTATCCTGCTTGGCGCGCTGTTGAGTGCGCACGCCAGCGCACAGTTGATCGGCGTTGACTTCGGCCCGCCTGCGTCTTCGACCCCGAACAATTGGAACCTGGTTTCCGGGGCAGGAACATTTACCGGCCTGATTGACGAAGAAGGGGCCACAACACCGGTCAATATCAGCGTTTCGGGCGTTGGACTGACCAGTTTCGCCCTTGAGCTGATTCCATCGACCATTCCCGCTTGGAGCACCAACCTCGCCAGCCTCACAGGATCGATATTCACCTTCGATAACCGGGCGGATTTCCTGCTTGAAGGGTTGCAACCGAACGCTGCCTACGATGTATGGATCTTCGGTGCTCGCGACATCGAAGGACGGACCGGGCCTGCCTTTGAACACACCGTGAGCATCAGCGGAGGCGCCTCTTTCGTGCAGGTAGGCGCGCACCGCGAACTGGCCTCCAACAGCACAGTGGGCTCGTCGGCCGTCAACCTCAACAACTACAGCGTGAGAGGACGCACCAACGGGAGCGGCCAAATGTCTATTGCGGTTGTGGACCCGGGAAACCTGAACATTCTCGGGGGTGGCGTGTACCTCTCAGGGCTGGCACTACAGCCTGCCATTGAACCGAATGCGGTCCCCGCCTCCCCCCTCTGGTCGCTACTGCTTCTGACCGGCCTGCTTACACTGCTTGCGAGAAGAGCGAACATCCGCGCTTAACCGCCCCTCGAGTCTCCACCAGCCCGGGCTCAGCACCAAATCACCGTCGCAGCCAGGTGCTGTAGCGCCACACGCGACTGCTGTAGATTTGCTGCAAGGTTTCGCGCGCCTGATCCAGCTCCACCGCAAGCTGCTCTGCCGTGCGTAGACTCTCGCGATGGTTTGCCTGTAAATCAGCCAACCCCCTGTCTGTAATGGCCAGCTGATCCCTGGCCTCTTCAAGCAACGCCTGGTATCGCGCACAGCGCTCGTCATATTCCCGGCAGCGCTGGTCGTATTGGCTCCGCTGCTGGCTTAACTCATCAATGCTCACTCGCAAGTGACGAATTTCCGTACCCAGCGTGCCACAGAGCACCTCCAGCTCTCGCCGCTCCACGACAAGGCGTTGTAGTCGACCCCGTTCATTTTGCCACTCGCGGCTTACAACCATCGCCTGCCCGGGAAGCGTGAGACGGTGCTCGTCGACGCGGCAACGAAGTTCGGCCAGGGGGTCTTCAGCTACGAAGTCAGCGATAATATCAGCGTAATCAGGGTAGCGATCTTGCAATTGCGCATTGCCTGCGGCCATCAGCGCGCTGCTGTCTGCCCCAAAGCTCGCCCCGCCCTGATGATAAACAAACAGATCGGCACACAAGACATTTCGCCAACCCCGGGATGCAGCACGACGCGAAAAGTCGTTCTCCTCGCCATAGCCACGCCCAAACGCCGCCTCATCAAATAAGCCCAGAGCGTCCAGCGCGGCACGGGGAATGTAGACACAGAATCCCACCGCGGTCGGCAAATCGCACACCTGCCCCGCATTGGCCTCTGCAAATAGCGCATCCAGTGCCTCAAGGGTGAGCCCGTCGGGCAAGCCCGCAGACTGGCAGAAAAATGGATAGGAGCAAATGGTCGCATTGTTGGAGAATGGGGTCACCGTTGCTATCGACCCTGCGCTCGCGGCACACCTTTCCAGGCGCT
Organism: uncultured Halieaceae bacterium; assembly: GCA_964022665.1. Lineage (GTDB taxonomy): Bacteria > Pseudomonadota > Gammaproteobacteria > Pseudomonadales > Halieaceae > Haliea. Next base: position 57,837 of record CAXIDF010000013.1, read on the forward strand.
GAAGCCACCCCGGAGGCACCTGCGTATCGCTGTTGAGCAGCACCACATCGCGTTCCGCCCCCTCCTGCATGCCCCGATTGACGGCGCCCACAAAACCGCAGTTGGTTTCGTTGACCAGCAACGTCACGACACCCCGGTTCGCCAACCGCAGGCAGTAATCGGAGAGCGCGGGCTCGGGGGAAGCGTCATCGATGACAATGATACGGGCGCGATCAAGCGGCGTATGCGCGAGCACGGATTCCAGGCAGCGTTGAGTGACAGCCAGATCGCGATACACAGGAACGATAATATCCACTAGATCCGCGCCTGCCTGGTCCACACCCGCCGCGCTCACTCTACGGGCCCACTGTTCGAAGCAGGCTTGCGGAATTTGAGCACAGCATTATCCTGCCACGCCCAGGTGCGGTTGACCGCCCACAGCTGCCGGGTGCGCTCATCCAGTGCCGCGGACACTTCCTGACCGTGCTCTACGAGGCTTGCAACCCGATCCTCCAGGGCCTTCAGGCGTGTTTCGAGAGCGGCGTTATCACTGCGGGGCACGGCTCCCAGACGCGCGAGAAAACGGCCCCACCAACTTTGGCCGGCGGACTCTGCCGGTCCCCTACCCGCAACAACAGGCGCAGCCGGCAGTGGGGTTGGCGCCAGCGCGAAAGGCACCACCTCGTGTGGCTGATCATCATAACTACTCCACTCCGGCTCCAACCCGTGCACGATGGCGAGCGTTTCGACCAGTTCCGGATGATAGAAGCGAACGTGCTCTGGGTCGCGCCAGAAACCCAGCAACTGGGAACGAATCGACTCGGGGTCTGGAAACACCAACACCAGCACGCCACCGGGCAGCAACGCATTGGCCAGGCCTTGCATCAAGCGTTCCAGCGCCTCCATAGGAAGGTGTTCAACGAAGTGTGAGCAATAAATACCGTCATAGCCGTCATTCTGGTCAAGAAAATCCAGCGCATCGGCCGTTGTGATATGCAAGCCGGTAGCACGGCCGTATTCGGCGATCGCCGCATTACGCTCCACACCGCTAGCAGGTATACCGTCCTCCGCCAGCAACTGCAGAAAGAGACCCGCCCCACAGCCTACGTCCAGTACATTCCGACAACCCGAAAACAGCCGGGCGTGAGGCGCCTGCATACGCATGAGCAACGGCTCGTCGCGCTGCAGGAACTCATACAAGGAATAATCGAAAGCCAGAAAGTCATCGGATGCGGCAACTATGGTCTCGTCGAGGAACATCGCGACCTGACTGGCATGAATGTGCCTGGCTTCAGGCACCGCAGTGGTGAGCATTGACGGCGGCGAGTCACGATACACCACTGCTGCCGATTGCCGTATGCAGTCCAGGAGCCAGGGTGATGAAGCCACGTTCAGGGCGGCATCGAGGTCAGTGCCTGGGACATCCAGCAATACCGGGACTCTGAAAAGGGTTGCAACGCGCACAAGGCTCAATACGCAGCCGTGCATGCCACGAAGCACAATCGCCCTGGGACGATGGCGCATCAACTCCCTTGTGAACACGCGATTGAGGCCGTTCAGTCGAAAGCCTCCCGCCAGCCCCGCGCAGTCATCGCTGACAACGCAGGTAACCCGCTGCAGCGATTGCGTTAATACCCGAGCCGAAACTACACCGACATCTGCCGCCGGCAGGAATTGATACTCAATTACCGCGCAAGGAATGCCGAGCCCGAGGTCTCCCTGCCCGTCCCGTTGTACGACCATGACGCCGGGAATGAAGCCTTCCTCACCCATGAGAGCACCTGTCAGACTGCGGCGTGCCTGTTATTGCGACGCAACGTCTTTGCGAAACTCTTCCAGCAGCGCCTCCATGACACCCTCATCAAACACGAGAGGCTCCTCGGAGCGCAGCTCGACAAGCTTGTTCTGGCGAATACTGGCAGGGATCTCCGTCTTCAGACGAGCAATAATGTCGTCTTTCACCTGCGCAAAAGGTGTCTGACCGGCCGGCAAATACTCTTCAAGTTTGATGACATGGTAGCCAAAGTCGGATTTTACCGGCCCCGCCAACGCGCCGGATTCGCGCAAAGCAAACGCCGCCTGCTCGAATTCCGGTACCATCTTGCCTCGCTCGAACGCACCCAGGGAACCAAGATTGGTCTTGGCTGAGGCGTCCTCCGAGAACTTCAGAGCAAGCATCTTGAAGTCTTCGCCTGCCTTGAGCTTCTGCATGATTTCCTCCGCAAGCGCAGCGGCCTCCGCATCGCTTCGATCATCTGTTTTGATCAGAATATGCGCCGCACGCACCCGCTCGGGCTGCTGAAAGGAATCTGCCTCGGCCGTATATACATCCCGAGCCGTTGACTCCCAGTCAATGTTTGCTGTCTGTGACGCCACCATGGCATCTAGGTACTGATCCATCATCAGTCGTTCGCGGTGCAATGCCACCTGCCACTTAAGCAGGTCGGTATCCAGTGTGCCGGAGGCAGCGGCCTCCGCTGCCAGCGCACGAATCGACACCAGGCCGTCGGCCAGCTTGTACACCGCATCGTCACGACTGAAGAATTCAGCGCGACGGGCATTCGGCACACGGTCGAGGGCATAGTTACGCAAGTCGTCTGCCGAGATTTCAATACTACCCCGCTCAAGAGCAATCTCGGAGTCTTCCTGAGCCAGTAAAGAGCTTGTGCTAGCCGAGGCCAGCGCCACAAATAGAATTACTTGCAACTTCATAGGGATTCTCGTTTAAAACCGTTCAGGCAGTGAGCAAAATCACCACAGATAAAACAGAGGAACCCCGACACCAGAATCGGCTGTCGGGGTTCGGAGTATACCTACGGCCGCCTAAGGGTTGCCGCTGGTACCGATGTTGCGATAGAACTCACAGAGTCGGCCACTCGAACAATTCCTGACGTTCTTCACGTTGAGGAAGTACGTTGTATTGGTGTCCAGGGAGCACCGCAGGAAATTGGCAGTCTGAGCCCAGCTGATCTTACGACCGCTAACGCCTTCAGTGCTGCAACGGGAGGCCGGCAGAGCGTCGCCACCCGGCGAACGGGAAATCCACATACGGCGACTAACCAGCTCGTTACCCGTGGTCTCTGAGATGTTGATATCACCTGAGTAGTTACGGTTGGCGGTCGTCGTGAACTGCCAGGAAATCACCTCGTTCGTACCAGTAACGCCTTCCCGGACACGGGCACCTGGAGACGACCAATCAACGATACCACCGCACTCCTGATTCGTGCTTTCCACGCAGGATCCGGTACCAGTGTCACCGCCGCCAGTGTCACCACCGCCAGTGTCACCGCCGCCAGTGTCACCACCGCCGGTATCGCCACCGCCAGTGTCGCCACCGCCAGTATCACCACCGCCCGTGTCGCCACCACCGCCACCTGCGAGTGGCTGCGCCACAATGGTCAAGCCGTCGCCGGTCTGGCTAAGCGAAATGGTCTCGAGTGTGTAGTCCGTCCCATTGAAGGTTACCGTTACCGCATTCGCCACCGATGCCGCAAAGGCACCCATCATTAAAAAACTTATAAATCCAAATTTACGCATCTCACTACCCTGCCTTGGTAATATTACCTGAAAGGCCATCCGATCAGGTTAAGTAAAGCTAGGAAAAACAGTTCCCCTACTCGTTTTACCCGCCCTCGAAACCCCATTTTAAATTCTGTCTAACGACAAACAACAATTATCTTGATAAATCTGCAGAAAATATCTGCTTGCAAAAAAAAGGCGTGGAATGCACCACGCCTTTGTCGTTCACGTATGACCCCGACCCTGTTGTGAGGGTCAAGGCCATTCGGATCACGGACCGCTGGTGATCAGACGACGGTTCTTGTGCTGTACTACGCCAGCGTAGTTGGACAGAACGCCGTTAGCCAGCGTACCGTTCACGTACTTCTGAACCGCGAAACCTACAGTCGGCAAGCCGTTGTAAACATCGCCTTCGTCAGAAGTCAGAGTACGGCCAACACCGGTGAAGCCCAGCTCCAACCAACCGTTGTCGTAGTCAACAGCCAGGTTCTGCTTCACGCGTGAAGACGGCGCCAGAACGTCGCTTTCGTTGAAGGTCAGCACGTTAGCTTCGTGACACAGGGCGAACGCGGCCGGTCCCGGAGGTGCCGGAGAGAAGTCCAGCGGATCGGGGCTGAGCGTGCGCTCTTCGCGATCGTAGTAGGTGATGCCCATTGCTTCACAGGCAGTCGCTGTGTCGCCGTCCCAAATTTCAGTGAAGGGCTCGAGCGCGGTGGGAACACCGTTCACGTAGTTCTTCTTGGTCGGGAAGGTGACAACCCAGTCAGTACCTGCAGCAATGGTGGGCTCCAGCACGTAATCGTTCATGATTGCACTGTGCATGATCACCGCGCTAACCGCGTCGATACCATCGGTAAAGCTTGAGGTCACAACACCCAGGCCAGTTGTGGAGTCGAGCACCTGCGCCACCGGAGTAGCATCGACCAAGCCGGGATCAACCGTGCCAGGAGCGAAGTGAATCGGAACCGCTGACGGATCCAGTGAGCTGACGAAATCATCAAGAGCGACTGCGTCGTAAGTCGCGTTGGTGCCTTCGTTGACGTTGATCAGGACGCCGTAGCCATACAGCCCGCCAGTCGGAACACTAAGGCCGTCGTTACGGTCTGCTGTCCACTTGCCGCCTGATCTCCAGTTGCCCACGAGAACGGAGCAGTCACCGGGGACGCCATTGGCGTGCAGGGCAGCAGCTTGGTCAACCGCAGCTTCCAGAACACCCATCTCAATCACTTCAACGTAACCTTCACGGGTACGATCAACACCGCGGAACGGCGCAGCGTCCGTCTGGTAAGTGAAGTTACGGAAGGGAACCGTTGCACCGGGAGTGCCTTCTACAGCAGCTGCCAGCGTGTTCGGCACGGTGCAAGAGGTGTCAGCGGTACGGATAGACGCGCCTTCGCCGTCAGCAAACACGACTGCAGACCAGTGATCCTGCGGAGACAGGTACAGGTTGAAGTCGAGCACTTCCTGGCTGTTCATGGCTTCTACGAAGCGCACTTTCACAGCTTTGGTTTCGTTGGTGGTGTTAACCAGGTTGATGTAAGTATCGTGACCGCCTTCGACGGTGTAATACGGATAGATGAGTGCCTGACCATGGCCCTCGGAGTTAACAAACACGGCATTGGCAGCGCTCGCGCCCAGAAGGCTCGCCGCTACCGCTGCAGACATGATGTTCTTCTTCATGTGTTTCTCCTTGATGGATATAGAACGTTCTAACAAACAATTGTTTTTTCATGAGTCAAAGCAGCGAACTGCTTCACATCATTTAGAGCATACACCCTAAGGTGACCACCTAGCCTAGGGTGCAACCCTGACTGGTAGAGAGCAGGTTAGCATAGGCCTCCATGCCCAACAACAGCTTTCCTCCCCAATCTTGACATGGAAACAGTGATTTTTTTGTTAAAAATCACTAAATAAGCCTCCAACGGTCAAGCGCTACTTGAGGTACAGATACCAACTCCCGTCGACTCTGATCCAGCGTTCTTCCCTTGAACGTGTGTTCACAAAGCCGGCCTTGTAAGCCTGGTAAGTAACCTCAATGGCAACCTCACAGCGATCACCCTCACATATAACGCTCTGGACGTCGGCTTTATTCCAAGTGGCCGCACCCGCAAAAGACCGGGTATAACTATTTAAACCCCGACCCACGCGGTACGCGGGCGTAGTGTACTCCAGCCCCCGTGCATAGTCCTCCGCCAGCAGCAGGTCAAGGTGCGCTTGCGCCCGTCGCGCGACAATGTCTTCGGGAGTCGTGGGTGCGGAAACCCCTGCACAGGCTGCCAGAAGCACGCAGCCAATCGTCAGGCCAAGCGCTTTAAACGAACCACCCATACTGCCGCGCCGACCTGACGTCCCTATCCTACCTGGACGATTGCCCACAAAATCTCTCCTTCTCCTGATTCGAAAGCCAACGAGCCCACCTGCAGTGTGCTCTTCATTGCTCGCCGGGCTGGCCAACCGCGCCCGCTGTAGCACCGCCCATGGCGCCAAATGATCCGGCAGAGCCCGTATCGGCGCCGTGCGGAAGATCATCAAAATGGTGCAAACCCTTCATCCGTGAGCGCATCTCGAGTGTAATGTCCCGCAAGTCCTGCTCGTTACGGATCACCCGCGGTGTGATGAACACCAGCAATTCGGTGCGACTGGTTGTCGTCGATGTCTTGCCAAACAGGTTGCCAAGCACTGGAATGTTGTGCAGAAACGGTATACCCAGCCGGCCGTTGCTGCGGTTGTCCCGGATCAGACCGCCGAGGACCACCGATTCCCCAGAACGCACGGCAACGCGGCTACTCACGTTACGCTCCAAGAAACTGCGCTGGTCGGTCGCGGTATCAACGGGCCCGACATCCGTCACAGATTGCAGGATATCCATTGTTACCAGCCCACCGGCATTCACCGAAGGGGTCACCTCCAGCTTGACACCGGTATCACGGTAAGTGATTGAGGTGGTTTGCGTGCCACCATCGGTAAGGGTCTGCGCGGACCGAATCGGCTGTTGATCACCGACATGAATGGCTGCGGTGTGGTTATCCAAAACCATGACCGATGGCGCAGAAAGCACATTGACCAGCGATTTTTCTGCCAATGCGTTGACCACGCCACGCACGGTACCCGCAGAGTTGGCTATCGTGTACGAGAAACCCGGCACCCGGCCACCCAAGTTGGCGCTATCACCCAAGGCAAGCAGCGCGCTGCCGGTACGCCCATCACCCAGGCTGTTCTGCAGGAACCATTCCACGCCAAATTCCAGGTCGTCAGCCAGCGTAACCTCCAGAATGCTGGCCTCAATCAGCACCTGATTCGCCTGTACATCCAGCTTTCTCAATGCAGCCTCGATTTTGAGATATTCCCGACGCGAGGCATACACGAGCAAGGCATTGTTGTATTCGTCCGCGACAATGCGTACATCATCATTGAGGTTGAAGCTACCGCCGGTGGGTGCGCTCCCGCCCGTATCTGGCGCATTGAACCCACCGCCCGAGCCGCCATTGCCGCCTATGCTCATGGAATCCAGGCCCGGCGCGACGCCACTGTCGGCCGTGTTGCGCTGGCCACCGGAGCCAGAGCCGCCACCGCCGAAGATGCTGCTCAACATCTCAGCCAGATGCGTGGCCGCTCCATTCTGTACATTGAACACGTACAGCGCCGGCTCGTTCACGGCACTCTCAGACTGATCGAGACGACTGATCCAGGTGCGGATCTGGTCGATGTAGTGGGCACGCGGCGTCACCACCAGAATACTGTTGAGACGTTCCAGGGGCATCACTCGCACAATGCGCGCCAAATCGCTGGCCCCCACCCCATCGGCACCGCCCTCGGCCCCCAGCAAGTGGGTTAGCGCAGCGTTTATCTCTTCTACCGTGCTGTGCTCAAGGGGAAAAATACCCACGGACATGCCCTGCAGCTGGTCCACATCAAAGGTTGCGATGATATCCAGCCAGCCAGCGGTCTGGTTGCTGGTTCCGGCCAAAACCAGCAGGTTGCGGGTGTTGTCCACGCGCACAAACGCCGCTTCGGATGCTACCGGGGCCAGTATCTCGGCCATGCCGGAGGCACTTATATAACGCAGGGGTACAATAATATTGCGGAAACCGGCACCCGCGGTGTCCGCGTTACCAAATTCCGGCATCAGGCTCGACAACCCCTTGGAAGCACTGACGAAATAGCGATCGTTGGGGTCGCGCACCATCGTGATCCCGTTGGCCTGCAGCAGCGACTCGAGAATAGCGAGCAACTGGTCCCGCGGAACGGGGGTGCGAGTGCGCAGGGTGATCTCGCCTTTCAGCGGGTGCTCAACCACGTAGTCCAGGCCAAGAATTTCGCCCAACACGGAATGCACAACCTCGGTAATGGGCGCCTGCTCGAAGTTAAGGCTTACCGCCTCACCATCGAGCCGCACGGGTGGCCGAGCAGCAGGAATCCTCACTACACGGTCATTACCCGGATAGACAGCCGGATCGAGGTCCACAGTGACCGCATCTTCCTCGCCCTGCTCCAGCCCGGCCTGCTCCGCAGACGCCCGTGGCTCGGCCTCGAGCACCGGCTCGGCTCGCGGCCCTGCGGTCGCCACCGCGGGAGGGATTGGCTGCACTCCCGCAGTAGTGCACGCCGTCAACCCCGACACCAACAGAGCGACCAGCATCAATTGCTTGTTCATTACGCGACCGCCTTGATCAATCATGTATTGCCGAAGCCCTCCCTGCAGGAGGCGCTCCGCTGTTGCCCAGGATCTACCTGGACTATTTCCCTTCCGCATATTCCAGTGGCAAGACGCGCTTCAAGGCCGCGTCGTCAAGCGACACGAATTCTGCTTCCTGCGCAGTAATCCCCTGCAACTTCCATTGCTGCAGCTCCTGCCCGATCATGAGGCGCTGCCGCTCTCCGTCAATTCGAACAATGGCCCCACCGCTTTCGCCTGTCGAAAACACGCCAAGCAACACAACCTTGTCCAGAACATCCCCCCCAGATACCGGCGCCACCGGCCCGGTAGACTCAGCCTCGACCTCCGGTCGCCGACTGCTCCAGAACAAGGGCCGCTCGACGATCTCCGCTCCACCATCCGGCATCGCGACAGCCGGTAATTCTATCGGCACCGCTGCCAACGTGGAAGGTGCGGGTGGAATTGCCGCTGGCGGATCCTTGGTTATCACCAACACCGCGCCCACTAACGCCGACACCAGAAACAACAGCAATGCGCCTGCACAGACACGCAGCAAGTGCCACAGCAAACCCGACTTCATGGCGAGCAGCAAGTCGTTCACTGCAGCCTCAACACACTAACGCGCAAGGATACCGCGAGACTTTGCTCCGCCAAATTCCGTCGATTGGGCGTGGGAGAGACTTCGATACTGCGCACAAGGATGACTGGTCGCGCGTCGGGCAGCGCCAGCAAAAGCGCATCCAGATCCGCCATGGAGCCATTGGCCGTCAGGTCAATGCGAACTTCCTGAAACCCCTCGCCCGGGGCCGGCCCTAACACCTGGCTGCCAGACACACGAAGCCCCGCCGCTTCGATAAGCCGGCGCACCTGCTGCTGGGCATTGGCGCTGACGGACGCAGGGTCCGCGTCAGCCGGATAGGTCACCGCCGCTAAACGCTGACTGATGTGCTCACTACTCTCGCGCAGCGCTTCCGCGCTGCTAGCGTAACCCAGCAAGCGCGCGATGCGTGGCTCAGCGCTGAACAAGCGCTGCGAGGCATCCGAATAACGGCTCATCATGCCGCTGACTGCAAGCAGCAACACAAGAAGCAGGAGCGCGAGCAATGCAATGGCCACAACCCGGGCATGCCAGGGTAGCGCCCAGACTGATTTCAGGTAGCGATTCACCGGGCAGGTATTGCGTCGGCGAGACGCAACTCCACCGTGAACTGCTCGAGATTTGTGCGCCCGTGCCGTCGTATGCCGCTTGGCGCGCTGACCTCGGCATAGAGAGAGTCATCCGCCAGCAACTGCAGGAACTGCGTTGCATTGACTGCCCAGCCACGCACCCGAATCTGGCCACCCTCCATGACCAACTCCTCGAAGTAAACACCATCGGGAGTCTGGGTCGTTAAACGCTCCAGCACTGCACGGACATTCGGTTGTTGATCCACCAGGCTCTGAATCGCTTGCGCTCGCGAGTTGTCAGCAACAAGTTGCTCACGCAACTGTACCGCCTCAGCCGCATCGGCCTCTGCCTTGCGCAAGTGGTACTCCATATTATCCGCTTGCATGGATCGCACGAGACCGGGCAGCGAAATCAACGCCACCACCAGAAGCAGGCAGGTTGCCAGCAACGCGGACAGCAGAACAAGGCGCCGACGGTAGTTGGCATCACGTTTCTGTTCACCGAACCCACGCAGCACAACCGGGTGACCATCTTCGGCCTTGCACCACACTTCCGGCAACTCGTGTTGCCCCGCCGACCCCACACCCTGGGCATGGAGAAAGGCCATGACCTCACTATAGGCCGTGACCGCCAGCGTGATATGCAGCTTGCTTTCAGCTCGCCGACGCAGCGACCAGCCGTAGCAGGTGTCATCCAGGGCGAAAGGACTGCTGGACTGCGCTTCCAGCATCACCGCATCCTCGATATCCGCCTCCAGGGAATCCGGCACGGCAAACTCTCGCACCAGCACTTTTTCCGCCGGCAACAACCATGCCGGATAAGCGCTGTCAGTCGCCGCTTCCGCAAGCCCGCCTTCTATACGCTGTTCGGCGACAAAGAACTCTGATTCCGGTTTGCCTGTGCGCTGCAGCTTGACCGGACCTTCAAGAACGCGCCTGATACCCACAGCCGGCCCCCAGAACAGCTCGTGCCACCCTGCCCGCCAAGTGCGCACCCAGACATCGAGATCAAGGCCAAACAGGTTCCAGCGCTGAGAATCGGATTGCATTATGCCCTACTGACTCGTGCCTGCAGCCGTGTTGGCTACTTCGATCGGGAATACCCGGGTAAAACGCCAAGGAGCGGCACCCGTACGCCCCCCCATGTCGGCCCAAATACGTTGCCGCAGCCGCCTTCCACTCGCTACCTGCACCTCGATCTCCAAGCAATAAACACCCCCTCCAGCCGTGACGAGGAAGTCCTGGCTCAGCCCGGGTGGTGGAGCAAAATCCATGATGGATTCTTCCTGACGCCGATTCATAACAACATCTACCAGCGCTGTATCGCCGTGAGCCAAGGCTTGCAATGCGCCCCCTTGAGCAGCCAGAGGGTCAACCCCCGGCACACCACCCGATTGCGCATGCAGCGCAGAACGAACGAGATCATACACTGTGCGCGTCATTCCCGAAACTCGCAACAGGTCTTCTACCACCATGAAGGGCGCGGGCACGGCAGCTGGAAAACGGCTCTCGCCCTCCTCGTCAGGCACCGCTCCTCCACGCATTGCGACTATCTCGCCAGCCAGAGCCTCTGCCGTCCCCGGCGCAACCTTCCCAACATGTTCGAACAACAGATGCAGCAACCCCGCAGGCGCCAGGTTCAGGCTCAAGAAACCACCGATGGGAATTGCACGAACCGTCACCTCCGACTCGCCCAGCGGGTATTGGCGCTGAAACACGGAACGGGGGTTAAAGTCGGCCTCCGACCGGGCACGCAGTAAATCCCGCAACGCCAAATGCGCTGCACCGACGGCGGCCGCCTCTGCTTTGACCTGATCCAGCTGCAGGCCTGTCGCCCGCACATCGGTGACTGATACCGATACCACACCCGCCACCATCAGCGACAGCGCCGCTAGCATCCACAGCAGAAAAGCTAGCGCCACACCGCGCTGTCGGCCCTGCAACTCCCTGCACGATATTCGCTTCATGGCGAAACGAGCGCCTGAAAGAGGTCGGGCGTGACCACCAGGTCCGGCCAGTAGCGCTCGCGAACCCTGAGCTGCAACTTCACACTCTGCGGCACACCGACATCCTGCTCACTCCAGCCACTGCGCCAGTTGGATGGCGCCGCCTCGCGCACTGACACGGTAAACTCAGTGACCTGACCCAACAGCACATGACTCTTGACTCCGCCCCACTCCGGTCGCTCCAGAGCCGGGCTGTACGGAACGAACTGAATTCTCAGCGCTTCACCCTGCAGGAAGAGTCGCTTGTATTGCAGGCCCGCTACACCCTCGACCCCGCTCAAGGGCGCAATCCACACCAGTTCTGCACCGCCCGCGAGAAAATACCCGCCCGGCCGGGCCACTGTGAGAACCGGCACCGCCTGGCGCAGACTGTTGCGCAGGAACTGGCTCACCAAGCGCATTTCCTCCAAACGCAGCGTGGTGGCTTCAACCCGCTGCTGCGTATCACCGAGGGTGCGCACCGCGCTCAGTGTCGCAACCACCAACAGCGACATCAGCGTTAACGAAATCACCACTTCAACTAGAGTGAACCCGCGCTGATCAGACACCGGCAGGCGCCTCGGGGGCCACGGTGACCAATGTCAACTGCCGGCCACTGGACGACCCGTCGTCCCACTCGATAGATACCTCCAGGGCGTAGAGCGGAACCGGCGCAACATCCCCACTGGAACCGGATTCCAGGGGACTGCTGGACAGACGCCACCGATAGCCTTCAATCTCCCCGGCGCCGCTGACGCCGCCGACCGCGACCACCGAGTTGTCCGCGAGCACTGATTGCGCCATCAAAGCTGCGTAGCTGTAGCGCTCATCGATGCGTACATTGCGGGTGGCGCCCGCCGCCGCCTGGTACAACATACCCAGTGACAGCGCCAGAATCACGATGGCGACGATCATTTCGATCAGCGAGAAACCTCCCTCTTTGCGGCGACCCATCCGGCTCATCACGATTGGGGCGACTCATGCGTCACTCGCCCCAGGAGCCAATCGACCCGAATTCGCTGACCATCGCCATTCTCCCGCATGATGGTAACGCTACCTCCGGTGGAGCTGCCGTCCGGGTAGAAACGGATCACACCGACCCCGCGTTCTTCCACGAGCTGCCGGGCGACTTCCACTTCCAGTGAGAGCGCCTCCGGAACAAGCGTGGCCACATCCGCCTCAAAGGCTGTTCCGGCTATCTGGACGCCGTATCGGCGCATATCGGGGGCGACCAGCAAATCCCGGGCTTCGCCCGTGTTGACTGCTTGATAGCGCGCGGCGGTCGCCGCTGACGCCACTCCCCTGACCGCATCGCGATACTGCATGGTTGCGTAGGCTTTGGCCGCCATAGGCACGGCCAATCCAGCCATCAATGCGGCCACGGCGAGGGCCACCATCAACTCGACCAGAGTGAACCCCGCACTGCGCACCACCGCACCCCCGACTGCGCTCTGCGCAGCGGCGGCAGGTACCCGCCGGCTTTTAGCGGTCATTCCCAGTTTGTGACATCGGCATTTTCGCCCGAACCACCCGGCGCAGCATCCGCGCCGTAAGAAAACAGGTCGTACGCCGTGTGCTGCCCGGGGAAGCGATAGTTATAGGCGTTGCCCCACGGGTCATCGGGCACACTGGTACCGCGCAGATAGGGACCATTCCAACCCTTCGCGCCGGCCGGTTCGCGCACCAGCGCTTCAAGGCCCGCGTCTGTCGGCGGAAACCGCCCGAGGTCCAACTTGTACATCTCCAGCGCCTGCTCCAGGTCGCGGATCTGTACACCGGCAGTTTTCGATTTTGCCCCCCCAAGTTGGTTCAGAACCTGCGGCCCGACGAGGCCCGCGAGCAGCGCAAGAATGGCCAGAACAACCAGTAGCTCAACCAGCGTGAAGCCGCGGTCTGAACGCCGCGAAAAGTGTGTCATTGTGTACTCCTGAAACATTCCTTGATTATCCTGACGCTACATCGCCAGGTCGTTGACCGATAGGATTCCCATCAAAATGGAAACGATGATCAGCGCGATGATGCCGCCCATGCCAAGAATAAGCAAAGGCTCCAGCAAGGTCAGGCCACGCTTGACACCGGACTCCACATCCCGGTCGTAGACGCGAGCCAATTCCAGCATCATTTCGTCCAATCGACCAGACTCCTCGCCCACCCGTGTCATCTGAATCACCAGAGGGGTGAACACGCCTCCGTCGGACAGGGCATCAGACACTCGGCGCCCCGCTTTCACTGCGGGCGGCAGAACACTCAGCGCCTGACGGACAGTCGCGTTCTCGACCGTGCTCATGGCCACACCTATCGACTGCAGCAAGGGCACCCCATTGCCCAGCAACGTCCCCAGTGTGCGTGCGAAACGGGCCACCTCATACTTGAACAGCACGCCCCCCAGAATGGGCAGGCGCAGCATCCTCTGATCCCACCAACTGCGCCCCTCCGCGCCCGCCAGCCACGACCGCAAGCCGTAGTAGGCCAGCCCGAACGCCAGCAGCAACAGCCATCCCCAGCCTCTTACGATATCTCCCATGGCGATCACCGCACGTGTCAAACCCGGCAATCCCTCACCCATGTCGGCGAACAACGCTTCAAATTGGGGAACCACAAAACCCAGCATCACAGCAACCGACAATACGGCAACCACAGCAAGAATCGCCGGGTAAATCAATGCGGAAACAACGGTATCGCGTACTTCTTTCGATCGGTGCAGGTACTCTCCCAAGCGCTCGAACACAACGTCGAGCTGACCGCTGGCTTCACCCGCCCGTACCATGTTGACATAGAAATTGCCGAATAGTTCGCCATCCGTTTCGAGGCCGTGGCTCAACGGTTTGCCGCTCTTGACGGTTTCCAGCAAGCGACGAAGCAGTTCCGTGTACGCGGGCCTGGTGCTCATATCCATCTGGACTTTCAAGGCACGATCAATGGGCAGGCCCGCACGCAACAACACGGCCAATTCCGACGTCAGCGCAAGCACCTCGTCGCGACCGACGAACTCCCCACGCCGCGAAGGCCAGCGGAAGCCGCGGCCAGATCGCCCTGCGCCGGCGGGCTCAGATGCCGATGTTGAAGACGGGCCCCCAGCTCTGCCCGGGCTTGAAGCGGGCGCAGACTGCGCAGCAGTGAACGCAGGCGCCGGTTTCGACAACCGCGCCTCTGCACCTGTCGCCGACCACACCCGGACAGGCGTAAGACCCTGTCCGCGCAGGTGCCGCAACGCCGCCGCATGATTGGATGCCGTCAATGCGCCCTGGACGATGGAGCCATCTTTCTGCGCAGCTTTATAGCTAAACTCTGGCATGACTGACTATCAACCCCGGTTGTGAAGCAGCTACCGCGCCGGGGTTCAGAGGCCCGGGCCTGACAGCTCTGCTTCGTCGCTCTGGTCCTGGGTAACCCGCAGGACTTCTTCCAGCGACGTCACCCCGCCCGCGACCTTGCGCAGCCCGTCCTCATAAAGCGTGAGCATACCACGCTGACGGGACGCAACGTGCAGCGTAGTGGCGTCCGTTCCGGAAAGTATGGCCTTGTGCATATCGGCGTCGAGCACGAACAGTTCGTGAATGGCGGTGCGTCCGCTATAGCCCGTCTGGCGGCAATGCTCACAGCCTTCACTCGTGTAGATGCGGTTCTCGCCCACGGGCAGCCAGCGGCGCAAACCCGCCTCCTCGATCGCATGCGGCGCAAGCTCGATTGGTCGGCGACAGTGCCGGCAGAGTGTTCGCACCAGTCTCTGTGCGAGAACGCCATTGACCGCAGAGGTAATCAGGAAACGCTCAATACCCATGTCCTCGAGGCGGGTAATCGCGCCGGCGGCAGTGTTGGTATGCAGCGTAGACAGCACCAGGTGGCCGGTCAGTGCAGACTGCACCGCGATCTGCGCGGTTTCCCCATCGCGCATTTCACCAATCATGATGATGTCTGGATCCTGCCGCAGAATCGAGCGCAGAGCACGGGCAAAGGTCAGCTCGATCTGGGGCTGAACCTGGATCTGATTGATGCCACTCATCTGGTATTCAACCGGATCTTCAACGGTGATGATCTTCAGGGCCGTGGAGTCCAGCGTGGAGAGTGACGCATACAAGGTGGTGGTCTTGCCAGAGCCGGTCGGGCCAGTCAGCAACAGCACGCCATGCGGCCGCTGGAGAAGTTCC
Source organism: uncultured Halieaceae bacterium (assembly GCA_964022665.1). GTDB lineage: Bacteria > Pseudomonadota > Gammaproteobacteria > Pseudomonadales > Halieaceae > Haliea. Next base: position 73,292 of record CAXIDF010000013.1, read on the forward strand.
TGGTAGCTGCGCAACGTATCCTGGCTGAAGCCCATGCTTTCCAGGCTGAGGCGAACACTCTGGCGGTCGAGCACCCGCATGACGATACTTTCACCGTACACCGTAGGGATGGTTGAAACGCGCAGATCCAGCTCATGCCCTTTGACCCGCGTCATGATGCGGCCATCCTGGGGCAAGCGCCGTTCGGCAATATTCAGGTTGGCCAGCAGCTTGATCCGCGAGGCAATCGCTGCCGCCAGGTTCGCCGGCGGGGTCTCCTGTGCCGGTTGAATAACGCCATCAACACGGTAACGTAAATGCAGTCCATCCTCGAACGGTTCGAGGTGAACGTCGGATGCACCCAGGTCCAGAGCGCGATGAATAAGCTGGTTGACCAGCTTAATCACCGGCGCTTCGCTGGCCAGATCACGGAGGTGCTCAATAAACTCCTCATCGCCCGCGTACTGATCTGCGGGGCCTAACTCTTCGCCACTCTCAGGCGCTTGATAGCGCTGCAGCGCCGCGGTGATATCGGACTCGAGCCCGAGAGAGAGCTCCACTGCACAACCGGTCGCCAGTTGTAGTGCCTTGGCAGTAAACGGATCCTGTGGCACGACTGCGGCAAACCTCAGCACTTGCGCTGTTTGCCCCAACGGGACGACCTGCCGATTGAACAAAAACTCCGTTGCAAGACCCTTGATCTCGATAATCTCTTGCGGGTAGTCAGCTGCACTGACCAAAGGCAATTGCAGCTGTTCGCTCAGGGCTTGCGCAACATCCAGCTCCGACACCAGACCCAGCTGCACCAGCACTTGCCCCATATGGCCGCCCATTTCCTGCTGCGCAATGAGCGCGCGCTCCACATCGCGCACACTGACCTTGCCGCGGCTGACCAGCAATTCTCCAAGCTTCATTTCCATGCCCCGGCACTCATCGGCGAATCAGAAACCCCCCAGGGGCAAAGGTAAAACCAAACTTGGATTCGCGCTCCGAGTCGTGAGCATAGTCGTCAGGGTATTTCTCACAATACGCCGCTACCGCTTCATAAGGGCCTTCGCCCCAGCCCGGCAGGACAGGGTTACCATTGATATTCCCGTCTTCCACGACCATATAGTCGCCGGGTTTCGTCACCTGCCGCAGCAACTCCATCTCAGCCAGCACATGAGTTTTACGGTGGTCCGAGTCGAGGATAAAAAAGGCGGGGCCCGGCATCGCCGCACGATAAGCGAGGAGATTCGCCGCCATACCCGGGTCGGTAGAAGAACAGGTCATCAGATGGATTGAGGACTCGGTGCGAACCCGGGGGTGCACATCGACGTGAGAGATATCCACACTGATCACTCTCAGTGCGGGGTTCACCGCCCTACCGATGACACTGAAATATAGAGCGGCGCCACCGAACCGCGTACCAAACTCGACCACCAAAGCCGGGTTCAGCGTGCTGAGGATTTCCTGATAGTTCCACATGTCAGCGACCGATTTCAGACACGGCACACCGAGGAACTCTACCGTTTCCCAGACTTCGGTATCGTAATACCAACGATGGTACGCGTCGAACACGCTACTAACAGGACTTGATGCCAATGCGACAACCCTCCGGACCGACTGATATTCTATCAGTCCGGTGGGTTGGATAAATACCCTTATAACTGCATAGCACCGACAGCCACCAGGATCAGGCGACCTCAAACAGCCCGGCTGCGCCCATGCCACCACCGATGCACATGGTAATCACCACATATTTCACACCGCGACGCTTCCCTTCAATCAGGGCATGGCCGACCATGCGGGCGCCGCTCATGCCAAAGGGATGGCCAATGGAAATGGCGCCGCCGTTCACGTTGAGGCGGTCGTTGTCGATACCGAGCTTGTCGCGGCAATACAGGACCTGGCAGGCGAAAGCTTCGTTCAACTCCCAGAGGCCGATATCATCCATCTTCAGGCCGTGACGCTGCAGCAGCTTGGGAATGGCAAACACCGGGCCGATACCCATTTCGTCCGGACCACAGCCGGCCACGGCCAGGCCGCGATAGATACCCAGGGGCTGCAGCCCCTGCTTGGCCGCCAATGCACCGTCCATCAACACACAGGCTGAGGCACCGTCCGACAGCTGCGAGGCATTGCCCGCCGTGATGAAGCGGCCTTCCTTCACAAACTGGCCATCCTTGAAAACCGGCTCCAGCCCCTGAAGGCTTTCCAGCGTTGTGGAGGGTCGGTTACCTTCATCTTTCTCCAAAGTGACCGCCTCGTAGGTGGTTTCCTTGGTTTCTTTATTGAAGACCGCCTTGGTGGAGGCCATCGGCACGATTTCCGCATCGAACAAGCCGGCTTCCTGCGCCGCTGCGGTACGCATCTGGCTTTGGAACGAGTACTCATCCTGCGCCTCGCGGGAAACGCCATAGCGCTCAGAGACGATCTCAGCAGTCTCGATCATCTGGATATACGCCTGGGGCGAAACCTCCAGCACGGTTTTCGACACGTTGCGGTAGCTGTTCTTGTGCTTGTTCTGCACCAGCGAGATGGACTCCAGCCCACCCGCCACGGCAACATCGTACTCGTTGCACATGATGGCCTTGGCGGCTGTGGCAATGGTCATCAAGCCGGAAGAACACTGCCGGTCCATGGTCATGCCCGCTGTCGTATCCGGCAGACCGCCGGCAACACCGCAGAGCCGGCCCAGGTTGTAGGCTTGTGTGCCCTGCTGTGCCGCCGCACCCATGAGGCAATCATCCACCAGGGCGGGATCGATGCCAGCGCGCGCAACCGCCGCGCGGACGACGTGGCCGCCCAGTGCGGGGGCTTCGGTGTCATTAAAGGCGCCGCGGAAGGCTTTGCCGATCGGGGTTCTGGCGGTGCTGACGATAACTGCATCTCTCATGGTTAACTCCTCTGATTCGGTTGTTAGTGCTTTGTTGTTGTGTTGGATTTGGGGATTGTACTGCTATGGGGAGGATTGTGCCTTAATCCGGAGCGGCTACGGGTTGCCCCTGACAAAACGCGACGTGAACCCGTTCGTGGCGGATTGTGCCTCAATCCGGAGCGGCTACGGGGTTGCCCCTGACAAAACACGCCGTGAACCCATCCATGGGGGCTTCGCGCTCGCATCCATGCGAGCGAGAGTTTTGTCAGGGGCAACCCCGCATCCACTCCTCGCTCACGGGAATACTCAGGGTGAGCACGCCCGAATAAACTCAAAGCAATACCACATTAACGAACTGGCAAAATCAGTAGGAGGCTGTGGGCGGGCGCACCGGGCGGGACCGTAGCAAACATGGATGTTTGCTTCGAGCCTACAGGGACGTATTCACGGCGAGTCCCGCCCGGTGCGCCCGCTCACAGCCTCCGGCACGACGCACCCTACACAAGCTGCACGACCGACCAACACCCGCCCCCATCAAGCCCGCTGACTGGAGCAGGAAACAATCTCCCCGGTCATATACCCCGAATAATCCGAGGCCAAAAACATCATCACATTCGCCACTTCCCACACCTCGGCCGCACGCCCGAAAGCCTCCTTCGCCGCCAGCTCTTCCAGCAACTCCATCGGCGTGGTCTTCTTCAGGAACTCGTGAAAGGCAATGGAAGGCGACACAGCATTAATGCGCACACCGTGATCCGCTGCCTCCAGCGCGGCACAGCGCGTCAGCGCCATCACACCCGCCTTGGCCGCCGCATAGTGGCACTGTTCTTTCTGCGCGCGCCAGCCCAGCACGGAGGCGTTGTTGACGATGACGCCTGCACCGCGCGGCTGCATCTTGCGCAGCATGGCACGGGTCATGCGCATGGTGCCGGTGAGGGTGATATCCAGCACGCGGCTCCATTCGTCGTCGGGCATGTCAACGAGCAGGCGCGTACCCCCCAGGCCGGCGTTATTGATCAACACGTCAACGCCGTCCATGGTCTCTTCGGCGTAATCCACCAGGGCCTGTACATCGTTCTCATCGGTCACATTCGCCAGCTTGCCGTAGACCGCTTCAAGGCCGGTATCCGCTTTCAGCTGCTCGACCGCCTTGGCCAGCCGACCCTCGTGGATGTCGCTGATCATGACGGCCCGGGCGCCTTCTTCGGCCGCCCGTGTAGCGGCCGCGAAACCAATGCCGGCGCCGGCAGCGGCGGTAATGAGTACGGACTTGCCGGCCAGCAGGTTGTGTCCGGCGACGTAGGGTGGTGGTTCTTTCAATGCCATGCTGTGTTTCTCCTGTGGCCCGCGCTAGCCGCGGGGTTCGCGGGGCATGCCAAGTGCGCGCTCGGCGATGATGTTGCGCTGGATCTGGTTGGTGCCGCCGTAAATGGTGTCGGCGCGTGTAAACAGGTACATGGACTGCAGCCGGCTCAAGCCATAGGGCGCCTCGGGAACAATCTCGCTTTCAGCGCCCAGTACATCCATGGCCAGCTTGCCCAGGTTGCGGTGCCAGCTGGACCAGTACAGCTTGTAGATCATGGCCTCTTTCTGCAGGCTGCCGTCGTCACCGCCGCCGGAAAGCATGCGCATGCTGTTGAAGCGCATGATGCGCAGGCCGATGTGGGCCTCGGCAATCCGCTGGCGCAGTGCCGGGTCGCACGAGGCACCGTTGGCCCTGGCAACGCGCACGATCTCGTCCAACTCGTTCTGGAACAGCATCTGCTGGCCCAGTGTGGAAACGCCGCGTTCAAAGCCCAGCAGCCCCATGGCGACTTTCCAACCCTCGCCTGGCGCACCGACGATGTCATCCGCATCGCACACCGCGTCATCGAAGAACACTTCGTTGAACTCACTGGTGCCGGTAAGCTGCTCGATCGGGCGCACAGTTACACCCGGCTGGTCCATGGCGACGAGGAAGAAGCCCAGGCCTTTGTGCGCACTGGAGTCGGGGTCGGTGCGAGCAATCACGAACACATACTGGGATTCGTGCGCCAGCGAGGTCCACACTTTCTGCCCGTTGATCTGCCACAGCCCTGTGCCTTCATCGAGCCGGGCGCGGCTTTTGACGTTGGCGAGGTCGGACCCGGCCGAGGGCTCGGAGTAGCCCTGACACCAGAACTCGCGGCCTGCACGGATACCGGGGAGATAGCGCTCGCGCTGTGCCTCACTGCCGAAAGCGATCAACGTGGGGCCCATCAGGGTTTCGCCGATATGCCCCATGCGACCAGGACCGCCGGCGCGAGCGTATTCTTCGTTGAATATGACCTGCTGTTCGACACTCGCCGCGCGACCGCCGTATTGCTTGGGCCAGCCGATGCAGGTCCAGCCACCTTCGGCCAGCTTCTGCTCCCACGCCTTGCGCTCTTCGACGAAGGAGTGCTCATCCCCGGGGCCGCCACGAAAGCGGATAGGTTCGAATTCGCCACAGAGGTTTTCTGCCAACCAGGTGGCGACTTCTTCGCGGAACAGTTCGTCTTCGGGACTGAAACTCAGTTTCATGCTTCACCTCCATCCAGCAACTGCTGCGCAAGCCGCTCTCGGTGCCAGGCCGCATCGCCCAGCAGGGTTTCAGCCGATTTGGCCCGTTTGAAATACAGCTGGATGTCGTATTCCGAGGTAATGCCCACGCCACCGTGCAATTGAATGCCGCAGCCGGCGTTAAAAAACGCCGCTTCTGAACAATAAGCCTTGGCAATGCTCGCCGCTTCGGCGAGCCCGCTACCCAGTGGCCCGCCAGCCAGCGCCTCATCGGCTATGCAGGCCGCGTAGTAAGCTGCGGAGCGCGCTGCCTCCACCTTGAGCATCATGTCGGCGGCCTTGTGCTTGATCGCCTGATATGACGCAATGGTACGGCCGAACTGCACACGCTCGGTGGTGTAGGCCACCGAGCTGTCCAGCGCCTGCTGCGCCACCCCGACCTGCTCGGCCGCCAGCGCGATGGTAGCGAGGTCCAGCGTTTTCGCCAGTGCCGGCCAGGCCTGGCCGGGCTCGCCCATACAGGCGCTACGCTCAACCTGCACATTCTCCAACACGATGCGCGCCTGCTTGCGGGTCTGGTCCATGGTGGGCAACCAGGCCCGGCTGATGCCCGCGGTGCTTGCGGGCAACACGAACAGGCTGACCCCCTCGGTGCCCTCGCTGCCCGGTGCCCGAGCGGCAAGCACCAGAATGTCCGCGGTATGGCCATCGAGTACGTAGCGATACTCCCCGTTGAGTACGAAACCGTCGCCTTCGCTGCTACAGGTGGCCTCAATGGCCGCCGCATCGGGCCGGCTACCCGGCGCCATAAAGGCCAGCGTAGCAGTCTTGCCGGCGGCAATGTCACCCAGATACGCCGTTTTCTGCTCCTCGCTACCCGCTACCAGCAGCGCGTTGACGGCAAAGCCGACGGTAGAGAGGAACGGTGCACAGAGCAGGGTGCGACCCATTTGCTCCTGCATCGCAGCCAGCTCGACAAAACCGAGGCCCAGGCCACCAAACGTCTCGGGAATATGCAGGGCGGGCCACATCAGCTCTTCGCTGATCTGCTGCCAGAGTGCATCGCTGTAGCCGCGCTCCGTCGCCATCGCCTCACGCACTGCGGCCGCGGTGGACACCTCGGCCAGAAACGCCTCGGCGGTGTCGCGGATCATTTGCTGTTCTTCGGTAAAACGAAATTCCATGCGCCCTGCCTCAGGTGCCGTAGACTTTTTGCGCCGGCACTTCGCGCGCCAGCAACTGCTGCACCGCACCGGCCACTTCCGCCGGCTGCCAGCGATCGCCCTTGTCTACCGGCTCGGTGGTGCGCCAACCATCGGCGATGGAGATGCGACCTCCCTCTGCCTCAAACACGCGGCCAGTCACCGCTGCCGACTCGGTGGAGACCAGGTAGGCAAACAGCGAGGAGACGTTCTCCGGTGCCCAGTAGTCGAAACTGCCGTCCTCGGGCTTGGCCATGCGCTGCGCCATCTCTTCCACGGCGGTGGTCATGCCGGTGCGCGCGGCGGGCGCGACGGCATTGGCAGTCACGCCGTAGCGCGCCAGCTCGGCTGCCTGATTCAAGGTAAGGGCTGCGATGCCAGCCTTGGCGGCGGCGTAGTTCGATTGGCCGATGGAACCCTGCAGGCCTGCACCGGAGGTCGTGTTGATGATGCGCGCATCCACCGCCACACCTTCCTTGGACTGGCCGCGCCAGTAGTGCACCGCGTGGGAGCTGATACAGAAATGCCCCTTGAGGTGCACCGCCATAATGGTGTCCCACTCTGCCTCGGTCATGGAGGCGAACATGCGGTCCCGGTTGACGCCGGCGTTGTTGATGACCGCATGCAGGTCACCGAAGGCATCAATGGCCTGTTTGACCGCATTCAGGCTGTCGTCGTAATGCGTGATGTCCGAGGTGTTCACCACGGCTTCACCGCCGGCCTTGCGGATGTCGTCCACCACCGCCTGCGCCGCCGCTTCGTTGATATCATTGACTACGACCTTGGCGCCCTCACTGGCAACTACCCGTGCGTGCGCCGCTCCAAGGCCGCCGCCCGCGCCGGTAATGATTACCACGCGCCCTTCACATATTCCGCTCATATCACAGCCTCTCGATAATGGTGACGTTCGCCTGACCACCGCCTTCGCACATGGTTTGTAGGCCGTAGCGACCACCGCTGCGCTCCAGTTCGTGCAGCAGGGTGGTCATCAATTTCGTGCCGGTGGCGCCCAATGGATGCCCCAGGGCAATCGCGCCGCCGTTGACATTGGTCTTCGCCGGGTCGTAGCCGGTGTCTTTCAGCCAGGCCATCGCCACCGAGGCGAAAGCTTCGTTGATTTCCACCAGGTCGATGTCCGCCAGACGCATACCGGCGCGCTTCAGTGCGTACTCGGTGGCGGGAATGGGTGCCGTCAACATCCAGATAGGGTCCGCCGCGCGCACGCTCATGTGCGCGATCCGCGCTCGAGGCGTGAGGTTATAGCGCTTGAGCGCCGCCTCCGAAACAATCAACATGGCTGACGATGCATCACAGGTCTGGCTGGACACAGCCGCCGTGATGGTGCCGCCCTCCTGCAATGGCTGCAGTTCCGCCATTTTCTCCATGGTCGTCTGGCGCGGTGTCTCGTCCATCTCTACACCGGCGAGGGGCGCGATCTCCCGGGCGAAGCGCCCTTCATCGATTGCCTGCAGCGCCCGGGAATGGGACTGCAGCGCGAAGGCCTCCATGTCACTGCGGCTGAAGCCCCACTTGTCTGCAATCATCTGCGCAGAATTGAACTGTGACACCGGGACCTTGCCATAGCGCGCTACCCAGCCTTCGCTACCGGAAAAGGGGTCGGAGAAACCCAGCGGCTCGGCGGCCAGCATGGCCGACGAAATGGGGATCTGCGTCATGGTCTGCACACCGCCGGCAATCACTACATCATTGACCCCGGCCATGATCGCCTGGGCGGCAAAATGCACCGCCTGCTGTGACGAGCCGCACTGGCGGTCGATCGTGGTACCCGGCACCGCTTCATCCAGCCCCGCAGCCAACCAGCAGGTGCGTGCGATATCACCGGCCAGCGGGCCGATGGTGTCCACGCAGCCAAACATCACGTCATCGTAGTCTGCGTCCGGAATGCCGTTGCGCTCCACGAGAGTCTTCAATACGTGGGCACCCAGGTCTGCGCCATGCACGCCGGCGAGCCCTCCCTTGCGGCGGCCCGTGGGGCTGCGCACTGCATCAACAATATAGGCGTCCGCCATGATCTGTGTCCTCGTCTGTATTTACTGGAAGGTGGCGCCGGCGCCCAGCGCCGCACCATCCGCGAATATCACCGCTGCCACTTGCTGCTTGTGCCAGCCGGCATCGCCCCAGGTGTTGGCCAGGGCCCACGCCTTCTTCATGAAGATGTGCAGGTCCACTTCCCAGGTGTAGCCCATGGCGCCGTGTACCTGAATACTGTTCTTGGCCGCCAGGTTGGCCGCTTCGCAGGCCATCAGTTTGGCCTGCGCCACCGCCAGGGCAGCACCTGCGGCATCTTCGGCCACGGCATACGCCGCGCGGTGGACCGGCGCCTTGGCGTATTCCAGCCGCACGGCCACATTGGCCATGTGGTGTTTCACGGCCTGGAATGAACCGATCGCCTTGCCGAATTGTTTACGCTCGGCGGTGTACTGCACGGACAGGTCGATCATGCGCTGCGCCAGGCCCAGCGCCTGGGCAGCACATCCCAGCGCACCGCGATTCAGACTGGCCGCGCGCAGCGCGCCGGCCCGGTCGCCATCGGCGATCGGCGCGGCTCCCGCTGGCACCGTCACCGTATACAGACGGCGACCGGGGTCGATACTTTCGCTGTGTTCGCAGCTGAACTCCCCCTGCTCCAGCGCAAACCATTGCCCCTCGCGCTCGAGCAACAGGAGGTCGGCGACATGGGCGTCTTCCACCATCAGGTTCTGTTCGACGGCGGCGATGATGCGCGCCTCGCCCGTTGCAGCCAGAGGCAGCCAGCGCGCCGCCAGTTCACCGCCGATATCCTGCAACAGGGGCACGGCAACCAGCGCGTGATTGACCAGAGGTTCGGCAAGCGCCACATAGCCGCATTCCTGGGCCAGCAATACAAAATCTACGGCGTCCATGCCCAGGCCACCGTGTTCCTCGGGCACCGTGATACCGGTGAGACCGAGTTCGGCAAACTGCTGCCAGAGTGCAGGGTCGCGGCCCGTGTCTGTTTCCCAACCGGTGCGCAGCCGCTCGGGGGTGATTTCGTTGACCAGAAAGCCGCGGACGGAATCCTGAAACAGCAATTGGTCTTCGCTGAAAGTGAAATCCATGGTTACCTCGGCATCCCGAGCATACGCTCGGCAATAATGTTGCGTTGAATCTCGTTGGTCCCCGCGTAGATGGGCCCTGACTGCGAGAACAGCCAACCGTCCAGCCAGCTTCCAACACCCTCCGCCGCCGGCGCATGCGGCAGCAGTTCGGCGCGCGCACCGAGAATACTCATGGCGGTGGCGTGCATGTTCTGGTCCAGCTCCGACCAGAAAATCTTGTTGGTGGAGGATTCCGCGCCGATCTTGCCGCCCTGGCTCAGGCGACAGGCGGTTTGGTAGGTGCTCAGGCAATAACTTTCGGCATCCAGGTAGGCACGCATGACCGCATCGCGGATCTGGGGGTCGTGGCTGGCACTGGCTTCGTTGGCGCGGTACAGCTCAACCAGACGACGCGCGGTTTCCTGGAAGCGCGCCGGTGAGCGCAACATCAACCCGCGTTCGAAGCCGGCGGTAGCCATGGCCACCGCCCAACCGGCACCGTCGTCACCCAGGCGATTGCTGAGATCCACCTCCACATTGTCAAAGAAGATTTCGGCAAAGCCCGGCAGACCATCCAATTGCGGAATGGGCCGCACGGTAATGCCCGGGGTGTTCAGGGGCACCAGGATGAAGGTCAGCCCACGATGGCGTTCGGAGTCCGGGTCGGTACGGAACATGCCGAACAACCAGTCAGCCCACACTGCGCGCGTCGACCAGGTTTTCTGGCCGTTGATAATGTACTTGTCGCCCTCCAGCTGCGCCGTAGAGCGAATGGCCGCCATGTCGGAGCCGGCGCCGGGTTCAGACCAGCCCTGTGCCCAGACGTCACGCCCTTCCGCCATGGCCGGCAGAAAGCGGGCTTTCTGCTCTTCGGTGCCGTACTCCATCAAGGTGGGGCCGAGCAGGAAAATACCGTTCTGGTTCACCCGCAGCGGCGCCTTGGCGCGGTAGTACTCTTCCTCGAATATCAGCCACTCGATAAGGTCACACCCGCGCCCGCCCAGAGCTTCAGGCCAGGTGACCATTCCCCAGCGGCCCTGGTTGAGGGTAGCTTCCCACTCGCGATGCTGTTGAAAGCCTTCCTCGGTGTCGAAAGTCTGCAGCGGTTGCGCGGGCACATTGGCTTGCAGCCAGGAGCGAATCTCGGCGCGAAAGGCCTGTTGCTGTTCAGTAAATGCCAGTTGCATGTGTCAGTCCTGCGTTCAGAATTTGGCGTCGCGTTTTTCGATAAAGGCATCGCGAGACTCCTGGGAGTCGCCCACGGTGTAGGCCTCCAGCGTGAATCCCTGTTCCCAGCGGTACTTGTCCTCCAGGTTGCCATCTTCGATACCGGTGAGGGCCTCCTTGGCCAGTTTCACCATGGCCGGGGATTTGCTGGCGATGTTGGCGGCAATCGCGCGCGCCGTGGGCAGCAGCTCCTCGCGACTGACGACCTTCTCGATGGCCCCCAGCCGGTAGGCCTCCTGCGCATCGATGAATTCGCCGGTGAAATACATGTAGCGCACTTTCTGCACCGGGAACATGCGCTGCAGATGCGCACCGCCACCCATGGCGCCGCGGTCGATTTCGGGCACGCCAAAACGCGCGCAGTCGGACGCGACCAGAATGTCGGCGGCGCCCGCCATGCCGATACCGCCGCCCAGTACAAAGCCGTGCAGGGCGATGATCACCGGCTTGGGGTTGCGGTGAATGGCGCGGAAGGTCTCGTAGTTGCCCTTGTTCACATCGACAATCCGCGTCGATTCCGCGGCGAGTTCCTTGATGTCTACGCCGGCGCAGAAGCCCCGGCCCTCGGCGGCGATCAAAATGACCCGCACGGCGTCGTCGCGGCCCAGCGCGTCAATTTCATCGGCGATGGCAAACCAGCCGGCGCTGTCGAAAGCGTTCACGGGCGGCTTGTCGAGGATCATCTCGGCGATGCCGTCCTCAATGTTGGTGCGAAAGGGTTTGCTCATGGTTGTTATACCTGTCGGTGCAGTGAATTACGGGTTGACGGCGGCTCGCGCGGCGAGGGCCTGCAAGCGGCTTTCCGCTTCGTCAACAATGGACTGGATCAGCTCTTCGCAGGTGAGCAGAGTGTCGATCACCCCGGCCACCTGGCCGCTGGGCAATACCCCGCGGGCCGGCTGCCCATCGACCATCGCCTTCTGGATGATCATGGGGGCATTGGCGGACATGATCGCTTGCGCGGCGGTCATGTCGTCACTGCGGCTCATGGCAATGGCGGACTTGAGCAGGCCAACCACACTGGCGCCGGTGTACTTGCGAAAGGCCAGGCCGTTGCGCATGGCAATGATCAGCTTGCGCAGCTTGGAAGCACGCTCCAGCTCTGTCAGCAGTTCGTTCATGATCATGCGCTGGGGCATACCGTCCATGGCGCGGGAAACGACGATATCCGCCGGATTCTTGCAATCCAGATAGCGCTGTTTGGTGGCGTCCGGCACCGGCGACTCACGGGTCAGCAGGAAACGCGTGCCCATGGCGACACCGTCGGCGCCCCAGGCAAGCGCAGCAACCAGCCCGCGACCGTCCTTGAAACCCCCTGCCGCGACCACCGGCACCCGGGTGCCCACGGCATCCACTACCTGGGGTATCAGGAGCGTGGTCGGTACCGCACCGGTGTGGCCTCCACCCTCGCCACCCTGCACCGTGACGGCATCAGCCCCCAGCTCCACCGCTTTCACGGCATGCTTGGGCAAACCCACCGTCGGCATGCAGATCACGCCAGCATCCTTCAGTTTGCGAATCATCTCGGGGCCCGGCGAGCGGGAATAGCTCACCGCACGCACACCGTGGCGGATTACCATGTCGATGATGTCCGCTGCATTGGGCTGGTACATGTGGAAGTTGACGCCGAATGCACGGTCGGTCAGCGCCTTGACCTGGAGAATGTCGCGCTCCATCTCCTCCGGCGGAATGGTCGCGCCGGCCAGGAAGCCGAAGCCGCCGGCGTTGCAGCTGCCGGCGACCAGCCGTGGATCCGCCACCCAACCCATCGCGGTTTGCACGATGGGGTAGCGGCAGCCGAGCAGTTCTGTCAGTCGTGTCGTGAGCATATTGAGCCTCAGACCCGGATACCGGGCGGGTTGTCGGCAATTTGCGCGGCGCGCTGGTTGTGCGGATCAAGGCCGGCAATGATCTCCAGTTGTTCGGCAGTCGGCGCTGGCGTCGTCGGCACGTCCGCCGGCACCGCAATCGGGTAAGCGGTGTTTTCCTGTACTTCCTCCAGCGTCACCCCCGGGTGCAGGGAGAGCAGGCGAATCTGGTGCTCCGGGCCACCGAAATCCATCACGCAGAGGTTGGTCACCACGCGGCGGATGTCGACATCGTCCAGCGAGCGGCCGCGCGGCAACCGTGCCGGGTTATAACCGATGGAGGAGACAAAATCACACTCACCGTCCATAAAAATCCGGGTGTTGTGGCCGGGCACAAAAAAGCTGTTGGCGTGGCAAATGGAGTTCCCGGGGAAGCCACGGGCGCCGAGCATCATCACCTTGGGCTGCTGGTAGGTACCTCCCAGCGCCGAGGTGTTGGTCTGGCCAAAGCGGTCGATCTGGGTGGGGCCCAACATCGCGTGACGCTTGCCGCTCCACACATTGTCGAAAATGCGCGAGAAGCCCATCCAGGTTTCGTTGGCCTGCTGAAAATCAGCGGGGCGCTTGCCAATGGGATTGGGCTCGCTGAGCAGAAAGGCCTCCGAATCCGTCATCATCAGGTCCGGGTTGAAAGTTTTCATGGCCAGGCTGGCGGCCAGTCGCGGTATTACCCCGATGCCGGTTGCCAGTACTTCACCGTCGTGACGGAAGGCCTCGGCGGCGGCGACAATGCACAGCTCGGCGAGGGTGTAGTCGGTTGCTACAGTTGACATGCAGTAATCTCCCTGGGCGTATTAGTAGGTGGGCAACGCAATGGCGCGGATGGCGTCGAGCCCACCTACGTTGCGCTGGTATTCGGCCTCATCGGCCCCCAGGTATTTCTCCAGGTAGCCCGCAATGCCACCGTCCTTGGCCGAGGCGTTGTAGGCCTTGAAATGCGCCACATCAAAGCCATACAGCGGGTTACAGGACGTCGGGTGGGCGCCGCCAGGAATTTCCACGATGGCACTGGTCGCGGCGCGTTCCCAGAACACCTCCCGCGCCCGCGCCGGATCGGCAAAAAACGACGTATCGACCAGTTCATCGCAGGACACAATGGTGTTTTTCGCCGCGCGCGCAAACCAGTCGTCAAGGTAGTGGTCAGGACCCGCGATCTGGCACACGCCGCGGAAATCCGCGCGGTCCACGTGAATCAGCGACACATCGAGGTTCAGTGCCGGCATGGCCACCCACTCCTTGTCGTCGTAGGGGCTGTCGATCAGTTTGATATCCGGGTTCTGGTTGATGACGTCGGTGCCCAGGCCCACTTCGGTCGGGATAAACGGCAGGCCCCAGGCCGCTGCGCGCAAGCCCAGCAACATCATCCCCTCATCAATTTCCATCACCTCGATGGATCCGCTCTGGCGGGCTTGGCGGAAGTAGGGCTCCAGCGGAATAAAGTCGAGTGAGACAAAGGCAAACACCAGTTTTTTCACCTTGCCCGCCGCGCAGAGCATGCCGACATCGGCGCCGCCGTAGGCGACGACAGTGAGATCCTTCACATCCGAGCGGAGGATTTCGCGCACCAGTGCCATTGGCTTGCGCCGCGGGCCCCAGCCGCCGATTCCCACGGTCATTCCGTCTTCGATTTGTGCCACCGCATCGCGGGCACTGAGCCGTTTATCCATGTTGTATTCCCTCAGCTGACGATCCGCGCCATGCGGTAATCGTGTTTGACAAAATTGACACCGAGCGTACTTTCCGTGCGCCGTACACCCGGTATGCTGCTGATGCGCTGGTGCACGAACTCGGCGAGGTGTTCGTTACTGCGCACCATGGTGATGGCCAGCAAATCGGAGCGGCCGAGCATCTCGCCGACAAACCCGAGCTCGCCAATGGCAGACAGCGCCCGCGCTACTGCCTGCACCTGGTGACTGCGCTCCACCTCAACCCAGATGTAGGCCAGTGCACCGTTGCGAAAGCGGTCGATATTGGTGATCGCCGTAATGCGTATCTGGCGCTCCTCCTCCATGCGCTTGACCCGTGCCCGCACCGTGCCTTCGGTCACCCCGAGGTCGGTGGCAATCTGCCGGTTGCTGATACGCGCATCCTCCGACAGCCGTGCCACTATCTGCCGGTCGATGTCGTCCAGACGGCGCCGCGTCATGCGCTGGCACCCCGGTCGAACGGCACCCAGTCAGGCTGGTTCTTCAGCACATTGACGGCCAGCGCCGGGGTGAGGCGGCGCACACCCGGCATGGCGGCAATGCGCTCATGCAACAGGCGGTGCAGCGCTACCTGGTCTTGTGCCACCATCAGTATTTCAATGTCCTGGGCACCCACCACCACATTGACCGAAAACACTTCGGGCACGGCCGCCAGCTCCCGTGCCACCTCCTCCGGTGAGCGGCTCTCCACCTGCACGCCAATCGCCAGTAACATGCCAAAACCGGCGGCCTCGATGTCGGTGACTGCCACCACGCGCATGGTTCTGGACTCCTCCAGCCGCCGCACCCGCGAACGCACCGTCGCCTCGGTGAGGCCGAGTTCACGTGCGATGGAGCGGAAGGGCAACCGGCCGTCTGCGCGTAGCAGGGCGATGATGGCGTGGTCCGTCTCGTCCAGCTCTATCTGCGAGACGCGCTCCGCCCGTTGTTCCTGCAGGGCCACGTCCGCGCTAGCCCCGTTCCGCAGCCATGCGCTGACGCAGCTCGTTCTTGAGCACCTTGCCGCCGGCATTCATGGGCAGCTCCGGCACCAGGCGCACAACCCGCGGCACCTTGTAGTTGGCCATGTGCTCGCGCGACCAGGCGATTACCATTGCCTCGTCCAACTCTGCATCGTGAGCCGGTACGATCCACGCGCAGGCAACCTCGCCCATGCGCTCATCCGGTATGCCGATGACTGCGGCCCGGGTCACACCCGGCATACTGTGCAGGCTGTTTTCGATTTCCGCAGGATAGCAATTGAAGCCCCCCACAATGAACATATCCTTGATGCGGTCGGTGATGCGAACGTAGCCGTCCTCGTCCATCACGCCGACATCCCCGGTTTTCAGCCAACCCTCCGCGGTTATCGTGCGTGCGGTCTCCTCGGGATCGTCGAGGTAGCACTGCATGACGTTGTAGCCGCGGCACCAGATTTCGCCTTCAGTACCGTCCGCAACCGTAGCGCCACTGGCGTCGACACATTTCATCTCCACGCCTGCCATGGCACGCCCGGAGCTGTGTGAAATACGCTCTGCGCTGTCCTCGGGACGACAGATGGAAATCACGCCACAGGATTCGGTCAGCCCATAGGCAGTCACCACCACCTGAAAACCCAGTTCGCTGCGCATCTTCTCGATCAACGACACCGGCACGGGCGCCGCCCCCGTGACCGCCAGGCGCAGGCTGGAAAGATCGTATTCCCCACGTTGCGGGTGGCTGAGCAGCGACTGGTAAATGGTCGGTGGGCCGGGGATGACCGAGACGCGGTCACGGTGGATCTGGCTGAGCACCGCATCGAGGTCGAACTGCTTGACCGGCAACATTCTGGCACCGCAAATGGTGGCTGCGAGCCAACCCGCCTTGTACCCGAAGGAGTGAAAAAACGGGTTTATAATCAAGTAGTTATCGTCACTGTTCAGGCCGACTGTCGCACTCCAGGTGGAGAAGGCGCGAATATTCTGCCCATGGCTGGTGACCACGCCCTTGGGCTGCCCTGTGGTGCCCGACGTAAACAGGATGTCCAGAGTGTCGTCCGGGGTCAGCTGGCTGGCGCGCGCCTCGACGGCCGCAGGATCCACACCATCGCCTCGGGCGAGGAATTCCGACCATGCCTGTGTGCCAGCGCTCTCGCCATCAAACAACACCGTCCCCTGCAGGTCGGGCAAGTCCTCGTGCTCCAACATCGCTGGGTAGCACATCCCAAGGAACTCACCAACCGTGAACAACCAGCGCGCACCGCTGCGGCGGAGGATAAAACCGGCCTCGGCCCCCTTCAAGCGGGTATTGAGTGGCACCAGCACGCCCCCTATGGTCTGCGCGCCCATGGCCGCGACTATCCACTGCCACATGTTTGGCGCCCAGATGGCGATCCGTTCTCCATGCGCAAGCCCGGCTGACAGAAAAGCCGCAGCGGCTCGCAGGCGCGCCGCATTGAGCTCGGCGTAGGTAAGGGAAACGGGGCCGTCACTGATTGCCACCCGCTCGGGCAGCGCCCTCGCGGTAGCCGCGACAACCTGCGGTAGTGTGCGCTGATCTGACTCGGTAATGGGCATGGCAAAAGGCACAAACGGTGAACCGGGGCCACAATACTAGTCAGCGTTTCGCGGTTTTACAACCGGAATTCGTAATTATTTGCCCGCCAAACTACGCATAGTGGTGTTGTGCTCCGCGCCTGATCGCGCGGAGCACCGGGATGTGGGGCTACTGGCCGGGGAAGCTGTAGTCCTTGAACTGCTCGCGCAGTGAGACCTTGTGGATCTTGCCGGTGGCCCCGTGCGGCAACTCATCGACAAACTCCACCGCATCAGGCTTCCACCAGGTCGCCACCTTGCCTTCGAACCAAGTGAGCATGTCATCGGCAGCCAAGTCCTGGCCGTCTCCCTTGCGCACCACAATCAACAAAGGCCGCTCGCTCCACTTCGGGTGGTAATGGCCGATAACCGCGGCCTCCGCCACCTTGGGGTGGCTCATCGCCACGTTCTCCAGCTCAATCGAGGAAATCCACTCGCCGCCCGATTTGATGACGTCCTTGGTGCGGTCGGTGATGGCCATGTAGCCATCAGGGTCAATGGTCGCCACATCGCCGGTTTCGAACCAGCCTGATTCCGCGTGGGCGCCGTCGGCGTCGCGCTTGAAGTAGCCCGAACAGATCCAGGGGCCGCGCACCTTCAATGCCCCGAAGGCCTTGCCATCCCAGGGCAGCTCCTGGCCCTCTTCATCGACAATCTTCATTTCCACGCCAAAAATGGCGCGCCCGGCCTTCAGGCGCAACCGGGAAAAATCATCCTCGCTGAAGCGTTCACGCTGGGTGTCACTGGCATTGATCGTGCCGAGCGGGCTCATTTCAGTCATGCCCCACCCCACGCGCGCGACAACACCGTAGGTGTCGAATTGCTCAGCAATCGCCAGGGGACATGCGGCACCACCCACGACAACCCGCTTGAGGGACTCCACCTGCTTCTCCGTGGCCTTGAGGTGCGCCAGCAGCGCCAGCCAGACCGTGGGCACCCCCGCGGACATGGTCACCTGCTCTTCATTAATGAGGTTGGCCAGGGTTTCGCCGTCACCCATCTTGTTGCCGGGGAACACAAGCTTCGAACCGGCCATCGGGCAGGAATAGGGATTGCCCCAGGCATTGACGTGAAACATCGGCACAATCGGCAACACCACATCGCTCGCCGACAGGCCCATGGCATCCGGCATCATGGTGGCGTAGGCGTGCAGCATAGTAGAGCGGTGCGAATACAGGACACCCTTCGGATGGCCTGTGGTGCCCGAGGTGTAGCACAGGGCGCAGGCATCGCGCTCGTCCAGCTCCGGCCATTCGAAGTCGCTGCTCCCGCCCTCGATGAGGGTTTCGTAGCAGATTGCATTGGGCAGGGTCGTTTCCGGCATGTGTTGCGCACTGGTGAGCACAATCCAGCCTTCAACACCCGGGCACTCGGGCGCCAGCTTTTCGGCCAACGGCACGAAATCAGGATCGAGGAAAACGTAGCGGTCCTCTGCGTGATTGATGATGTAGACCAGCTGCTCCGGGAACAGACGCGGATTGATGGTATGGCAAACATAGCCACTGCAGGCCGAGGCGTAGTAGGTCTCGAGGTGGCGGTAGTCGTTCCATGCCAGCGTGCCTATGCGGTCTCCACGCTGCAGACCCCAGGGGCTGATGGCGTTGGCGAGCTGACGCGAGCGCTCGAACGCTTCGCGATAAGTGTAGCGGTGTCGCGGGTTGTCGCGTGTGACCGAAACAATCTCCTGATCCCCGTTAACCCGCTCCGCGTGCTGGATGATCGAGGTGATCAGCAGCGGCATATCCATCATCAAACCGTGCATCCGTATGTTCTCCTTTTATTGCATGAACCGAGGCGTTTGCCCGAAGTGTAATCACTTCCGCCGAGGATAGCACCGCCGGGCGAGAACAACTGTCAAAAACGGGCAGGCGCTCCGACACAAACACCATACTGGACCCGCCTTTTGATGTCCCTATCGACCAAGGTCCAACAGCGATGCAGAGAGCCCCGGTGCTATAGTCGGGCTGACTGCGACGATAACAACAGTAACGGAGAGTCCCCATGTCACGTTTAACCGAGGCCCAGGCGCTGGCCTATTGGCGCCGCAATCTTGCCCTGATGTTCAAACTGCTGGTGATCTGGTTCGTGGTCAGTTTCGGCTGCGGCATTCTGCTTGTCGATGTGCTCAACCAGATACAGATCGGTGGCTACAAACTCGGCTTCTGGTTCGCGCAGCAGGGTTCCATCTACGTGTTTGTGGTGTTGATTTTCTACTACACACGGCAGATGGCCAAGCTCGACCGCGAATTCAACGTAGAAGAAGACTAGGGGCCGCCTCATGGAACTGCAAACACTGACTTATCTCGTGGTCGGCGCCAGCTTCGCGCTGTATATCGGCATTGCCATCTGGTCTCGCGCCGGCTCCACCAAGGACTTTTACGTTGCCGGCGGCGGCGTGCACCCTGTTGCGAACGGCATGGCGACCGCCGCGGACTGGATGTCCGCGGCCTCGTTTATCTCCATGGCAGGCATGATTGCCTTCATGGGCTACGGTGGCTCGGTATTCCTGATGGGCTGGACGGGTGGCTTCGTTATCCTGGCCATGTTCCTCGCCCCCTACCTGCGCAAGTACGGAAAATTCACCGTACCGGAGTTCATCGGCGACCGCTTTTACTCCAAAGCGGCTCGCGCGGTCGCCGTAGTCTGCCTGATTATCTGCTCGGTAACGTACGTCATCGGGCAAATGAAAGGCATCGGCGTCGCCTTCTCGCGCTTTCTGGAGGTCGACTACGGCACCGGTCTGCTGGTGGGGATGTGCATCGTGTTTTTCTACGCGGTACTCGGCGGCATGAAAGGCATCACCTATACCCAGATTGCGCAGTACTGCGTCCTGATCATGGCCTATACTATTCCGGCGATATTCATCAGCCTGAACCTGACTGGCAATCCGTTCCCGCAGCTGGGACTGGGCAGCACACTGACCGGCACGGACACCTACCTGCTGGACAAGCTGGACCAGATGGTCATGGAGCTGGGCTTCAATCAATACACAACCGAATACCGCCTGAGCGGCCTCAACATGTTTGCGTACACGGCGTCGCTGATGATCGGCACCGCGGGGCTGCCCCACGTCATCATCCGTTTTTTCACCGTGCCCAAGGTACGCGATGCGCGCAGCTCCGCGGGCTGGGCACTGCTCTTCATTGCCATTCTCTACACCACGGCACCTGCGGTGGCCGGCATGGCACGCCTGAACCTCATGCAAACCATCGAACCCACGCCCGGCGAATACCTTGAGTACGACAAACGGCCGGACTGGTTCCGAAACTGGGAAACCACGGGACTGCTGGCATTCGAGGACAAGAACGGCGACGGCCGTATCCAGTACAGCGCCGATGCGGCGACCAATGAGATGGTGACCGTGGACAACGACATCATGGTACTGGCCAACCCTGAAATCGCACAGCTACCCAACTGGGTAATCGCCCTGGTCGCGGCGGGCGGGCTGGCGGCGGCACTCTCCACCGCTGCGGGCCTGCTGTTGGCCATTGCCTCCGCCATCTCCCACGACTTGCTCAAGGGCATGATCGCACCAGGCATTTCCGAGCGCGCCGAACTGCGCGCGAGCCGGGTCGCCATGGCGGCGGCCATCGTGGGTGCCGGTTATCTCGGCTTCAACCCCCCGGGGTTCGCGGCCGGCACTGTAGCACTCGCCTTCGGTCTGGCAGCTTCTTCCATCTTCCCCGCCCTGATGATGGGTATCTTTTCCAAGCGCACCACCAAGGAGGGCGCGATTGCGGGCATGGTCGCGGGGATTGGCGTCACCCTGTTCTACGTGTTCCAGCACAAGGGTATTATGTTTGTCGCCTCAACGGCGTTTCTCGGCGACATGCCGGCGAACTGGTTCCTCGGCATTGAGCCAAACGCCTTTGGCGCCGTGGGCGCGGTGGTGAACTTCGCCGTGGCCATGCTGGTAAGCAGGGTGACCAGCGCACCGCCCGCGTCGGTGCAGGAGCTGGTGGAACACATCCGGGTTCCGGCAGGCGCCAGCGCCGCCCAGGACCACTGACGCACAGGGAAGCAAACTGATGTTCAGCAACCGTCATGTCATCATCGCCCTCCTGATGGCACCGCTGCTCTCCATCGGCGCGTGGTTTGCCGTTGGTCAACTGGTGGGCGAGCAGCCACAGCAGGCCGAGGCGGGGATCGACTACCCCTTGCTGGCCAAGAGCAACTGCCGCTACGACAGCGGCCGTTGCGAACTCGCCAACGGCGACCTCGAGCTGGAAATCGACGTGCAGGCGCTGGCGTCCGGTTGGCAGCTGCGCCTGCTGGCCTCACATGCGCTCGAAGGCGCAGTCATGGCAATCGAGGGGGGCGTTCCGCAACCCATGCAGAGCAGCGATGGAGGTCCGCAACAGTGGGTTCTGACACTTCCGGTACTGCCGGCAGAGGGCGCCCGTTTGCAGCTGGTGGCCGCTGCGGGTGGCAGCCGCTACTACGCCGACACCGGGTCCGACTTCCTGCAGCGCTACCGCAGCCCACAGCCCTGAACATGGTGGACGCGGACAACACGCCAGCAGTGCCGCAGCCACCCGTTGAGCTCACCCCCGTGGCGGACTTCCTCGCCACAACAATGCCTTTCGACACTCTGGCGTGCAGTGAGCTGGCCCGCCTGCTACCGACGCTGGCAATCAGCTACCACACCCGCGGCGAGTGCTTTACCGCAGGCTCGGAACCCTGTGGGTTGCGCATACTCCGCAGCGGCGCCGTCGACCTGCGCGATGCGGACAACACGCTGCTCGACCGCCTGGGCGAGGGCGAGAGCTTTCATATCGGCGGGCTCAATGCAGAACGCGGTCAGGTGCAGGCCCTGGTCATTGAGGATGCGTTGATCTACTTCCTGCCCGACACCGCCTATCAGTCACTGCGACAGGCACACCGCAACATCGACCGCCATTTCAGCAGCCAGCGCAACCGCCGGCTGCGACGGGCTGCGCGTTATCAACCGGCGGCCAATGCGCTGCTGCAAAGTATTCGCGACACCATGAGCACTGACTTGTTCACCGTGCGCAGCAGTGACACCCTGCAGGCTGTCGCCGAGGCCATGACACAGCGGCGCGTGTCCTCCGCTCTGGTGCTCAGGGACACACAGCTCGAGGGCATCATCACCGATCGCGATCTACGCGCTCGCGCGCTTACCGCGGCGCTTCCTGCCGACACAGCCATCGCCAGCATCATGACGGCCAACCCGGAGGCCATTGAGGCCGACTGCAGCCTGTTCGACGCCACCCTGCTCATGACCCGCCGCGGCTACCACCACCTGCCTGTCACCGAGGCTGGGCAGCTCTGCGGCATGCTCACCACATCCGATCTGATTCTCGCGCGCCAGAATGATCCCGTGTATCTGGTACAGCATATTTCGCGGCAGGAGAGCCCCGAGGGAATCAAGACCTTGCTGGAAGGCATGCCCGGGCTGGTGGTGCAGTGGAGCCAGTCCGGCATGCATGCACATCAGGTAAGCCGGGTACTGACGGCTATCTCGGATGCGGTGACCGTGCGCCTCATACAGCTGGCAGAAGCCGAACTGGGGCCGGCACCTGCGGCCTGGTGCTGGGTGGGCTTCGGCTCGCAGGCGCGCGCCGAGCAGCTGTTCGGGGCCGATCAGGACAACGGCATGATCATCTCAGACGAGGCGCGCGATGCTGACGCGGGCTGGTTTGCAGGCCTTGCTCAGCGGGTCTGTGATGGCCTGCAGCTCTGTGGTTACCCGTATTGCCACGGCGGGGTCATGGCCACCACGGACAGCTGGCGGCAACCGCTGCAGCGCTGGCAGGACACGGTGCGCAATTGGACCGCAACGCCGTCTCCTGCGGCAGTGATGCGAGTGAGCATCTTCTTTGACCTGCGCGCGATCTATGGCGACGAGCGTTTGTGCGCACAGCTGCAGCAGGTGATGTTGCAGGAGGCCTCGCGCAATTCGATCTTCCTTGCGGCACTCGCCGCCAACGCGCTGGAAAGCCGCCCGCCGCTCGGCATGTTCCGGCGCTTCGTGGTCGAGCGCAACGGTGAGCACCGCGATGCCGTTGACCTGAAGAAACGCGGGGTGCTACCGATCACGGAGATCGTGCGCCTGCACGCACTGGCGAATGGCGTAGTGGCGGTCAATACGGAAGAGCGCCTGCAGGCGCTGACGCGCGCGAAGAAACTGACCATGAGTGACGCTCGCAACCTGGCCGACGCCCTGCACTGCGTGCAACAGCAGCGGTTGCAACACCAGTGCCAGCAGATTCTGGCAGGCGAGCCACCGGACAATTTCCTCAAGCCCCACGGACTGCCTACGCTGGCGCGGGAGCAATTGCGCGATGCGTTCACCCTGATCGACGAGTCGCAGGCGGCCGTGCGCCAGACCTATCGAGCAGGCATGAATTGATGTGGCTGGCTCTGCGCCGCGCGCGCTGCAAGAGGCGCGCGGCGGGAACACCGTTGGCAGCCTGCTGGAGCCACGCTTCACCCAGAGGGGGCGCCATCTGCGCCGAGGTGCCTTTTCTGGTCTGCGATGGGGAGATGTCCTCTCTGGACCCGGCCACAGGTACCCTGCTCAGCCTTGGTTGGGTCGCCATTGCGGGGGGCGCCATCCAGCTGGGCAGCGCCCGGCACTACCTGATTAGCGGCGCGCAGGCAGTTGGGCAAAGTGCCACCATTCATCATATACACGACCGGGAACTGGCGCGGGGGCTGCCCGCAGAGGAGGTGATGACGGCATTCCTGCAGGAAGCGGCCGGTAAGGTGCTGGTGTTTCACCACGCCGCACTGGATATCGCCTTCCTCAACCGCTGTTGTGAGCAGCTGTATGGCGCGCCCCTGCTGCTGCCAACCCTCGACACGTTGCGCCTGGAACAGCGACAGCGAGAGCGCCGGGGCCAGGCCTGCGCACAAGGCGCACTCACGCTAGCCGCCTGTCGAGAACGCTACGGTTTGCCCGCACATGCGGCACACAACGCACTGCTGGACGCCATCGCCACCGGCGAACTGCTTCTGGCACAGATTGCACACCGCGGTAAACACACGGATGTGCACCTGCGCGACCTGCGCTAGCAACACCCGTCAACTGACCGGGTGCGCGCGATTCGCCACCAGGTGATCAACCACCGAGGGATCGGCCAGCGTGCTGGTATCGCCGAGATTGGCCACTTCGTTCTCGGCAATCTTGCGCAGAATACGCCGCATGATCTTGCCGGAGCGTGTCTTGGGAAGGCCTGGCGCCCACTGGATGACATCGGGCTTGGCAATCGCGCCGATCTCACTGGCACACAATTGCACCAGCTCCTTGCGCAGCGCCTCGCTGGGTTCAACGCCGTCCATGGGCGTAACAAAGCAGTAAATGCCCTGCCCCTTGATATCGTGCGGGTAGCCAACCACAGCCGCCTCCGCGATATCCTCATGCAGGACCAGTGCGCTTTCCACCTCGGCGGTTCCCATGCGGTGGCCAGACACGTTGAGCACATCGTCCACGCGACCAGTAATCCAGTAGTAACCGTCCGCATCCCGCGTGGCGCCATCACCCGTAAAGTAATAACCCGGATAGTTGCTGAAGTAGGTGTCCACCATGCGCTGGTGATCACCGTAGATCGTGCGGATCTGGCTTGGCCAGGATGCCTTGATGACCAGGTACCCCGCGCCGGCGCCCTCGATTTCGCTGCCGTCCTCATTGAGTAGCGCAAGCTGCACGCCGAAGAACGGCATGCTCGCGGAGCCGGGCTTCAGGTCCGTGGCCCCGGGCAGGGGCGTAATCATCTGCGCGCCGGTTTCCGTTTGCCACCAGGTATCGACGATGGGGCAGCGGGAGTCACCCACCACGCGGTAATACCACTCCCAGGCTTCCGGGTTGATCGGCTCACCCACCGAGCCCAGCAGCCGGAGGCTCGCCCGGGAACTGCGTTTCACCGGCGCATCGCCATGGGCATGCAAGGAGCGGATGGCGGTCGGTGCCGTGTAGAAGGTATTGACCTGGTGTTTGTCGATCACCTCCCAACACCGTCCCGAATCGGGCCAGGTGGGCACACCTTCAAACATCAGGGTGGTAGCACCATTGGCCAGCGGGCCGTAGAGAATATAGGTATGACCGGTGACCCAGCCAACGTCAGCAGTGCACCAGAACACCTCGCCTTCGCGGTAGTCGAAGGTATATTTGAACGTCATTGCCGCCTGCAGCAGGTAACCGCCGGTGGTGTGCAACACCCCTTTGGGCTTGCCGGTTGAGCCCGATGTATAGAGGATGAACAGCGGGTCCTCCGCATCCATGCTCTCCGGTTCGCAGGTACTTGCCGCCGCCGTGGTCGCGTCAACGTAACAGACGTCCCTGCCCTCCTGCCACGCTATGTCTGCACCTGTGACCCGCGCCACGATGCAGGTGTGCACATTGGGACAGGACTCCAGGGCGGCATCCACATTGCTCTTCAGGGCGATCGTCTTGCCGCCCCGACGGCCCTCGTCGGCGGTGATGACCGTCTGGCAGTCGGCATCCTGTATGCGGTCGACAATGGCGGTGGGTGAGAAACCACCAAACACCACCGAGTGGATAGCGCCAATTCGCGTGCAGGCCAGCATGGCGTAGGCCGCCTCGGGCACCATAGGCATGTAGATGCACACCCGGTCGCCCTTGCCGACGCCGCGCGCGCGCAGCACATTGGCCAACCTGCAGACCTGCTCGTGCAGTTCACGATAGGTGATGTGCTGGCTTTGCGCCGGGTCATCGCCCTCCCAGAGCAGGGCTGTCTGATCGGCGCGGGTGGCCAGGTGACGGTCAATGCAGTTGACGCTCACGTTCAGGCGCCCACCGGCGAACCAGCTGGCGCGCCCTTGGTGAAAGTCGTAGTCGACTACCGTCTGCCAGGGCTGGTCCCACTGCAGGAACTCGGTGGCCTGCTCGCCCCAGAAACCCGCCGGGTCTTCCACCGAGTGCTGGTACATCTGGCGATAACGCTCGGGCGTGATGTGCGCATCGCGGAAATTTTCAGGAATTTTGTGCAGGGGGAAATTGGACATGTTATTCCTTCCGCCGGTGACTTTGCACCAGATCATACTGCGTTAACAGGGCGGCGCAACTCGACCAAGGTCTAAGCCCGAAGGTTCAGCCCAGCCAGGTCCAGCGCTCCGCCGGAGCATCGCTGCGCGCACGCCCTTCCGATGCCAGTTTGATCAGGTGGGCCGACAGGGAGAGCTTCGCCCACTCATGACGGGCAGCGTCAACATCGTCGTACACCACTTTGACCAGCGCATCGAGATCGCCCTCGCCGAGCGCGGACAGGCCTGCAATCACTTTGCGCTCCCGCGCCAGGCGATGCTCCACCAGGCCGGCGACTTCCCGTACAGGGGTGTGAATGAGCTCGCCGTGGCCCGGAGCAATGCTTTGCAGTGGATAGTCCAGCAACAGTCGCAGCGACTCGATATACGCCTTCATGTCGCCACCGGGAGGCACGATCACCACGGTAGAGCCGCTCATGATGTGGTCACCGGCAAACAGCATGCCGTCGTCTTCCAGCAGGAAACAGTAGTGATTGCTGACATGCCCCGGCGTGTGCAGCGCTCGCAGGGTAAACTCGGGGGCTTGCAGCACCCAGTCGTGGTCGAGCAGTGTTGTGGGCGCGAAAGTATCGTCCTGAAAGCGATCATCCGCCGGTAGCGCGCCAATCACCTCGGCGCCGGTGGCAGCGGCTACAGCCTGCCAGGCAGGTGAGTGATCGGGATGGGTGTGCGTGCAGATGATCCAGCGTATGCGGCCCTCACCCGCCGCGAGAATCGCCTCGATATGTTCCGGAATGTCCGGGCCGGGGTCCACCACCGCCACCTGCTCGGTGCCGAGCAGATAGGTGTTGGTGCCGGGGCCGGTCATCATGCCCGGATTCGGCGCCACCAGGCGGCGCACGCGATCATTCAGGCGAAAAGGGACTCCGTGTTCGAACATGGCCTACACCATATTCCGGATGGGGACGAGCGGGTTCACGTCTGCGTCGTAATCCACCCCATCCACCTCGAAACCAAACAACTGCAAAAACTCGCGCCGATACCCCTGGAAGTCAGACAGCTCGTGCAGGTTGTCGGTATCGATCTGCTGCCAGAGCGCGGCGACTTCCGACTGCACGGCGGGGTCGAGCTCCTTGCCATCGGCACGCAGGCGACCCATCTCATCCAGCGCAGGTGAGGGATTATAGAGCGCATTGCGGAACAGGCCATCAACCTGCTCGATACAGCCCTCGTGTATACCCCGTGCTTTCATCACCTTGAACAGAATGGCCAGGTAGATTGGCATTGCCGGAATGGCCGCGCTGGCCTGCGTGACCACAGCTTTCAATACAGAGACGCGCGCATCTCCGCCGTGAGCGGAAAGGCGCTCGCGAATGCCTTCCACGCGTCGGTCCAAATCCTGTTTCGCCGCGCCAATGGTACCGTGCCAGTAAATGTCCCAGGTCATCTTCTCGCCGATGTAGGTGTAAGCGGTGGTCTTAGCGCCGTCCGCGAGCACGCCCGCCGCATCCAGCGCCTCCATCCACATCTGCCAGTCTTCCCCGCCCATCACCGCCACGGTGTTATCGATTTCCTCCTGCGTCGCAGGTTCAAGGTGAAAGTCCTGCACCTCTTGCTTGTCGGTGTTCACGCCCTTCTGCACGGTGGGCTTGCCGATGGGCTTCAGAGTGGAGTTGTGCACCACTCCGGTGACCGGGTGCTGCCGGCGCGGGGAGGCGAGGCTATAGACAACCAGATCAACCTGGCCCATATCCTCACGGATGGTGGCGATCGCCTTCTGCTTGACCTCATCACTGAAGGCATCGCCATTGATGCTCTTCGCATACAGACCCTCGGCCTCCGCGGCGGCATGAAACGCAGCGCTGTTGTACCAGCCGGCGGTCCCCGGTTTGCTCTCGGTGCCCTCTTTCTCAAAGAAAACGCCCAGCGTTGCGGCACCGGCACCAAATGCAGCGGTGATACGGGAGGCCAGCCCGTAACCGGTCGAGGCACCAATCACCAGCACACGCTTGGGACCATTGGCCAGCGGGCCCTGTTGCTGCACATAGTCAATCTGGTTGCGGACATTGGTGGCGCAGCCTACCGGGTGAGTCGTGGTGCAGAGGAAACCGCGCACGCGGGGTTTTATGATCATGATCGGTTGTTTCCCTGATTCTGTTCAGTCGAGTTCGCCCCTGCGGGCGTAGCATCGAGTGTATCACAGGCCCCACCACCTCAAAGACGCGTTCGCCTGTCACAGACCGGTCACCGAACTGTTACCTCAGTGCCATCACGGCGTCACAAAGTCCTCGCACCATGCAGCGATACTTCACTGGCGAACCAAATGGAGAACACGATGCGTCGACTCAACCCCTGGCTGCTGGCCACCTGCCTGACTTTTCCTGTCGTACTGGCTGGCTGCGATGGCGACGGTGGCCGCGACGGTCTCGATGGCGCTGACGGGAGCCCGGGTGAGCAGGGAGCGCCGGGGGAAAACGCCACCAACAGCCGCATCGCACTGAGTTTTCTGGGCCGCTATGAAACCGGAGAGTTCGGTGAGAGCGCCGCGGAAATTGTCGATTATGACCCGGCAACACGCCAGGCCTTCGTGGTTAACGCGCAGTCCGGCAGGGTGGACATCCTGGACATCAGCGCACCCGATATGCCCGTGCTGGCGGGCACACTGAACGTGGCTGCCGATATCGCCAGCGCCGTGCCTGCGCTGGCTGGCGCAGAAGCGCTGGGTGCGGCCAATAGTGTAGCGGTTGCCGGGAATCTGCTGGCCGTGGCCGTTGAAGCCGACACCAAACAGGACAACGGCTACGTCGCCCTGTACCAGACAGACGGCACATTCCTTTCCGCCACCGAAGCCGGCGCACTTCCCGACATGCTGGCGTTCACCCCGGACGGCAACACGCTGCTGGTCGCCAACGAAGGCGAGCCCAATGGAGACTACAGTGTCGACCCTGAAGGCAGCATCACCCTGGTCGATCTCACTGGCGGGGCTGGCAATCCCGTGAGCCGCACGCTGCGTTTCACCGACTTCAATACCGGTGGCAGCAAGACATTGGGGGCCGATGTCCGCATTTCCGCCAAGAGCGCGAGCATTGCACAGGACATCGAACCCGAATTCATCACCGTATCAGCGGACGGCAGCACGGCCTGGGTCGCCCTGCAGGAAAACAATGCTCTGGCCGTTGTCGACGTGGCAGCAGGCGAAATCAGCGCTGTCATCGGCCTGGGTTACAAGGACCATGGCTTGACCGGCAATGGCCTGGACGCCAGCAACCGTGACGGTGGCACCAACATTCGCGAGTGGCCACTGCGCGGAACCTACATGCCGGACAGCCTGAAGAGCTACACCGTCAACGGTACCACGTATGTGGTCAGTGCCAACGAGGGCGATGGCCGTGAATACCTCACCGATGCGGCCAGCGAAGCCGAATGCAGCGCGCAGGGCGGCTTCGACTACGACGACGGCGATTGCTTCCACTATCTGGACGAGATACGCGTCGGCGATATCCTGGATAGCGGCGCGACCATCGAACTGGCCAACCTGGAGCGCTTTGCACCGGACCTCGACACCCTGACCGACAACGCCAACCTCGGTCGTATCAAGGTTATCACCAACCTCGGCGTGCGTGACTGCCCCGCCGGTAGCCTTGAGGCGAGCGGACAGCCCACCGCTGGCTGCGTGTACGAACAACTCTACAGCTTCGGCGCGCGCTCCTTCAGCATCTGGGACAGCCGCAACGGCGCACTGGTATTCGACAGCGGCGCCGACTTCGAAACTGTCACCGCGCAGCGCCTGACTGAGGGCTTCAACGCCAGCAACGACGACAATACCGGCGATGATCGCTCCGACGACAAGGGCCCGGAGCCAGAAGCCCTGGAGATCGCCCGCATCGACGGCAAGTTCTATGCGTTTGTCGGGCTCGAGCGTGTGGGTGGCATCATGGTCTACGACATCAGCAACCCGGAGAGCGCGGAGTTTGTGCAATACATCAACACGCGAGACTTCAGCCAGGACATAGACAGCCTGGTTGATAGCGGCAACTTCTCTGCGGTGGGTGACCTGGGCCCCGAATCCATTCGTTTCGTGCCGGCCGAGCAAAGTCCGAATGGCGAGGCGCTGTTGATTGTCGGTAACGAGGTGAGCGGCACGACCGCCCTGTTTGCAGTCAGCCTGGTGCGCGGGGAGTGATCGCCCCGCGCCGGCTGATCCAGACGGTCTGATAAGGTTCCAGTTGCAGTAACTGATCAAGTTCGGGGCAGGATTGTCCGCTGATCAGGTCTTCCCAATCCGCTTCCTCGACCAGGTTCAGGTCGAGGAGGTTCAGCGGACGCGGCTCATCGGTGATATTGCTGATGCAGAATATCTGTTGCTCGGGCTCCCGGCTCTGGCGTGAGAAGCCAAAGAGGCCAGTGCCGAGGTGCAGGGTGAACTGCGCCGCATTGGGATGAAACGCTGGCTGCTCACCACGCACGCGCAATAGAGCCTCCAATGCCAGCATCACCTGCCGGTGCGGGCTGGCGGCGTTGCCCAGCTCTGATTCCAGCTGCGCCCATTGCCACTGGTGGCGATTGATGGCCCGGTTGTGGCCGGTGTTTTCCATCCGCTGATAGTCATTGCGCGTGCCCAGCAGGCTGTGAATGTACAAACCGGGAATACCCTCCAACGCAAACATGATGGCGTGGGCGCACACGAAGCGGGCAAACCCCATGGTGTCCACCCCACGCACTGTGCCCTGCAGGGCATCAAACAACGCGATATTCACTTCGTAGGGGTGCTGTTCACCGCCTTCCAGAGCACGCCAGGACACCTGTCCGCCGAAGCCCTGCAGCGTCTTGAGCAATGCCGCCAGCTCCTCATCGCTGAGCAACCCCTCCGCCGGCCGCAGGCCTATGCCATCGTGCGAGGCAACGAAATTGAAAAACGTCGTGCCACTGCGAGCAGGGGGCATCGCCATCAGCCACTGCCGGAGATAGGTGCAATCCCCGGTCAGTAAGGTATTGATCAACAGGGGCGGCAGGGAAAAGTTGTAGACACAGTGCGCCTCGTTGGCATTACCAAAGTAGGAGAGGTTCTCCAGGTTCGGAATATTGGTTTCCGTGATCAGTATGGCATCCGGGCGTGCGTGCTCTATCAGCGTCCGCAACAGGCGCACGACTTCGTGGGTCTGTTCCAGGTTCAGGCAGGTGGTTCCCGGGATTTTCCACAGGAAGGCTATGGCATCCAGGCGGAATATGCGCACACCCTGATCCAGATACAGCCGCACAATGCGCACGAACTGCAACAGCACCTCGGGATTGCGAAAATCGAGGTCAACCTGATCATGGCTGAAAGTGCACCAGACATACCGGGGCCCGCGCGCTGTTTCTACCGCGCGCAGTAGCGGCGACGTGCGCGGCCTCACCACGGCGGAAAGGTCGTCCGCCGGGTCCGCGGTGAAGAAGTAGTCGCGCCCCGGCGACTCATCGCGCAGGAAGTTTTCAAACCAGGGGCTGCGGCTGGAACAGTGGTTGATCACCAGGTCGGCCATCAGGTCATAGGCGGACGCAATTGCGCCGATATCGTCCCAGTCCCCCAGTGCTTCGTTGACACTTGAGTAATCCAGTACAGCAAAGCCGTCGTCTGAGGTCCAGGGGTAGAACGGCAGGATATGTACACCGCTGATCACGCCGTTGGCGTGTGCGTCGAGAAACCGTTTCAGCGTGTGCAGTGGCTTCTCATCCGGTGCCAGCAGGCTATCGCCATAGGTGATCAGCAGAGCATCACGTTCAGTCCACACATTCCTGGCAGGTGCCGGGCTCACGACCTCGCCCTCCAGACGCATGGCCTGCAGCAGCTGCGGCACCAAACCGGGTACTTGCGCACAAGCTGCGGTGTCAGCGTAGATGACCTCGAGGTGCTGCTCTACGCGCGCCTCCAGCCATTCCCTGTCGCTTTGGGTCGATGACGTCACGCTGTGGTTCCACCGTATTCCTGCATATCGGCATCCACCGCTTCCTGCAAACGGTCGAGGATATCGGGCACGGCGCTAATAACCCGGTTCCACCCCGGTATGAAGGGACGCTCCATCGGGTACTCCAGAAATGCTTCGCCAGCTTTCATGATGTTTTCCGCGAACAGCTCTACCGCCATTTCCTCCCCGTGAATATCGAGGTTCAGCCCGTTCATCACCGCATCGTTGTGGTAGGTTTCCACAAAATCCAGGGCAATACGGTAGTAGGTCGCTTTCAGTGAGCGAAATGTCTCGCTATTGAACGTAACGCCGCGGGTCGCGAGCTTGCGAAAAAGCGCCTTGGCGATATCGATCGACATGCGTGAGAGTCCGCGGGTGGCGTCATCGCGCGACATCTCCTGATGCTTGTGGTCGTACACATCCGCGATATCCACCTGACACAGCCGGTTGTTGGCGTAGTTGCGATACACCTCGGAGAGCACACCAATTTCCAGGCCCCAGTCGCTGGGAATGCGGATGTCCGTGAGCACATCGCGGCGGAAGGAGAATTCCCCCGCCAAGGGGTAGCGGAAGCTGTCCATGTAATCCAGGTACTCCATGTCGCCCACAGTCTTTTTCAGCGCGCGCAGCAGCGGTGTCACCAGCAGACGACTCACCCGCCCGTTGATCTTGCCACCGGCGACGCGTGCGTAATAGCCCTTGCAGAACTCGTAGTTGAACTGGGGATTTGACACCGGATAGATGAGACGAGCCAGCAAGCTGCGCTCGTAGGTGAGGATGTCGCAATCGTGCAATGCCACCGATTCCGCGCGACCAGAGGCCAGGGTGTAACCCATGCAGTACCAGACATTGCGCCCTTTGCCCGCTTCGCGCGGCGCCAGATCCCGCGCCTCGAGTTCTGCATCCAAAGCGCGCAACCGCGGCCCGTCATTCCACAGCACCCGGTGGCGCTGGGGCAGCGTGGAGAAAAAACCCAGCGCGCTGCGATACTGTGCTTCGTCCGCCTGGTCGAGTCCAATCACAATCTCCGCAAGGTAGGGCACCTGCGCGAGTTCCTTGACGATATGCGGCAACGCCGCCCCCTCCAGCTCCGAATACAGTGAGGGCAGGATAAGACCGAGGGGACGGGTGCGTGAGAACACCAGCAGCTCCGCCTCCAGCTCCCCCAGTGAGCGGTGTGCCAGATTGTGCAGTGTTGTGATAATGCCGTTCTGGTAGAAATCGCCCATGACGATCAGTCTCCTTCAGTGGTTTGGTAATCCCGCAGCCAGGCGAGCACACCTTCAGACCAGCCTGCCGGGCCCAGGCCGGCACTGCGCCGCAATCCGGAACGGCGTGCCAGCGCCGGGAAATCATGTGTCGGTGAGCGCACCAGCAAAGCACTCTCGGCAACTTCCAGCATCGGTACATCGTTGCCACTGTCGCCGATGGCAAGGTCGTGTACGGGCTGATCCGGCGCCTCGCGCTGGTAGGCTGCGCGCAGATAGCGCAGCGCCAGCCCCTTGTCGCAATGGCCCGCCACGGTCAGGAACCGCCCACCCTGCTGTACGCGAGCACCAGCGGCTTGCAGCGCGGCCACGAACGCATCGCGCCGCGCCGGGGCACCCAGCCACTGCACGGGCTCGCTGAACTCGCGGCAGGCCGCCAGTGCTGCACCGGCGGCATCCAGCCCGGTGGCCGCCTGGATTCCATCCACGCCCAGATCGTCGAACCCTGCGAATTCACCCGGGAAGTCCATTTTCAGTGCAGCCAGCGTGGCCAGCCACCGCGAGCGCGGCGGCGCAAAGCGCACTTCCTGCCCTGCACTGCAGGGCACGGCGTCCTCCAGGGGCGTGCTGAACGTCCCGGCGGGCACAACCACGGCGGCGCCGTTTTCCACAATCATCGGGTAGTGCGCTACCCCCAGCGCCTGTTGTAGCGGCGCCATCTCGGCCCGAGTCTTGCTGCTGGCCAGAATCAGGGGAATGCCGGCGCTCTGCAAACGCTGCAGGGCATCGGCTGCCGCATCCCAGCGATAACTGAAGTGGTCCAGCAAGGAGCCATCAAGGTCGGAAAATACCAGCAGCTGCGAGCTCACACCGGCACCCGTGGCCCGGTCCAGGACTCGATGGCGCGATCACTGCCGAGATTCCATACCACATCCATATGCGCCGGCAGCGTGGCGAGACAATGCCGGGTGAGTCGCTCGTAGTGCTGGACAAACCGCGCCAGCGCAACGTCATCCATCAGGGCATTGCCGGCGGCCGGGCCGCCGTGTGTACGAGCTCGCAGGCGATGCTCCTGCTCCGTGCGCCAGCGCAGCACTTCGGCGAAGGAAGGTGCCCGCAGCATCAACCAGAGATCACACTGGGCATGCAGCGCCGCATAGGGACCGGCGAGCTGACGGTTAACATACTCCCGCCACACACCTTGCTCATCTTCCTGCTGTTCGAGCGGGTTACAGGGGCGAGACAGGGTGTCGGCGGGCTCCGGAGCAGCGCCCAGGCACCAGCCTTCCAGCAGGATAATATCCAGCGGGGCCGCGACCCGGGGCCAGTCGGCGGCCGCCTGCCGGTCATCCACCGCCTTGTCGAACCGGGGCACCGCCACCTCGCCGGCCGTCATCAGTGCCTTCAGGGTAGCCTGCAGCAGGGCGACATCGTGTGTACCGGGCACGCCGCGGGTAGCGAACAGCGGGTGTACGGCTGCCGCGAGCTCGCCACGTTCACTACGGGTCAGATAAAAATCGTCCAGCGATATCGACAGTGCGGACAGCCCCGCCTCATGCACCAACCAGTCGCAAAGATAGGCCACCAGGGTACTCTTGCCCGCACCCTGCGCACCATTAATACCCACCAGCAGTGTTGCGCCTGCACCACTACGGTGCAAAGAGAGAATCGTTTCGGCTACCGGATCGAACCAGCGCTGCGCCTGATCGAGGTACGCGGCGGGGAGACGTTCGCTGTTGAGGAAAGCGGTGCGCCAGCCCTGCTCGCCCGTTTCCCCCGTGTTGCCTGCCAACACTCCTTCTCCCCTTGCATCGGTATCCCTGTTATTGAGGATCTAAGCAGGGTCCGTGCCAATTTCCCGCCGGGCTCAGAACAGAAGCCGGCGGATATCCCCCAACAGGGTAACGAGTTGCGTGCAGAAACGTCCTGCGTCGCCGCCATTGATCACCCTGTGGTCGTAGGAGAGCGACAGCGGCAGCAACGTTCGCGGCTGAAATGCCTCCCCGTCCCACACCGGTTTCACGGCGGCGCGGGAAACCCCGAGAATGCCCACTTCCGGCGTGTTCACGATGGGCGAGAAACCATTGCCACCGATATTGCCGAGACTGGAAATGGTAAAACAACCGCCCTGCATTTCGGCCGGCTTGAGCTTGCGCTCACGCGCCTTTTCGGCCAGTTCCACCACTTCGTCAGCCAGTTCCCACAGCGACTTGCGGTCAACATCGCGAATCACCGGCACCATCAGACCCACCGGGGTATCCACCGCCATACCGATATGCACGTATTGCTTGTACACCAGGTTCTCACCGTCCGCGGTGACTGAAGCATTGAACTTCGGGTTGTCGCGCAGGGCGTGAGCACATGCCTTGAGCAGGAACGGCATGGGTGTCAGCCGGGTTCCGCGCTGCTCCGCCTCCGCCTTCATGCTCTTGCGAAAGGCTTCGAGCTCAGTGATGTCAGCGTCATCAAACTGGGTGACGTGGGGCACATTGAGCCAGCTGCGCTGCATGTTTGCTGCGGTGAGTTTGTCGAGCTTGGTGCGGGGTACCGTTTCAACGTCGCCAAAGGCGCTGAAGTCCACTTCCGGTACGGCCGGTATACCGCTGCCTGTGGCAGCCGCTGGCGCTTTGCCGCTCAAGGCACGCTGGACGAAGCCCTGTACATCTTCTTTCAGGACGCGCTCGCGCGGGCCAGAGCCCGCCACCTTTGCCAGGTCAACGCCAAGTTCGCGCGCCAGCTTGCGCACCGCCGGGCCCGCGTACACCAGGCTGTCATCACTGGTCGCAGCGGCGGGCGCTGGCTCCGCTTTACCAGCGGCGGCCTCCGTGCGCGCCTGTGGCGCCGGCTCGCGTTGTGCTGTGGGCTCAGACTTGCTTGCCTGCGGCTTGTCCGCCGCGGACTCTGCTCCGGCCGCGGGCTCGTCTGCTGTGGCTTCGCCTGTGCTTTCCAGCAACACCAGCGGGTCGCCTTCGCGTACCGCAGCGCCCTCCTTCACCAGCATCCGCACGACTTTGCCGGCCTGCGGCGAAGGCACTTCCATTGATGCCTTATCTGACTCCAGCACGACCAGCGAATCACCTTCGGCTACTTCATCGCCGGGTTTCACACTGAGCTCAATGACGTCGACCGCATCGTCGGTGCCGATATCCGGCACCGACACGGTGATTTCCCGAGCTTCGGCATTGCCAGCGGGTTGCTTTTCCGCAGATGCCCCGGCTGCCGCGTCCGTCTGCTCGTCTTCTGCAGTGGACGCTTCAACGGAGGAATCTTTAGCAGGCTTTGCAGTGGTTTCGGCGGGCGCATCATCTGCTTTATCGCCCCCTGTATCACCCTCTGCATCATCCTCGCCGGCCGCATCGTCAGCCGTTTCCACAACCACTATCGGGTGCCCCTCGGACAACTCGTCACCCACGTTCACCAGCACCTGCAGGATCTTGCCGGCGAGTGTTGCGGGAATCTCCATGGATGCCTTGTCGGACTCGAGCACCAGCAGCCCCTGCTCCAACTCGATCTCATCCCCGGGAGCGACCAGCAGCTCGATCACTTCCGCCCCTTCCGCGCCGCCGATGTCCGGCACTGTTATCTGTTGCTTAGCCATGCGCCTCGTTTCCTGTGCCGTTAAAGGGTGGTGGGATCGATTTTGTCTGGGGATATACCCAGGGCCTGCATCGCCTCGACCACAACGGCGGGCTTCAACGCGCCCTCATCTGCCAGTGCCCTGAGGGCGGCAAGCACCACAAACTCCCGACTTACTTCAAAGAAACGGCGCAGACGCTCGCGCGTGTCGCTGCGGCCATAACCGTCAGTGCCCAATACCGAATAGCGCCTTGGAATAAACTGCCGCAGCTGTTCTGCATGCGCCTTCATGTAATCCGTTGCGACCACAACGGGGCCATCGTGGCCTTCCAGCTGCTCGGTAAGATAGGGCACGCGCGGCTCATCTTCCGGGTGCAGCAGGTTCCAGCGCGCCACACGTTTGCCTTCGCGCTGCAGTTCATTAATGCTGGTCAGGCTCCAGATGTCAGCAGCCACACCATAATCCTGCTCCAGCATCACCGCCGCGGCTTCCACTTCACGCAGGATGGTGCCGGCGCCCATGAGCTGCACCCGCGGGCCCTTCTTGCGCGTGGAACGGCGCAGGGAATACAGGCCGCGCACGATCCCCTCCTCAACTCCCTGCGGCATTTCAGGTTGCTGGTAGTTCTCGTTCATGGTGGTGATGTAGTAGAACTTGTTCTCGCCCTCCTGATACATACGGCGCAAACCATCCTGAATGATGATGGCCAGCTCGTAGGCGTAGGCGGGGTCATAGCTCACACAATTGGGAATGGTGCTGGCCAGCAGGTGACTGTGGCCGTCCTGGTGTTGCAGGCCCTCACCGTTGAGCGTGGTGCGCCCTGCGGTGGCGCCGATCAGGAAGCCACGGGCCTGGCTGTCGCCGGCGGCCCAGGCCAGGTCACCAATGCGTTGGAAACCGAACATGGAATAAAAAATGTAGAAGGGCACCATCGGGTAGCCACTGGTGCTGTAAGACGTAGCCGCCGCAATCCAGGCGGAGAACGCACCCGCTTCGTTGATGCCTTCCTCAAGGATCTGTCCCTTCTGGTCTTCCTTGTAGAACATGATCTGCCCGGCATCCTGCGGCGTGTAACGCTGGCCGACCGAGGAATAAATGCCCAACTGCCGGAACATGCCTTCCATGCCGAAGGTACGCGCCTCATCCGGCACGATGGGCACCACCCGCTCACCGATATGCTTGTCCTTGACCAGGGTGGAAAGCAGCCGGACAAATGCCATCGTCGTGGATATTTCGCGCTTGCCACTGCCTTTGAGTTGATTGTCAAACACAGAAAGCTCGGGCGTTTGCAGCAGGTCGAGTTCTTTGCGCCGCGCCGGAATCAACCCGCCCAACTCTTCACGCCGTTGCTTCATGTAACGCATTTCCGGGCTGTCGGGCGCGGGCCGGTAGTACGGCACGTCCTTCAGTTCGGAATCGGAAATGGGGATGCCAAACCGGTCGCGGAAGGCTTTCAGGCTATCCAGATCAAGCTTCTTCAGCGAGTGCGTTTCGTTGTTGGCCTCGCCGGATTCGCCCGTACCGTAGCCCTTTACGGTCATGGCCAGGATAACTGTGGGGCGCTCGCTCTGTGCCACCGCGTGGGCATACGCCGCATAAAGCTTGTAAGGGTCGTGACCACCGCGGTTGAGGTACATGATGTCGTCGTCCGACAGGTCCTCTACCAGTTCCAGGGTTTCCGGGTACTTGCCGAAGAAATGCTCACGGGTATAGGCACCGCCGTTGTATTTGTAGTTCTGCAACTCGCCATCGCACACTTCGTCCATGCGTTGCTGCAGCAGGCCGCTGTCGTCGTTTTCCAGCAACGGGTCCCACTTGCGGCCCCAGATGACCTTGAGGACATCCCAGCCGGCGCCGCGGAATACCCCCTCGAGCTCCTGGATAATCTTGCCGTTGCCGCGCACCGGACCATCGAGGCGCTGCAGGTTGCAGTTGACGACGAAGATGAGATTGCCCAGGCGTTCGCGCCCCGCCATGGATATGGCGCCGAGCGACTCCGGCTCATCGCATTCGCCGTCGCCGAGAAAACACCAGACGTTGCGGTCGCCATGATCGAGCAGGCCCCGGCTCTGTTGGTATTTCATGACGTGGGCCTGATAAATGGCCTGGATAGGGCCCAGGCCCATGGACACGGTGGGAAACTGCCAGTAGTCCGGCATCAGCCAGGGGTGCGGATACGATGACAGGCCGTTGCCGTCCACCTCACGCCGGAAGTTGTCCAGTTGCTCCTCGGTAAGCCGCCCTTCAAGATAGGAACGCGCATACATGCCCGGCGCACTGTGGCCCTGGTAAAACACCAGGTCACCGGGGTGACCGCTCTCGTTGCCGCGGAAGAAATAGTTAAAGCCGACATCGTAAAGCGTGGCGCTGGAAGAAAAGGATGAGATGTGGCCGCCCAGGCCTTCATCGTTGTCGTTCGCCCGCATCACCATGGCCAGGGCATTCCAGCGCACCAGCGAACGAATGCGGCGCTCCATGAACAGGTCCCCCGGCATCAGCTTCTCGTCGCGGGGGGCGATGGTATTGCGAAACGGCGTGGTAATCGCCGTAGGCAGGCGCACACCGGTTTCAGTGGCATGCTTGGCAAGCTCAATAAGTAGCTCAGCAGCGCGCTCCGGCCCGCTGTAGCGACTCACCGCGTCGAGCGCGTCCATCCATTCCCGTGTTTCGATCGGGTCCTTGTCTTCGGTCATGCGGCTTTAACTCCTGAAACGGGGTGACATGTGAGTGCGCGCTTTTATAAGTTCCAAAAAAGAACTATTTGTGCCGTCACATCACTCACACCAGTATAGTCGTTTATGCCAGAAAATGCCTGACTTTGCACGGACGCGCCGTGCTTACCGTACGGCACCGTACACCACCCGGAAACATTCTGCCAACTTGATGGTTCCTTTTTAGAACTATATTGGGCCTGTTTTCGACGGCAGCGGCGCTCACACC
Source organism: uncultured Halieaceae bacterium (assembly GCA_964022665.1). Lineage (GTDB taxonomy): Bacteria > Pseudomonadota > Gammaproteobacteria > Pseudomonadales > Halieaceae > Haliea. The sequence goes on from CAXIDF010000013.1 coordinate 112,920, forward strand.
GCAACTCCTACTGTATGGTGTAAACCCCGAGCCGGGCCTTCACCGCGGCCGCTGACTCCACCGGCTCGCCATGCCCCTGCGGTACTGTGGCAGCCTTGCCCGGCGCTACCAGCAGCAAAGACCGCCGCTCCGCCATGAATACTCGCTGGAAGTACTCGCGCCAGTCCTCCAGCGTGATCGACTGCACCGCATCAGCAAGCTGTTGACGACCGTCAAACGCAAACTCGCGCTTGGCGATAGACTGCCAATAGAACTCCGCACGCTCCCAGAGGTTCTTCTCGGGGCGCAGGATCTCGCCTACCAGCGACTCTCGATACCGCAGGAACTGCTGTTCATCCAGGCTACCCTCCACGCTGTCCAGGTAGGCTTCCATCGAGGCCATAACTGCCGGCGCCGGGGTACTGGGGGACTGCACCAGCATCATGAGCCCGGGCACATCAAGCTGGGGCCAGGCGAAGGCGCTGACCACGTAGCCGAGCTGTTGCTCGGTGCGCAGTTGCTGATAGAAGCCGGTCTTGATGATGTGCGCGGTCAATGCGGTTGCGGCGCGATCGCCCCATGCATTACCGGCGCCTTGCAAATACCACCCCACCACAGCGTCATCGTGGGGCACGTCAACAACGTACTTGAGGGGGTCACCCGAGGCCAGGCGCGAGACTTGCAGCGGTGGCAACGCGGGAGGCTCGCCAGCAGCCAGCAACGCGCTCACGCGCTCCGCGACCGCCTCAACCTTGTCTGCCGTGTAATTGCCGTAGAGCAGGGTTTCCGCTGTCGCGCCGCCCCAGAAACTCTGCACCCACGTATCCAGAGCGGACAGATTCATGGCAAGCAAGGCATCAATCAACGGCTGCTCACCCCACTCTCCATGCAGCAGTGCTTCTCGGGCATCGTCCATCACCTGGCTGCTGGGCCGCTTGGCCACCGCATTGCGCAGGCTGCGCACCATGTCGGCGCGGATATTATTGAACCGCTGCTCACTGAAGCTGGCGCCATCAATTGCTGCCAGCAAACGGTCCAACAGGCGCTGCTGCTTGTCATCGTAACCGCTGATGCGCAGGCTGATCCCTTGGGCATGCTTGTAGACATCAAAGTCCAGGCCAGCCAGGAGCGCTGGATAGGTGAACTCGTTGACCGCATCCTTCAATAACGCGGTATACAACAGTGCCGCAGCGGCCTGCTGCGGTGTTGCGCCCACCTCGGGCGAACGGAAGTTGATATAGAGCGCTCCCCGGGGCACCCCGAATTCGGTGTCCTGTCCGAACCACACTGTCTGCCTTGCGCTCTCGAAGGCGCGTTGTGGCGCATCTGCTACAGGCTCATCAACCACGAGGCTGACATCCTCCGCGATAAATTCGTTGGGCGCCGGCAGTGACATCGCGGCGCCCGTCGCGGGCGCAGTCCAGCGTGCCAACCGCTCGGCGCTCACCGACTGCACACTGTACGGCACTTCATAATACGGGCTCTCCCGGTCCACGGTGGCGGAGGCGTGGCTGAGGGTGACCAGTGCATTCCCCGGCACCAGCGCAGCCTGCAACTCGCTGATCAGCTCAGGTGAGTACTCACTCATCACGCTGCCGCCGCGCAGGATATCCACGGGGGCATATTCATGCATACCGCTAGCCAGGGCGCTGACATAGCTGATCGGGTTGGCCTGCTCACGGAAGCGGAACTGCAACTCCGCGAGGCGCGCCTGCTCCTCGTACAGCCACTGCTGTGGCCCGTTGGCCCGCAGCAGATCGAGGTAGCTGAACAGGAGCTGCAGAACCCGGTCCTGCTGCGCAAGCCCCTCCTCGGTCAGGCCAATACTGATACTGAACAGGGCGCCGCCCCGCCAGCCCAGGCCAGAGCCGGCGGCGAGGGTTTCGGCAAGCCCCTCCGCCTTGAGCTGCGATAGCAGGCTGCCTTTGCCCTCGTGTCCCACCAGATTGCCCAGGTAGGCCAGCGGATTGCTGCGATACTCAGCCCGGTAATCCGCCACCGGGAATGACACCTCAAGCTGACGCAGGGTCGCCTGGGGCTGCACCTGCAGCAGCATCGGCAGGCTCTGTGGCGTAAACAGCGGGGCTGCGATGTCCGCAACCTCCGTATCGCGGTTGGGAACGTCACTGAACAACGGCGTTACGAGGGCCTCAAGTTCATCCAGCGACTCCGCGCCAAACACCACCAGGCGCATTTTGTTCGCCGAATAGTGTTGCTCGTAGAAGCGCAGCAGGTCCTCGCGAATGGGTTGCTCCGGTGTATCCGCCAGTGTTTGCAGGCTGCCAACGGTAAAAGCGCTGAAGGGGTGCGCCGGGTTCATGACATCCTGCAGCACGTCCAGCCCGCGGCGTGAATCACTGCGCAGGCCCATCTGATACTCGGCCTCCACCGCGTTCATCTCGCGCTCAACGTAGACAGCGTCAAACCGTGGGGCAACAAAGAACTGGGCAAACCGGTCCAGAGCACCCGGCAGGTACCCCGCCTGGATGTCAAAGAAGTAGTTGGTGTGCTCAAAGCTGGTGTAGGCATTGTGGCTGCCGCCATGCTGGGCGATGAACTGCTGGTAGTCCCCCGCCTCCGGGAACTTGTCGGTACCCAGGAACAGCATGTGCTCGAGAAAATGTGCCAGGCCCTCACGACCGGGCGGGTTATCTCCACTGCCTACCAGCACATCAAGCGACGCGGCGGCCTTGGGAGCTTCCGGATCGGAAATGAGCAACACTTCGAGCTGGTTGGGCAGGGTGAGGTAACGGTACCCGTAGTCGTCATTGGGGCTCTTGACCGGCTGCGGCTGCCCAGCAGGCAGGCTGGCACAGGCGGCCAGCAACGCGAGCACAGAGAAGAGGGCCAGTGCGCTGCGCCACTGTCCAAACCGGAATGTTTGCATGACTTACTCCAGACTGCGTTGATTATCACCCTCTGCGGGCGTGGGCCAGGCGTTGATCACCGCCTTGATCAGGGTTGCCAGGGGAATGGCAAAAAACACACCCCAGAGCCCCCAGATGCCGCCGAAAAACAGCACCGCCAGGATGATGGCGACCGGGTGCAAATTGACTGCCTCGGAGAACAGCAAAGGCACCAGCACATTACCGTCCAGCCCCTGGATGACAAAGTAGACCGCCATCAGCCAATAAAATTCATTGGTAAAGCCCCACTGGAAGAAACCCACCAGCAAAACGGGCAGTGTCACCAGGGCTGCACCCAGGTAGGGAATGATCACCGACAGGCCGACGCACAGAGCCAGCAGCGCAGCGTAGTTGAGGTCCAGAAAGGTGAAGCTGACATAGCTGACCGAGCCCACGATGAGGATCTCCAGCACTTTGCCGCGCGCGTAATTGGCCACCTGCGTATCCATTTCCGACCAGATGCGGCGCAACAGAGGTCGTTCAGTGGGCAGGAAGGTCGCCAGCCAGGCGAGAATCTGCCGCCGATCCTTGAGAAAGAAGAAGACCAGAATCGGAATCAGGATCATGTAGACCAGCAGCGTGAGGATACTGGGAATGGTCGCGAGTGAACGGGTAACCACCTGCTGCCCCAGCCCGCCGAGCTCTGCCTGTGCGAGCGCGACCATCTGGTTAATCTGCTGCTGGCTGACCACATCCGGGTAGCGGCCGGGCAACAGAACGAGCAGCTCACGGCCTTGCTCGAGCATGCGCGGCATTTCCGCAGCCAGCGCCACCAGCTGGCGCCACACCAGCGGCAGCAGCCCCAACGTGACGCCGAAGAAAATCCCCACAAAGAGCGTGTAGGCGACGCTCACACCGACCCAGCCGGGCAGGCCGCGCCGCTCCAGCCGTCCCGCGAGGCCCTGCATCAAGTAGGCGAGGACAATGGAAGCCACCACCGGCGCCAGAATATCGCCGATGGTTGCCAGCAAGACCACCGCCAGGAGCAGCAGTACCAGCAACAGCACCGACTCTTCCTCGAAAAGGTAGCGCTTGTACCACTTATTGAAGATATCCAGCATGCAGCAGCTTCCCGTCGCCTAACGCTTTTTCAGAAGATAGGTGTACACACCATCACACTCGTCGGCGGCCAACAACAGATGGCCAGACTGCTCGGCGAACACGCGAAAGTCTCGCTGAGACCCCCGATCTGTTGCCAGCACGCGTAAACAGGCGCCGGATGGCAAGCCGTTAAGGGCCCGTTTTGCCAGCAACAGGGGCATGGGGCAGTCCTGGCCCTGCGCATCCACCTCCTCCACTGCGTCGTCCGCTGCCCGCATCGCTCACTCACCTCACCGATTCGCCGCGCAGTATATCGGTTCATCCGATACACCCCAACAGCGCTGAACTTTTCCAGCAAACCGTCATCACAAGGACTGCGACCGTGCTGGGCCACTCACGCACCCTTAACGTACAATACAGTGATTGCCGTCGACCCGCGCGGCCTGGATCAAACGTGGTATGTGTTGAGCGTATGCTGCTCCAAGTTTTCAGACCCAAGTACCTGAGCGCTGCCCTGCTGGTAGCGCTGCTGCCGCTGGCACCGGTTCAGGCTGTGGAAGGGCTCAAGCTGCCGAATCTGGGCGAGTCCAGCACCAGCCTGTTTTCCGCGGAATACGAATACCAACTCGGTAGAACCTGGCTGAAGATCTTTCGCAGCCAGGCGACCACCATGGACGACCCGCTGCTCTTCGATTACCTGGAGGACCTGATTTACCGCCTGGTGATACACAGCCAGCTGGAGGATCGGCGCATTGACCTTGTGCTGGTCGACAACCCCACTATCAACGCCTTTGCGGTACCGGGCGGCGTCATCGGCGTACACAACGGCCTGTTGATGTACGCGCAGACAGAAGACGAACTGGCCTCGGTACTGGCCCACGAAATTGCCCACCTGAGCCAGCGCCATTTTTCGCGGCGGGTTGAGTTTCAGCGCAATCAGCAGCCCCTGAACCTGGCCGCCATGCTGGCGGGTTTCGTGCTGCTCGCCACAGCCGGCGGTGACGCCGGGATGGCCGCGCTATCGGCAGCACAGGCAGCGGCCCAGGACTCCGCTCTGCGCTACAGCCGCAGCAACGAAGCGGAGGCTGATCGCGTGGGTATGCAGACGCTGGTGGCAGCTGGACTGGACCCCCATGCAACCCCCGCGATGTTCGAGCGCATGCTGCAGGCAGCGCGCTACACCAGCGGCAACCGCATACCGGAATTCCTGCGCACTCACCCGCTGTCGGAAAACCGCATTGCCGATACGCGCAACCGGGCGCGGCAATACGCCAGCCCGGCCCGGGAAGACGACCTGCAATACCAATTGATGCGGGCCAGGGTGACCAACCACCTCGCCGCCACACCGGAGGCCGCCATTCAGCAGTTTCGCGGCGAGCTGGACGGTAATACGCGATCACGTGAAGCATCTACCTACGGTTTGGTGCTGGCGCTCACGGATGCCGGTCGGGTCGATCAGGCGGCGCTTGAGCTCGACAGCATCTGGTCTGGCGATGCCGACCGTCTCGAGTACAAACTCGCCAATGCGGAAATACTGATGACGCGCGGGGAGCCGGGCAAGGCAGCGGAGCTGTTGGAGCGAGAGCTGAAGCTATCACCTGGTAGTCACCCGCTCGCCATGGCCTATGCCCGTGCTTTGATGCGCGACAGGAAACCGCACATTTCGGAAGCCGTGTTGCTGGAGCAGAGCAAGGTGCGCCCCGGGGACCCGGCGCTATGGTACCTGCTGGCTGAGGTGCAGGGACTGTCCGGAAATATCGTCGGCCTGCACCAGTCGCGCGCCGAGTACTTCATTCTCAACGGCAACCTGGGTGAAGCGGAAAAACAGTTGAGCTATGCCCTGAAACTGGTCGGCTCGAACCACGTGGCGGCGGCCAAAATCAACGAGCGCCTGGTTGACATCAACACCCTGCGCGAGCGCATGGATATCTGATCAGGCGTTGCCGATCACGCCTTTGTTGAGGTTGGCCGCAAAATCCAGCATACGGCGCAGCGGCACCATCGCCTGCCGGCCAATCGCCGGGTCAACGAACACTTCATTGTCGTCGCGCTCGAACACCTGGTCCAGCGCCTGCAACTCGTTCATCGCCATCCACGGACAGTTGGCGCAGCTGCGGCACGTTGCGCCATTGCCGGCAGTGGGCGCGATGATGAACTCTTTGCCCGGAGCCTGCTGCTGCAGTTTGTAGAAAATGCCCTGATCCGTCGCCACAATGAAGCGTGGATTGGGGAGTTCCTGTGCCGCGCGGATAATCTGCGTTGTGGAGCCCACGCGATCGGCCAACTCCAGCACCGCCGCCGGCGACTCCGGGTGCACCAGCACCGCGGCATCCGGGTAGACACGCTTGAGATCCGCTATGCCTCGGGCCTTGAATTCCTCATGCACAATACAGGCGCCATCCCACATGAGGATGTCTGCCCCCGTCTGGCTGCGCACATAGTCGCCCAGGTGGCGGTCCGGGGCCCAGATGATTTTCCTGCCCTGTGCGGCGAGGTGCTCGGCAACATCCAACGCAATGCTCGACGTCACCACCCAATCCGCGCGCGCCTTCACGGCGGCAGATGTATTGGCGTACACCACGACTTCGCGGTCCGGATGCGCATCACAGAACGCAGAGAATTCCTCAATCGGGCAGCCCAGATCCAGAGAGCAGGTCGCCTCCAGGGTGGGCATGAGCACACGCTTGTCCGGGGTGAGAATCTTCGCCGTTTCCCCCATGAATCGCACACCCGCGACGATAAGCGTGGTGGCCGGGTGATCGTGACCGAAGCGCGCCATTTCGAGGGAGTCTGATACACAGCCCCCGGTAGCCTCGGCGAGCGCCTGAATTGCGGGCGCCGTGTAATAGTGCGCAACGATAACGGCGTTCTCCGCCTGCAAGCGTCGGCCAATGCGGTCACACAGCTCGCGCTCACGCGCAGGGCTCATTTCACTGCGTTCAGCGTTATCCAGGTGGGCCTGAACCTGTTTGCGGATGGATTCCAGCTTGTCGGAAGCAATGCTCATGCTCGGCCTGTCGTGCGCAAGGGCGGGCGATTCTAGCACAATTTGCCCCTGTGTCGCCGGGCCCCGGAGGGCCAACATCGTCGCTCATGCGTGGAAAATACCGTGAAAGCGCCGGCATTTGCGAAAAATTACTAGAATTTCTCTCATATACTACGTATAACCTCATGTTATATATAGAATAACAAGCCACATAAACACGCTGTTGAGGGCCCCGGGCTCTCTCACAGCGCACAGTAAAGCGCGGGGAACCTGTGGATCTGCGAACAATTCTGGCGATTTCAGCCAATAAAACAGATCATCTGATCTTGGCGGATTGCCTGGATCGCGCCGAGCCCCGACGCTTCAGGCTCAACAGCAAAACCGCTCTCGAACGCCCACTCGACACCCTGATGGACCCGGCGATCGATGCCGTTATCCTTGCCGCCGGGCCGGAGACCGATTACCTGCTGCGGCTGGCGCAGAAACACGTGCCATCACTGCCGATTATCCTTCTGCGTGACAACATGCCAGACAGCGAGCAACTGCGACAGTTGCGCGATAGTGGCGCGCAGGACTACCTCGTTCGCGGGCAACTGCAGGACCCGATGTTGCACCGCCTGCTCGACTACAGCATCGAACTGAAGCAGGCACGCACCACCATCAGCGAACTGTCCAGCCGCGACGCACTGACCGGAACACTTAACCGCGCGGGCTTTCGCGCGCACCTCGAACGCGCCATGCAGCGTTCGCAGCGCTACCATTTCAAAACCGGCCTGCTCTATCTCAATATCGACCAGTTCACCAATATCAACGACCACTACGGTGAACAGAACGGTGATGCCGTCATCCAGGCACTCAGCCAGCGCATGCTGAGCAAACTGCGCAGCAGTGACAGCATCGCGCGGCTCGGGGGCGACGAGTTTGCGGTTGTACTGGAAGACGTGGGTGCGCCCGCTGACATGGCCCGTATCGCCGACAAGATGCTGCAGGCAATTGCGGCCCCCTACTATCTGGAGGGCCAACACGTCGCCATCGACGCCAGCATCGGCGGCGCACTCTTCGCGGATGACGCCGCCAACATGAGTGAGCTGATGGATCATGCGCGCAGCGCCATGCTGCAGGCCAAGGCCATCCCCGGCTGCCGTTTCGTGGCCTATAGCGACCACCTGCAGTTTGATATGCAGGGCAGCAGCACACTGGCAGCAGAACTGCGGGTTGCCGCACGACACAACCAGTTCGAACTGCACTATCAGCCGCGGATGGATCTTAAGCGCGGACGTCTCGCCGGGCTGGAAGCGCTACTGCGCTGGAACCATCCCCAGCGCGGCCTCATTTGCCCCGGCGAATTTATCGCCGAGTGCGAAGACATGGGGCTGATGAAAACCATTGGCTACCAGGTCATTCAGCATGCCTGCTGTGCGCTCAACTGGCTGGGTGACCAGCACATGGATGACGTGGTAGTGGCGGTCAACATTTCCTTCTCGCAGATTCAGGACGACCGTTTCATCGCCGCGGTCAAAGATACCTTGCAGCGCACAGGCGCAAACCCCGCACTGCTGGAATTCGAACTCACAGAAACCACCATCCTCAAGGACCCGGCCGCCATCAAGGCGAGCATGCACGAGTTGATGCAGTTGGGTATCCGCTTTTCCCTGGATGACTTTGGCACCGGCTTCTCGCAGCTTACGCACCTCACTGAGCTACCTATTTCAGCCATCAAAGTGGATGCGGCGTTCGTGCGCGACCTGCCGCACAATGTGCAACAGGCGGCGGTTTGTAGCCTCATCATCGAAATGGCGCGCCGGCTGGAAATCGAAGTGATCGCCGAGGGCGTTGAGAATCACGAACAGGTCAGCTTCCTGCGAAGCCAGAATTGCGAGCAGGTTCAGGGTTTCTACTACAGCAAGGCCATTCCGCTACAGCAGCTGCCGCGCTTTGTGCAGGAACAGCGTTTCAAACAGCGGGAGCGCATCTCATCCTGACATTTTGTAACACACCCCACGATAGGCAGAACTTCTGGGCTGCCTACGCGAAAGAGACCTATGCGGTAACGACATGGGATGATAGCCTTGTTCGCTCTTCCGGTTGCTGCGCATAACGTACTAATGCAAAACCCCAGCTCGCATACGATACGCGCAAAAATTCTGGTCTGCGACGACGACCAGATTGTGCGGTTGCTGACACGGCAGTGCCTGGAAGCGGAAGATATGGTTGTTGTCGAGGCGAGCAACGGCCCGGAAGCACTGGAAATGTTCACCCGGGAACGGCCGGACCTCGTGTTCCTTGATGTTGAAATGCCGGGCATGAGCGGGCTTGAAGTGTGCAAGCTCATTCGCGAGATGCCGCAGGGCGAATCCATACCCATCATGATCGTCACCGGCTCCGATGATCGCGAATCCATTGATCTCGGCTTTGACGCCGGTGCCACTCAGTACAAAACCAAACCGGTCAACTGGTCGCTGCTGGGGCGGGACGTGCAGTACATGTTGCGCGCCAGCCAGGCGTTCAACTCCCTGCGCCGACAAGAAGACCGGCTGCGCTACCTGGCCTACTACGACCCACTGACGAACCTGCCAAACAGGCGCAATTTCAATGAACAACTGGTGCGCATTCTGAAGCGCAGCCAGCGCCGTAGTTCCTATGCGGCCCTGCTGTTCATCGACCTGGATAATTTCAAGCGCATCAACGACTCGATCGGCCACGGCCGAGGTGACCGATTACTGGTAGAAATTGCCAAGCGCCTGACGCTGGAATTGCGCCAGGACGATGCTATCAACTTTTTCAGCGACGATGATGACGACGATGACGCCAGCGGTGATGGCAGCGCGGAAATCGCGCGCCTGGGCGGTGACGAGTTCACCGTCGTGTTGTCAGATGTGCCCGACAAACAACATGTAGAAGGAATTGCTAGGCGGATTCTTGAAAGCCTCTCGCAACCCATCGCGCTGCAATCACACAACCCGGTTGTTACGCCCAGCATCGGGATCGCCATTTACCCAACAGACGGCGAAGACCCTGACAGCCTCATTCGCAACGCGGACACAGCCATGTACGTGGCAAAGGCCGCGGGCCGGGCCTGCTACCGCTTCTACAACGAAGAAATGAATGCTAAAGCCGTTGAACAGCTCAAAATGGAAGAAGAGTTGCGCCACGGCATGCAGGCAGGCGAGCTGGAGCTGCGCTACCAGCCGCAGATAGAGGTAGCTACCGGCAACGTGGTGAGCCTGGAAGCACTGGTACGCTGGAAGCACCCGGTACGCGGCATGGTATCGCCCGCGGAATTCATCCCGGTCGCCGAGCGTACGGGGCAGATCATTGAGCTGGGTGAATGGGTAATGACCCAGGTCGCCAAGGACTGCCAGTACTGGGACAGCCTCGGCTTGCCGTCATTCCGCGTGAGTGTGAACATCTCCCCCTTGCAGTTCAACCAGAGTGGTCTATCGGGCTTCGTGCGGGGTTTCCTCGAAAACTCCAAGATGCTGCCGCATCGCTTGGAACTGGAGCTTACCGAGGGCGCCATCATGACCGATGCGGAAGCGAACATCGTCAAACTGAAGGAACTCAAGGCCATTGGCCTCGACCTGGCGGTGGACGACTTCGGTACCGGCTATTCGTCCCTGAGTTACCTCAAGCGTTTTCCAATTGACACGCTGAAAATCGATCAGAGCTTCATTGCCGATCTTGGCAGCCCGGACGGTGCCGCGATCATCGATGCGATTCTCGCCCTGTCGCGCACGCTCAACCTGCGCGTGATCGCAGAGGGCATCGAAACCGCCGAACAGATGCGCTACCTGGTAGACAAGAAGTGTGACCTGCTGCAGGGATATTACTTTTCCATCCCTGTATATCCAGAGGACGTGCCCAACCTGCTGCGACACAACTTTTCCGAGCAACTCGCCTCGGGCCAGTAGATTGGCAAATCGCAAACCAGCTCGTATGAATTTCGGGGCGCTGTGGCTGGCTGCCGCTCTGTGCCTCCCCCTACTGTCACGTGCTGCAGCGCCGGATAACGAACGTCTATTGATAATGCTGCAGGGCAATTCGGTGCCGGAGCTCCGCGAACTGGTGGAACGCGCAGGAGCGAGCGTGACGCACGATCTGCCAATCATCAACGCCTTGGGCGCCTCCGTGACGGCGCAACAGCTCGAGCAGATTCGCAGCTCCCCCGCCATTTTGCGTCTGATTGACGACCTGTCGATGGATATGTCCGAGCCCTTGCCGCCGCCTGATGCCACGGCATGTGCGCTGGGCGGCGCGCTGGAGGCTCACCTTGGCAGCAACACGCTGGACTGGGCGATCCATAACCTCGGCGAAGCGACCGACCGCCTGCAAAGCGTGAAGCTCTCCTGGCCATCCAGCCTTGGCTCCGAGCTGCATGCAAAGCTGGGAGAGACCGCACTCGAGCTTTCTCAGGCCACGCTCAATGGCGAGGATCGCTGGCAGACAGCCACTGACTTGGCAGAAGCGGAGGCGGGCCCGCAGCCCGGCACCCGCACACAATTCAGCATCACCTTTCCCGCCAGTACTTCTGACTTGCACGGCCAGTGGCAGCAAAGCGATTTCCAGATAACACTGCAATTCGGCACAAACTGCACATTGAAGCTCATTCCCGGCTACGCCGATTACCTATCCGACACCTATTACCCACGCGTTTCAGGCGCCGCAGACCTCCATCGACACGGCATTACAGGGCGCGGTGTTACCGTAGCGGTGCTCGACTCCGGCCTGTGGGAACACCCTGCACTGGCCACCAATACCGAAGGTGAGCCCCGCATCATTGGCCGCTATGACGCCATGAACAACAGAGCCAGCGTGCCGGTGCCCGACGCCAGTGGACACGGCACACACATGAGCAGCGTTATCGCACACAGTGAGCGAGTGCTCACAAACGGGCAACCGGATGGCAGCTATAAGGGCATTGCACCGGACGCGCAGCTGGTTGCGGTTAAAGCCTTCGACGAAGAAGGACAAGGTGACTTCCTGGACATCGTGCGCGGCATACAGTGGGTCGTGGAGCACCGCGAGCAGCTCAACATCCGGGTGCTGAACCTGTCATTTGCCGCCCGCCCCCGCTGGCCCTACTTCCTCGACCCAATCAATCAGGCACTCATGCACGCCTGGGCAGCGGGCATTACCGTCGTCGCGGCCGCCGGCAACGAGGGCCCAGAACCGATGACCATCGGCTCGCCCGGAAATTTGCCCTACATAATTACCGTAGGTGCCTACACCGATTCCTGGACCGTGGATGACCGAAATGATGACTATATTCCCGGGTTCTCGTCACGTGGCCCGACGCCCAGCGGACACATCAAGCCAGACCTGGTTGCCCCTGGAGGCCATATCGCCGGCCTCGCAAGCCCAGATAGCACGCTCACGCGCAAGCACCCCAACTACATGATCAGCAGCGGAGAACTGGTCATGACCGGCACCTCGCAGGCCAGTGCACTCGTCTCAGGCATTGCCGCGCTACTCCTGCAACTGGAACCGGAGCTGACACCCGATGACATCAAATGCAAATTGATGAGCAGCGCAGAGCCCGCAATTCACAAAAACGGGCGCCTCTACTACAGCCCGTTCCTGCAGGGCAGCGGAGCAGTCAGCGCGCCCCGGGCCATAACCCTCGGGACATCAGGCTGCGGCAACCAGGGCCTGGATATCGCACGGGACATCCGCGGAGAGACGCATTACGAAGGTCCCGCAATAGTGGACGAGACCGGGGAACCCACCCTACCGGGTATCGAGAACCTGCTGACACCCCAGCCGACGGAAGATGCACCCTCCGACGCACTCCGGTGGGGCGTTAAGGGCCACATCGAACGTGAAGACGGCGAGCCACCCGGCGCAGACTTGCCGGTTGATTGGCTGGAAATCTACACTGCAGAACGCAACAGAATCGAAGCGCTTTCCCGCCAAGATGGCGGTGAGCCACCTCGCTGATATCGCCCCTGCCCCGGGGTATAACCCAAATGGGGCAAGCGCCAAAAAGCACTCCACCAAAAATCACTTTTCATATATTTTTCATTAGGTTACGAGCACCTATCTCACCCAGAACATGAGTGGGCGGACGACCTCGTCAATACTGTAGAAATACAGTGCCCCAAACTGGTTATGGAAACCTCTTCAACCTCCACTCGCAGCTCCCTATAACGGTACCGAGCGCCGCGAACTCGCGGCAAAAGTGCCTCTCAAGGATGAGATAGGGTTGGGAAATTTGGGCCACTGGGGTGGCCATGGTTATACAGAGGCGACTTATGAACTTAGACAGCAAGCTATCACGACGCGCAGGAAGAATAGCTGCATGTATGCTGGCTACCTTCGGGCTCAACGGATATGCGAGTGCAAGCGACCCTAGCACCGATGCCTATCAGAAGTCTGAAACCACATCCGTTCACACTGCGATAGCTAAACAACTGCAGTATCGCGCTCCCGGCTATAAGTGGGGCAAAGCAAACCACTCGGTGCAACCATTAGACGCAACTTGGGCTGCCGATGAGACCGCTCAGGTTGGATACAAGTGGGCAGCCCAAGCGCGGAACACGGAAAACGCGATCCAGGTTGGGAGCACTCAAGGCGCATCTACGGAGAACGGCGGCACCACCGCTGTCCAGGCTGGATACCGTTGGGGCATTCGAAACGTCGCCGACCAAGCCGGCTACCGCTGGGGCATTCGCAACGTCGCTGACCAGGCCGGGTACCGCTGGGGTATTCGCAACGTCGCTGACCAAGCCGGGTACCGCTGGGGCATTCGCAACGTCGCTGACCAGGCCGGGTACCGCTGGGGGATTCGCAACGTCGCTGACCAGGCCGGGTACCGCTGGGGGATTCGCAACGTCGCTGACCAGGCCGGGTACCGCTGGGGCATTCGCAACGTCGCTGACCAGGCCGGGTACCGCTGGG
>CAXIDF010000014.1:0-91060 GCA_964022665.1 uncultured Halieaceae bacterium
GAAATTACCACTTTGAGCTTTGTACGACTGAAGTCATGGGTTGTTCAGAGCATCCTTAGGGCTTTAAATCCGTCGACCGGGTTTAGGCTATGTAATGCTTTGAGAAGATTTGACTTTCCACTCTCATTTCGCCCGAGTAGTGACGTTATTCGTGATACCTTGATTTCACCACTGTCGTTAATTGAGCGAAAGTTTCTTGCCCTGAATGATTTTAGCTGCACTAGTATTCTCCTTTTGATTATTTCAGTAATGCCGAAAGCAACCACACAAAAACTCAACTCTTAGATCAGCTGGAGTCATAACGCCGCAAACAGGCGCAGTTTTATAGTGAAGGCGAAGCCGCAACGGAAAGTTTTTCGCTATGCTTGGCCTTGTTAACGTTCGCAACAATTGTCCGTTCTAACTATGAGTTTTTGGCTTGTAGGATCTTTTCATCGAGTTCTTCTAAGCCTTTCATCAATTTCTTTACGGTATTATATTCATCTCCTGGATTTATCTGTCCAGCCGCTCTCTTTGTCTTATGAGCAGTTTCCCCTCGGCTGGCGCCAAAATTATCGAGATTTGTAATCCAAGTTCCGTCCAGCTCGTCTATCTCAATTCCAAGAGGAATAATTAGGCGCTTGAAGTTCTTTTCTTTCACGCCGTGGTTATCTCGCACGCAAGTGATATATTGTTTTTGAGCGATACAAATCGCCTCATTTATGGAATCTTTCACGCGGGAGCGAGCTTTAGCGAGCCTTACTATCTCCTCATTTTCCCTTTCATCATTTGAGTTCCAGCCCGAGTGGTACGCTGCCAAGAAAGCCAAAAGGATCGTAGAAGGTTTTCTATTGTTCGTCCATTCTTGGATCGAATTCGTCACAGCTTCTCGTGCCACATCTTCCAAATAAGACTCGATCTCTGCATGGACAAGCACCCTGTAACCGCGTGCTCGATCCAATTGTCGATCACTATATTCACCTGTTGGGGAGAAATTCGCCGGCAACATGTGACGTCGAAGCTCGGTGACACGTACTCGCATTTCCTTAAAACGAATAGACGTTGGCATTTTTCGCCCCCTAGACTATGCGACCGTCTATTAGTTTCGGCACAATAAGATTGGTTCCTAACAGCTTGTTAAGCGTTGAATTCCAGTGAGAAATTCTTACCTGAGTGGCTGAAATACTTTTCGTGGTAGTTTCTATCGAGTTCAGAAAGTCCTTATCGTTAGCGCACAAATCTCGAAACGCATCCTCTATTGCTGTCTCTTTCCCTATAGCGGCGCTTCGGACATTTGAATGAATGAATGCAAGGATAAGCACATCAAAAACCGCGCGATTAAATCGACTTTCGTAGTTTTCTCCGTTCCACTTTCGGTAAAGATCATCATGAAAGATATTTCTCAGAAATTGGTGTGCAGTTTCGAATTCGTCAAGTTGTGAAAGCAGATTATCTTCTTCTTTATCCCATAAATTGTTTAGCTTTCCGCAGGTATTGTCCAGGAACGATTTGAGGTTACCAGTATAATCCTTTAGGTAATTTCTCAACGCATAGTACCGAAGAAGCAGCTCAGCATCGCGCATCCGGAAATCTGGTTTTTTCAGCTTGAGGATTTCTTTTAGCGCTTCGCTCTCTGAAGAGGCTCGATCAAGAAAGGTAACAAATGGTCCGGGGTGAAGTGCTTGACGAAGCTCTTGCGGAGATAAGGATACACTTCCCGTGTTTAACCTGAGAAAAACATGATAAAGGAAATCTTCATTTGGCCAATTCTTAATAACGACAGTTCTAATTGGTTGATTTTCAAAAGCAGAGAGGTCATCGAAAAACGTTAAATCTTCTTTGAGCGCTTGTAGGGTTTTACCCTTCAGGTCTTCTCGTATTTCGAGCCCCGAAAGTTTGAGTTGCTCGTAATTAGGGTCATTTGGAGACGCAGCAAATTGCCGGATGCTAAGCATCCTCTGCTTTCCATCTAATACAATGTACGCGCCCCTTCTGTCCTTGGACTCAGCAAGAACAAGTTGTGGAACAGGGAGGCCGAGAATCAGCGACTCAACAAACAGACTTTTCCTTTTTTTATCCCAAGCATCTCGGCGTTGAAATTCCGGATTCAGAAGAATGTTTCCCTTGTTTATTTGGTTAATGAGCGTTTCCGTGGTCCAGTCATTACCACTAACAACGGCTGACGAAAATAACGATTGATCAAGGTCAGCAATGTCAGCTTCGTTCTCCCTCTGGTCCTCTTCTTCAAAGAACCCTTGATCTACATCTTCCATAGCTACTCCCACGGGCAATAATTTTAAAAATCAAGTTGAAAATAAATATGATATAGACGATGGCACCTGTGGCCCGAATCCTGTGCTAACAGTGAATTAACAAGACCGGACCGAATAACGCCACTCCGGTTGACTCGAACATCGAAGACAACAACAATACAATTCTGAGCATGCAATCAACATGTTAGCGATTCACTCTCCCAATCCAACCGATATAGCCGGACGTCACTAGCAACCACGACTCACCATTTTCATCCAATAACTACCTGATTATTCAATTCAATTTCGGTCCGTTGCGCCAACATTTGAATATCTTATGTAACGAGGCCACTGAAAAGCCCCTAGGACAATCGAGCCTATTCCTCTGAGCCTCAACATTACCATAATGCAAAATGTCGGCTTTGGGTCGCGAGCTGCCGTCATCGACCGACTATACCAGACACGAATCGATCCGCTAACACGGAATGCGATGTCAATCACACGCGTGGGAGCTAAGACCTCAGATTGCCACGGAAACTCAACTATTTGCCCTGTATTTTGAGCGCCATTCAAATCCCTTGCCGCACTGGAAAACACAAGACATCGGACCTAAACTTATAGAAGTGTATTTTACGCAGGTCGGGGTGGACGCAATGAAAGAAGCGCCGTTCCAGGTGATGTTTGCTGCTGTCAAAGCGGTGTGGCAGTTTGTCGGGGATATGGCTGCATCGGCTCAGTTGCAGCCAGACAAACGCAATTTATGTTACTCTGATTTGATCGGTGAGCTTAATCATCGCACCGGTCGTCTTGACGCCGGCCATGACCCATACGGATGGTATGACGAGGATTATGGCGATTAGCGGCCGATTCTCCGGCTGACAGCTGATTTACCGATAGCGGCGCCCTGCTGCCCTGCGTCCTGACCCGGACGCGCCAGCGGCCCTGACGCAGCGCTGATTGCGCGTCCGACGTGAATTCCGACCCAGGCCATCATACCGCTCCAGAGGAGTGGTAATCCCAGATAGAGACTCGTGGTGATCATGTTGAGCAGCATGCGCTTGGCATCGTGTTCGCCGGGATTGGCGAATATCAGCAGGAAAGTATTGGCATCAGGGTACATGGCGCCAATCAGGTTCTGATCCACCCACATCGCCAGATACCACAGTACGGTCCAGAACTTGACCGTGAAGATCGCCATCGCACCGGTGACCATCATGGCGATCGAGTAGCGCGACAGCACCACGATCATGGGCAGCAGGGCATAGATGCTCAGCAGCAGTAAGGCCTGCACCATGGGCAGGGCCTGCAGGACCGCGGTCATGGTGACCGCAAACAGGCCTGAGGCGGTGACCACACCGCCGGCCGCGAGACCGCCCTTCACCAGATTCTCTGCCGTGGCCAGCCAGCCCGTGTTGGCCGTGTTTCCCGCCACCAGGTCATTGCTGGACCAGATCGGGGGCGCGTTGGTGAGCACGGTGCGGGCGACGGCATCCTGTTGCTGTTCACTGGCCAAACTCGGCGCAATGGTGACCACCAGACCGGACAGCCCTCCCGCCGTGGCGTCCGCCGCGTCAATCAACTGCTGGCGTAGACCTTCGGCGCCCTCCTCCCACCATTGCTTACAGGTGGGCTTGCCCCACTCCGGTGGATCGGCGGGATCATATTCCGTATCGCGCAGCGCATTGTAGGGCCAGCCCGGGATCTGCTTTGGGGGGCGCAGCTCGTCATAGTAGCCCGGCGTCTGCCGATAGACATGGGACCCCAACCAGTCCGGATCGTCATCGCCGTAGGTTTCCAGCAGGGCCGTGATCGCCGGTGTTGCCGGTTGTGCGGCCTGGTATCTTGATCGAGCCGGGATATAGCAGTGATTAAAGAAGTCACTCACCGCTTGGCGCAGCCGGGGATCCGTGATGGTGGCCAGGCGCGCCTGCTGCTCGTAGGTCCGCAGGTCACTGGCGACCGGCAGGCCCGCGATCACGGCGTGGTTCAGGCCCGAGGACATGGACAGTACCGCATACCACCACACCGGCAGGTTGACCGTAGCCGGGGAGCCCGTGAAACCGGTGACCCCGTAGGTGCTCTGGGCATCGGTTGTAGTAGCCGTAGTCGGCGTGGGGTCGGCCAGGGTCCCCTGGGGTGCATAGGTGAGCGTGCTGGCATTCAGCGGCGTCAGGGTGGCGGGCTGGCCCGCCAGGACCACCACCAGCAGTGCGATAAAAAGCTCGATCTCCATACGGCGCAGCGAGAGTCCGGTCACCGAGCCGAACTCGCCGCCCTGGGCGGGCTCACGCCAGTTGTCGATCAGGATCCCCAAAAAAGGCAGGTAGACAATGCCGGTACTGACCAGCACATCCCACAACACCCCATAGAAGGCCCAGCCGAAGAGCGTGGTAAACAGTTCCAGATAGCTGTCGACACTCACGGACTGGCACCCGCAAATGCAGCGAGGTGATGTAGCAGGTTCTGGCCGATCAGCAGCTCGATGGCCAGCATCCAACCGACGACCCGCCAGCGGAGGCGATTGGACTCGGCTTTGGATAATGGGCTATGCCGCTTTTTGCATAGCCAATCGCTGAGCCAGGGCCACAGGAGGGCCAGCAGTGCGATCAGGCCAAGGCGCACCGCCCCCAGCAGCGGTTTGGCTTCGCTGACGCGCTGTGCAACGGTGGCCAGGGAACTCAGGGCCATGGCCTGCCAGAGCAGCAGGCCGATGCCTAGGGCGGCGAGGAACGCCACTAGAAGACAGCCCACCAGCCAGGAGCGGCGCCGGTGTTGCGGGTTACTGGACACGGCCATGGTTAAGGGGTCTTGGATCACGGGGGGCTACCTGCGGAATATCCAGAGCGGACTGACGGCGGGCCGCGGCGCGCTGCAGGAGTACGGTGACGGTTTCCGACACCACCTCACGGCGGACCCGGGTTTCAAACAGCAGGCTCTCGATCTCCTTGTCGAGTTCGGCGATGGCGGTATCCGCGTGCTGGCGCGCGACCTCGGTGGCATAGACCTCCGGCACCTGGCGGCCGGAATGCAACAGTCGGCGGGCGTAGAGGGCCTTTTCCACGGTGCGGGCGGTGCTGATCTCGGCCACCAGCCGGCTGGTGATCAGGGCCTGTTCGGTGGCGGGCATCTCGCGGATGGCCTCGATAACCTGGCGGGTAACGGCGACCCCCGGGGCGGTGACGTCGTTAAGGTTGGTTCTTGTGGGCGGGACATCCCCCGCCACCAATGCCTGCAGGTCGACCGTCACTTCGGCCGATTCCCGATACAGGGTGGGCAGCAGACCGGTACCGGGGATACTGTCCTTACGGCAGGTATCGCAGGTGGTCACGATGTTCTCCCCCACCACCGCGACCACCCAGTCACGGGCTTCTGTAGGCGAGCCCCAGATTTCCGACAGGCGGGTGGCATCGCCGGCGGGCACCGGGGCGGTCTCGGTGATGGGCCGGTTCAGGTTGATGTTGTACCCGGCCTGCACCAGATCGCCGGTAAAGCGCAGTACCGGCTGACCAGACCCACCAGCCTGGCCCCCAATCCAGGGCACGCCGTTGTCCCCATTGGCGGATTCCACGGCCTCCTTGGCGCTGACCGCATCATTGGAGCCAATGCCCATCTGCACTTTCCAGTCGTTGCCCTTGGAAAGCGTGATCAGGTCTGCGTAGGGATTCTTGCCTTTGGCGATCTCCGCCTCCATCTGCTCGCAGGTTTTCGTGGCGAGCTTCATGGTCTCTTCGGCTTTCAGCAGTGCATTCTGGAACAGATCGTAGAGGCCGGGGTTGGCCCGCTGCAGTATCAGGGCGGGCAGCGCGGCAATGGCGGACGATGCCGCGGCGGTCATCGCGTTCATCATGTCATCCACACCGGATTTGATGTTGTTCAGGGTGTGGGTCACCGCCAGCAGGGGATCGAACTTGGCACAGCTGTAACCCAGACCCAGCTGGGCCGAACCACCGAGGGTGACCGAGGTCACCAGCGGGTTGGGCGGCGGCGACACCGGCTGGGCACCGCCGATCTCGTAGTACCAGAAGCTGTCTTCGGTGGGGCCTTCCGCGGCTTTCATGGCGGGCGCCGCCGTCAGCAACAGCAGAAACAGTCCGACGATGGCCCACTGCGCTGTCCTGGGATAGGGCCGTTGCATCAGGGGTACCCCGTCCAGTTGATATCGGTGATAAAGACCTCTCCCTCGCGCTGGCAGCACTGGTAGGGACGCCACAGGGTCCAGGCGTAATCGCCACCGGGATCAATACGGCCGCCGCCCCAGCCGACGGCGCTGAAGAGATCATTGGCGCCGAACACCGCGCAGCTGGATTCGGCGCGGGGTGCCAGCATCTGCCAGGTGCCGGTGCGGGCATTGCCTTCCACCAGCGGGCCCGGCGGCCACACACGCATGTCAGGGGTAAAGGGTCCCTGCAGGGGCAGATAGACGTGGGGCTGGCCGGTGCGGGTGACGATATCCCCCACGCGCTGGGCATTGATCGCCGCGCCCTTGGGTTCTTCAGACTGGGTGGTCCAGCCGGTGCGGGGATAGAGGCCACCCCAGGTCTGCAGGGGCCAGTGGCCCACCTCGCGCAGGCCGGGAATCAGGCTGGCGGGATAGAGCATTTCCGGGACCTCCAGCCGCCAGGCCAGGGCATTCACCCCGGACTGAAAATACGGCACAGAGGGCGTGGCCTGGGAGGGACAGACCAGCCCCCCCGCCCCGCCCACATCCGGCAGCAGGGTCAGGGGATGGCCGATCGCATCGGTCTCCCTAAAAAGCAGGTTGCGGTGATCCAGACGGTTGTGGGTGCCCTCCGTGCGGTTGCCCGCGCTGTCCACGGGGACCGGTAGCAGGCGCCCCAGAAGCCCCTGGGCAGCGGCGCGCTGGGCGGCACCGAGGGTGGCGCGGATCTCAAGCCAGGGATTGCCGCCCAATTGATTGTAGGCGCTGACGACCAGATCCGGGTTGTAATGTGCCACCTTGAGTGAGGAGTTGACGGTGCAACTTAAAAGATCGCATTCCAGCCAGAAGCACAGGCCCACCGGGCGCCACTGCATGCACGCGAATGCCGCATTGCTGGTCTGCGCCACAATCCCGGCAGTGGACAGAGACGCCGCCTGGCTGGCCTGCGGCCAGTTCAGGGTCAGCAAGAGTGTGGCGAACAGACTTGTAGCTCTCACAGTTCAGCCTCCCCGCGCCAGCGTTGATACTGGCGGACGGCTTCTGTGGGGTCGGTCAGTCCGTAAAAGACCGCCTCGCCGTTGACCACCATCGCCGGGTAGCGGGTCAGCCCGTAGCGCTGGGCAGCTAGCAGACCCGTGGCGGTCGCACGCAGGTCTGCCTGCTGGCGTTCGGTCAGCGCAGCGAGTCGTGTTGCCGCCATCGCCTTCGCCGCCGCTTTCTGGGGGGGCAGCTGGTGGGACAGGAAGGCGTTCAGGCGCGCGAGACCGTCCAGGTCATGGACGGTCAGCTGGATGTCTTCGCCCGTTGCGTTGAGATGTGCGGGAGGCGGATGCGCGGTAGTGGTAAACAGCTCCACCTGATAGCGCGGCTCCGCGATACTGAACGGAGACGTCAGCAGGGTTGTCAGCAATGCCAGTCGCGCCAAAAGCCCGACGATGGGCCTGCGCCAGACGTGACTGCCGGATTCGGTTCGCGCAGGGTGATTCAGCCTAGCCACCACGGCGGGCCTCCAGCCGCTGGGCCACGATGTGGGCGGCCTCCAGTTCCGAGTAGCCCTGCTCGCGCATGATCTGGGCCCGTTCGGCTTTCTCGTGTTTTTCAGTCATGGCGAGTGCCAGGGACAGGGGTGGGGGGACATTCCTGAACAGTCCCTCCATCTGGTCGGACAGGACCACGCCCTCGACATATTTACCCGGTTCCTTGCGGGCTGACAGCAGCAGGCTGCGCTGTTCGGCGGTGAGATCCCGAAAGCGGGCGATGTGTTCCACCTCTTCCTTGGGCATCACCAGGCACAGCCACCACTCCATCATGTTGAGCATGCGCCGAGAGGCGTCCGGAAAGTCCTCCAGGTTCTGGGTGGCGATCCAGAACCAGGCCCCGAGCTTGCGCCACATCTTGGTGATTTTTACGACATAACGGGCCAGCAGAGGATTGGTGGTAATAATGTGGCCCTCATCGGTCACCACCAGGGTCGGGCGGCCATCGCTCTGGTGGCGCTCCACCAGCTGGTTGATGTGGCTCATCATCGCGGTGTAAGCCACCGTCAGCTGGTCCTCATAGCCTTCCCGGGCCAATACCCCCATTTCCACCAGCGTGACATCGACCTCGGGCCAGGGGTGGCCGGGCCGGTCGAAGAAATCACCCGCCAATCCGGAGCAGAACAGCGCCATGCCGTCGGCCATTTCCGTGGCGCGGTGACGGCGGTGATCCGGCAGGGTCGGCTCCTGGCCCTGGGCGTTCAGGGCTGCGACCACGTCCCGGGTCAGCACCTGGTCCCCACCGCGCTGGGACACAGTTTTCGCGGCCAGCAGGATCGCGTTGCGGATCAGCAGACGGTCCGCCCGGGTCATGCGGGCATCCTCGCGCTCGTCACCGCCGGTGATCATGATCCGCGCGGCAATTTCCATTTCCCCTAAAACATCGCGGCCGGGGCTGTCGCTGCCCTCCTCCTCGTCCTCACTTTCAGGGATCGCCTCGGGGTCGGTGGCGAGCCGGATCCGGCGCTCCCGGTCCAGCAGGATCAGGGCATCGGCAAAGGGCGGCAGGCTGACATCGGAGCCGGGGTTCAGGGTCACCTGATTCACACTGATGCCGTGGTGTTTAAAGTGCTCCCCCAGCAGGGTGAAAGACCCGCCTGCCTCAATAATGAAAATCCGGGGCCGGTGAATGGCCATCATCTGCTGCAGCAGGTAGACCAGCAACGCAGACTTGCCCGCCCCGGTGGGCCCCAGTATGAGCATGTGGGCATTTTTCTTGCGATCGTCCGGGTGCAGGGGATCAAACACCAGCGGTTCCGCCCCGCGATTGAAGAACACCAGCCCGGGATGGCCAGTGCCGCGGGAGCGTCCGTAAACCGGCAACAGGTTGGCGATGTGCCGGGAAAACACCAGCCGCGAGCGGCGGCTTTTACGGTCAAAGGCCGGGTCGTAGGCCATGGGCAGGTTCCGCAGGTAGCTGTCCAGCCCCAGCAGATCGCCCTCGCGGCCTATCGGTTGCAGGCCGTTGGCCAGCAGCAGCGCGTGCAGCTGGTTGACCCGCTCCCGCAGATTGTCGGGTGAATCCCCGCGCACGTAGAACGCCATGCCCAGCGGATAGAGCTTGTTGCCTGCGGCCATCTCCCGCTCCACGCGAGTGGCATCCTCCCGGGTCAGTGCCGCTTCGGCGGAATCCCCCACCGCGGCGCGTTTGACCAGCGCCACATGGTTGCGGGTAGCGTCCTGGGGTTTGGCAGTCAGCGTCAGCACCATCACCGTGTGTTCGGGCAGCCGGTCGAAGACGGAAAACAGATGATCCCCGGCGGTGCGCTCCGCCGTCATATGACCGATCTCCGGTGCCCGACGCAGGCCCTGGATGCTGATCACCGTATGGGGCAGGCCATCGAACCACCAGGTGGCGGACGTCGCGTCCGAGTACGGGAGGGACAGGGTCAGGGTTTCGGCAAAGTCATGGCCGTAGGGCAGCTCCGCGTCCGCGGGCGCGTTGTCGAGACTCCGCAATACTGCGCGGGTGGCATCGATAGATCCCTCGCCCGGATTGAACCAGGGCAGCAGCCAGCGATACAGGTCGATGCCGGAAGACCGCCGGGTACGGATACCGGCCGCGGCCAGTGCGGCGGTGAGCTGGGTGGCCACCTGGTTCAGTTCCGCCTCGGCCTCATAGGGGTTGGTTGGGCGGTGGCGCGCGGTCTGACGGCGGTACAGCACCGCCCGCACCCGCCGGATCTGGCCACGCCAGGGACTGCCGGTGAGTGCGGTGTCGACAAACAGCCCGCCCGGCGCACAGAGGCGTGCGCAGTGGTTCTGCATGAGTGTTTGATAGAAACGTGAGTAGGCGTGCTCACGGACGGACGGCCCCGGGTAGTGTTTCAGTGACTGAACCAGACTGTCGAGGCTGGGCTCATCCTGCACGTAGAGCTGCAACACCCAGGGGCCGTCGTCACGTTCCGGCAGAGCTTCGCTGAGCGCGGTCTGGATGGCATCGCGCAGGGCCACCATGAACGGGCCGGTGCGTGCCTCCGTACCGACCGGGGTCAGGTCGAACAGGGCGCCAACGCTGACCCCGTCCTCCAATAGAAAACACTGGCTGTCCGGCAGGTATTCCACCCAGGGTAAAAAGGGCGTGAAGGACGGGGGGCGCTCATAGAGCGCCTGCACGTCCCGGTGTGTCAGTGGCGCCGGTGCCCTGGGGCTCGATTGCTCTCCTGGGTTCGACCCTGCGTACTGAGCGGGTATTCCCTGGCGGGCAAAGAAACCGCTCATGGGGCATCCACCGCGCGCTCACCCGGCAGGGCATATTCCGGCCGCTCGTAGAGGGGAAACACGGTGGAATAGCCCGGCACCGGAACCCGGTGAATACCCGCCAGGTGCGGAAAGATATACATCACCAGCGTCGGGTTGGGCACGCGCATAAAGCGGGTGTTAAGGTCTTGGTAGTCAGCCCGGGCGGCGGGCCCGAGGTCGGCGACATGGTGTCTCGGCGGGCGCAGTGGTGTTGCGAGTTGGCGATGCCGCGGTGCGTCACCCTGGTTAATGTCCACATGGGCGTCATAGATCTCGCGCATGGTGGGTCCATCTTGGGGCAGGATGGTCTCCTTGCTGCCGGCACAGCCGGTGAGCAGCAGACTAATCGAGAGTGTGCGGAGCATGGCTGGACGATAAGGATGCATGGCTGAGTTTCCTGCCCTGGGGCTCAAAATCGATGGGAATGGCGCGATCCACATGGATCGCCACGGCAATACCGGCGGGAACAAACACGGCGTCAAAACTCTGGGACTGACGTTCGAGCAGCCACTGCGCCAGTTCCTCGCTACCTCCGGCGACGGTTTTGCCCAACACATAGGCGCCGACGTCCCCGGTGACGCCGCCGGTAATGCCACCGGCGCTGGTGATTACCGTGGTGTTTTCGGCGGCGGCGGCCGCATCGGCAGCGGCCTGCACCGCCTGCACCCCGATGCGCTGGGCCAGAAAGGCGGTGGCGTTGCTTTTCCGGGTGCCGCTGATGCAGGGAATACCCTGGGCATCGGAGATCCAGCCCAGCGGCTCATCACGACCCCCCTGCCCCTGACCGTCATCGCTGGCCACGGTGCGGATGGTGCCGTCATCAAACACGAAGGTGACCGCTTCCAGGCGACCGGACACACAGGACAGGGTCCAGTCACCCACCGCGGTACCGCTCCAGATCATGCCCTGGACGCCGGGGATCGTGAGTCCGTTGGCTGCCAGGTTGTCGGCACCGGTAATGATCTTGAACGGCATGGGATCCTGCACCTGACCGCGCAGGGGAATGCGTCCCACGAGGGCAGTCATGGCGGTCGATCCCATCAGGGTGGCATTGCGCGGCACGGTGTATACCGGCCTGTCCTGCTGTGCCTCGACCCGCTCCCGGGTGTCCGTGACCAGTTGACCGCCGTGTCGACGGGCCTCCCCCAGGTAACTACTCGCTGCCTGGCGCGCCCCGGCCAGGCTCCCGGAGGGTGCAGGATCCATTTCAGCATCCAGCGGCGCGATCCAGACCAGGGCGGATGCATCCGCCGGCGTGCTTCCGGGTCCTGCCCAGCCTTCCAGTCCGAGGCCGACCGGCATGGCCTGATCCGGCTGTGCGCTCTGCACCTCATTCAGGGAGGCAGCCAGGGAATCGACCCGCTGGGTGAGTGACTGCAGTACACCGGAATCGCGGCGGGCCTGGTTGTCCGCGTCCTGCTCCCGGCTGAGCAGCTCACGGCGCAGTCGGGAGGCCACGTTCTCCTCGATCTGGCTGCGGTTGTTGATCAGGGTCTGGTTCTCCTTGCGCAGTGCTGCGTTGTCCTGGCGCAGGGCGGTGACGGCAGTGGTCATCGCCGCCACATTGGCGGTCAGGGTTTTTATCGTGTCCGCCGGAGTGTCGGCATCCGGGTCGGGGGCTGTCGGCACGCCGGCCAGCACCAGCCCGTTCTCGTTGTTTGCCGAACAGGTTTTAAGGGTCACACCTAGCAACACCAGCAGCACCAGGGTGGCGAGCAGGGGCAGGAGGCGGTTGGAGACGGCGTGGGACATCGGCAGGCTCCCCCTAAAACACGCGGCTGAAGGGGCGGTCGGAGATGAGGTAGACCACCGTGTGGTCGGCCTCATCGCCCGCGGGCAGCAGCCGGTGGTGCTGGAAGGTCGCGGCGAGCCACGCACCGCGCAGGGCCTCTGCCTGCAGCTCCTGCGCCTCGGGACTGGTATTGCTAAGTTGTACCGCCGTCACAAACCGGTATCCGCTACGCCAGCTGGCCAGGGGCGTCGAGACAATGGCGCCGCCGCGTACCAGCGGCACCGGTTCCTCGGGCACCGGCACTCGGACCACGCCCGGTAAGGGCGTCTGCAGGCGCTGGGGGGCATACAGCTGCTGGGCGGCGAAGCGGGTCAGGCTGACATAGCCGTGGGTCGTGGGACCGGTGGAGCGCTCGTCATGCGCTGCAGGGGCCGGTTGACGTGGCAGGCTGATTTCCATCGGCGCGGTACTGCCGCCTTCCGGGGAGGCAGCGACATCCAGGAGATAGACCTGACCCTCGTTCAGCGACCGCACCAGGATCCGTGTCGGCGAAAAGGCCTGCTGGGCCATCCAGTACACGGTACCGCCACTGCTCTGGATGCGCAGCCGACCCTGCAGGGCGCCCGGAATCCCCACGCTCACCGGGCCGGGGAAGTGGACCATGCGCTCCTGGCCGACGCCGAGCTTCAGTGCAATCGGGGATTTACGCCAGACGATCCGCTCAGTGGGTTCCAGCGCGGCGGCTCCCGTGGTGCTGAACACCAGCAGTCCACACAGCGAGATAATGGCGGTGAGGAAAACCGTGCGGGACCTGGAGGATCCTTGAAAACTATTGGTTTGCACGGGCGGGTTCCTCCCCTAGAAGATCGGCGTCGTTGAGGCGGCGGGGGCCGTCGGCCCCAAAGCCATCCAGGGCCAAGCCCCAGGGATTGGCTTCCGGGTCGACGGCGTAACGCACGACCCGCAGGGGGTAGCGGATCCGGGTGCGCTTGACGGTCATGCCCTTAACCGACTCCAGCAGTTCGAGATCCAGCCAGACCTGCCAGGTCTGGCTATCGAGAATGTCGACCCGGCTTTCGGAATAACCCAGGCCGGGGATGCCCTGTAGCGCACGCACCCGGTAGGCAAGCTCCCCGCGTCGGCCCTTCTCGTCCAGATTGGCCAGCAGTTCGGCCCGGTAGCGGGGTGTGACATAGGGGGCGATCCGAAAAATGGCGCGACCGTAATCCCGGCTGCCATCCTCGGGCCAGCGGTTGAGCTGCTGAAACAGGTAGAACGCGAAGGCGTAGACCGAGGCGGCGGGTACTTCGGTGTGGTGCTGCACGGCCCCGGAGCGCAGGTCCGGCGGGATGTGCACCGTCAGATGCTCCGGCGCACGGCTCCAGCCGTAGCAGAGCGCGGCAATCACCACCATCTGCAGACCGATGATCAGCCACAGGGAGCGCAGGTGGGCCTGGGCATTATCGATGGCGAAGCGGTAGCGTGACATGCCCTCTCCTGCCGATATCCCAGGTCCCGCTGCGGCTGATAAACGGTGCCCGCTTCAGGCCTTTATGATCCAGCCACAGCGCACAGCGCTGCTGGTAGTAGCCATCGGGCCGGTTGCGTTTTAGGCGCTGAAAGAGACTGGCGGTCCCGAGCACCGTGGCGACAATGCCGATCCCGGCGAAGCCAAAACCCATGGTCACCGCCCCACCCAGCCAGGCCAGCAGCAGACTGAGCGGCAGCCAGACCACGGCGGCCACCGAGACGATGAGACCCAGCTCACTGGCGGAGCAGCCCCTAAAAATGACCGGCTCCGCATTGAGCCGGTCCGCGAGGACGTCTTGGCTTTCCAGGGGTGCCACTCAGATCACGCCGGCCGCTTCGGTGAGCAGGTAGCTGGCGAAGATCAGCACGATGGCACCGACAATCCCCAGCACGCCGACCTCGGCCCATTCGGCCTTGCCCTGGCGGGCTTCATTGAACTTGGCGAAGGCGAGGTAGGCGACCCAGAGAAAGCCCAGAACAGCGATCGCGAGGCCAAGAACCAGGCCGCCATCCTTGATATAGCCTTCGATCAGGCCGATCCAGTCACCAGCGGCGGGCGCGGTGCTGGGTGCCACCGGGGTCGGTAACACCGCCCAGGCGGATGGATGTGACAGACAGGCGGCAGTCGCGAGGACGGCAAATCGTGAAGGGTAACGGGGTGTGGTCATGGGCGTTCTCCAAATGGGCGCAACAGTGCGCGGATACAGTGTTCAGTCGTGAAAGAAGAATGAGCGTGATAAGACATCGCCAGCCTCAACGCAGGTAGAAGCCGAGGACCAGTAACACGATGCTCGCGCGCAGAGTTGCCCAGAGCAGGTCGAACAGGCTGGCCTGGCCGTCCTGCCAGGCTCGAAAACTGCCTACCGTGATCCAGATGACCCAGATAAACGCGAGGATCAGCACCACGCTGGCGATGGCGAGTAGCAGCGCTGTCGGTGTCGCGCCGGATCCGGCCTGGAAAGCCGCTGTCTGTGCGGGTGTCATCAATCACTGCCGGTAGTCACCGCGCAGCGGCGGCACCGGGCGCGGAGTATTGCGCGGAGCGTCGAGGTGCGCCTGGATACCCGCACGCACCCGCTCCAGATCCTGGCGCAGCCAGTCATACTGGAAATGGATGCGGGCGTCGGGGGCCGCCTCTGCCTCGCTGCGCGCAATCAGGGGTTCGAGGAGTGCGATCTCGTGGAGAAGACGGGCGAGCAAGGCGCGCTCCGCGTCGACATCGGCCAACGAGGCCGGAGCGGTGATGGCCAGTGCCAGCAGTGTGGCCGTGGCAAGTCGGTGTCCTGTCATGAGCATGTTGTCCCGCACAGTGTTGTGTGAGGGAGATGGTGACGAGACGCGGCTTCCGTCGCTACAAACAACCCGGTCGCGAGGTGGTTGGGTTTTTAAGTAATTAGAAAGAGTGTAAGCGGATCGTGAGCTTTCAATGCATTCGGACTAACGCGGTGCGTCTCGGGCAGACTACCGCGCAGGAACAAACTTGAAATTCATTGAAATACAGACTCTGCCAGTTGACTGACCTGACGATGCTGAGTGACACGGTGCGCGCCAGCAAAGACGCTGGTTCAACTATTTATTCAGCACAAACGATGCGATACTCCCCACAATAATTGGCTGCTTGTCTTGAAATAATTTCAGGACTGGGGTGCGCCATGTAACAAGAAGGGGAAACCCCATGAGTTCTTCCACGCTTCCCACCCTACGGGGTCGGCTGATGCTATTGCTATGTCTGATCATCCTGCTATTTTGCAGCTTTCTCGCCTACAGCGCCTTCGAGTTGCGCGCCCGGGAGACACTGCGCACGCAGCAGAGCGCGCTGACGCTGGCCCGGGTCACGAGAGACGCACAGCTGCGCTATATCGAGGAAGCGGGCAATGTCCTGCCCCTACTGGCACAATTGCAGCAGGACATTCTTCGCGGCGGTGGCAACGACTGTAATGGTGTCCTGGCCGGCCTGCTGGAGAATTACCCGCACTACGCGAATCTCGGTGTCATTGCCTTGGACGGTTCGGTACGCTGCAGCGCGCTGCCGTTGCCTGCGAACACGAACCTTGCTGATCGCAGTTATTTCCGGCGGGCGCTGGACACCGGTACCTTCGCGATCGGTGACTATCAGCTGGGGCGCATTTCCGGGGTAAGCAGCATCAATATCGGTCTTCCGCTCTACGACACGCAGGGTGAGGTAAGTGGTGTACTGTTCGCCGCGCTCAGTCTCGACCGTTTGAGCGAAAACATGGGTGAGCTCAATGTACCCGCCGACACGACCATTACCCTGATTGGTGCTAATGGGATAGTGCTCGCGCGCTACCCCGGGGATGAGGATCTGGTCGGCCAGTCCGCAACCCAGTGGCCCATTCACCAGCGTATCGTGGCTGCGTCCCGCGAGGGCACCACCGAAACCCCCGATCATCTCGGCGTCGATCGTCTGTACGCGTTCACCCCAATCGACGCCTTCAATGCCAATGAAGCCTATATCAGCGTTGGTATTCCCGCCCGCACGGCGTATGCGGATCTCAACCGGCTATTCCATCGGGAAATCTGGTGGATGCTGGTGGTTGTCGTCGTGGCAGGCATCATTGCCTGGTTGGGCAGCGACCGCTGGTTGGTACAACCGCTGACCGCCCTGACGCGGGCGAGCGCTGCATTGCAGGGCGGCAACCTCAAGGCCCGTACGGGATTGCGCCCGGGTTCCGCCGAAATTGCCCAACTGGCGGCCACCTTCGATGCCATGGCGGACTCATTGCAGACCCGCTACGACACCATTGTGGAACAGGACCAGGAATTACAGCGCAGCAATCGCGCGCTACGAACCCTCAGTGGCGGCAACCGGGCGCTGATCCGGGCCAAGGATGAACAGGCCCTGCTGGACGAGATGTGCCGGGTCGCCGTGGACGTGGGTGGCTATACGATCGCCTGGGTGGCCTACCCGCAGCAGGACATTGACAGGACTGTGACACCCGTTGCGCATCACGGCATTGACCTGGACTTTCTCCGGGGATTGAACATTGCCTGGTCAGATACCAGTGCCGGGCAGGGTCCAACCGGCACGGCGATACGCAGTGGTCAGCCCTATATCGGCCGGGACCTGCAGAGCAACCCCAAGTACGCCCTATGGCACGAGCGCAATCGGGAACAGAACATCCACAGCTCAATTTCCCTGCCGTTACAGAGCAACGGCACGCCGCTCGGCGCTTTTACCATTTATTCCAGCGATCCGGATGCCTTTGATGCCCGGGAGCAGGAGATCCTGCTGGAGATGGCCGAGGACATGGCCTACGGCATCAAGACCTTGCGTCTGCGCCAGCAGCACGAACTTGCGCAGCAGAAGATCCATGAGATGGCCTTCTACGACACGCTCACGGGGCTGCCCAACCACATCCAGTTCCAGGACACGCTGGCGGCCAACATCCATGCCCGGGAATCGAGTGGCACGACATTCGCCTTGCTGATCATCGGCCTCGACCGGTTCCGTGACATCAACACCACGCTCGGTTTTGAGGCCGGCAACCGGGTATTGAGTGACACCGGGCTGCGCATCCAGGGAGCGCTCACCGAGGGTGAGCTGCTCGCCCGCATGCGCGGAGACGAATTCGCCGTGCTGCTACCGGAGGCAACTTCCGAGACAGCTGCCGCCAGGGCTGAGAGCCTGCGCCGTACCCTGTCCGAACTCTATACGCTCGACGGCTTCACCCTGGCGGTCAATGCCAGCATTGGTGTCGTTCTGTTCCCGGAGCATGCCACCACGGCAGAACGGCTGATCCAGCATGCGGATGTTGCGTTGCAGCAGGCCAAGCACTCGGGCCTCGGTCAGGCCCTGTATTCCGCTGAGTTTGACGAGCACAAGTCCTACCACCTCGCGCTGGCCGGCAAGTTGCACCGCGCGCTTGAGAAGGGTGACCTGACGCTCTATTACCAACCCAAGATTTCCATGGCGTCCGGCCGTATCGTCGGCTTCGAGGCTCTGGCGCGATGGTTCCACCCTACGGATGGCATGATTCGACCGGACATTTTTATCAGTGTCGCGGAAAGTACGGGCATGATCCGTGCCGTCAGCAGTTGGGTGCTGACGACGGTGTTGCGGCAATTGGCGGAGTGGCGCGATCAGGGCCTCCGCTTGCCGATAGCCATCAACCTGTCACCGCGCAATCTGCAGGACACTGGTCTGATGGAAAGCCTGGAACGCTTCTCCACCCACTGGCAGCTTGAGCGCGGAATGCTGGAAGTTGAAGTGACCGAGAACGCCATCGCCGAGAATGCCGAACAGGCCAGCGCCAGCCTGAGGCGACTGCGTGCGCTGGGTGTCCCTGTGTTAATCGACGACTTCGGTACAGGTTACTCCTCGCTTTCGACCCTCAAAACGCTGCCGTTTTCCGCCGTCAAGATCGACAAGAGCTTTGTGATCGACATGCTCGAGGACCGGGACGCGGCCGCCATCGTCCGTTCCACCGTCAAGCTGGCGCATGATATGGAGCTGACCGTGATCGCTGAGGGCGTGGAGACCGACGCCGTGTGGGCCGAGCTCAAGGACATGGGCTGTGATGCCGGCCAGGGATTCTACATGGGCAAACCCATGCCCGAGAACGAGGTCGCACAGTGGCTGGCAACGTCCGGCTGGGGGCTGAGCCCAGGAGCGAGGCCGTCCTGAGGAGGGCAGCCTGTAAGGAAACGTGACCAGGGTCCTGCCCTTCTCTTAGAGTCGGCCTCCCCGTCTATGAAATCACTTCCGGCAGCTGCCGACGCAAAGGGGTTCGGGCGATCCCTACTGGGCGTAAACTGGCAAGCAAATCTACAATGGTCCAGCGAAAATCCGTGACTGTCTCCGTCATGAATTACGACTTTGCACTATACTTCACGCGTATATCGGCACTTCGGGAAGGTGGAACAACCTAGAAACTGCTTCCCTGCACGTGCTCCCTTCCTGGCAGTCCTGGTAACCAGATCGCTCCCGCAGAAGGCGCACTTCAGTGTGCTGGAAGTTCGTGGTGCAGCGAGTCCTGGCGCCAGATAATGCGAGCCGCTCTCCTCTTTAGTTTTCCCCAAAATCGTTCGCACATCACGCACCAGATTAGCCAGTTGGGTACCATCCACCAACTCAATGGGCTTGCCTTCGGAGAATTGCCTGGCGTCGCTGGTGAATGAGCCTGAGGTGATGACGGAGACGGAGTTCGCGCCCTCGGCAGTCATTATTCCATACATTTCGCGGACAGTTGAAACGCCTATTTTACGCGCTTTCCACTGCTTGCACTGCACGATGTGCGATTCACCGTCTTTTTCCATCCAGATGTCCACGCCACCATCAGGACCCTTCTTAACGTTCTCGCGAACTGTGTAGCCCTTTCGGTAGTAGACCTCAGCAACCAGCTCCTCAAATTGCTTCCACGACAACGAGCAGATACTGGCAAGCCCTGTCTGGTTATCCAGCTGGGCCCGCTTTCTTCGTAGATTGAGATAGGAAAAAGGTGCTGGTATCAGAAGAACAATGGCGAAAGCCCACGCAAGAGTAGGCAGCGCGCCCTTCAGTGCCAAGAAAAACGGATTATCTATCGGTAGAGTTGCCGGAAGCACCCTGCCAAGACCCAAAAAGGCGATTACTGCTGCAATGGGGCTCCACCACCATGGGGCCACCAGCAACAGATCAATAACCTCCCCCAGCAATGTTCGATTCCGACGCGCCATAATGTTTTTCTACCAAAAGCCAGCAGGCGACGGAGATTATCGTATGGTACGACACCAGAGCCAAGGACCGATCTAAGGCGATCCCAACTTCCTAGGAAAAACCGGAAAGGCGCGAAATCTGGATCCGGCTTCGACGGTGCCCCTCCTTCGCTGTCTACACATAATTGTCATTGATAGAGGCACACCACTACCCGCGGGCACCGCAGTGTTCCGCGAGTCGGACAAGCTCTGCCACCGCCAAAGAAGCGCGGTTACGCCTTCGTGGCGTTTGCTACAGGTATTTCTTGAAGGCGCTCGCGGTGATGGCGATGCTGAGGGCGAACAGTGTGGCAAAGGGCAGTATGACCCAGCTTGGGTGGAGACTGAATGGCAGCGCGAGGTAGATAACCCAGGCCGTGGCCAACAACGGCAGCGCCGAGCGCTTGGACCAGTGGTATATGAAGGAGCTTTCGCGTCCCCCGCCCCAGCGGCGCAGATCCCGGCGCACCAGGCCGTCCACCAGGGCCATCACACCAAACAGCAGGAAGACCGGGGTAGCCAGCAGTAAAATGGCCAGACGTAGCGCGAAGACCTGGGTGATCTGCAGGGCCGCGAGGATAAATCGGGCTAGCGGTTGATACAGCTCGTGGAGTTGTGCCCGAAGACCGCTCTCCCCTGCCGCTGGCGGCGTACCAAGCCAGCCGAGGACATCCACCAGCCGGGTCCACTCGAACAGCACGACATAGGCTTTGTCCGCCACCGTCTGGGCGAAGTGTGCCGGATCGCTGCTCACGAGACTGCGCCGGAAATCCGCCTGCAGATAGCCCACCTCCGCTTCCAGCATCTCCCGGCTGTGCCGCAGGCCCTCGTCGGGCCACCAGAACACCATCCCCAGCCATTCCAGCCCAATGGAAAACAGCAGAGCGAACAGCAACCAGTAGACGGCCTGGCTGACGCGACCAAGCAGGCGTGTCAGGGTGCCCTGCTGCGCGGCCTGCGCGGGGTGAGCTCCGCCGCGCTCAGACATGGTTCTTGCTGTCGTGTCGGATCGGGCCCTCGGTATCGGCGACCGGATGCCACCAACGCTCTGCAGTCCGGTACCAGTGCTCGTTGGTCACATAGCGGCGCTGCATATCTTCCGCCATGGCGGCCAGGCTTGGTGGCAGGGCGGCATCCGCGCGGTCATCGGGCAGCGGCATGCGCAGTTTCCACAGGCGCCCGCCTTCCAGGAGGGCGAAGGCCTGGCCCTTGGGCAGGCGCACCAGATCCGCCGGGGTAAGCATCGGCACCTCCGACACACTAATGCGGTCCTCATTGCGGGATTTGAAATCCACACCCGAGGTGGGATCGGAGGAGTCATCCACACCCGACACACTCATCAGCGTGACCACCTC
Source organism: uncultured Halieaceae bacterium (assembly GCA_964022665.1). GTDB lineage: Bacteria > Pseudomonadota > Gammaproteobacteria > Pseudomonadales > Halieaceae > Haliea. Next base: position 20,982 of record CAXIDF010000014.1, read on the forward strand.
CACCCGGGGCAGCTGGTCGGTCAGCATCTCGGCGGTTGCCAGCTCTTTTACCCGCAGCATCATCAGGGTATTGAAATTGCCCGCCACCTGGCCCGCCTTGGCGCGATTGCCGATGCGCGCTTCCACGTCCGACCAGGTCTGGGTATAAGCCGTGACCTGAAAACCCGCGCCTCCCGCCTTGTTCAGCAATGGCACGAACTCCTCCCCGATCAGCTCATTGAATTCATCGGCGTGCAGGGAGATAGTGGGCACACTCCCCGCCTCCACGCCCGGCACCCCGTGCTTGTAGATGTGCCCCGCCACCGACACCAGGTCGGCGAACATGGCATTGCCCACCGCACTGGCAACGGTGGTATCGGTCAGCGCATCCAGCCCCACATAGACGATGCCCTTGCGCTGGATGACGTTCAGCCATTCAAAGATCGGCCGCGGATCCTGTTCATCCAGATAGTCCGGGGAGATCAACGCCGCGATCGATCCGGTGGTGAGCTTTTCCATCAGGGGACCGACGGAGCTCACGATCTTGTCAAAATAGGTCTTGTCGTACTTGAAGGCGGACACCAGGCCTTCCAGCACCGGATCATACAGATCCTGTGCCTGCAGGTAGCGCATCAGGGCGATGGCCTCCCGATCGCGGCCCCGCAGTGCCGCGGCGAGGTTGCGCTCACTGATTTTGGAGGCCAGATCTTCCACCGCTTCGGACCAGTCTTCAGGGCCGTGGGTGGCCAGATAATGGCGGGCGTACTCGACAAACAGCGGTTCAATGTCATTGATGTAGCGGCGGATCTGCTGATAGTCCGGACGCCGCCGCAGTGCGACCAGCGCCCGGGCTACGATGTTGACGAAGCGCCAGGCGAATTCCTTGAACGCGGCTGAGTTGCCTTCGCTGGGCAGCTGGTTGGCAATCCGGGTGGCGACCTCGGTAATCCGGGAAAAACTCCCAATAGCGTTATAGCGGGCGGAGATCTCCGGGAAGCCCAGATGGAACAGATAAAAGGCATCGGCCCGCCCAGCCCGTTGGGCCTCGGCATAGATGCGCCGCAACAGATCCGCATCCCCCTTGGGATCGAACACGATCACCACATCCCCCCGGTGGATGTCCTGGGTAACCAGCAGTTCGGCAAGACGGGTTTTGCCGACCCGGGTGGTTCCCAGCACGAGCAGATGGCCCACCCGCTCGCCGAGATCCATCCAGGCGTCTTCCTCATCGGGCTCCACCGCATGCAGGGCCGGCATACCGCCCACCGGTGGCTGCGGTTTCAGCGGATTCCACCAGCGCGGCTGGCGCAGGCACCAAGCGAGGGTTTTCAGGACAGGCGTTGATTCCCACTGCACTTCCTTACGGCGCGCCCATCGGTAGAGTGCACCGGCCTGCACATAGTGCTGCACTTCAGGACGCAGGGTGTCGCGCAGGCGCTGGGTGTGGCGCTGGGTCCAGCGAAAGCCGCGCCCCAGAAACAGCTTGTGGCGACTCACCGGAATACGCTCCGCCCGCATTCGGTACAACGGAAGGCGGCGCATATTGCGCTGGTACCGCAGCACCCGCCAGGCCTGCCGGGTGCGTATTCCGGCCAGCAAAAACAGGGCACTGGCGGCCAGCGTGGCAATGCCCGGCGGCATCATCAGCGCCCAGGGTGCCAGCAGGGCCACGCCGCCGGTCGCCACCGCCACCAGGGCCGACCAGAGTTCCACCGGGGGCCGCAGGAGTGCCTCGACCGGACGGACGCTCACTGCTCAATGCCGTGCCGGGAGATCAGGACCGGGATATGGGTCAGTGCCAGGGTGTCTATCAGATCGGTGGCGGCAGCAGGCAGGAGCGGCAGACCCGCGGCAATCGCGGCCATGGTGTGCAGGTCCTCCGGGGTCTCGGCCTGCACCAGCAGCCCTACTGCACCCAGGGAAAGCAGAAGAGATCGGTGTTGCCGCAGCCAGGTCTGCGACAATGGACCGGCGCCCACCACAAAGACCGGGCGCGTGAGCGTACCCTGGTAAAGTGCGGGCAGCGGCCGCAGGGGAACCGGCCCCGGGGTCAGTCCCGGGGAGCGCAGTGGCAGCAGCCGGGTGGGGTCGGCGGCGCCCAGGTCCGGCACTGCCGGTGCCGAGGGGGGCGCGCCTGGCGGTCTCAGCACGCCCAGAAACGGGACCAGCGGATAGGTCTGGCCGTTGTCAGTTAAAACAACCAGCTCCGCCCGGACACCTGGAGATAGTAATGCCATCAGGAGCCAGAAGGGATACAGCCACCACCTGCGGCGCACCTCAGGGGTCCTGTACCACGGTGCGCCAGTGCTGCTGCACACGCGCTTGGTAACGCCGCGACAGAATGGCATTGTTGGGCGCATGGTAGCAGCCGGCGGCGGACCACCACTCCCGGCTTTGCTGGTAGCACTGGGCCAGAATGTCCGCCCCCACCCGCAGGTTGTGGTAGGGGTCCAATGCCCGGCGGATCCCACCCAGCGCCGCATGGTGGTAGTGCCAGTGGATCTGCATGATCCCGACATCCACCGCGGTCTCACCACTGTGCACCGTCGCCGCAAGGGCAGTCGTCGCCGCGCGCTGGGACGGATAGTACCGGCCCTCGCCCCGGATGTTCAGGGTCCAGGGCCAGGGCCGTATGCCCTCGGCTGCGGGCATCGTATAGCCACTTTCCGTCAGCGCAATGGCGTAGAACAGCGCGGGCGGGATCCCATGCTCCTGTGCCACCTGTCGGTAGCCGGACGGCACCGCCTGCTGCGCACGATCAGCTCCCGCGTCGGGTTCGGACGGTGCCGCGACCACGGCGACGCCTGCCAGTGCAAGTAATAGTGCGACCGACGCGCTGCCCGGCATGATCACAGGGCAGCCCCTGTCAGCGGGGTCAGCGTTTCACCGCGGCGGCGCAACAGATAGGGCAGGTTCACCTCGCCCGGGGCCATGCTCGCTAAAACCCCCGACTCAAAATTGAGTGTCACCCTGCGCTGGCGCACCCAGTCGGGATTTACACCTTGGGCCACCGCCCACTCGCGGATGGCCTGCTCATCACCCGGGGCGAGACCGGACAGATAGATGTCCAGCCCCGCGATGGTGTCCAGGCGAGCCAGCAGGCGTGCGAGCACCGCCTCACAGGCGGCGCACTCGGGTCGAACAAACAACAGAACCCGATCGGTACTGGCGAACGGAGATTGGCTCGGTTGCTTTACCGGCAAAAGCGACCGGTCGATCAGGGGTTGCTCGCCCACCAGGCGCGTGATGGCCGCATCATAGGCCTGCTGGAACGCCAGAATGCGTTCGGCGTCTTCCAGCATCAGGGCCGCCCAGCGCTCCGCGAAGTGATTTCGTTCGGCGGCAGTGCGAGCGTGAATGCCCAACGCCTCGATCGGTGACAGGGTCGTCGGGCTGATGCTGCCACGGATACCCTGCATCAGGACCTGGTAGCGCTGCCATTCCTGTGGAGTCAGTGCCCAGTGTTCGGCCCGCGCGCGCTCCACAGCCCTCAACTCTATGCTGCCCCGCTCGGACGGGGTCAGGGTACTCTCGTCGTGGGCCGGATCCGCCACGGCGGCGACCGAGGCCAGGAGCAGACCCAGCAGGAGCGCGGTCCCTGGCCACACTGACCTACCGCGCATCGGTAGCGCCCTCCCCCCGCTCACTGCCGGCATCTACCCCGCGATCCAGCGTGCTCAGATCACGCCAGTGGGGCCCTGGCATCACGCAGGGCACGGAGGCCGCGCGTTCTGTTGCAGCGCCTTCACTGACTGGCGTGTCCGATTGACGCCGCTCTGCCGCGTGGGCATCGGGGTCACTTTCCGCCATCGTCAGCCCGGCCATCAGCAGCACCATCACCAGAAAGACATCGACCATGGCTACCGACCCCCCGCAGCGGCCGGGCAGCGCTCGAAGGCTACCAGACGGTGTACGGGATCCTCCAGCATGCGCCAGGCGGGACCGGCGAGCGTCTGCAGCGCCAGCCGCAGGGGCATGGGGCCCAGGGTACGGTGAACGTCGGGCAGGGGCAGCGGCATCAGGATCTCCCGGCTGGCATCCCTCTCCACCGAGACCGCAAGGCGATAGCCGGAGCTTTCCAGGGCAGCAGCCAGTGCATCGCCGACGGTCACCACGTCCATCGGGAACGTGATGCGGTCGATGCCGCCCAGCAGATCCTGTTGTGCGGTCGTCGGTGTGGCGGCCAGCACCGTGTAGCGATCGACGACCAATGTCTGCGCACTGGTCTGTGCGCCCTGAAGCAACAGGAGTGCGGCCAGGCCTGCCAGGGCGGCACGTGGTTGTAGCAGGGAGGTGTGCAGAGACATGGCGGGTACCGGGTTGCTTGAGGATGATCCGATGATCTGGCGCTGGCCCGTCCGGCACCAGCGAAAACCCGGTCGACCCCTGACGCGCTATGTCAGGCACCGCAATACACCCGCAGGACCTCGATGCGCTCATGCCCGAGCTCGCGGCTGATCTGCTGTCGCACCTGCTGGTCCCGCTGTCGTTCAGCCGGCGACAGGGTCGCGACGGACGGACCACCCGCAGCGGGTGCCAGTCGCCCGGTCAGGGTCGCATAGCGTTCCTGGGCGTAGGCATGGCGCAGACCATGCATCCGGCTCAGCCCCGCGTTCGCGGTATGGCGTTCATAGACCCGCAGCTGTTGGCGGTAATCGCGATCCACGGGAATCAGGGACCCCCGCCCCACCAGCTGGTGGGCGCGGGTGAGCAGTTCCCGTTGTGCGGGGCTCAGGATCGGAATCATCCGCGCCTTGCCGCCTTTGGTCCAGCTGGCTTTCAGAAACAAATGATCACCACGATCCGCGTAGTGCGGCTGGAACTTAATCGCTTCTTCCCGTCGCAGGCCGAAGGCGCGCTGCAGCTCCAAGCTCATGCGCACATGCGGGTCACGCACCCGGTCCAGTGCCTGACTTCCCAGCTGGCGGGCCTTCGAAACACCGGTGACCAGCTGGCGGTCCGGAATCCCGTAATGATCGTTGCTGTGGGCAATCACGCTGGGCTTGTTCACTTTCTCGGCCCACCAGCGCAGCGCCGACATGCGGTTCTTGATCGTACCGATGGCCAGCGCCTCGGCCTGCCAGCGGGCAACTAGTGCATCAATGTGCTTGGGTTTTAGCGACTGTGCGCTCATCCTCCGGTACCCCAGGAGGTGCAGCTGGTCCGCGATCAGCGTCAGTGTGCGCTCCCGGTTGTGGCGGGTGGCGTAGCTGCCATCGTGATTGCGCTGGCAGAGTTGTTTGAGTTGGTAGTTCAGGTTTTTCACGGTGTTTACCTATCTCGGTTAGTGTTTCTGATCAAGCGGAGGCGCTAACCCACCGCATCCGGATACCGGCATGGATCACGGGACACCACTCCCTTACAACCTGAAAGCGCCTGTAAACAGGCTACACAACCGATCTCCTGGGGGAGATCGCTGTCGTGTACACACACGTGGCCCCAGGGGGCCGACTGATAACGGGTGTGACATAAACACCTCCTTTGAGTTGAGCGACGACTGTCGCGATGTGGATGAAAACCGCTGCCCTGACGGTTCCCAGGCCAGGCCTGGAGAACGCGTCCGAGACGACGAGGATGGTTTGACGGAAGCACCGACCGGAGCCGATGGGATGGAGAATGGACTGACGACCCTGAGGTCGGTGCGCCGGTTGCAGTCCTGGGCGCACGGGCCCGTTGTGACCGAACGGTCGAGGGCGGGCCCCCTCTGTGCCACTGATCCGCAGTGGCCACGGGTTAATCCTGTCTACTGTGGGTATTTTAGGAACCCGTCACGCGCTTGTCCTGCCGAAAATCGGTCTCGGGGCGGCGTCCTTTCTGGGCTCGGAGCCCTCGTCACTACCCCGCTACGCTCGCTAGTGACGAGGGCGAGTCAGGCACCTTGGCGATGCATTGCACAGCAATACCCGGTCTCAGGATGGATCTGTGCGCCACTACGCGGGACTTTCAGGCTACGGTGAGTCCCCACCCGAACTTTGTATCTATACGCAGCAAGCGTATGGTTGCTGCGGGTGCGCGGTGTTGACGGCACTGGTCAGTTGCGAAAGCCATCGCCGCGCGTATCTGTCCGACGATGAGTACCGGGCTTTGCAGCAGGCGCTGATGGGCAATCCCCGGGCGGGTCCAGTCATCCAGGTCGCGGGCGGGTTGCGCACGCTTCGCTGGAGCGATCCGGGGCGTGGTAGGGGCAAGCGTGGCGGTGTGCGGGTCATCTACTACTGGTTTAGCGAAGGCGCGCAGTTCTGGCTGTTCACGATCTATGGCAAGGATGTCGCCGACGATTTGACGAGCCAGCAGAAGTTGGTATTAAAGGAGATGCTGAGACATGAAAAAGCGCAACGTATTTGACGAACTCGTCCAGGACTTCGATGACCTGCAGGCGGAGCGTGAAGCCAAGATCACCCTGAAATCGGCCACGCTTGAAGCCCCCCAGCCGATCGCCATCAGCGCGCACCAGATCACGGCATTGCGCGAACGCCTCAACTATTCCCAAGGCGTGCTTGCGGCGCTGCTGCGCACCAACGTCAGCACCCTGCGCAACTGGGAGCAGGACCGCGCCAGGCCAAATGCCCGGGCCGCGCTGCTGCTGAAACTGGTGGAGTCGGCGCCGGAGGATATCTTGGGCAAACTGTCCGCGCTGGGAGAGAAGAAACCGCGGACGGCGTCCAAGGCTGCGCCAGTGAAGCGACGCGCTCAACGGGACGCGCCCGCGAAAAAGGCGGCCAACAAACGGGCCGTCGCCTGATATTCGCGACCAGCCCAATACGCACCCTGCCCCGCCAGCCCGAGAGTTGGGTTTTAACGGCCCACCCTCGGACTCCTACGATTTGCCTATGGGAGCTGTTTGCGCCTTTGCAGGGTCGAGATCTCAGCCCTTGCCAGACGTTCGGCCAGCTCCTGTCTCAGGATGGTGATGTCACTGGGGGCGGTCAGCCCCAGCCGGACCTGTTGACCTTCAACCCCCAACACCTCGATGACGATATCATCACCGATGAGCAGGGTCTGGCTGGGCAATCGGGTAAGTATCAGCATCTGCATTCCTCCATGAATGGCTGTCAGCGCAGTGTAGCCGCTGAGCGCGCTCATGGCGGTGCCGGGGACACATATGATGAATTTTTTGGGAGGGGAAAAGGTGCCGCTTTTACCCAAGCGGCCAGGGAGATCGTTGCTGGACGCAACGGTGATTAATCCTCATGCGGTTGCAGGATCGTGATGACCGGTTCGCCCTGATCACCAGGGCCCACGATCAGCTTCAGTGACACCTTGTCCGCGGTGGTGCTGACACCATCTCGCGGTACCCGGTAGAGGCTGAAGGACAGCCGGTCACCACCGCGGGCGCTGCCGCGTATGGCCATGACGGCCATCACCAGCACATCCCAGAGTCGGCCGGTTGGATCCTGGCCGATCTGGCGCTGATTATCCGCAACCTGCCACGCGACGCAGTCCTCCCAGACCGCGCGGGTCAGGGCCACCGGCCACTGAAAACCGGCCTCACTGGCCAGCGAACCCGCATCCACGAGTACGCCCTCCTGCAGCGCCTGAGCACGCGTATAGCGCACAATGACGGGACCAAAGATGTCGCTCAGTGACGACGGGGGTTGATTGTCTTTCATACGTCCATCTCCTTTGTAGTACAGAATGTCCGCAAGACAGACCTCCTTCCCCACGGGAAGCAGATCGCCTCCCGGGGGGTCGGTAGTGAGTGTTACAGCAGGCCGAGTTCCGCGAAGGACGTCGTGTCGCCATGGGTGACCACGATGTGGTCCAGCACCCGCACATCGATGAGTGCGAGTGCCGCCTGGAGACGTTCCGTAATCCGCCGATCCGCCTGACTGGGCTCGGCCACCCCGGAGGGGTGGTTGTGGTAAAAAACGGTCGCCGCCGCGTTGAGGATCAGCGCCTGCTGCACCACAATGCGGGGGTAGACCGCCGCGCCATCGATCGTGCCATGGAAGAGTTCCTTCACGGCGAGCACGCGATGGGCGTTGTCCAGAAACACACAGCCGAAGGCTTCGGCTGTGAAACCCGCCAGCCGTAACCGAAGGTAGTCACGGGTCTGTCGGGGACTGTGTAAAACCTCACCGGGCTGATGCCGCTCCTGCAGCACCGACAGGGCAAGGTCGACAAGTCGCTCCTGTTCGGTCGCGGTGAGTTGCTTGATATCAAGGGCCAGAACCCGGTTGGCCGCGCGGCGGGACCGGGTGGGGGCTGTTGTTGTCATGGCTGACTCCTGCTTAAAAAAGACGGAAATCAGCCCCGCGGGGAGCTGTATCCCCGCTGAGTTGGAAGGTGGACCTGATGACGACATCAGGTCCGGTAACGCCCTAGGAAGCGGCTTTTTGGGGTTTCAGAAAGGGCTGTCCGTCAACCTTGATCCAGTCGAACCGCAACAGCCGGGTTTTCAGGCGCACGCCGGGTTCTCCTGCGTGCTCACCCTGGTTGTAAATAAAAGGTGCCGGTTTCAGGTCACTGAGCAGAAAACCTGCCAGTACCCGGGACCCGGCCTCCACCAGAAACTGCAGCTGGGGGACCAGATCCTTGGCTTCCTCGCCCGCCACGATGCAGTCGAAATACGTGTGGCGGACCTTGTCGGCGGGGCCGTGCAGGGCGGTGAGTTCGACACTCCAGAAGGGCGAACCCTGTTCCGGGGTGACTTCACGCACCTTGTTGACATAACCCATGCCGTTCAGATGAAGATCGAAATACTTCGTTTTGCTGTCTTGAGACATGACACATTCTCCGTTTGCGGGTTAACGCCGAAGAAAGCAGAAGCCCTGGCGGGATGCTTTCCCGACAGGGGGGGTTACTCCAGTTGCCTGGAAGCGTGGATTGGCGGCGCTGCCGTAGTACCGGTTGCACAATCCGTCGGTACCTCTGGTACTGCCTGCCACTGAATCCGCAGTGGCCACGGGTAAAGCCGATTTTTTAAGGCTAATTGCGGCTGACGGGTTCCTCGCAGACGTACTGCAGGTATTTCAGCATGCCGCGGGCATTGGCAAAGCCCGGGTGCTCGGCAATCCGCTGCTGCGGGAACCAGTCGGCCAGGTGCTCCGCAAGGGCTGCGCTGCCGCCGCCCACAAAGATCACCGTGTCCAGTTCTGCGCCCATGCCCAGCTGCCGTCGGGTTTCGGCATGGATCTGCACGACCAGTTCGTGCTGGGCCGCCTTGACCAGGGCAGAGACATCGTGCGCCCTGCCGTGCAGGCGGACGCTGCCGGAAGACATCGCGGCGGCGAGAGTCTGTTCGCCCAGGGTTTCAAGATCAAACCGCTTCTGGATCTCCCGCGCCACCTGCGCCTGAACATCCAACAATCCCCGGGTCAGGGAGCCGGAGGAGCGGTGCACGATGCCCTGGTTCTGCACCACCACGTAATCGGTGGTGCGGCCGCCGATATCCACAATCGCCATGGAGGCCTCCAGCAGGCGGGCGTCAAGCGCAACCCCCTCCGCGCGCTGCCGGATGACCTGGTCATACCAGGCCGCCAGCGCCTCGGGGATCACCTCGTGAAAGGCCACGGCCACCGGCAGCCGCTGGGTGGCATACAGCCCACCCGTGGACACCGGCTGCACGGCAATTTTCAGGGACTCGCGTTTGAGACCGATCGCCTGTTCGCGCTTCTGGCCGTCCTTGAAATAAAAGGCGGACACCGGCAGGCCGGAGACCACGTGGACAGAGTGGCCGGCGAGCTTGGCCTCCTGGAAAGCGTGCTGGACGATGGCGCGGTGCAGTCCGGAGATCGGATAACCGTCATAGCAGGTGGATTCGCCATCGATCTGGCCCACCGCATAGCGGGAGCCCTCGGTGTCGTACTCAAAAATCTGCTGCTGGGCGGCGTCCATCCAGGTAATCCCCGCCTGACCGATGCGGCCCCGGGAGGGAATGGCGATCAGGCGGCCGTCGGCCAGCGCCAGTTTGGTGTAGGCATAGCCATCGTCCAGACCCACCTGAATCACCGTCATGTTGTCGTCGTGGTTGGCGGCACTCACCTCCTCCAGGGACGTGCCGACGTCGGGCTCGGCCGCAGTCTGCGGGGCAGGCAGCGGGGTCAGCTCCCGGGCGTTTTCAAGCTGACTGTTCTGCATGATCCGTCCTCATCCAATCAGTGTACGGAGACCCGCCAGGGGTTTGCCGCTCGGCGTACCGGCGGTGTGCGGGACGTAAATATCTTCTGGGGCAGCCCTCGGGGCCGCCTGGTCCGGGCGGGAAACTGGCGCGATGTGCAGGGGCACTGAGACCCGTGCGGGAGCGTCGGCCATCGCCTGACGCAGTCCCAGACATTCGCTGCGAAATCCCTGCAGCAACACCTGCCGGAGCCATTCCTGGCGACGGGCTGCGGGATTGCGGCGCAGTGCGGTGATCAGCAGCGCCTCCAGCGGAACCCGGGTATCGAGCACCACCGTCAGCCGCACCTGTGGACTGCGCGCGGGCCCGGCCACCGTCTGTACTCACCGGGGACCATCCGAGGCCGCGGGTGCCACTGGCATCGACTCAGGGGCAACGCCCTCGAGCTGCTCAGCTGTGCCGGGTTCCAGCTGATCTTCGGTATTCGTGAGACTGCGTGGTTCAGCATCCGCCAACGGCGATACCCGTGACGGCGCATGGCCCGCGGTACGTTCACCGCTCAGGATGTCCAGCGGGAGCTCACCGAGGTGCGCTCGGGCCTGCTGGGCCCGCTGGGTGTTGTGGTGAACATCGGCGCGGTTGATGGCAAAGACGCGAAAGCCCTGGGGCAGGCTGAACACGCCCCGCAGGCGGTGTGCACCCAGCGCAATCAGATCACCCATCTGACCGGAGGGGCAGGCCCCAACATGTTTCAGGGTCAGGCACTGGCAGACCAGGGCATCGTACTCCCCCAACAGCTGCGCGGCGCGGTAGGCGTGGGGCGTGGCAAACTGCAGCATCAGGGTCTGGGGGCGGCGTGACTGTGAAATACCGACGCGGAACCTGAAATTGTCCAGCGCCACGCCGTCCACCCGGACCCGCTGGGTGGCGAGGAACGCCTGCGCGGCAGCAATCGCCTCTTCCACCCGGACCAGCCACCAGTCGGCGTAAGGATCATCGTCCGCGGCGGCCTGCCAGAGAATGTTCATCTGCGACGCAAATCCCAGCAGGCCGGTGATCGCGGGCTTGTTGCCCTTGCGCACCCGGCCTCGGATCAGGCGCTGAGCCTGGTCGGTGTGGATTTCCAGCCAGGCCTCACCGGTCAGGCGTCCTACCCGCCCCTGGCTGGCGATGGATGTAGCGGGTGTCGAGGACGCGTTGATGGTATTGAGTGGTTGGGCTGTCACGGCGGCTGACCTCTTCCGGATCGCGTTCACTGGCGGCTATGAACGCATCGAGGGCACCGTCGCAACAACAATAAACCCCGTCAGCGTCCGACGGGGTTAGTGGTTACAGTGTAACCACTTTACTACGGTCAAGTTATCGAGAATCCGGTGGGATTTAGCGCCGTGGTCCCCGACCCAGGGTCTGCTGGATCAGGGCCAGCTGTTCGGCGGCGGTCTGGCGCAGGGCATCCCGTTCGGCCTCGGTACGTGGCGCTGGATGTGGCGCGGCGGGTATGAGGGTGTCAGCGTTTCTGCGGTTGCGCGCGTCGGCGAGTTTAAGGCCCAGATTGGGCACGAAAGTCCCGGCCCGGGCGGCGCGGCACAGGGCATAGAAAAACCGGAGCTCATCGTAGAGCGGCTTTGCGCCCTGGGTTTCAGCCTGCACCCGGCCCGCCAGTTCATCCAGCAGGGGCTGGTGCAGCTCAGCTGGAATCGGGGTCAGGTACTGCAGCGCCAGTGTGCGCTGGTTGTCCGTCAGGCGCCGCGGAAAAATTAGGGCATCCAGCGTTGGGGTTTCCGGCAACGGCGATGTGCGCGATGCAAAATTTTGGGCAGACTTTTCGGTTGTTGTCGTAGTAGTTGTTGTTGTATTACTACTACAACTACTACCTACAACTTTCACTAAATCAACCGCCTTCGAATTTTGGTGCTGGTTAATGGCACGGGCTGCATCGGGTTGTGACAGGAGGTCATCCCGCGCATCCAGTAATCCCGCGGTGAGGTCCGCCAGGGAGCGCGCTGTGCCGTGCGCCGGTCCGGCACTCTCCGCGGAGTCCATAGCCTCTCGCACCCGCTGTTTGATATCCGGTAACGGCGCCAGGGGGTCCTCACCCTGCTCCACCGCACCCGCCAGTGTGGCCAAGACTGCCGTGGCCACCCGTCGGACCCGGGCGTGGCTGTGGCGCTCGCTCTGGCGCACGAAAGCCATATACCCCTCGTCCAGATACAGTGCATCGGCGAGCGGCAGCGGGTTGTCGTGCAGGGCATACACATTGCCCTGAAACTGCCCCGTACTGGCACGCACCCGGGCGCACAGGGATAGCCAGCGGGTCAGACGGAGGATGGCAATGGCCCGGGCAATGGTGGAGGTTGAAGCGATATTGGCGAGTTCGGCAATCACCTCATAGCGGGGAAACGCCGCCCGGCCGCCGGTCTCGTGGGCCTGCAGCATGATCACCATCCACACGACTTTATCCACCGGCTCCAGTACAGGGTCGCAGACGACCGCCGTGGGATACGCCTGGTGCCAGTGCCCCAGAAACAGCAGGTTGTCCTGCGCCGAGCCCTGGGCGCGGCTGGTGGCGGCCTGGATCAGACGATCCAGGGCATAGGTCTCCGGCCGGGGTTCACGCTCGATGCCGGACATGGGGTTGCCTCAATGGTCGTCGGCAGACTCACCCTCGGGGTTGCCGTAGGTGGTCCAGCGCTGGGTCAGACACCAGATGGTGCGCAGCTCAAGGCCGGTGGCGTCCTTTAGTGCCAGATAGTCCTCGCCGGTCAGTGAGACTTCGCCGTCGTCACCCGCCCGCGCCTGCCAGGCCAGCCACAGCGCATGGGCGGGTTCCTCGTCGGGCTCACTGGGGCGGCCCACCGCGGCGGTAAACCCCAGCAGACGACGCCAGCGCGCGTACTCTTTGGACCCCAGCCCAAACAGAGCGCGCATCATCTCTTGGGGGGCATCGGCCTGCATCAGGGTGAGTTGCAGCTGGTCGGATTCACGCTGCTGGCGCAGGCGCGCCACCAGGTGCCAGAAGACTTCCCGGTCGAGCTGGACCTGCAGGCAGTGCCCCCGAAAGGTCCCGGTCCGGCAGAGATCGGTAATGTTGAGCTGCTGGAGAGCGTCCACCTCATTGGGACCGAACTGCATGGCCCGCAATGCGAGCTGATCGCCTTCGTCGAGGCAGCGTACCGCGTACAGGAGTACCGCGGTGGTTAAGTCAGACTCCTTACTGGTTGGCATCGCTCCCCTCCCTGGGTACCCACAGATCGAGACCGGCGCGATCCGCAGCCTCGTGGATCGCGCGGTAGGTTGTCATCAGCGCCAGCAGATCGCGCCAGTCCGTATCGGAGAGCGACCGCCACAGCTGAACGCCCCAGTGTCCCGGATCCGGCGTCCAGACATGCGGGTAGAGCAGGCCTGGATCCTGCTGCGAGACCGCCGTGCGCAGCACCGAATCAACCACCAGATGGGGAAGGACCTGGTTCGCCGGTGCCGTCGTCAACTCCGCGCAGGCCGCCAGCTGCCACCACAGGCAGGACACCTCGCCAAACAGGGCCGGATCCAGCGTGTCGCGCAGCTCCGGGGGCGGCACATCGGTCAGCATGAAGCCGAGACCCTGATCCGGCAGTGGAACCACCAAGACGGCGAGTCCGTAGTGCTCTGCCAGCCTGGCGGCCAGCGTGTAGGCGGTGATACGCAGCGAGACCAGTGGATCCTCGGGCACTGGGACAGTTGCGCTGACCGGCGCCGCGGCCTCGGGGGGTATATTCACCCTCCTCTGCGGCTGTGTCGGGTTCGATGGCTCTTTCACGCCACCTGGTTGCGTGGCCTCTGGCTCGTGTGCAGTCGGCAGTGGTTCCAGCACCACTTCGGTATAGCCAGAACCGCTGAGCAGAGCATCGAGTTGCAGGCGGACGCTATGGAGGCTGGTATCCGTTGCTTCCGCCACCTCGTTCTCGAGGGCGGTCCTCAGCAGCTCCAGGTTCCAATCGGGCGAATCGTAGCGCTGACAGAGCGCGGCAAAGATTTCCGCGCACTCGGACTCTGGACCGAGCGCATGGCGGTACCAGAGCTCGAGAAAGGCGTTTTCCAGCGCCTGGAGCTTTTCCACCTGGGGACGGCCCAGGCCGGCATTCAGGGCCTCCGGGATCAGCGGCAACAGGCGCTCCACCGCATAGACCATCTTGGAGATCACAGTGTGGTTAATGCCAAGGCCCCGCTGGGTCATGATCTTGGCAAGCCCCCGCAGCGTGAGGGTGCGGTGGGGTGATTCAGACTCGAGTATGGCTTTGAGATCCATCACCGCCAGCGCCTTGTCAATAAAGATCAGGCTCCCCCGAAGCTCGTTCTCCCTGAGGTGCGCCAACAGGACATGGGATTCCTCCGTCCAGGGCCTATAGACGCAGTTGACGGTACCAAACCGCTCATCCCGGGTTTCCTGGTAGAGTTCCTGCAGGATTTTTAGGCGCGTGTTGCCACCCACAAGAGGTACATAGTGGTTTTCACCAGGGCGCTGAGTGACCACCAGGGGCTGGTCGAGACCCTGTGAACGGATGGATGACTTGATGCGCTGGTATTCTGCGTTGAACCCATGCCGGGGGTTATGTTCATACGGCTGGAGGTCAGAGAGCGGCATCACCAGAGCGCCTGAGGCTGCTGGCTGGGCGACCGGTAAAACCGGCTGCCCATTCACGATCCTACCCCCGCTGTAAGGATCACCAGTGGGCAGGGGCATTGCCGACATGGGGATCCGCGATAGCGATCAGGTCGCAAGGGGCCTGCTCGGGGAGCCCAGCGCGGCTCGGGGCGGGATGTGACAAGCTGGGACGAATCCCCGGGATACGCGCGGTCGTTGATGGCATGCAGAAGCCGGTACGGAGAGATCATGGAGAAAATCCTTTTCCTCGCAACTCTCTAAACGTAGCATCGATAGAAAAACTTGCATTCATCATTTGCGTCCAAATTTAGCTGACTAGCCCCAACTTGCGCAGAACGCCACCCGGTGCCCTGTGTCTGAGGAGGCTTATCGACCGAATCGGCGATAGATACTATGGTCCGTATGTAAAGTCGGTGCTGCGCAAAGTGGTCGAGCGACGGGTATGAGCCGCCCCGAGCATTCACTCCCAGTCCAGATTAACGTCGACAGCTTCGCGTGTTCCGCGTCTGTTCCCACTCTTCAATCTCAGTGAGTCGCCAGCGTGTGCAGCCCACTGAGAGCTTGATAGGCTTGGGAAAGGCAGCGGAGTGGGTCCAGCGCCAGACCGTGGCGCGGCTAACTTGAAATCGCTGTGCGATGGCAGTGTCGGATAAATAGACTGTACTGTGCATGGCATTGCATCCTTTGTTTATTGGAAGCATTGCGAGAGAGTCTGCATGGATCGGTGAAGAAGCAAAGAGAAAAACCCGCACAGGCTTGACCCGATTTCCAGGAGCATATACTTGACCACCACATTTAAGAGCAATAAAACAGAGTAAGCCCCGGATCATACTGTTGAAATAGTCGCTCTCTGGCCTTGGATCGATGAAGCGACAGCGGATGAACAACACGGCGGATGACGTGGAAACGGTCTGCCACGATCATCGCATTGGGGAAGTAGCGACGAGCGATATTGCGGTAGGTCTCCGACAGATCCATGACGATCAGCTGGACGTTGTCCTTTCCCGGCGGGGCCTTCAGATAACGCTGCGTATTCCGCAGCCGATCCCGGAACTCTGGGGGATATCTCGTTAGTTTGTTCATTGCTCCATCCTCTCAAGGTTTGGAGCCTCCGGCAAACTCAGGGCGATTCAGGGTCTTCACAATGGGCCGTAATATGCAAGCAGCAGCACATCTTCGGTGGGCGCGACATTGTAGCGTGGCGGCGGTAAGCGTACATCGATGCCCAGAGAATCCAGCAGGTTCTGGAGGCCGGGCTGACACTTCGTTAGCCTTGGTCAAATAGGCGTTGACGTAAATTGGCGCGTACACGTTGCAACTGTCCGATCAAACTGTCGCGCTCTTCGATCGGGATGCCGTCCAGTAGAATCTCCTCAATCTGTTCAACGACATTTTCCAGTTCGGGCAGCAAAGGTCGGATCCTGCCCGTGAGCACAACGCGTTTCACGCGTTTGTCACTTGCGTCTGGCATGCGTTCAACCCAGCTTGCGTCTTCCAGACGATCAACGATTTTGCCCAGCGGCGGCTTCGCCATCAACAGTCTTTCGGCTATCTGTGTCTGGGTTAGTGGCCCCTCTGTATAGAGTAGGTAGAGAACCTGCCACTGACTGCGAGTCAGTTCGAAGTCTCGAACCTCGCGATTGAAAATCTTGGCAACCATTAAACTCACTTCGTGCATCAATGTACTCACGTGATGGTGCGTAAACCGCTTGCCCTGAATTTCTTGACTTTTCACTGAAATATTGATTACCTTAGTTATAGAAACTACAGTTACTTTTTAGCTGACATGCAGACACTAGTCAACTCTCTGAGCGCTTATTGAAAGAATGGACACAGTTTCACCGCCCCGTAAATTCCTGCTGGCCGGCTGTCTCTTGACAGTACTTGCGGCCTGTGACCATTCAACCACGGAACCTGCAGCGGGCCTAGAGTCCAACGAAACCGCTCCCCTGGCCCAAATCCAGATCGGGAGGCCAGAACAGGTCCATATCAGCGAACCCATACTGACAACCGGTTCCGTATTTGCGCACAAGACAACCAATGTTGTGCCCCTTGTTGGCGGGCTGATTGAGGAAATCCGTGTGAACGTTGGTGATCGTGTTGACCAGGGTGACCCGCTCATAATGCTGCGACAAACAGAGTTCGAACTCGCGGTGAAGCGGCTGGCACATGCGCGAGATCTGGCCAAATCGGAACTTGAAGATGCCCTGCGCAATTTGGACAACGCCAACAGGCTCAGAGAACGGGAGGTAATTTCCCAGGAAACCCTTGACGCCCTGGAGACGCGCGTTGCGGTGTCCACGTCCAAATTGGGCATGGCTGAAGTCAACTTGTCTCTCGCGCAACAGGAGTTGACCGACTCAATTGTAAAGGCGCCTTTTCGCGGTGTCATCACCAAGCGTTTTGTCGATGAAGGCGCATTCGTGCCCTCGGTAATGCGCTCGGAAAGTCCGGTCGTTCAATTACAGAAGATTGACATTGTTATCGTTCAGATCTTTGTGCCAGAAACATATCTCACATCAGTGAGTCCTGGCATGCGGGCAATTGTCCATATTCCCAGCCTGGGTCAAACCTTCGAATCACGTGTGGCCTTGATCAACGATAATCACGAACTGAATACACGCAATATCGAATTGCGTATCGGTATCGCCAATCCTGACTATGTCATAAAGCCCGGGCTGTTTGCGGTGGTCAAGCTTTACCCTGAAGCCCGAGAGATTCGGATTCTGCCACCGGAATCACTTTTAGGCGCGGGGCAAGACAGGCACGTGTTGACAGTAGAAGATGGCAAAGTCCAACGGATGAATGTGGCGGTAAAAGCCTTGACTGATGGCAGCTTGGAACTGCTTTCTGAACTAGATCCTGATACCAACATTATTGTCGGCACGCAACGTCACACTCTGGAACCGGGCAACCCGGTCACAGTCGACCAACTGCTCTGATGTGGATCGCTGACCTCTCGATTCGCCGTCCTGTCATGACCGTCATGTTCGTCGGCGCATTGGTATTGCTGGGCGCCATATCAATGCCGCGCGTCAATATGAGTCTGTTCCCCCATGTTGACATTCCCATTGTCACTGTTGAAACAACTCTGGAAGGTGCCTCTCCCGCGACAATGGAATCAGAGGTAACAGACCGACTTGAGGAGGAACTGTTTGCGATCGCGGGACTGGACAGTCTTCGCTCGGCAAGTGCCGACGGGTACTCCCAGATCATCCTGGAGTTCGAACTGGAAACGGACGTGAATTTGAAAGCACAGGAGGTTCGAGACAAGGCAGCCAGGGCTTTCCCGTTTTTACCAGAGGGGACAAAACAACCACTGATTACAATCCTCGATCCGGATTCCGAGCCGATAGTCTCCATCATCATGTCTGGGCCTCTGCCGACAGGCGAGTTAACCAAACTGGCCAAAAGCACAGTGAAGGAACGCTTACAGAGGGTTCCGGGTGTCGGTAGCGTACAACTTGTGGGAGATCGTGAAAGGGAAGTCCGGGTTTGGCTCAATGCAAGCCGGATGCGCGGCTATGGCACTACTGTTGACGATATATCTGCAGCCATAAGACGAGAGCACGTGGACATCGCCGGTGGACGACTGGAATACCAAAACGGCAACTCTGAGTTCACCGTCAAGACACTTGGAGAGGTGACAAGCATCGAAGAGTTGAAAGATATTGCGATATTCCGCGTCAACCAGGCACTGGTCCGATTGAGAGATGTGGCAAGATTGGAAGATGGGCTTGAAGATGAACGAAGTTATGCCGAACTCGACGGAATAAATGGCATTAGTCTTGAGATACGCAAGCAAAGCGGTGCAAACACCGTCAACGTGGCTCGAGCCATTAGAGCAGAGCTCGAAAAGATAAGGGACGAAATACGATCCGACATTTCCCTGACCCCGGTCAGGGATAATTCCAGATTCATTGAATCCACGGTACGAGACGTTTCATTCGACATTATATTGGGTGTCGTGCTCGTTGTTGCGGTGACACTGTTTTTCCTTCTGAGCATTCGTGCCACTATCATTGTTGCTACGGCCATTCCTACGGCACTCATAGCCACCTTCTTTGCCTTTTACGTCCTGGATTTCTCAATAAACATGATGTCGCTTATTGCGATTTCTTTGTGCGTTGGCCTACTGGTCGACGATGCCGTCGTAGTGTTGGAGTCGATATACAGGGAAATCGAGGAAGGTCAAGAACCCGCTGTTGCCGCGTCGGTAGGCACAGGAAAGGTCGCTATGGCAGTGGTTGCCTCGACGTTCGCAGTCATGGCTGTTTTCCTGCCCATTTCGTTCACGGATGGACTGATCGGCGTATTCATGTACCAGTATGGCGTTACCGTCGCAGTTGCTGTCGGAATCTCTTTGATAATATCACTGACTTTGACTCCCATGCTCTGCTCCAGACTGCTGCAGCGCAGTACCACGAAAAGCTCAGCAGTACACGCATTGGAACGCGCACACTCCAGGCTGGAATCCAGCTACGTGTCCTTGGTACGAGCGGCATTGTCCGCAAGGTGGCTGGTTCTGATTTTTGCCGGAATAGCCGTCGCCATTGGTGTCCATTACGCGGGCAAGGTTCCGCTGTCATTCACGTCCAAAGCTGATCGGAGCGAGTTTATCGCTGCGGTTGAACTGCCGCTGGGCACCGGAATAGCTGAGTCAAAGCGAGTGGCTTCCAGGTTGAGTGCAAGGGTCAAGGAGTTCGAGCATGTTCAGCTGGTCTTCGCCGTTATCGGCTCAGGCGCACAGACAAAGACCAATGAGATCAGCTTTTATGTCGGCTTGACCCCCAAACAGGAACGCAATATTCATCAAAACCTGATTATGGATGAAATCCGTCTCGCCTTGACTAAAGCAGCGCCTCAGGCTCAGCACATCACCATGGCTCAGGTACCCTGGATCTCCGGCGGCGGCTTCTTCGGCGCGGACCTCGATTTGGCGCTTAGTGGGCCGGATCTCGACAAGCTTCAGCGCTATTCCGAACATATAATGCAGGCGATGCAGGCCTCGGGACTGTTTCGCGACGTCAAATCCAGCTACGAATCCGGCAAGCCCGAGATTCAGGTAAGCATCAACCGCGACCGTGCGGCCAAGCTTGGTATATCCGTGCACAATATCGCCAGTGCTGTTGGTACAACTATGGGCGGCAAGGATATCGCCAGCTTTCAAGAGCACGGTGATCGCTACGACGTCAGGCTCAGATTCGATCAGGAGTATCGCGATCACATTGGCACATTTGACCTGATTCAATTGCGATCCTCGGACGACAGCCTGGTCGACTTCCGAAGTGTTGCTGACGTAGCAATCAAGGATGGGCCGGTACAGATCGACAGGTATAACCGTGCCAGAAAAATTTCTGTATCAGGTAATGCGCCGGCGGGTACTGCCGCTGGAGAGCTACTGGTAGCAATGGACAGAATTCTGACCGATATGGAATTTGAGCCAGGTTATGAGGCAACCTATCTTGGAACCTCCGAGCAGGTGCGCGAGGTTGCCAACTCCTTGTTGTTCGCTTTCATGCTGGCCCTGCTGATTCTGTACATGATTCTCGCAAGTCAATTCGAAAGCTTCGCCCAACCTGTCGCCATAATGCTCACCGCGCCTCTGTCTTTTGTTGGCGCATTCACTTTACTGGCTCTGACCAACTCCGAGCTTTCCGCGACGACACAGATTGCCATGGTAGCCTTAATGGGCCTGGTGATGAAGAATGGTATTTTGCTGGTGGATCAGGCCAATCAGTCCATGTCGCGAGGCTTGGCGGCAAAAGACGCGATGATAGAATCGGCAAAGTTACGGCTACGTCCAGTTCTGATGACGGCATTCTCCACTATATTCGGCATGATCCCCATCGCTCTGGCGACAAGCGACGGAGCAGAACTACGGACATCTACCGGTATTATCGTGATTGGCGGTTTGGGTTCTTCAACTCTCCTGACTCTGTTTGTGGTGCCGGTGGTATTCACCCTGATTGTAGACTCGAAAATCAGGCTTAATCGCTTCTTGGCAGAACGGAAGGAATCCGTGAAATGACTTCAGATCACATAAAGCAGTTGTATGGGCTGTTTTCCAGCCGAGTTGGGGCGCATCTTGATCTAGGCCTGAAACTGGTCGACATAGAGGGCGACACGGTAAGGCTTCTCCTGCCTTTTCAGCAAAAACACGCCAATGCATTGGAAAACGGAGCGATCCATACCAGCGCACTGGCGACGGCCATTGACAGCGCTTGCGGGTTCGCCGTCATGCTCAGACTGAAAGAGCCAACAGCGATAGCCACGGTCAATTTGAGAATAGATCATATTCGGCAACCCGAATCGGGACAGAACGTGACAGTCGAGGCGCAGTGTTATCAACAGTCGGGAGATTTTGCCTACGTTCGTGCCAGGGCCATATCAACGAAAACTCTCTTCACCTACTCTAGTGCCATCAGCATTTTTAAAGTTGGCACGCCAGGCCCAGCTCTGAACTCAGCCCTTTGATTCGGTACAGGATATGAACACAACCTCACTTGCCTTGTTTATTGAACAATCCCCTTATGCGCTCAATTACGGTACAGAGATCCTCTCTGCAGAGGAGTACGTTGAGTGCGTGACACAGTGGCGGGAGATATTCACCGGAAACCCGCTATTGCGCGCTTGGCACGGCGGTATTGTATCAGGCGTTCTTGAATTAACTGGCACCCTGGCCGCCATCAGAGCTGCAAACAATCAGAATTGTGGCCTGATCTCCATCAATACAAGCTATTTGCGCCCTACCAGCGGTGACAAAGCGATGTTCAGCAGAGCGAATATCGTCAGAAGTGGCAAGCAGATTCAAACAATCAATGCCGTCGCCTGGCAAAACTCACTCGAAGAACCTACGGCGATCGCCTCATTGACATTTGTTAACGCGCGGTAGTTCAGGCTTGCCCTGACAGTAATTGCCGACATCGAACCGTGAAGTGGTTAAATGGATGTTACCAACCCAGTTAAGGATAATACCCTGAAACTGGAGATGGGATATGACCACAAGAAAGCAGTACTCGAAGGAATTCAAGCTGGATGCTATCAGCCTAGTGGTGGAGCAGGGCTATTCACGGGCCGAGGCAGCGCACGGCTTGGAGATTAATGCAAACATGCTGGGGCGCTGGCTCAGAGAGCACGAGGCACCGGAGGGGCACGCTGAGCCTGATCGTTCACAAACTGAAACACTGTGTCGACTCTCGGAGCGCTTGCTGAAAGAATGGACACAGTTTCACCGCCCCGTAAATTCCTGCTGGCCGGCTGTCTCTTGACAGTAGTTGCGGCCTGAGACCATTCAACCACGAAACCTGCAGCGGGCCCAGAGTCCAACGACACCGCTCGCCTGCCCCAAATCCAGATCGGGAGGCCAGAACAGGTCCATATCAGCGAACCCATACTGGCAACCGGTTCCGTATTTGCGCACAAGACAACCAATACCGTGCCCCTTGTTGGCGGGCTGATTGAGGAGATCCGGGTGAACTTTGGTGATCGTGTTGACCAGGGTGCCCCCTCATTCGGCTGCGACAAGCAGAGTTCGACCTCTCGGTGAAGCGGCTGGCATAGACTGGGGCTTGATGAAACTGAACGCCGAGAACAGGCGTGATCTGCTGGAAGTGCTGGAGGATCGCCACGGCAGGCGCTCGACCATCGCCACCAACCAACTGCCCATCGAGGAGTGGCACGCACGCCGTGATCGGCGATCCGACACTCGCTGACGCCATCCTGGATCGCCTGGTTCACAACGCCTACAAGATCAACCTCAGGGGAGAATCCATGCGAAAACGGGGACTGGACCCATTATAGATGAACATCGGAATTAATCAGAGTAGCCCTAAGGCACATCTGAACAATGGTAATTGTTCCCATCGGAACCAAAATGGCCTCACTGAAGGCGCGGAATCGCCTGTCTGTTGGTTGCCGTTTAAAACTGACCCAGGGTTTCCGTCCAATTCTGACCCGGGTTATGGGTGCCCAGTATACCTAGGCGTCTGTGGATAAGTCTGTCTTTTCGGGTTCGCTCTCTCCTTCATCGGGTTGGTTTGTCGTCAGTTTTCTTCGCTTGCCACTGGCCAGACTGTGACGGAACCGCCAGGACTCATTGCCGGTCTCCACGATGTGGCAGTGGTGGGTCAGCCGGTCGAGCAGGGCCGTGGTCATCTTCGCATCACCGAATACGCTACCCCATTCGGCAAAGCCCAGATTGGTGGTGATCATCACGCTGGTGCGCTCGTAGAGTTTCGATAGCAAGTGGAACAGCAGTGCGCCACCGGCCTGGCTAAACGGCAGGTAGCCCAACTCATCGAGGATCACCAGATCAACATGCGTCAGGCGGTATGCCAGCTGACCCTGCTTACCAGCGGCCTTTTCCTGTTCCAGGGTGTTGACCAGCTCTACCGTCGAGAGGAACCGCACCCGGCGCTGATGGCGCTGGATCGCCTCCACACCAATAGCGGTGGCCAGATGAGTCTTGCCGGTTCCTGGGCCACCAATCAGCACCGCGTTCTGCGCGCTGCTCATGAACTCGCCACCGTGCAAACGTCGGACCAGCACCTCATCGACCCGTGCCTGGGTAAAATCGAAGCCCGCCAGATCGCGATGTGCCGGGAACCGCGCCGCCTTCATCTGATAGGCCAGGGATTTTACCTCCCGCTCCGCCGATTCCGCGGCCAGCAGTACCTGCAACACCTGCTCCGCATCCATTGCGTGGCTGCGGGCCTTCGCCATCAGTTCCGGCAAGGTCTGCGCCATGCCATGGAGTTTTAGCGCCTTCAGCTGTGAGATCAGGTCATTCGACATGGTTCACCTCCGCCGGCACCGGGCTGCGCAGATAGTCGTAGCGTTGCACATTGGCCAGGGGTTCCTCACTGAGCGTCAGCGAGGTTTCCACCGGCGTTTTCGGGGGCAACGGTGATTGCAGCCGGGCGAGCACGTTCAGCACGTGGTCGCCGCTGATGTTGCCGGACTCCAGCGCCAATTCCACCGCGACCAGCACCGGTTCCAGCCCTTCGGAGACAACCGCGGCCAGGACCTGAGCCATGACTCGGTCGCCACCCTCCTGGCGCAACAGATAACGCTGCAGAGTTCTGAGGCGCTCAGGCATTTCGGTGAACGGGGCACCATTGCGTAGCGCGCCGGGCTTGCGTTGTAGCACACCGACATAGTGTTGCCAGTCATAGACCGTCTGGTAGCGTTCAAAGCAGCGGCTGTGTCGCGCCACCTCCTCACCCTCGGCCACCAGGACAAGTTCCCAGGGATACACCCGCAGGCTGATGACCTGGTGTGCCAGCTCCGCTGGCACACTGTAGCGGCTGCGTTGGTAGTGGATCAGGGCGGTGGCGGACACCCGTACGGGCTGTTCGATATAACCGTCAAACGGCTGTGGATTGGGCATCAGGTGTGGTTGTTCATCCTCCAGTACCGAGAGCAGCGTCAGGTCGGGGCAATCTGGATGGCGCATATCCATCCAGGCCGCACGGCATTCGCTGGCCAGCCAGTCATTCAACACCTCCAGTGACGGCCAGTGGCGAGCGTTGGCATTGGCCCAGAGTTGTCGGCGGCGGTCCTGCACGTTCTTCTCCACGACGCCCTTCTCCCAGCCAGCGGCCCGGTTACAGAACTCCGGCTCAAACAGGTAGTGGCCGGTCATCGCCTGGAAGCGCGCATTGACGGTACGCTCCTTGCCGCGCCCGACTTTGTCCACCGCTGTCTTCATGTTGTCGTAGATGCCGCGCCGGGGTATGCCGCCAAAGGCAGCGAAGGCTCGGGCATGGGCATCAAACAACATCTCATGCGTCTGCAGCGGGTAGGCCACTACCAGGAAAGCGCGACTGTGGGCCAGCTTGATATGGGCCGCCTCCAGTCGACGTCGAATGCCGCCGATCACGGCGTACTCGCAGCTCCAGTCGAACTGGAAGGCCTCACCAGGGGCAAACCTCAGGGGGATGAAGGCTTTGCGGGCCGGCGCGGCACCGCCGGCTTCGCGCCATTGCCTGACAAAGATGGCCACCCGGGCGTAGCCACCGGGATAACCCTGCGCCTGCAGCAACTGGAACAATACCTTTGCGGTGCGCCGGTCACGCTTGGGGCGGTGACTGTCCGTGCGCAGCCAGGTCGCCAGCTGTTCTTTGTATGGGTCCAGGATGCTGGGGGCGGTGCGGCGAGGATACGCGGGTTCGCGCATCTCGCGTTGACGCAGCCAGTGTCTGAGGGTGTTGCGGGATAAACCGGTCTGCCGCGCAATCTCGCGCAGGGGGACCTTGTCGCGGAAATACATCCGCCTGATCTTGGCTAACATGCCCACTGTGATCACTCCTTCGTACCCCGCTCAAAAAATGAGCAGAGTAGTCGATTCAGTGGGTCAGTTTTGGATGGAAATTACCCCCTTAGGTGGGTCAATTTTGGGCGGCATTCAACAACCCATACACCACATAGACCATACGGGCCCCCAAGGACATCATGGCCTTCCTGCGCCACCAGGCTTAGGGCAGAAACGGTATCGGCGACCCCATGGCTCGCCTGTAAAGAGCGGACCAGTTCTGCCTCCAGAAGTAAAATTTGCCTGGAAAACTCTCGAGACAGATCAACAGAGGACTGTTCACACTAGGAGATTTCTAGCACTGACAGCCGATGCGCCCCCGGATGCTCTTCATCTTGGCCGTAGCTGGCAAACCTTCGCGGCAGAATCTTTCCCAATCAGCCATCAGCTTACGGCGCTTGTCGATCAGTTCGGATCGAGCATAAGCTACGCGAGTGGCATCGCTATTGACGTGCGCCAAGGCGAGTTCACAGACTTCTTCAGGATAGGTGGTGTGTTCCTGAGCCCAGGTACGGAATGTGGCCCTGAAACCGTGCTGTGTGACTTGGTGGCCCATATCCTTTAACACCTTTGTCAGGGTCATATTTGACAGCATCTTGCCGGTCGGGCTCACAAATATCAGGTTGGAGTCATGGTCGCGGGGGAGTGATTTCAGCAGGTCCACCGCCTCGCGGCACAAAGGCACCTTATGGTCGCGACCGCCTTTCATGCGCTCACACGGAATAGTCCAGACTTTGGCTTTGAAGTCGATTTCGCTCCACATGGCGCCGCGTATCTCGCCGGATCGGGCAGCAGTCAGGATAGCGAACCGCAGCGCCATTGCACCGGTGCTGTCCTTGGCGGCCAGCTCGCTCATAAACGGCGGGACTTCATCGACCGGCATGGCTGCCAAATGCTTTACCTTGCTCACCTTACCCGGCAGGGGGAGAGAGAGGTCGAGGTTGCCGCGCCACCGTGCGGGGTTGTCGCCATTGCGGAGACCCTCGGCGCCTGCCATATCGAGGATGCGTTCGACTGTGGCCCTAACCCTGGTTGCGGTCTCGGTTTTTGTCTCCCAGATGGGAGTCAGCATTTTTATAATGTCCGCCCGCTCGATGTCGGAGACCTGCAATTTACCCAATATCGGATAGGCGTAGGTTTCGAGGTGAGCGGTCAATTTCTGAACCTGCTTAACGGTCTTTAACTCCTTGCTCTTCTTGACGATGAACCTGTCAGCCACTGTGCGAAACGTGACTGCTTTCGCCTGTTCAGCGGCCAGAGCCGACGCAAGTGCCTTTCGCGTCACACGCGGATCAATGCCCTGCCTGATCTGCTCCTTGAACTCACGAGCCTTCTGGCGGGCCATAGACAGCGTCACTTCAGGATAGGGGCCCAATCCCAGCTCAGGCCGGTCTTTGCCGATAGGCGTTTTCAGAATCCAGGAGCGGGCAAAGGTGGTATTACCGGGTGCGGGTGGAGCGCAGTACAGGTACAGGCCGCCAACACCGCCGACCGCGTGCAGCTTGGTACAAGGCGCGCCCTTATTACTCCCGGATTGTACCCTGCCCCATTTCAGCCGACGGACTGCGGCATCAGATAGCTCCTGCGCGAGTCTAGGCATTATCAATACCCCGAATGTGATACCACTTGTTTTCGGAACCGAACTTTAAGCCCCCCATTTCTATCCCTACATAGGAGGATCAATTGCATGCTACAGCTTGATATGGGAGAAGACAACGTAATTGGTGCGATCGCTTTATTTATAGTATATTGCGACAAAATGCGACTCGGAGAGACCGGCAAAAATTCATATCTCCGGCACCACCTTCAACGGGTGCTTTCTTGGCACATAGGTAACAGTTTGCTGGCCAAGGGCTGGCGATCCAGCCCGTACCGCATCAGTCCTGAATCACGATTTCCACGCGACGGTTCATCTGTCGTCCTTCCGCAGTCGCGTTATCCGCCACGGGACGAGACATGCCAAAACCTTCGGTGCTGATGCGCGTCGCACTCACACCTGCATTGACGAGGGCCTGACGAACAGAAAGCGCGCGCCGCTCAGACAACCCCTGGTTGAAATCGGCTCCGCCGGTACTGTCGGTAAAGCCTTCAATCAATACGCTCTTCTCGGGGTATTCCTCAAGAAAGTCGGCCAAGCGCTGGATAGTGCTGTTGGCACCCGGCTGCAGGTCAGCCTTGGCGGTGGCAAACAGCACGTCACCCAGGGTCATCACCATGCCGCGCTCGGTTTTTACGGCCTGCAGAGCCAGCAGTTCCCTGCGCAGCGAATCTGCATCGGCCTGGGTGCGCTGCAGCTCGGCTTCACGCGCTTCCAATTGGGCCTCACGCGCCGACAACAGGATCTGGTCCTTGGTTTTGCCAAGCGTTTTAAGCTTTTCACTCGCGGCCTTGCGGTCAGCGATTGCGATCGCCGTATCAGTGCGCACCTTGGCAATATAGGCCAACGAGGTCATATCTTCTGCCGAGCTGGCGACTGCGGCTGATTCCAGTGCCTTGTTAGCGCGCTGCAACTCGGGCGCGGCGTATCGCAACACCGTCTCATTCTGTTTTGCTGCGTTGTAGCTCGACTCAGCATCCAACAGCGCCTGATTTTTCTGCAAGCTGCCACAGGCGGCCAGCATTGCCGAAGCGGCCACCAGCGCACCCACTTTTAATACCGATAATACGTTCATGCTAACTCCTGCTCTCGGATTTGAAGCGCTCAGTTGCGCTGACTGCGCTCGATTTCGCTGCGTAATGCCTCAATGCTAGATTCCAGCTCGCTGAGAGCGGTCTCTGCACGCGTTTTGCTGGCAAACGCCTGAGCGTATTCCGCGTCTGCGGCCGCCTCATCAGACAAGCGCTTCGCCTCCGCGTAATCTTTCTTTTCCATGGCGATTTGGGCCCGGCGCAACTTTTCCTTTGCCCGGTCCATCGGCACCGGCGCATGCGCTGCTGCTTCATTGTTCTCGGCACTCACCAGCGCCGTGCGTGCACTCGCCAGTTCCGCTTCAGGGCGCGGCGTGCTGCTACAACCCTGACCCATCATCAATACACTGCCGGCGAATACGGAAGCAGCAAGCCGCCACCATCTTGGTTGGGGTAACTTCATCGTTGCTTTACTCCTCTGCGGGTAACTGCCCATTGGCTTTATAGCCTAGGTGATCGTAACAAGACGCGCAAATAGTGCGCTCGGCCCGACAACTTAACAAGCAGCAAGCACGTCGCAGAAACGGTATTATTGCGACTGTCGCAAGGCATCCAGAATCGACCCAGAAAGGAGTTAACGCCCATGGCAAGCGCGTATGCCAAGGTCCTGTTCACGCTCACGGTCCTGCTGACGGCACCTGTTTGCCTGTCGAGCACGGATACACCCGAGGCTCAAGCCGACAGTAAGGTGCTACAGGACTTCCCGTTCGACGACGGTTCAACACTCGACCTGCGCCAGCACTACTACACCCTCGGCACCCCGCGCCGTGGCGACGATGGCCGCGTGGAAAACGCGGTATTGATCATGCACGGCACCACCGGCAGCGGCGACGGGTTCCTCAGCGAGCACTTCGCGGGGGTGTTGTTTGGCCAGGGCCAACTGCTGGACGCCAGCCGCTATTACATCATCCTGCCCGATGCCATCGGCCACGGCCTGTCCAGTAAACCCAGCGATGGGCTCAGGGCGCGCTTCCCCAAATACACCTACGATGACATGGTGCGGGCGCAGTACCGGCTGCTGACGGAACACCTGGATGTAGACCACCTGCGTCTGGTCACCGGCACATCAATGGGCGGCATGATGAGCTGGGTGTGGGGCTATACCTACCCGCAGTTCATGGACGCCCTGCTGCCCCTAGCCAGCCTGCCGGTGGAGATTGCCGGGCGCAATCGCATGACGCGCAAGATGATCATCGACGCCGTCACCGACGACCCGGCGTGGAACGGTGGTAATTACGAGGAACAGCCCCCTGGCCTGAAGGAAGCCATGTACGGTCTGCTGTTTATGGTGTCGAGCCCGCTGCAATACCAGCTTCAGGCGCCCACCCGGGAATCCGCAGAGGCAATGATGGATACGCTGGTGGAACGCTACCGCTCGCGCATTGATGCCAACGACCTCATCTACGCTTTCGATGCCTCGCGCTTCTACAACCCTGCACCGCATCTGGAGAAAATACAGGCCCCGGTGCTGGCCATCAACTCTGCGGACGACCAGGTGAACCCTCCGGAACTCGGCATTCTGGAGCGCGAAACCGCGCGCATCCCCGGTGCCCGCGCCGTGGTATTGCCGATAACCGATATGACGCGCGGCCACAGCACCCACTCCCGGCCCACCATCTGGGGCCCCTATTTGGCACAGCTTCTGGCGGCCACTGCACCGGAGGCACCATTCAGAGAAGTCCCCCCAGCGGTCTTGCTGGACACAACCAACAGCGCCTGGGAGGTGGAAGCACCCGCGGAATTCCAGGCCCGCTTTGTCACCACCGAAGGCGCCTTTACGGTGCGAGTGCAGCGCGAGTGGGCACCCGGGGGCGCGGACCGCTTCTACCAATTGGTGAGGAACGGCTTCTACAACGGCGTGCACATCAACCGGGTTATGCCGGGTTATATCGCCCAGTTCGGTCTCAGCCCCTACCCCTCAGTGACAGCAGCGTGGAAGGCGGTCACCTTGACCGACGACCCCGCAAAAGCCAGTAACACAATCGGCCGCGTCGCGTTCGCCATGACCGGGCCGGATACGCGCTCAACCCAGGTGTACATCAACCTCGGCGACAACGCGCAGCTGGATGCAGAGGGCTTCGCGCCCTTTGGCGAGGTGGTTGCCGGCATGGACGTGGTGGAGCGGTTGTACCCGCTGTACGGCAACCACGCCGGTGGCGGCATGCGCCATGGCCGTCAGGGCCCACTGGAACAGGGCGGCGCCGACTACGTGTTCACGCATTACCCGCTGCTGGACTACATCGTGAATGCGAACGTGGTCGGCCAATGAGCCAACTCCCCCGCACAAACTGACCGCTACGCGTCAGGCGCCACACAGTCGCGCAGGGTACGCTCACCGAGTTGGGCGCTCACGGCCTCGTCGATACCCGTCAGCAGCTCATCCACCGCGGCGGTTGAGACCACACGCTGTTCCATCAGCGCCTGTTCCTCATTGGGGCTGCGGATTGCGCGCAGTAACTGGGTAATCGTGACCGTTGCCGGATCGCGCGCCACCAGGTATTCCGGCGGCTCGCTACTGGTTTCCACCAACAGGTCGCGGCTCGCCAGCAATTCCACCGCCTCGCCCACGCGATCGGGCGGCGCCTGCAGTGCGTCGGAAAGCGCATCCACCGTCATGGGGGGCGCCTTGCGCACAAACGCCCGGGCAATCTGGAAAATCACCAGCAGGGTCAGTTGCTCACGGAAACGACCACTCAGGGCCACACGCTGGTCGGAGAGACGAATGCGCTCGGGGTACTGGTGGTAAAACGCGACCTGCGCACCTATCAACAGGATCAGCCAGCTCACATACAGCCAGATCATGAACATGATGAGAATGGCGAAACCGGAATAGATGGCCGCGTACTTGGTGGAACCTGCCGCAAATTCGGCAAACACCAGGCCGGACCCCTGCCACAGGCTGCCCCCGACCACCGCGCCGACGAACGCCGACCCGAAACTGACCCGGGTGTTGGGCACGAACACATAGGCGAAGGTAAACGCCAGAATCACCAATAACAGGGGAATAAGACGGGACAGAAGTACAAGCAGACTGCCGAAGGGCTCGATGTTCAGTACCGCCTGCACGATCCCGCTGTTCATCATGGACGCGGTGAGGCCCATGGCGGAGAACACCAGCACCGGGCCGACCATGATCACGCTGAGATAATCACTGAAGCGCCGGGAAAGGGGGCGGGAGGACTTCGCCCGCCAGACATAGTTGAAAGACACTTCCACTTTCTGGATCAGCGAAACCACCGTGTACAACAGCAAGGCCAGGCCCACAGAGCCCAACACCCCCACTTTCATATTCTCGACAAAATCCAGCAGGTTGAGCACGATTTCGTGCCCCTGATCGCCCAACGGGGCTACCAGGTTATAGAGCAGCGGCTCGATCTGGTTGTGTACGCCAAAGGCCTTGAGTACGGAAAAGCTCACGGCCAGCAGCGGCACCATCGACAGCAGGGTGGTGTATACCAGGCTCATGGCGCGCAGGGTCAGCTGGCCCTGGGATATCTCCCGCACCAGCACAAACAGGAAGCGAATAGACTTGTAGGCCCAACGCTGCGCACTGGAGAGCTGTTCGAGGTCGAACCGCCAGAGTTCATTGAGCAGAAAGCCCCTGATGCTGCCGTAAATCCCCGTCGGGCCTTGCATGGCGTCTCCTTGTACCTGCGAGCATTGTGCCCACCATCATAGCGCAGATTGAAATGGCGGGGGCATGGGCCGGTCGCAGGATTTCGGCTATCCTGTTGCCCGGCCGTCTACAGCCGCTCACCCTCAAGGAGACAGCACATGATTGGATATATCACCGTCGGCGTAACCGACATGGCCAAAGCCAAGGCATTCTATGGCGACCTGCTGGCCGATCTGGGTGCCAAGATCACCATCGATATGGATCGCATCGCGTTTTTCGGTACGGGGACGGATCAGCCCATGCTGGCCGTTTGTGTTCCCTTCAATGGTGACGCCCCAAACCCCGGCAATGGCAACATGTTCGCAATCAGCGGCGGCGCTAAGGAAAACGTTGACAAGCTCTACCACAAAGCCATTGCGCTAGGCGCCAGCTGCGACGGCGAACCCGGACAGCGTATACCGGATATGTTCTACGGCGCTTATGTGCGCGACCCCGATGGCAACAAGATCGCCTTCTACGTATTCGGGTGACCTGCCAAGGCCCGATTTGCATACCCCAAACAAGGTATGCAAATCGGGTCCGCTGGGCCGTACTCTCTCCGCCCGCAAAAACCGCACAAGAAAAGAGGTATTCTTCATGTACGCACGCAAGCCCATCACGCTGCTGGTCGCAGCATGTCTGTCTGCCGGCAGCGCCAGCCTCATGGCCCAGGGCCTCGAGGAAGTGGTCGTCACCGCGCAGAAGCGCGAACAGACGCTGCAGGACGCCCCTATTTCCATTGCCGCCTTCAATGCTGACCAGCTCGAGCAGAAGGGCGTGAACACCATCGACGACCTGGGCACCTCGGTACCCAACGTCAAGATCACCCGCTCCCCATCCAACACCTCGGCCGCCACCATCGCCATTCGCGGTTCTGCCACCATCAACCCGGCCATTACCTGGGAGCCCACTGTCGGCATCTACCTCGACGGCGTGTTTATCGGCAAGAACGTGGGTGGCATTTTTGACATCGCCGAACTCGAGCGCGTGGAAATGCTGCGCGGGCCGCAGGGCACACTGTACGGCAAGAACACCGTGGGCGGCGCCGTCAACCTGATAACCACCAAACCCAGCGGCGAGTTCAGCGGCAAGCTGCGCGCCGGTGTCGGCAACTATTCACTGGGCACTGTCTACGGCAGCCTGGACCTTCCAGCGTTCGACCTCGGTGGCGCCGGCCAATTCATGGCCAAAGTGACCGGTTCATACCGCGAGCGTGACGGCCTGTACGACAACGTCGCGGACCCCTTCGGCAACCCACTCGCAAACCCGATGCTGATCGATGAACTCAACAACATCGACAACACCGTCGGGCGCTACGATATCCTCTGGGAAGCGAGCGACCGGCTTGAACTGCGCTACACGTGGGACTACAGCGATCTGGACCTGGCTCCCTCCAAGAACCAGCTGACCTACCTCGACCCCAACGATCCGGCGGGCGTGAACGCGCTGCTGGCGCCGTATGTCACAGGCGAAAATGAAAACCGCGACAGTGTAAGCCTCGATCAGGCCAAGTTCGAGCGCTCAAAGTCGATCTCGCGGTCTCTGTTTGCCGACTATGATGCAGGCAGCTGGGGCGCGCTCGGTGACGTCACGCTGCGCTACATCGGCAACGATCGTTCACTGGACTGGGACGACGATATCGATATCGACGGTTCACCGGTCAACCTGTTCACCTCTGCGCGCTTCATCGACTACGATCAGGCGTCTCATGAGGTACAGATGATCGGCACTACCGACCGCACCAACTACGTATTCGGCGTGTATTACTTCGAGGAAGAAGCAGCGGTGTACAACCCGATCAGCTTCTTCGGTGCCTTTGGCTCTCCCACCTCACAGAACCGCTACGGCTTCGACAACGACTCGATTGCGGTATTCGGCCAGGTTGAGTGGCGCCCAGCAGCGGATATTTTCCAGGACCGCCTGACCCTGACCTTTGGCGCGCGCTGGACAGAAGAAACCAAGGATACCTATATCGACCACCCCAATGACGTCGATGCACTGGGCAACCCTGCACCCTTCTCTGCCCGCGCCAAGAAGAGCTTCGATAACGTGTCGCCCACGTTCGTTGCCGCGTGGGACGCCAGCGATAACGTGAACATCTACGGCAAGATCGCCAATGGCTGGAAAGCCGGTGGCTTCAACGGTGAAGCACCCTTCGAAGCGGCCTTTACCACGCCATACGATGCAGAAGAGATCCTCTCCTACGAGGTAGGCATCAAGTCACGCTGGAACGACAACCGCCTGCAACTCAACGGTGCCTACTTCTACAACGAGTCAACCGACATGCAGATGTCGATTTTCGTTGCCGGTAGCAGCGCCGCCTCCATTGTGCAGAACGCGGGGGAAGCAACTATCCAGGGCTTCGAAGTGGAACTGGTTGCCCTGCCGATTCCCGAGCTGGAGCTCGCAGCCAGCTATGGCTACCTGGATACCACCTACAACGAGTTCATCGAGAACGGCGTCGATGTGAAGGACCAGAAGGATTTCCCCTATGCTCCGCGCAACAGCGCCAGCCTGTCGGCGGAGTACACCGTCGCCACAGGCAGCTGGGGTGACCTGACCGCACGCCTCGACTACGAGTTCGTTGATCGCCACGTGCCCTACATCGAGCCCAGCCAGAACGCCACCTCTGAGGTTCGCCCCTACGGCTTACTGAATGGTCGTGTCACGCTGGCCAACGTGCCGGTGGGCGACGGCCAGGCGCTGAAGTTCGCCCTCTGGGGCAAAAACCTGGCGGACAAGGAATACCGCATCAACACCATCCCGTTCGGGCTCTGGACCGCCAGCTACTTTGGTGACCCGCGCACCTACGGTATCGAAGCCACCTACGAGTTCTAGAACTCGCACTTGCCAATGGCGCCTGCGGGCGCCATTGTTCTTTGTAGCACAGAGACAATAACGAGACTGCGCAAGGAGCCGCACATGACCCCGGATATGGAACAACAACTGCAGGCGCTGCTGGACAAACAGGCCATCATGGAGCTGATCAACGCGTACTGCAACGCGGCGGATCGCCACGACAACGAGAAATTCCGCTCGCTGTATCACGAGGATGCAATCGACGACCACGGCTCGTTCTTCAAAGGCCTGGCCATGGAGTTCATTGATACGCTGCCGGATATCCAGGCCAACATGGAAATCCTGCACCACAACGTCACTACCGTGAACATCAAACTCGACGGAGACCGTGCGGAAGGTGAAGTGTACATACTTGCCTTCCACAAGATCAGCACCGAAGACGGACCGCTGGACCTGCTGATCGGCGGGCGCTATTTTGACAAGTACGAAAAGCGCAACGGTGTCTGGAAATTCACCTACCGCGCGGTGGATGCGGATTGGGCGCACCTGCACCAGCCTTCGCTGGTGAACCTGAATAACCCGATCATCGACGGCGCGCACATCGGGCAACCCGGCCCCCAGGACCCCTCCTACTCCATTTTTGAACTGCTGCAGTGGGGCAAACGCTAGCCTCCCGCAGGCACTATTGATAAGGACTCACATGACTAAAGCCGACAAGCTGAAAAATGCCAACGCGCATATCCCGCCCTGTCTGCAGGTACTGAACGGGCAGTTGCTGGACTTTGACGAAGCGGAAGGCACCGCGGAGATGCAGTTTGATGTCAGCGAACAGTTCTGCCATTCCATCAACGTCGTGCAGGGGGGCAATGTCACCGTGATGCTGGATGCCGCCATGTCACATGCGCTGTTCATGCAGCAGGCAGACGTTGCCGCACTGCCCACGCTGGAGCTCAAGGTCAGCTTCCTGGAGCCCACGCTGGCGGGCAGGATTATTGCCCGGGGCAGGGTTGTGAAATGCGGCAAGAGCATTTCCTTTCTGGAGGGCTCGTTGCTAAACCCGGCTGGCCAACTGGCGGCGGTCGCCTCCGCCACGGCCAAAGTTGTGCGCCACAAGAGGGACTGACCATGTCGACCCGACGCTCACTCGGTTTTGCCGCAGCGCTTGGCGCAGCCTGTTTACCCGCACTGGCACAGGACTCGGTGGAATGGCGCAGCTACGGCGGGGATGCGGGCAACACCCATTACTCCAGCCTTGAGCACATTTACCGGGACAACGTAGGGGAACTTACGCTGGCCTGGCGCTATGCCAGTGCTGCGGGTGCGCCACTGCCACACAGTTCCGAGCTGCAGGTCAATCCGATTGTGGTAGACGGTGTGCTCTACGCTCGCAACCCGCTGTACAACGTGTTTGCCATCGATGCGGCCACCGGGCGCGAACGCTGGACCTTCACGCCTGGTGAGGAACATGCAGGCATGTCAAACATGCGCGGAGTTACGTTCTGGCAGGATGGCGATGACCGGCGCATCCTGTTCACCACAGGGCATTTCCTGATGGCGCTGGATGCCAACAACGGCAAGTTGATTCCCGGCTTTGGCGCGCAGGGCCGCGTGGATTTGCGCGAGGGTTTGGGACGCAAGCCGGAGCAGGTGAGCATCAACGCCCCCTCCCCCGGCGTGATTTTCGACAACCTGATCATTATGGGTTCGGCGGTGACCGAAACCGCGGGCTCCGCGCCGGGTGATATACGCGCCTACGACGTGCGCTCGGGCAAGCTTGTCTGGTCCTTTCGCACCATTCCCGCAGCCGGCGAATTTGGCGCCGACACCTGGCCGGAGGGCGCGCGTGAAACCAGCGGCGGCGCCAATGCCTGGGCCGGCATGAGCGTGGACGCTGAGCGCGGCGTCGTCTATGTGCCCACCGGCTCCCCCGCCCCCGATTTTGACGGCTCTGCCCGCGCCGGCGACAACCTGTTCGGCAACACCCTGCTGGCACTGGACGCCCGCACCGGCAAGCGCCTGTGGCACTTCCAGACGGTGCATCACGACCTCTGGGACCGCGACCTGAGCTCCGCACCCACTCTGGTAACCGTGACTGAAGACGGAAAATCGCGCGATCTGGTTGCCCAGGCCGCCAAGGAAGGCGTGGTCTATCTGTTCGACCGCGACAGCGGTGAACCGGTATTTCCCATCGAGGAAGTTGCCGTTCCCAAATCGGACATTCCCGGGGTTTACAGCGCAGCGACGCAGCCGCGCGTCACGCTGCCGGAACCCTTCGCACGCCAATACATGACCGCCGATGATCTCACGGACCTGTCACCAGAGGCCAATGCGGCGGCACGCAAGGTGTGGGACGAGGCACACGAACTTGCCTACCTGCGCCCGGCAGGCCTGCGCAAAACCCTCTTGCTGCCGGGTTTCTACGGGGGCGCCAACTGGGGTGGCGGTGCGTTTGACCCGGAAACCAACCTCTATTACATCAACGCCACCAATGCCCCGAATATCCTGCAAATGGAAGCGGTGGAGGTGGCCCGCGGGTCCACCATGGGCGTTGGCGCATTCCTGTTTCGCCAGCAATGCGCCGGCTGTCACGGCGTGGACCTCAAGGGTTTCTATCCTTACGCACCGGCACTTACCGGGGTTGAACAGCGCATATCGCGCCGGGAAGCGCTGGACGTGGTAGCGGCGGGCAAGGGCCGCATGATGCCGTTCGGGCATCTGTCGCGCCACGAGCGCGATGCCGTGGTGGACTACCTGTTTGCGCTCAGCGCCGGTGAACTGAAACCCGCCGTTGAAGACGACGCTACCGAGAAGGAAACGGTGCACGTATTTGCCGGGTACCGCGATTTCGTCGATGCCGAATACTACCCCGCGATCAAGCCACCGTGGGGTACCTTGACCGCAATCGACTTTGTCTCCGGCAAGATCCGCTGGCAAATACCGCTGGGCGAGTACGCGGCACTGACAGAGCGCGGTATCGCACCCACCGGCACCCGCAACTTCGGCGGGCCGGTGGTCACGGCGGGCGGCCTGCTGATTATCGCCGCAACGTCGGATGAAAAGCTGCGTATTTTCGACAAACGCGATGGCCGCCTGTTGTGGGAATATAAATTGCCGGCGGGCGGTTATGCCACACCCGCCACCTACGCCATCGATGGCCGACAATACATTGTCATTACCGCCAGCGGTGGCAAACTGGGCACGCCCACCGGTGATGAGTACCTCGCCTTTGCCCTCCCCGAGCCAACGGCTGACTGAGGTGCGACTGCAAAGCGGCGGTTGTCTTGCCCTGGAGCGGGTGCGACTATCGTGCTTCGTTCGCAAGGAGAGCCGCCCATGACCGTCATCAGCGAATTTCAGGTAAACCGCGACAATTTTCGCGAAACCCACCTTGCGCAGCACGAGAGCCCCGCACTGACAAGCGACCAGTTGTTGGTGCGTATCGACCAGTTCGCGCTGACATCCAACAACGTCAGCTATGCGGCCAGTGGGGACATGATTGGCTACTGGCACTATTATCCGGCACCGGCACCCTGGGGAAACGTCCCCGCCTGGGGCAGTGGCACTGTGCAGCAGTCCGCGCATCCGGACATACCGGTGGGCGAGCGGCTCTGGGGCTTCTTCCCGATGGCCAGCCACACCCTGCTGACCGCAGGCCGGATTCGGCACGATCAACTCACGGATGTCGCCACCCATCGACAGCCGCTACCGGGGCTGTACAACAACTTCCGCCGTATGGCCGCCGAAGCCGACTTTCTGCAGGCCATGGAGAATCAGCGCAGCCTGCTGTTTCCATTGTTTTCCACGGCCTATGTGCTCTGCGACTACCTGCAGGACAAGGCCTGGTTTCAGTCCCGCCAGATTATTATTGGCTCCGCCTCGTCCAAAACCGCTTACGGACTCGCCTGGCTACTCCACCAGCGTGACGACGCCCCGCCCGTGGTGGGCCTGACATCCTCCGGGAACAGCGAATTTGTCCGCACGCTGGGTTGTTACGATCAGGTGGTTAACTATGGCGCAGAAGCGGATATTGAGAAGCAGGCCAGCGTGTATGTCGACATGTCGGGTGACGCCGGTGTCATCGGCGCGGTACACCGCGGCCTCGGCTCACAGCTGAAAGCCAGCGTCAGCGTCGGGCTCACGCACTGGGATGCGCCGGCCAACAAAGAAACGCTCCCGGGCCCCAAGCCAGAGTTCTTTTTCGCCCCCGCCCAGATCGCCAAGCGCGAGCAGGAGTGGGGGCACGGCGTTATCATGGAGCGAGCGACCCAGGCCAGTGCCGAGATCGCCCACGCGACTGCACAACACACTGTGATTGAACACCAACACGGTGCCAGCGCCCTGCATACAGCCTGGCTGGAACTTCTCGATAACCGCGCACCCGCCCAGCGAGGCTTACTGCTGTCACTGGCTGAAAAGGCGTAAATCGCAGGCTTCAAGCCTGCCAGTGCTCCGGGCCGGGGCCCAGCACGGCAAAGGAACCGATATGACCACGGTTGTGCTTGCAGCGGTGGCGTAATAGCCAGCATCCATCAACCAATTGCCATTCGTCGTGGTAATCACCCAGGGTGCAGAAGGTCTGTCCCTCGCTCGCACCGCTGCCCAGGTGCATGTCACTGACATAGGCGCGGCTGCTGGCGCGGTCACCCTTAACATCGATCAGCACGTTGCCCAGCAGGTGCTGGGTTGGCCCACAGACATCCAGGAAAGAGCGCAGCAGCGCGACAATCGCCTTTGCACCCTGCAACTCACCGGTACCCAGATCCGCAGTCACATTGGGCATGAAAAGGCCAGTCAGGCTGTCCCAATCGCGACTATCCATAGCGTGCGCCAGGGCGACCAGGTTGCGATAAATTGCGCGCTCCGCGAGCAGGGTCGCCAGAGTTGGTTCACTCACGGGGCTTCCTCCTGGGGTAGCAGTACGGCGCGAATATTGTCTGCCATCTGGCGCAGGGCATCGCGACGCGGCATGCCAAGCAGGGCATCAAACATAGCTTTGTTCTGCTCACCGGCGATATACACCGGGCCATTGGCCAGATTCAGCAGCGCGAGGTCGGCGACTTCACGTGGCGACATCATGCCCTCCAGGGTGGCCGGATCTATACCCTGCAAGGCATGCGCCTCCGTGTCGGTGCTCCCAGGGCACAGGGCGAGCACGTCAATGCCTGCAGGCTGCAGCTCGCCCCACAGGGATTCCCCCAGGCTGTTGGTAAAGGCTTTACTCGCGGCGTAGGCGGCAGAGAACGGAATGCCCATGAAGCCTTCCACGGAACTGGTGAGAATAATCCCGCCGCGGCCCCGCTTGATCAGAGCAGGGAGAAAGCGGTGGGTAAGCTGCATGGGAGCCGCGCAATTAACCTGCAGCAGGGCCGCCATGCGCTCCGGTTCGTTGTTCTGATGCGCCCCCTTGAGCCCGAAGCCCGCATTGCTGACCAGCAGGCCGATGTCCAGCCCCTGCGCCGCTTTCGCGATTGCATCAACCGCAGCGGGATCGGCCAGATCTGCCGCACAGATCGTCACTTTAACGTTGTGCGCGGCGCTCAACTCGGCGGCGAGGTCCTGCAGCCGCTCGGCGCGCCGTGCAACCAGCAACAGGTCAAAGCCTGCCTCAGCCAGAAGCCTGGCGAACGCCGCGCCAATACCGGAGGACGCACCGGTGACCAGGGCTGCGGGGCCGTAGCGGTCGAGAACGTCTGTTGTATTCATGCGCGTTACTCCCTATCGTTGATCACGACACTGTTGCGACTAAAGCGTGCAAACCGCTGATCAGGGGTGCGCGGCACCATTGCGTGGCAGGTAAAACTGCTCGTACCAGCGGCGCAGCTTGTTGATCGGGCCATCGCCATCACAGAGTATCGGCTCAGCCCGGTACACCTTGTCTTTCCAGATCTCCACATCCTGGCCGAACGCGGCGTGTGCGCCGATGGCGTATTGCTCGGCAAATTCTTCGGGCACCGGTTCTCCGTCGAGGCCGCTTACAATGACCGCACTACACAGGTCGACTTCCTCGCTGTTAACCGGGGTATGGTAGTTCACCCACCAGCTGCGATAGTCCACAGCGCCGCCGCGGGATTCGGTGTAGTAATACATGATGGACGGACCGTGGTAGGTCGCATCGCCCCAGGCATCCGCAGGGTTGGCAACGCTCTGTGCCCGCGCTGCCTCCATGTCGAACGGCAAGCCCGGCGGGATGACGCCGCGCGCGGCCGCGGTTTGTTGCACCCTCGACACCTGGGTGACCGTGCGCTCGCCAAAGCGGTTTTCGAATTCGCGCACTTCGCCGCCGTGTACATGGGGAAAATGCGCGATGTCGACGATGTTTTCGATCACATCGCAGGGCTGTGCGCGAATACGCGAGCGGTGAAAACGCCAATCGCCCCAGCCTGCTGCACCGTGGCCCCACTCTTTGATGACGGGCAGGTAATCCTCCGGCGCCCCGCCTTCGGGATCGTGCCACAACGCAATGAAGCCGTTGCGCTCCGCTACCGGCCAACCACGCAGCGCATGGCGCGCCCGCTCCGGGATACGTGTGGCGTAGGGTATATCGATACACTCGCCATCGGCGGCGAAGGTCCAGCCGTGGAAGGGGCAGGCCAGCGCATCGCCAACGATTCTGCCGCCGTCGCTGGCCAGATGCGCGCCCAGATGCGGGCAATGCGCATCGAGCACGGCTGCCACGCCGGACTCGCCGCGAAACAGCACCAGGTCAACGCCAAAATAGTGCAGGCGCTGCACCGCGCCCGGCTCAAGTTCGCTGGAAAAGGCAACAATATGCCACCCGCGAGCGAAGCGCCCCGGCTCAAGAAATGCGTAACGGAAATCACTCATCTGCAGGCTCCTGATCGGTCAGTGCGTGTTGCGCGGCCAGGTAGGCGAAGGTCATGGCTGAACCTATGGTGGCTCCGGCGCCCGGGTAGGTATCGCCCATAACCGCAGCGCTGGTATTACCCGCGGCGTACAGTCCCGGAATGACATCGCCAGACTCCTTCAGCACGCGCGCGTGTTCATCGCACAACAGCCCACCCTTGGTATCCAGATCGCCGGCTTCACAACGCAGCGCGTAGTAGGGCCCGGTATCCAGTGGGCCGAGACAGGGGTTGGGCTGCACTTTCGGGTCCGCATAGTAGCGGTCGTGCTCGGAGTCTCCGCGTCCAAAATCCGGGTCGTGCCCGGCACGCGCATGTTCATTGAAGCGCTCGACGGTGGCGGCGAGGCCGGCTGCGTCAATATCCAGTGCCTCAGCAAGCCCCTGCAGGGAGTCTGCCCGGGTCAACAGCCCCGAACTGAACAGTTCACCGGGGAGCTGGGAATCGCCCACCATTTTACCCGGCTTGATATGGCCTACCGGATACTGCTGGCGAAAACGCGCGTCAAAGATCAGGTAGCAGGGAATAGCCCCCTCCCCGCGCGCTTCCGAAGCATACTGGTCCTTGACGACGTCCTCATAGGGTTGTGCTTCATTGGTGAAACGCTGGCCTTTGCGGTTCACCATGATGGAGCCCGGATAGGCCTTGCCGGCGATCAGCGCCAACACGCTGCCATCGGGCATACGGTAGCTCGGCGACCACCATGCGCTTTGCATGAACCCCAGCGCCGCACCCAGCGATTGCCCCATGCGGATACCATCGCCGGTGGCTCCGGGCGCGGCAGCTGTCCAATCGGCGCCAATCGGGGCCTGCTGGAACGTTTGTCGCATCGTGGCATTGTGTGCAAATCCACCCATGGCCAGCAGTACCCCATGTCGTGCGCGCACCCGCTGAGCCACGCCGTCTTTCACCACCAAAGCACCGGTCACTCTGCCATCCTCTAGCAACAGTTCCTGCAGCGGTGCGTTGAGCCAGAGGGGAATATCGCGGTCCATCAATGACCGCCGCAAGCGCGCCACCAGGCCTGCGCCCAGCGTGACACGCTGATCACGCTTGCCACGCAGACGGGCCGGAAGATCCAGCCAGTAACGTGCATACAGGCGTATTCCCAGCCAGATTGCCGCAGGGCCCATGGCGCCCAGATCGCGCCCCTCAGGCACCGTAATATTGCAGCGCAGGATCGAGGAATAGTCATCGCGTATACGCTCGGCTTCCTCGCCGAGTTCGCGCAGGGAAAAAGCGCCAGGATCCATGGAGCGCCCACCGGACTTGTAGCCGGGTTGTGTGGGGTAGTAATCCATGTATTCCGGTAGCGGGGTAAACTCTAAACGGCTGTGGCGCATCATGAACGCCAGCATCTCGCCTGCACGCATGGCGAAGGCGCGCAAGCGCGCCGGGGAGACGCTTTCGCCGATCAGCGCATGCAGATACTG
Organism: uncultured Halieaceae bacterium; assembly: GCA_964022665.1. Classification (GTDB taxonomy): domain Bacteria; phylum Pseudomonadota; class Gammaproteobacteria; order Pseudomonadales; family Halieaceae; genus Haliea. The sequence goes on from CAXIDF010000014.1 coordinate 63,416, forward strand.
CCAACCCTGTTCCGCGCTGTCATCGATTCCCAGTTCGGCTTGCCGATGATTGCCCGGCAGCCACGCCACGCCACCGGACTTGCAGGTCGTGCCGCCGTAGCGCGGTTCCTTTTCCACCACCAGAACACGGCCGCCCAACTGGTGTGCGACGACCGCTCCGGTCATGCCTGCTGCACCGCTGCCGGCAACCAGCCAGTCCACTTCCTGATCGTATTGCACTATCTGAGCTCGCCCCTGGTTATTATGGATTGACAATGAGGATACGGGCGCAACCTGCCAGCCGAAAGTCGCGCAGCTTCAAAACAAGCGCTGGTATGAATGCCTGAACGGTGCACACGTGCCTGCTGGAGGCGGGCAAGGAAGCTCTTTATTCCCCGCGCGACAACCAGTCATCCACCAGGGTCAGCGCGCGTTCGTAGTCGTAGCTCGCCAGCGCGCGCTGCAGAGCCCGATAGCGGTCGTGCGCTGCGCTGCGCAGAAGCGACGCCTGGTCCTCCAGCACGGGCCGGGCAGATGCATCGTCGTCGGCCAGCAGGGAACGCAGAGTCACCAGCACCGCGTTGACACTCGCCGCGGGCTTCTTCGTGAAGTCATTGTCTTCTGCCTCTATTGGCGCAAGCGGTAGCGCCTGCAGGGCCTCCAATAAGGGGCGTATCTGGCGCTCCACCGTCAGCAACGCAGCCTGTAGATCTACTGAGCCCTGCAAATCTGGATGGGTGACCGACTCCAACGCCGCCGCCGCCTGAGCCAATTGCGCGGCACCCAGCGTGCCCGCCAACCCCTTCAGCGAATGCGCGCGCATTTTCGCCTGTTGCCAGTCTTTTTCCTGCACCGCTTTGCGGTAGTCCTGGACGAACTGTGCCTGATCTACCGCAAACCCGTGAAGGATACGCCCGTATAACCCTTCGTTGCCCTGCAACCGGGCAAGCCCCGCCGCGACGTCAACCCCCGGCAATTCGTGCACGGCGGAGGACAGGGCGCGCGACTCGCGGGGGCGCTCGGGGCCAGCGTCTACCTCATCCCGTGGTCGCGCGGGCACGATCCAGCGCGCCATTGTGGTCAGCATCAGTGCCACATCCAGCGGCTTGCCAATGTGGTCGTTCATACCCGCGGCGAGAACACGCTCGCGGTCTCCAGGCAGCACGTTGGCCGTCATGGCGATGACGGGCAAATCGGCGGTGCGGGGGTTCGCACGCAAACGACGGGTAGCCTCGTACCCGTCCATGACCGGCATCTGACAGTCCATCAACACCCCATCGAAACGTTGGCTTTCCAGTCGTTCCAGCGCCTCCCGACCATGGCCGGCAATCGTCACCTGTATACCGTATCCTTCGAGCAACTCCCTCGCCACGTCCTGATTGACGAGGTTGTCTTCAACCAACAGGACATGAGCCCCACGCAGGCTCGTTAGCGCCGCCTGCATATCCTCGGCAACCGAGCTGGCCGTTCGTCCATTCTGACGCTGCCCTTCGACCGCCTGCATGATGGCATCGAACAGAGTCGATGGCGTCACCGGTTTGGTCAAGAAAGACGCGATGGTGAGGTTGCCGGCTGCCTGCTCCACTTCACCAGGACTGAATGCCGACATCATCACGACGGGGGGCAGCTCTGCAATGCCGCCTTCGTCTTCGAGCTGTTGTACCAGGTCTGCACCCGTCATCGCCCCAAACTTCCAGTTTACCAGCAAGACCGTATACGGGTTTTCCGCGGCGTTGCGCTGAAGCTCCTCCAATGCTGCCGTGCAATTCGCGGCATATCCCGGCTGAAAGCCCAAAGCAGTCAGGTAGTTGCCGAGAATTTCCCGCGCACTGGCATTTTCATCGACTATCAATACTCTCACACTATGCTGGGGAGGCTCCGGGGTAACCGGTGCCTCTTGCATACCGCAGGGGAACGTGAAATGAAAGACCGAGCCAACCCCGTATTCACTCTCGACCCAGATGTCCCCGCCCATCATGTCCACCAGATTCTTGCAGATGGCCAGGCCGAGGCCAGTGCCTCCATATTTGCGGGTCGTAGAGGGGTCTGCCTGACTGAAAGCCTGAAACAGATTCGACTGCTGCTCCGCCGTCAGGCCGATGCCGGTATCGGAAACGCTGAAATGCAAGATGAGGTGATCCGCGCCCTGCTCGAGAACGTCAACCGCGGCGATTACTTCACCACCCTCGTCCGTGAACTTGACCGCATTACTGCAGAGGTTGACCAGAATCTGCCCGAGGCGAACCGGGTCGCCCAATACAAATCGGGGCAGCTCCGGTGACAGTTTGAACAGGAACTCAATGTGTTTTTCGGCAGCGCGCATCCCCGTGGTATTGGCCAGCCGATCGAACACCTCATCCAGGGAAAAGGAGATAGTTTCGATGCTAAGCTTACCGGCCTCGATTTTGGAGAAGTCGAGAATGTCGTTGATGATGGACAGGAGTGTTGTCGCCGAAAGTTCAATTTTTTTCAGGTAATCGCGCTGCCGGTCGTCGAGGCGGGTACGCTGCGCAAGGTGTGTCATGCCCATGATGGCGTTCATGGGCGTGCGAATCTCATGGGACATATTCGCAAGGAAACTGGACTTGGCCGCTGTTGCGGCCTGCGCTTCGTCGCGCGCCGCTTCCAACTCCTGGGTCAACAGGCGTTCGACGTGATGGTTAATGCGCACGCCGGCGATACGTGTCATCCGTCCATTGTCGTCGCGCTCAACCACCTGACCCACATCGAGGAACCAACGCCATTCGCCATCGGCGCAACGCTGACGGTATTCGCAGCGATAAAGCTCCGTGCGCCCCTCCAGGCAATCGCTTGCCAGCGTCAGGGCACGGGCGAGATCGTCGGGGTGTGTCAGGCGCACAACGGTATCAAGGCCGTGGCGCAGGGGGGACCAGGTATCAGCGCCTTCACGTAACTCCAGCGGCGCGTAGCGCATCAGACGAGTGAAGTTCACGTTGGTGATAAAGCGGTCACCTTCCGGGAAATACTCCCATAGACCGAGGTCGGCGGCCTCGGCAATCAGCAGCAGGCGCTGCTCACTCTCCTGTTGTTGCTGTTCGGCACGCATGCGCGGGGTGATGTCGATCAAGGTGCCCACCAGTGTATTGCTGGTATCCTCATCTCCGTACTCGGCACGCCCGGTCTCAAACAGGTACCGCACCTCACCGCGGGCGTCGATGATGCGGTATTCCAGTGCAAACGTGCGGTCCTCGGCAACCGCACCACGAATGGTTTGACTAACGTACTCGACATCGTCGGGATATATGATGCTGGCGTAGCTGCGCACGGCGTTGTTGATGAAATCGCTCGCGGGATAACCTGTCAGGTCTTCCACAGCGTCATTCATGTACAACATGGTCCAGTACTCATCCGCACGCGCGCGATATACGGTTCCCGGGATAGTCGAAACCAGCCTGCTGTACTCCTGATCGCGCAAAGTCAGGGCCCGTTGCATGGCTTTACGTTCGGTGATGTCGCGCAGTGCCGAAATGATACGCAGACCCGTACCCTGCCCCATGGGGTTGAGACTGATCTCCACCGGTATAAGATGACCGTCGCGGTGCACGGCGACCAGCTCTCGGGCTTTCGTGTTACGCAGCGCACCGGCGCGCGCCGCGTTGACAAAGGCATCGCGCATGGCAACGTGTCCCTGCCGCTGAGCTTCGGGCATGAGAATCTCGACGCTCTCGCCAATCATTTCCCCGGGGCCGTAACCGAACAACTCCAGTGCCTGATGATTCACCAGCGTTATGTAACCGTTGGCATCCGTTATCACCAGCGCATCCGGCGCCGACTCCAGCAGTGCTTCAAACTGTTGTTGCTTCTCCGCTTCCTGTCGCCGAGCCATTTCCAGTTCGGTCACATCAAAGTTGACACCGGTCATGAACACAGACTTGCCCGTATCATCGCAGCGCACCTGGCCGCGGGCGTGTACGTAAACGGTACTGCCATCGGTACGTAGAAGACGGTAGTCCGCTTCCACAGGAGCGGCTGTTGTTACCCCACGCTGAAGGGCCTCCAACAAGGCCTGGCGGTCGTCCGGATGCACAAGAGAGAGATACCACTGACCGTCTGCTCGAGCATCACCGGGATCCAGACCCAGTTCACGAACGAAGCCCTCCTCCCAAAACCACTGATCTGTGAGGATGTCCCACTCCCAAATTGACGCCCGTGCAGCACGCAGGGAGTCGGTACGACTCAGTTCCGCTTCGTGCAACTCGCCAAGCAGTCTGCGGGTCTCGGTAACATCCTGGAGTAAGCCTACATAGTGACTGATGCCACCTGCAGGATCGAAGACCGGCGCTATGACCTGGTCACACCAGACCAGGCGCCCTTCACGCGTAACATTGGTGATCTCGCGATGCCAGACTTCGCCCGCCGCAATGGTCCTCCACAGGTCTTCATAGAACGCGGGTTCCATCTCACCGCTGTTCAGCAAACGCGGGGTCTGTCCAGTTGCTTCTGCCGCGGTATAGCCAGTGAGCCGCGTGAATGCCGGATTGACATACTCGATGCATCCGGTGGTATCGGTGATCAGCACAGACACTGGACTTTGCTCAACCGCCGAACCGACTGCGCGCATCTCCTCGCCCTTTTCACGCAACTGACGCTGCAGGTAGCGGCGCCCGCGTTCAGACAGCCACAGCACAAAAGCCAGCATGCTGATAACCAGAATGGTAATGGCTAGCGCCACGACGTACACGAGACGCTCGACCAGCCGGTACTGTTGCAGCACTTCCGCAACGTCAATTTCCGTTGCCACACCCAGGTCCAGCAACGACGACCAGGTCCAGGCCCCCATCACGGGAACTCCCCGATAATCGCGGTAGCCTTGGGTGTCGACGCCCTCGATTCCGGAGATGGCCTGCCCGGCCATCAACGTGAGCGGCCAGGTATCCGCCGGCGCTTCTGGGGATTCGCCCGCCATCAGGTTTACTCCAGGATCGGTTAGCAGCGGATAGCCCCGCGGCGAGCTGATCTCTCGGTAGCGCTCGCCAGACCGGGCGAAGTCTGCGGAAAAGCGCGAGCCGCCGAGCACCTCGCCGCGGCGATTGAAAATGAAACTTTCGCCGGTCTTGCCCGCTCTTGCGGCATGTAGGAGCGCATCCACCTGCGCACGATCCCCCGACTCGATCAGCAGGAACGCCAGGGGATTCCCCTCAGCATCAGGCAGCCCCTGGAGCAGCGCGAGGTGGTGGTCGTGTTCACTGACATCGTGGTCAATGGGCAACAGCAGAGGGCCGCTGCCGGCGACAACCGCATTGATATGCTCGGCGATGCGTTCCAGCGCAACCGGTTTGCCAAGTACGACACCCTCGCTGCCGGCGATCACCTCACCCCGGGGGTTCAGCAGGGCAAAATACGGGTTGTCCTGGTTGGAACGCGCCCGAATGAGTTCCTGCAGCGCTCGCGCCGAGGCTTCCGGTTTACCGGCGGCTGTACTGCGTGCCAGCGCCGCGATATGGTCCCGCGCGTCGTCCGCGCGCAACAGCTCCAGTAAATAGACCACCTGCCGCTCGAACCACAGTTCCAGCCCCGACTGCACCCCGCTGTTGATGGAGTTGAGGATAAGCCCCTGGTCGGACCTCGCTTCGGATTCCAGACGATGCAGGGTGGCCTGTGCGGCAAGTACCGTAATACTCAGGAACAACAGCGCAACAGCATAGACGGCGAAACGAAAACGCACGCCCGAGAACAGCGACAGCTGGCGCTGAGGGCTGATACCGCGCAACAGAAACAGCAACGCCGCCACCACCACCGCAACAATGACCGCGAGCCCGACAAGCACTTCCAGAGAGTCGCCCATCAGGGCCGAGGGTAAACGCGCTGAGGGGTGCAACTCCTGGTCGGCTGCGAGCCATCGCCCGAGTATTTCGGCACGCTCTTGGCGGGACACAGTATCCAGCGCTTTGCGCAGCAGCTGGTCGAGAATCACCTGGTCGTTGCGCACGGCAAGCCGCAGCCGGGCGAGATCCGGGTCGGGCAGGCGATAATCGCCCGTGATTGCAAGTTGGCCGAGCAAATTGGCCCGTATCTGATGGCGCAGGGCGGGATACGCACCTACCGTCGCATCGGCCTCACCGAGGGCTACCGCCATCAGGGACGCTACCGTGCCCTCGGCAATCAGCAGTTCGATATCCGGATGCAGATCAGGCAGCAGGCGTTCGGTGAAAAAGCCGCGTGGCACCGCAACCCGCAGGCGACTTCCCGACGTGAGGGTTGTTACCGGTGCGTTGAGGCGGCTGGCGATGCCTACTGGCGCTGCTCCGTAGGGGGGAGAAAACAGCATCGACTGCTCACGCGCTGGCGTGCGCACGGTATTGAGCAACACATCAATGCTGCCATTCAGCAGCCGATCTTCGAGTTCCGGCCAGTGCTCAGGACCTACAAATTCGAGTTTGACGCCAAGGCGCTGCGCGACCAGACGCATGATATCAACGGAGAAACCCAGCGGCTTGCCGTCTTCGTGAAAATTGTAGGGTGCCCAGTCGACTTCGCTGCCCACACGGAGTACCGGATGCGCCTGGCGCCACGCTTCTTCTTCTGCGGTCAGCGTCAGCTGATCGCTGACCACTGCACTGGCACTGGCAACGCCTGAGCAGAAGCCCGCAAAGCACAACGCCAGTAGCGGCGGTACACGAAGCATCTGACGAAAATGCACTGGCAGCAGCGCCGCCAGACGCAAAATAAGTGGTATCACCCTAACTGCCCGGACCCAGCACGCACGGAGGACCCTCTTCCCGGTAACGGCTGCGTATGACTTCCATATCCGGAATACACTTGAGGAAACAATCGACCAGATGCGGATCGAAATGCTGCCCCGACTGCGAGGCGATCCAGTCAACCGCTGTCTGCACCGGCCAGGCCTCCTTGTACGGGCGCTTGCTGGTGAGCGCATCGAACACGTCGGCGAGGGCAACGATACGCCCCACCCGGGGTATGTCCTCGCCGCCAAGCCCCTGCGGGTAGCCACTGCCGTCCCATTTTTCATGGTGTGCCAACGCAACCACAGACGCCATGGTAAGCAAACCGGACCCCTCGGTCTCGCCCAGAATCTCGGCGCCGATGGCCGCATGGGTCTTCATGATTTCCCATTCCGCCGGCGTGAGTTTGCCGGGCTTCTGCAGGATACTGTCGGGGATGCCGATCTTGCCAATGTCGTGCATGGGCGCGGCATGGAGCAGCAATTCCGCTTCCGTTTCGTCCATGCCAGCCGCCAAGCCGATCAGGCGAGAGTAGTGGCTCATGCGGATAACGTGCAGGCCGGTTTCGTTATCCTTATACTCCGCCGCCCTGCCCAGTCGACGGATAACCTGCAGGCGGGTTTCATTGAGCTGCACCGTGCGCTGACGCACCTTGCGCTCAAGCTCCTGATTCTGGTCGTACAGCGCGAGATGGGTGCGCACGCGAGCCAGCACCACGGGCGGGCTCACCGGCTTGGTGATGTAATCCACCGCCCCCATCTCCAGGCCGCGCAATTCATCCTTGGGGTCTATGCTGGCGGTGGCGAAGATTATCGGGATGTGGCGGGTGGTGTAGTCTTCCTTCAGCGCCCGACACACCTCGAACCCATCCATTTCAGGCATCATGATGTCGAGCAGAATCAGATCCGGCGGCGTTCGGCGTACGATCTCCAGCGCCCGGCGCCCGCGTGTGGCGACCTTGACCTGGTAGGTATCGCGCAGCACTTCCGAGAGGATATCGAGATTCTCGGGGGTGTCGTCAACAACGAGCACCGTTCTCCTGTGATTCTCCATTGACACATCGCTCCATCGCGCGTCGCCCGTGAGTCTCACTGAGTAGTGTAGACGATTAGAACTCCACTGTGGGGACGACGTGTGCCTTGCGCTAGCGCTGCGCGAGCTCGCGTGCAATCACCGCGCGCACCAGAGGATTGAAGGGAAAACCGATATGGCTGGCGGGCACGGCAACGTTGCGCACCCAGCGTGCATCGGCCCCACACTGGGCGATGTCGCGCCCCACAATACCGTCTGTCTTGCTATACAACGCCAGCACCGGCAGCTGCAATTCGCCCTGATAGGCGTGCTCTGTCCAGCGGCGAATGCCCTCTTCGTCCGCCGGGCCCGGGTTGCGCCCGCTCATCAGGCGGTAGAGCGCGGTGCCACGGGGGTCGCCATAGGGCGTACCCAGTGTAATCACGCGCTGCAACCACTGCGGGTAACGGTGCGCCAGGGCGACGGCCACTAACCCCCCCAGGCTCCACCCAATCAACGTGACCTTGCGTCCGGTGCGCTCGAATTCCTGCTGCACCCGCTCCGCAACGCGAGCCTCCGTTTCGCTGCGCGCAGCGAGGGCGGCCTCCAGGCTTGCCGCGCGATCGCCGCCGCCGTGGCGCCCCAGCCCCCAAGGCAGCGCATGATAGCCCTGCTCATTGAGAAACCGGCGCAGGCCTGCCGTGGACGCATCGGCGGCCATGAACCCGGGAAGTACGATAATGCTGTGGCCATCCCCTCGCGGCAGGCGCCGCAACAGGGGCCGCAGAATCGCACTGCCACCCATCTCCAGAAAAACCCGCCCCACCTCGGTGACGCTGTGGCGAATCAGCGGTGGCTGTGGCGGCACCGGGGTACTGGCTACTGACATCAATCTATACCTCACACGTGAACTAAGTATACGCCGGACCGCAGGGCCGGATCACCGCGTTCACAGGTCAACAGCGCGGCCCGCCTGACGTCGCGTGATGTAGCCCGCCCGACAGAGCCACGCCAGCGTATCGTGAAGGCTGTCCTGCAAAGGGCGGAACTGGAATTCCAGCTCCTCCTCCACCCGGCTATTGTCCAGCGGCACCCAGCGCGTGGCGTATTCCATCGCCTCCAGCCCGAAGGGCAGGTCCACTGGCAAGTGGCGGCTGAACCGGTCATACAGCTGGCCCCCGAGACGGGCCGCCAGGCCGGGCAGGGGCAGTTTCAGCAAGCGCCGCCCGGTAACGGCTTCCAGCGCTTCGGCGAGCGCCTGCCAGTCGAGATAGTGGCCTCCCATGACATAGCGATTGCCGGGCGTGGATTCTTCCAGCAACCGCCTGTGCACCTGGGCCAGATCACGCACATCGACATACTGGGTGCCCGATGAAGTGCAGGGAACAATGCCCTTCAACAGCAATTGCAGCCCCTGATGCGGCTCGGTGAAGCCTGGATCATCAGGCCCTATCACCTGCGCCGGATAGGTGATTGCCACAGAGGCTCCCTGCGCCTGTAAATCGCGCACGTATTCTTCACAGGCCACCTTGGAGCGCCCGTAGGCATTGCGCGCCCTGCCCGGGGGGGACGCTTCGGTGAGCACGTCGGCCTGCGGATCGTACAGCGCGGTCACACTGGAGACGTGCACAACACGCGTCAGCCCCCGGTCCACCGCACCCCCGACGACCCACTGCGTACCCTCGACATTGGTGCGCCACACGCGATCCGCATCCGCTGCGTGGGTGGAAACCATGGCCGCGGAATGCACCACGGCATCACAGCCATCGAGTGCTCGCGCCACCTGTTGCGGATCCGTCACGTCGCCACGCACAACCTGATGCACCCGGTTTTCACCGAACAGGTTGAGCAATTTGTCCACACTGCGCACCAGCACGCTCACTTCGTGCCCCGCCGCCAGCAGCGCCTGCGCGGTGTGATAACCGACAAAACCGGTTGCCCCGGTAATCATGACACGCATATCAAGTGCCCGCCTTGGGCGTAGTCTTGGGCGTAGCCTTGCGCGTGGCCTTACGCTTGGGTTTCGCACCTGCGCTAGCCTTGCGGGCAGCTTTCGCTGGTGCCTTTGCGCGTCGCCTGGCTTGCGGTTTCGCCGCGGCCACGGACGATTTTGCCGCCACACGCTCTGTTTCTGGCAACCGTGCCAGCAATTCCGCAAATGCGGCTTCCAGACAGGCGACATAGTGCGCCGGATCCGGCAGCATCTCGCGGCACGCCGTAAAGGACAGGGTTATTGTGCCCTGTTTGTTCTGCACGGCACTGTAGACGACATGGAAAAGGCCGATATTGGGCAGCAGCGGGCCGAGGCTCAGCGCATCGACAAGCCTGGCGCCGCAGAAATACTGCTGGAATGACGGGCCAGGAACGTTGGTCACCACCGTGTTGAACATGACGGAGGATTCCGTAAGGCCAGTAGCCGAGGCCAGCCGCAAGCCCAGCGCCAACAGGTTGCCCGGCAGCACATCGGTCAGTTCCAGCGCCAGTTTGGGGCCCACCGCCGCGGCGTAGGCCTTGGCCTGCCGACTCTCCTGGTGAATGGCGCGCAGCCGCTGCACCGGGTCCGACACGTCGCTGCACAACCCCACGCCCATGAAACCCACCATGTTGCCACCGGCCATCTGCTCCTGCGGCGTGCGCACATCAATCGGGCAGCCTGCCACCATGCCGTTGCTGGGCAGTTCGTCGCGACCCTCCAGGTAACGGCGCAAGCCACCCGAGACCACGGCCAGCATGACATCGTTGATGGTACTGCCCGGGCACAACTGACGAATACGGCGCACTGACTCAAAATCGAAACGCGCCGCATCGACCGCGCGGTGAGGCGATATGCGCCCCTGAAAGCGGGTTCTGGGCGCCGGTGGTCGGGGCTCAAAGTCGTGTTCCGCATAGCCCTTGCGCAGGCGCAGTGCGATGGGTATTGCCTGCCGCGCGAGACCGAGTATCTTGCCGGGCGCCCGCCAAACGTCGCCATAGGCCTTGGCCAGCATACTGGCGCGGGAGGGCACATCAGGCTCCCATGGAGGCGCCTCGGGCACTTCTGCCACCAGCGGCGAGGTGTCCAGCATCAAACTCATGAACCGCGAACCCGCGGCACCATCCATAGCGGCGTGATGGACCTTCAGCAGCATGCCAAAGCAGCACTTGGGCAGGCCATGCACGTTATCCAACCCTTCGATAATGTACATCTCCCAGAGGGGCTTGTCGCGCGCCAGCGGGCGCGAATGAATGCGCGCGGCCAGAATGCACAGCTGACGCCAATCACCCGGCTTGGGCAGCGCAATGTGGCGCACATGGTACTCGAGGTCGAAATCCGGATCGTCTGCCCAGTAGGGCTGACCGAGGCCGAAGGGTACGCCTACCAGTTTGCGGCGGAAAATGGGGGAGAGATGCAGCCTGGACTTCATCAAGGCCAGGATCTGCTTGAACCGCACCTTGCCACCCCGCGCGGTACCCTGGTCGTAAATACTGATACCGCCGATATGCTGCGGCATGCCCTCCAGCTCTGCGTGTACGAACATCGCGTCCTGGCCTGATAACTGCTGCATAAGCGTTCTCCCCCTGCGCCGGTATCCCTGTCAAGCTACGCGCCTACAGTAGCGCGTGTCAAAGCGGGCCGGAACAGGCTGCGGTGTATTGTTGCACACAGAATCCCTGTTTCTTGACTCAGCACATAGTGTTTTCGGCTACAGCGCGCGATAGAGCGCGGCGACGGCGATACCCAGCGCGATCGCGGGCATGGGTTGCTTGAGCCACAACATCAGGGCACCTGTTGCCAGCAATGCCAGCCGCCCGCCCGCGTCAGCCTGCAGGGCAATCGGCACCAGCACCGCAATCAACACGGAGCCCGCCATGCCGTTGATAAAGCCCTCAGTGCGACGGTTGAGCGGAATCTGCCCCATGATACACACGCCACCAAAACGCGCCAGCAGCGTGACCAGCGCCATGCAGGCGATGATCAGCACTGGCCCATAGCCTGAGGTGGAAATCACTGGTCTCGCTCCAGCCAGAGCGCACCCACCAGGCCGCCCGCGAGGCCACCGGCCACCACGTGCGTGTTGGCGGGCAGCCACACCCACGCCGCCCACGCAGCAGCACCCCCGGCGACCCAGGCTGCCACACTGCGTGCGTTGCGCCGGCCTGCCAGCGCCATGCTGAGCATGAAGCAGCCCAGTACCATATCCACCCCGAAGGCACGCGGATCGGCAATGAAGCCCCCGAACAGCATGCCGGCAAGTGTGCCCGCCAGCCAGGTCAGCCACAGCGCAATGCCGCCGCCCACCAGTGCACCAAGGGTATTGCGCCCGGACTGCAGGTCGTTCAGCGCCATGGCCCAGTTGGCATCCGAGAGCGTGACAAGGGAGGCATAGCGCCGACCAGACGGCACCAGGGCAAGCCAGGGATAGAGCGTTGCCCCCATCAGCAGCATGCGCGCGTTGATAGCCAGCGTCGTCACCAGCAGGGGCAGTAAAGGCACCTGCGCGCCCCACAGGTCCAGCGCTGCGAACTGCGCCGTGCCGGCAAACACCGTGGCACTCATGAACACGATTTCAAAGGGCTGCAAGCCGGTCTGCACCGCCGCCAGCCCGAAAGCCGCACCAAAGGCTGCGACAAACAGCGACAGCGGCAGCAGACGCCAGAAACCTCGCCGGCATTCGGCAAACGAGAGTATCGGGGCGACCGTAGAACGCATGACCACACCACCTATAACCGTTGTGAGAGGGCCATGATACCAGCATACTTGCGAGCCTTGAGCGCAGGTAAAAACACAGGGCCAGAGGTACATGGCGGAACTCTACATTGCACACGAATACAGCATCGCTGCCCTGCAGCTGATTCTCGCCATGCTCGGCATGGGTGCCACGCTGACCGGCCGGGATTTCCAGGACATTGCCCGCGGCCCGGTGCCCATTGCCGCCGGTACTGGCGTACAGCTGCTAGTGGTGCCGCTGCTGGCATTCCTGTTCGTCTCCTGGCCCGGTGTCACACCGGGCGTGGCTATTGGCATCGCCCTCATCGCAGCCATTCCCGGCGGCACCGTCTCCAATATTTTCACCTACCTGGCACGAGGGGATATCGCCCTGTCGATCAGTGTTACCACCCTCACCACCCTCGCCTGCCTGGTGACCACCCCGCTGATTCTCGACCTGTTGATCGGCCAGCAACTGCCTGTGGATTTCGTCATGCCCCGGCTCGGCATCGTGTTCGAAATCGGGCTCACGCTGCTGTTGCCCCTGTTGCTCGGCATGCTGTTCCTGCGCTACTACCCGCGCAGAGCACCCACATTTTCGCTATGGTGCATCCGCGGTTCGCTGCTGGGCGTGCTGCTGATCGTGATCGGCTCCCTGATTGCCGGCCGCCTCGACCTCGCAGCTTTCGGTGCCGGGAACGCCGTGCTGGTTGCTTTCTTCGCCATCGCGCTCGCATTCGCAGGGTGGCTGGCACCAAGGCTAACCGGGATGAACCGCCGCAAGGCAACCGCCATCGAAATCGAGGTGGTTGTGCGCAACATCAATCTCGGCGTGCTGCTGAAAGTTTCCATCTTTCCTGCATCCGACCCGACCCTGGCCCCCATTGGTGACCTGGTGCTATTCACGCTGTTGCTCTACGGCGGCCTGCAATTGATCATCGGGGCCGCGCTCATTCGTGTGCACCGCGGCAACAACGCGGCGCCTCCCACAACGGCGAGCGGTCAGGAGCCATGAAACCCGCGGCACTGCATCAGGAGTTCACAGCAACCGTGCGCGATCTGGGCACCGATGGTCGCGGTATTGTCGAGCACCCGACGGGGCAGGTGTTCTTCGTACCGGGAGTCTGGCCCGGCGAAACGGCACGCTTTCGCGTCACCGGGTTCAAACAGCGATTCGGTTTTGCACGCCTGGTGGAGCTCGTCACCCCCTCGCCTGACCGCGTGCTCCCCCTCTGCCCCCATCACGGGCTGGGAGAGCGCGATTGCGGTGGCTGCCCCTGGCAGTTCATGCGCTATCCGGCGCAGCTAATCGCCAAGGAAGAGCTGGTGCGCCAGGCACTTGCACGGCATGAGATTGATGACCGCATCGCCCCCATGCACGGTGCACCAGAGGCGTTTGCGTACCGCAACAGGGCGCAGTTCAAAACCGATGGTCGCCAGTTGGGTTTTGTTGCAGCGGGCTCCAATCGACTTGCGCCCATCACCGACTGCCCCGTGCTGACAGCACCGAACCGCGCCACACTGCACGCCCTTATTGATGCGCTGCCGGTGGCGGCGTGGAAACCGTCGCGAAAGCACAGCTGGACCACGCTGGATATTGACGAAGAGATAACAGCAACTGAGGTGGTGCACAACCAGCGCAGACAGTTCCGTCAGGGCAATGACGCGCAGAACAGCTTCATGCGCGAGTGGCTGGCACAGCGGCTGCAAATGCTGGATCCGTCGCGCACAGTGACTGAACTGTTCGCGGGTTCCGGCAATTTCACTGAGGTAATTGCGGCACGCGGATTCCAGCAGATTTTCGCGGTTGAAGGCGTGGAAGAGAGCGTTATGCAGCTAAACGCACGTGGCCTCCCTGCGACCACAGGCCTGTGCCACAATCTGTTTATCGCGTCCGAGTGTGAGAAGCTGCAGGCCACCACGGCAAAGGCCAGCATTCTGGTGCTAGACCCACCTCGCGATGGCTGCAACAACCTTGCGGCATTGTTGCCTAAAAAACACCGCTATCGCGATGTGTTTTACATCGCCTGTGACGTGGCAACCTTCAGCCGCGATTTGCAGGTGCTGACGGCTGCCGGACTGGCAGTGAAAGAGCTGCAACCGCTGGACCTCTTTCCGCAAACTCCGCATGTGGAACTGTTGTGCTGGCTCACAGGCTGACTCTGGTCACATCGGCGCTACAGCCGCGAGCATCTGCGGCAGGCTGACCCGCACGCAGAGCCCTCCCAGCGCCGAGCGCGTAAGGGTGAGGCTGCCGCCATAGGCTTGCCCCATGTCAGCCACAATCGCGAGCCCCAACCCCTGCCCCGCCGTGCTTTCGTCAAGGCGACCTCCACGCATTAACGCGATCTGCCGATCTGTCGCGTTTTCTATCCCGGGGCCGTCATCTTCAACCTGCACTATCCAGCAATGATCCTGCACGGTAATTTGCACCAGGATCATCGCGTGGGCCCATTTCCACGCATTGTCCAGAATGTTCCCGAAGATCTCCAGCATATCTGCGCGATCGAGCCCCAGCACATTGACCGCGGAGATATCCCAGCGCACCACAAGCGAGCGACCGTGCGCCTTCTCCAGGGCGGCAACGAGTTGGTGCAAATCCCTCTCGGGCACAAAAGGCTCAAACGCCTGACTATCGGCGGCCGATTGCGCCTGCGCCAGCTCGCGACTAACACGCATCGCGATAAGCTCCAGCTGCTCGCGCAACTGTGTTTGCAGCTGCGCGTGGGCATCGAGCTCTGGGCGTTCCAGGAGATGGGTGACCACAGCAAGCGGCGTTTTCAGGGCATGACCGAAATTCCCCAAGGCGGTACGCGAGCGCAGCAACGTCCCCCGTGTATGCTCGAGAAGATGATTGATCTGTGCGATCAGCGGTTCAAGCTCCTGCGGCACGGCAGCGTCAAGCAACGTTTCCCTGCCCTCGCGCACCGCCCGCAACTCATTGCGCGCACGCTGCAACGGTTGCAACGCCAGCCGCACATAGAACTGCATCGCAGCCACTGCCAGCACCAGCGCCAGTAGCCAGAGACCGGTGAACTGCCAGAGTGCTCGCCGGAATTCCTCGCTCAGGGGCGCGTAGTTGCTTGCCACGGTAATGTGCACCGTTTGAGCAAAACGCTGATAGCTGCGCGACTGCTGCAACAGCTTCTGGCCTGCCGGGCCTTCCAGGCGCTGGAAGGCACCCTCCTCCGTGTTTGCGCTCACGTTGGCGGGCATCTCGAGGTCCCACAGTGAGCGTGAGCGCCACACCCTGTCGCCCAGCCTGATGAAGAAATAGTCTCCCGACAAGGGTCGCTGGTAGGCAGGGTCGATGCGGCTGAGATCCAGCTGCAGCTCCCCGTCTCGCTGCACGATGGCGGTGAGCAGCCGTTCGCTGTTGTCGTCAAGGAGTTGCTGACTGAGGTGTTGCTGAAAACGCTCAAAGAAAACGAACAATGCCAACGCGGTTACCGTACCCAACAGCAGCAGGCCAACAAGCAGGCCCAGTGTCAGCTGCGCGCGCAGTGACCATTGTCGCCATGAGCGTTTCACGCGTTGTTGCCGACAAAGCAATACCCTTGCCCTCTGCGCGTAAGGATCACATTGTGTCCCAGCTTTTCCCGCAGTTTGCTGACATGCACTTCGACAACATTGCTCTGGCGCTCGGAGGCTTGATCGTAAACATGCTCCGTAAATGGGGAACGGCTGAGCAGGCGGCCCGGGTTGAGCATGAAACACCTGAGCAAACGAAACTCCGCCGCCGTGAGCGCGATATCGCCGTCAGCCGCTCGAATCGACTGTGAGGCTTCATTCAGCGTCACGCCGCAGGCGGTCAACTCTGCGCCTGCTGTAGATGTGTGACTGCGACGCAGTAAACTGCGCAGGCGCAATACCAGCTCACGAGGATGGAACGGTTTGCTCAGGTAATCATCCGCGCCGGCATCCAGGCCGGCAATGCGATCAGTCCAGCGGTCTCGCGCTGTCAGCACCAGCACCGGGAACACGTGCCCGCCACGGCGCCAAGCGGCAAGCACCTCCATGCCACCCACACCGGGCAGGCCGAGGTCGAGAATGGCAATATCATAGTCGTCCATATCAGGTGCCGACAGCGCATCACGCCCGTCAACCAACCAGTCACAAGCGTATCCTTCACGCTTGAGTTGCGGCATCAACTCATCCGCCAGCGCAACCGAATCCTCAACTAACAACAGGCGCATTTGCGGTTGCTTCCGCCGCTATTCTTCGATTGCATCTGCCAGAATTTCTCCGGTGCGAGCATCCAGCTCAAGTTCTCGCAGCTCGCCGGCAGCATTGAAAATTTCAATTTCGTAGACATACTGGCGGGCGTTTTTTTCCAGCTCTACCTCGACCACTGTCGCTTCAGGATAACGCGCCTGTACGTTCGCCAGCATTGTTTCAAGCGGCAAAATAACGCCACTGCTGCGCAATTCCAGGGCTTCGCGATGGTCTATGTCCGAGGCAGCGGCGGTGCCACTGCCCAGCGTCCACAGTGCGAAGCCCAACAACAGGGGCCGAATATCAGTCATCCTGCACGTTCTTCAGGACCTCTCCGGTCACAGCGTCGAGGTATACATCCCATTCCAGCTCCGATGTGTCACGCAACTCCACCTCGTACACATAGCGCCCGAATTCGCGCTCAAGCTCCGTGTCCTCAATCGTTGCGCCGGGATGCAAACTCAGCACGATGTCACCGAGCGACTGAAACGATTTGATTACCCCCTGCTCCTGCAGCTGAAACGCTTCGTGGTGATTGATGTTATCGGCCAATACCGCGGCCGAAGCAACGACAAACGAGCCGACGAATGCTGTAGATACGAACGTGACAGAATTTTTCATGGATATCTCTCCAGTATTGAAAACCAGTCAACATGTTAGCGGCGCAACCTTAAACAAATCTGAAAAACCGCCCTTCAATCAGACGCCTTAGCCGCTACAGCCTGCGTGTTCAACTCCGCCAGCAGCTCAGGCGGTAATTGCAACTCACGCCCCAGGGCATCCAGGTAGCTGCGCTCCATGAAACTCTGGTCGTCGATCACCAGTACACTCGCGAGGTACATTTCCGAGGCGATTTCCACGTTACTGGCGGCCGCCGCCACCTCCACCGGGTCCAGCGGCTTTTGCAGCTCGCGGTCCACCCACTGAATCAGCTGCGGATCGGAGGTCATCCCGCGCAGGCCCTCCTCGATCAGCTGGCGCTCGCGATCATCGACATGGCCATCTGATTTGGCGGCAGCAATAATGGCTTTCAAAACCGCAGTCGAGTGCTGCTCAAGCGCCGGACCAGTGATGCGGTCCACTGTCTGTGGCAGTGCCGGGGTCTGCGCTGAGGTGTGCGCTGGAGTGTGCGCGGGACTCGGTGCCGCACCTTGGGCGCCGTTCGCTTGCCAGTTGCCGTATGCTTTATACGCCATCATGCCCAACGCCGCCACGCCACCGTACTTCAGGGCTTTACCGCCCATTTTGCGCCCTTTCTTGCTGCCCAACAGCAGCCCCATGGCACCGCCGGCAAGCGCAGCGCCACCGCGACCGGACAGGAAACCACCGACACCGCCAGCGCCGGGAGCACCAGCTCCCTGGCCAGCTCCCGTGTCGTTGGGTTGCTGGCCACCGGCAGCGCCGAGCAACTGATTGAGCAGGTTTGATACGTCCATAGCTTACCCTCTGAGTCTGTGTGGTCGTACGCACACGGGAGTTCCTGGGACCACACCACGAGGCAATTGGTTCCTGCCCGCGCTGGCCAACGCTACGCCGACACCCGGCAAGCCGCAGCTTGTCGTCAATCGGCTCTGGTTGCGGGGTGGTCGACAGGGCTATCATTCCCCCATGACCCTGTCCGCACAACTGATCCCCGCCTACCTCAGCCTGCCGCTCGCGGTGCTCATGGCGCTCACGTGTGCCGCTTGCCTGTGGTCGGCCAACTGGCTCGAGGTGAGACAGGTACCCAGCCGTGGTCACCTGCTGTTTGGTGGCGCCATTGCCTGCCTCACCTTGTGGCTGATGTCCTTCACCGTGATCGAGGGCGTGCGGGTGCATTTCCTGGGCACAACCGCACTAACCCTGGTACTGGGCTGGCGCTTCGCTATCGTGGCCGGCAGTGTCGCCGTCGTGGTTTATACGCTGGCGATCGGCGAGTCGGTGACCTCCATCCCGGTGAGCTGGCTACTGACCGTTGCCGTACCTGCTACCGTTGCCCACTGGCTGGTTCATCAATTGCGCAATCGCTCGCAAAACCTGTTCGTCTATATGCTGGGTGCGGGATTTGGGGGCGGAGCGCTGTCTTCCCTTGCAGCCACCGTGGCGGCGGTGGTAGTACTCTGGCTTGCAGGTCAACAAACGATGGTTGCACTGGCGCTGGAGAACTGGCCAGCTGCACTCTTGCTCCTGTTTCCCGAAGGTTTTATCAACGGCATGATTGTCAGCGCCTTGACCGTTTTCTATCCGGAGCTTCTGAAAACCTTTGACGATGAACACTACCTCGCAGGGTAAACAACTCAAACAAAGCAAGCGGGACAGGGAAAAGGGCCCGGCATTGCGCCGGGCCCAGGCAAAGCGCTCTAATCAGGATTTACGCTTTTCGCGTTTCTCGCGACGTTTTTCCTTCAGGCTTTTCTGTGCATCCTTCTTCACTTTTTCCTTGCTCATTCTGCAAATCTCCGTCAAAAACTCATCGCCGGGTTGCCGCGAGTAATCCGGTCTTCAGTGGTTAATATGCGCGGCAAACAAAATGCTGCATGGTGCGAGGCCCTCCTTTCCCGTTTCCACCCCCTCAAGCAGGGATGACCCTGATCAAAAGGAACCGGTACGGCCTGCCGCAGAGATCCGCAGTGACCACTTCCCCGGCTCTGGCACCCAATAGCGCTATACCAAGTGGAGAATAAACCGATATCCTCCCCCGATCGGGATCGGCGTTGGCAGATGCAACAATAGTGAAATGGGCCTGTGCATGATCAGACAGATCTTCCACCTGCACAGTACAGCCCACGACAACGACTGCAGGCTCAGGCGCCGGGATGTCACCATCGCGATCGCAGCTGCGCGCCTCCATTTGATCCAGAATACGGGCCAATTGCATCGGCTGGCTGAATATCCGCACGCTGTCGGAGAGAAGCCGTCGCAGGGCCAGGGCACTAGCCATCATTTTCAAACTCCCATAAGGACTTTGCGCTGACAGGGGAACGCCAACGCATTACTTTAAAAAACAGATTGGGGAGAACTGCCAGGCACCCGAAAGCGCCTGGCTTAGTTGAGAAAGAGGAGAGCCTTGCTGCTTACAGAACTACACGCCGAGTCACGCATAGAAAAATCCCGTTGAAAATGGCCTTGAACACCAACGGACGAGACCATAGCCCTTTACATGAGGGAAAGCAAACCCGTGACATGCGTTTCATCACTGCCGCCACACAGCGCCCTTGACGTCGCGTGCGAGGGCTCGCAATCAGGCGAAATCCTGCTTTTCCATCCAGGGAATGAGGCGCCGGAAAGCTTCCTCGATCTGCTCTATCGAGGTGGAATAACTGATGCGCAGCGCGTTGCTGCAAGAGGGGCCAAAGGTTTCCCCCGGAATGGTACACACCCCCGTTTCCTTCAGTAGCCGCAGGGCAACATTGTTGCCATTGATACCCTCAGGCAGCGCGGGGAACAGATAGAAGGCACCCTCCGGCTTGTACCCTTCCAGGTAGGGCGTCTGGCGCACCAGCTCCACCACCCTGTCGCGCCGGCGGGTATAAACATCGAGCATGTTGTCGACAAAATCCCGTTCGCCGCGCAACGCGGCCACCCCCGCCCATTGACAGGGTGTGTTCGCCACCGTGGTGGTAAACATGTGGTAGCGGCGCAGCTTCTTGATCGCACCCTGGCTGGCGATCAGCCAGCCCACGCGCATGCCCGCCATGCTGAAGGTCTTGGAAAAACTGCTGATCACCATCACGTGGTCGAGATCCGAACAACACGAGAGCACGCTGGGGTAGGTCTTGTCGTCGTAGACCAGATGGTCGTAGACCTCATCGCTGATGACGTACACACCGCGGTAAGCCGCTTCCTGCACAATGGCTTCAATGGTTTCCCGCGGGTATAACGTCCCAGTCGGGTTGCTGGGGGAATTGAGCACAATGGCGCAGGTGTTGGCGTCAATGGCATCAATCACATCCTGTGGATCGAGCTGGTGATTGCTTTCTGCGCGGGTGGGAATGGTCTTCACCGTGCCACCGTTCATGCGCACCAGCGGCGCATACAGCATGAAAGATGGTTCGGGGATGATGAACTCGCGCCCCGCCGAGGAAGTTGAGGTCAGCGCGAGATAAATCGCTTCGGTGGCGCCGGTGGTAATGAGAATGTTGTCTGGCGTGAGTTCGCGGGCATAGCGCGCACCGTAGTAGTCAGACAGGGCTTCCAGCAGCTCCGGCAAGCCGGCGTCCATGGTGTAACCGGTCTGGCCGGCCTGCAGCGCGGCGATGGTGGCATCCACCACGTGGGTGGGCGCCGGCAGATCCGGCTGCCCGATGGAAAGATGAATGACATCGTCCATGGTTGATGCCAGGTTCACCATCTTGCGAATACCCGGCATGGGAATGGTCAGCAGCGCCGGGTTCCAGACCGGGTCCTCGCTCTCGTAGAAATCGCTGTCCAGATCGCCCATGCCGCCTCCTCAGCGCTGCTGGAACATCGGTGGCCGGCGGTCGGTCAGGGGCGCGGCACGCTGGTAGGCATAGCCCGCCTGCAATACGCGGGCATCGTCGAACTTGGCGCCCACCAGCTGCAGGCCGATGGGCAGCCCCTCGGCACAGAAGCCACAGGGCACCGACAGGGCCGGCTGGCCCGTCATGTTGAAGGGATAGGTAAAGGGCGTCCAGGTGGGCCAGCGCGTGCTGGGCCAATCTTCCGGTACTTCACGGTTGGTCTTGAAGGCGGTGATCGGCAAGGTGGGCGTGAGCAGCAGGTCGTATTTCTGGTGAAAGCTCGCCATGCGCTCACAGAGCGCCGCCCGCTCGTTCATGGCGCCGAGATAATCCAGCATGGACAGCTTCGCCGCTTTTTCCGCCACGTTCACCAGCTGCGGGTCCATCAATTCGCGCTTGCGTGCGCCCAGATCGCGCATGGCGTTGGCCGCACCGCCGTAAAACAGATGGCCAAACGACCCCAGCGGGTCGCTGAAGCTCGGATCCACCTCCACAACGGACGCACCGAGACTGCTGAATACGCGGGCGACCTCACGCAGACTCGCCTCCACTTCAGGAGTGACTTCCACATGCCCCAAGTTGGGGCTGAAGGCGATCCTCATGCCGGCTACACCGTCACGCAGCTGGGCCAGGTAATCGATGTGGCGGCGTGGCACCGCATTCGTATCCCGATGGTCGGCTTCGCAAATCACATTCATCAACAGGGCGCAGTCCTCGACCGTCCAGGTCATGGGGCCTGCATGCGCCAGTGTGCCAAAGGGGCTCGCCGGCCAGTGCGGCACTTCGCCAAAAGACGGCTTGTGCCCGACAATGCCACAGAAGGCCGCGGGGATACGGATTGAACCACCCGCATCCGTACCAAGGCCAATGGGACCCATTCCGAGTGCTACAGCAGCCCCTGTGCCTCCGCTGGAGCCGCCCGCTGTTCTCTCCGGGTTCCACGGGTTGTTGGTGGGGCCGCACAGCGGGCTGTCGGTTACCCCCTTCCAGCCAAACTCCGGTGTCGTGGTCTTGCCCAGTGGCACGTAGCCATGCCGCTCGAGCGCTGCCACACAGGGCGCACTCTTGCCCAGTGTGCTGGCGGGGTCAACCGTGCGCGACCCCTTGAGAGTGGGCCACATCGGCGTGAGAAACACATCTTTGACCGCCACCGGCACGCCATCTAACAGACCCGCCTGTGTCTTCTTCTGGTAGCGCTGCTCCGAGGCCCGGGCGTACTCGAGAGTTGTTTCCTCATCGACCAGACAGTAGGCGTTAACCGCCGAGTCGAGTGCCTGGACCTGCTCCAGCATGGCTTTCGTGACCTCTACCGGGGACAGGCTGCCGTTGCTGTACCGCGACAACAACTCGGTGGCTGTCATGGCGACAATCTCATTGCTCATGCGACGCTCCGTCAACGCAGGCCAATCGGGTAGGTTAAGCTCTGAGCCTTGACCGTATGCTCCGGGCTACCGCACTGTCAACCAGTGCTCCCTAAAAACTCCCGAGAACATGACGCAAGCGGGAAAACACCTCCGCATGCGGCTTGCTCTCTGGTAACTGCTGGGGCCCCACACTGCACCAGCGTCGACGGCCGGGTGCCATCCGGCGTTGCCCCACCCCGGGTTCCACTATGGTCAAGCCCACTGCGCTATACCACCGGCTGCCGCATGCCACAAAAACGAGAGCAACTGGGCCACCACACCTGCAGCCTGGTTTACACTTCGCACTTCATAGCAACCAGCAGCCTAGAGGAAAATGTTGATGAAACGACTTGCAGGAAAGACCGCCATTATCACCGGCGGCGCAAGAGGTATGGGAGAAGCGACCGCACGCCTGTTCGTTGAGCACGGGGCGCAGGTAGTGATCGGCGATGTGCTTGAAGCCGAAGGCAGCGCGCTCGCGGATGAACTGGGGCAGAATGCGACATTTGTACGCCTGGACGTGAGCAGCGAAGCCGATTGGACCAACGCGGTGGCAGCGGCGGAGAAACTTGGCACCCTGAACGTGCTGGTCAACAATGCGGCCATCATGCGCATGACGGCCATTACCGACACCACAGTGGACGATTTCATGCAGATTGTGCAGGTCAACCAGCTGGGGACCTTCCTCGGCATTCGGTCCGTCATTGCGCCCATGAAGGCGGCGGGCGGCGGATCAATCATCAATATCTCGTCCATCGACGGTCTGCACGCACAAGCCGGTGTGTCCGCCTACTCCTCCACAAAATGGGCCGTGCGGGGACTCACCAAAACAGCGGCAATTGAGCTCGGACAGTATGGGATTCGAGTAAACAGCGTTCACCCAGGGGGTATCTACACCGAGATGGGCGGCTCCGCTGTCATGACAGAGGAACAGCTCAACGAGTCTGTCTACAAGGACTTCCCCATACCGCGTGTGGGCCGGCCCGAAGAGGTGGCCTACGTCACGCTATTCCTCGCAACTGACGAGGCGACCTACAGCACCGGTGGTGAATTTATCGCCGATGGCGGCTGGTTTACCGGCATGCGCCGGCCGGGAATGCCCTGCTCCTGAGTACAACCCCTGCTGCCCGGATGGACGGCAGGGACTCTCGATTGCGCTGAACGGGCGCGTTAATCTGATTTTAATCTTTCCGACAGGTGTTTTTTAGGCTCTCTCTTTACGATTCGCCCTGGTTAAACGTGACCAGTAAAGGGAGCTTATGAAAAACTTCAAACTCGGATTGATTGCACTTTCTGTGGCGGCAGCAGCACCAGCTGCTCACGCATTCCAACAGGGTGACGTCATCGTACGCGCCGGGCTTACCAACGTGAGCCCGGATGACTCCTCGTCCAATATCTTCGTCGGCAGTGACCTGGGTGTTGACTTGTCAGTCGGGGATGACACCCAGCTGGGCCTCAATATCGCCTACTTCATCACTGACCGGCTGAACATTGAAGTACTGGCGGCCACGCCGTTCACACACGATGTGAACTTCGGTGTGAGCGACCCGCTGGGCACCGGTGACCGTTTGGGCGAGGTCACCCACCTGCCCCCTACTATCACCCTAAACTACTACTTCAATAATCCGTCGAGCGCATTTCAGCCCTACGTCGGCGCCGGCCTCAACTACACCTTCATTTTTGATGAAAAATTCAATTCCGCCAACGACGCAGCCGGCTTGAAGAATCTGTCACTGGATAACTCGTTCGGCTTCTCGGCACAGCTAGGCGTGGACTACATGGTCAACGACCAGTGGTTTATCAACGGCTCAGTGCGCTGGATCGATATCGATACCGAAGCATCTTTCAACCTCAATGGCACCCCCGGGAGTGTCAGTTCCATTGAGATAGACCCCATGGTGTACACCATTTCGCTCGGCTATCGCTTTTAAAAGCAGATTCATACCAACCAACGACAGGAGTTAGACAATGAAATTCAACGCTATCGCAGGATTTTCCGCACTCGCTTTGGCATCCGGCCAGGCGCTGGCCAATGCCGTCGTCGTGAACCAGGGCCTGTCTGAGCAGGAGGTGTTGGCGGCACAACAGGGCTGGTGCAACGCGCTTGTTCAAATCAGCGAAACGCATGAGGACAACGGCCAGGCTGCGGCCAAGGACCTCGCCAAACAGGTGATTGATGCCGCCTACGGCTATCAGATGGGCGCCGTGTTGTTCAAACCCACGCTGACCGTGAAACCGCAAACCTTCCGCCCCACCAGTGAAGGAGCGCTGTCTTACTTTGTGGGCGGGGACCCGAACTTCCCCAGCGACTCAGGCTTTGCACTCAAAGGGTGGACAAAGTGTGACGTTGACAACAATGCCGTGTTCATCGCGGGCGACAGCGCCTCGACCATCGGCAAGGTGCACTTCACCGGACCGGACGGCACCGTGACATCCGTGGATAAAACCTGGGGCTTCGTGAAAGATGACGTCGGTGACGTGCGTATCGTGCTGCACCACTCGTCGCTTGAATACCAACCCTGACGTTCAGGGGCACAAGCCACCCCTGAACTGAATCACCCTCTGTTACGCCAGTGCCCGGTCCAAGCCGGGCGCTGTTTTTTCAACCCGGTCTGCCCCGGGCATTTCACCATCGAGGCAATGACTCTCAGCGGTCCGGGCCCTCGCTCGCGGCAAGCCGATATCCATTGCCCCGCAAGGTTTGTATGGTCATGGCAGAATCTCCTGCCAGCTTTCGTCTCAACCGGCTGATGTACACATCAACAATGTTGGTTTGCGGATCGCTGTGCGTCTTCCACACACGGTTCAGAATACGCTCCCTCGACAACACTTTTCCCTGATTCTCCGTCAGGTACAACAGCAACTCAAACTCGATCTTCGTCAACGGTACCTCGACGCCCTGCAAGCGCGCCACGCGTTCATCCAGGGCCAGCTCCAACGCACCGAAAGCCAGCTTGCTTTGGCTCTCAATCAGCTCCGGCACGCCCGCACGCCGACGGAGGGCGGCAATGCGAGCCAGAAGCTCATCAAAATCAAACGGTTTGCACAGGTAATCGTCAGCGCCCTCCTGCAAACCCTTCACCCGCTCGCTCACATCGTCCAGGGCGGTCAGCATCAACACCATCGGCGCGTTGGGCAGCGCCTTGATCGCATTGATGATTGCCAGGCTGTCTTGCGAGCCGAACAAACGGTCAAGCACGACAATATGCGGGGAGTGCTTGCGGATACAGGGAAGCACCTCATGCAGCTCCGTGAGCGTTGTGCAGTCATGCCCTTCCGCACGCAGCCCGCGAGACAAAAAATGCAGCAACGGCGCTTCATCATCGGCGAGTAGAATCTTCATGCCAGTCGCTCAGCCGGCAGGGTGAACGAAAAACACGAGCCTTGCCCCTGCACTGACTCCACCACGATCTGCCCCCCGTGCGCCTCCACAATGGCCTTGGCGATCGATAGGCCAAGGCCCAGGCCCTGATTGTGCTTGCTGAAACGCACAAAGCGTTCAAATATGTTCTCGACCTCCGCCGCCGAAATACCGCCCCCCGAATCACTGACCGACACCGTCACCAGCCCGGCCGCATACCGGGCGCCCACCTCGACGGACTTGCCCGCCTCCGAATACTTGGTCGCGTTATCCAGCAGAATAGAGACGACCTGCTGAATACGTGGCTTGTCGATCAGAACGGAAACGGTGTCGACCGGCGCATGAACGGCCAACGTATAGGCACGATCAGGGTTCAGCTTTTGCCACTTGGCGATTTCCGTTTCCAGAAGCGGAGCGACATCAACCGTTGTGAACTCCAGGTGCAGCTGACTCATCTCCGCCCGTGTCAACAACAGCAGGTCATCCACCAGGCGGCTCAGCTTGACGGATTGCTCGAGAATTGCGCGCAGTGTTTCCTTGAAGTCGCTGTCAGAGGCCGACTGCAGCCGCAAGGTAACCTGTGCTTCGCCGCGTATGATGGTCAAAGGAGTGCGCAGCTCGTGTGACACATCGGCGATGAACTGCCGCCGACGCGAATCAATCTTGGTTAATTGCAGGTTCGCTTCGGTGAGCTCACTCGTCCTCTGCTTCACGTCGAACTCGAGCTTTGCCCTCGACTTCGCTTCGTTGTCCTCGTGCTCCTGCAAACGAATCGCCAGCTGATTGATTGACGATGCCAGCGCCTGAAACTCGTCATCCAGCGGCACCGCTATCGGATTGTCGTAATGTCCTGAGGCAATTGCGTTGGTCGCGCCCTGAATCAATACCAACGGTTGATAGAGCTGATGGAACAACCAGTAGCAACCGTAAATGATCAAGGGCAGTGACAGGCCGCCAAGGCCGATGGTGAACCAGACGATAACAATATTCAGCGTATCAATTCTGGCATTGATAGCGGCCACCACGCGGCTCTGGCGCGAGACAGCGGAGTTGATCGACTCCCTGAACTGATCATCGATCGTCACCTCAAGCAGGTTACGCAACTTTTCCTGCTGGTTTAGGGGCAGGCTATTGTTGCTGACGACCACCGCTTCGAATTCACCGATAATCTGGTCAATCAACTGCACAAGCTCGTCGGTATCTTCAACACTACCCTGGGTGATATCGATGCCCAGTGCCTCGCGCTGTTCAAGCTCCAACTGCCTGATCCGGTTCAGAGATTCATCTATCGACATTTGTTTCTTGCGTACGAACGCCTGATTGGCGTTGCGACCGAAAATCACTTCATCGGTGAGCTGCTTGAACAGCCGGTAAGATGTGCTAGACAGCTTTTCATGCTCAACGAGTAGCGATTGCGCAATCGTGCTTTGCCGCAGGTTCTCGCGGGTAAGATGCGCCGAAATGGCGGTGCTGATAAGTGCGACCAGCAGAATGAATGCGGTGGTGAAGCCAAAGTAGAAGAGCTTGCGTTTATACATGAGTTTGCCGCGAGTAAAGTGGGCCGCCCGGGGCGCGCCGGTCAGAGTCCCGAAGCGGCATTCTAACTGAATCCAGCCCTGTGCGAGCATCCACACCCGGCGTGTCTTCGGCATGCGGGTTGATCGTGCTATTGCGGCGCCCGGCTGGCAAGCACGTATCGAAGCTGGGGCGACTCGCAAGACATAAAAAAAGGCCAGCGACTTGACGTCTGCTGACCTTTTTCAATTTGGCGCGCCTGGCACGATTCGAACGTGCGACCGCCTGGTTCGTAGCCAGGTACTCTATC
>CAXIDF010000015.1:0-90711 GCA_964022665.1 uncultured Halieaceae bacterium
GGTATTCGAACTTGTCGACGGCCTTCATCAGGCCGATGTTGCCTTCCTGAATGAGGTCGAGGAACTGCAGGCCGCGGTTGGTGTATTTCTTGGCGATGGAGATCACCAGGCGCAGGTTGGCCTCAACCATTTCTTTCTTGGCGCGGCGCGCACGGGCCTCGCCCATGGACATGCGGCGGTTGATGTCCTTGATTTCGTTGACCGACAGGCCGCACTGTTCTTCCACGGCAATAATGCGGCGCTGCAAGCGCAGGATGGTGTCCTTCTGTGCGATGAGGCGGGGAACATAGTCTTTCTTGCCCTTGGTCTGCCGCGTGATCCACTTGAGATCCGACTCGGCGCCCTGGAACGAGGTAATGAAATCCTTGCGCGGCATGCCACAGTCGCGGATAGCGAGGGTCATGATCTGGCGTTCCTGCTCGCGCACGGCAGTCAGTACGGCGCGTGGCGACTCCAACAGGGGGTCGAACACCCGCGGTGTCAGCTTGAAGAACTTGAACAGCTCGCCCAGCTTTTCCATTTCCTTGATGGCGGTTTTGTCGTTGCGGCCTTTGGCAGCAATCGCCTTTTCGGTTTTCGTGAACTGGCGCTTGAGGGCCGTGAAGCGCTTTTTCGCTTCTACCGGATCGGGGCCGGACTCGGTCTCCTCATCGGAATCGTCCTGATCGTTGTTATTGTTGCTTTCTGCCACCTCGGCGGCGGACGGCACATGGTCTGCCGGATCAAGATAGCCGATCATCACGTCGCCGAGGCGTCGTTCTTCGCGAGTGACCTGATCGTACTCATCGAGAATCTGCTTGACGGCGCCGGGGTAGTGGGCGAGGGCCGCCATCAACTCGCGGATACCTTCTTCGATGCGCTTGGCGATCACGATCTCGCCTTCGCGGGTAAGCAGCTCAACGGTGCCCATTTCGCGCATGTACATGCGTACGGGGTCGGTGGTGCGTCCGGCTTCTGTTTCCACGGCGGCGAGTGCCGCAGCGGCTTCTGCCGCGGCGATGTCATCGGCAGAGCTGTCGCCTTCGGTCATCAGCAGTTCATCGGCGTCCGGTGCCACTTCGAACACCTGAATACCCATGTCATTGATCATCTGAATGATGTCTTCAACCTGATCCGGATCGGAAATATCCTCGGGCAGGTGGTCGTTGACTTCGGAGTAGGTCAGGTAGCCCTGATCCTTGCCTCGGGCGATAAGATCCTTGAGCCGGGACTGCTGTTGGGCGGCGTTGGTCATTCGGCGGACACCTTCGAATAAAATACAAAAAAAACGTAGCCGGAAATTATAGCCGGAACGGAGCCTCCCCTCCAGTGCAATCCCCGGTAATAATTGCAGCGCGTTCACGTGGATGGCGAGGAGTCAGGACTTCTTGCGTGCCTCATCGAGGCGCTGTTTTTCCTTGAGCAACTCCCGGAGTTGCTGCTTGTCCGCTTCGCTCATGTCAGCGTAGTTGGTCGCTTTCAGTTTGTCGACCCGGGCCGACAGCTTGCTGCGCTGGGGCCGCTGTGCCAGCGCCGCCAGGGTATCGGTGAACTGCTTTTCAATCCCCTCGCGCGGGATCAGGCGCTCCTCTCCCGCCAGCCTGCTTAGCAGTTCACCTTCGGGCGTGCCGTACCAGTGGCCCAGCAGCATGGCGGTATTGGAGTCGGGGCGGCGCTGCAGCAGGTCCAGCAGCTCGCGCAGCAGCACGATGTCCTCGCCTTCCAGCGCTGTCAGTGGTTCCAGTTCCACGCGCGGCGCGATATCCGGTTGGTGCAGAAGCAGGGCGATGGCGGCCTGGGCCAGGTTCGAATAGCCCAGTGGCGCGCGGCTGGTGGGGCTGCGCTGCCGCGGGCCCCGGTTACCTGTCTCCTCACTCGGCGGAGGCTCTTGCGGTGGCGCGCTGGAGGGCGGTGGTGGTGCCTCCAGATGCATCAGTTCGGCCACGGTGAGGCCGGTGCGCTCGGCAAGGGCGCGGAACATGAGTTGACGGAACACGCCGTCGGGGAGTTGGCGCAGCCAGGGAAGCGCGAGTTTGCTCAGGCGTGCGCGCCCTTCCAGAGTGGCCGTATCCAGCCCTTCGCTCACCGCATCAAACAGGAAGGCCTCCAGCGGTGTGGCGCGCTTGACCAGCTCACGGAAGGCCTCGCTGCCGAGCTTGCGCACCAGTGTGTCCGGGTCCTCGCCTTCATCCAGGAACAGGAAGCGCGCCTGACGGCCGTCTTCCATGCACGGCAGGACGGTTTCCAGTGCGCGCAGTGCCGCCTTGCGTCCTGCGGCATCGCCGTCGAAGCAGAACACCACTTCCGGGGTCAGCCGATACAGCCGCTCGAGGTGGGTCTGGCTGGTGGCGGTACCCAGAGTCGCTGTGGCCTGGGTGATATCGTGCTGGGCCAGCGCGATCACATCCATGTAGCCTTCCACCACCAGTACCCGCTCCAGTTTGCGGTTGGCCTGGCGCGCCTGGTAGAGCCCATAGAGCTCGCGTCCCTTGGAGAAGACCGGGGTTTCGGGCGAGTTCAGGTACTTGGGCTTGTCGTCGCCGAGCACCCGGCCGCCGAAGGCGATAATGCGGCCACGCTGATCCCGGATGGGAAACATGACGCGGTCCCGAAAACGGTCATAGGTACGCCCGGCCTCGTTCTGCACCAGCATGCCGGCTTCGAGCAGCAGTTTGCGCTGCTCCTCGCTGCTGCCCAGGGCCTGCAGGAGGTTATCCCAGCCCGGCGGGGCGAAGCCCAAGTCAAAGCGCTTGGCAATCTCACCGGTGAGGCCACGCTGCTTCAGGTAGGTGACGGCGCGACTGGCTTCGGGATGGGTGCGCAGCTGCTTCTGATAGTAGCGTGCGGCCTGTTCCAGCAACGCATACAGTGGCTTTCCGGTCTCCTCGCGGCTCGGTTGCGAGCTGCCCGGGCGAGACTGCTCCCGAGGCACTTCGAGGCCCAGGCTGCCGGCCAGCGTCTCCACTGCTTGGGGGAAGTCCACGTTCTCGTAATCCATGACAAAGCCGAGGGCATTGCCGCCGGCACCGCAGCCAAAACAGTAGTAGAACTGCTTGTCGGGATTGACGCTGAAAGAGGGGGTTTTTTCCTCATGAAAGGGGCAGCGTGCGCTGTAGTTCTTGCCGGTTTTTTTCAGTTTCACCCGGCGGTCTATCACTTCCACGATGTCCACGCGGTCGAGCAGGTCGTCGAGGAACTTTTGTGGAATGCGTCCGGCCATCAGAGGATCAGCAGTGCTCAGTGTAGCCGGCCATTGAAGCACGGTGGCGGAGGGTTGTCAGCGGTGTGCAGGCGGACGGTAGATTATGAGTGTCGATCGGGCCGCAATGGCGGCTGGTCAGGCGGTCAGTCGCGCCTTGACCAGCTTGCTGACTGCGCCGACATCCGCGCGGCCCTGCAGTTGTGGCTTGAGCTCCGCCATCACGGGCCCCATGGCCTGCATGCCGCCGCCCTCCGCGCGGGCGATGGCGGCATCGATCAACTCGTCCAGCTCGGCATCGCTCAGCTGGCTGGGCAGGAATTCCTGAATGACAGTAATTTCCCGCTCTTCCTGGGCGGCGAGCTCGGGGCGCTCTGCTGCTTGATACTGCTGCGCCGAGTCGCGGCGCTGCTTGATCATTTTGTCGAGAACGGCGAGGGCGCGGGCGTCATCGATTTCGATACGCTCGTCAACTTCTATACGCTTGAACTCCGACTGTATCAGCCGGATAGTACCCAGACGCTCCTTCTCACGTGCCTTCATGGCCGCTTTCATGGCGGCCCTGACGGTTTCAGTGAGTGTGGCGCTGCTCATGGGCGGAGGTGCCTGGGTGCTGCCGGGGAGGGGATCAATACAAGCGGACGCGCTTGCGGTTTTCCCGTGACAGCTTCTTCAGGTGGCGCTTCACAGCAGCGGCTGCAGCGCGCTTGCGGGTGGTTGTGGGCTTCTCGTAGTGCTCACGCTTGCGTACTTCAGCCAGTACGCCAGCCTTTTCACAGGAGCGCTTGAAACGGCGCAAAGCGACGTCAAAGGGCTCGTTTTCCTTCAATTTGATATGCGGCATTAACTCTTTACCTGTGTAGTCTATTCGTGGCCTGAGCACCCGTTTCCGGAGCGTTGAGCCGTAAAAGGTCGCGCATTCTATACCCAAGTGGCGGCATTTGCAAAGCCCGATGAGGCGGGTTCCGGGCGGCTTGGCGGTGACCCGGGTTGCCATCCGGCGGGCCCCGCCGGGCGCAGTGCACCTCGCGCCCGCGTCGGCAACCCGCTATTATCGCACCCTGCAAAAAATAGGAAGCTGCAATGCGAATTCTGGGCCTGGAGACCTCCTGCGACGAAACCGGCGTGGCCATCTTCGATACCCGGCGTGGGCTGCTGGCGCACGCCCTGTTCAGCCAGGTGGATATCCATGTTGAGTACGGTGGCGTAGTGCCGGAGCTGGCGTCGCGTGACCATGTGCGCAAGGCGCTGCCGCTTGTGCACCAGGTCATGCGCGACGCGGCAACTACCCCCGAGGAACTGGATGGCATTGCTTACACGGCAGGTCCTGGGCTGGTGGGGGCCCTGATGGTGGGTGCCACCCTGGCCCAGACACTCGCGTGGTCCTGGAACATCCCGGCGCTGGGTGTGCATCATATGGAAGGGCACCTGCTGGCGCCCATGCTGGAGGATGAGCATCCGCAGTACCCGTTTGTCGCTCTACTGGTCTCCGGGGGGCACACCCAGCTGGTGCGCGTCGATGGTATTGGCCAGTACCGGTTGTTGGGTGAATCGCTTGACGATGCCGCAGGTGAAGCCTTTGACAAGGCGGCCAAAATGCTCGGCCTGCCCTACCCCGGTGGTCCACACATTGCCCGTCTTGCTGAGTCGGGCGATGCGGCGCGCTTTGATTTCCCCCGTCCCATGGTGAATCGCCCCGGTCTCGATTTCAGCTTCAGTGGCCTCAAGACGTTCACGCTGAACACCGTGAATGCCTGCCGCGACGCGACCGGCCTGACTGATCAGGACAAGTGCGATATTGCCCGTGCGTTCGAAGAGGCGGTTGTCGCCACACTGGTGATCAAGTGTCGTCGCGCGCTGCAGCAGGAGGGGCTGTCAACGCTGGTTATGGCGGGTGGTGTCAGCGCCAACCGCAACCTGCGGGCACAGTTGCAGGCTGCGCTGGCAAAGGTGGGCGCGCGCGTTTTCTACCCGGCCCCACAGTTCTGCACCGATAATGGCGCCATGATCGCCTATGCCGGCGCCCAGCGGCTGGCGGCAGGGCAGGTGGACGGCCCCGCCACAACCGTGCGGCCGCGCTGGCCGATGACCGAGTTGGCCCCGCTTTAGTTTGCATCTGGCGGGCGGTTACTGGCCCGGCGCCTTTGATGCCAGTATCATGCCCTACTGCATTTTCAAGGCCCCCACTATGCCCCGAGATACTTGTAGTCGCCCCCGCGCGGCGCCGGAACAGCCCCGGTGGTAGACATCGTCTTCATCCGCGAACTGCGCGCCGACGCCGTGATCGGCGTTTACGATTGGGAGCGCGGTATCCGTCAAACTCTCCTGATCGACCTCGAGATGGCCTGGGACAACCGGCCGGCCGCCGGGGGTGACGCCATCGAGCATGCGCTGGACTACGCGGCGGTGTCGCAGCGGGTGATAGACCTAGTTGAAGCCTCGCGCTTCGAGTTGCTGGAAGCGCGCGCCGAGCCGCTCGCCGCGCGGGTGTTGACGGAGTTCGCCGTACCCGGGCTGCGGCTGCGGGTGTGTAAGCCCGGCGCAGTGTTGCAGGCGCGCGATGTGGGTGTGTTGATTGAGCGCGGGGTTATGCCGGCGTGACGCGGGTGTTCCTCGGGATCGGCAGTAACATTGAGCGTGAGCGCTACCTGGTAGCTGGCCTGGATGCCCTGCAGGCTCTGTTTGGTGCGCTCGAGCTGTCGCCGGTTTACGACAGCGCGGCCATCGGTTTTGATGGCCAGCCTTTTCTGAACATGGTGGTTGCGGCAGACACCAGCCTGCCCCTCGCCACCATGGCGGCGCGTCTGCGGCAGATCGAGACTGAGCACGGACGCCCTTTGAACGCGACCCGCTTTTCCGCCCGACGCCTGGATATTGATATCCTCACCTACGGTGATCTCGTGGGTGAGCACGACGGTATCAGCCTGCCGCGCGGGGAGATTCTCGACAACGCTTTTGTTTTGCGCCCCCTGGCCGAACTGGCGCCGACCGCCCTGCACCCGGGTAATGGCCTGAGCTATGCGGCGCTCTGGCGCGGCTACCGGCAGCAAAGTCAGGTACTGGTACGGGTGGATTTTGCCTGGCAGGGGCGCTGGATATCCCGGGCAGAGTAGCGGCTTACTGGCGCATGTCGTCGAGCAACCGGATCTGCTCCGCCGCCAGCGCCTCGCCGATGGCCTTCCCACTGAGCCCCTGCGCCACGAAGCCTTCGGCGCTGACCGACCGCGCCCGGCGAAGGGCTTCGCGCAGGTAGTCCGTCTGCGGGTACGCTTTCATTTCACTGCCGGCACGCCCACGTGCGTCGGCTTCACAGGCCGCCAGAAAAGCGTCGAACCGGTCCGGTTGACGCAGGGCGCCGGTGCCGCGCAGCAGTTTGAGCAGCGTTTTGCCGCGCAGTTCCTGCGCCCGGTGGCAGAGCAGGTGAAACTCACAGACCTGCAGGGCCAGGTCCCGATACTGATTGGGTGCGCGCAAGCGGTCACAGACATCGCGCACCAGGGCGATGCCGCGCTGCTCGTGCGCGATATGCCGTGGCCACTCGGCCTGTGGTGTGATGCCTTTGCCGAGGTCGTGGAGCAGGGCGGCAAAGCGCACGTCGGCGGCCGGGCTTAGCTGCGCCGCCTGCTGCAACACCATCAGGGTGTGCAGGCCCGTATCGACTTCGGGGTGGTACTGCGGGCTTTGCGGCACGCCGAACAGGGCGTCCACTTCGGGCAACAGGGCACGCAGCCCGCCGCAGTCGCGGAGTACGGTAATAAAGATGTCGGGGCTGCGCTCACCGAGGGCTTTCTGCGTTTCGACCCACACGCGCTCAGCCGGCAGGTGCGCCAATTCGTCCTGATTCACAATCTCCGTCATCAATTCCAGCGTTTCCGCCGCGACCGAAAAGCCAAGGTGGGCATAGCGGGCGGCGAAACGCGCCGTGCGCAGTACCCGTAGCGGGTCTTCCACGAAAGCGTCGGATACGTGGCGCAACACACGCCGGCGCAGGTCCTCCTGCCCGCCGTAGGGGTCAATAATGTGGCCTGTTTCGTCTTGGGCCATGGCGTTGATCGTCAGGTCGCGGCGCTGCAGATCTTCCTCCAGCGTGACCGCCGGGTCGCAATGTACGGTAAAGCCGGTGTAGCCATGCCCCTGCTTGCGCTCCGTGCGCGCCAGCGCGTGCTCTTCCTTTGTTTCAGGGTGTAGAAACACCGGGAAGTCCTTGCCCACCTGTTGATACCCCTGGTCCAGCAGGGTCTCTGGTGTCGCCCCCACGACGACCCAGTCGCGTTCGCTGCAGGGGTAGTCCAGCAGCGCATCGCGCACCGCACCGCCGACCAGATAGGTGTTCACTTGCGGCAGCGTCCGTTCTTGCACGGGCAGCAGGTGCGCTCGCCGGTATCCAGGTTGTACAGGGTCATGGCGCCGCCCCAGACGCAGCCGGTGTCGAGGCCTATGGTGTTCGGGCTGTCCGTTACGCCCTCCATTGATGCCCAGTGCCCGAAAATGATCTTGTCCCCTGCCGTCTTGCGCTGCTTATGGCTGAACCAAGGGGAAACCTTCTTGCTGTCTCCCTCCGGTCGCGGGTTGGGGATGGGGCCTTTGCTGACCAGGTCGAGAACACCCTTTTTGGTGCAGTAGCGCATGCGCGTCAGGTAGTTCGTGATGACCCGCAGTCGGTCCATACCCTGCAGGTCATCCGACCATACGGCCGGCTCGTTGCCGTACATGGCGGCAAGAAACCCGATGCAGTCCGGGCTCTGCAGTACCGCCTCCACCTCCCAGGCGCGGTGCATGGCATCTTCTACGCTCCACTGCGGCGGGATACCCGCATGCACCATGGTGTAGCCGTGCTCGTAGTGCAGCAGTGGCCTGTGGGCCAGCCAGTTCAACAGCTTGTCGCGGTCCGGTGCGGCGAGAATCTTGTTCAGTGTGTCGGAGGGAGAGGGAGGCCGCACCCCGGCGGCAACCGCCAGTAGGTGCAGGTCATGGTTGCCCAGTACCATCACCAGGCTGTCGCGCATGTCATATAAAAAGCGCAGTGTTTTCAGGCACTTGGGCCCGCGGTTGACGATGTCGCCAACTGACCAGAGCACATCGCGGTCAGGGTTGAACTGCACGCGCTTGAGCAGGTGTTTGAGCGGCTGCAGGCACCCCTGTATGTCGCCGACTGCATAGGTTGCCACCCCGAAACCTCAGTTCAACGCGGTCGGGGTGTGGAGGGTGAAGGCTCGAATCGGCACATCAAAGCGGTGGGCGCTGTCCACCTTATGTTCATGCCCTGTGGCAACGACCATGGTGTAGCTGCCCTCCATGAAACCCACGGGCGTGGCGAGCGTTGTGCCGCTGGTGTAGCGGAAATAGGCGCCCGGCTGTATCACCGGTTGTTCTCCCACCACGCCCTCTCCGCGCACCTCCTGCTGGCTGCCGTCGGCGTCAGTGATGATCCAGTGCCGCGAGAGCAGTTGTACCGGCTCACTGCCGGTGTTGCGAATCGTGATGGTGTAGGCAAAGGTGTATTGCTGGTCCGCCGGGCGGGAGTGGCGGGCAAGATAGCTGGTGACCACATCAATGTTCACCAGATTGGGGTCGAAGGTGTCGGGTGCGTTGGTTTCCATGCGTCTCATTCGTCGCTCAGGTGGTTGGCCAGGCGTATAAAGTCCAGCAGCTCCAGCGTTTCGGCGCGTGCGCCGGGGTCGATCCCGAGCTGCTCCAGTTCATGGTCCGCGAGTATACCTTTTAAATTGTTGCGCAGGGTTTTGCGGCGCTGGGCGAACGCGGACTGAACAATGCGGCGCAGGCTGTCTTCCTCACACTCTGGCCACGGCGATTGTTGGTACGGGGTTAGCCTGACGATGGCAGATTGTACTTTCGGTGGGGGATAGAAAGCCTCCGGCGGCACATCGAACAGGTGCTCCACCGCGCAGTGGTATTGCGCCATGATGCCGAGTCGACCCCAGTGCTTGTTGCCCGGCGCAGCGGCCAGGCGGTTGACGACCTCCCGTTGCAGCATGAAATGCATATCCTGCACCAGCGGCGCGAATTCCAGCAGGCGAAACAGCAGTGGGGTGGAAATATTGTAGGGCAGGTTGCCCACAACGCGCAGCGGCACCCCATCGCGCGCCAGCGAGGCGAAGTCGAAGGCCAGTGCGTCTGCGCTGTGCAGCGTGAAGCCGGGGTAGATGCTGAAGGCAGCGAGCAGGCCCGTGGTCAGGTCGCGGTCCAGCTCCACCACGTCGAAGCGTATGTCGCGGTTGATCAGCGCCGCCGTCAGTGCACCCTGGCCGGGGCCGATTTCCACCACGTGTTCACCCGCCTGTGGATGTATGGCGTTGGCGATGCCGGCGATGACGCCCGCATCTTGCAGGAAGTTCTGGCCGAAGCGTTTGCGGGGCGTGTGGGCAGTTTTCATGGGGGCATTGTACGGGTCTCGCAGGACAAAGTGCAGGGCTAAACACCGCCCGGCTCGCCTCAGCCGCGTCCGATCGTGCGTCGCGCCGTCGCCCGCGCACGCCAGCGGCTGCTATACTCGCGTCCCGACTCCGTAACTGCCAGATCCAGCGATGAGACCCTCCCAATACGTTTCCCTTATGGACACCATGGCGCGATTGTCGCTGAAGGCCGATGCGTCACGCTACTTTTTCGGGTATGTGTGGTGGATTCTCGAGCCTCTCCTGTACGTGCTGGTGTTTTATGTGGTGTTCGAGTTCATTCTGCACAACCGTAAGGAGGATTTTCTGGTCTTTCTGATGTGCGGCAAGCTGACGTTCGTCTGGTTTTCAAAATCGCTGAATCAGGCGGCGCGCAGTATCATGGTCAACAAAGGCCTGGTAGGGCGCGTCGATATACCCAAGAGCCTGTTTCCGCTGGCAACGATCCAGGAAGGGCTCTATAAGCAGTCCACGGTTTTCCTGCTGTTGTTTGTGGTGCTGTGGGCCAGTGGTTACATGCCATCACCGGTGTGGGCATGGCTATTGCCGGTAGCCGTAGTGAATTACCTGCTGATCGTGGCCTGCTCTCTGCTGGCGGCCTATCTGGTGTGTCTGGTGTTTGATTTTCAGGTGCTGGTTTCCATGGCGACCATATTTCTCATGTTCACTTCCGGGGTGTTTTGGGACCCGCGAGACCTGCCGGATCCAGCGGCGATGGAGCTGATTCTGGCGCTCAACCCACTGGCCTTTCTGCTTGATGCGTACCGCCAGATCATGATGGTGGGTGTTGCACCGGACGGCTTTCACCTGGTACTGGTGGGCCTGGGGTCAGCGCTGATGGCGTGGCTGGGCTTCTGGCTGCTGCAGCGTCGCAGCCGCTTTATCGCGCTGCGGGTGATTACGTCATGAGCGGGGTGGCCATGTTGGAACTGGTGGGTGTTTCCCATCATTACCTGGTGCGTAAGGAGAGCTTTGATCACGGCGTACATCACGTGCTTGATGACGTGTCATTGCAGGTTTTGGAAGGCGAAACGCTGGGCATTGTCGGCCGTAACGGTGCAGGAAAAACCACTCTGCTGAGGCTGATGGCCGGTATCCTTGAGCCGCGCCGAGGGCAAATCCGTCGTCGCCCCGGGGCCAGCTGTGCGCTGCTCAGCCTGGGGTTGGGCTTTCAGGACTCCCTCTCGGGTCGCGACAACGCGTTGTTGTCCGCTATGCTACAGGGCGTTAGCAAACGTGACGCTCTGGCCAGTCTTGAGGCCATTCGCGAATTCACCGAGCTGGGGGACTCTTTTGAGGAGCCGGTGAAAACCTACTCTTCCGGTATGCGTGCCCGGCTGGGATTCGCCAGCGGGCTGCTGACGCATGTCGACATCCTGCTGATCGACGAAGTGTTGAGCGTGGGGGATGCAGACTTCCGGGACAAGGCCCTGGCCGCCATGCGAGAGCGCGTTAGCGGTGAGCAAACGGTGGTGTTTGTCTCCCACGCCGAAGCGCAGGTGAGGGCCAT
The DNA here is from genome assembly GCA_964022665.1 of uncultured Halieaceae bacterium. Lineage (GTDB taxonomy): Bacteria > Pseudomonadota > Gammaproteobacteria > Pseudomonadales > Halieaceae > Haliea. Next base: position 11,102 of record CAXIDF010000015.1, read on the forward strand.
TTGTGACCGCGCGGTGTGGATAGAGCAGGGGCAGATATGTGCAGAGGGGACCCCGGCTGAGGTTATTGCGCGGTATCGGGAGCCGGTGGGTGTTGGCGGCGATTCTGGACACTCGCCGCGATAAGTGCGCCCAACAGCCCGACCATAAGTCCCAGAAGCCCTGCTACACCCAGTACGTACCCGCTCTTGGGTTGGGCGGGTACGCTGCGTGCGATCGCGACTTGATCAGTTCTTGCCAGCTGTACACTATCGTATTCGGTGCCAAGGAGTTCACGTAACTGGTTGATTTCAGAGCGTTTTGTGGCATTATCAGCCAGTGCGAGGTAATCCTCGCGAGCCAGTAGCGTTTCGATGCGTCGATTCCTTTGCAAGAGGCTCAGTTTCATTTGCAGATCGCGTATCTCTGCGATCGTATACGCATCCGACGCGCGCGCGCGCAGAGCAGCGATCTCGGCTTCGAGGATTCGACTGCCGCGAAAGAAAAGAGGATCGCTTGCGCTGCTTGATAAATCGGCGCTGAAGGCGATAGCCTCGACAGGCTCGCCGCTATGCGAAAGGAGTCGAAGTGTTGTGGGTTCAGTTATATCGAGGCTTTTGGCAATGGTCAGGGCTTCCTCAAGCTCGCTGATTCTGTCCACTCGCAGTTGATAGGCCTTCTTCGTCATTGCATCAATCTGATCCTGTAATGTTTGCTTCCGCAGTTCATTTTCCTCCCGCAAGCGTACTATTTCGTCCTGATCGGATTGCTTCAGGTTGTTTGCGCTCTGCAGCACTGCTGACTCAAGTAGTCCGATGCGGGTCTCCAGCAGTACGTGGAGGTCGTCCTGCACTCCTTTCAGCGCCCGGCGTTGCGCGGTGTTCGCAAGAGTATTGGCAATGTCTGCCGCCAGTTGATTGTCGGTATGTTGAAAAGTGATCGACAAGGCCGTTTCTGCCAAAACATCGTTCGCGTCGAGACCTTCGACAACCAGGGTCACGGCCGATATGAACCGGCGCCTGAAGTATTGCTCCGGTGCTTCCTTGCTCTCCGGAGCGTCGGCCAGCAGGCGGTTAGTGAAATTGGCGAATACCTCGCGCTGAGTGTCGACCGAGCGCGCCTCAAATACCACACGCTTGAAGGCTTCGCTTGGCGTAAGCTCAAGCTGCCCGGTCTCGTTGATGACAGCCAGTTGCGAGGCGAGCGGAGGTCGCAGCCGCGCGGTCGACTCGTAGACAGAGTCGATGAATATCAGTGTCAGAGCTCCCAAAGCCAGCGCAGCGGCTGTGAAGCCAATGACGACCCACTTCTGATGCCAGATATTTAATCCGAGGTCCAGGAGGTCTATGTCGTCTTCTTGGTAGGACAGGATGCCGCTCGAGGGTGGAGGCGAGCTGGGCTTGCTATTTCTCGTCATGGTGTGTCTCAACCGGCTCGGTCTTCAGTTGCTTCCGACTCCGCTCCCCGCGCATGAGCGACATGCCAAGCTTGGCTTGTAACCACACAATACAACAGAAAAGCGCCGATCAGAATGCTGAACTGGTAATGTTCTGGCGTGCCCGCTTTTGCCAACATCAATCCCAGAAAGGGAATCGCTGCGCCTACGCTGGCGGTCAATGCGAGTGCACGCTTGTCCGATAGCCCCAAGTCGCGCATGAGATGATGAACATGGGTGTTGTCTGCCTGTATGGGCGACCTTCCACGCAGTATCCTTCGGAAGGTAGTGAATGCCATGTCGAACAATGGCAGGCCGAGTAGAAAAGCTGCTGTGACCGGTTGCAGGTGGCGGGTCTCCCCAAGTTGAACCGTTGTCACAGACAGTACCAGCACCACGACTATAAAGCCTAGCAGCTTGGAGCCCGCATCGCCGAGGAAGGACTTGGGTATAAAGGGCGCAAGCCCTAAATTGGACGCCAAAAAAGCGATGAGAGAGGCACTGACAACGATGCTCACCAGCCCCGGTGGTAGCCCGCTGAACAGGTGGAAGGCGAACACGGTGATGAGAATGATGATTCCCAGCAGTCCATCCATGCCGTCAAGCATGTTGTAAGCATTTATGACCAAGAAGATCACGAGCACGGTGAAAGGGTAGCTGAGCCAGGCATTCAGCCTGATCTTGCCAACGCCCGCCAGATCGCCCAGATTCGCAAGGCGCAAGTCGAGCGCCTCTATCACGAAGAGCGCAACGGCGACTTCTGCAAGCACTCGAGTGAATACGCTGAGTTGGAAGCGATCGTCCGCCATGCCCAGCGCGACCAGCATGCCGCCCGCGGCGAGGAATACGCCGATGATGTCTGTGCCCGGGTCATCGGCCCGAGCCCGCCCCCAGAGAAGCGATACCACAAGCAGCGCAAGGTAAATGGCTACGCCACCGACCAGGGGGATTGACCCCTCGTGGCGCTTTCGCGCATTCGGTGCATCGACCAAACCGACTCGTGCGGCAATAGGGCTCAGCGCCCAGATGAAAAACAGCGTCAGGCAGAAAGCGAGTGCGGCTTGGGAAAGTGCGGGAGACATTAACTCAGATGATCTCGTCTGGTGGTTAACCATAGCCTTTGAGCGAGCCAAGTGCCAGTCAAGTATGTTTGTAAATTGAGTGGATATACAGGAGAATTCCGCGTTTCCAGCGAAAAGGCAGTGAAGCCGCCATGGCGAGGCGTCCGGTGTCGCGGTGGGGTGGACTGCGTGGGAGATACGCTATGATTAGAAGTCTGGATGCGCTGATTATTGGTGGTCTTGGCCTTGTCGGCGTCAATTTGTACAAGTTCTACCGAGGCAAAGGTTACAATGTTGCCGTAATAGACAATTGCAGCGGTGATAATCTCGACAATCTCAAGGAGATCGACGCGCGCGATTTCTTTTTTTGCGATATTCGGGACAATGCAAAGCTGCGAGATGTTATTGCTTGTCACCCGGCTCGATATGTTTATGTATTAGCGGCCCACTTCGCCAATCAGAATAGCGTTGACTACCCGGTTACGGATTGCGAAATAAATGTGCTGGGACAGGTCAATATCCTGTCTGCAATATCCTCCCTCCCAGAAAGCTCTAGACCTCACTCGCTATTCTATGCAAGCTCCAGCTGTGTGTATGGTGCCGCTCTTGCAGAGGCGGAGGGAGCGCAGGTCTACCCCACAGAAACGCCCTATGCGATCAACAAGTTTACCGGTGAACTGTATTATTCCTATTTGCACGAGCGGACGGGCATCGGCATTGTCATAGGCCGGCTCTTCAATGTTTTTGGTCCGCACGAGAGAGCCTCCAAATACCGCAATGTGATTCCCAATTTCGTTCACAATGCTTTGCAGGGCGGGGTGATCACGATTACTGGCTCAGGCGCGGAAACCCGTGACTTCACCTATGTTATGGAGGCCGTCAAGTCTATTGTGGACCTTACAGAGAACGGCGCTGGTGCGCTGGAGGTCTATAATATAGGCACCGGTTGTGAGACCGGCATTAAGGATTTGGCGAGTCGGATCATCGAATTGTGCGGTAATAGCGCAACCCTGCAATATGTTGAGCGACGGGATTGGGACGTGGTCAGCCGGAGGAAAGCTAATCTCGACAAATTGAAGGCAAGCGGGCGCCATGTTCCCTTGTCAAATATGGAAGAGAGCCTGGCACTTACAGTCGCGTGGTACAAGTCGGTCCTCGGTACTTGAGTTCACGTATGGCCAACGGGCCCATCATTGAGATCTGGATGTCCCGCCCGGATTGGCGCGAGATGGGTGGGCCCGTGAGTCATCTGCCCGTCCTGATAGACCGTCTTGAGCGCAGACCGCAGATGAGGCTGCGCACCTTTGTTTATGGTGGTCGCAAGCTCGGGCCACTGCCGCGAAAGTTCAGTGAATTCCTGCCGGTCAAGGTTCTGCTTACCTTTTTCGACTGGTTCAAGTTTCTGCTAATGCTGCTGATTCATGAACGCCCGCACATCATTCACCTGAATTCTGTATTCGACTATTTCGGTATTCTGCGCGATCTACCTTACCTAGCTGTGGCACGTTTGCTGGGAGTGCCCTGTCTGGTGAAAACTCACGGCAGCAATGAGTTTCTGATTCGCGATCAGCGCAGGATGGTGCACGTGGTCCGGTCGTGGCATCTGCGGCTTGTGTCGGCCATAACACTTCTCTCACCGGTGGAGACGGCGGAGTTCCAGGCGATATTCCCGCAGTACGCCAGCAAGTTCCACACTGCCAAGAATATTGTGCAGCACGGCACGTTAAGGGGTAAGCCAAAGGCGCAAGGTACTGTGCTTTTTGCCGGACGTTTCGTGGAAAAGAAAAACATTCCGGCTTTGTTTTCGGCTGTCGCGAAGCTGCTCGCGGAGGGCGTTCATCTTGAGCTCCTTATGGCTGGAGATGGTCCGATGCGAGCCGAGCTTCAGGCTTTGGCTGCGAAACTTGATATTGAAGCTCAGGTCAAATTTCTAGGTTGGCTCGATCAAAGCGCACTCCTGAAGCGTATAGCTGAATCCGGGCTTGTGGTCTTCTGCTCGCATGGGTCGGAAGGCATGCCGATGATTATTATAGAAACCCTGCGCACAGATTCACTGCTGCTTGTAGCGCCGCAGCGCTTCACGGAGAGCTACAATCTTCGAGACTGCGGTGTGATTTACCTGGACAACGATACGAGTGAAGAGCTCGCGGCGGGGGTGCGCGGCGCTATGGGGGGCAGAGTGTCCGCGCAGGAGCTTTTGGCACGCGACGCGTTTTTTCTTCAGTTTTCCGCGCAGCGGGTCACTGATGAGTTCTGCGAATTGTATTTTTCGCTACTTCCCACCGTCTGAGTACCAGGCGCCCATGCAAACGAACCGCATACGCTCGGTGGCCTATGATGGCTTTGAAATCAAGTTGGTCGAGCGGCATCAGTTGCTGGAACTTTTCCGGCACAACGGTATTTTTGTCTCGGTCAATCCTCTGATGATTGAAAGATTTGGTGATGACGTCAGACCAATTCTGCGCAAGCACACGGGCTATATCGATGGTATAGGGCTGTGCCTGGCGCTGTGGGCCAGAGGAGTGGGCTGGAGCCCTCGCATCGCAGGTTCTGAAATCTGGCTGGAACTCATCAATCAGTACCCGGACAGGCGATATGCCATTATCGGTGGGACCTCTGTAGTTCTGGAGCAGGCGGTCAAGGCCTTGTGCCTGGATCATCCGGGCCTTGATATTGCCTACAGCCGTAATGGATTCTTTGACATGGAGCAGGAGCTTGCAGCTGTTGTGGAGAGCTTACGTGCCGCTTCTGTCGATGTCGTATTTCTCGCCATGGGGTCGCCCCGGCAGGAAGTATTTGCTCAAATGTTGTTTGATCGATACGAGGCAACCTATCTGGGTATCGGCGGTTCGCTGGATGTTTACACCAGCACCCTGCGCCCGGCACCCCAATGGGTCAAACATCTAGGATTTGAATGGCTTTGGCGATGGGCTCTTGAACCGATAAAGCGAACAGGTATGAACGCGGCGCTACTGGGCTTCGTGTTGCGGGCGAGTTTCGTTCCGATAGAACTCAAGAACGTTAATCGCGCAGCCGGCGACCCGTAATGGAACGTAAAATTGTTTATATCGTCGGCGCCCCACGCTCGGGCTCGAAACTGTTGAGGGAAGTGCTGAACAGGCACCCGCAGATTGTTTTTGGTACCAACGAAACAGAATTCCTCCCCTTCCTCCTGAAATATCAGAAACAGCATGATCTTCGGGAGCCGCAGGCATTTGCGCGATTTGTAGAGTACCTTGAGCTTGAAGACTACTGCTTTTATCGCCGTCTGGACGGATTTGATGCTCCCGACTGGCCAGCCTGGTTCAAGCGTTTACAGTCGGCCACTGCGGCTGATGCATTCCCTCTCTTTCTCGAGCAGGAGTTGCGCTACCCGCCCGTGTCGCTGATTCTGGGTGACAAGTCGCCTAGCTATGCGCGCTGTTTACAACAGATACTCGAACTCTCGCCGAACAGTTATGCTATACACATCGTCCGCGATCCTCGAGCCCAAGCCGGTTCGGAGAAACGTGTATTTGGTAAGGCTGCTGGCGTTTCCGCGAGACGTTGGCAGCGCGCTGTGGAATGCGTCGACGCTGCTTCGATAAGCCACCCTGGCCGTGTCCAGGAGGTTCGCTACGAAGACCTTGTGGATAACCCTGAACAGGCTCTAGCAGGAGTTTGCGCTATGCTTGATGTGGCGTTCGACAAGTCGATGACGAAAATTGACCGGAATCTGGAGCGCTATCGTCGGGAACAGCAGGCACCAAATATTCGTCGCCCTCCCTTGCGCGCCTATCTCGATGACCTCTCAATGTCGGAAATCCGCGAGGTCAGTCGGGTCTGTGAGGCTGGCATGAAGCGTTATGACTACGTGCAGGACGCGCATCTTGTTGCAATTGATTCCCCGGGGCTGCTGCGCTGGCTTGCGTTTAGCAGCCGTATCAGGTTCGCGGTACTCACCTTGTTTCGTCACGGTCCCGGAACCCTATTTCGGAAGATCCGACTAAAACGGGCCCGCGCGCGAATCATGTCGGGTCGCTGGTAGTAGCGGGTGCAGCCGTGCTGAAGCCTTACCATCTGTTATGGGGTTACCGCAAATGCGGTACGACGTCGTTGTGGAGCGTTCTGCGTGCCAATGGTGTCATGGTGCCCGATTGGGATGAGTCCAATATCTGGCTGGTGCACCCGGACAGGTTCGAGGAAGTGTTCGAAGAACTCTGGGGGAAACGGATTGCTGACAGCCCGTATCTCGTTGATTTATCAACGCTTACTCATCTCACTTGTGTCGATATACCGGCTGTATTGGCAGGCTACGGGTATGAGCCTCACTATATAGTGTGTCAGCGAGAACCCGCTGACAGATGGGTTAGCGCTTTCCTGCACATGAGCGGGAAGGCGACAGATCACAGGGGGGCAAGAGCGTATATCGATTTCTATTCACGGTTCGCGGGCTTGGAGGTTCGCGATCTTCTGCTGCTGGAGCAAGATCTGATATCAAGAGATTTGCGGACGGGAAAGAAAAGTGCAAGTGGACTACTCACTCCAGACTACTTCAAGCAGCGTTATCCAGTGAGCTTCGAGTGTAGTACGAACCAGGTCGATTATCAGTTCCGCTACTTTGGAGAGAGCGTGGACATGTTGGAGAACATACCGACGCCTTGCAGCAGGCTGCAGCTGGAGGATTGGGAGAGTACCCGGCGCTGGATCACGCGAACCTTCGACATTGGCCAGCAGGTCATCTCGGTCCCGGCCGCAAACACCAGCGCGGTCAATGCCCTTTTGCATCGCCCTCTGCTGCAGCGGATTGGCGGGCTACTACCTCGCCAGTTGCGGCGTGGTGGCCGTGCATTGCTTGAAGCGGCCTGGAGGCCAGGCACTCTGCGTGCGCCGCTGGATACTGGCATAGAGAACGCGCTGCGAGAGATGGTAAGAGGAATGTTGCCCGCGTACTGTAAGCCTATCGGAAACCCGCCTGAGGGCAAGGAGGAACCGCGATGATCCTGGATGATCTCATCGCCGCACTGGTGGGCAGGTGGTTGCGCCGGAAACGACGTTCGCAGACCGGAGCGGGGCAGATGGTTGTGTTTTGCCCGGATACCATAGGCGACGCGATACTGATCAATGGATTCTACGAGCACAAGGAGTTGAATGCGCTCGCTGCCTGGCTGGCTGACGAACACCGGGACTGCCTGACTGCAACGGCCTTGGATGTTGGGGCCAATATCGGCAACCACACCCGGTATTTCTCCGGCCTGTTTGAGCATGTGATGTCGTTTGAACCCAATCCCGCTGCCTTCCGGTTGCTTAAGATCAATGTAGAGTCGTGTCGCAATACAGAGGTTTTCAATATCGGCCTGGGAGATCAGACGGCGGCGGCGAAAATGGTAGTGCCGGCGATGAATAGAGGTGGTGCACGGGTGACCGAGGAGGGCGGTCTTGCGGTGCAGCTAAAAGCACTGGACGAAGTTGACCTGCGTGGGCGCAGGATTGGTCTCATCAAGATTGATGTGGAGGGGTACGAAAACAAGGTGCTTCTGGGCGGAGAGCAGACTATCCGTGAACACCGTCCCATTGTAGCATTTGAAAGCCTGGCGAGCTCGGAAGGCCTGGAGATGGGCGGGCCTATTGCGACGCTGCAGCGTTTTGGCTACCGCCATTTTTTCTACGTTGGCGCGCCCGCGGGTCTGCGTCGTTCGCGTTTAACAGCTTGGTTAACGGTGTTTGCCCGGTTTCGCGTTAGACGGCTGGAGCGGCCACGAGGCTTGAGTTACCCCATGATTATTGCGGTCCACTGACCAGTGAGGTCGGACGTCGCCTCGCGTAGGTCGCTGCCATCGACCGCCGACGTCAGCGTAGTCATTCCCAGTTTCAATGCGGGGCTTCTTCTCTATCGGGCAATCAAGAGTGTGCTGGATCAAACTGTCTCCGTGGCTGAGATACTGGTAGTTGATGATGCGTCAACCGATGGTAGCGTGGCTCGTGCTCAAGCATATTTTCCCCAGATTCGAGTAATCAGCTTTACACATAATCGGGGGGTATCGGCCGCTCGAAACTGTGGTGCCGAGAATGCAAGGGGCCGCTGGATCGCGTTTCTCGATGCGGATGATCGCTGGCTACCGGAGAAAATTGCGTTGCAGACAGCGGGGTTGGAGCAATCCGGTGCCGACGTCTCCCTTGGAGGCTTTATCGATATTCGGGCCTCGAATACACATAGGTGGGGCCGGGCAGTAGTGCCAAGGCCTTTGCACGAAATGCTTGCCTACCCCATTCCTTTGAATACAAGCACACTGGTGCTTCGCAGATCCCTGTTCCTGGCCATCGGTGGCTACCGTAGCGAACTCACGCGAGGTGAGGATATTGAGTTCTATTATCGGCTCGCACTGAAAAAGCCGCTCTGTATATTCATCCAGAACCCCGTCTCTGAATACCACCATGACAACCCTGGGAGTCTCACGGCAGAGGCGAGTGCGCTGGTCGCCTATTCAATGCTCAAGACACTGCTATTGCGAGACGATGTGACGGCGGAATTTAATCTCAGGCGTGCGGTGTTGACCTCGGCGACAAGGCATATGCGTACCCGAGCCTACTCATTGTTGGGGCAGGATGTGGCCGTGAAATCGTTTGTTGACGACCTCTGTGCCACCGGCGAGAAGGCTGAGCTGAAGGTCTTGCGCTTACTGGTACGTCTGCCTCGTCCTTTCAGAGCGATTGGCGCGCGTGTCGCGTTGCTGCCAACACGTCTGCGGCAGGGGCGCCTGCCTGCGTGGGGCCGACGTTGAGCCAGCCCATGGTGTTCAGTCGCCGGAAGCTGCTGATCGCAGCCTATCTGCTCTTGCAAACACTGTCGACGCTTACCGAGGGGCTCCAGACCGGAGCCATGGATGCTGCCGTCAATGCCGTGAATATTGTGTTTATAGTGCTGTTCGTGCTTTGGCAGCCGCGTTGCTCTTTACCACAGGTGAGGCGCATCAAGTTTATCGCCAGGTCGTTGGTGGTGTTGCTTGCAGTCCCCGCAGTATTGAGTCTGGTCTTGTCGGGGGAGAGCAGCCAGATTACCGGGGCGGCCAGAATCTGGCTCTGGGTCGAGTCGCTGCTGTTCGCGCTCGCCTGGTGCGACGATGCATCCAAGGCTGATTTTCTATTCAGTGTATTGCGCCGCTGTGCTTTCATGGTGCTGGTAGCTTTGCTGCTTTTCAACGTTTTCTCTTACGGAGAAACTGCTTACGGACTAGGGCATCTCTTTCTGGGTTCAATACTTAGCCTGCCAACCCTTTCGCTCTTTGTCCTTGCACTGTTGCTGGCGTTTCTGTACCCGAACGGCAAGCTTCTTCGGCTTTTCGGGTTCACGGCGCTCCTGATTCTCATTGCGCTGCTACTGAAGAGGTCGGTAGTTGTTGCAGCCCTTGTCGTACTGGCGGTTGGCTGGCAGAGCTTTTTTCCACGGATTCGGTATCAGAGGCTTGTTTTCGCGTTCCTGGCGGTTGTAGTGGCAGTTATCTTCGCAGCAGATATGGTAGAGCAACTCCAATCCAGCGAGCTTGTGGCAGAGCGCTTCAGTGACATGAAGAAGCTGGAAGCAAGTGACGACCTACGCTATCTTGGCTCAGGACGCTTGCGACTGGTGGAAATGTGGTGGGGATATTACGTATCTTCGTCCCTACCTGAAATGCTGCTCGGGCAGGTTGTCGGAAGCCCTTCCCAGGTTACAGGAATCCGCTATCTCGGTATGTCCTGGCCGATGCCACACAACGATGCTCTGGATGTGCTCCTGCGCGGAGGACTGCTGGCCCTTATGGTCTACATTGCATTGTGGATTACGTTATACCGCGCGCTTGTGCGAACGCATCCTGTCTGGACTGCCCACGACAAAATGGTGCAAACGATCGGACGGCTTGCGCTATTCGTGTATGTCATCCACATTCCGATTGGTGTGGTGACCAAGCTTCAGTTCATGACAGTGATTGTTTTGTACATTGGCGTGGCAATACGCGCTTCAATCGATGCACAGGTGCAGGGCAGACGATGACGCCTGATCGAACACAGCGCAAGAGCAGGGGTGTTTTCGCGTCTCTCGACGGGTATTCTCGTCTCGTGGGCTTTGGCCTTGTATTACGTGTAATGCGCGCACTTCTGCAATTTATTACCTACGGGCTGCTCGTCAGGTTATTGACGGTCCCGCAGTTTGGCGTCTACGCATTTCTTGCTGCCGTAATCCAGGTGGTATGTGTGCCGTCGCAGTTCGGTCTGCCGCAGCTGGTCCTGCGGGATGCCGCACGTCTTGTACTGTCAGGGGACAGCAATGCACTCGCGGCTCTTGCTCGCTGGGCACGGGGCGTATTTTTGCTGACCTCCTGCCTGGGTATGACTCTGGCAGGGCTTGGTCTTTACTTCCGTGCACCGTCCGCGGTCGGATGGTTGGATGTATGTGTAGCACTGATAATGGTGCCAGTGATCGGGCTGATCAACCTTCGGTCGTCGCAGTTGCGAGGAATGGGTTATGGAGCTCGCTCCCAGCTTGCCGAACTTTTCGTCGCTCCTTTGTTATTCCTGCTGTGTGTTGTGGTGCTTTTCGCTGGACGAGGCGTTCTTGAAGCCCATGTAACATCCGTACTTGCAGTGCGGCTCCTTGCGTTGCTACTGGCACTGATCGTGGCCAATCGCTTACTGCGAAGGGCGATCGACAACTTTGCGCCGCGTTATGCGAAGCAGGATGTCAGGTCTGCGCCAGAGACGGTGCCAGGATCACTGGCGCGCCTGAAATCAAGTATGGTGTTTGGCGTCAGTGCCGGATTGTATGCGTTGAATACCAACTTTGACATATTGGCGATAGCCTATCTCAGCGGTGAGCATGAGGTGGCGATGTACAAAGTCGCTGCGCTGGTCGGCGGTGCCGTTGGCATGCTGATGCAATCCTTGAATGCGGCCATTGGGCCGGTGATTTCGCGTGAGTTAGCACTGGGTAATCCCGAAAAGCTGGAGCGACTTATTTATCGCCAGCTTCGTCAGCTATCCCTGGTCGTATTCGCGATGTTTCTCCTGCTGGCATTTGCGGGAGATACCCTTCTGGCTTCAGCGTTCGGCTCTTCCTATGGCTCGTCCTACGACGCCATGTTACTGCTTGCGCTAGCCAGCGTTGTCAGTCTGGTCTTCGGGCCAGCGGGTTTGCTGCTCAACATGGGGGGGCATGAACAGCAGGCTCTTCGCGCTAGCCTAGTTGCCCTGATTACCAATATTGCGCTCAACTTGGTTTTGGTTCCACGGTTTGGATCGGGTGGGGCCGCGCTCGCAACACTTCTCGCCACACTGGTGTTCAATGTGATGCTATGGGGCTATGCCAAGCGACTGACGGACATCAATACCTTGGGTTGGCTGCGGCTTGGTGTGCTGCGTTGGCGCAGAGAGTCATGAGTCTCGTTTGGTGCGAGACAATGCGATGACCACCCAGCACGCGGCTATTGGCGCAATGTATACCAGAGACCGGGACAAACTGGTGTGATCAATTGCGGAGCGCGCCGCTGTAAAAGCGTGGTAGCTATATGAGTAGAGAACCGCCAGCGCGACGCCAATTAGTTCTGGTCGAGCGAGTGACCGCCAGCGCTGGTGCACGATACACAGCACCGCTGTGCCCAGTGTCAATGGCACCAGAAGGTGCCAGTTTGCGTAAATGAAGAAAACCTCGGTGAACGGGGTCGCAACCGATACGTAGCCCAGCCTGTGATGCCAGATTTCACCTAGCCGCAATTCCGTTGCATTCCATTGCAGATGGCCGAGCCAGGGAAGTTTCAGCGAAAAACTCCAAAAGCCTGACATAACACCGTAGCTGAAAGCTGCCACGCAGAAGGTCAGCAGAATTGCTATCGACAGCCTGATATGAGCCTGCCGTATCAACACGGAAAACTGGCACACAATGATGATCGCGGCGAGGCCAAGTCCTGCATACTTCGTATCTATGCAGACCACTGCATAGATCAGGGCCAGCACTACCCACGCGAACCTTCGCTCCTGCTCATAGGCGGCAACGGCAAAGATGCCAAGGCTGAAGGTGAACGTTAGCCAGATATCCGCGTACCCAGCGAGCGCTGTATGCAGAGTGGTATACGGCATACTTGACACCATGTAGCAGGCGGCTAGCGCTACGAGGGGGCGAACGCCCAGTTGTTGCAGGTGTCCGTACACGGCGAGGCTGAGTGCGGCAAGTCCCATGACCCAAGGGAGGTTTACATTGGGCCACTGATAGCTGTTTGCGCCCAGCATCGACCAGAGATGAATGATGTTCGCGAACAGTCCGTGGGGGCGCTTTATTGAAGATAGCTCGGCAAAGAGCGCTTGATTGTCAAAAAACTGAATGGTTCGAGGGCCCCACGAATCCCAGGCATCCCAGGGGAATAAGGGGCGTAACAGAATTTCCTGTGCCACAAGATAGAATCGTAATCCAATGAGCAAGCACAATAATACGGCGACGAGCGTTGCCCACGCGGAGGTCTCGCGTCTCAGATTGTGATTTGTTGGTTCGTGCCGAGGTGTTCCTGTTCGGCGACGCCAAAGCATCAGGAGGGCTGAGCCCGCAGCCAGACCGGCAAGACACGCGGTAATGGGACCGAATGCCAAGGGAAGATTATTGGCGGAGAAGCTGCGAATAACCAGACTGGTGAGGATCAGTCCGATCAGGTAACCATGTCCCAGCAGCACGCAGACGTGCCTCGGTGTTTGACCCAGCATCAGGCGCATTACGAGGGTGCCCAAAAACCATGGCAGCAAAATGCTGATCACGAGGCCGCTGGTGGAGGCCACTTCTGCGCCAGAAATGGCGCTCATGGCTCTGTACCCGTTTTGCCGTCCTGTTCCTCACGCGCATGCACGCGGTAAAGCGCAGCTGGCCCCTTGGCGTAGATCAGGGTTTGCTCTCCGTTGGCTGCTAGTCCCATGGCCGTGAGCGGAGATGAGAGAAATTGTTGTAGTTCGCCTGTATCGGGCAGCAGAATCACATAGTCGTAGCGAGATCCCAACGCAAATTTCAGGTCACTTGCCACCGGCATCCAGGTTATATGGTGTTCCGGTAACAAATGGTAACGCAGCCGCGAGGAATAGGCTCTCCCATGAGCGGGCGAACGTAGGACGGCGATGTTTTGCCGCTGATCGGGAAGATACCGCTGTTTGATGGTGCTCGCAAATTCATACAGCTCGCCATCCCAGTCGGAAAGCTTGCGTTCATGCACCGACTTGTTGGCAAACAGCTGTCGAGATTCATTGTGCTGCAGCACGAGTTTACGCGTCCATTCCATGTCCAGCGCCAGCCAGCCCAGTGCGACGACAGAGATAACCGCCAGGGCTTGCAGGTCGCGCGACCTTTTTAAACGGCTCCATGAAAAAATGGGCATGAGCAACAGCACTGCGAGCATGGTCCACGCGGTAACCAACGGAGCCGGCGGAAGCAGAGCGTCTTTTACAGCGCCCCGATAGACATTAATAGAGCTTTGTGTCCAGACATTAAACATCTGCCATTCATTGAGGACAGCCTGCAATACTTCAACACGGCCAAAGGGTTCCATCACAACTTCGTCAAGCCGAACTACGTCACCCCGCAAGTCGCCGAATAGACCAACTGCCAGCTCGGTAACGGTTCCGCGCCACGCGTTCTCGCGCCGCAGGTTGTAAATCCCGCCACCTTGCCCCGCGTAACCTAACTCCATGATGTGGCGTTGCCCCGGATTCTTTGCGGTCTGCCAGAACAGCACAACGCGTACACCGGGGCTCAGACCCGAAGTGGTGATACGTAAAAACGGATAGGCATTGGCTTGGATGGGGTGACGGTAAACGAGTATCGCCTGCTTTTCGGGTTGGCCGGCGGCCAGTTTACTGATTGTTATGGCGGAGCCGTCAACGTCCGCCTCGCCGAACACGACCGGGTGGAAATGACTGCCTGGGATTATCCTCGCGGGCGCGCCTGATGCTGCGGACTGAAACTCGGGGTGAAACGTATTCACAAGGCCAGGGATGAGAAGAAAGATCAGTCCAGCACTCAACAGTAGGGCCGCGAGAGCTAGTCCAAGAGCCGCGAACACTGCCTTGTTACTAATTTTCTCTCTCAGGGCAGTGTGGGTGCCTGACAATTGAACGGAGTGCTTCTGCATGGCGTGATTTCGGACAGCCGGTATCCAACTGATAATAGCATCCTATCTGATTAAGCATGGATAGTGGGGCATGTCAGTCACATTCGGAGAGTGCTTGCCACCTTGACCAACTCGATAACCAACCCCAACGCCGCCCGCAAACTCCCGTCACTCGCCTGCCCGGTCCCCGCCAAATCCAGCGCCGTCCCATGGTCCACACTGGTCCTTACAATCGGCAACCCCAGCGTGATATTCACCGCATTGCCGAATCCGGCATACTTCAATACCGGCAGGCCCTGATCGTGGAACATGGCCAGGTAGGCATCCGCCTGCGCCAGCAACTTGGGGCTGAAGGCGGTATCGGCCGGCAACGGCCCGAGCAGGTGCATGCCGTCTGCTCGCAACTGCTCCAGCAGTGGTGTGATGATCTCGATCTCCTCCCGCCCCAGGTGGCCACCTTCGCCGGCGTGGGGGTTGAGGCCCAACACCGCAATGCAGGGTTCGCGAATACCGAACTTGCCTTGCAGGTCTGTGTGCAGAATGCGCAGTGTGCGGGCCAGTGAATCGCGAGTGATTGCCGCGGGCACGTCAGCCAGTGGCAGGTGCGTGGTGGCCAGTGCCACGCGCAGCTCGCCGGCTGCGAGCAGCATCACCACCTGTGCTGTATGTGTTCTCGCCGCCAGAAATTCCGTGTGGCCGCTGAAGGGGATGCCTGCATCGTTGATGATCGACTTCTGTACCGGTGCGGTGACCATCGCGTTGAAGGCTCCAGTCAGGCAACCGTCCGCAGCAAGCTCCAGCGTTTCCACCACATAGGCGGCATTGTGGCGATCCAGAGTGCCGGGTGTTACGGGCGCTGCCAGGGTCGGAGCGATCAACCCCGTTGCATTCGCATGCGCAGCTTCCGGGCCGGTGTCGACCGCAGGCAATATAGTCAAAGTGCCTGCCGCCTGCTCTCTGGCAGGGGTCGAGAAGTCTGCCTGCTGCAGCGTGAGGGGCAAACCCAGCATTTGCGCTCGCTGGCGCAGAAGTTCCGGGTCGGCGATCACCACCAGTTCGGCGGGCCATGCCTGCTGCGCGATCATCGCGACAATGTCGGGCCCGATGCCCGCCGGCTCCCCGGCGGTGATGGCAATTCTGGGGGTTGCCACGCAGCGCTTACTTGATGTCGACGAAGGCTTCGTCGCGGATTTTGCGCAGCCAGGCGTCCAGCTCTTCGTCGTACTTGCGCTGGTGTAGTGCTTCGGTGGCGCGATTGCGTATGGCCTGGGCGGTCATGTCCTGTTCGCGGCGCTCCATCACTTCCAGGATGTGCCAGCCGAATTGGCTTTTCACTGGCTCGGAGATCTCTCCCACGGCGGTATCGGCCAT
Organism: uncultured Halieaceae bacterium; assembly: GCA_964022665.1. Lineage (GTDB taxonomy): Bacteria > Pseudomonadota > Gammaproteobacteria > Pseudomonadales > Halieaceae > Haliea. The sequence continues at coordinate 27,038 of CAXIDF010000015.1, forward strand.
GGCAGCCTCGAATTCGGGCACCATCTGCCCCGGGGTGGTCCAGCCCAGGTCACCGCCCTCGGCGGCGGAGCCGATGTCCTTGGAGTACTCGCGGGCCAACTCGCCGAAGTCCTCGCCCTGCAGGACACGGTTTCTCAGTTCCTCTGCGCGGGCCCTGGCCTGCTCATCCGTCATGATCTCCGACGGCTGCACCAGTATGTGGCGCACGCGGGTCTGGTTGACCATCTGCTCGCCGCCGCGCATATCGGCGAGGTTGATCAGGTGCAAGCCGGAGGGGCTGCGGATCGGGTCTGATGTGGTGCCCACCTCAAGGCCGGGGGCGACGTCGCTGAACAGGCTGGGCAGGTCTTCCAGCTTGCGCCAGCCCAGGTCGCCGCCGGAAAACTGGTAGCGGCCATCGTTGGAGGAAATTACCTGGTCGAAGGCTTCGCCGCGGCGGATGCGTTGCAGCAGGCCATTGAGGTAGCTGCGCGCGGCATCCACCTCGTCGTTCGGCGAATCCTCCGGTAGGGGCAGCAGTGCGTGGAGAATACGGTATTCGGGCTGGGTCAGTTTCTGGCCTTCGGGCGATGCAAGAAAGTTGCGGACCTCCTGCTCGGATATCTGGATACGCTGGTTCACGTTGCCGGACTGTACGCGCTGGATGATCATCTCCCGGCGCACCTGCTCACGCATCGCGGCGTAGGACTGGCCCTGCTGCTCCAGTGCTGCGCTGAAATCCGCGAGGCTCATGCGGTTCTGCGCGGCGACGCGCTCCATGGCCTGGTTCAGCTGGGCGTCCGAGATACGCGCGCCCACCCGGTTGCCAAGCTGCAGCTGGATACTCTCCAGGATCAGCCGGTCCAGGGTTTCGCGGATCAAGACGTCTTCCGGAGGCATTTCGACGCCTCGCGCCTCCAGGCTCTGGGTAATCGCGGCGACGCGCTCGCGCAGTTCGCTGGCCATGATCACGTCGTCGTCGACGATGGCCACAACCTGATCGAGAATCTGGGTTTGAGCTTGCGTCTGGCCGACAAGGAGCAGTGTCGCGGCAAGCCCCGCGGCCAACAGTGCGGATTTAATAGTCACGTTCGTCAAAACCTCGAATCATGTCTTCAAGCAGGTCGGTGACCCGGCTGCCAAAGCCGCCCATGCCCTTCAGCAGGACCTGGACCTGTGTGGAGTAGCGCCGCTCCAGGTTGGGATCGGTGAAATCCGGATCCTGGCTCGACGCCGTATCGATGTAGCGCAGATGCAGCAGGCGCACGCGCCAGCAGCAGCTATCGTATTCGATTCCGACCATATCTTCCACGCTCGTGCTGCCCTCGACACTGAAGTTGACGGCACCGAACACGCTCCAGCGGTTGTTCACAGGGTAGTAGGCGGACAGGTGTGCCTGCTCCGTGACGATATCGCTGTCGACCAGGTTGACGGGGCGACGGTAGGAGTAGCCCACGTTGAACAGGGCCTTGTCGGAACGCTGGTAGCTGGCGTATGCACTGCCGGCGTTCATGTTGCCGCTATCGGGGTCCCACACCAGGCTGTTGCGCAGGCTCAGGCGCTTGTTCGGGGTGAAGGTCACCTCGCCGGCCATTTCGGAGGTGGACTGGTCGAGCGCCGTGTCATCCGGGTTCAGGCGCACACGTCGATCACGCAGGTAGAAAATCTGCCCGACGCTGGCGCTCAGGTATTCGCGGCCGTCTTCAGCGCTGATATAGCGCGTGGTGAGGCCGAGGGAAAGGCGATTGGCGTCGTCCAGCCGGTCGCGCCCGGAAAAGCGGGTCTCCCGGAACAGCTGGTTGTAGGTGAAGGTGAGCTCGGCGCTGTCAAAGTCCGGTTGTGTCGATTGATCGTCGTATTCGCTGATCAGGTAATAGGCGCGCGGCTCCAGTGTTTGCAGCAGCGGCTTGCCGGCCAGGCTGGTGGACCGCTCAAAGAACAGACCGCCATCGAGGGAGGCCAGCGCCGAGCCCGCGGAGGGGCTGTCGTCGCCGAGTTGCCCGCTGTCGTTCAGTTCGTACTCCAGGTAGCGGTATTTGGCGGTGGAGTTGATAAAGCCGTACTGCCACAGCATGGGGTAGACGGCGCCGCCTTCCATGTACATCCGCTGGCCGGTCACCACGTCCTCGTTGGAGTCGAAGTAGGAGTACTGGGAGAGGAAGATGGGGGCGATATTGAAAGGGGTATTTTCGTTGCGGTAGCGTGCCGTGATCTGCGGCAGCTTCTGATAGTCATTTTCCAGGTCGTCGGCGAGGGACTGGAACTCCTGTAACTCCAGGCCGATCAGCCACTGGTCACCGAGATAGTCCAGTGCTCCCAGCTGCAACAGGCTGGTCTGGCGCTTGGTGTCCAGGTTGGAGGTGTTGAGGTCCTTGAAGTAATCGACATCGCTCACCCGCGAGTAGTCGATGTGCGAGCGCCAGCGCTGCTCGAACAGGCCGTTCTGGCGCACGTTGGCCAGCCAGCGGGAGTCGTCGCTGACATCCGGGCGCTCGCGGGCGTAGCGGTCGTCGCTGCCCATCCAGCTGCCGCCCACCGACCACATTCCGGTATTGCGGCCCAGGTAGCGGGTTGCAATTTCGTGGTTCAGCCCGCGTTCCTGAATGAAGCGCGGGGTGTACAACGCGTCGTAGTTGGGGGCCAGGTTGAGGTAAACCGGCACGGCGAGGTCCAGCCCGCCGTTGCTGTCGGAGCTGATATCCGGCCACAACAGGCCGGTACGCCGGCGGTCGTCCAGCGGGAAGCGCACCCAGGGCAGGTAGAGTACGGGTACACCCGCCACGTCCAGTTTGGCGCCGGTTGCCGTGCCCAGCCCCTCTAGCAGGTCGAGTTTGATGCTGTCGGCGCGCATCGCCCACTCTTCGTCATCGGGCGCGCAATAGGACAGTCGTCCATCATGGATGTACAGCGTGCCGTCCGCCGCGCGCCGCAACTGTGCGGCGCTGCCGTTCAAGTGCTGCGCGTGCAGTACGAATTCGCTGTCGCGGATACTGGCTTCACCACTGTTGGCGGAGTAGCTCGCCTCTTCGCCACGCAGTAGTACCCCCGGTTCGCGCAGCGTGATGCCGCCACTGACGGTGCCTTCGCGCTCGGCGCGGTCGAAATAGCCGTCCTCGCCGCGCAACTGCCGATAACCCTGGTCGACACTGACACCACCGCGCAGGTAGACATCGTCACCCTGTAATTCGGACTCGGTGGCGCGGGCCCGGATGTCGGAAATTTCGGGTCTATCGTCCGGGTCTGACTCCGCCAGCGGGTCCACATAGTGGCCGCCGCAGCGCAGGCATTGCGCGTCCCGCTCGGCCTCGGGCGTCTCCCCTGTCGACACCCAGTCCAGTTCCTTCGCATCATCGGCTACCGCGCCCATGGCGAGCAGGCCAAGGACAATAGCGAAGTGGCGCAACCGGGAGCGTTGGGGAGTTTGCGAGGGCGGAATCATCAGGGTTAGGTGCAATTTCTGGCGTAAAACGGGATGATAATGCATCGTCCCCGGCTTGTCCGGGTCTTTTTCATTGCGGGAGCGTCCGATGTCTCTACCGCCAAGCGGGCTGTTGCCCTGGGCCCTGAATGTGTTGCCGCCGGGGGCTGCCGGGGAGGCGGTTTTGCAGCCGCTGGCAGGCGATGCCAGTCAGCGTCGCTACTTCCGGCTGCAAACACCGGCGCAGAACTACATGGCCGTCGATTCGCCGCCGGCAACGCAGAAGAACCGCGAGTTTCTCGCCATCCGTCAACAGCTGGAAACGGGGGGCGTGCGCGTTCCGCGGCTACTGGAGGCGGATATCGAACAGGGCTATATGCTGCTGGAGGACCTGGGCGATCGCCTGTTGCAGGATGCCCTGACGGTCGACTCTGTGGACGACTATTACCAGCGCGCACTGGCCGTGCAGCAGCGCATGGCAAACCTGGCCAACGATGCGTTGGCGCTGCCTGCCTATGACAACGTGCTGCTGGCTGAGGAATTGGCACGTTTTCCGCAATGGTTTGTGACCGCGTTACTGGGTTTGTCGCTCTCGGATGACGAGCTTGCGCTGCTGGCGCAGCTGGACGGCCTGCTTATCGGTAGCGCCCTGGCCCAGCCGAGGGTGCTGGTGCACAGGGACTTTCACAGCCGCAACCTGATGTGCACAGGGGATGGGCAGCTCGCCGTGATCGATTTCCAGGATGCGGTGCTCGGGCCCGCCACCTACGATGCCGTTTCCCTGCTCAAGGATTGTTACCTGCGCTGGCCCCGGGAACGCGTGGTGGTCTGGGCACTGGCCTACCGCGATAACCTGTGTGACGCCGCGCTGTTGCCGGCGGTAGACGACGCTACGTTCTTGCGCTGGTTTGACTGGATGGGCCTGCAGCGGCACCTGAAAGTGTTGGGGACCTTTGCCCGGCTGGCGCTGCGCGATGGCAAGACACAGTACTTGCAGGATCTGCCTTTGGTGGTCGATTACGTGCAGGAAGCCTTCGCCCTGTATGCCGGGGAGGATGCGGCGCTGGATGCGGCGGGCGCCTGGTTTGAGCACCGCCTGCTGCCCGTTATCCGGCGTCAGCATTGGAGTCGGGGATGAAGGTGATGATTCTGGCCGCGGGCTTCGGCGAGCGCATGCGGCCCCTGACCGAGCATACCCCCAAACCCTTGTTGCAGGCGGGTGGCCAGCCCTTGATCGCCTACCATATCGAGGCGCTCGCTGCGCTCGGCCTGGATGATCTGGTGATCAATGTTGCGCACCTGGGGCAGCAGATTATCGACTGGTGCGGTGACGGCCGGCGCTGGGGCGTGCGTATCCGCTACTCCCGCGAGCCGGAACCTCTGGAGACGGCGGGTGGCATTCAGCACGCGCTCCCGCTGCTGGGGGAGGCCCCTTTTCTGGTGGTGAACGGCGATGTGTGGACCGAATACCCTCTACAGCGCTTGCTGACCCACACGCACTTGCCCGCCGGCGCTGCGCATCTCGTGTTGGTCGACAACCCGCCGCAGCACCCGCTGGGTGATTTTCAGCTCACGACAACGGGCCGCGTAGTGGCCCGGCCGCCCGAGGCCGCGGGCCTGACCTATGCGGGTATCGGTGTTTTCAGCCCCGGCTTCTTTGTCGACATGGCGCCGGGCAAACGGCCCCTGCGGCCCCTGCTGGATGCCGCAATTGCTGTTGAGCGTGTGTCAGGCGAACATTTTGTCGGCGCCTGGGCTGATGTCGGTACGCCCGAGCGTTTGCAGGCACTGGATGCGAGGCTCAGCGCGGCCAGTCGCGGCCAGTCGCGGCACGGCCGGTAGCGGCACGGGATGATCTGTCTGCACTTAGCAGCTAGAATAGCGGCCTGTCCAGATACCGGAGCCAGTACATGGCCGATTACCTGATTGCACCGTCGATTCTCTCGGCGAATTTCGCCCGTCTCGGGGAAGAAGTGGATGCAGTGCTCGCCGCGGGCGCCGATGTGGTGCATTTCGATGTCATGGACAACCACTACGTGCCCAATCTCACCATCGGCCCGATGGTGTGCAAGGCTCTGCGCAAGCATGGCGTCACGGCGCCTATCGACGTCCACCTGATGGTGAGCCCGGTGGATCGGCTGATCGGCGATTTTGCCGAAGCGGGGGCGAGCTACATTACCTTTCATCCCGATGCCTCAACCCACGTCGATCGCTCGTTGCAAATGATTCGCGATGCGGGCTGCAAGAGTGGGCTGGTTTTCAACCCCCATGCCGGCCTTGAGGCCTTGCGCTATGTGATGGACAAGGTGGATATGATATTGCTGATGTCCGTCAACCCCGGCTTTGGCGGTCAATCCTTCATCCCGGGTACCCTGGACAAATTGCGCGAGGCGCGGGCGCTGATCGATGCCTCGGGCTACGACATTCGGCTGGAAATCGATGGCGGGGTGACAACAGGCAATATCGCCGATATTGCCGCTGCAGGCGCAGACACCTTCGTCGCCGGCTCGGCCATTTTCAACGCGCCCGACTACCGCGCCGTGATTGCGGACATGCGGGCGGCGCTGGCTGAGGTGCAACAGACCGGATGAATGAAGCGGACTTCAATGCTCTGGCGGCACAGGGCTACAACCGGATTCCGGTCAGCATCGAGGTGCTGGCGGACCTGGAAACACCGGTCAGTACTTACCGCAAGCTGGGTGAAGGGGCCTATTCCTACTTCTTCGAGTCGGTGCAGGGCGGGGAGAAGTGGGGGCGCTACTCAATTATTGGCTTGCCCTGTCGCACCCTGTTGCGGGTGTTTGGAAACCGGGTGGAAGTGCTGGTGGATGGTGCAGTGGTGGAGCAGGCTGAAGTGGCCGACCCGCTGGACTATGTCGAGGCATTCCAGCAGCGCTACCGCAGCGCGCCGGATGCCGGGTTGCCGGTGTTTCACGGCGGCCTGGTGGGCTATTTTGGCTACGACACCGTGCGCTATGTGGAGCCGCGCCTGCGCGACAGCGCGCCCGCCGACGAGCTGGGCAATCCCGATATCCTGCTCATGGTGTCCGAGGAAGTGCTGGTCTTCGACAACCTGTCGGGCACCATTCGCCTGATCGTCAACGCGGACCCGGAACAGCCTTCCGCTCTGGCCTCAGCGCAGGCGCGTTTGCGCGGGTTGGCTCTGCGCTTGCGCGAGCCCATGCCGCCATTGCCTGATGTGGCGCTGGCCGGTGCCAACAGCGATGCACTGGAAGCGTCCGCCCGCTCGCATTTCGACGAGGCAGGTTTCGCGCAGGTGGTGGAGCGCATCAAGGACTACGTACTGGCGGGCGACGTCATGCAGGTGGTGCCTTCGCAGCGCCTGCAGGTGCCGTTCAGTGCGCCGCCGCTGAATCTGTACCGCGCCCTGCGCAACCTGAACCCCTCGCCCTACATGTATTACCTGGATCTGGGTGATTTCCACATTGTGGGGTCGTCCCCCGAGATTCTGGCGCGGCTGCAGGATAACGAGGTGACCGTGCGTCCACTGGCGGGCACACGCCGCCGCGGACACAGCGAAGCTGAAGACAAGGCACTGGAGGCGGAGTTACTGGCGGACCCCAAGGAGATCGCCGAGCACCTGATGCTGATTGACCTGGGTCGCAACGACATCGGCCGCATCGCGCGTATCGGCTCTGTCGCACTGAGCGATAAAATGGCTGTGGAGCGCTATTCCCACGTCATGCACATCGTGTCCAATGTCAGTGGTCAGCTGGCGCCCGGCAAGTCGGCCATCGACGTGCTGCGGGCAACGCTGCCTGCCGGCACCCTGAGTGGTGCGCCAAAAATCCGCGCCATGGAAATCATCGACGAACTGGAGCCGGTGAAGCGCGGTGTGTATGGCGGCGCGGTCGGCTATGTGTCCTGGGCAGGCGAGATGGATACGGCGATAGCCATTCGCACCGCGGTCATCAAGAACGACACACTGTATGTGCAGGTGGGCGCGGGTGTGGTCGCGGATTCGGTGCCGCGGCTGGAGTGGAAGGAAACGCACAACAAGGCGCGTGCCATGTTCCGCGCAGCGTCCATGGTGTTGGCGGGGCTTGAGTCACCGTGAACGACCGGGAGCAGCTGTAAGCCCTGCTGGCACGCTGCGACAACCCCTACGCGCTGCTCTTCCTGCCTACGGGGCACTCGACTGGCTTTGTCCGAGCTGGGTGGAGGTGCCCGAGGAAGCCATAGGCATTACCCCCGCGGGACTGGCCAGCCTGCTTGAGAGCAACGAATTGAAGGTGGCAGCGCACTACCCGGGCAACTGAAAGAGGTGCCGGGTGCGTTTTTTCAGGATGTGTTGGTACTGGAAAAGCCCCGCTAGAGCCTTGCCCCGCCTTGCGGGCGGGGCGCTGGAACGCTAGCGGGGCTGAGTCGGGTTGACGCCTAGAAGTTGTACCGTGCAGTCACGCCGAATGTGCGCTGGGGCACCAGGTTGATTTGCGTGTAGGATCCGCCGCTGAGTGCCAGGTCGTACTGGTCCGGGCCCTGTTGGTAGTTGACCGTTTCATCATCCAGCAGGTTCTTCGCAAATACCGAGACATCCCAGCTGGCATCCGCACTGCGCCAGCCGGCGTACAGGTTGAAGATGCTGTAGGAGTCGAAACTCTCACGTACGGCCCCGATACCGGCTGAGGCTTCCGTATTCAGGCGTTCATCGGTGAACTTGTACAAACCGCGCAGGTAGACCTCAGTGGAGTCCAGCGGCCAGGTGTACTCGGAGTTGAGTGACAGGGACAGTTCGGGCTCGCCACCGATGGGGTCGCCTTTGATGTCACAGGACCCGAGCACTTCGCCGGGCTCGCGCTGGTTGCAGGGTTTGGTTGCACCATCGTCCCACTCACCTTTGGCGTAGCTGAAGCTGGCACCGGTAACCCATTGCTCTGTGATCAACAGCCGACCGTCAAATTCGACACCGTAGGTGGTGGCGTCGCCGTTAAAGATGAAGCCGCCGACGATGTCGACCGGGGCCCCGGCGTCGTCCAGCACCTGGATACCGCGTGTGAAGCCGATGTAGCCGTCGAACTGCTGGTAATACACGGCACCGTTCAACGTCGCGCGGCCATCGAGCAGGCGGCTCTTGAAGCCTACTTCAATCGCGTCGCTGGTCTCTTCATCGTGTAACAGGTCGTCTTCGCCATTGGGCAGGAATACCACATTGGGGCTTGGCGTGATGGAGATGCCGCTGGGGCGATAGCCGCGGTTGTAGGCACCGTAGACCGAAACATCGTCATTCAGCGCGTAGCGCAGCTTGACTGAGCCGGTCACGGCCGTTTCGTCGGCACTCTGGTTGCGCTCGGATACGCCTTCAATCGGGAAGGCCGCTGCGATACCTTGTTCGACGAGGCCCGAGATAGGCGCCAGAGCGGGCGGCAGATAGTTCAGCGAATCATAATCAATGGTGCTCGCACGGAAGCGATCGTAATCGGTCCAGCGTAAACCTACTTCCAACTGCAAGGCGTCGGTCAGGTAGAACGTGTTAAACGTGAACGCGGCCAGTTCTTTGCCGTTGACCGGCAGAACGCCTGAGCTCAGGAAAGAGATTTCCAGTCCGTCGGTAAGCGTAGTGTTGCTGCTGAACTGCGTCGTCGTGTTCTGTTCGTTGTAGTAAACGCCGACGATATAATCCCAGAAGTCATTGCCCGAGGAGCTGAGGCGGAACTCCTGGGAATAGCTCTCCACCGCGGTCAGCGTGTTCTGGTGTGTCAGGGCTTCCGGGTTGGTGACGTAGTGCGCGCGGTCGTTTTCAGTACCGGCCGGCTTATCCGAGTTCTGGTAGGCGGTCACTGAAGCCAGCTCGAGATCGCCCACGGTCCAGTTCACCAGCAGGTTGGCGAGGTCGTATTTGATTTCACCAAAATTGTTGTATTTGCCCAGTGCAATTCTGTCATCGTCATTCAGCGTGGGGCGTTCGCCGAGGGTATCTACACCGGAAACCGCTTTGCTGTCCTCGATGTAGCGATCGAGATACTGCCATACCAGGGTGACATCGAGATCATCACTGGGCAGCCAGTTTGCCGTGATTCGACCGGATTTTGCTTCGGCTTCCGGGTCGTCCAGTCCGCTGGTGATGTTGTTTACATCACTGGAATTGTTGGTGTCGTAAACCCCGGCAACGCGCACGCCGAGTTTCCCTTCGATCAGCGGGCCTGTCCAGGCGGCCTGTGTGTTCAGGCCGTCGTTGTCGCCGACGGTCATCTGCACATAGCCATTGGTTTCAAACAAATCCGGGCGGCGTGTGATGATGTTGATGGCACCGGCCGGTGACGTCGCACCCTGCAGCGTGCCCTGGGGGCCGCGCAAAATTTCCACGCGTTCGAGGTCGTACAGCTGGGTAAACGCATTGTCTGCCCGCACAATGCCTGAGTTCCAGTAGACATCAACGGCACTGGCAGCGCCGGCTTCCGGGTCGATGCTGATACCGCGCATAGAGATATTGGAGTTGCGCGCGTTGGGCGCCGACAGGGTTACACCGGCGGTTTGTTGTTCCAGGTCAATGAAACTGAGGGCGGAAAAGCGTTCAATGGCTTCACCGGTCACCACGTTGACGGTTGCGGAGATATCTTGCACCAATTCGGTGCGCTTTTGTGCCGTAACGATGATCTCTTCGAGCTGCATCTGCGCCAGAGCGGGTGTTGTGGCCATGGCGACGGCTACTGCGAGTACTGTATTCTGTGTGTTCAGGCAGGATCTGCCCGTGCTGTGTTGTTTCATATTATGCTCAACTCTATTCCGTGTCGTTTACAGCCATATCAGGCGCCAGCAGCTGCCTGTTACTGAGTAGTGGCAGGCAGCTGCGGAGATAGTAAGTCGGCGACGGAAAAAAGTACACGCCTGTAAAAAAATACACGCATAGCTCTATATTTGAATGCAGTTTTGTGCCATGCAATGGGTCTTAGAGGGCCTCGCATTGCCGCTATTTCTGCCGCGAACGTTCGCGTGCTGCCGTCATCTGGTCGAGATAGGTCAGCATTTCCATGGTGTTCGCCTGTGGATCCATGATGCGCGCGCGGTAGACATCAAACACGAGCTGCTGCACGTCAGCATCATTCGGTCTGGCGTAGAACAGCCAGTCCGTCAGGTGCGAGGCAAGGCGGATATCCTCCTGCAGCAGTTTGCGTGCCTGCGCCGTGATGACGGAAATATTGCCGCCCGCCAGGCCGATTATCATTTCACCCTGGTCTTCCATGCTTGCAGGTGACCAGTTGGACGGTATGTCGTCCCACCAGCCGGTGTATTGCTTCATCACCATCTTGGAGATATCTGCCACTGTGACGTACTGCACGTTGAGCGTGGGGTGGGTCGCAAGGTGTTCTGGCAGTTGAATGTTCTGGAATATCTGCTCTTTGCGTTTGCCGGCGTTCAGCCCGGCAATCGTGTAGTCCACAATGTATTCCAGCGCTTCGGCAAGGACGCCGAAATTCTCGCCAATTTCTGCCGGGTCGCGAATCGCGGCGCCGTGCGCCGGTAGCAGCACCGAGGGCTGAAGCGCCGCCATTTCCCGCAACGCGACCGCCCACTCTTCGACGTAACGCTGTACCCGCTTGCCGTTGCCTGCGTTGGGCAGGAAGCCTTGATAGTAGTCTGCGCTTGCCAGTGCGCCGCGGCCGGGAACCCACACATAAAGCTGGTCGTCAGTTTCACCGCGGTGATGTTGCAGTACAAACGTCTCCCCGCCGATGACCAGTTCCAGGCGATCGTCGAAGTAGCGGGTAGGCCAAACGAAGTCGGACTCGCGCGCTGGCAACTGATCTGGTGGTTGGCTCATGTACTTGGCGAGCGATCCGCGCAGCCGTATGTAACGCTCGAAGCGAGGTTTCAGGTCACGGTGCGCAATGATGTCTGGCTGTTCGCCCGCCTCCATGATGGCCCAGGTGCCAAACGCGTGATCCACGTGGCCGTGGGTGTAGATGATGGTGTGAATCGGTGCGTCTGTGATGGAGCGGATCGCTTGCAAGATGGCTGGGCCTGCCGGCCCCATGCCGGTATCTACCAGCACAACACCCTCGTCCGTAACAAAGAAAGCGGCGTTCACAATCGGCATGCGAATGAGATAGCTGCGTGGCGCAACCTCTTCGACACGGGTCTTATCTAGCACGTCCTCTATCGCGTCCTGCTTTCGGCCGAACATGTTCTGGGATGCGGGCAGGGAATTCTCTCCGCCGAATGCGCCCCCCTCAGCTATGCGGCCGATGATGCTGGGGTTTTCTGCCAGTACCAAGGTGCGTGTGTCGAGGTCGGCTGCGCTGGCAACGATTTCGATAGTATCTCGCTTCACGCTGTTGAGCGTGTCGCGTGTGTTCTGTCCGAATTGAGAATCGGAGAGTGACAGTCCGACGGTAAATGCAGCGCCTGCGACCGCCGTCAAAATAAGTGCTTGCTTGATCATGATGATATTACCTTGGCAACCGGCACCGCCCGGCTGTCGTTTTCCAGCCGGGCGGTGCGGATCTGAGGGTCTAGAAGTTGTAGCGAGCGATCACGCCAATGGTGCGTTCCGGTACCAGGTTGACCTGCGTGTAGGAGCCACCGGTGAAGGCCAGGTCATATTGATCCGGCCCTTGCTGGAAACTGACGGTATCGTCATCCAGCAGGTTTTTCGCGAATACTGAAACGTCCCACGTGGCATCTGCACTGCGCCATCCGGCGTAAGCGTTGACGATGCTGTAGGCATCAAACGACTCACGTACGTCGCCAATCCCCGCGGAAGCCTCTGTGTTCAGGCGTTCATCGGTATATTTATACAGGCCGCGCACGTACAGTTCAGTTTCCTGCAGTGGCCAAGTGTATTCAGACGTCAGTGACAGCGAGAGCTCGGGCTCGCCCCCAATCGGGTCGCCCTTGATATCACAAAAGCCGAGGACCTCGCCGGGTTCGCGTTGATTGCAGGGCTTGCTGGCGCCGTCATCCCATTCGCCCTTTGCGTAGCTGAAGCTGGCTCCGGCAACCCATTGTTCGGTAACCAGCAGCCTGCCATCAAACTCGATGCCGTAAGTGGTGGCATCGCCATTGAAGATGATGCCACCGGTCAGGTCCGTCGGCGCACCCTCGTCGTTCAGTACTTGAACGCCGCGGGTAAAGCCGAGGTAGCCATCGAATTGTTGATAGTACAGCGAGCCGTTCAAAGTGGCACGGCCATCGAGCAGACGGCTCTTAAAGCCAATCTCGATGGCATCGCTGGACTCCTCGTCGTGCAACAGGTCGTCCTCGCCATTTGGCAGGAAGACGACATTGGGACTGGGCACGATGGAGATACCGCTGGGGCGATAACCGCGGTTGTAGGCACCGTACACCGAAATGTCGTCACTCAGGGCGTAGCGAAGCTTGACGGAGCCGGTGACCGCCGTTTCTTCACTGCTCTGGTTGTCTGGCGATATCGCCTCAAGAGGGAAACTGGCCGCGATGCCGGCCTCGATCACCGGCGCGATAGGGGCAAAGGCAGGCGGCAGGTAATTCAGTTGGCCAAAGTTTACCGTTGCGGCCCGGAACCTGTCGTAATCGGTCCACCGCGCGCCTATCTCCAGTTGCATGGCATCGCTGAGGTAGAAGGTGTTGAAGGTGAACAGCGCGAACTCTTTGCCGTCCACAGGGAGCTCGCCATTGGTGGTGAAGGAAATCTCCTGACCATTGGTCAGCGTGCTGTTGGCGTCAAATTGGGTGGTCGTCTTCTGATCGTTGTAGTACACACCCACAATGTAGTCCCAGAAGTCGTTGCCACTCGAGCTGAGGCGAAACTCCTGGGAAATACTCTCGGTGCGGGTGCGCGAGTTCTGGTGCGTCAGGGCCTCGGGGTTGGTGATGTAGTGTGCCCGGTCATTTTCTGTGCCCGCATACTTGTCCGAATTCTGGTAGGCGGTAACGGAGGCAAGCTCAAAATCACCCAGGCTCCAATTGACCAACAGATTGGCGACATCGTATTCAAGTTCGCCAAAGTTGTTGTACTTGCCGAGCGCGATGCGGTCATCGTCGCGCAGCGATGGGCGCTCTCCCAAACCGTCAACACCGCTCATGGCCTTGTTGTCGTCTATGTCGCGGTCCAGGTACTGATAAACCAGATTGATGTCGAGATCATCGACGGGCAGCCAGTTGGCACTGATGCGGCCCGACTTTGCCTCGCCCTCAGGGTCATCGAGTCCGCTGGTGATGTTGTTCACATCGTTGGCGTTGTTCGTGTCGTAGACGCCTGCGACGCGCACGCCGAGCTTGCCTTCAATCAGCGGTCCGGTCCACGCGGCCTGCGTATTCAGACCGTCGTTGTCACCTGCAGTCACCTGCACATACCCGTTGGCTTCGAAGAGGTCTGGGCGGCGCGTGATGATGTTGATTGCGCCGGCCGGCGATGTCGCGCCCTGCAGCGTTCCCTGAGGTCCACGCAGTATTTCCACGCGCTCGAGGTCGTACAGCTGCGTAAACGCAACGTCCGGACGTACGATCCCCTGGTTCCAGTAAACATCAACGGCACTGGCGGCGCCTGCCTCGGGGTCGATGCTGATACCGCGCATGGAGATGTTGGAGTTCCGCGCGTTGGGCGCGTTCAGCGTGACACCGGCGGTTTGCTGCTCGAGGTCGGTGAACGTCAGGGTGGAAAATCGTTCGATGGCGTCGCCTGTCACAACATTGACCGTGGCCGAGACGTCCTGCAGCAGCTCTGTCCGCTTCTGCGCAGTAACGATGATTTCCTCGAGCTGCAGTTGCGCGATTGAGGGAGCTGCAGCAACCGTAACGGCCATCGCGAGCAGGGTTTTGCGTACGTACATAGGGGGCGTAATCCCGTGATCTGTTTTCATATTATCGTCAGCTCTCTTAATAATTATCGGGGTTTAGGCGCTGGGTACGCGAGGCGCGGACGTACCGTGTGCGGGGAATAATCTTAAGCGTGTCGCCCGAAGAAGTATATAGTTGTATATGTATACACAAGTGTTACTATAATTGTTGTTCACGGCCTGGTGTCTCGATAGACGCCACGGCTTCTGCCTTGTGTGATTGCCGGAGTAATGCCCATGTCCCGTTTCCCGTTCCCCATCCCTCACGGCTGGTTTGGCCTGTGCTTCAGTCACGAACTCGCGCCCGGTGACGTGCGCAAGGTAAAGCTGGCCAACCGTGACTTTGCGGTTTTTCGTACGGAAAGCGGTCGTGCTGCCGTGCTGGATAACTATTGCCCGCACCTTGGCGCCCCACTGGATCAGGGCACGGTGCAGGGTGAGAACATTCGCTGCCCCTTTCATCACTGGCAGTTTGATGGCGACGGCGCGTGTAAAGATGTGCCGTACGCCAAACGTATTCCGGAGCGCGCCGTTGCGGAGAATGTCCCCCTGCTTGAAGTCAATGGGATGGTGCTCGGTTGGTATCACCCGGAAGGCCGTGAGCCCTATTTCGAGATTCCGGCGGTTGACGGGCTGAATGGCGATCAGAAGTGGCATGCCCTGGAGTATATGGAGATCGAGTTGCCGACCTGCATTCAGGAGATCTCCGAGAATGATGTTGACCAGGCACACTTCACGTATCTGCACCGCATGCCGGCCTTCGAGGAGACAGAAACCGTTATTGACGGGCCCATCAAGCGCACTGCGTCACAAATGGACCTGCCGGACGACTTTGTTTCCGAGGCCGTTGCCAGTGCCAAGGGTGCCGCGCATTTGCTTACCCGCACCAGTCACGGGCCGGGTGTTACGGTGGTGCACGGCACCGGTTTTTCCAGCTTGAAAGGTAACGGCGCAGGCGAGTTTGTTCTGCTGAACATCGCGACGCCCATCGATGACGAAACGACACTGCTGCGCTGGACCATGGGCGTCACCACGAATATCGCCGATGAAGATGATCTGGGCCCGTCACTGCTGTACGGATTCAAGACCGGCGTCAATGACGATATCCCCATTTGGCGCGACAAGATCTATAGGGCGGACCCCGTGCTGTGCGATGGCGATGGCCCGATCAACAAGCATCGCAAGTGGACACAGCAGTTCTACGACATGAAGAAAGCCGGCTAGTCGCTGTCTCCGTGAAGCCCGGCTCTGCCGGGCAAGTATTCGATAAGAACAAAGAAGAGGTGTAATCGCCGTGAAAAACTTCCTGCTGACGCTGTTGGCGTTCTGTTGTGCTGCCTCTTCCTCGGCGCAGAACATGCCGCCGCGGAATGACTACCTTGCAAATTCGCTCTACTCGATGGCCCACGCCGACCCGGCGCAGCAGGACAGTTTGCCGGTGGCCGGTCCAGTCGATGTGACGCGCAGGCTGTCTGCGGACGAAATCGACTATGTTCACCTGGGGCCGGGTTTTTTTGGCGCTTACACATCCGGACCCTACGAGGATGGTCGACGGGTAATCTGGGGGAATGGACTGGATCGCGTCGTCAAACTCGACCATGGCACGTACGAGGTGCTTGACACCTATTTCCTGCCCGACGTGGAGGAGCGGTACACGCCAGACCGTGCCGATGAAATAATCGCGGCGTTCGATGAGGACAACGACGGTATAGATGCGCTTGTGCTCGCGTTCAGGGAAGCACAGAAACTGCGCTCCCTGAGCAGCATCTACACCTTGCTCGACGCCAATAACGACTACTTTATTGCAGATCAGCGTGGCTTTATCAGCGCTTACGGCGACGCCGAGCCGGGTAACCCCGACTCGGCAATCAGCGTGAAGCGCCGCTTTGATTTTCCGCCTGAAGTGACCGGCTATGCCATGGGAATCAACATGACCTATGACGGCTGGCTGGTGCTGGTGACAGAGCACGGTTACCTGCTGGCGCTGAAACGCGACTTCTCCGACTACCGCGTCGGGCGACTTCAGCATGCGGAGGGCGCGGAAGGGAAAGCCACGCGCGCCACCGGCTTCGGCTGGGTGCGCAATGCGCCAGCGATTGACGCAGCAGGAGGCATCTATGTCGCCTCTCAGGAATACATGCACAAGGTGGTGTGGACAGGCGACGGATTCAGTGTGGAGGAAGCGGATGGCGCCTGGGCCGAGCCCTATGACAACACGTGGGGACACGGTACCGGCGCGACACCCTCGCTGATGGGTTTCGGTGACGAAGACCGTATCGTGGTGATCACCGACGGCAATCCCCGCATGAACCTCTTGCTCTATTGGCGAGATGACATTCCCGAGGACTGGCAGGCGCTGCCCGGCCAGCCGCGGCGGGTGGCGGGCATTGTTCCGGTGACAATGGGTGAGCAAAACCTGCAGGCTATCCAGTCGGAGCAGTCTGTCGTGGTTGCCGGCTATGGCGCCCTTGTCGTGAACAACACGCCGCGCAACGTGCCGTGGTATCTCCCACAACGCGCACAGACGCTGCTCCTGAGTTTTCTGGGAAGCAATCCCGAGCATCAGCCCTATGGTGTTCAGAAGTTCGAATGGGACCCTGAGAGCCGCCTACTTCAGCAGGCCTGGACCAATAATGCGGTGAGCTCACCGAGTTCGGTGCCGATGGTCAGCCATGCCACCGGCCTTGTCTATCTGATTGGTGCGCGCAGCAACCAGTGGACGCTGGAAGCGCTGGATTGGAAGGCCGGCGACGAGGTGTTTCATTACATTATCGGTGGCCAGCGGTATAATGTGTTTTTCGCAGGGACCCTGCTGGATGAGGCCGGTCGGGTGCACTACGGCACCCATTGGGGCCGTGTGCGATTAAACCCCAAGCTGCCCCCATCGGCGGCCGCCGCCAATGAATTACGCCAGTGAGTTGTAGATGTCCAAAGCATCACCTGCACCGTTGAAAAAGAAGCCGCCGCCCATCTCGCGCCGGGAAAAGCGGCAGCTTGAGCTCCGTCGTCGCATTCTGGATGCCACAGTGCAGCTGGTGCAGGCGCAGGACATCAACAGCATTGCGGTAGAGCACATTTGTACCGAGGCCGACGTTGCGCGCAAAACGTTCTACAACTATTTTGCCAACAAGCAGGAAGTGGTTTTTGCGCTCTGTGATGAATTGCTGTTCCAGCGCTCGGAAAAGTTGCTGGAGACCGCGTTGGCGAACCCCGATTTGAGCCTTGATACCTTCCTTCGCGGCTATTTGCTCCAGGTTGGCGATAATCTCACCGAGTACAGTGCGGTAGACAGGCAGCTGATTGCGCAGGTTATGGGGGAGGCATTGTCGTCCGAGCGCGTGCAGAAGCACCTGGTCGTGTTGCGTGCGGGCTTCTCGGAAATGGTCCGCCGCGGCCAGGCCAGCGGAGAGGTGCGCAAAAACTTCGGCGCGGATTTTTACGCCATGGTCATCCTCTCTTCCATGAACGGACTCATCTCGGGTTGGGCGAATAACAGCGAGTTCCCGGTTTCGGAGCAATTGACCGAGCTCGGCGATTTTCTCTTGCAGTCGATTTGCGTGTCCTGACCGCTGTCTGGCGTTTCGCGGAGCCGCAGGCCCCGCGCTTTGCTCTCCTCTCAGCCATCCAGTTGAATGATGGGCGGCGCTGTGCGCTCCTCTATGGAGGTGTGATAGCGCTTGACCGCATCTTGCATCGCATCGGTTAAGGGCAGTATCCAGAACTGGTTGTCCCGTATGCCGCGCAATGCGGTCTCGGCAACCTCTTCGGGTTGGGTCAGCTCTACTTTGACACCCAGCTGTTCCATCATGTTTTTCATGTCATCAGCAGAACGAATCCCGACATCGGGCTTGCTCGGGTCATCGGGGAGCTCGCTAGGGCGGTTGCGCCCCGAGTTGAAGATACCCGTGTCCACAGAGTGTGGTCCGGGAAACAGTGCGTTCACCTTCACCGGCGAATTCATCATGGTCAGTTGCTGGTGAAGATTTTCCGTGATCGACTGTACCGCCGCTTTGGTGCAGGTATAGATCGGGGTGTAGGGGAGTTTGACCACGGCGCCGTTGGCAGACCCGGAGATCACAAAATGCGCCTCAGCGTTCTGTTCAACGAGACGCGGCATGAACGCACGGATGGTATTGATGACGCCCCAGACATTGACGTTGAATGACCACTTCCAGTCGTTGTCACTGTAGTCCCACAGGTTGCCAAACTCACCGGCGCCGATGCCGGCGTTGGCAAACACCAGATGAACTCCGCCGAAGGTGGTGAAAGCGGTGTCTGCCAGGGTGTCGAGTTCGGCCTGTTGGGTGACGTCGGCGCGCACGCCAATCGCCTCTGCACCGGTGGCCTTGATGTCCGCTACTGTGCGTTCGATGGCGGTGTCTTCGATGTCAGCGACAACGATGCGTGCGCCTTCCCGGGCCAGCGCCAGTCCGATGCAGCGGCCTACACCGCCTGCGCCCCCGGTAATTACCGCAACCTTGTCCTTGAAGTTGTCCATGGTCCTGTATGCTCCTGTTGTTTGATGGGTTGTGGAACGGCTGCGGTACTAGCCCAGCAGCGCCTGAAGGTCATCGTTGCGATTGTGAAAGTGCCCTGCTATGTCAGCGGCTGAAACCTCGCGAATGAACTCGCCATTCGAGTAGGAGGTTCCCGTTTCGAATTCCATGCTGAGCATCTCCCGAATGGGCAGGTCGGCAATGGGGTCGAGCGGGGATTCGAGCAGTTGCAGTTCACCTTCCAGGCGGTGACGCGTGCTCTGGTTGGTGTGGATGCGCAAGCGGTTGAGTCTTGGGGGATACTCAAAGCCCGTGCCGTCCAGAGCCGGGAACGCCTTGTAGACGAACATGGTCTGCTCCGTCTTACTGCAGGGGATAGCTACATCAGACACCTGTCCGTCGAACTGGATAAACGGCATGAAGTGTCGGGACACTTTGCTGTGCAGGCTGTTGCCGTCCTGATCAAATACCACTTCGGCAATTTTCTTGGGTTCACCGTAGATCTCGCGCCCGGCCACAACCGGCGTTTCCTGATCCATATACATGTGCAGGCAGTAGCTGCCCGCTTCGCCATCAAGCGCACAGGGCAGCACGATGGCAACCGAGCCAAAAGCGAAGTTCAGCTCTCCCAATTGCACGTCAACTTTCGACAGCGTCAGTCGCACCCGGTTGTGTGGGTCGGACTCAAAATGCGGAGGTAGCGCCTCGGCAAGGCGGTCTGCATCGGTTTTGTACTCGAAAATGGCGTTGGAGGTAATGCTTTCCGTCACCTCCTGGTTCTGGGACACCATGGCCTGCAATTGCTCGGGTGTTTTGTAGTAACGGGTGATCGGCATAGGGTGTTTCTCCTGGATATTTAAACGGGATGAAGATGACGCACAACGTGTGCTGTGCTAGCGGGAAAAGTTTACATAGATGGGTGATGACCAGGCGCGCTCGCGCACCGGAGCAAGGCAGTCGTCTGTGAAGGGCGTCCGGTAGTCGCCATAACAGGGCGAAGTGGCGGTCAGTGTGCCGTCCTCTGCGTATTCGGGGCGCAGCCCCGCGCCGTTTATAGCGGGCGTAGGCGCTTGCAGGGCTCGAACATAGTAGAGCGTATCTCTCGCACCGGAAACGAAATCAGGATCATCGAACTCCACCGTGCAACCATCAACACTGGGTTCACAGCTGAAGACGCGCCACGGGTCCTCTATGAGGTCGGCTACGGGCTCGTTGGCAAACGCCTGGGGGCGAATGCGCACAACTTCGATACGCTCAATAACGTGGCGTTGGTCGCCCGGGTGATAGCATTCTCCCCCGCACAGCGCGTCGAGTTTTTCCGCCGGCAGAGCGTTCGCGCTGTCGGCGGGGCACCCCGGCTTTTGTTCGAAGGCACCCAGTGCGCGCACCTGGAAGCGGGGAGTGTGCTGCATGCTGAGTTCCGACCCCATACTGTGTTTCGCATCCGGTCCGTTCAGCAGGTCAAACCACAGGTACATGCGTGGTCCAGAGGTGCCGTACACGGCCTTCGCGCGCAGCGCGTCCCAGATTGACGCGCGGTCACGTGAAGGTGCGTGCACCGCGACAATGCCCCCCGGATACAGGAAGCTGTTCATGCGAGCGAGATCCGGGATGGGGTCTTGCCCGGTAACGCGCTGGGGCATGTCGGGGTCTGCGCCGCTCGCGGTAAGCCGGGTAAGGCCGCCGTAAAACGCATTCCTGGCTCCGGAGGCCAGCGTCATCTCGCGGCGAGCGTACTGCTTGTAGCCGGTGCCCGGCCGCGCGGTGTGATCATCGGTTGCGGCGATAAAACCGAAGCGAAAGCGCAATGGGTCACCGTGTTCATCGCGCTCCTCAAAGTTGGTCAATGCCAGCGCATACTGTGCCGATTCCTGGAAAACCTGGCCAAATGCGGGCTTGAAGCAGTCGGTGCATTGATTACACTGCCCCCAATCGTCGGCGCTGCTGTCCGGGAAAACGCCGAGATAACGGCTGCCGGCATCAAGTGCATATTGCCGGGCCAGGTCGACACGTGCATTACACTCTTCATCGCTGAGCTCGCCGCAGCGCCCGCGCATGATCTCGCCCGCCTGCCAGCAGCAAGCGGTGTAGCCCGGCCGGGGCTCCGTGCACTGCAAGCTGCCCGCATTGTTCTGGACGACCTGTGAGTAGGGTCGGAATTCCTCGCTGTTGCCGTGGCCAGACATCACTTCCAGCAAGGGTTGCCGCTGATCACTGTGATATTGCGTGCTCAGTGCCTTGTCCCAGCTTGCGGCTGGTGGCGTGTAGGCGCCCCATGTGTTGCCGTGGGGTATGACCATGTGTTCGTAGCCCCACTCATCCAGCTTGCGGTAGAGCTCATCGGGGGTGGCCGCACTTTCATGGCAGTCATCCGGCAAATCCACGCTATTTTGCGTGGGGTCGCAGCCCGGCACGGCGGATATTTCATCCAGGTGGGCGCCAAGGTCCGCATAGCTCCGCCAGTTCAGGGGGTCGAGGAATCGCCCCATGACTGCTCTGCGTGATTGCTCGAAAATACCCAGATCATTGGCATTCAAGCGGGCGCTTATGGGGCGCCGCGGAAGCCGTTCGTCCTCGAGCGAGGGAAAAATGATGTTCTTGTGGCCGAAGTGGGCATTGGCGTCTGTGGCTATTTGGGTCCACTCCCAGCCCAGAAAAGCGACGAGGTCGGGGTTCACGTGATAGTTGCCGGACGTGCAGGCCCTGGCGACCGCTTTGGTATCTTGCCAATGCCGTGGCGTCAGGCTTTCGGCGTGGTCGTTGAAGCTGAAGAAGTCGAGCTTGGAGCAGTAACGCGCGAAATCACAGGCATCAGCAACGGTATGCGTACCCTGTAGGCCCATCATCGGGAGCTCCAGTGTGAACGCATCGACAGAATAGGTGCTGTGTACGTGCAGGTCACCGAACAGCACCTGCAGGTCGCTGGAAGAGGTCGTGCTATCGACAGTCACGGTGCGCTGCTCTTGCGCAACCACTGGTTCGGCGGATCTGGTCGGCACGCCCGCCGGGTGTGGTTCTCCCTTGCAACCGGCCAGTGTGAATGCGACAGCGAGGGCGAGAGAGGCGGGGTGCTTCTGCAGGGGCTGTTTCTTCACGCGCTCAGGCAACAGACTTCAGCAGCTTCTGCAGCGTAACCGGCACAAGCCGCTTGAGCAGGTCCATGGCAATGGCATCGGTGCCGATGCGAATACGCAGCGAGTCACGCTCAAAGGCCTTGATAATGCGCTTGGCCACGGTCTCGGCGCTCACCCCTATGCGTTGTGCCAGGCGATAATTGCGCTCGGCAGCGACCAGATCGTCGGACTGGGCCAGCGTCGCCTTGATCATATCGGTGCGGATAGCGCCGGGCTGCACGGATGTGACACCGATGCCTTCAGCGCGCAGTTCTCCCCACATCGACAATGAGAGCAGATGCACCGCAGATTTGGTGGCGCAATAGGAGCTTTGGTTCGGCAGCCCGGTGGTGGCGGACATGCTTGCCATATTGATAATGTGCGCGTCTTCGTCCCGGGCAGCGGCTGCGCGAAGCAGTGGCAGGAAGAAGTGGCAACCGTGGAGAACGCCCCACCAGTTGATGCCGACAATGCGCTGCCAGTCTTCCAGAGAGTGAGTGGCGAACGATTTCTGGTAGGTGATTCCCGCATTGTTAACGAGCAGGTTGATTCGGCCATCGTGCCTGGCGGCAATGGCTTCCGCGAGGGCATGCATGTCGTCGTGACGGCTCACATCTGCAACATGGGTGCTCACCTCCACGCCGTAGGCAGCAACGCTCTGGGCCACCTCCTGCAGGGCACTCTCCTGGATATCCACCAGCGCCAGCGCACCGCCGCGCGCGGCAATTTGTTCTGCCAGAGCACGGCCGACACCGCCTCCCGCGCCGGTAATAACGGCCACGGCCCCCTGAATTTTCTTCATGTCCCGTTTCCTCCGGTGTGAGCACCCCGTGTCGGGGTGATCCGGCCGAGGACGCTGTTTACAAGAAAGCGCAGCAGCTGCCGGGCAACGGCGGATTTTGGCGTCAGTTGTGCCAGTTTGAATTCGACCACAGTCTCTACCGGGCCCGCCGTCGCTACGCGCAGCGCTATGGCATCGAAATACGGGCGCGTCAGCGCATTCCACTCAATCATCTCAATGATATACGTGCCGTCGGGGGATTCCAGATAGCTCATGCGAGCGAGTCCATCGATGCCGGCGTCAACAACGGGGGTGAAACCATCTGCCAATGCCTGCAAATAGACGCCTGGAAAGTCGTCGACGCAAACGGCGTAGTGGTGCACTCCATCCAGGCCAAGTTCCATCGCCTCCTGATAGAGCGAAGGCGTTGTGCCGTGCAGTCGGATGAGTTCAAGCTGCATGTCACCGATGTAGGCGAACGCAATGTCCACCGATACCGGCGCCGCCCTGGCGCCACGGTATGTTGCGTTGGTCAATGGGTCGACTTCGCGGGTGAGCAGGAAGGGCCCGACACCGCGGCTTTGCCAATTCTGTATTGCCACGTCGATATCGTCGACCACAAAAGCCATCTGTCGCGCCGGCCCAAACGCTGCAGGCAGCACGGGGATCTGCTCCAGCTCGGCTATCATGCCATGGCCTGCGTATCATTCAGCGGGCAGCGGACGCCGCCGGGTGCCTCAATCAGCGTTGCACAGCGATTGCAATGCGTGCAGCCGTTCTGGTAGCCGGGATTGCGCTGCGCATTGCGCACGAATGCGGGGTCCTTGATCAACGCGCGACCAAGCTGAACGAAGTCAAAGCCTTCGCGAAGTGCGCGATCAATGCTCGCCAGTTCTGTACAGCCGCCAATATAGATCATCTGGCATTGCACGGCGTCGCGAACGCGTTTTGCCTCTTCAAGAAAGTACAGCTCCTCATAGGGGTAGTCTTTGAACAGGTGGTTGCCGATCAGCTTTAATCCCAAACGGGTAACCGGGTTGGTTTCGGTCTCTATCATCCCGGCGGCCAGACTTTCTCCGCGAAAGTACAGCATCGGGTTGTAGCTGCTGGTGCCGGCACTGCAGATCAAGCCATTAATGCCAGCCCTGTCGAGCAGGGTGGCAAACTGTATCGCTTCATCGATCTCGAGCCCGCCTTTCACGCCGTCGCGCAGACCGATCTTGCCGATGATCGGGAAGTCGTCGCCCACAGCTTGCCGCACAGCATCCAGGGCGCGCAGAGGCAGGCGGGCGCGATTGACCAGGGAGCCACCGTAGTCATCGCTGCGGCGGTTTGTCTTGGGGCTGATGAACTGGCTGAGGCCATAGCCGTGGCTGAAGTGGATTTCAATGCAGTCGAAACCCACACTCTTCATCAGGCTCGCCGCATCGTAATAGGTTTGTACCAGAGCGTTGATGTCAGCGACTGACATCGCCCCGGCGATGGGCTGGCCGACAGTGGCGCCCAGCATGTTGAACTGTGTTGAGGGTCCCAGGGGCCGTTTGAGCCGCTGCAGCTTGCGGTTCTTGGAAAAATTACCGCAGTGGGTCATTTGCCCGGAGATCCTGACCTCAGGTGCGGCGTGCTTGAGCGCCGATACGATTCCGCTGAGCGCCGGCTTGACCCCTTCGTGAAGCCAGAGCATCTGATCATTGATCCGGCCGTCCGCTTCTGTGGTGCAGTAGCCGATGGTGGTCATGGCGACCCCGCCTGCAACAATCTGCCGGTGAAAGTCGAGCAGCGCATCACCGGGTACGCCGTCCGGGGTTTTGCCCTCGTAGGTGGCCGCTTTGATGAAGCGGTTTTGCAGTGGCAGTGCACCCAGCTTGGCTGGTGTAAAAGCCGGACTGTATGGAGTATCCATGGTCGCTGTGTTCCTCCCTGGCCCGCCGGTGCTCGACTTGCCGATCCTGTTGCCAGCGCCAAATTGCGCCGGGGTTACGCCTTGTTATGTGTGCACAAATGTATATAATCGTGCATGCATACACAAGTGTTACCTTTTAAAATAATTGTTCGCTCCAGGAGAGACATCTATGGTTCGTGCTGCGTGTGTCCTTGCGGGGCTCCTGTTCGTTACTACCCACGCCTGGGGTCAAGCGAGACCCAACGTGCTGGTGATCGTTGCAGATGACCTGGGTTGGAATGACGTGGGTTTTCATGGCGGAGATATTGAAACCCCATCGCTGGATCGGCTCGCCAGCGAAGGCGCCCAGCTCCACCGTTTCTACACCACCCCCATCTGCTCACCCACGCGCGCGGCGCTGATGACCGGCCGCAATCCGATGCGCCTGGGTATCGGCTATGCCACGGTGCTCCCCTGGAGCAACGCGGGCGTCCACCCCGATGAGCATTTCATGCCCCAGAGCTTTCTCGAGGCCGGTTACCAGACAGCGATGGTCGGAAAGTGGCACCTGGGCCACGCCCAGCAGACCTACCACCCCAACGAGCGCGGCTTTGAGCATTTTTATGGCCACCTGCACACCGAGGTGGGCTATTTTCCCCCCTTCCAGAATCAGGGCGGCGTCGATTTTCAGCGCAATGGGAAGACCATTGACGACAAAGGCTACGAGACCTACTTGTTGGCGGACGAGGTAAGCCGTTATATCCGCGATCGCGACCCGGACCGCCCGTTTTTTATCTACATGCCGTTTCTTGCCCCGCACACACCGCTCGCGGCACCGGATGAGCTTTTGCGCAAATACGCCGACATCAACACCGATCTTGCGCCCGCTCGCAGCGCCCAGACAGACAACACCCGTACCATCTCCAAACTGCTGCTTCAGCCCAGTGCCCGCCCTGCCTATGCCGCCGTGGTCGACGCCATGGACCAGGCCATCGGGCGTGTTCTGCAAACGCTGGATGATGAGGCGTTGACCGACGACACCCTGGTTCTGTTCTTCAGTGACAACGGCGGCGCAGCCTACTCTGTGGGTGGCGCCGACAACGCCCCCCTCCGGGGCGGCAAGGGCGACACGTTTGAGGGAGGTATTCGTGTTGTTTCCCTGATGCGCTGGCCGGGTAGGATTCCATCCGCCAGTACCATGGATCAGATAATGACCGTCATGGATGTTTTCCCAACTCTGGCCGATGCCAGCGGCGTGCCGATGGGCAGTACTTTCCCCCTGGATGGCAGCACGTTGTGGCCGGCAATCAGTCGTGGCGCCGAGGCGCCGCGCGAAGACTATGTGTTCTTTGCCTCCGAAACGCCGATTTACGGGCACTTCAACCTGACGGTATTCAATGATGACTGGAAGTTGGTGCAGGAAGTCGACCAGGATCAATTGACCACCACCGTTACCGCGCATCTGTTCCGCATCAGTGATGACCCCCATGAATACAATAATCTGGCCGCACAATATCCGGAGGTTGTGCGCGACCTTGGGGAGCGGATCAGGCAGTGGCGATCCCTCTATCCGATCAGTGGAACGCGTTCACAGCTTGTGCCGCCGCCCGGGTGGCGTGCGCCACGGGATTGGGCGAGCTACCCCCAGCCCCTGGACGAGCTGCAGGACAGTGCCGCTCCGGGGATGCCGCCGCCCAAGGTCTTGCGGATTCTGGATCTGCAGCATGGGGAGCGCGGCCGCCTGGAGTACGACTGTGAAAGCAAGTGGTACCTTGGCGGTCTCTGTTTGAAAAACCGTTGAACACCGGGCGTCACGGCATTTGAATCAAGGCAGGAGCTGCAATGAAACGCGTACTGTATAAACTGTTGCTTGTTTCGGGCGGGTTGTCATGGGTGTTGCTCCCCGTCTGGCTGTTCTGGGGAGACACTCTGGCACGCGAAGCGAACGAGGGCCGCGCCGAGCTGGTTGGCGGGCTTGCCGACCGCTACATCGCCAGCCAGGCGGCCCCTGCACCTGCGGCGGGAGAGGTGAAAACAGTCGCCGGCCTGCATCATATCCCCATCCAGAGAGACGAAGTTGTCGCGGGTATCTTCCGCGCCAGCGGCGTTGCCAACAGCTATCTGATTGCCACGCCTGAGGGCAACGTGCTGTTTGATGGCGGCCTTGCAACCCAGGCGGCGAAACAGAAACGCTTTTTACAGGAGGCCGCCCCGGGTGACTTGAAGTTCATCATTCTCTCGCATTCGCACGCCGACCATATCGGCGCCACCAAATTCTGGTTGCGTGAATATCCCGAGGCGCAGGTCATCACCCACGAACGCTTTGCCGAGGGGCAGCGCTATCTCACCGATCTGCAGCCCTACTTCTGGAATCGCAACCGGCTGCTGTACACGTTTATGCCGGAAGCACCGGCAGAGCCTGGGGCGCTGTTTGCCTACGGTGGTATCAAGGCAGATATCACGGTGGGGCCCGCGGGGGATTATGCGTTCACATTGGGAGGAAGGCGTTTCAACGTGGTCGCAGCGCCCGGCGCAGAGGGCGATGACAACCTCGTGCTCTGGCTGCCAGACGAGCGGGTGCTGTTCTCGGGCGATGTGTTCGGGCCTTTATTCCCCATGCTGCCCAACCTGTTCACGTTGCGCGGGGAGAAATTTCGTGATCCGCTCGCCTATGTCGCAACGCTGGATAAGCTGATTGGGCTCGCGCCCGAACGCGTCCTGCCGAGCCACTTCGACCCTGTTACGGGCGCCGATGAGATAGCCGCCAGCCTGCACCTCATGCGTGATGCAACGCGTTACGTGCACGACGCGACCGTCGACGGGATGAACGCTGGCAAGAGTCTGTGGCAACTCATGGATGAAATACGTCTCCCCGAGTCACTCGCAGTGAGTCAGGGCCATGGCAAAGTCTCCTGGAACGTGCGCTCCATCTGGGAATACTACAGCACCTGGTTTCACTTCGAGTCCACCACCGAGCTCTATGCAGTCCCGGTTTCCGGGGTCTACAAGGCGTTGGCCGAGATGGCCAGCGTGGACTCACTGACGTTGGCCGCCCAACGCGCATTGGAGGCGGATGAGCCGGAGCGTGCGCTGCATTTTTTGGAGATTGCCGAGGCCGCAGGCACACAGCAAGACTCACTGAGTCGGCTGAAGATACAGGCTCTGGAGGCGCTACTTGCCCGAGCGCGCGCCGAAACGGGCAATTTCAGTGAGGTTTCGTGGCTGCAGTCACGTATCAGTCTCGCCCGCAGCGCCTTATCTTCTCGCTAGGGTCCGACGCTGCAAGGACATTGCTCGCCCGCCTTTGAGGCATGGTAAACTGCGGCCCCACGCCGCAAGGGACGACCATGCCAGACATTTTGATGATCGATAACTACGACTCCTTCACCTGGAACATCGTCCAGTATCTCGGCGAGCTCGGTGCAGAGGTCCAGGTGGTGCGCAACGATGAAATCACCGTTGCCGATGTGGCGGCCATTGCCCCCACCCGGGTCGTGATTTCGCCCGGACCCTGTACGCCCAACGAGGCGGGTATTTCCATGGACGTTATCCGCGAATATGCCGGCAGGCTGCCCATTCTCGGTGTGTGCCTGGGCATGCAGAGCCTCGGGCAGGTCTATGGAGGCCGCGTGGTGCGTGCACGCCAGGTGATGCACGGCAAGACGTCCCTGATCCATCATCGTGGGCAGGGGGTGTTTCACGGCTTGAGCCAGCCCTTTGAAGCCACGCGGTATCACAGCCTGGTGGTGGCTCGCGAAGGATTGCCGGCGTGCCTGGAAGTCACCGCCTGGACGGAAACTGCCGACGGGGAAGTGGACGAAATCATGGGCCTCAGGCATCGTGAGTATGCGCTGGAGGGCGTGCAATTCCACCCCGAATCAATTCTCACTGCGCACGGGCACGACCTGCTGCGCAATTTCCTGCAACTGGAGGCTCGTTGATGAACCTACAGGAAGCACTTGCCCGTCTGGTTGAGCGCCAGTCGCTCACGCGCGACGAGATGGCGGACGTGATGCGTGTGGTCATGTCCGGGGGCGCCACGGATGCCCAGATCGGCGCCCTGCTGGTCGCGCTGCGCATGAAAGGTGAAACCACCGACGAGATCGCCGGTGCCGCGCAGGTCATGCGCGAGTTGGCCACGCCGGTGCAGGTGACGGGAGAGCACCTCGTGGATTTGGTGGGCACCGGTGGCGACGGTGCCAACCTGTTCAACGTCTCGACAGCGGCGTCCTTCGTGGTGGCGGCGGCCGGGGCGCAGGTGGCGAAACACGGTAATCGCTCTGTCTCGAGCACCTCAGGCAGCTCCGATCTGCTGGAAACCCTGGGTGTTCCGCTGGATCTCACCCCGGCGCAGGTCGCCCGGGCGATCGAGAGCGTGGGGCTGGGTTTCATGTTCGCGCCGGCACACCACGCCGCAATGCGCCACGCCATCGGCCCCCGCCGTGAACTGGGTATGCGCACCCTGTTCAACGTGCTGGGCCCCCTCACCAACCCGGCGGGCGTGCGCCGCCAGGTAATCGGTGTATTTGACCCGGACCTGTGCCGTCCGCTGGCGGAAGTGCTGAAACTGCTGGGCAGTGAGCATGCGCTGGTGGTGCACGGGGAAGGTGGGCTGGACGAACTGACCCTGAGCGGCAGCACGGAAGTTGCCGAGCTCTGCCGCGGGAATATTGCCGCCTACCGTATTGCTCCCGAGGATGTGGGCCTGCAGCGGCAGAACCTCGACGGGCTGGCGGTGAACGGTGCCGAGGAGTCGGCGGCGCTGATTCGCGCAGCGCTGGCGGGTCGCGACACACCCGCGGCGCAGAAGGCGGCGGCGATGATCGCCCTGAATGCCGGTGCCACCATTTATGTCGCCGGGCTGGCGGCGACAATTGCCGATGGCGTAGCGCTGGCCGAGGACCTGATTGCGACGGGTCAGGCAAGGGAGAAAATGAAAGAGTTTATCGATTTCACGCAGATGATGAGCCAGGGAGGCCACGCCTGATGGCTGCTGCACCAACGATCCTGCGCCAGATTCTGGCGCGCAAACACGAGGAGGTGGCGGCAAGGCGCCGGCGCAATTCCCTGGCAGATCTTGAGTCGCGTATCTCCGAGCAATCAGCGCCGCGGGGTTTTGTGCAGGCGCTGCGGGAGCGCGTGGATGCGGCACTGCCCGCGGTGATTGCCGAGGTGAAAAAAGCCTCGCCCAGCCAGGGCGTGATTCGCGCTGATTTTGATCCGGCCGCGATTGCCCGCAGCTACGAAAGTGGCAAGGCGGCCTGTTTGTCGGTGCTCACGGATGTCGATTTCTTCCAGGGCAGCGATACCTTTTTGCAGCAGGCGCGCGCGGCCTGTGCGCTGCCCGTGCTGCGCAAGGATTTTACGGTGGACGTGTGGCAGGTCGTGGAAGCGCGGGCCATCGGTGCGGATGCGGTGCTGTTGATAGCCGCGGCGCTGGAGGACGCGCAAATGCGCGAGCTCGCGACTGCGGCAACAGACTACGGGCTGGACGTGCTGGTAGAGGTGCACGACCGCGCCGAACTGGATCGCGCTCTCGATCTCGGCCTGCCCCTGCTGGGCATCAACAATCGCGACCTGCATACCTTCCAGACAGCGCTGGATACCACACTTGGCCTGCTGCCGCATATTCCGGCTGACCGGGTGGTGGTCACCGAAAGCGGCATACACACACCGGACGACGTGGCTGTTATGCAAGAGGCGGGTGTATTCAGCTTCCTGGTGGGTGAGGCATTCATGCGTGCGCCTGAACCCGGCGAGAAACTGCGGGAGATGTTCTTCCCCGGCTAGCGGGTGCCCAGCACCACCATGGTCTTGCCTGAGACGGCCACCAGGCCCTCCTCCTCCAGGTTTTTCAGTACTCGCCCGGCCATCTCCCGCGAGCAACCGACTATCTTGCCGAGCTCCTGGCGGGTCACCTTGATCTGCATGCCATCCGGGTGCGTCATGGCGTCGGGCTGCTTGCAGAGGTCGATGAGGGTGTGGGCGATGCGCCCGGAAACATCGACAAAAGCGAGGTCCTTGAGCTTGCGTGTGGTCCGCCGCAGGCGCATACCCATCTGGTTGGCGATGGCGAACAGAATATCAGGGTAGTGGCTGCGGATCTGGTGGAAGCGCGCGTAGGAAATTTCCGCCACTTCGCACTGTTCGCGGGCCACAACCATGGCGCTGCGCACTTCCTCGCTGGCGCCGAACAGCCCCATTTCGCCGAAAAAATCTCCGGCGTTCAGGTAGCTCACCACCATCATGTGATCGGCGTCATTTTCGTCCTGCACCATCACCGACACCGAGCCGTCCAGAATCAGGAACAGGCGGTCACACTCCGCACCCTCCTGCAGGATGGCATGCTTGGCCCGGTAGATGGAGCGATTGCAGTGGCGAAGGAAGTTCTCGACCCCTGGAATGGCACTGGTGACCTGATGCTTGAGCATGCTGTGGTTTCCTGTCTTCTTACGCGGTCTGACGGCCAATATTACCCCACGCCTGCGGCAAGTAAAACGTAAACCCCTGTGCTAAGCTCGCCCCGACTTGAAATCAGGAGACGTAGTGCGATGCAGGCAACCGTGAAGTGGGTAGACGGGGTCATGTTTCTGGGCGAGTCCGGTAGTGGGCACAGCGTGGTGATGGACGGCCCACCCGACCTCGGTGGGCGCAACCTGGGGCCGCGTCCAATGGAGATGCTGTTGCTGGGCGTGGGCGGCTGCTCTTCGTTTGATGTGATGAGCATGCTGCAGAAGTCCCGGCAGCAGGTTGTCGATTGCCGTGTGGAAATAGAGGCCGAGCGGGCGGATGCCGTACCCGCCGTGTTCACGCGCATTCACATGCACTTCGTGGTCACGGGCGTGGCGCTGAAGGAAAAGCAGGTGCAGCGCGCCGTCGAGCTGTCGGCGGAAAAGTACTGCTCGGCGTCGATCATGCTGGGTGCTGCGGGCGTGGCGATGAGCCACAGTTTTGCCATCGAGGAGTTTGCTGCCGCCTGAGGCGGCAGCGTGGCTGCCCACACCCTGGTGGGCAGAGGTGAGGTAAACCGCGCGTGCCCTGTTACAGGTAGTAGCTGCTGCGGGTCATCAGCCGGGAAACAGCGCTCATCAGGTCCTTTACCGGTGCGGGCAGCTCGGCGCCGCCTGCGGCGAGGGCGTTCTCCCCGTGCCGTTCTTCATCCTCCAGCATTTTCTGCAGAATCAACTGGGATTTGCGGTCGTCAGCCGGGAGTTGTTGCAGGTGATCGCGCAGGTGGCGGCAGACCCGTTCCTCGGTTGCAGCGACGAAGCCCAGGCTCCACTTGTCACCGATGGCGCCGGCGCTGGCGCCGAGCAGAAATGACATGCCATACCAGGCCGGGTTCAAATGGCTGGGGCGGCTGCCGAGTTCCTGCAGGCGCTGGGCGCACCAGGCCAAGTGGTCTTCCTCCTCACGTGCCGCTTCGCGCATGTCTTCGCGCACCGTGGGCAGTTTCGCCGTGAGCGCCTGCCCCTGATAGAGCGCCTGCGCGCACACTTCACCGGTGTGGTTGACCCGCATGAGGCCGGCCACATGGCTGCGTTGGGCCGGGTTGAGCGCGCTGTCGCGGTGTCCGTCCGCAGGTGACGGCCGCGTGGCCGGTCGGCCCCGGTTGCTCAGGGTTCGCAGTACCGTGTCGGCCTCGCCCAGCAGGCGATCAATGAAGGTCAGTTGTCGGCTGTGCATGGCACTCTCCCTCACAGTGGAGGCCTAACTATAGCGGGCGATTGCCCGCCAACCAATATCGTTGCGCCGGGTGATACCGTCCCAGTGAATATGCTGCGCGGCGTCGTAGCAGCTTTGCTGGGCGGCGGCGATGTCCTCGCCCAGCGCAGTGACGCAGAGCACCCGGCCGCCATTGGTGACCATGTCATCGCCCGCGAGGGCGGTACCGGCGTGGAACACCTTGACCGTCTCCGGGAAAGGGTGATCCAGCCCGGTAATGGGCAGGCCTTTGGCGTAGTCGCCCGGGTAGCCGCCGGCGGCCAGTACCACACCAATGGCGCAGCGTGGGTCCCAGGTTGCGGTGGCGCGGTCCAGGTGCCCGTCCAGGGCGGCATTGCACAAGCCCGCGAGGTCGGATTGCAGGCGCAGCATGATGGGCTGCGTTTCCGGATCGCCGAAACGGCAGTTGTATTCGATCACCCTGGGGTCGCCGCTGGACGAGATCATCAGCCCCGCGTAGAGAAACCCCGTGTAGTCATTGCCCTCGGCAGCCATGCCGCGCACGGTGGGCAGGATGACCTCATCCATTACCCGCTGGAACACGGCGTCGGTGACCACCGGTGCCGGCGAGTAGGCGCCCATGCCGCCCGTGTTGGGGCCGGTGTCGCCATCGCCGATGCGTTTGTGGTCCTGGCTGGTGGCCATGGGCAGCACGTTCTTGCCATCCACCATAACGATAAAACTGGCCTCTTCACCTGCCAGAAACTCCTCGATCACCACGCGGCAGCCGGCATCGCCAAAGGCGTTGCCCGAGAGCATGTCGGTCACGGCGGCCTCGGCCTGGGCGAGGGTTTCGGCAACGATCACGCCTTTGCCTGCCGCCAGCCCATCGGCTTTCACCACAATGGGCGCACCCTGGCCGCGCAGGTAGGCGAGCGCGGGTTCAAGCTCGGTGAAGTTGGCGTAGGCCCCGGTGGGAATGCCGTGGCGAGCGAGGAAGTCCTTGGTGAAAGCCTTGGAGCCCTCAAGCTGTGCTGCTCCCTTGCGCGGGCCGAAGCAGCGCAGGCCGCGTTCACTGAAATAGTCGACTATGCCGGCGACCAGCGGCGCCTCGGGCCCGACGATCGTGAGGGCAATGCCCTCGGACTCGACAAACCCGGCGAGCCCGGCAAAGTCCATGCTGTCGATAGCGACGTTGTGCAGCCCCGGTTCCGTTGCGGTGCCAGCATTCCCGGGCGCCACGTAGACACGGTCGACCGTGTCGCCCTGTGCCGCCTTCCAGGCGAGCGCGTGTTCGCGCCCACCGCTGCCTATCACCAGAATCTTCATCAATGCTCTCTCGCTTAGTGGCGGAAATGGCGCATGCCGGTAAACACCATGGCCATGTCGTGTTCATCAGCGGCAGCAATGACTTCCTCGTCACGGATGGAGCCACCGGGCTGGATAACCGCCGCAATACCCGCCTTGCCAGCGTTGTCGATGCCGTCGCGGAAAGGGAAGAACGCGTCGGATGCCATTACCGAGCCGCGTACGGCGAGGCCCGCGTGCTCGGCCTTGATGGCGGCGATGCGGGCCGAATTCACGCGGCTCATCTGCCCCGCGCCCACACCCACCGTCTGGCTATTTGCGGCGTACACGATGGCGTTGGATTTGACGAATTTGGCGACTTTCCACGCGAACAGCAGGTCCAGCATCTGCTGCGGCGTGGGTTGCCGCTTGCTGACAACGCGCAAATCGCCAGGCTCAACCATACCCAGGTCGCGATCCTGCACCAGCAGGCCGCCGTTCACTCGCTTGTAGTCCAGGGCCGGTTGGCTTTCGCTCCAGTTGCCACAGGCGAGCACCCGCACATTCTGCTTGGCCGCCACCACTTCCTGCGCCCCGGCGCTGACCGCGGGCGCGATGATCACCTCAACGAACTGCCGTTCCACAATGGCCTGCGCCGTCTCCGCATCCAGTTCGCGATTGAAGGCGATAATGCCGCCAAAGGCGGATTCGGGGTCGGTGGCAAAGGCGAGGTCGTACGCTTCCAGCAAGGTTGCGGCCACGGCAACGCCGCAGGGATTGGCGTGCTTGACGATCACGCAGGCAGGTTCGGCAAAATTCTTCACGCACTCCAAGGCGGCGTCGGTATCCGCCACATTGTTGTAGGACAGCTCCTTGCCCTGCAGTTGCCGGGCGGTGGCGATGCCGGCTTCGGCCGGCTGTGCTTCTACATAGAAGGCCGCTTTCTGATGCGGATTCTCGCCGTAGCGCATCTCCTGCGCCTTGTGGAACTGGGTGTTGAACGTGCGTGGGAACACCGGCGAACCGCCGGGGGCGAGCTTGCCGAAGTGATTGGCGATGGCGCCGTCGTAGGCCGCGGTGTGCTCGTAGGCGCGAATGGCGAGGTCGAAGCGGGTTGCCAGTGTGGTGGCACCGTCGTGGCTGCGCATCTCTTCAATGATGCGTGTGTAGTCGCCGGCGTTGACCACAATGTTTACCCAGCGGTGGTTCTTCGCCGCGGCGCGCACCATGGTGGGCCCGCCAATGTCGATGTTCTCCACTGCGTCTTCCAGGCTGCAATCCGGCTTGGCGACCGTGGCCTCGAAGGGATAGAGGTTGACGACCACCATGTCGATGGCGTCAATACCGTGCTCGGTCATGACCGCATCATCCTGACCGCGTCGCGCCAATATGCCGCCGTGGATCTTCGGGTGCAGGGTCTTCACGCGACCGTCCATCATTTCCGGGAAGCCGGTGTGGTCTGCCACTTCGGTGACCTCAAGGCCGGTGTCGCGCAGCAGGCGATAGGTGCCGCCGGTCGAAAGCAGCGCCACGCCGAGCGCCTGCAGTTCGGTGGCGAATTCGACGATGCCGGTTTTATCGGAGACGCTGATGAGTGCGCGTCGAACGGGTACGAGAAGAGAATCGCTCATGGTTTTTGGGTTGCCTGTCAGCTTTTGTCGGAAATGAGTTGGTACTGTTTGAGTTTCTTGCGCAGCGTGCCGCGGTTCAGTCCCAGCATGTGGGACGCCCGGGTCTGGTTATTGCGGGTGTACTCCATGACCGCACGCAGCAGCGGTGCCTCCACCTCGGCCAGTACCAGATTGTAGAAGTCGGTTGTCGATTGGCCATCCAGCGCTTCAAGGTATTCGCCTACGGCACGCGCCACGGCATCGTGCAGCCGCTCGGGTGCGGGCTCGGGGAGAGCGTTGGCGGGCTGGGTGTCGGGGTGTAGCGAGGGTGGTTCGAGGTCTTTCATGCCGCAAGGTTCTCTGCGCCGGTGCGCGTAAAGAGACGATCTATCATGTGCAGCTGGGCGCTACTGTCGGCCAGGGCGTTGAAGACGGCCCGGTGTGCCAGCCACTGTGGTTGGTGTTGCAGGAACCAGCCGACGTGCTTGCGCGCAATGCGCGGGCCTAGGAAGTCGCCGTAGAAAGCGTGCAGGGCGCGAACGTGGGCGTGCAGCAGGGCGACTTGTTGTTCCAGTGACGGCGCCGAAGGTGTCACACCAGTCGCCAGTCGCCCGGTGATCTGCCCGCACAGCCAGGGGCGGCCCTGGGCGGCGCGGCCGATCATGACGCCGGCTGCCCCGGTGTGACGAAGCACTGCCTCGGCTTTCTCGGCGGAATCGATATCGCCGTTGGCGTAGACCGGCATATCGACAGCCGCCACGATGTTGGCGATGGTGTCGTATTCCGCGTGGCCGCGGAATGCACAGGCGCGGGTGCGACCATGCACTGCGAGGGCGGCGATGCCGGCATCTTCGGCAATACGTGCGATGCTCACACCGTTGCGCGATTCCGGCGCGGGGCCGGTACGTATTTTGAGCGTGACGGGCACGTCCACGGCGGCCACCACGGCGCGCAGAATGCTCTCCACCAGCGGTTCATCAGCGAGCAGGGCGGAGCCGGCCGCCTTGCGGCAGACCTTTTTTGCCGGGCAGCCCATATTGATGTCGATCAGCTGCGCGCCCAGCGCAACGTTGTAGCGTGCCGCCTCGGCCATCTGCTGTGGATCGTTGCCGGCGATCTGCACCGAGCGCGGCTCGATCTCAGCGTCGTGGCGCGTGCGCAGGCGGGTTTTATCCGTGTTGCGCAGACGCGGATTGCTGTTGACCATCTCGGACACCACCAGGCCGGCACCGAGCCGGGCGCACAGCTGCCGGAACGGCAGGTCGGTTACGCCCGCCATGGGCGCCAGGGCAACGGCGTTGGTGAGTGTGTAGGGCCCGATTCGCGGCATTGGGGGAGACTGTGAGGTCGCTTCAGGAAGCAGCGTATGATACGCCACCGTGGCGCGGGGTTAAAGCGCACTGTGGCGGATGTGTGTTGCGCGTTACACTCGGGATCGATAAAGCCAATAATCAATAAGGATGACTGATGACGACAGTAAATGCTTTGCAGGGTAAAACCGCTCTGGTCACCGGTGGTGCCGGTGGTATCGGCGCCGCGTGCGCACGCGCCCTGCTGGCTGACGGGGCGGCTGTGGTATTGATGGGGCGCCGGGAGGAGGCACTGCAGACAGTGCGCCAGACGTTGCTGAATGCGGTGCCGGGCGGGCAGGTCAGTCTTTGCCTCGGCGATGCGCTGCAAGAGGATGATGTCTGCAGGGCGGTGGATGTGGCGCACGCCATCGCCGGAGGCCTGGATATTGTTGTACCCACGGTGGGTGGTGGTGGCTTCAAGCCGCTGCTGTTGCAGGACCTGGATGGCTTGCGCCAGGAGCTGGACCTGAACATCGGGTCCGTTTTTCTCGCAGTACGACACGCGGCGCCGGTGATGGCGCGCGGCGGCAGCATCGTATGCATTTCCTCAACTACAGCAGGCATGCCGTTTCCCTGGCTGTCGGCCTACTGCGCGGGCAAGGCTGGATTGGAAGGCCTGGTGCGTTCCGCCGCTGACGAGCTTTCCTATCTGGGCCTGCGTATCAACGCGGTACGCCCGGGGCTGACACGCAGTGATGCCACGGGTGATCTGTGTGCCAGCCCCGAGATGATGCAGGCGTTCAAAGAGCAGATACCCCTGCAGCGTCCCGGAGAACCGGAAGATATTGCCGCCAGTGTCCGCTATCTGGCGGGCCCCGAGTCTTCCTGGGTGACCGGGCAGTGCTTCAATGTGGATGGCGGCCAGTGCCTGCGGCGCCACCCCGACATGACCGGTGGGCTGACCCATCTGTTCGGCGAGGAGGCGATGGCGGGTGTTCTGGGCCGCGAGGGCTGAGTTGCGAGCGGTCAGGCGGCGGGCAGCGTGCCCTGCAGGCAAACCCAGTCCTCGCGCTCTCCTGCCACGTGCAGGGTGAGGCGGGGTGCGTAGTGTGCGCATAACACGGCGGCCTGGTTCTGCAACAGGCCGGATAGCAGCAGGGTGCCCCCCGGCTTGAGCAGGCTGAGCAGCGTATCCGAAAGCTCCGCCAGCGGCCCGGCAAGAATGTTTGCCACTACCACATCAGCCTGGCCCCGCCAGGCGGCGTTGGTCTGCACATCCGGCAGGGTGACTGTGAAGCGTTCCTCGGCAATGCTGTTGCGCCTGGCGTTCTCGCGGCTCGCGACCAGTGCCTGTGGGTCGTTATCCACACCCAGGCCGCGCTCGGCGCCGAGCTTTAGCGCGGCCACCGCCAGGATGCCGGAGCCACAGCCATAGTCGACCACGGTCTGACCCGGTTGCGTCAGCTGTTCAAGCTGGCCCAGGCACAATGCGGTGGTCGGGTGCGTGCCAGTGCCAAACGCCAAACCCGGATCCAGCAGCAGGTTGACGGCGTCCGGCTCCGGCGGGTCCATCCAGCTTGGGCACACCCACAAGCGCTGGCCGAAACGCATGGGCTGGTAGTGGCTGATCCACTCGCGCTCCCAATCCTTGTCTTCCAGAATTTCCACCCGCTGATTGCATCCCTGCAGCAGCGCTTCCGGGATGCGGGCGAGCACCGCGGGCATGTCGGTATCGGCGGAAAACAGGCCCGTGAGCCGGATCTGTTGCCACAGTGGGGTCTCGCCCACACCGGGTTCCAGCACCGGCTGGTCAGCGTTGTCCTCCATGGTTACCGCCACCGCACCCGCCGCCAGCAAATGCTCCTCAAGCGCGTTTGCCAGCGTCGGGCTGGTGTCCAGTCGAAGTTGCAGCCAGCTCACTAGTTCCAGTCTTCCAGCTTGCTTTCAAGGTAGTGAATGCTTACTCCGCCAGCCTGGAAGGAGCGGTCCCGAACCAGTTCCCGGTGCAGTGCCGTGTTGGTGCGAATGCCTTCGATAACCAGTTCATCGAGGGCCTGGCGCATTCTCGCCAGCGCGATCTCACGGTCCTCGCCGTAGCTGATGATCTTGGCGATCAGCGAGTCGTAGAAGGGGGGCACCGTATAGCCGTCATAGAGGTGGGAATCGACGCGAATGCCGGGGCCACCCGGCGCGTGAAACGTGGTGACCTTGCCTGGCGAGGGCATGAACGTCTGGTGGTCTTCGGCATTGATGCGACACTCGAACGCGTGTCCGCGGAAGGCGACCTGCTCCTGGGTGACGGACAGGGGCAGGCCGCTGGCGATACGCAGCTGCTCACGCACGATATCGATGCCGGTGATGAGCTCGGTCACAGGGTGTTCGACCTGTACCCGGGTGTTCATCTCAATAAAGTAGAAGCCGCCGTCTTCGTAGAGAAATTCGAAGGTGCCGGCACCGCGGTAGCCGATTTCGATACAGGCATTCACGCAGGCTTCAGCCACCTGCGCACGCAGGTGCTCGTCGACGCCGGGTGCCGGCGCTTCCTCCAGCACTTTCTGGTGGCGCCGCTGCAAGGAGCAGTCGCGGTCGCCCAGGTGAATGGCATTGCCCTGGCCGTCAGCGATCACCTGCACTTCCACGTGGCGCGGTTTCTGCAGGAATTTCTCCAGATAAACAACGCCGGAGCCGAAGGCCGCCGCGGCTTCCGCCTGGGTGAGCTGTACCGAGTTCAGCAGCGCCGCTTCATTATGGACGACCCGCATGCCGCGCCCGCCACCGCCAGCGGCGGCCTTGACGATCACCGGGTAGCCGATGCGCCGGGCGATATCCAGCGTGCGCTCCGCATCGTCCGTGAGTGGGCCATCAGAACCGGGCACAGTGGGTACGCCGGTCTTCTTCATGGCGTCAATGGCCGATACCTTGTCACCCATCAGGCGGATGGTGTCAGCCCTCGGGCCGATAAAGATGAAGCCGCTTTTCTCCACCTGCTCCGCGAAGTCGGCGTTCTCTGCCAGGAACCCGTAGCCCGGGTGAATGGCGCTTGCATTGGTAACCTCGGCGGCGCTGATGATGGCCGGTACGTTGAGGTAGCTTGCAGTCGAGGCCGCGGGGCCGATACAGACTGATTCATCCGCGAGGCGCACGTGCATCAACTCGCGATCTGCCTTGGAGTGCACCGCCACGGTCTTGATGCCCATCTCCTTGCAGGCTCGAAGAATCCGCAGGGCTATCTCACCGCGATTGGCGATGAGAACCTTTTCCAGCTTGGCCATGATGTATTCCTCTGCTTGCGGCGCGCAGGCGCCGGGGGCTGTGTCAGACGATGGAGAACAGAGGCTGTTCGAATTCGACCGCCTCCCCGTTGTCGACCAGGATTGCCTCAATGGTGCCGGACTTGTCTGCCTCGATCTGGTTCATCATTTTCATGGCCTCAACGATGCAGAGGACATCCCCAACCTTGACGCTCTGGCCCACTTCAACAAAAGCGGCAGAGGTGGGCGACGGCGAGCGATAGAAGGTACCGACCATCGGCGAGGTGATGACGTTGCCGCTGTGGGTGGGTGCGCTGGGCGCCGCGGCATCTGCAACCGGAGCCGCCGCCGGCGCACTGGGTGCCGGCGCAGGCGCTGGGGCGGGGGGCTGGGCATAGGCCGCCATCAGCGGCTGTGCGCTGTTGCGGCTGATGCGCACAGACTCCTCGCCCTCCTTGATCTCAATCTCATCGATGTTGGACTCTTCCAGCAATTCGATCAGCTTTTTAACTTTGCGAATGTCCATGATAGGGCTCTCTCTGGTTTTTGGTTCAGGGTTGTTCCAGGCGTTGCAGGGCCGCCAGTAATCCGAGTTCATAACTGTGTGCGCCCATTCCACAGATCACGCCCACAGCCAGGTCCGAAAAATAGGAGTGCTGGCGGAAGGGTTCCCGGGCATGGGTATTGGACAGGTGCACTTCTATGAAGGGGATGGCGACGGCGGCCAGCGCATCGCGCAGGGCGACGCTGGTGTGGGTGAATGCGGCCGGGTTGATGAGGATGAAATTCACCCCTTCGCGGCGGGCATCGTGGATGCGTTCGATCAGCTCGTATTCGGCGTTGCTTTGCATGGCCAGCAGGTGGTGCCCCTGCTCCGTTGCCACATGGGTCAGCCTGGTGTTGATGTCCGCCAGCGTGGTGTGGCCGTAAACGGCTGGTTCACGCTCCCCCAGGAGGTTCAGGTTGGGACCGTGCAAAACCAGAATGGTGGCCATGTTTACCTGCCCGTATGCTTGTAACCCGTCTCAGCGAAGTCTGGCTGAAAAACCACTGGCTGTCCATGATCGCGCAGGATTTTTTAGAAAATAGAGGATGTTAGCTGCTATTTAGCCGATTTTTTCCTCTTTCCGGGAGATGGCGACGGCGCAGCGCGCATTCTGCGCCAGTTTGCTGAAAGTAGGCGAAAAGCGGGGAAATGTCAGGAGATGACGAGGAAACCGGCGCGATCTGGGCGTAGTTCGCTCAGAGGCGCTCCAGCGCGCTGATGACCGTGCCCCGGGTCAGCACCTGTGGCAGGAGGACCGCTGCAGCAGCCGGGTCCGCCGGGTAGAGTACGTACAGCGGGATACCGGAACGGCCGTGGCTGCGCAGGTAACTGGCGATATCGGCATCGTAATTGGTCCAGTCAGCCACCAGGAACGCGACATTATGCTCGCTGAACGCCGCCTGCACCGCCTCGGTATAGAGAACACCCTGCTCATTGGCAATACAGGTGATGCACCAGTCGGCGGTGACGTCAACGAACACCGGGCGACCGCTGCGGCGCTGGCGCTCGACTTCCTGCTCCGACCATACGAGCACGGTATCACCCGCCGTTACCGTGGCCTCGGGTGCCGGAATCCGCCATAGTCCCAGTGCAACGGCGCCCAGCAGGCAGGCCAGCGCGAGCATCTTGCGTGCCGCCCCCCCTTGCCACAACCACAGTCCCAGCGCGAGCAGCAGGCCGCCACTGAGGGCCGCAGCCATGGTGTCCACGCTGGTTTGTCGCCCGGCCACCCATAGCAGCCAGATGGCCGTGGCGTACAGGGGGAAAGCGAGCAGCTGTTTCAGTGTTTCCATCCAGGCGCCGGGCCGTGGCAGCCAGTCGCGCGCCCGGCCACTGTAGCTCAGCAGCAGCAGCGGTGCCGCCATGCCCGCCCCCAGGGCAAAGAAGATGGATAAGGACACTAGTGCGGGTTGCGTCAGCGCAAATCCCAGCGCCGTGCCCATGAACGGTGCCGTGCAGGGGCTTGCAACCACCACAGCGAGCACCCCGGTAAAGAAGCTGCCCACCGATCCCTGCCGGCCGGCCAGGCTGCCCCCCAGGTTCATCACACTGTTGCCGAGTTGCACCATGCCAGACAGGGCAAGGCCCATGGCGAGGAACAGATAGGCGAGCGCGATGACGAAGCCCGGCGACTGCAACTGGAACCCCCAGCCCACGGCCTGCCCGGCTGTCTGCAGGGCAATC
Organism: uncultured Halieaceae bacterium; assembly: GCA_964022665.1. Classification (GTDB taxonomy): domain Bacteria; phylum Pseudomonadota; class Gammaproteobacteria; order Pseudomonadales; family Halieaceae; genus Haliea. The sequence goes on from CAXIDF010000015.1 coordinate 68,817, forward strand.
AGCACAGCGGCCACGGCGAGGAAGCTGGCGATCACCCCGAGGGTGTACAGCCACCCGTGTTGCAGGCGCTCGTGGCGGCTGCTGTTGGCGAAACCGAGCACTTTCAGCGACAGGACCGGGAATACGCAGGGCATGAGGTTGAGAATGGCGCCGCCGAGGAAGGCAAGCAGCAGCATATACGGCAGCTTCGACAGGGTGCTGGCGGCGGTGGCGTTGGTGGTAGCGGGCAGCGCGGGGGCCTGGGCCACCGGGCTCACCTGGCCACTGGCGAAATCGATGTCGAACACTTCCGTGCGTGGTGGATAGCACAGTCCGGCGTCCGCACAGCCCTGGGATTGCACCGTCAGCCTGGCGAACGTGACCGGCTCCTGCGTTTCGAGGCGCACGTCTACGTCGTTGTAGTACACCTCCACATCACCGAAAAACTCGTCGCTGCGGGCGAGACCGGGCGGTACATCCGCCTGTGTGGCAACGGGCTCACCGGCGTGTTCCAGGCGAAATTCAAAGGCGTGCCGATAGAGGTAGTAGTCCTCAACGATGCGCCAGTGGAGCCGCAGGCGGCCCTCCGGTATAGCCTCCACCGCCAGCTGATAGGCTTCCTCCACCGGCAGGAAATCGGGCTGTGCAAAGGGGTTCGCCGCCGGCGCGCCAGTGGGAAGCTGGGCCAGGGCCAGCCCGCTGGACAACCAGAGCAGGCTGGCAAGCAGAAAACGCATGAAGAATCCTTTTACGGTGGCGGCCGCGTGCCGCGCAGGGATTGTAGCAGCCTGCGCCGGGCGGCCCAACGAATTGCCGGCAACGGCCCGGTGCGCAAGTGTTATAATCTGAGCCTGTCGGGTTGTGATAGTTTCATTGCAGGAGTGAAAAAAGTGAGTCAGAAAAGTATCCGTGCCGCGTTGCTGCTCGCTGTTTTTACACTACCGGCCGCTCCCGGCGCGCTGGCTCAGGCGCTGCTTGAGGACGCCTGGGTGCGAGCACTGCCGCCGACGCAGACGCGCACAGCCGCGTACCTGGTGGTGCGCAATACCGGCACGGAGGTCATTGAAGTGACCGCTGCCAGTGCCTCCGTCGCCGGGCGCGTGGAACTGCACGAAACCCTGGAAGTCGACGGCATGATGCGCATGCAGCAGCAGTCGGTGGTACGGATCCCGGCAGGGGCGTCGCTGGCGTTTGCCCCCGGTGGCCTGCACCTCATGTTGCTTGACCTGGCCGCCATGCCCACGGTTGGCGACGCGGTGGAGCTGTGCCTGACCATCGACGGTGCGCCGATCTGCACGTCCGCCGAGACGCGGCGCGATGCGGCGCCTCAGGGGCACGACCCACACCAGCATCACTGATGGCCTGCGGGCCGGGGAGAAACGAGCATGACAGGATTGCAGGATCGCGTTGCCAACTGGCGCGACGGAGCGGCGCCGGGTGGTGTCTGGTTGCGGCGTCTGGGCGCCGCGGTACTGGTGTACCTGGTGCTGGCTGTGCTGGTAGGCGCCTACTGGAGCCTGACCCCGGCACCCTTTGATGTGACCGAGCGAGCCAATGCCTATTCGACGCGTGCGGCGGGTGATGTGGCCGTGGGCTCCACCACCACGGCGGCGCTGATCGGCGCCATGGAAACACTGCTGGACAAGCGCGGCGGCTACCTGAGCAACGATGTCGCTCCGCCCGGTGTGTGGCTGGACAATATCCCCAACTGGGAATTCGGTGTGCTGATTCAATCGCGGGATCTGGCGCGCGCCATGCGCGAGGTGTTCAGTCGGTCGCAGTCCCAGTCGCGTGAAGACCCTGATCTGTCCCTCGCCGAGCCCCAGCTCAACTTCAATTCCGACAGCTGGATTCTGCCCGCCACGGAAGCCCAGTACCGCGACGGGGTGAAGTATTTGCACAGCTATCTGGTGCGCCTTGAGGATGACGACGACAGCGACGCACAGTTCTATGCGCGCGCCGATAACCTGCGCTACTGGCTTGCCAGCGTGAGTTCCCGCCTCGGCAGCCTGTCCCAGCGGCTCAGCGCCAGCGTTGGGCAGCGGCGTTTGAACACTGATCTGGCCGGGGATGACAACGCGCGTCAGTCGACAGCCGCGCCCGCGGAAATGCTGGTCAGTACCCCCTGGCTGGAAATAGACGATGTATTCTACGAGGCGCGGGGTACGGCCTGGGCCCTGATTCACTTCCTCAAGGCGGTGGAGGTGGACTTCGCGGATGTGCTGGCCAACAAGAACGCCCAGGTCAGCGTGCAGCAGATCATCCGTGAACTGGAGGCTACCCAGGACATGGTGTGGAGCCCGATGATTCTCAACGGCAGCGGGTTTGGCCTGCTGGCCAATCACTCACTGGTGATGGCGTCCTATATCAGCCGGGCCAACACCGCCATGATCGACCTGCGCGACCTGCTGGCACAGGGCTAGCGGGCGCTTAGCGGCGGTCGTAGCGCAGCCGGGTGCCGGTATCCAGGGAAAGCCGGATCTCGTCTGCGCTGATCGCCTCGGGGAAATAGGTGCCCGAGAGCTTTGCGTCGAGCAGGCTGGCGCCCTCGAGGTTGGTTTCCCGGAAGTCGATGCCGCTGAGGTCCGCGTTGCGGAAATAGGAGTTGCTGAAATCCAGCCCGCGCGCGTTCATGTTGCGCAGATCCCGTCCGCGGTAGTCGCCGCTGCGCAGTTCGCGCGTGTCCAGTGCGTCTCGCTGCTCGTTGAAGCCCTTGATGTCTTCATTGCGCAACAGCCGGTAGAGCGGGTCTTGTTTGATTTCAGGTTTACTCATTGTGATCTTCCAGGGGGCGGGCATGTGCCAGTTGATGTTATGCACTGTAGCTTAAGCTACCGGCTGCCTTATGCCTAGCGCGTCGGTTCAACAGCCCGTGGAATTGGGCGGTTTTTTGCTCACCCGGCAGTGGCGCGACAGCCCCGCAGGCCTGATTGTCGAACTGTGGTTTGCAACCCCGCAGGGGCCGGTACAGGTGGAAATTCGCGGCGAACGCGCCGTATTTTTCCTCGCCGAGGACGAGGCGGACCAGCACCGGGCGCTGCTTGCACTGCAGCCGGGCGTGGAGCTGAAATCCCTGCGTCTGCGTAATTTCGCGCTACAGCCTGTGGTGGGCGTGTACGGCCCCACATACCGCCAGTCACGGGCGCTCGCAGAGCGGTTGCAGGAGCGTGGCGCGCAGCCGCTGGAAGCGGACATCAACCCGGCTGATCGTTACCTGATGGAGCGCTTTATTGCCGGTGGCGTGCAGTTGCACGGGCCACTTGAGCGGCGCAAAGGCTACAGCTACATGCGCGACCCCTTGCTACGCTCCGCCACCGTGCGTCCGCAGTTGTCCATGGCCTCCTTTGATATTGAAACCGCCATGCAGGGGCTGCAGCTGTATTCCATCGCGGTGCATGTCACCTCCGCCGCGGACGCCGCTTCAGGGCCGGCGGCGGCCTTGCGCCGGGTATTCATGGTGGGCACGGGCAACGTCGGCGAGCATGTCGAAACCCTGCCCACACAGCGCGCAGTGCTGGAACGTTTCCTTGCCTTCATCGAGGAGGTGGACCCGGACGTGTTGATCGGCTGGAACGTGGTCAACTTTGATGCCTGGTACCTGCAGCGCCTTGCCGATTCACTGGAGATGCCTCTGCGCCTGGGGCGCGCGGGTGCGGCTATTCATTGGCGTACGCTGGATGAGGATGGCGAGCGGCGTGCCGCGCGCCTGCCGGGACGGCTGTTGCTCGACGGCATCGAGCTGCTGCGGGCGGCCTTCTACCGCTTCGAGAGTTTCGCCCTGGATGCGGTGGCGCGCGAACTGCTCGGTGCCGGCAAGCTGCTGCACGGCGCCGGGCGCGGCGAGGAAATCGGGCGTCTGTTCCGGGATGACAAGGCGCAGCTTGCCGCCTATAACCTGCGCGACTGCGAGCTGGTGTCGGAGATTTTTGCCCACACGCGCCTGCTGGACTTTGTCGTTGCACGCAGTGTGATGACGGGCCTGAATCCGGATCGTCTCGGCGGCTCTGTGGCCTCTTTCGACAACCTGTACCTGCCGCGTTTGCACCGGGCCGGTTATGTCGCCCCCAATGCCCGGCGCGAGCAGGACCCGAGCCCCGGAGGCTTTGTTCTGGAGTCGCAGCCCGGCCTCTACCGGCATGTGCTGGTGCTGGACTTCAAGAGCCTGTACCCCAGTATCATCCGCACCTTTTGTATCGACCCGCTGGGTCTTGCGCTCGGGCTCGCCGAGGAGGAGGTCGAGGCGACGGTGCCGGGCTTCGCTGGCGCACGTTTTGCCCGCGAGGGTCATATCCTGCCGGCGCTGATCGAAGCGCTCTGGCAGCAGCGGGACGCCGCCAAACTGGCCCGGGACGTGCCGCTGGCGCAGGCGATCAAGATCATCATGAACTCCTTCTACGGCGTACTGGGCAGCCCGGGCTGCCGCTTTTTCGATACCCGCCTGGCCAGCAGCATCACGCGGCGCGGCCACGAGATATTGCTGCAGACCCGGGAGCGCATTGAGGCACTTGGGCACCGGGTGATTTATGGCGACACGGATTCCGTGTTCGTGTGGATCGCCGATGCTGACAGCGAAGAAGCCGCCGAAGCCGCTGGCCGCAACCTGCAGCACGATCTGAACCAGTGGTGGCAGAGCCGGCTGCGCAGCGATTTCGCACTTGAGTGCGCGCTGGAGCTGGAGTTTGAAACGCTCTATCGTCGGTTTCTCATGCCGACCATTCGCGGTTCGGAGAAAGGTTCGAAGAAGCGTTATGCGGGCCTGGTGGGTGCCGGGCGTGATGAGCGTGTTGTCTTCAAGGGGCTGGAAAACGTCCGCACCGACTGGACCCGGCTCGCCCGCGACTGCCAGCAGTCGTTGTATCGGCGTGTGTTCCTCGACCAGCCCTGGGAAGATTATCTAAAGCAACTGGTCGCGTCTGTATTGGCGGGAGAGCACGATGCAGATCTTGTCTATCGTAAACGTCTGCGCCGTCGCCTGGTGGACTACGAGCGCAACGTGCCGCCACATGTGCAGGCGGCACGTCGTTACGCTGACCACGGCCTGCCGCCACCGGCGCGCGGTGACTGGGTGGAGTACGTAATCACCGCTGCCGGGCCCGAACCCGCGGCGGGGCACTCGGCGCCGCTGGACTACGGGCATTACCTGGAACGGCAGCTGGCGCCGGTCGTGGACGGTATCCTCGGCTTTCTCGATACCTCGTTCGCCACCGTTACCGGACGCCAGATGGACCTGTTCTGAGCCTGTCTCGCTACCGCGCCCGAGGACGTTTTTCAGTCGCCGAAGAACTCGGCACGCAGGGCCGGGTAGTCAGCCGCCGGCAGCCGCGGGCCGTAGCGGGCGACCACCGAGCCAGCGGCGAGGCTGGCAAAGCGACCCGCCGTGGCGTAGTCCTCGCCCCGGCCAATAGCGTAGAGAAATGCCCCGGCAAACATGTCACCCGCGCCGTTGCTGTCCACCGCTTGCACCCGGTGGGGAGGGATTTCGTGCAGCGTGTCGCCGTCCCAGGCCAGGGCACCGTCGGCGCCGCACGTGACGACAAAGTGACGCGCAACCGGCTTCAGACGCTCCATCGCCGTATTCAGGTCATCGGTGTCGCCCCAGCACAGGGCCTCGTCCCGGTTGCAGAACACCAGGTCGAGCTGCGAGCCGATCATCGCCTGCAGGCCCTCGCGGAAGAACTCCACCATGCCCGGATCGGAAAAGCTCAGCACCGTCTTCACGCCCGCAGCCTCGGCCAACTCCCGGGCACGGATGGCGGCGGCGCGCCCGGTGTCCGAGGTGACCAGGTAGCCTTCGATATACAGGTACTCGGAATCCGCCAGCGCCGTGGGGTCCAGCTGCTCAATCGACAGTGTTTCGCTGATGCCGAGGAAGGTGTTCATGCTGCGCTCGGCATCCGGGGAAATCAGTACCAGGCATTTACCGGTGGTGCCCGCTGGCCGCTGGGCCATGCTGTGAGCCACGCCGGCCTGTTCGAGGTCTTGCACGTAGATGGCGCCGTCGGCGTCGTCGGCGACTTTGCAGCTCATGAATGTGGGAGCACCGAACTGGGCGGCCGCGATCATGGAATTGCCCGCACTGCCGCCGCTGGCGTGGCTCGCTTTCACCAGGTGGCCCTCCAGCTGCGCCAGCAGTTCGGCCTGGCGGGACTCGTCGACCAGCGTCATCAGCCCCTTGTCGACCCCCATGGCATTGAGTTCGGTGTCCTGCACCTGGATTTCGGTGTCGACCAGGGCTGCACCCATGCCGTAGATCGTGTATTTCTTCATGCGCCTGTGGCTCCCTCCGGTTCAGGCCGCTATTATCCCGATCCCCCAGTCAAATGAAAGCGGGCGTGCGTTACACTCCTCCCATGGCCAGAACCCGTCGTCCATTTCTCAAGCTGTTTTTTGCTGCCTGCGCCCTCGGCCTGCTGGTGGTCATCTATCTTGATGTGCGCATCACATCCACGTTTACCGACAAGATGTGGGAACTTCCCGCCAAGGTGTATGCCCGCCCGTTGGAATTGTTCGCGGGAGCTGCCCTGTCTGCTGACGACCTAGCCTGGGAGCTCGAGGTATTGGGGTATCGCAAGCAGGGCACAGCGCGACGGCCTGGTGATGTGTCGCGCGCGGGGAATCGCTTTGATCTGTATACCCGCGGTTTCAGCTTCCCCGGGGAGCGCGAGCCTTCACGGCTGGTGCGCCTCGAAGTGCAGGGCAACCGTATTGCGGTGCTGCGTGACGCCAACGGCACTGTGGACCTGATGCGCCTGGACCCGGTGCAGATCGGCGGCATTTATCCGCACCACGGCGAGGACCGCATACTGGTGCGGCTGGACGACGTGCCCGAGAGCCTGCGCGCCACGCTGCTGGCGGTGGAAGATCAGCGGTTCTACCAACACTGGGGCTTCTCCCTGACGGGTATTGCCCGCGCGGCGCTGAGTAACCTGCGCTCCGGACAGGTGGTGGCCGGTGGCAGCACGATCACCCAGCAGCTGGTCAAGAACTACTACCTCACCCCGGAGCGCACGATTGTGCGCAAGCTGACCGAAGTGGTGATGGCGGTGCTGCTGGAGCTGCATTTCAGCAAGGAGCAGATTCTCGAGAGTTACCTGAACGAAGTGTACCTGGGGCAGGAGGGGCCGCGCGCCATCCACGGCTTCGCCCTGGCCGCCCGGCATTACTTCGACCGGCCGCTGCAGCAGTTGGGCCTGCACCAGCAGGCACTGCTGGTGGGCATGATCAAGGGGCCGTCGCTCTACAACCCCCTGCGCAATCCGGAGCGCGCCAAGGCGCGCCGCAACGTGGTGCTGGAGGTAATGGTGGAGCAGGGGCTGGTGTCGCGCGAGCAGGCGACTGTGGCCCAGGGCATGCCACTGGACCTCAACAACCGCGACGGTGTGCGCGACAGCTTTCCGGCCTTTCTCGACCTGGTGCGCCGGCAGTTGCGCCTGGAATATCGGGAGGAAGACCTCACTACCCTGGGCCTGAGCATCTTTACCAGCTTCGATCCGCTGCTGCAGCGACAGATGGAACGCAGCAGCACGGCGATCCTGCAGCAGGTCGACGGTGCCGGCAAGCTGGAAACGGCCTCGGTGGTCACCCGCTTCGACAGTGGTGAGGTGGCGGCGCTTGTGGGGGGGCGACAAGTGCGCTACGCCGGCTTCAATCGCGCCCTGGACGCGCGCAGGCCTGCCGGCTCCCTGCTCAAACCGGCGGTTTACCTCGCTGCGCTGGAGCAACCGCGCCGCTACACGCTGGCCACGCCCCTGGCAGATACCCCCCTGCGTGTCCCCGTGCCCAATGGTGACGTCTGGGAGCCGCGCAACTTTGACCGCCTGGCCCACGGGCAGGTTTTGCTCCATCGCGCCCTGGCCAATTCCTACAACCTGGCGACGGCGCGCCTGGGCCTGGATATCGGCATAGACCGGGTCGCCGACATGATGCGGCGGCTTGGCGTGGAGGGCGATATTCCGGAAGTGCCGGCGCTTACTCTCGGCGCCGGCGAATATTCGCCGATGGATATGGCTGCCATGTACCAGACTATCGCCGCCGGCGGCTTCCGCATGCCGCTGCGCAGTATTCGCGAAATTGTCGATGCCGACGGTGAGCCCCTGCGTCGCTATCCGCTTGAGTATGACCGCACGGTCAGCCTGCAGGCAGTGCATCTAGTGCACTATGCGCTGCGTGAAGTGCTGCGTGAGGGCACCGGCCGCGGTGCCTACGCCTACCTCGACAACAGCTTCCAGGCCGCGGGCAAAACCGGCACCACCAACGAGGGTCGTGACTCCTGGTTTGCCGGGTTTTCCGGCGATTTGCTGGCGGTGACCTGGGTGGGGCGCGACGACAACAGCGCGACCGGCCTCACGGGCAGCACGGGTGCACTGAAAGTCTGGTCACACTTTATGGCCAATGCCAGCCAGCGTTCCCTCGGCTATCGCATGCCGGAGGATATGCAGCCGCAGTGGATAGACAGCACAACCGGCTACCTGACGGGGGAGGGGTGCCCCGGTGCGCGCCTCATGCCCTTCGTGGTGGGTTCCGAGCCCCGTGAGCGCACGCAGTGCAGCGCCGGCAGCAAGAGCAACACGATCCGCGACTGGTTCCAGTCGCTCTTTGGGGGTAATTCCTGATGTATTGCGTGATATGGCTGCGCCGCAGCACCTTGCTGGCGGGGATGCTGGTGCTTTCCGGTTGTAGCATCTACTCAACGCCGCAGGGCCCGGCACCGATAGAGACGCGTCCCGAGCCGGGCGTAGTGCAAGAGGACAAGCGGCCCCCGGTGGCGCCACAACCGCCGCCGGCGGCTGAGCCCAATGCTGTTGCGGCCTACGCTGGCCTGCTTGGCAAGGCGCGCGCCGCGAGCGCCCGGGGCGACTACAACGGCGCACTCTCCCTGCTCGAACGCGCCCAGCGCATCGACCCGGACAGCGCAGAGATCTACCTGGAGCTGGCCCGCACCTACGCCGCGCAGGGCCAGACAGAGCAGGCCCGCGCAACGGCTGCCCGCGGCACACTGTATTGCCGCAGCGAGAGTGAGTGCGCGGCGCTGCGGGCGCTGTCGCGCTAGCGGTTTTCGCAGACCACCTGAAAGCCTTCAGCGGAGGGCTCAAAGCGCAGTTGCTGATTGATGCAGGCGGGGATATCGCCGGCCGAGTGGCTGACAAAAATGATCTGGGTGTCGCTGTGCGCCGCAATGTGGTCTATCGCCTGCAGCAGTCGCCTGCGGTGGCTGCCATCCAGTCCCAGGGTAGGTTCGTCCAGCAGCAGTATCAGGGGCGATTTCACCATGGCCCTGGCCAGCAGGACCATGCGTTGCAGGCCGAAGGACAGGGTGTCGTAGCTGTGACCTGCGAGCTCGCCGATACCCAGCGCGGTGAGCCATGCCTCTGCGCCGCGCCGCTGCAGATCGCCCCAGTCATCGAACAGCCCCACACTGTCGAAGAACCCGGATACCACCACCTCAACCACCTTCATGGAGCGGGCGAAATTGAGTTGTAACTGTGTGTCGAGCTGACCGTACTTCTGTTTGATCTCCCAGATGCTTTCACCGCTGCCGCGCTTGCGGCCAAAGAGCGTGATGTCCTGCCCGTAGGCCTTGTGGTTGTCGCCGGTAATGAGGCTGAGCAGGGTGGTCTTGCCGCAGCCGTTGGGCCCGGAAACGCAGCAATGCTGGTGGCGGTCGAAGCGCCAGTTGAGCTGTTGCAGCACGGTCAGCTCACCGTAGCGCACACCGACATTGCGCAGCTCCAGTAACGGGCCTTCAGGTAGCTGGTAGGGACGCGGTGCCGGCGCCGGTAAGGCGGTGAACGGTGGCAGAGGCGGGGCCAGCAGTTGCTGTACTTCCGCGCGTTCCATCACCTCATCCGGTGCGCCCTGGCACAACACCTGTCCGTCATCCAGAACCAGTACCCGGTCTACCGCGCGAGGAATATCTTCCAGTTGTCGACACAGGATGAGCAGGCTCTGCTGCCCCTCGAGCAGGGCGTTGATCGCGCTGTGCATGGCCTGCTGGCTGGCGTGATCCAGGCCATCCAGCGGGCTGTCGAGTATCAGCAGTGCAGGGTTGCTGAGCAGCGCGCGCACCAGCAGCGTTTTGCGCATCTCGCCCGTGGAAATATAGCGCAGGCCGCGGTCCAGAATGTGCTCGATGCGCAGCCGGGTTATCCAGGCCTGAAACTGTTCATCCGCTGGTTTGCCATCCAGAATGATATCCCGCACACGTGTGCCGGGGTCTGCGGCGTCCGCTCGGTATTCAGAGTCATCCAGCTTGCGGTCCCGGGCGCACAGCGCCTGGGCCTGTTCGAAGCACACGTAGGCAACCCCGTTGGCGAGCAGCTGCGGTGAGCTGTGGTAGCTGCCCGAGAAGTGCGTGGCCTGGTGGCTGAGTATGCGGGCCAGGCTGGTTTTACCGCTCCCATTCGGCCCCACGCAGGCCCAGTGCTGGCCGCTCTGCAATGTCCAGCTGAGTTGCCTGAGGGCCGGCTGTGCGCGGTAGACGAGGTTGATATCGCGCAATTCAAGCAGTGTCTGTTGATCGGTCATGCGGGTTTCCCGGTTGTCGGCGGCTTGTCATGGCGTGCCCCGGCTGGCTTAATCAGGGGCCAGTCTGCAGGAATCCGCCGGTGTCTGTCTCTCTGCTGCACATGATCGAAAACCGTCTGGCCGCACACCGGCCGGGCCGGCCGTGGTTGCGGCCTTTGATGAAGCGCTCGGCCGTGGCGCTGGTGTTGCAGGTGCGAGAGGGTGAGTTGCACATTCTAATGATCAAGCGCGCGGAAAGGGAGGGGGACCCCTGGTCCGGGCACATGGCGTTTCCCGGTGGCCGCATGGATCCGGGTGACGCCCACGGCTATGCGGTGGCGCTGCGCGAAACGCAGGAAGAGGTGGGGCTGGACCTGGCCCGGCAGGCGCGCTGTATCGGGCGGTTGTCCGACCTCAATGCGCGGCCCCGCCGGAGCACACTGGGCATGGCGGTGAGTCCTTTTGTGTTCCGCATGGATCGCAACGCACATTTCCAGCTGAATTACGAGGTGGCCGAAGTGGTCTGGGTGCCGCTGGAGTTTCTTCTCGACAACGCCAACCGCGACACCATGCGTTGGCAACGCAACCGCATCACCCTGAACATGCCCTGCTACCTCTACGGCAAATACCGTATCTGGGGCCTGTCGCTGGCGATGCTGGATGAGCTGATGGACCTTGTCGAAGGCAGCCGCGAGCGGCGCCGCAGCTGGCGCAGGCGTTAGTCGCGCTCAGCGCACGTCGCGCAGGAACTCGCTGGTGTCGAGCATCAACTCACGCAGGGCGGGGTCTTCGCGGCTCGCTTCCTGCAAGGCTTCACGGCTCACCTCACCGCGGATATAGGCGCTCAACAGTTCCAGCAGCACGGGTGTCATTTTCGGCTCGTGTTCCCAGCGCGGTGCGTCTACCAGGTTTCCGGTCACCCGCCCGTCATGCAGTTGCAGCCAGTAACCGCCGCAGCTGGACAGGGTGTAGTCGCCAATCCGGCCGTAGCTGATATTCGGGGTCAGCGGGTCAAAGCCACCGGGAACGGTGTCTGTGATGCGCTGCAGCGCCATGACCCAGCGACTGCCGGCGGGGAACAGCGCGGCTTCGGGGCGGCAGTAGTCACGCGCCTGCAGCCACAGGCGAATCGTCTCATTGTATTCGCGCCCGCTCAGGATGGTGTCCACGGTCAGGTCGAGTGAATTGCCCTTGCCGCCGACCACGGTCACCGTCGCCACCAGATCGGTGGTTGCCTGTACATCCGCGAAACCGCCTTGCCACAGGCACAGGCAGGACTCCTCCGGCGCCATTTGAGCGCTGTCATCCGTGTCTTCCGCTGTGCTGTCCGCCTGTGCAGCGCTGGCTGCGAGGACGATGGCCAGCGCCGTCAGCCTGCTGGTGTGCCGCCACTGCCTTTTCATGCCGGTGGCTAGGCCTGCAGTGCGCGTGCCGCCTGCAGCGCGAAGTAGGTCAGTATGCCGTCACAGCCCGCGCGCTTGAAGGCCAGCAGTGACTCCAGCATAACCGGCTCCTGCGCCAGCCACCCCTGCTGGAAAGCCGCCATATGCATGGCGTATTCACCGCTCACCTGATAGGCAAAGGTCGGCGCTTGCAGGGTATCCTTGACCCGGCGCACGATATCCAAATAGGGCATGCCGGGCTTGATCATGATCATGTCGGCACCTTCGGCGAGGTCGAGGGCACATTCGTGCAGCGCCTCATCGCTGTTGCCGGGGTCCATCTGGTAGCTGAATTTGTTGCCTCCCTTGATGTTGCCGGCGGACCCGACCGCATCGCGGAATGGTCCGTAGTAAGCCGAGGCATATTTTGCCGCATAGGCCATGATCAGTGTGTTGGGGTGACTGTGCTGCTCGAGCACACGGCGGATCGCGCCCACGCGCCCGTCCATCATGTCCGATGGGGCCACGATATCAGCGCCGGCTTCGGCGTGGGAGAGGGCCTGTTGCACCAGCGCCTCACTGGTGACGTCGTTGAGCACGTAGCCCTGCGTATCGATAATGCCGTCCTGGCCATGCGTGGTGTAAGGGTCCAGCGCAACATCGGTGATCACGCCGAGGTCCGGCACGGCATCTTTCAATGCTTTTACCGTGCGCTGCACGAGACCGTCGGGGTTCCAGGCTTCCTCGGCCTGCAGGCTCTTGCGTTCGCCAGGGACGACGGGGAAAAGCGCCAGCGCGGGAATGCCCAGGCCATGTGCTTCGCGCGCGAGGTCGGTGAGCAGGTCAATGCTCAGGCGTTCGATGCCAGGCATCGAGGCGACGGTATGCCGCTGCTGGCGCCCCTCCAGCACGAACACGGGGAAGATCAGGTCCGCGGGGCTGAGGGCGTGCTCCTGCACCATGCGGCGGGAGAACGCGTGCGCACGCAGCCGCCGCATGCGGGTATCGGGGAATGGGCCTCTGGGGCTCTGGAACATGGCAGAAATCTCCGGTCAGAGGCTGGCGAACGCGCTGCGCGCCGCGGTGAGGGTCTGCTCGATATCGTCGTCGCTGTGAACCGCAGAGGTAAAGCCGGCCTCGTAGGACGCCGGCGCGAGGTACACCCCAGCCTCCAGCATCAGGTGGAAGAAGCGGTTGAAAGCGGCACCATCGCAGGCCATCACCTGCTGATAGTTGCTGACATTGGTGGCATCGGTGAAGAAGCCGCCGAACATGGTGCCCGCGTGATTCGTGGTGAAGGGCACCCCGGCCTCCGCTGCGGCCTGCTCCATGCCACGACAGAGTTGCGTCGTGCGCTCGAAAATGGGCTCGTAGAAACCGGGCGCTGAGATAACCTCCATGGTAGCCAGGCCCGCCGCCATGGCGATGGGGTTGCCCGAAAGCGTGCCGGCCTGGTAAACCGGACCCAGCGGTGCAATCTGTTCCATGATGTGGCGCTTGCCGCCGAACGCACCCACTGGCATACCGCCACCGATCACCTTGCCCAGGCAAGTGAGGTCCGCGTCAATACCATAGAAGCCCTGAGCGCCCTGCAGGCCGAAACGGAACCCGGTCATGACCTCGTCCAGAATCAGCACGCTGCCGTGCGCATCACACACCTCGCGCAGTGCCTCCAGGAAGCCCGGCTGCGGGGGAATACAGTTCATGTTGCCGGCAACCGGCTCCACAATAATGCAGGCGACGCCGTCGCCGTGCTCGGCGAAGGCGCGGCGCAGGCCATCAATGTCGTTGTAGGTCAGGGTCATGGTGTGGTCGGCCAGTGCGGCCGGCACACCGGGTGAGCTGGGTACGCCCAGGGTGAGTGCCCCGGAGCCCGCCTTCACCAGCAGTGAATCCGAGTGCCCGTGATAGCAACCCTCGAACTTCACGATGGTGTCGCGCCCGGTGAAGCCCCGCGCCAGGCGTATGGCGCTCATGGTCGCTTCTGTGCCCGAGTTGACCATGCGCACCAGGTCCATGCCGGGCATGATGTCGCAGATGCGGTCAGCGAGCTGTATTTCCAGCTCGGTGGGTGTGCCGAAGCTGAGCCCTTTGGCCGCCTGGCGGATAACCGCTTCACGCACGTGTGGGTGATTGTGGCCCATGAGCATCGGGCCCCAGGACAGCACGTAGTCGATGTAGCGTTTCCCTTCGCAGTCGTACAGGTAAGCGCCGTCCGCACTGTCGACGAACACGGGGGTGCCGCCCACGGCCTTGAAGGCGCGTACCGGGGAATTGACACCCCCCGGGATGTGTTGCAGGGCGCGCTCGAAAAGTTGCTGTGATGTGGTCATGCAGTCGGTTCCTGGTTCCTGTGATTGCGGGTGCTGTGCGCGCGGATTATTGCGGTTCGCTGGCAGTATAGACAACCCTGCCCCGCTTCCGTCAAAGCGGCCTCACAACCGCCAGAATGATGATGGCGAAGAGAAACAGCACCGGAATTTCATTGAAGAAGCGGTAGAACACATGGCCGTGCCGATTGCTGTCGGCATTTGCCTCGCGCACGTAGCGACCGCACTGCAGATGGTACAGTATCAGGCACACCACGCCGGCCAGCTTCAGCCACAGCCACGTGCTGGCCAGATAGTAGCCCGGGTTGGTGCCGATCAGCGCCAGGCCAAAGGCGACAGTGAGCACCATGAACGGGGTGACGAAGCGGTAGAGCTTGCGTGCCATGACCGCCAGCTGGGCGCGGGTGGCAGCATCCGGGCTGGCAGCGAAGTACACCAGTATGCGCGGCAGGTAGAACAGGCCGGCGAACCAGCAGACCATGAAAATCAGATGAAATGCCTTGAGCCATAGCATGCAGAGAGAGTCCGTCAGCCAGTGTTGCGGTGGAAACCCAATATTAACAGTTATCTGCGCTGAATTTGCTCTTATACTAAGCTGTTTGCTGGCAGGCCGCCTGCGCGGGTCTGCTGAGGTTGCTGTATTTCAGGAGGGCGAATGATCAGGGCAGGTATTGTGGGCGGCACCGGATACACCGGTGTTGAGTTGTTGCGCTTGCTGGCGTCTCACGCCGATGTAGAGGTGGTCGCGATCACTTCGCGCGCCGAGGCGGGGCGCCGGGTGGACGAACTGTACCCAAACCTCCGTGGTATCTACGACCTGACCTTTGCAGAGCCCGATGCGGCACTGTTGGCGGGTTGCGATGTGGTGTTCTTTGCTACACCGCACAATGTGGCCATGCACACGGTGCCCGAGCTGCTGGCGGCGGGTACGCGCGTGATTGATTTGTCCGCCGATTACCGTATTCGCGATGCCGCGCTGTGGTCGCGCTGGTACGGTGAGCCCCATGCCAGCCCCGAGTTGCTGGAACGTGCGGTGTACGGCCTGCCCGAAGTGCACCGGGAGAAAATTCGCGACGCACAGCTGCTCTCCTGCCCCGGCTGCTATCCCACGGCCATTCAGCTTGGCTGGTTGCCACTGCTGGCGGCGGGCAAGGTGGATCCCGGCAGCCTCATAGCCAGCGCCGCCTCCGGCGCCAGCGGCGCAGGGCGCCAGGCAAAAATCGACAACCTGCTGAGTGAGGTCTCGGGCAGTTTCAAGGCCTACGGGGTGGGTGGTCACCGCCACCTGCCGGAGATTGAACAGGGGCTGGCGGAGGCCACGACGGAGGCGGTCGCAGTCACGTTCGTGCCGCACCTGCTGCCGATGGTGCGGGGCATTCATGCGACGCTGTTTGCGCGTCTGCGCGAGCCCGCCGAGGGTTTGCAGGCTCTATTCGAGGAGTACTATGCCGGGGAGCCTTTCGTCGATGTACTTCCGGCTGGCGTGTTTCCGCAAACGCGCACAGTGAAGGGCGCCAACCGCTGCCAGCTTTCCATCAATGTGCCGCAGGGCCGCGATACCGTGGTGGTGCTTTCCACGATCGACAACCTGGTGAAAGGCGCTTCCGGGCAGGCGGTGCAGTGCCTGAATATCATGTTCGGCCTGCCGGAAACCCGCGGTCTGCAGCAGGTGGGTTTGTTGCCTTGAGGTGTCTGTGAGCAGTGGCTCGGAGCGCTACCGCACGGTGGTGCGGCGCTACCATGTCCGGCATCATCAATTCGTGGTTCTGGGACTGGCGCTTGCGGCATCGATAGTGCTGCTGGCAGGGTTTCTACTCGGTCGTCAGGCCGCATTCAGTGGCTCTGGCATCGATCCGGTGAAATACCGTGAGCAGGGCAAGGCATTGCGCGCCGCCCTGGCAGACAGCGCGGAGCTGAATCGGCAGGTGGGTGTGATGGCCGCGCGGCACGACGTGGACCGCGCCGCCCTGGAGCTTGTGCGGCAAGAACTGGCCGAGCAGAAGGAGTTGATCGCCGGCTTGGAGGAGGGGGTGCGCTTTTATCGCAGCCTGATGACCCCCGGTGAAATCGCCCAGGGGTTCAGCTTGCGTTCGATTGAGCTGGTGCTGCGCGATGAGCCCGGTCGCTACGGCTTCCGCATTGTGGCGCAGCAAGAGGCGCGCAAACACAGTACCCTGCAAGGGGAGCTGTATGCGGAGATTACCGGTCAGCAAGCGGGCGACGCGCGCAGTTATCCGCTGTTTGAGTTGAGCCCCGATATCGAGCACAGCGTGCTGCCCCTGCGTTTTCGCTATTTCCAGTCGATAGAGGGCGACCTCGTGTTGCCTGAAGGCTTTGAACCGCAGGCCGTCAGCGTTGTGGCGACTGTGACCGCACCGCGCAAGGCGGAAGTGCGCGAGCAATATCCGTGGCAGGTACAGGAGAGGTTTACACATGTGGGGAAATAAACGCGGGACGTCGGCAGTCACCGGAGGCACGACGCTGATATCTCGCGATACACAGTTTGTTGGCACTATCCACTTCAGCGGCAATCTGGAAATCGAGGGCGAAGTGGTGGGCGATGTGCTCGCCGCGCCGGGTGCCGATGCGGTGGTCCGCCTGGTGGAGGCCGGCCGTATCCAGGGGGAAATCCGCGCCCCCCGGGTGATGATTAACGGCGCCGTTGAAGGGGCCGTGCATGCGACCAGCCACCTGGAGCTGGCGCCGCGCGCGCGCGTGTCCGGAGATGTGCACTACCACATTATCGAGATGGCGGCGGGCGCGGAAGTCAACGGGCGCTTGCTGCACTGCATGGAGTCCGAAGAGGCCTCCGCGGCACCCGCAGCGGTGTTTCTCGGCCAGCAGGACGCCGTTGCTAAAGTTGACTAAAATAGTCGGACTTACCATAATGGCGCCATTATGGTCATTGCGGGGGAACGTGTGCCCCGGAGAAAGGTATGTCGGTAGCTGAAGCATTCAATCCCGCCGGGATCAATCTGACCGCCCGTGCCGTGAACAAGGTGCGCGAGTTGGTGGAAGAGGAGGAAAACCCTTCGCTGAAGCTGCGTGTCTACATTACCGGCGGTGGCTGTTCGGGTTTCCAGTACGGCTTTACGTTCGAGGACAGCGGCGCGGAAGACGATACCGTGATAGAGCGGGACGGTGTTTCTGTGCTGGTAGACCCGATGAGCTTTCAGTATCTCGTTGGCTCGGAAGTCGATTATACGGAGGGCCTGGAAGGCGCACGCTTCGTCATTAACAACCCTAACGCCACGACCACCTGCGGTTGCGGCGCATCATTTTCTATCTGATTCCTGCCGGCGGCCCTTCAGCAGCGTAAACCTACCGCGCCAGGATAGATGCCGCCGAGCACGCGCGCGCCCTCGGCACCGGTCACGGCGGCGGCGTTGCCGCTGGCACCGTGCAGTGTTCTCCACGCCAGCCAGGCAAACGCGGCACCCTCTACCCACTCCGGTTCCAGCCCCAGTTCCGCCGTTGAATAGAGTTGCGTGGGTTGCAGGCGCTGATAGAGCCGGCGCATCAGGTCGGTGTTGTAGGCACCGCCGCCGCACACATAAGCCTCGTGCACTGGCAGTTTGCTGTCGAGAATGCTGTCAGCTATGCATTGCGCGGTAAATTCCGCGAGGGTCGCCTGCACATCCTCGGGGTTGGCCTCGGGTGCCGCGCCGAGGCAGTCTGTCAGCCACGCCATGTTGAACGCTTCCTTGCCGGTGCTGCGTGGGCCTCGACAAGCGAGATAGGGGTGTGTGCCCAGTTGCTCCAGCAGCGGCTTGTGTACTGCGCCTTCCGCGGACCAGGCGCCGTCGCGGTCATAGCGCTCGCCGCGGTGCTGCTGTACCCAGTGGTCCAGCAGCGTATTGCCCGGCCCCGTGTCATAACCCGTGAGTAGTGCATCGCCCGCGAGCAGGCTGATGTTGGCGATACCGCCAATATTGATGATTGCCCGGTTCACGTTCGTTTTGGCAAACACGGCCGCGTGGAAAGCGGGCGCAAGGGGAGCGCCTTCGCCGCCGGCAGCCACATCACGACGCCGGAAGTCCGTGACGGTGGTAATGCCGGTGCGCTCGGCAATGGTGTTCGGGTCACCGATCTGCAGGGTAAATGCGGTGTCGTTGCCTGCTGAGGGCGGCCGGTGACGGATGGTTTGGCCGTGGCTGCCAATCGCCATAATCTGAGCAGCCTGTACATTGGCGCGCTGCAGCAGGGCGTCGCAGGCATCCGCAAAGGCGGCTCCCAGCTGGCGGTCCAGCACACCCATACGTTCAATTTCGTTGTCGCCCGGCTGGCTGATGTCGGCGATTGCCTGGCGCAGCGCGGGCGCAAAGGGATGCTCCAGCGTGGCCTGTATTTCAAGCCCGTGATCAGAAATGCTGGCAAGGACAGCATCAATGCTATCGATGCTGGTCCCGGACATGAGTCCTATGCACAGGTCGCCGTCGGCCACCTCAGGGCGCGGCAGGGGTGCTGTTGTCGCTGCTGAGCATGGCGAGTCGACGGTCTTCCTGCAGTCCTGCAAGCTGCTGCGAGGCATCGGCAATGGCGCTGCGGTAAGCCGGTAGCTCGGCCGCTGCCAGGGTTTTTGCCTTGGGCAGTTCCCGGTGCACTTTCCGCGGGTCGCGATGTTGACCGTCAATCAGGAATTCATAGTGCAGGTGAGGCCCGGTGGCGGCCCCGGTGGAGCCAACCGACCCGATAACCTGGCCTTGCATCACGCGCTGGCCCTGCTTCACTTTGCGCTGGTGCAGGTGCAGGTAGCGTGTGACATAGCGGTCACCGTGTTGTACGAAGAGGTAGTTGCCGTTGGCCCGGGTAAAGCCGGACTTGATAACCCGACCGTCACCGGCTGCGTATACGGGCGTACCCGTGGGCGCTGCGTAATCAGTGCCGCGATGAGGCCGCGTGGTCTTGTAGATGGGGTGCAGTCGACGCGGGTTGTAATTGGAACTGATGCGGGTGAAGTCTACCGGGGCCAGCAGGAACGCTTTGCGCATGCTGATGCCTTCCTCGTTGTAGTAGGCAACGTGGCCGTCCTTGTCTTCAAAGCGGAACGCGTTGAAGGTCTTCCCCTTGTTGGTGAACGAAGCAGCAAGGATGGTGCCGTCCTGGTATTTTTCGCCGTCGAGGAGTACTTCTTCATAGATGACGTGGAAGGTGTCGCCCTTGCGCGGATCCTGTACAAAGTCGATAACGCCACCGAAGATATTGGCGAGCTCAATGATCAGTCCGCTGGACAGCCCGGCGTCCTGGCCGGCCATGAACAGGGAGGAGGTGATCTCGGCGCTGACCCAGGTCTCCTGGATATCGGTCTGGCGGATCTCACGGTCCGTATCAAAACCTGCCTCGCTGCGCTGGTAGGTAACGGACTCGAGAGGGGAAATCACGTGCTTCACCGCCTTGAGGCTGCCGTCTTCAGCTGCCAGGAAGGCGATGGTCTGGCCCGGGTAAATCCGCGAAAGCGCCTTGCCCTCGGGGGCCTCGTTAACGACCCGATACACATCCGACGAATTGAAACCGGCGCGCTTGAAAATCAGCGAGAGATTGTCGCCTCGGCGGACGGTCTCTTCCTGCCAGTCAGGCTGTGTTTCCACTGCAGCGATGACCGGCTCGGCGGGGACAGCCAGGGCAGTGGGCACTGGCGGCGTGTCCGCCGCCTCACCGACCACGATGGGCGCCAGCACATCTGCTTCCAGTGCCATGCCGAGGTCATCCCGGTCCTCGCGGTTGGCGGCGACATCACCTGATGGGGTGAGGATGGTGGTTGCGGCCACCAGCATCGACAGCACCCCGACGGCAATCAGGTGCTTGCGGTGTGGTGCCTGCTTTGCTGGCGGGTTGACCGTGGCCCCCCGAAAGTTTCCCGATTTCTGCATAAACGTTATGAGCTGTGCTTTGTAGGCCTTTGAGTATATAAAAGATTTTTGGCGGCTGACAGGGGGTCGGTGCACTTAACGTCTTGCTTTTTGAGAACCTTATTGTATGGTTTGCGCCCCGATTCATACCTTCTTCTACTATAGCCAGGAGTTGCCTGATGAGCAGTGCCCTGTTGACCGACCTGCGATCCCGCGGCCTCATATTTCAGGCGGCCGGCGAAGACCAGCTGCCTGGCTGGCTTGATGGCGGCGTGCGTACGCTCTACTGTGGTTTTGACCCCACTGCGGACAGCCTGCATATCGGCTCGCTGGTGCCTCTTTTAATGCTGCGCCGCTTTCAGTTGGCGGGCCACCGTCCCCTTGCGTTGGTCGGTGGCGCCACAGGCTTGATAGGCGACCCCTCGTTCAAGGCGGTTGAGCGCCAACTCAATACGCCCGACGTGATTGCCGGCTGGGTGGACAAGATTCGCCAGCAGGTGTCCCGTTTCGTCGATTTCGATGCCGGTGAGGCGTCGGCCGTTGTGGTCAATAATCTGGACTGGACGCGGGACATGGATGTGCTCACGTTCCTGAGGGATGTCGGCAAGCACTTCTCGGTCAATGCCATGATCCAGAAAGAGTCGGTCAAGCAGCGCATTGAGCGTGAAGGCAGTGGCATCAGTTTCACCGAGTTCACCTACATGATTCTGCAGTCATTCGACTTCGCGGAACTCAGTCAGCGCTATGGTTGTGGCCTGCAGATTGGTGGGTCTGACCAGTGGGGCAACATCACCGGCGGCATTGATCTCGCCCGGCGTATGTACGGCAACGCGGTATACGGCCTCACCATGCCGTTGATTACCAAAGCTGACGGCACCAAGTTTGGCAAAACGGAGTCCGGTACGGTGTGGCTGGATCCGGCGCGAACCTCGCCCTATGCCTTTTACCAGTTCTGGCTTGGTACGGCGGACGTGGACGCGTACCGGTTCCTGAAGTACTTCACCTTCCTGCCTGTGGCGGAAATCGATGCATTGCAGCAGACCGATGAGCAGCGCCAGGGGCGCCCCGAGGCGCAGGCCGTGCTCGCGCGAGAAGTGACCGCGCTGGTGCACGGTGATGAGGGGCTGGCCGCGGCGCAACGCATCACCGAGGCATTGTTCAATGACGACCTGGCGAGCCTGTCAGCGACGGATCTGGAGCAGCTGCGCCTTGATGGCCTGCCTGCATCCGAGTTGCCGGCCACGGATGCGCTGCCGGCCACACTGACCCAGCTGCTGACTGAGGCAGGCATGGCGACCTCCGGCAAGCAGGTCAAGGATGCACTCACACGCAACGCCGTGCTCTGCAATGGCAGGCCGGTAGGTTGGGCTGAAAATGAGAGCCCGGCGGCTGTGTTCGAGCCGGCTGATGCAATCCATGGCCGCTATTTCGTGGTGCGTCTGGGCAAAAAGAAATATCACCTGTTCTACCGGTGAGGCCGCTGGCTACGCGGCTTCAGGTTTCCGATTCGAAGGTGCAGGTGACTTTTTCAAACTATTTTTCGTCTTGGGTATTGCGCGCCACCGGGGGGCTGCGTATAGTTCGCCTCCCTTCGCAATGACCCTGACGCGGCACGGCGGGTAGGAGCTTAGATCTTCAAGCCTTTCAATCGGTTAGAAGAGAAAACTTAGATGAAGTCTCGGCACTGGCTCTGCGCAATAAATTGCAAAAAGCTGTTGCCAACAAGCGGCTCATCGGTATAATACGCGTCCCCGCCAAAGAGAGTATCTTGGCGGACACCACGGCCCCGGCGGCCATGGGCTATTTAACAAAGAAACGAAGACAGATGTGTGGGCACTTGTTGGAGTAGTTG
>CAXIDF010000016.1:0-90634 GCA_964022665.1 uncultured Halieaceae bacterium
AGTTACGCCAGCGGGTCAGCGGCACGAGCAGGCGGGCTGCCAGCTGCGGGTTCAGCGAGTCGATCTGCATGACCTTGTCTGCCAGCAGGCGGTAACCGGCACCGTCAGCACGGTGAAACGCCAGCGGGTTGGCGCTGGCAAAGGCACCGATCAGCGCGCGCACCTTGTTGGGATTGCGCACATCAAACACCGGGTGCTGCAGCAGCTGTTGCACCTGCTCGAGTGTGCCGGGCGCGGGAACAGTCGCCTGCAGCTGCAACCACTTGTTCATTACCAGGGTTTCATGTTGCCAGTCTGCATGGAACGTTTGCAGCGCCGCGTCGCGTCGAGTGACATCGCCGTGAAAAGCCAAGGACTGCAACGCAGCCAGCCGATCAGTCATGTTGCTGGCGCCCGCGAACTGCGCCTCTGCCAACAGCAGTCCATCTTCGCCAGCCAGGGCCAGATAATCGAGACACACGTTACGCAGACGACGCGCTCCGATCTGGCCCGCCTCCGGTGCGTACGGTGCCGTGTTTTCCAGGCGCAGGTAGCAGGCCTGCAAGGCGTCGCGGTGAGTGGTGGCGATGCCGCAACGCACGGCTTTCCGGGCCGCGTGAATAGCATCCACATCTGCCCCGCCGTTCGCAGCCGCGAGATCCGCAAGATAGTTCTCGCCGGGGAGCGACAGCATTTCCGCGACCAGCGCGGGGTCCAGTTCGGTGTCGCGCAACAAGTCGCCGCAGGCGGCCAGATACTCTGGGTCAACCACTCCCTCCTCACGCGCTGCCTGCTGTGCCTGCACCTCGTTGATAACTCGCAAAGCGTACTGCTGCGCAGCGTCCCAGCGCAGGAAACCATCGTCCTCCCGGCTCATCAGCGCCCGCAGTTGCGCGCTCGTGTAATCGCAGGCCAGCCGCACGGGAGCCGAAAATCCGCGTAGCAATGCAGGTACGGGTGCTTCCGTGACGTGCTCGAAGACGAAGGTCTGCTCGGGCTCATTCAACACCAGAACACGGTGCGTCGCCGTGGAGACGTCGTCGTCAGTGTCCAGACACAGGGGCAGGTTTCCTTCACTACCCAGCAACCCCAATGCCACCGGAATGACCAGGGGTTCTTTTACCGCCTGTCCCGGCGTGACGGGGCAGGACTGCTTCAGGGTAAGGAAAAAACGCCGGGCAGCCGCGTCGTACCTGCCCTCTGCCGACACCAGGGGCGTGCCCGCCTGCGAATACCAACGACGGAACTGCTGCAGATCCACCCCGGAGGCCTCCTCCATCGCGCGCACGAAATCCTCGCAGGTCACCGCCTGGCCATCGTGGCGCTGAAAGTAAAGGTCGGACCCTGCCCGGAAGCGCTCCGCCCCCAGCAGCGTATGAATCATCCGCACCACCTCCGCACCCTTTTCATAAATGGTCACGGTGTAGAAGTTGGAAATTTCGATAAACGACTCGGGCCGCACCGGGTGCGCCAGAGGGCCGGCATCTTCGGCAAACTGCGCATTGCGGAGCATATTGACGTCTGCCACGCGCTTCACCGTGGGCGAGCCCATATCTGCGGAAAACTCGGCATCCCTGAAAACGGTGAACCCCTCTTTCAGGCTGAGCTGGAACCAGTCGCGGCAGGTCACCCGGTTGCCGGACCAGTTGTGAAAGTACTCGTGGGCGACAATCGCCTGCACATTCTGGAACTCGGCATCCGTTGTGATCTCAGGGCTGCAGAGCACACAGGAGCTGTTGAAAATATTCAGCCCCTTGTTTTCCATCGCGCCCATGTTGAAATCATCAACGGCCACAATATTGAAGATATCGAGGTCGTATTCGCGCCCGTACACCTCTTCGTCCCAGCGCATCGACTGCTTGAGTGAGCGCATGGCGTGCGCACATTTGTCGAGATCCTTCTCCTCGACATGAATATGCAGTGCCACTTCACGGCCACTTGCGGTCACGAAGGTATCGTCGACGCTGCGCAAGTCGCCCGCTACCAGGGCAAACAGGTAGGCGGGCTTGGGAAACGGGTCGTGCCAGCGGGCGCGATGGCGTCCGTTCTCAAGCGCCTCCAGTGCCAGTGGATTGCCGTTGCTGAGCAACACCGGATAGCGCGCCGCGTCCGCTTCCACGGTCACCTCGAATTCCGCCATGACATCCGGGCGATCGAGGTACCAGGTGATCTTGCGAAAGCCTTCGGCCTCGCATTGGGTACAAAACAGGGTGCGTGACTTGTACAACCCCTCCAGAGACGTGTTGTTCTGCGGCAGAATGCGGCACTGCGACTGCAACCTGAAGGTGTCTGGCACATCGGCAATCCGCAGGCCGGCATCGCTCAGCTCATACTCATCCGCCGCCAGCGGCCGGTCGTCAATGCCGAGGCTTACCAGCTCCAGCTCCTGACCGTGTAACTCAAGCGCCTGCTTGCCAGCGCCCGCATTGCGACGCATGTACAGGCACGCTGTTACCAGCGCGTGATCCTCGTGCAGGTCGAAGGCAAGCTCGGTGCGCTCGATCAGGAAAGCAGGGGGCTGGTAATCACGCAGGTAGATAGCCCTGGGGTTTGCGTCTCGCATGGTTGGCCTCAGTGTTCAGTGATAGCGACCTGGTAGCCGCCGAACTTGCGCAGGTTGATAACACCGGTATCGAAGATCAGGTACTGCCCCTTGATACCCTGCAGGGTGCCCGCTACCCGCGCAGTCTTGTCGAAATTGAACGAGGACACCTTGGCCGGGTAAGCCAGCACGGGGTACTCGATCAGCGTTTCCTCCGCCTCCAGCGGAGCGATGGCCTGCAAGCCATGGGCGGCCTGCAACCCCGCGATGCCGGGTTCACAGGCACTCATCAGGCGCTGGCGCTCGGACTCCAGGTCGGCGGGGTCCGCCGACCCTTTGAGCATCGCCTGCCAGCTTGTCTTGTCCGCCACGTGTCCCTTGAACAGGGTTTCCACCAGGCCGGATTGAAACCGGCTGGCCACGCGAAAAATCGGCAAAGCCTGCGTCGCGCCCTGGTCCATCCAGCGCGTGGGTACCTGGCTGTGCCGCGTGATACCCACTTTCAGCCCGGAGGTGTTGGCCAGATAGACAATGTGGTCGATCATGCAATTGGCAAGGCCCCAGTCCGGCTCGCGGCAGGTGCCCTGCTCGTAATGGCATTTCTCCGGACTCATGATGCAGCTGTCGCACTGTGCGAGGCGACGGAAGCACGGGTAGCAATAGCCCTGGTTGAAGCTTTTGCTGGTGACCCGATCACAGTGAATGCAGTTGATTTGCCCGAGAAACTCCAGGGCGATGGACTGCCCCAGCAAGGCGTTCAGGGGCACCCGCGTTTCACCGAGCACCATGGTATAGGTTACGGGTTGATCCAGCTCCGTAGCCATTTTACGCAGGACGCCGCGCGCCAACTCCTGTCCCATACCTAGCTCCCCTCCGGCGTGTCGCGCCAGCGCAGCGGCTCAGGGTCATCGCAGACATCCCCCGCTTTGCTGCCTTTGTCGATATAGCCAATACGTTGTTCAGGTGGCAAGTGCTGCTCACCCCAG
Organism: uncultured Halieaceae bacterium; assembly: GCA_964022665.1. Taxonomy (GTDB): domain Bacteria; phylum Pseudomonadota; class Gammaproteobacteria; order Pseudomonadales; family Halieaceae; genus Haliea. The sequence goes on from CAXIDF010000016.1 coordinate 3,508, forward strand.
GCGATAAGGGCTTGCATGGCATGGGCACGCTGTTCCGGCGTCACCGGACGGCCATCCGGCCAGCGCCCCAGCTCCACCGAACGGCGCATGCTCTGGTAAATCTCCGGTGAAAGCTGCTTGATAATGTCCTGATAATTCATGCGGCACCACGCGAGGCAAAAACGGCAATTATAACCGTCCAGCCCCTGCACTGTCGCCGCCGCGTCGCGAGAGCAGGGCCAGCAGCGCACCGAGCAGCGCACCGGAGAGCAAACCCGCGACATGCGCGGCGTTGGCGATGGCACCAAAACCCAGCACCTCGACCACACCGGCAATACACAGCAGCAGCCAGCCCACCATCAGCAGCATGATCGGACGGCTGGGCTCGAAACCCCAGGCAGGCTGCAAACGGGCGCCCGCAAAACTGAAGCCGAGCAGGCCGTAGACCACACCCGACATACCGCCAAAAACGGATGGCCCGCCGAAGACAAACTGGCACCCATTTGAAACCAGGGCGATACACACGAACAGGCCCAGCATGTGCACCGAGCCCAGCCTGCGCTCGATTCTCGCACCGAGCTCCCACAGCCAGAGGCTGTTGAAAACAATATGCAACCAGCCGAAGTGCAGGAATGCGGGGGTCAGCAGGCGCCAGTATTGGCCGCCCATCTCGCCAAATTGAAGCGTGTTCCCATTAATCGTGAAGGGGGTAAAGGTAAACAGCGACAGCCGCTCGGCCGAGGCGCCCAGGTAGACGAGCAGGAAGCCCGCCACGCTCAATAACAGTAGCAGAATAGTGACCGGCGCCTGGTGCCAGGCGGCGGCAATTTCCGGACGCGCACTGCTGCGTGCCGGCGCGGCGCGTAATTGCAACTGGATGTCGCCGTCGCGCCAGGCTTTATAGAGTGTCTGCGCGACGTGCACCTGCGCCTCTCCCGCCACCTCGACCACCTGGTCGCCCGCGGCTTCGTATATGCGACAGCGAATGCCCTGCTGTTGCAACAGTGCAGCAAAAGGACGCAGGTCCTCACCGGCCGCAGCTCGCAGCGCTACAAACCCTTCAGGCATCAATTCACCAGCGCCGTATTCCAGCGCAGCTTATCGCGACAACTGGCGTAGAAACTGTGTCCCAATGGGTGCAACAGGGTAAGTCGATGGGGCTTCTTGCTCACCAGCACCGAGTCTCCGGGCCGCGCCGTCATGTTCACCTGGCCGTCGCAGGTCACCGGCGGGTGAATGCGGTTGCGCTGGAGGATATCCAGCCGAATTTCGCTGTTGCCGTCCACCACGATCGGGCGACTGCTGAGCGCGTGCGGGAACATCGGCACCAGCACCACCGCATCCAATGTCGGGTGCATGATGGGACCCCCGCCGGAAAGCGAGTAGGCCGTGGAGCCAGTGGGCGTGGAGATGATGAGCCCGTCGGCACGCTGCCGGTACACGAACACGCCGTTGATGGACAGCTCGAATTCGATCATCTGCGCCGATGTACCGGAGTTCACCACCACATCGTTGAGTGCATCGGCCCGGCCGACCGTCTTGCCCTCACGCACCACGCGGGCGTCGAGCAGAAAGCGGCTCTCCCGGGTGTATTCGCCCGCCAGTACCGCCGGCACCTGCACGGCAATGTCGTCAGGGCTGATATCGGTCAGGAAACCCAGCCTGCCCCGGTTGACCCCAAGCACAGGCGTTTCGTACTTGGCCAGCGTGCGGGCGGCACTGAGCAGGCTGCCGTCGCCTCCCACCACAATCACCAGATCACTGTCTTCGCCGATCTCATCCAGGCTGGCTCGGGGAATGGAGGTATCCTCCACCAACTCGGCGAGGCGCGACTCCAGCACAAGTTCCTTGCCCAGGCCCTGCAGCAAACGCACCAGCTCGTCCAGCACATCCGTGAGGCCCTCCTGCTGGCTGCGCCCCACCAGGCCTATCCTGTCGAATTTTGTGTGCATGGCTACCCCACTATGCCGCGCGCTGTGCAAGCGACATTATAAACACAGATAGCCAGGACAGCGCGGTGGCGCAGGATCCTTCCCGATACCATCAGGGTTGGGCGAGTCCCACGTTGTTCTTCTCCAGCACTTGCTCAGCGCGATAGCTTGAGCGCACGAACACGCCGGACACCACTTCCAGAAAACCTTTTGCCAGACCCCACTGTCGATACTTCTCAAAATCCTGGGGCGGCACGTAGCGGTCGATCGGGTAGTGGTTGACGGTGGGTTGCAGGTATTGCCCGAAGGTCACAATGTCGACCTTGGCCGCACGCAAGTCATCGAGGGCCTCCTCGATCTCCGCTTCGGTCTCACCCAGGCCCAGCATCAGGCTGGTTTTGGTGAGCACATCGGGGCGGTAGTGCTTGGCATGCGCCAGCACGGCAAGGGTCTGCTCGTAACTGGCCCGAGGATCGCGCACGGGGTGAGTCAGGCGACGCACGGTTTCCACGTTCTGGGCAAACACCTCAATCCCGGAATCCAGCACGGTCTCCACGTCGGCCAATACACCCAGGAAATCGGGAGTCAGCGCCTCTACCGCAGTGTCGGGGTTTTCCGCCTTCACCGCCCGCACGCAGGCTGCGTAGTGACCGGCACCGCCATCGGCGAGATCGTCCCGATTGACTGACGTCAACACCACATAGCGCAGGCCCATCAGCTGCACGGAGCGCGCGGTATTGGCGGGCTCCTCCTGATCAATCCAGCCGCGCGGATTGCCCGTGTTCACTGCGCAAAAACGGCAGGCGCGGGTACAGACGTCACCCATCAACATGATGGTGGCAGTACCGGCGCTCCAGCACTCGCTCATGTTCGGGCACTTGGCTTCTTCGCACACGGTCGCCAGGCGATGCTCATGCACGATGGACTTCACACGGTCGTACGTTGCGCCACCGCGCACGCGAATGCGCAGCCAGTCAGGTTTGGCCAGCTTTGCGGCACCCTCGGCAGACGCTTTAATGCCGTCCTTGATCGCCGTGATACCCCGCTCGTTGACGAATTTGCCGCCGCTGGGCACCTGCACCAGCGGTATCAGTTTGTTATCTGCCATGTTGCGTTCCTGTCGCCCGGGACCGGGTGCCCTGGCCCTGCCTGAGAACGCGCAATTATAGCCGACTCTCAGCCCCTCCGCAGCGTTGCCTGGTGGCAGGCCAGGAGCGGGCGGTAGCAGACGCACAGCATGCGCCAAGGTACACTAAGCTATTGCTTTCATTCGAGGTCGACTATGGCAACGCTCACATTCTACGGTGCAGCACAGGAGGTCACGGGCTCCTGTCACCTGCTGGAATCCAAGGCCTGCGGGCGTGTTCTGCTCGATTGCGGGCTGCGCCAGGGCGGCGATGCCGTTGAGCGCATTCACAACGAGCGCTTCAGCTTCAAGCCCGACAGTATCGACGCGGTGGTCCTGTCACACGCCCATCTGGACCACTGCGGCATGCTGCCGCTGTTGGTGCACCAGGGTTTCAAGGGGCCGATACACTGCACCCGCGCCACCGCCGACCTGCTGCCGATCATGTTGCATGACGCCGTGGGGCTGTACCTGCGCGACCTTGAGCGCGACAACCTGCGCGCGGAGCGACGTGGCAGGAAAACCCGCGAACCGGTGTATGACGAGGCGGATGTGGAGCGCGTGCTGCAGCAGCTGCAACCAAGCCGCTACCGTAAACCCTTCAAACTCGGCCACCACTGCACTGTCACGCTGCACGATGCCGGGCACATTCTCGGCTCTGCCATCGTGGAAGTCGTACTCACCGAAAACGCCATGGAAAAAAGGCTGGTGTTCTCAGGCGACCTCGGACGCAGCGGCTCGGTACTGATGAACGACCCCGCTACGCTGGACAAGGCGGACGTGGTCCTGATGGAAAGTACTTACGGCGACCGTGACCACCGCTATGAAGACGACTCCATGGACGAGCTGGCGGAGATCCTGCACGAGACCTGGAAAAAGGGTGGCAGCGTGATGATCCCCTCCTTTGCCGTGGGTCGAACCCAGGAAATCATTTTCCACCTCGGTCGCCTGCACCACGCCGGGCAGCTCGACAACTGGGAGGTTTTCCTCGACAGCCCGATGGCCATCAAGGTCACACAGGTTTACGACCACTGGCTAGACATCATGGACGGCGAGGATATTCGTGAACTGTCCGAAGCCCACAAGGCCTCCCTCGCGGATTTCCTGCCCCGCTTGCAACTGACAGCCGATACCGATCAGTCCATGGCGATCAACCGCATCAAGGGGGGGGCCATCATCATCGCCGGCAGCGGCATGTGTACGGGTGGGCGGATTCGTCACCACTTCAAGCAGCGCATCTGGGACGACCGCAATACCGTGATCTTCGCCGGTTTCCAGGCACGTGGCACGCTGGGCCGCCTGCTGGTCGATGGCATGCAGACCGTCAAGCTGTTTGGCGAAGAGTACGCGGTCAAGGCCCGCATCGAGACGCTGGGCTGTTTTTCCGCGCACGCCGGCCAGAGCGAGCTGGTGCAGTGGGCGAACAATTTTGACCCCGCCGCCCGGCTGGTGCTGGTACACGGGGAGCCCACGGCACAGGACGCCCTGGCATCACTATTATGGGAGCAATACCAGCGCCGCGCTGCCGCGCCCGCAGAGGGGGACACGCTGGCGTTCTGAGGCTGCCGAACAGGCTGTCTCAGCTGCGTCCGCCGGTTGCACCCGGCGGACGACGCGAAAAGTCAGGCCTTGGCGAATGACTCCGCGTAGAACTGACCGTACCATTTGCGGAAGCGGGCGATTGGGCCGTCGCCGTCGCAGAGCACCGGTTGTGAGCGGAACATCTTGTTTTCCCAGATGGGTTTGTCTTCATCCAGCTGCTTGCAGATGTCGCGGATGATGGCAGCGTTGACGCCTCCGGTCTTGACCTCACCGTCCACCAGAGGCTGGGTAAAGGCAAAGCGCACATGCACCGTCTCGTCGTCAATCGGCGTGACATTCCCCATGAGGAAGGTGCTGGCGATACCCTCAAAACGGGTAAAGCCCTGACCGGGGCCGATGTTCTTGGAGGTAATGCTGCCTTTCACCATCCCTCGCGGGGTTTGCATGTCGGCTTTCTGCACGCCCAGGGAATAGTGCTGTTCGTAGGTCAGTTCGGTTTCCGGGAAGGTCGCCGTCTGGTGTACATAGCGGAAGTGCGCGGAATCGGCGCCGTTTTCCGCCATTTCCTGACAGGCTGTCTTTATTGTCCACTCGAAGCGCTGCAGTGGTGCCCAATCGGCACTATTGGCCTCCTCGAACGACTCCACGTCCCACATCGGTGCGACGCCCTCCGGGTGATACCAGGCGTAGATCACCTGATTGTCTTCCACCACCGGGTAGGACTCCAGGCACTGTTTGCCCACAACCTTGGGCGGCATATTTTTCGCGTAGGGCACGTCCGTGCAGTAACCTGCCGCGTCGAACTTCCAGGCGTGGAACGGGCAAACAATGCTTTCGCCTTCGATACGACCACCCTGCCCGCTGCTTTCATTGATACCGTAGCCAAGGTGGGCACCCAGGTGCGGGCAGTATGCATCCAGCAGCACAGGGCGGCCGGATTCCGTGCGAAAGAGCACCATTTCGCGACCAAAATACAGCACGGGACGCGACTGCCCTACAGCCAGATCATCACTGTAGGACACGACAAACCAGCCAAAAGGCACCGGCATGGGGGGACGTGGTTTCGGCATTACTAACTCCTCGGCAACCGTTCGGGCCAGTCAGCCCGGCTCAAGACAAAAACCCAATCGCGAATGATAGACCCTTTTGCCCGCTGGCTTAAACCACACGGTGCAAGTGCTTATACCGATCTACTCCGGGCCCCGGCAAAGAGGGAAAACACCACGCCCTGACCACGGCGGCGAGCCCAGTCGCTTGCTGCCACCGCCCGCCCGGGATAGTCTTCGGGCTCACCCCATCACCAGCAGGCAGGCCGCGCATGCCCGACATTCGCCCACGGAAAGTAGCCGACTTCGGAATCGCCCGGCGATGACGCGGCGGTCGCTGAAATCTATCGCCCGCGCCGCAATCGTTCCGGACGGTGGAACATCCGTCGCATTGGAGGACATCGCCGGCGTGGCGGCAATCACGGGCATCGGCGAAACCGCCGTCTCCGGCCCCTCCGGGCGCGAGCCACGACAGATGGCGCTTGAGGCGATCGCTGCCGCCATTGCCGATGCCGGATTGCAGCCTGCGGATATTGACGGCCTCATGGTGTCGGGCCACATCGCCGATCAGATCACTGCCGACGATTTCCGCTGCCATTTCGGTACCCGGCGCCCACTCTGGTTCAGCACCGATGGCGGCGCCATGATCTGGGCGGGCACCTGCGGGCACACGGCAGCAACCGCAATGCTTGCCGGCAAAGCCACCCATATCGTCAACGTGTTTGCGGTCGACTGGGCCAGCCGCCGCGCAGCGGGCACGGGAACTCCGGGCGACTGGCACGCAGGAGAGGCACTGAAAGCACACCTGGAAGTCCCTATGGGCTGGTATCCCCAGCCCGTGTACTTTGCCACCTTCGCCCGACGTTACATGCATGAGTATGGGCTCACCGAGGAACAGCTCGCAACGATTCCACTGACCTTTCGCCGCCATGCCAACGGGCACCCAGGCGCCGTGATGGGGGGCCGCAAGCTGACGCTGGAGGATTACCTGAACAGACCGCCGCTGGCCGGCCCGCTGCGGCGGGAAGATTGCTGCCTGATTTCCGACGGTGCTGCGGCCTGGGTGATGAGCCCAACCGAGCGTGCGCGCGACATGCCGCATGTGCCGGCCATTATCGATGGCGTCGGACATGGGCGTATCGCCGGGGCACCCTATATCAGCCAGCAGCGCGACATGACCTCAACGCCCCAGGTGTTTGCCGCGCCCTGGGCCTACGCCATGGCGAATACGGGCCCATCGGAAATCGATGTAATTGCCGTTTATGATTGTTTTTCCAGCACGGCACTGATGCAGATAGAGGACCTTGGCTTTTGCCGCAAGGGCGACGGAGGGAGCTTCATACAGGACAACCGCTTGCACCACACCCGGCCTCGGCAGGAAGGCGGCATACCCTGTAACACCCATGGTGGACTGCTGTCCCACAGCTATCTGCTCGGCGCATCGCACGTCGTGGAACTGGTCAAGCAGTTGCGCGGCAGCGCCGCCAACCCGGTTGCCGACGCGCGCCGCGCGGTGTACGCCGGCTTCACCGCCGACGAGTCTTCCACTCTGATATTGAGCCGGGGGCGATGATGAACGGACCGCAGCTTGACCATCCCTTGACCGGCCCGTTCTGGAAGGCTGCTGCCCGGCAGGAGCTGCGGGTAACCTGGTGCGGGGCCTGCAATCACGCCGTCTGGTACCCGCGCGCCAACTGCCCCGACTGCGGCGACCCATTGCACTGGCGCGCATTGAGTGGCGAAGGCCTACTGGCGAGCTGGTGCGAGGTTGCGGCGGGGCTCAACCCGAACTTCCCCACCGCCTACACCTGCGCCCTGATGAGCCCGGTGGAAGCACCGCACATACGTCTCGTGATGCAACTGGCACACAGCCCTGCAGAAAAGAGCCTGCGCTGCGACATGCGCGGGAGAGTGCGCTTCATACCGCTGCAGCAGGCCGCTGGTGAGCCCTACCTTGCACCCGCGTTCGAGCCATACCATGATGACGACACCGTATGCGACAAACAGCTCGCCCCCGGTTGAAGCAGCACTGCGGGCGAGAGCCAGAATTACTACCCACTACCGAGCACAAGGAGAACAGTCATGTCAGAAGCGTGGATCATCGATGCTTGCCGCACCCCCCGGGGTATCGGCAAGAAAGGGAAAGGTGCGCTGGCCGACCAGCACCCGCAACACCTCGCAGCCACGGTGCTGCGTGCAATCGCCGAGCGCAACCAACTCGACACAGCTCAGGTCGATGACATTATATTCGGCACCAGCAGCCAGCGCGGTCAGCAGGGCTCGGACCTCGCGCGCATGGCGACACTCGACGCCGGCTATGATGTGCGCTCCTCGGGGGTGACCCTGGATCGTTTCTGCGGCTCCGGTATCACCGCCATCAGCATGGCAGCGGCGTCGATCATGTCTGGCATGGAAGACCTCGTCATCGGTGGGGGCTGTGAAATGATGTCGACGTTCGGCAGCGACCCCAACCAGTCGCCGTTCATCGATAGCGACAACCTGCGCCTGCGCGAGAAACACCCACAGCCACACCAGGGCGTGTGCGCCGACGCCATCGCGACGCTGGAGGGCATCGACCGCCACGCGGTGGACAGCCTGGCCGCGCTCTCGCAACAGCGCGCCGCGCACGCCATCGCCAATGGGCACTTCGAGCGCAGCCTGATTCCGGTGTATCGGCTCGATGGCAGCCTGGCACTGGATCACGAAGAGTTCCCGCGCCCGAACACAACGCTGGAAACGCTGGCGGAGCTCAAACCGTCCTTTGCGGCCCTGGCCGACTACCCGCTGGACGAAGGCGGCACCACGTTCCGCAAGCTGGTCAACCAAGTGTACCCGGACCTGCAGATCAACCATGTGCACCATGCCGGCAACTCCTCCGGCGTTGTGGACGGCGCCGCAGCGATTCTCCTGGCATCACCGGGCTACGCGAAAGCGCACGGCGTGAAGCCCAGGGCCCGCGTGGTGGCCATGGCAAACATGGGTGACTCCCCCACGCTGATGCTCAATGCACCAGTACCCGCAGCACGCAAGGTGTTGGCGAAGGCCGGCATGCAGTTATCGGACATCGACCTGTTCGAAATCAACGAGGCGTTTGCTGTGGTCGCCGAGAAATTCATTCGTGACCTGAAGCTCGACCGGGACAAGGTAAACGTGAACGGCGGCGCAATGGCTTTGGGCCACCCCATCGGCGCCACTGGCTCCATCCTGATAGGCACCCTCCTGGACGAGCTGGAGCGGCAGGACAAGCAGTTTGGCCTGGTGACAATGTGTGCAGCGGGCGGTATGGCTCCGGCGATCATCATCGAACGCATTTGATGCCGGGCTTAAAACAAAAAAAGCCACCCGAGGGTGGCTTTTTCCGTAATTGGCGGAGCGGACGGGGCTCGAACCCGCGACCCCCGGCGTGACAGGCCGGTATTCTAACCAACTGAACTACCGCTCCAGAAAGTCCTCGGTGATGGTGGGTGGTGACGGGATCGAACCGCCGACCCTCTGCTTGTAAGGCAGATGCTCTCCCAGCTGAGCTAACCACCCCCTGACCGAGAACGCGCATTATAGAGATAAAAAAAAGGCTGTCAAACGTTCCGGAATAAAAAGTCGCGGATTTTTTCCAACGCTGAAAAAACCCGAGTTTGGTAGTACTATTTCGCGTTTCCCCGATCCGGTGGCCGCGTCAGTCGGCAAGACCGGTCACTCGCCACACAACAGAACAAACGGGCACTGCGACCATGGAGATCTTCAAGGAGTTTCACTTCGAGGCCGCGCACCGGCTACCCAACGTACCGGCTGGCCATAAGTGTGCACGCCTGCACGGCCATTCATTCCAGGTGCGCCTTGTCGTCTCAGGCGAGGCCTGCGAGCCCAGCGGCTGGGTAATGGATTTTGGTGATATCAAGGCTGTGTTCAAGCCGGTACTCGACCGCCTGGACCACTATTACCTCAACGACATCCCCGGACTGGAAAACCCGACCAGCGAGAACATTGCCCGCTGGATATGGAACGAGCTAAAGCCACAGCTACCCAGCCTGTCGCAGATCGAGATTCGCGAGACCTGCACCTCGGGTTGTATCTACCGCGGCCGCCAGGATGTCACCAAACCGTTACACGCCGGTAACATGTAAGAATTCGAGTGGCCTTTGGCTGGAGACTAGCGGCAAAGGCTTCTGCCGCGGGTTTGCGAGGTGTTACCCAAGGCGACCCGGGCGGGCTGTTTCCACCGACCCTGCCGGGTTACGTTCGGTAGCACAAACGAAAAGGTTATGCACATCGACACCGCGAGACACAGTCCCCTCTCGCTTAGCGATCAAACCCGATGTATGGCATTAGGAATAAAACTTAACTTAATGTATTTAAAGGGTTTTTACGATTTGTTTGTTTTTTAACCAATCTGTAACACCCCCCCCGACTACTGGCTTTGGGACGGCGCTAAACAAATTGTTCACCGACTTATCCACAGAATCTGTGGAAAAAAGATGAGAGAAACGGGATGTTACCCTACCCCCTACCGGAGCTCGGATGAGCCTTGCAACCTGGTTATCGCTCGCCGGCATCTGCCTGCTCGGCGCGATGGCACCGGGCCCCAGCCTGGCCGTGGTTCTGCGCAATACCGTGCGCAATGGGCGGGCAGGCGGGCTGGTGACCGCCATTGCCCATGGTGTAGCCGTGGGCTGCTACGCCCTGTTGACGGTGGGTGGCCTGGCCCTGGCACTGCGGGAGTCACCTGCGCTATTCACCGCCCTGCAGTTGGCGGGAGCCGCATGGCTCCTGCACCTGGGACTCAGGGGCCTGCGTGAAGCAGTGCCCGGGGTAACGGCCACGCTGGACGACACTCTCCCGCCGGCGCCGCTGGCGCGCGATGCGGCTGAGGGCTTTCTGGTTGCATTCCTCAATCCGAAGATTGCACTGTTCATGCTCGCCCTGTTCAGCCAGTTCCTGCCGGCGACTGTGAACCTGGGAACACACACGCTGATGGTCGCAACAATCGTGTGTACAGATGCCGGCTGGTACAGCCTCGTGGCAATGTTGCTCAGCCGACCGCGCTGGTTGCAAGGCCTGCGGAGCAGGGCCTGGCTGATTGATCGACTGCTCAGTACCACCCTCGCCCTCCTCGGCACTGGCATGTTGCTGCACACGGCCTGGCAGCTTGTCGCCCTTTAATGCAGCGTGGTTTCGGGCTCGCGCACAATGACCGCCTGCAGGCGCTGCCCGAGCATGATGACGTATCCTTCGTGACGCTCTACCCCGTCGAAGCTGTAGTCAAACCGGTATTGGCGCCAGACGCGCCAGCGCCGTTGCTCGTCCCGACTCAGGGAGATTCTGTTCAAGTGGACGTTCTGATCCAGCAGTTGAAAGTCATCGCGCTTACCGGCGCGATCAACCGCGGCAACAGCAAGCTCACGCACGCGAATGGACGCCAGAAACCAGCCGCACAGCAACCCGAGCAGCATTAATGCAACAACATCGCCCAACGTAAAGACCATGGTCAGCGGTGCCTGTTGCGGAGGCCGCTACGCGGCGACTCAGCCATCGAGAAAGGCCACCACCTGCTGGTTGAAACGCGCTGGCTGCTCGGCGTGCAGCCAGTGGCCACACCCGGCGAGTGTCACGATGTCCGCCTGCGGGAATAGCGCCTCAATCTGCGGCCAGTAGTCGTCATGCACGTAGTCGGACAATTCACCGCGAATAAACCGTGTGCGACCGTCAAAGGGTGCCACCGGTTCGGGGCCAGCGAGCAGTGCATGGTACTGCGCCTGCAATACAGGGTGATTGAAACGCCAGCGATAGATGCCGGCGGCGTCGCGCTGCAAGCTGAGCAGCAGGAACTGTATAACGTTCTCTTCCTTGAGATGCTGCGCCATCACCTGCGCGGCATCGCTGCGACTTTCGCAGCCGGCCTCGGCCACCGCGGTAACAGCAGCAAATACCGCCTGATGAGAAGGTGGATAAGCAACCGGGGCGATATCGGCGACGACGAGAGCGTCCACACGATAAGGGGTCTCCAGGGCCAACTGCATCGCCACCTTGCCCCCCAGTGAATGCCCTACGAAGTGCGCGGTTTCCAGATGCCGGTGGTCCATCCAGCGCTGCACAGCCTGCGCCATATCAGGCAGCGACATCCGAGTGGTCCAGCCCGAGCGCCCGTGATTGGGCAAATCAAGGCTGTGTACCCGATAGTGATCCTGCAGGGCCCGGGAAACGCCCCCGAGGTTACTGCCCATGCCGAACAATCCGTGCAAAAGCACCACATCGGGGCCTTCGCCTGCCACCGAGTCGAATACTTCAGCTGTCATTGTCGCTGTCTCTCCCTCGAGATTTTGCTAACATGCCCGCACTATAAACGAAGTGGAGACAGTATGCGTTATTTCCGGAGCGTGAGCCGCGTGAGCACACTGCTGCTACTGGTGCTCGGCCTTGCCGCCTGCAGCGGCACCACCTATAACCCCACGGTGTTCCCCTACGAAGTAGATCAGGAGCGCCTCGACCAGTCGACGGTGAAAACCGTCGTCATTGCCCACGTCAATCTGGGGCCACCGTCGCGCAGCTATCTGGAAAAAGAAGCCCCGCGTATCGACGGCATGGTGGCGACCTATCTCAAGAAGAATGGCTACAAAGTACTCCCGCAACGTGATTTCACACAGCACTGGAACACGGCGGTGCGCGCCTTCGGCGACCCTGTGGACCCGACCACCGGGCGCATGAATATGAACACCTTCGTGCAGATCATGCAGAGCGTTCGCGACCAGTTGCGAGAAGACACTGACGTGGACGCGGTCATTTTCACCGACCTGCTGGAATCCGAGGTGCCATTTTCGTCCGGCCTGAATCGGGTTGCGCGCTGGCACGGAGTCACGCGGAAACCCTCCCTGCAGGGGCCTGGCAGCGGTGTTTCCACCGATTTCGACTGGAATCAGGGTGCCGCTGTGGCCTCACTGCAGATCAGCATTTACGATATGGATCTCAAGCGCTTGTTTGCCAGCGTGGGCGGCCTCGACGTTACCGATGCGATTGATGCACGCTCTTCCGGCGGACGCTTTGTCCGCCGGCGCAACATTCTGGAAAGTGACGCGTTCGTCAACGAGGGCATCGCCCTCGCCCTGCATCCGTTTGTGGAAATGGAAGACTGGCCCGGCAATCCCTGACGGCGTCGGGCAGGCGCTTCAGTCCTCGAAAGACGCCTGCTGTTTGCTCGCCTGGGCCTGAACGCCCGCCATCAGGTCCACCTCGCTGAGCATGCCGGCGTTCCAGGTCGCGACGTAGTTGAGCCCGTCGCGCACGCTGTGATCACGCGCGTACAGGATCATCTCCTTGGTGCCACGCACTGCCAGTGGCGCCTTGCGGGCGATGCCGCGGGCAATGGTGGTCACCTCGCGCAGCAGGGTTTCCCGATCCGGAAAAACGCGGTTCACGAAGCCGACTTCCCGGGCCTCCTCCGCATCCATGTTCCGGCCCGTGTAGGCCATCTCGCGCACGATACCGTCCGCCACCAGCTTCGGCATGCGCTGTAAGGTGCCGACATCCGCGGTCATACCGATATCGATTTCGCGAATAGCGAACCAGGCGTCTTCCGTGGCATAACGCATGTCGCAGCAGCAGACCAGATCCACCCCGCCACCGATACAGGTGTTGTGAATGGCGGCCAGCACCGGCTTGCGACACTGTTCAATCGCGCTCAAGTTGTCCTGCATGCGCAGGACATTGCGCCGAAACGCTTCTGCCCGACGAGCCGGGTCACCGGACTCGCCACCGAGACCACTGAACATGGCGAGATCCAGCCCCGAGCAAAAGTGCTTGCCATTGCCGGCCAGCACCACGACCCGCACGCCCGGCTCTGCATCGAGCCACTCGAAACACGCCTGCAGCTCCGGCCACATCACCGCGTTCATCGAGTTCGCCTTGTCGGGACGATTCAGGGCGACGGTAGCCACCTGTTCGTCCACGCTCAGGGCCAGTGTTTCAAACTCCGGGATCACCATGGGCACTTCGCTCCTGTTCAAAATATGCGCCGGTTTCACCAGCGATTGACAAAATCAGCCGTTTTCAGGGTGGGTAAGGTCTTCGGGTTGCCATCCCGTGTACCGAGATACAGGAATGACACGACCTCTTCACCCGGCTCCAGGCCCAGTGCCGCACCGACAAAGGGATCAAACGCGGCATTGCCGGTGCGCCATATACCGGCGTAGCCCAGGGCCTCCGCCGCCAGCAGGATGGCATGTGCGGCACACCCCGCGGACAGCCGCTGTTCGGAGTGCGGCACCTTCGGATGTTCCTGCAGGCGCGCTACCACCACCAGCAGCAACGGTGCACGCAGCGGCGCGCCACGGGCTTTCTCCCGTGCTGAGCTGTGAGCCGCCGGGTCGCGCTGCAGCAGGCAGCGCTCGAGCACTTCGCCGAAGTCCTCGCGACGTTCGCCTTCGATAACGATGAAACGCCAGGGTCGCAGCCAAGCGTGGTCAGGCGCGCGCAGGCCTGCCTGGAGGATTTGCTCCAGTTCCTCCGCACTGGGCGCAGGCGCCTGAAGACGGGGAGCAGAGTTTCGGGTCTGGAGATGGTGTAGCACATTGCTCATGGGACAACTCGGGGCAGCTCTTTTTGCAGGCGCACATGATAGCAGCAATCAGGGAGCCGCTGACAAAAGTGGGAAGCTGCAAGGGGATGGTGCTTTTTCCCCCGTCTGAGGTTACTATCATTGCGCAGATGTGTCTGGTGTAAACTTGGATCCGGCGGGTAGCAAAAACCGGTAATAATTTGGTTGTTAGCCGCTCTGGAAAGCACGACACTTCAGAAAACATAACTACAGCGCAGCGCACGCACGGGGAAATGCGCGCAAAGAGTGAAAGACCTGCATTTTTATAATTAAAAGGAGCACCACCATGAAACGCGACAGCGTACCTCACCGCATGAAAAAAACCCCACTCGCCATCGGCGTGTCCGCACTACTGGGCACCGTAATGGCGGCTTCCTTTTCCACCGCCACCCAGGCACAGCAAGAAGCCCGGCGCAGCACCTCGGCGCTGCTGGAGGAAGTGGTTGTCACCGCACGCAAGCGTGAAGAAGGATCACAGGAAGTACCGCTGTCGATCTCCGCGCTCGGTGCAGACCAGCTCGATGCATTGAAAATTCGTGACCTCACCAACCTCTCGGTGCGGCTGCCCAACGTGGCGCTGGATGACGTGGGTACGGCGCGTGGTACGGCAAACTTCTCCATCCGCGGCCTGGGTGTGAACAGTTCCATTCCCGGCATCGACCCCACCGTGGGCGTTGTGGTCGATGGCGTTTACATCGGCCTCAACAACGGCATCCTGTTTGACACCTTTGACCTGGAAAGCGTTGAAGTACTGCGCGGACCGCAGGGCACCCTGTTCGGGCGCAACGTCACCGGTGGTGCCGTGTTGCTGAACAGCAAAAAGCCGGGTGATGAATTCGAGTTCAGCGCGCGCGCCGCAATTGACCAGGGGCCCGAGGGCGGCCCCAGCCGCTATGCCATGGCCAGCGTGGGCGGCCCGATCAACGACATTGTTGCGGCACGCCTGACGGCTTACCACAACGACGATGACGGCTTCGTGGAAAACCAGTTCGATGGCGAAGACATCGGCGTGATCCGCCAGACCATGGTGCGCCCGGTGGTGGTGCTGACGCCCACCGATGAACTCGAACTTATCCTGCGCTATGAATACGGCAAGGTAACCGGCGACGGGCCTGTAGGCCAGAGCCATACCAACGGCTCGGGCGTACCGGGCACCCCCTTCAATGCCGACCGCGAAAGCTTCGATGTCTCCATCGATGAACCCGGCTTGCAGGACAACGAAACCAACGCGCTTACCATCGAACTGAACTACGATGTGGCGTTCGGTGAAGGCACCATCACCAACATCTACGGTGTGCGCGACTACCACGGCAAGGGTGTCGGCGACATCGACGCTCAACCAGTGTGGCTGTTCCACGCACCGTCCTGGATCGATTATCGCCAGGTGAGCAACGAACTGCGCTACAACGGCCTGTTCGCCGACCGCTATAACGTCACCACCGGCGTATTCTACTTCGACAGTGAGATCAATTATCACGAGCGCCGGGAACTGGCTGGCATTGCCACCGGGGGCGTCGCACCCGCCGCACAGTTTGACGGCGGTGGCAACCTGCTGACGGAAACCTGGGCCGTATTCGCCTCTGTGGATATCGACCTGAACGAGAAGATGGTATTGAGCCTGGGTGGGCGCTACTCCGAGGAAGACAAGGAAGCGGAAATCGCCTCGCTCAGCCAGAACATCAACAGCCCCTGCAACATCGTGACCATGAATGACTGTGACTTCGACTTCGTCGACGACGACAGCTGGAGCAGTTTCTCACCCAAAATCGGTTTGACCTACACCCTGTCGGACGACGCCTTTGTCTATGCCAACTACAGCCAGGGCACCCGCTCCGGTGGCTACAACATGCGCAACACGTCCTTCAACCCCGCTGACACCCCCGGACCCTTCGACCAGGAAACGGTGGACAGCATCGAGCTGGGCTACAAGTCCTCCTTCGGTGGGCGCGGCATTCTCAACGCCGCCGTGTTCTACAACCAGATCGACGACATGCAGCGTGAAATAAACCTCCCCGGCCCCATCGGTGTCATTCAGCTGGTGCGCAACACCGCTGAAGCCACCATCATGGGGCTTGAGGTCGATGCCACTTGGGGCCTGACCGACAATCTGGTTGCGATTGCGTCCATCGGGGTACTGGACGCCAGCTACGACAAGGTGCTGCTGGACCTCAACGGCGACGGCGTTATTGACGGCGCAGACAAGGATCTCGACCTGCCTCGTGCAGCGGACCTCACCTACACCGTCGGTTTGAATCACGACCTGGAACTGGGCAGCTGGGGTTACCTCGGCTCGCGCATCAGCTACTCCTACCGCGATGAGTCAGCCTACACCGATAACAACCTGGGCTTCATCAACGAGCAGAACCGGATTGACGCCGGCCTCGACTTCTACAGCAACGACGGCCACTGGGTGTTCTCGGTGTACGGCCGCAACCTGCTGGACGAAGTCCTGAACGGTAACGACACGCAGCTGCCCAACGATATCTCCGGCATCCCGCTGGGTGGCACCTTCGCGCCTTTGTCGAAAGGACGTCGTATCGGCCTGGAGGTCACCTACAACCTGTAGCCCTTCGGTACTGGCTGAAAGGCGGCCTCAGGGCCGCCTTTTTTATGCGCGTGACAGTGTGGACCCGCTGTTGCGTCAGCTGCACATGTCACTGTAGGGGTTGGCCAGGTTCAGGTCGATTTCGTACTCGCCCACCCGCATGGACTGCGCTGCATGCTGCACATCCGCATCGCCGAGCACACCGAAGTCGAAGCGATAGGTGGGCGCAACACGACCCGCTATGGCTTCATCGTCATACTCACGCTGCTTTGCCAGCACCGCCTCGTTGCGCTGCTCCCAGTCCTGCCAGGCACGACTGCCATGCCGTGCTTGCAACATTTTTGCCGTTGCCGCCGGGCTGAGCAGTGTGGCAGATGCGTTGTTACCACCAAACCCCTTGGAGTTGATGATGGCATAACCCTGGGCAGACGGATCGATTGCCTCGTGCTGCAGGGCAAAGTTCAGGTTGTCGCGGCATACATCGTCGGCAAGCGCATTTATCGTGGTGATACCGGGTATGACGCCCTCCGCCCATATACCGAGGGTTGCATTGACCTGATCCCCTGACGCGGAGCCCAGGGAGTGGCCCAGGTAACACTTCAGCGCGGCTACCGGCCAGGCGGAAATACCGAACGCTTTCGCGGTTTCTGACAGTATTCTCGACTCGCTGGTGCGGTTCTGGGGCGTACCGGTGCCGTGTGCCTGCACCAGCCCGCCATTGCGCAGCATGCTTTCACCGAGCATCGCACGCGCGGCGGCCGTCGCCTTGGCCATGGTGATGTAGTTGCCCACGCCCGGCCCCGAAATGGACTTTTTATAGCCATCGGCATTCACGAACACATCCGTGGCTGCGCCGAATACGGTCGCGCCCAGCTCAAGCGCCAGGGCATCGTCAAACAACACAACCATTTGCGCCGACTCGGCAATGGTAAAGCCGCAGTTCTCGGCGAACGGGCGACAGGCGCGCCGATGGTCCGCGTTGGCCACACCGTCCAGGTCGCGCAGGCCCTTGTCCGTCGCCAGCGCCCCCATCGCCGCATAGCCATCCATGACCTCCGGGTTGACGGGCGCCTCTGCCGAACCAATAAAGGCCACCCGCGCCCGGCCGCTGCGGATATCTTCGATACCCTGACGCAGGTTGTAGAGGAAAGAGGCGCACGCGCCGAGGCTGGCACCGGTCGCACCCAGACTGCCCAGTACGTAGGCATTAACAAAATCCGCCGGCATTTCCGCCAGCGACAGGGGGCAGAACTTCGAGGTCACGCGCTGCCCGTTGTGGCGTGCACGCAACATACCGCCCGCGCCGGCCGCATCCAGCTGTCCCATCGCACTGCCCGCGTAGACGCTCACCTGGTCTGCGGGTACACGCTGCTGAATCTGTTCCCAGGGAATCCCCAGGCTTTGCAGGGCATCGGATGCGGCGTAGACCATCATTTGCAGGCCGCGCGGATGATTGCGCGAGGCGTAGAGCGTGCCGGGCTCAAACCCCGTGGGCAGCTGCCCCGCCGCCTTGACCTCAAAATCCCGCACCGTGGGCAACAGCACATCCAGCCCACCCGCAATACTGACTTCCACATCCTCGGTACTCACCGGTTTCACTTCCCATCCGGTGGGGATCACCGCAGGCAGGTGTTGACGGCGCAGCCGCATCACGAGGGGGCCCTCACCGGCACGAGCCGCGAGGCGCTGGTTCCAGCTGACCGCGTCAGGGTTGAAATGCTGCGGTTCCACCCGCCGAATCAGCGTGTGCGCCAGCAGATAGTCCTCCTGCCCGCGCACCTGCTCGACACCCATCAGGCGGGCGAGGGCCGCGAGCGTGCGCGCTTGAGTCGACGTCGGCAATGCATCATGCACCAGCCGTCGATAGGCATGGTGCGACGACGCCCGCCCGGCACCATTAATGCCACCGAACCCTACTATCACCGGCAACCGCGCCTGCCCCATTTTTCGCTCCTCATTGTTTGTTGCTTAATACGCGGTGGAGTGTAGGCGGCGAACGCGTCCGCACATTATGGTTTTTAAGCCATCAATCGTGGTATTTTAGCCACAAAGCCCTGACGCTGCCGCCCATGTATACCGTTGCCGCCCTGATTTACCCCGATGCGCTGGCCACCAGCGTGACACTGCCCATGGAAATTCTCTCCGCCGCCGCGCAAACCGCCCGCAGCCAGAGACGCACGGCGCCGGGGGTACGATTTCTACTGGCGGCGGAAACCGCAGGGGCGGTCACCCTGGATAACGGTCTCACGCTGGAATGCCCCGTGTCGCAGTGGGAACTGCCCGCTCTGGACCTGCTCATACTGCCCGCAATCTGGCGCACACCCTTGCCTACCGTGCGCCGCTACGCGGCATGGCTGCCGCAGCTGCGAGCGATAGCCGCCGCCGGAACACGTATCTGCAGTGTAGGGACGGCCAGCAGCCTGCTGGCTGAGGCAGGCCTGCTCGACGGGCGACCAGCCACCACACACTGGAACTACTTTGAGCGTTTTGTCCGCCGCTATCCACAGGTACACCTGAAAACTCGCCATCTCATCACCCAGAGTGACAACATCTACTGTGTCGGCAGCGTGAACTCGATCGCTGACCTGTGCGTGCACCTTGCGGAAGATTGGTACGGCAGCGGCATCGCCCGGGCCGTAGAGCACCAGTTTTCCCCGGAAATACGCCAGCCCTTCCAGAGTGCGGCCTGGCAGGACACACCCCAGCGCCGTCACCACGATGAAACCGTGTTGTTGGCCCAGCAGTGGTTACAGGACCACATGCAATCTGCGCTATCGCTGCAGGACATGGCACCCGCTCTGGGTGTCAGTGCGCGCACACTGCACCGGCGCTTCCGCCAGGCCACTGGAATGCCCCCGCAGGCCTACCTGAACGCGCTGCGCATGAATACCGCACGCGAGCTGTTGCGCCGCAGCAACCTCAGTATCGCCGAAATTGCCTGGCAGATAGGACTCCAGGACGCCAGCTACTTCTCGCAACTGTTCCGGCGCAGCAACGGTGTCACACCGGGGCAATACCGCGAGGCTGTGCGGGGCAAACTGTTTGATCCGCCCGGGAAGCCTGCGCCTGGGCCGCCTTGAGTCCAGCCCACGAGTATGGCCTAATACGCCCCCGCTTCAACTCGCGCCCGCAACCACACGGGCATGTCCACCGCAGTAACCAGCAGTCGGGAATGTCATCATGAGCAAAGAGTCAGTTGTCATCGTCAACGGTGCACGCACGCCAATGGGTGGTTTGCAGGGCAGCCTCGCTGCGCTGACCGCCGCACAACTCGGCAGCACCGCCATCGCCGCGGCGCTTGAGCGCAGTGGCGTCGAGGCATCCGCAATCGACGAAATCTTCATGGGTTGCGTACTGCCCGGTGGCCTGAAGCAGGGTCCCGCCCGGCAGGCCGCACGCGGCGCCGGCATCCCCGATGCGGCCGGTGCAGTGACGCTGAACAAACTCTGCGGCAGTGGCATGCAGGCCACGATATTCGGCTTCGACAGCATTGCCGCCGGCACCAACCAGGCCGTGGTCTGCGGCGGCATGGAGAGCATGAGCAACGCCCCGCACCTTATCCCTGGCGCCCGCGGCGGTGTGCGCACAGGGCACGCCAAGCTGCTGGATCACATGTTCGTTGATGGGCTGGAAGACGCCGACACAGGCCGTGCCATGGGCAGTTTCGCTCAGGAAACAGCGAACCAGCGGGGCCTCACGCGCGAACAGATGGACGCGTTTGCCGTAGAATCCCTCACTCGCGCCAAACGCGCCATTGAGGATGGATCACTGCAGGCGGAAACCGCGCCTGTTACCGTCTCGAGCCGCCAGGGCGACACCGTGGTAAGTGACGACGAGCAGCCACACAAGGCAGCGCTGGACAAAATCCCCAATCTGCGCCCGGCCTTTGCCGCCGATGGCACCATTACCGCCGCCAACAGCAGCTCGATTTCCGACGGCGCCAGCGCCCTGGTGCTCATGAACGAGAGTACGGCAGAGGCCCAGGGCTTGAAGCCCATGGCCCGCATCGTGGCGCATGCCCGCCACAGCCAGCATCCTTCCGAGTTCACCATTGCTCCTATCGGTGCCATGGAAAAGCTGCTGGCAAAAACGGGCTGGAGCATCGAGGATATTGACCTGTTTGAAATCAATGAAGCCTTCGCGATGGTCACCATGCTCGCCATTACCGACCTCGGCCTGGACCACAGCAAGGTGAACATCCACGGCGGCGCCTGCGCACAGGGCCACCCCATCGGCTCAACCGGCTCGCGCATCATTGTCAGCCTGATGTATGCGCTGCAGAAACTGGGCAAACAGCGCGGGGTTGCCGCGCTGTGTATCGGCGGCGGCGAGGCCACCGCTGTCGCCATTGAAATGATCTGATACCGATACGGTGGGTCCTGCCCACCGCATCACGAGGCAACACATGGCACTGAGCAGCATCCCAGACATTCTCGACGACATTCGCGCGGGCAAGATGGTCATCCTGATGGATGACGAGGACCGCGAAAACGAGGGCGACCTCATTGTTGCCGCCGAGGCTGTGACACCGGAAATCATCACGTTTTTCTCCAGTGAAGCCTGCGGACTGATCTGCATGCCCATCACGGAGGAACGCGCGCGGCGCCTGCAACTCCCCCTGATGGTGAGAGACAATCGCTCACAGCATGAGACCAATTTTACGGTATCGATAGATGCCGCCGAAAAACTGGGCCCCGGCATCAGTTCGATACAGCGCGCGCATACGGTGCGTCAGGCGGTCGCTCCCAATGCCAGGCCCGGCGATATCATTCAGCCCGGCCACATCTTCCCCCTGGTTGCCAAGGCGGGTGGCGTGCTGCGCCGGGCCGGGCATACCGAGGCCGGCGTCGATCTGGCGAGAATGGCCGGCTTTGAGCCCGCATCCCTCATCGTGGAGATCATGAATGAAGACGGCACCATGGCGCGGCGCCCGCAACTCGAGGTTTTTGCCGAACGCCACGGGCTGCGCATGGGTACCATTGCCGACCTCATCGAGTACCGCTCGCTGCATGAGCAGTCAATCGAGCTACGCGACACGAAAACGGTCAATACAGAATTTGGCGAATTCACGCTCTACACGTTTAGCGACCTCATAGACGACACGCTGCACTTTGCCCTGACTCGCGGTGAACTGTGCGAAGACAATGCCTCACTGGTGCGTGTACAGACGGTGAATTTGCTGCGCGATGTGGTGGGCACCCTGATCGGTGACGATACACCCGGCTGGTCAGCGCGCCGTGCACTGGAACACATAGCGGCGGAAAACCTCGGCGCTCTGGTAATGATCGGCCAGCCTGTCTCATCGACACAGGCGCTGGCCGACGTCATTCAATACCCGAACGCCCCCGCCATCACCAACAGCAAAAACGGCGGCATCGGTAACTACCGGGTCATCGGTACCGGCGCCCAGATCCTCAAGCGCATCGGGGTGGGCAAGATGCGCCTGATGTCGGCGCCGATACGCTTTAACGCGCTGTCGGGATTCAGCCTGGAAGTGACCGAGTTCGTACAACCCTGACACAGAACCGGGTTTAGTCGAACCTGGGCGCCCGCTTTTCAAAGAATGCGGTGAGCGCTTCCAGGTTATCGGGCGAGCCCGCCTGCCGGGCCATTCCCGCCTGCTCCGCCACAAACGCTGCATCAATGGCCGCTGTGTGATGCATGCGGAGGCTGCGCTTGATTTCACGCAGGGCGCTCACAGGCCATTGCGCTACGGCCGCAGCGCGTTGCAGGGCATGCGCCAGCAGCTGCTCATCAGGTATAACCTGCGCGACGATTCCCAACTCCAGTGCGCGTCGCGCGTCAATCCACTCTGCCGTATAGAACAGCTCCGCGGCGCGCTGGGCGCCAATATTCGCCTGCAGCATGTAACTGCTCGCCCACTCCGGAACCAGGCCCAACGCCGCGAACGGCAAGCGCATGCGAAATGTTTCGCCGGCATACACCATGTCGGCGTGGAACAATACGGTAGCGCCACCCCCGATGGCGGCGCCCCTGGCCGCTGCTACCAGCGGTTTGTCGAAATCGGCCACGGCACGGGCGGCACTTTCAAACGGGTGCGGGGCATCGGATTCCGTGGCGGCAAAGCTGGCGAGATCGACTCCCGCACTAAAACTGTCACCGGCGCCGGTGAGCACAACGCAGGCTACGCTGTCATCCTGCGCTGCCGCCTGGAACGCCTCACGCAGCGCAATCCACAGGGGGTCATTAATGGCGTTTTTCTTGTCGGGACGATTCAGCGTAAGCAGGCGCACGCGGCCCAGTTGCTCCTGCAGCAATACAGTGTCATTCATCGGCTCAGGGCTCCTCGTGGAATACGACAAATTCGTCGAGTGCGGCGAACCCGGTGGGCACCAGCACCAGCGTGCCGGCGGCAACAGCGACGTACGACGGCTTACTCACCGCGGAACTGCGCGGGACGTTTTTCCTTGAACGCACGCATGCCCTCTCTGGCATCGGCCGATGCGAACACCGGGCCTGCCAGCGCATCGGAGGCGAGCATGGCGTCCTCTTCGGCGATACACTCCTGATGCTCACGGAGCGAGCGCGTGACGGCGGCAACGGCGAGTGGCGCATTGGCGCAGATTCTCGCGGCGTATTCCCGTGCCGCCTGCAGGGTTGAGCCCGGCGCTACCAGCTTGTTCACCAACCCCCAGTCAAGCGCCTGCTGTGCACTGATGTGCTCGCCACAGAGCAGCATTTCGGCGGCCAGGCAATAGGGTATCTGGCGTCGCAAGCGCACGGTGGAGCCCGCCATCGGGTATAGTCCGCGGGCTACTTCGGTCACACCAAACACGGCATCCTCAGCCGCCACGCGAATATCGGTGCCCTGCAGAATCTCGGTACCACCCGCAAGCGCGTAACCCTCCACCGCAAGAATCAATGGTTTGGCCGGCCGGTTGTCACGCAGCAGCGCTTGCCAGTGCAGGTTCGGCACCTCGGCCATCAGGGCCATGAACTCGTCACTGGCACCCTGGTCGCCCTCGGCGCCCGCTTTCAGATCCATGCCGGCGCAGAAGGTGTTGCCGCGCGCGGTGAGAATGGCGCAACGCAGCGCCGGGTCCTCATCCAGCCGGCGCCATGCGCGATACATTCCCAGCAGCATGGCCGGGTTGAAGGCGTTTTTCGCCTCCGGACGATTCAGGGTAACGAAGAGCACCCCCTCCTCCTGCTCGACCAGGCAACTCGGGGTGCTGATATCCAGTTCTTGCACTATGTGCTCCTTATTGGCTTGCGGGCGTTTACTCTGCGCGGTGTGCACCCGATAACGCAATATCGAGTGCTTTGGGATAGGCTGGCTTGCCGCTGGGTGCGCGCGGCACGTCGGACACCAGATGCAGCTCGCGTGGCACTTTATAGCCGGCGATATGCTTGCGCGCTTCCTCCTGCAATGATGCCAGGCTCAGGGACTGCCCGCCCCGCGCCGCCACCACCGCGCTCACCCGGCTGCCCAGCCGCTCATCTGGCGTGCCCACGACCAGGCAGTCAAATACTGCCGGGTGATTTTTCAGGGCCTGCTCAACCTCCTCCGGGAACACCTTTTCGCCCCCCGTGTTGATGCAGTTCGAGCCGCGACCATACACGGTAATCGTGTTGTCATCCTCCAGTTTGGCCTCATCTCCGGTGAGTAACCAGGTCTGGCCTTCAACCGGCACAAAGGTCTTCGCCGTCTTCCCGGGGTCGTTGTAATAGCCGACGGGAATGTGGCCGCAGCGTGCGAAAATGCCCTTTTCTCCCGGGCGGACCTCGCAGTAACTGCCATCAGCATTCTGCGCGAGAACCGACATGAACCCGCTGCGGGTGACATTGCCAAGCCCTTCCCCTGCCCTGCCACCACCGTCTGCCCCCATTGCGCCAGACTCGGACGAACCGAAGCTGTTGCGCACCATGATATTGGGCAAAAGCTCACGAAACGCTTCCTGCTTGCTGGCAGAAAACACGGCTCCTCCGGAACCCACGGCGAACACCGAGCTCAGGTCCCAGCGCCCGGGATGTGCCCGCAGCGCATCCAGCAGTGGCACCGCCATGGCATCGCCCACGATGGTCAGAGAGTTCACGCGCTCACGTTCAACAATGTCCCACACATCCTCGGCGACCAGATGGTGCGCCGGGTTGAGCACCAGCGCGTTGCCCGACAGCAGCTGTATGCAAGCGTACCACCAACAGGCGCCATGCATCAGCGGCGCCAGCGCTATGCCAACAATCGCGAAATCGCCAATGCGCTCGGCAATCTGTTCCGGTTCGGTGATCACGCCGTCAGGGTGAAAATAACCCCCACCGCCCATCGCCGCGTAAAACACATGTTTGTGCGGCCACATGACTCCCTTGGGCATGCCGGTGGTGCCGCCGGTGTACAGGATAAACAGGTCATCATCGGCGCGCTCGGCGAAATCCCGCGCTGCGCTCTCGCCCGCAAGCGCCTGTTCATAGGCGATGCTGCCAATGCTCTCGGGGCTCACACCACTGTCGTCCTCGACGTAGACAAATGTGGTCAGTGCCGGCGCGGTGCTATGGACCGCGGCGAGATGCGGCGCAAACTCGCGGTGATGAATACAGGCCACCAGATCCGCGTTACTGAGGATATAAGCCAGCTCTTCCTCCACATAGCGGTAGTTGATGTTGATGGGCACCGCGCGCAACTTGAAGCAGGCGAGCATACCTTCCAGGTACTCGTTACAGTTGTAGAGGTACAAGCCCACATGCTGGCCAGCTTGCACGCCCCGTGCAGCGAGAAAGTGCGCAAGCCGGTTGGCGCGCTGTTCCAGCTGCTCATAAGTCGAGCGCTGCTGACCACACACCAGCGCTGTGCGCTCTGGCACCCGGTCGGCCACCAGTTCGAACAGGTCGGCGATGTTGAAATGTCGCGGCATGGTGTGTCTCCGTTTCAGCGTGATTCAGTTCTTGTCGGCACCGACAACCCACATGGAAAAAAACTGTGCGCCACCGCCATACGCGTGACCAAGGGCCAGACGGGCATTCTCGACCTGATGCGCGCCGGCATCACCGCGCACCTGACGGGCGGCTTCCGCGAAACGGATCATGCCGGACGCGCCGATGGGATTGGAGCTGAGCACACCACCGGAGCAGTTCCAGGGGATATCGCCCCCGTCGTCGAGCGATGTGGCACCATCCAACGTCAGTTTCCAGCCCTCTCCTGGCGGCGCAAAGCCCAGATTTTCCAGCCACATGGGTTCATACCAGCTAAACGGTACGTACACCTCTGCACAATCGAAATCGCGGCGTGGGTCCCTGATTCCGGCCTGCGCATAGACGTCGGCCGCGCAGTCACGACCGGCCTGGGGGCTCACTTCATCGCGCCCCGCGTACATGGTGGGCTCAGAGCGCATGGCGACCCCGCGAATCCAGGCGGGCGGCGTGTTGCCGCTAATGCTGTCAGCGGCGGCGATTACCATCGCGCAGGCGCCATCAGAGGATGGACAGGCCTCGAGGAAACGCAGTGGATCCCAGAGCATCATCGAGTCGCGCACCTCCTGTTCGGTAATGTCAGGTAGCTGCAGGTGAGCCAACGGATTGCGGGCCCCGTGGCGCCGGTCCTTCACCGCAACGCGTATGCCCACACCCTCGGGTGCGTTGGCACGGCGTATGTATTCGCGAATGATGGGTGCGAAATACCCCCCGGCGCCAGCGTTCAGGTGCACGGAAAAAGGCTGCGGTGTCGACAGCGCCCACATGGCGTTGGACTCGGACTGTTTTTCGTAGGTGACGGTGAGCACCCGTTTGAACGTACCGCTCTGGACATGGGAGGCAGCGACGATGGCGGTGGAACCACCCACCGACCCGGCGGTGTGCACCCGCAGCATAGGCTTGCCGCTGGCCCCGAGAGCATCCGCGAGATAGCTCTCCGGCATGATGACGCCCTCAAACATGTCCGGCGCCTTGCCAATCACCACCGCATCGATGTCGTCAAAGCCCACCCCGGCGTCCGCCAGTGCCCTGTCGACCGCTTCTCGCAGCAGGCCGGCTATCGACACATCGGAGCGCCGGGTCTTGTATCGGGTCTGGCCTATGCCAACCACCGCAGCCCATTCAGCCATTACGCGCCCTCCAGTACCGCCACAAGGTTGTGTTGCAGACAGGGGCCACTCGTGGCATGGGCCACCCCGCGGCGCGCGTCTCCATTGACGATACGCTGGAACACCTCACCCACCCGGGCAAGGCCCGACGCCATCATCAGGTTCCCGGCAAGCACGCCACCGCTGGGGTTGACCACGGTGGCCTCGTCCAGCCCGAGTGCGCGGGTCAGGATAATTTCCTGATGGCTGAACGGGGCGTAGATTTCCGCCACGTCAAGCGCTGCCTCGTGCACCCCGGCCGCCGCCGCAGCCTGACGCGTGGATACCGAATCGGTGAGGTCACGCAGACAGGGGTTGTGGCTCTCGATACGCTGGTCAATGCCGGTGAGCCGCGCATAGGGCACACCCCAGCGGCGCGCCTGTTCGACGGTCGCGATAATCATCGCCGCCGCGCCATCCGATACCGGCGCACAGTCGCCGCGCCGCAATGGCGCCAACAAATAGTCATCCTGCAACAACGCTGCCACGCCGACATCCCCTGCCAGCTGTGCCAGGGGGTTGGCCTGCGCATTCTGCCGCGAGCGTGACACAACCGCTGCCATATCGCTTTCAGTAATCGACCCGCTATCGAGCAGCATCCGCGCCTGCAAGGCCGCGAGCGATACCGTATCGAGCCAGAGTGGCGCGAGGTAATAGGGATCGAGCCGCTGCGAAAGCACGGCAGGTAACTCGCCCGGCGAGGATTTACCAAAACCGTAGAGCAATGCGGAGTCCGCATGCCCCGTACGAATTTTCAGCACCGCTTCGTACAACGCCCAGGCGGCGTCCATTTCCACATGCGACTCTTTCAATGGGGGCACGGCCCCCAGCGCATCGACCCCCGCGACGAAGGCGAAAGCGGCGCCCTGCAGATAGTCGCAACTGCCCGAACAGACAAAGTCCACGTCCTGGGCGCTGCTCAACCCCACCTGCGCGTACACAGCCTGCAACTGGGGCATGATAAGCTCGACTTCATTGACGGCGCCGATATCGGCGACACAGGCGCTCTGGCTGAACGCAACAACGGCGATTTCCCTCATCGCGACACCGCCGGGCCGGAAACCGGCAGCGTGCCAATACGCTCCACCGGTACATCGGGCTCATCCAGCGGCCGGAAGTGACGGATATTATCCATGGCGTAATCCCACTCCTCCGGCGGCCGCCACACCGCCTGTACCCGCTGCCCGATCCGCACCGCCTCGTTGATACAGTCACTGAGCAGGTGAATGAAGGAAATATTGGCCCCGTCCAGCACAATGTTCGCCACGACGTACGGGGGTTCAATGGGGTTGCCCGGAATGGGGAGGTGCACAATGGTGAACGACTGCACGGTGCCCCGGTCGGGCAGCAGTACTTCCTCCGTTGTGGGTACGCCGCAGGCCGGGCAGGAGCCGCGAGCAGGAATATAGACATTGCCACAGCGCGGACAGCGCTGGCCACTGAGCAGCCCTTCCCTGAGGCGCGCAAGAAACCGGGTGGGGGCGGTTCCGGCGGTAAAATGGTAGTGCAGGTAAACCGGAGCTTCGATGCCTGTCACATCCGGGCGTGCTGAGCTCATGATGCACCTCCCGGCACGGGCACGAAGCAGCGAATATCCGTGATATGCCCACGCGGCTCTGCCACCCAGGCCACGCGCACACGCGCGCCGGAGCTTACCGCCTCGGCCGAGGGCGCTTGCAGGCAATGAATCATCGGTACGTCGGCACCGTCGAGGCGCACCATCACCCAGGCGAAGGGCTGCTGCAGAGGATGAGAGGCTCGGGGCTGTGACACCCAGCACCAGCTGACCACGGTGCCCTCCTGGCCCACTTCCACCCAGTCCGACAGGGCGGCTGCCGTGACAGGGTCATACTCCGGTGGCGGCACCAGCACGCGGCCATCGCTGCCTCGGATGCCGAACACCCGGCTATCGCGCAAGCCGGTGAGGAATCTGCCTACCACAGGCCCGGTAGAGCGCGTATAGGTGAATCCGAGCTCAAATTCCTGGCTTAATTTTTCTGTTCTGGCCATTGGCAGACGCTCCCGACTGAACCGTCCGCTGAGTATTCAACAGCGGGGGCCTGATCTCAATGACACAATGCGGCAGCCAGGAGTGACATTTCTGATCACCGCTGACCCCAGCTGAGGGTTTCCCTGCTTATACCAGTTACCCCCGTCTGCTGCGGCTACCCTGTGCCTGTGGGCTAATCACCCTTACTATGGCGGCAGGTACACCTTTCACTCCGAGGAGAACAGCACATGAGTATCGCCGCCATTGGCTACCTGAGAATCGCCGCGACCGATACGGACGCCTGGATGACGTTCGGCACCAGCACACTGGGCCTGATGGACGCGGCACGCGAAGACTCTGCCGGTGCACGCTTTCTGCGCATGGACAATCACCCGTTCCGCTTCATGCTGGAGCCGGCCGACCACGACGGGTTACTTGCTGCCGGCCTCGAATGCCGCGGCCGCAGCGAGTGGGATGAGCTCTGCGACCGCCTGGCCAGCAACGGTCACACGCTGCAACAGGGTTCCCCAGCCGAAGCCGCGCGTCGCTGCGTCACGGCGTTTGTCAGTGTTGATGACCCCTGTGGCAACACGCTGGAGATCTACTACGGCCGGCGTCTGGACTACGCGCCGCTGATTTCACCGACTGGCGTCAAGGAGTTCATCACGGGCGATGAGTACACCGGCGACATGGGCTTCGGCCACGCGGTACTGCCAACGCCAGACCTCGACGCAGCGGCCAGCTTTTACACCGACCTGCTGGGCCTCGGCGTGAGTGACACGCTGCACCCGCCGCTGCCCGAAGGCGCACCGGAAACGACCATCCTGTTCCTGCACGCCGACAATCCGCGCCAGCACTCACTGGCACTGTACAACCACCCCTACCCTGGCGACGTTGTGCATATCATGGTGGAAGTGAGCTCCCTGGACGAAGTTGGCCGCGCCATGGATCGCGCCAAGGCCGGCGGTCACCCCATACTCGCCAGCCTGGGCAGGCACGTGAACGACAACATGTGCTCATTCTACGTGGTGGCGCCGGGCGGTATCGCCGTAGAGTACGGCTACGATGGCCTGCTGGTGGACTGGGATACCTACACACCCACCATCAGCACCGAGGGTGACCACTGGGGCCACGAGTACAACTTTCCCGGCTAGGCTTTCAGGGCACCTCGACCGTCACCGGTATCCAGCGGTCGATAATGTACTCCAGCGTGCCGTTCCCGCGCATGGTCGCCAGAGCACGATTGAGCTCGGCGGCCAGCGCAGGCGCATCCCGGCGCACTGCCCAGGCGAGCTGTTCGTCGGTGAGAAAGTGGTACTGGCTAATCAGGTCAGCATAGTCGTCAGAGGTGGCCAGCAGCCAACTGGTCGGGGCATCGTGCACGAACAGGTCAATTGCACCCGCGCGCAGTGCCGCCAGTCCGGCGGACACGTCCGCGAATGGCGTAAGCTGCGCGTCGGGGAGTTCAGTGTTTGCCCAGGCCTCGCCCGTGGTACCCGCCTCTACGCCGACCCGGACTCCATCGCGATAAACCGACCAGGGTTGGCCGAACCGGGCCACGCTGTCGATACGCATGATCGCCATCTGGCCGGCCTTCAGATAAGAATCTATAAATTCTACCTGCTGCTCACGTTCCGGGGTAACACTCATGCCGGACATGATGATGTCTATGCGACCGGCCTGCAGCGCCTCCAGCAACGCATCGAATGGCATGGGCACCCACTGCACCGGGCGACCGACAATCTCACCCAGCGCTTTCGCACTATCCGCTTCAACACCGACAATACGCTCGCCATCATAGAAGGCCAGCGGCGGCCGATCGGGCGCCACGCCAATACGCAGGACCTCAGCCAGGGCAGCGGAGCTGCACAACACAAGCGAGCATAGCAGCAGGAAAAGTCTATTCATCACGGGCCTCACAGGGGCGACAGTCAACAGGGCAGGATTCATCCGGAAACAGAGGGTAACCGCAGGCAGCGGTAGGTGGCCAGTATCCCCCCCGCCATCAGCAGGGCGAGAACCGCCACAATACCGTAGGCTGCTTCGATAACGCCAAGGCCGGCACCTGCAAACAACAGTACCCCCATGGCGGTGTTACTGACTGCGGTGTACTGCGCCCGGTTTTCGCCCGAGGCCATGTCCACGAGGTAGGTCTTACGCCCCACCCTTGCGCCCTGATGCGCCACGGCGGCAGTGAAAACCAGTACCGCGCCGGTCAGGCCGTGGCCCAGTATTGCCGGGTTCACCACCTGCAACGTGACGGCCACGGCGACCGCCAGAGTCGCGAGGGCGGCAGCAGCCGCCATGACGTGGTGGGCACCGCTATCCGACCAGCGTCCCCAGAACGCGGCAGACAGCAAACCCGCCGCGCCCTCCGCGACCAGCAGGGCCGCAAAACTGAGCATTTGCGTCTCCGCCGCTCGCTGCACCAGCACCACCAGATAGGGTATGGCGAATGCGGTGCTGACAAGTAACGCCCGGGCGATCACAAAACGACGCAGCTGCGCGTCCGTGTACAACAGCGTGAGGCTGCGCAGCGCTTCGGCGAAGGCGTTGCCACCACCTGAGGTGGCGCCTGGCAGCTCCGGCACCGCGGCATACACGGCTGCAGCGAGAAACCACAAGCAGGCTGCGGCCGCCAGAATGCCGGCGAACAGTGCGGCTCCGGCATGGCCCTGACTTTCGATGTAGTCCGGGACAAACAACAGCGCCAGTGCAACGAGCAGCGCGACCGCCCCCGCGGCAGCGGCTGCCAGCCCCGTCAGCCGGCCCCGACGCGCCTTGGACACCGTTTTTCCCAGCACGTCCTTGGCGGCTATCGAGCACACACCCCGGGCCAGACTGAAGCAGGCCAGCAGAACCACAACAGCCCAACCCAGTGACGCGCCCTCCAGCAGCAAAACGGCGACCATCATGCCCAGCAGTGCCAGCCCCTGCGCAACACTGCCCCACACCCAGAAGAACTTGCGCAACGCATGCTCGCGCACCCACTGGGCGACAAACAGCTGCGGCAGCAGGGACAGTGACTCGCGAACGGGCACCAGCAACGCCACGAAAAAAGGCGGTGCGCCCAACGCGGCAAGCATCCAGGCCAGTACAAGGCGGCTGCTGGTGAGCGTATCGCCTATTTTGGTGAGTGTTTGCGCCAGCCATTGCAGCAGGAAAGCTCGCGGCTGATCGTTACAGGCAGAATCGGGGATGTCGCGGCACACGCGGGCATCTTCGTCCTCAACCAACAGACCGTAGACCCGGTCCGGAAATGCCTGAGTGCCGCTCGGTGCCACGTATCAGTCGTCCTCTGCGTCGCGCATGCGCTCGCGACGCTCTTCCTCTTCACGCAAAACGGCGCGAATCTCCAGCATCACACTGTCGACATCGGCGGGGTCCGCGGCGTCCGCAAAGAGGCCACTCAGGGCATGCTCAGGCGTCAGTTCGCCGTCCTCGAACAACTGCCAGATTTCCTCGCCGTAGCGCGTACCCAGCACATCGGGGGCAAATAACCCGTAGTAGTCGGTCACACGCTGCACATCGCGTAGCAACATGGCACGTGCGTTGTTATTCGCCGATGCGTCCACTGCCTGTGGCAGGTCAATAATGACCGGCCCGTCGGGATCAACCAGTATATTGAATTCGGAGAGGTCGCCGTGCACCAGCCCTGCACAGAGCATACGCACAATATAACGCAGCACCTGAGCGTGATCCTCGAGGGCCTGTTCCTCGGACATGAGCACATCCGCGAGGCGCGGCGCCACATCACCCGTCTCGTCGGTCACGAGTTCCATGAGCAGCACGCCGTCATAACATCCGTAGGGCTCGGGCACTCGCACATCGGCGCGGTCGAGGCGATAGAGCGCATCCACTTCCGCGTTCTGCCAGGTCTCTTCCTGCTGTTTGCGGCCGTAGCGCGAGCCCTTTTCCATCGCGCGGGCGCGCCGGGTGTTGCGTACCTTGCGCCCTTCAGTGTAGGCGGCGGCCTTTTTGAAACTGCGCTTGTACGCCTCTTTGTACACCTTTGCACAGCGCGTGCTGGTGCCGCTGCGAACCACGAATATGTCGGCCTCTTTCCCGCTCATCAACGGAAACAGAACCTCGTCGATCAGGCCGTCCTCTACCAGGGGCTGCAGGCGAGGCGGTACTTTCATAGCATGATATCCAGCGCAAACTTTCCCGGCAGTCTAGCATGAAACACCGGCGCGCCATGCGATCCTCATCGGGGGAAAGCGGGCTGTGGCAATTCCGCGCAGCGTTAAGGTATGATTCGGCCCAAGTCCTGAAGAGCTATTCTTAATATGCCCCTGATGCGGTACCTGCTCGCAATTATCGCCCTGTTCGCAGTCTGGTTGTTGTGGGGGGGGTTATACAAAACACCCGTGCTGCAGCTGGGCATTGCCTCCTGTGCACTGGTCGCCTGGCTTACCCACCGCATGGCATTGCCCGATCAGCAGGAACACCGTTTCGCGCTGCTGTACCGGGTGCCCCGCTACTGGCTCTGGTTGCTGTGGGAAATGGTAGTCACCAATATACAGGTGCTGCGCCTTGTGCTGGGCCCGAAGTCGGCGCTGTCCCCCACCATCGTGGACATCGACGCCGCCGCTTCCAGCAAGTTCGCCCTCACATTGCTGGGCAATTCGATCACACTGACTCCGGGGACTCTCACCATCAACATCGACGACACCCGCATCACCACTCACTGCCTGACTCGCGCCGCCGCTGAAGATCTGCGCGGTGGCGCCATGAGCCGCCGCGTCGCCGCCGTGGACCCTGACTGATGTTGCTGGTTGCTGCTATCGGGATTCTGGTGACCATGGCGTTGGCCTTGACCCGCGCCCTGCTGGGCCCAAGCGTCTATGATCGGGTGCTGGCGGTCAACATGTTCGGCACCAAGACCGTGCTGCTCATTGCCGTCATGGCGTTCATCATGGGCCGCACTGATTTCCTGGATCTCGCCCTGGCCTACGCGCTGATCAACTTCATCGGAGTTATGGCAGTACTCTGGTTCGTGCAGGAAAGCCGTCGACGCCAGCGGTCGCAGAGCAAGTCAGAAGCGCCCGCGGAGAGCCCTATCGAATGAATGATATTCTCGACCTGATCGCCGGCCTGCTGGTGGTGGCAGGCAGCGTGTTCGTGCTTGCCGGCGGCATTGGCGCGCTGCGCATGCCCGACTTATACACCCGCATTCACGGGGCCAGCCTGACCGACTCCCTGGGCCCGGTGCTGGTGCTCGGTGGCCTGATGATCTATGCAGGCTTGTCCCTGATTGCGGTGAAACTGGCCGCCGTCATGCTGTTTTTGCTGGTGACCTCCCCCACTGCCACCTACGCGCTGGCCAACGCCGCGTTGCTGTCCGGGCTCCAGCCCGAGGGCGTGGAGAACACATCAACAGACCCGGAGACTCCCGCGTGACGACGATGCTGATTGGCATATTCCTGCTGTCCCTGCTGGTAATCACCGCGGTCGCCATCGTGCGCTCAGAGGACCTGTTCTCGGCGGTAATGTTGAGCGGCATCTTCAGCCTGTTGATGGCTCTGAACTTCTTCCTGCTTGACGCCGCAGACGTTGCGCTGACCGAGGCTGCCGTGGGCGCAGGGGTTGCCACCGTGCTCTTGCTGGCCGGCCTGAAGCTCACACCGCCGACCGAGGCCAGGGGGCGTTCGCTGCGAAAGCTGTCCGTTGCGGTCATCGCAGCGACCACCCTGCTGATGATTTACGCCTCCTTCGGCCAACCCACATTGGGTGACCCGAATGCGCCTGCGCAACAGCATGTGGCCCAGTGGTACATCGAGAAGACACCGGAGCTGATCGACATCCCCAACATCGTCACAGCCGTGCTCAGTAGTTTTCGCGGCTATGACACGCTGGGTGAGGTATTCGTGGTGTTGACCGCCGGTATTGGCGTGATGTTTCTGCTCGGCGGTGGACGGGGAAAGCCATTTTCCCGCCTCGACAGCCGGGTTGAAGAAGGTCTCAGCGGTCACTTGATCCCCAAGGTCATGGCGCGCTTGCTCATTCCCTTCATTCTGCTGTTCGCGCTGTTTATCCAGTTCCATGGCGAATACAGCCCGGGAGGGGGATTTCAGGCGGGTGCCATCTTCGTTGCCGGCATTATTCTCTACTCCCTGGTACGGGGTGAAGGGCTTGCCCTATCCGTCATTCCGCCTCGGGTGCTGCTCTGGATGAGTGCGGGAGGCGCGCTGCTTTACGGTTCTGTCGGGCTCGCCGGCATTCTCATGGGTGGCCAGTTCCTGGAGTATTCCGTGCTCGCGGACAATCCGGTTACCGGCCAGCATATCGGTATTATTGTGATCGAGCTGGGCGTAGGCCTGACCGTCACCGGCGTGCTGCTCTCCATTTTCCACGCCTTCGCTGCCCGGGACTGATCCTGCATGAAGCTTCTTGGTCTTTTCAACTACTGGGTTTTTGCCGTGCTCCTGATGATCGGCCTGTACGCCCTGATCAGCAAACAGAATCTGGTAAAGAAGATCATGGCGCTGGCCATCTTCCAGTCAGCCGTGTTCCTGTTCTTCATCACCATGAGCCGGGTAGACGGCGGTACCGCGCCCATTATCCAGGCGGGCGTCTCCGGGCAGATTTTCTCCAACCCGCTGCCCCAGGTGCTGATTCTCACGGCCATCGTCGTCGGCATCTCCACCACGGCGCTGGGCCTCGCCATTGTTGTGCGACTCTATGAAGAGTACGGCACGGTAGAGGACAACGAAATTCTGGCGATGGACCGCGAGTCATGAATCTGGCGGATCATCTCCCGGCACTGCAGGTTGCACTGCCGCTTCTCACCGCGCCGCTGGTCATTCTCCTGCGCAACGGCTTCCTTGCCTGGCTCGCCGCACTGGTCGCCAGCCTGGCATCGTTCGGTCTCGCCATTCTGCTGACGCAGGCAGTGCTCGGCGGTGGCGTACCGGAGTATGCCGTCGGCGGCTGGCAACCCCCCTTTGGTATCAGCCTGAACATCGACGGCCTGAGCGCGCTCATGCTGTTGCTGGTGACCGGCGCATCGAGCCTGGGCCTGGCGGGGGGACGCCTTTCCCTGCGCCGCGACATCGACAACCGGCGCGCGCCCATGTTCTACGGCGCCTGGCTTATCGCACTGGCCGGGCTGTGTGGTATTGCCGTGGCTGGCGACGCATTCAACGTCTTCGTCTTCATGGAAATATCGTCCCTGGCAACGTATATACTGATCGCTGCCGGGCGCGACCGCCGAGCGCTGTCAGCGGTCTTCAAGTACCTCATCATCGGCACGATCGGGGCGACGTTCTACCTGATCGGGGTCGGCTTCATCTACATGATGACGGGCACCCTCAATTTTGAGGACATGGCACTGCGTCTTGGTGAGGTGATTGAAACGCGGCCGGTGATCATAGCCGCCGGTTTCATCACGATCGGCCTCGCGCTGAAAGCGGCGATATTCCCGCTGCACATCTGGTTGCCCCGCGCCTACACCTACGCACCGAACGCAGTAACCGTTTTCATCGCCGCCTGTTCCACCAAGGTGTCGATCTACGTCTTGCTGCGCTTCAACTACGGTGTATTCCACGGCAATCTGCTCGGACATTCCGACCTGTTCAGCGTCTTTATCGTGCCCCTGGCTTTGTCGGGCATCCTGCTGGCCTCGGCCATCGCTATCTATCAGGGCAATATCAAGAAGCTGCTGGCATTTTCGTCGGTAGCGCAGATCGGCTACATCGCGCTCGCCGCCGGCCTGGCCACGCAGGCTGGCCTGATGGCCGCACAATTGCACATGTTCAATCACGCGCTGGCGAAAGGTACGCTGTTTCTCTGCGTATCCGCCTTTGTTCTGACCTCCCGCAGCGCCCGCATCAGCAACCTCGCCGGTATCGGTCGACGGATGCCGTGGACGATGGGCGCCTTCGTGATTGCCGGCCTCAGCCTGATTGGCGTACCCGGCACCGCGGGCTTTGTCAGCAAATGGTATCTCGTGGTCGCCGTGATGAGTGTTCCCGGATGGGGCATACCTCTGGTTATCGCCATCGTTATCAGCTCACTGCTCGCGGTTGTTTACCTGTGGAAATTTGTGGAAACAGCCTATTACGGCACCCCGCCCGACGGTGATGTTTCAGCCATGGAGGTGCCCTTGCCACTGCGTGCCCTGATCTGGTTTGCCGCGCTCGCCAACATCTACTTCGGGCTTGCACCACAACTGCCGATCGCACTGGCTGAAAGTGGCACCGGCACACTGCTCGGGGGGCTGCTGTGATGATGGCCACATCCACTCTGCCAATCATCCTGGCATTGCCCTTGTTGGGTGCCATCGGCATTGCCTTTACCGGGCGCTGGCCCAACCTGCGGGAAGCGATCAGCCTGCTGACCGCGGTGACACTCGCCGTGCTGGTGTTCTCCTGGTTCCCCGAGGTTAGCGACGGTGCACGTCCGCGCTTCCTGCTCTCCGAGCCGCTTCCCGGCCTGGTGCTGGCGCTTTCACTGGAACCGCTGGGGATGATGTTTGCCTGTATCGCCTCCTTCCTGTGGATCATCAACACCATCTACTCGATTGGTTACATGCGCGGCAACAACGAGAAGCACCAGACACGCTTCTACATCTGTTTTGCGCTTGCCATTGCCGCCGCCATGGGGATTGCCCTGGCCGACAACCTGTTTACCCTGTTCCTGTTCTACGAACTGCTCACGCTCTCCACCTATCCACTGGTGGCACACAAGGGCGACGCCAAAACCATTGCCTCGGCGCGGGTCTATCTCGGCGTATTGCTGGCCACCTCCATCGGCTTGCTCTTGCCCGCCATCATCTGGACCTGGGTTGCAACGGGCACCACCACCTTCACCCTGGGCGGCATCATTGAGGGCAAGCTTGCAGGGCCCGCGGTCGGGCTGCTGCTGGGACTGTTTGTATTCGGCATCGGCAAGGCCGCGGTCATGCCCGTGCACCGCTGGCTGCCCGCCGCCATGGTGGCACCCACACCCGTCAGTGCCCTGCTGCACGCGGTAGCGGTGGTCAAGGCGGGCGTGTTCAGCATCACCAAGATCATCATTTACATCTTCGGCGTTGATTTCCTGTTCAACGAGCCCAGTGCCCAGTGGCTGCAATTCGCGGCTGCGTTCACCATCATCACGGCGAGTATCATTGCGCTCTACCAGACCAACCTGAAACGCATGCTGGCCTACTCCACCATCGGCCAACTCTCCTATGTGATCATGGCGACGGTGATCCTCAAGCCGCTGGCAGAGGTGGGTGCCGCGGTACATATTGCGGCGCACGCCTTCGGCAAGATCACACTGTTTTTCGCAGCCGGGGCGATCTACACCGCAGCGCACAAGACCGAGCTGTGGCAGCTCGCCGGCATCGGTCGCCGTATGCCCATCACCATGGGCGCGTTCACCATCGGCGCGCTGAGCATGATTGGCGTACCGCCAACCGCGGGCTTCGTGTCCAAGTGGTTTATATTGGCAGGTGCTTTCCAGGCGGAAAACTACATCGCCATTTTCACGATTATTGGCAGCACGGTACTCAACGCCATGTATTTCCTGCCTATCATCTATTTTGCCTGGCTGGCACCACCGGCAGACGGCGTGGATATGAACCACGGCGAGGCGCCGAAAGCGATTTTGCTGGCGCTGTCGGTAACGGCCACGCTCACCATTGTGTTTTTCTTCTTCAACCAGCCACTGCTGGACCTCGAGAGTCAGTTGGTGGAGAGCCTGCCGTTATGACGCAACCCGACAATCACTGGCTGACCCGCCCCACCACCATTCGCTGGCTGTGGATTATCGGCTACAGCGTGCTGGCCATGACCGTGCTCCTGCAGTTGCTGATTCCCATCAAGGGCTATTTCGGTGTAGACAGCTGGTTCGGTTTTGGCGCCCTGTTTGGCTTCCTCAGCTGTGTGCTGATGGTGTTCGGCGCGAAATTCATCGGCAAGCTGCTGAAACGGCCGGAAGACTACTACGATGTTTGAGATGCTTCCCCCCGCCCTTGCGCTCATTGGCGGAGCGCTGCTCACGGCACTGATCAGCTCACGCCAGTTGCGCGCTGTGGTGGTCATCGTCGCACCGCTGATCTGCCTGTACTTGATCTGGCAGGTCCCCGACGGCGTCGTCCTGCGCGGAGAGTTCCTGGGCTACCCGCTGGAATTGGTGGAAGGCGGCCCGGTACGACGCCTGTTCGCGACCATATTTGCCATCATGTCCGCCACCGGCGCCGTGTTCGCGTTCAACCATGCCCGGCGCACGGAACTGGTTGCGGCACAGCTCTACGCGGCGGGTGCGGTGGGCGTCTCGTTTGCCGGCGACCTGCTGACGCTGTTTGTATTCTGGGAAATCATGGCGCTGTTCTCCACCGTCGTGGTGTGGTGTGGCGGCACAGAAAATGCCCGCGCCGCCGGCGTGCGCTATGCCATCATGCACCTGCTGGGTGGCGTCATTCTGAAGGTAGGCATTGAAGGCCTGTTGGTCACTACCGGCTCGCTGGACATTCGCCCTCTTGCGGCTGAGGACTTCAGCACTTGGATGATCCTCATAGGCATATTGATCAATGCGGCAGCGCCACCGCTATCGTCGTGGCTGTCGGATGCCTACCCGACGGCCAGCCCGACCGGTTCCGTATTCCTCTCGGCCTTTACCACCAAGACTGCGATTCTGGCTTTGATACTGCTGTTCCCCGGCGAATCGATATTGGTGGGCATTGGGCTGTTCATGGTGTTTTACGGCATTTTCTACGCCCTGCTGGAAAATGATATTCGCCGCATTCTGGCGTTCTCCATCGTCAACCAGGTGGGTTTCATGGTCGTTGCGGTGGGCATAGGCACAGAAACGGCAATCAACGGCGCTTCGGCTCATGCCTTCGCGCACATCATTTACAAGGCACTGCTGTTCATGAGTGCGGGCGTGGTGGTCATGCGTACGGGCAAGCACCTGTGTACCGATGTTGGCGGCCTGTTTCGCACCATGCCGGTGACCATGTGGTGCGGTGTGATTGGCGCCCTGGCGATTTCCAGCTTTCCGCTTACCTCCGGCTTCACCACCAAAACCCTGATTTCCCAGGCCGCAGTGGATGAGGGGCTGGTAACGGTGTACTTCCTGTTGGCGGCCGCCTCGGCTGGCGTATTCCTGCATGCCGGCATCAAGTTTCCCTGGTTCGTATTCTTCCAGAAGGATTCGGGCCTGCGTCCCGACGATGCACCCTGGAACATGCGTATCGCCATGCTGTTCTTCGCGTTCCTCTGTATTCTGATCGGCGTCTACCCGCAGTTGCTCTATCCGCTGCTGCCCTATGCCGTGGACTACCATCCCTACAAGCCAGGCAAAGTGTTGTTCTACCTGCAGCTGTTGCTGTTCTCCGGGCTCGCGTTCTTCCTGCTGCTGCCCTGGATGAAACGCACCCTCACCATCTCCCTGGACGTGGACTGGCTCTGGCGTCGGGGCTTGCCGGTGCTGGTGCAGTTCGTGGCGCGGATCGGGAAGCCGCCGGTGGTAGCCGCGCGACGCCGGCTCCAGCACGGTGTTGACCTGCTTACCGCATCGGCGCACCACACCATGGGCCACACAGGCCCTCTGGGGCGTTCCTGGGAAATCGGCACCACCGCGCTGTGGATCGTACTGCTACTGATGATCTACGTCTTCGCCTACTACCTGTTCTAGCACGCCTGAAAACTGTGAACTGGCGCACACTTCATGTGCGCCGTTATTCGTGGCACGTACGCGCCGGACTACACTGTTACGCTCTGTTACCTTACCCCGAGAGCGTCAACCCCGCCATGTACAAGATTTTTGGTATTGCCCTGCTTCTGTCCTCTGTCACGCTTGCCGGCTGCAAGGTGCAGCTTTCCAGCCCTACTGGCGGCTCCATTACGACCGCCTCCGGCACCTATGCTTGCGCTGCCAACGCCGCCTGCCCGGCAATCAACGTCACCGACATTTTCTTCGACGAAACCTTCATTGCCCGCCCTGCAGCAGGTTACGAATTCGCCGGCTGGAAAAAACGCCAGCGCGGCCTCTGCGGTGGCAGTACGAAGGATTGCAGGCTGTACACCTCCGGATTCGCCGGCAATGACGACCTCCTGGGGTTTCTCGCCCGGCCCAATGAAGTGTTTTACCTGGAGCCGGTGTTCACCCGCAGCGCCGGTGGCAGTGGTGATGCCCGCCGCTGCTTCAACAGCACACTGATGACGGTCAACACCACCGTTGTCGCCAGCTACCGCAGCACGGACGCCAGCGGTGCCGTGGTACCTTTCGACTACGATCAGGTGATTACGGGTAGTGCGACCTTCGAAGGCAAAAGCGCCCTGAAGGCGACCACCAACACCCGGGCCAGGGGTGCCGCTCCCTCTACCTCAAAAGCCGAGGCCTACTTCCAGCCCCAGACCAGCCAGTTCCGGGTGCTCGAATACGGTGTTGAGGTCGAATCGTTTACGCCCGAATCGTCCGACAGCCGTGTGGTCTTTGCCCCGCAGCAGCTGGAGCGCTACGACCTCAGTGCAGGCCAGTCATACGAGCAACGCTACACGGTCAACCTGCGCACGCGCGTGCGCGGCTTCACCATCAACGAGAGCAACACCGTGGACCGGCGCACCACCTTTGTCGGTATCGAATCGGTCACCGTGCCTGCTGGCCAGTTCCAGGCCTGCCGTTTTCAAACACGTGAAACCGGAAGCGCGGGCACACAGATCAATGAGGAGTGGTTCGGGGTGGGAAATGGCATGTTGCTGAAATCGACTGGCGACGGCGACAGCACTGTGCTGCTCAATGCCAGCATCAATGGCGCCGCTCTCTAAAGCCAAAAAAAACCCTCTGCGCCAGCTCGGTGCAGAGGGTTTGTTTGGTGGAGCTAGACGGGATCGAACCGTCGACCTCTTGCATGCCATGCAAGCGCTCTCCCAGCTGAGCTATAGCCCCGTAAACTCTGAGGACGCGAATTCTAGAGAGGCGGGATAACCCTGTCAAGCAGTGGCGGGGCTGAAAGTGTCTCTAGCAGTCGACAAAATTGACCGGAACCTCCAACACGTTGACGGCCAGCCCACCACGTGCCGTTTCCTTGTACTTATCCTGCATATCGCGGCCGGTATCGCGCATCGTCTTGATCACCTGATCGAGTGACACGTAGTGTTCTCCGCTGCCCCGCAAAGCCATGCGCGCCGCGCTGATGGCCTTGATCGCCCCCATCGCATTGCGCTCTATACAGGGCACCTGCACCAGGCCACCGATAGGGTCGCAGGTAAGTCCCAGATTGTGTTCCATGGCGATCTCGGCGGCGTTCTCCACCTGCTCCGGGGTGCCACCCAGGGCGTCCGCCAGCGCGCCTGCAGCCATCGAACAGGCCGAGCCCACCTCCCCCTGGCAACCGACTTCCGCACCGGAAATGGACGCATTGATCTTGTACAGGGTGCCAATCGCCGCAGCCGTGAGTAAAAAACGCACTGCGTCCTCTTCCACTGCACCCTGGCAACGTGTGAGGTAATACTTGAGCACCGCGGGAATGATGCCCGCGGCTCCATTGGTTGGTGCGGTCACAATGCGCCCGCCCACCGCGTTTTCTTCATTCACCGCCAGCGCATACAGAGTGACCCAGTCCATGGTGTTGAGGGAGTCATCTCCCAGCCCCCCCTGGCGGCCCTTGAGCTGGCGGTACAGCTGCGCCGCGCGACGTTTGACCTTGAGTCCACCGGGGAGAATGCCCTCGGCCTGACAGCCGCGGGCAATCGATGCATCCATCACCCGCCACAGCTGCAGCAAACCGTCGTGGATCTCCTCCCGCGAACGCCACGCTTTTTCGTTTTCCAACATCAGGCTACTGATGGAGAGACCGCTTTCGTCGCAGCGGCGCAGCAACTCCTCCCCCGTACTGAAGGGGAACGGCACTGCGGTCGGGTCGTCGACAATCAGCTCGCCCCCCTCGGCTGCCGCCTCGTCCACCACGAAGCCGCCGCCCACCGAGTAGTAGACGGCCTCCTGGAAGCAATGGCCTTGCTGGTCAAACGCGCGAAACCGCATGCCGTTGGCGTGCTGTGGCAATGTTTCGCTGCGGTGCATGATCAAATCGTCGCGGTAACTGAAGGGTATCTCGTGCTCACCGAGCAGCTGCAGTACACCGTGTTCGCGCACCGCCGCAATGCGCTGGGGAATTTCTTCCACAACAACGGTATCCGGCGCTTCCCCCGCGAGGCCGAGGATCACCGCTTTGGGCGATCCGTGGCCGGCACCGGTTGCACCCAGGGAGCCGTAGAGTTCAGCCGTGATGCGCCCGCAGCGCTGCAGGGCGCCCTGCTTCTGCAGCGTGTCGACGAAACGCTTCGCCGCATGCATCGGGCCAACCGTGTGTGAGCTGGAGGGGCCGATGCCTACCTTGAATAAATCAAATGTGCTGATGGCCACACCCGCGACCTCCGTAAGCTTCCACGCTGTTGAGTGTAGACGTATTCAGGCGCAGGGTCACAGGCTGTGTGCTAGGCGTAACCCGTGCGTTGCAGGGCGCCCTCAATCAAGGGGCACGCAGGGATGGTCGACGTTGATGTCGCGACCACGTGCAGCATCAATACCCGCACGCCGATACGCCGGCGGCATGCCGGGATGCATGGTGCTGTGTTCAGAAACGATCGATGACTCAAAAGTGAGGCCGAGAAAATCGAGTACAGGTGCCAGCTCTGCCTGTGGATCCGACACCAGTTCTTCAAAACGCAGAAAGAGTGTGTTCGGGCGGGTCTGCAGGAACGTGTATACCTCGACCGCTTAGCGCCAGCTCTCGCAGGCCTGTTCCAGGCTCTGCGCGGTGCGCGACAGTTTCGACTGGACGCAGGCGCGACCGTCGCGCAACCGGTAGATGACTTTCAGCCCCACCAGTGTCTCGTTGAAGAATGCGTCGAGAACATCCAGTGCCGGCACATGGTAGAGGTTGTGCTTGTTGAGGCCCGCCAGCTGCTCCGTTGTCACCTTGGTACCCCACAGTGCCGCGTCGCTGTCCGCTGCGGCCTGCAGGCAGCAATCGACAAAGGCCCCGGTGCGTTGCGCGAACAGCCGCTGTGGCTCGTCATCCAGTTCGCGGCCACGCAGGTACGCAATGCTGCCGACCTCAAAACCCACTTCCAACTGCGAATGCTGGTCAAGGAGTGCGGTGAGCAGGCTAGTGCCCGAGCGCCCGGCCCCCACAATGAGAAAACGAAAACGCGTATCGCCGGGGAGCGCCATGGCGTTTCAGTGATCCGAGGGCTGCAGCT
This sequence comes from uncultured Halieaceae bacterium, assembly GCA_964022665.1. GTDB lineage: Bacteria > Pseudomonadota > Gammaproteobacteria > Pseudomonadales > Halieaceae > Haliea. Next base: position 47,518 of record CAXIDF010000016.1, read on the forward strand.
CGGCATAGGCTTTTTCAAGCCGCTTCGCCGCTTTCTTCGACACGCCGCCCAACACCTCAATGGCGTGGCGCAGGCGAGCCCGGCTCATGTCAGGGCCCAGCAACGCCATGGAATCGACCACCGAGAATGAGGCACTGGAACCGGCAATCGCCACGAACATCGGGGCCAGGAAATCCTTTATCTTCACTCCCTGTGCGTCCGCCAGCGCTTTAAGCGCGTTCCAGACCGCGTCGCGGTCCCAGTCACTCAGTGCCTCCAGGCGCCACAGGGCGAACTGCAGATTGGCGACCAGCGCCTCACGCTCCATTTTGATGCCGGCGAAGGCGTCCTCGCTGATCGGCAGCGTACCGGACACCAGAAAGGCGGCGAGCGGGGCGAAATCACTGAGGGTTTCCATGCGCTTCTGGGCGTGGGGCAGCACCTTGCGCAGGTTTTCCGCGTTGTAGGCCCAGGTGATCAGCCGCGTGGCCAGCTCTGCCTCACTCAGGTCCTCACGAATCCACAGCCCATTCAACCAGCGCAGCTTTTCCTGGTCGAAAATAGGCCCGCCCAGGGATACCCGCGTGATGTCAAAGTGTTCCTGCATGTCCGCCAGCGAGAACTTTTCCCGCTCGTCCGGCATCGACCAGCCCATCCGCCCGAGATAGTTCAACAGGGCTTCCGGCAGAAAACCCATGCGCTGGTAGTAGAGGATACTGGTGGGGTTCTTGCGCTTGCTGAGCTTTGACTTATCCGGGTTGCGCAGTAAAGGCAAATGGCAGAGCACCGGCATGTCCCAGCCAAAATATTGATAGAGGAGCTTGTGTTTGGGGGCGGAATTGATCCACTCCTCGCCGCGCAGCACGTGGGTAATACCCATCAGGTGATCATCGACAACATTGGCCAGATGGTAGGTGGGCATGCCGTCCGACTTCAGCAGAATCTGGGCATCCACCATGCTCCAGTCGAGTTCGATATCCCCCCGTAACAGGTCGTGCACGACACAGGCCCCCTCTTCATCAGGCACATGCATACGCACCACATAGGGCATACCGGCCGCCTCGCGCTGCGCCACTTCGGCTTCCGGCAATACAAGATCCGCCGGTTTCAATGCCGTACTGTTGCCCGCAGCCCGTCGTGCCTCGCGCAGCGTATCCAGCTCCTCCGGCGTGCGATAGCACAGGAACGCCTTGCCCTCACGTACCAGTTGCAGCGCGTACTCGCCGTACAGCGCCATACGTTCGCTCTGTCGGTAGGGGCCACAGTCACCGCCCACGTCGGGGCCTTCATCCCACCCCAGGCCAAGCCAACGCAGCGAATCCAGAATCGCCTGCTCGGAAGCCGCGGTGCTTCTGGCCTGGTCCGTGTCTTCAATACGCAGGATGAACTCCCCGCCGTGTGCGCGCGCAAAGCAGTAATTGAACAGCGCGATGTACGCCGTGCCAACATGCGGGTCACCCGTGGGTGAAGGCGCGATACGTGTGCGAACAGTCATGGGGCTTCCGGAACTAAACAATGTGGGGCCAGGATTATACGGTCTCACCTTTCCGATTCCCACCAGAGGCGCGTTGAGCTGTCGCGCCGGCCTCGACACCGGCGCCGCTATAGCCAACCGGGCCGACGCACGAAATGCCCCACCATGCAGACTTGCCTTGTCCGCACTTAATGCGAATAATTAGCGTTTTCACATTATTCGACTCGCGAGGTTCCCATGGTACGTCTCCACCCCCGCATCCGCCGGGCCACCCTGCTGCTCATCGTGCTGGCACTGAGCGGGCTCACGGCCTGCGGCGCACCGGATGCGGTGAACGTGTACTCTGCCCGCCAGGAGGCGCTTATCCAACCCCTGCTGGAGAAGTTCACGGCAGAAACCGGTATTCCCGTCAACCTGGTGACCGGGAACGGCGATGCGCTGCTGGCCCGTCTTGAAAACGAAGGCGACAACTCACCCGCCGACCTGTTCCTGACCAGCGACGCCGGCAATCTTTACCGCGCGCAGGCGAAAAACCTGCTGCAACCCGTAACATCCGCGACACTGCAGGCCGGCGCCCCCGCCCACCTGCGCAGCGACGAGAACTACTGGTATGGTCTGTCAGTGCGGGCCCGGGTACTGGTATACGCCGCTGAGCGCGTGGATGCCGCAAACCTCAGCGACTATACATCGCTGGCCGACCCTGTCTGGCGCGGTCGCATCTGTGTTCGCTCGTCGGGCAACATCTATAACCAGTCTCTGGTCGCAGGCATGCTTGCCACCGATGGCCCTGCGGCTACAGCAACCTGGCTAGACGGGTTTGTTGCGAACTTTGCACGCACTCCCCAGGGCGGTGACCGCGACCAGATCAAGGCGGTGGCCGCCGGGCAGTGCGATGTCGCCCTGGTAAACAGCTACTACCTGGGGGGAATGCTGCAATCCGATAACCTCGAGGAGCGCGAAGCCGCCGAGCAGGTCACTCTGTTCTGGCCCAACCAGGCAGGCCGCGGCACGCACATCAATATCAGCGGTGCCGGCGTCACCCGGGCGGCAAGCAAACCGGAAGCGGCACGCCAACTGATGGAATTCATGCTGCGTGAGGAAAGCCAGCGTTGGTATGCCCAGGTCAACAACGAGTTTCCTGTACGTGAAGGCGTAGAGCCCTCGGCGCTGTTGCAATCGTGGGGGGCTTTCAAGGCTGATGCGCTGAATGTGAGTGAGCTCGGACGCCTCAACGCGGAGGCGGTGAAAGCGATGGATCGCGCAGGTTGGAAGTAGTCGCCACCGCGAAACCCACGGTAGTGACGGCTGCAGTGCTATGGCGTATTGCCATGGTCTTGAGCGCCGGGCTTGTCGCGATGCCGGTTGCGGTGATTGCCGCCAGCCTGCTGGGGCCCTACAGCACGGCATGGACGCACCTACTGGATACCGTGCTGCTCGACTACATCGTCAACTCGCTGCTGCTGATGCTCGGCGTCGGCGCTGGCACGCTGCTGTTGGGCGCGAGCAGCGCGTGGCTCACGGCGCTCTGCGAATTCCCCGGGCGGCGTGTGTTTTCCTGGGCATTGCTCCTGCCTCTGGCCATGCCTGCCTACATCATTGCCTACACGTACACCGGACTGCTCGACTTTGCAGGCCCGGTGCAGAGCGCCCTGCGCGAGGCCTTTGGCTGGCAATACGGTGACTACTGGTTTCCGCCGATACGCTCGCTCGGTGGCGCAATCTGCATGTTATCTCTGGTCCTCTACCCCTACGTTTACCTGCTGGCGCGTATCGCCCTGCTGGAGCAATCACCCGCGCTGATGGAAGCGAGCCGCAGCCTTGGCAGGTCCGCGTGGCAAACGCTGTTCCGCGTGACCTTGCCGCTCGCCCGGCCAGCGCTCGCCGCGGGCGTCAGCCTGGCGCTGATGGAAACCCTGGCAGACTATGGCACCGTGGCGTACTTCGGTGTGAGTGCCTTCACCACTGGCATCTTCCGCACCTGGTATGGCCTGGGGGAGCTGCACACGGCCGCGCAGCTGGCCGCCTTCCTGCTGATCTTTGTGCTGCTACTTTTCGCGCTGGAAAGACACTCCAGGGCCCGCCTGCGTTTCCATAAAATGCACAGTGCACGGCCCCCGTCACGCATGCAACTGAGCGGATGGCGCGCGGCAGCAGCTTCTACAACCGCGCTGCTTATTCTCACAGCCGGTTTTCTACTGCCCGCCGCGCAACTTGGGGTGTGGGCGGCGCAACACTACAGCAGCATGTTCAGTGGCGCTTTCCTCGCACTGCTGGGCAACAGCTTTCTTCTTGCCGCACTCGCCTCGCTGGGTTGTCTGCTGCTGGCCCTGCTACTGGGGTACGGCAAACGCGCCTACCCCGGCCGTCTGGAAACTGGCGTCACGCGCCTTGCGAGCATGGGGTATGCGGTGCCCGGCACCGTGATTGCCGTCGGCGTGATGATCCCGTTCGCCTGGCTGGACAACACGCTGGACGGGTGGTTACAGCGAACCCTGGGAGTGTCCTCTGGACTGCTCATCAGCGGCACCCTCGGGGCACTGGTGTTTGCCTACGTTGTGCGCTTCCTCGCGGTATCGCTGCAGTCGGTGGAGGCCGGACTCACCCGCATCCGGCCGGCCATCGATGAATCCGCACGCTCCCTCGGGCAGACACCACTGGGCGTGCTGCGTCGAATACACCTTCCCATGTTGCGCACCAGCCTGCTCAGTGCCCTGTTGCTGGTTTTTGTGGACGTACTCAAGGAGCTGCCGACAACCCTCATCCTGCGCCCTTTCAACTTCAACACGCTGGCCGTGCGGGCTCACGAACTGGCTTCAGACGAACGTCTGGCCGAAGCGGCACTGCCAGCTCTTGCCATCGTGCTGATCGGGCTGCTGCCTGTTATTCTTCTCACCCGCAGCATGTCACCGGAGCCCACAGAGACATGAGCAAGCAACTTGAGCTGCAACAGGTAAGCGTGCGCTACGGTGCGACCACGGCGGTCGAAAATGCCTCAGTGACGCTGCAGTCGGGAGACATCGGTTGCCTGCTCGGCCCTTCAGGTTGTGGCAAGACAACGCTGCTGCGCGCGATCGCCGGCTTCGAGCCACTCACCGCGGGCAGCATTGCACTGTGCGGCGAGACTTTGAGCACGCCGCAGCGCCGTACACCACCGGAGCAGCGTAAAGTCGGCATGGTGTTTCAGGATTTCGCGCTGTTTCCACACCTCAACGTGCGTGGCAACATCGCGTTCGGCCTGTCCGCCTTGTCCAGCAGGGCACGTCGTGACCGGGTTGAAGGCCTGCTGCAACTGGTTGCACTGAGCGAGCATGCCGATGCCTGGCCGCACGAGCTGTCCGGTGGGCAACAACAGCGCGTCGCCCTGGCCCGTGCACTGGCACCGGAGCCGGAAATCCTGCTGCTGGACGAGCCATTCTCCAACCTCGATGCCGAGTTGCGCACGGCACTCGCCGCTGACGTTCGCGAGCTGCTCAAACGTAGCGCCATTACCGCTTTGCTGGTGACGCACGACCAGCACGAGGCGTTTGCCATGGCGGATCAGATTACCCTGCTCAATCAGGGCCGGATCGTGCAGACCGCCTCACCCTACGACCTCTATCACCATCCGCTCAGCCCTTTCGTTGCCACCATCAACCGGGCCGGCGAGGTCACAACGCCTTTCGCGGGCGCCGGGAAGTCTGGCGAGACCGACGCCCGCTGTCAGTTGCTGGTGCGACCCGGAGACATTACCTACGACGCGGGCAGCAGCACTCGATTACGCGTTGCACGACGGTCCTTTCGCGGCGCCCACTACCTCTACGAGCTGCTGTTACCCGACGGGCAGCGCGTCCCCTGCCTGGCTCCGGGGCACATTGATGTACCGGCAGGCGCGACGCTGCCGGTCAGCCTGCAACTGCAAACCCACTTGGCGTTTCGCGGGGAGCAGGCCAGCCGCGAGGCCTGAGGGGCTAACCCCACACACGAGGACAATCAGGGCCGCCCAGCGGGTCATCTTCCCGCACGTGTTCATGGTGCGGTTTGCGCGGCGCGCCGGGGCGAAAGTGGTAGCGTACATCCTCCCCGCAATAGCGAATGCTGATGGCCCGACGTCGCTGATGCTGGCTCAGATTACCGCCGGCGGCATGCAGGGTACGGGCGTGGTGAACGGTGAGGTCACCGGGGCCAAGCGCGTACTGCAACACTTCAACGCGCTGTGCAGCCGCCAGGGCCGGAATATCAGGGACCTCCAAGCCTTCGGTGCCCTCCATGCTCTGCTGTGAGACAAACCAGTTGGGCCGGTAGAGCGCGCCGTCGCGATGCGAGCCGCGCACAAAACTCATTGCGCCGGTTTCGGCATCTGCCCTGTCCAGAGGTATCCAGGTTGTGCAGACCTGCTCGCCACGGGCATGAAAGTAGCCCATATCCTGATGCCAGGCCGTCTGCTCAACGGTATCCGGCTCCTTGACCAGAATACTGTCTTCCCACAGATATACCTGCTGGCTACGCAGCAACGCTCCGGCCAGTGCGCCGAGACCCGGGTCGAGGGCGAAGGCGCGGCAATCCGCGTCAACGCGCCAGTGATCCGTGCCAGACACAAAGCGCCCTTTGCCGGCGACACCCCCGGTCAATACGGTGCCCCCCGTTGCCGCCAAGCCGGCACCCAGTGCAGACATGTCATGCATGGTCTCACCCACCGATTCCTGCAACAGCCGCTCCACGGCGGGCGCCATGGCCAGCACCGCATCGGGGTCCAGCGCCCCACGCAGGCATACAACACCGTCGGCCCAGAAGGTATCGACTTCGTCCTGGGTGGGCAAACGAACGAGAAGAGGACTGTGCATGTACATATACTCCGTTGTATGGGCACCAGGCGCACACAGGGGAAGGACGTGTACGCGCTTTCAGCAGCGTAGATGAATCCTTCTCAATCCGCATATTTTTGTAACACATTTGTTGCCTTTTGCTACTATGTGGCCTCAATCAAATCGTGTCCTGTGAAGGCGCGTGACACATAAGCCACCAGCCGGAATCCCTCCATGACGACGTTGACGACCATTCTCCTCGCAATAGCAGTCGCGTGTGTTTTAGGGCTGCTCCTGTGGAGACGGAGGCCGCCTGCCGCCCGCGACATGCAGCCAGCGGCCAAACCGGATGGCCCTCTCAGGGTGCGCACGGCGATTCAGTCATTTGGCGCCAACGCCGAGTCCCCGGACCTCGTCCCGGAGGGTGCAGCGCCCCCAGCCAGCGGCCCACCCGCCGCACTGCAGTCCTTCACGCTTATGCGTCGCGACAGTGCCCGCGATGCAGAAGAGCCCGGCGTATTCCGGACACTGGTTGAAGCCATACCCGAGCCCCATGCCATGTTCCTGCAGGTTACCGGGGCGCTTGATGACATTGATGAGATTACGGAAGCGGTGAAGAACGAGCCCGCATTGGCCGCGGATGTACTGCGCACGGTGAATTCAGCGGCCTTCGCCCTGACCACCCCCATCGCGAGCGTACACCATGCCATTGCCTACCTGGGAGTGAGTTACGTCAGGGGCCTGATTGCGCAATCCGCCCTGGCACGCACACTGCCGGCAAGCGCCCCGGGGTCGGAGCAGGAAGCGGCAATGCGAAGGCTGTGGAAATCCAGCCAGGTCGCCAGCGCCACGGCATTCCTGTTGGCCCGTAACCTCAACCTCGATAACCCATCCGTCGCGTCCACCCAAGCTCTGCTGGCCAACCTGGGAGACATCAACCTGGTGTCCCTGCAACCGGAGCTCGCCCCGCTTTACGCCCCGGGCTGCCTGCTGTTGGAGCGCGTGCAGGCGCAACAAGCCGCTCTGGGGGCGAATGCCGCCATGTTCGCGGCACTACTCGCACGGCGCTGGGGCCTGCCAGCCAATATCGAGGCAGCACTGGACCAATCCTTGCTGCCTCTGGCAGTACCGCCTGCTGAGCACCCCCTGCAGGGAGCTGCGCTGGCCAATGCGGTCGTTGTCTACACCGCCTGCCGGCTGGGTGATGCAGCCCTGTTTGGGGGGTTGACGGATGTCGCCGGGTTCTCGCTGGGGGATGAACGCCCGGTTGAGCTGCACTACATCCCCGCCTATCTTGAGGCCGCAGACATTCAGCGACTGGAAGCCACGCTGCAGGACAGCGCAACGCGACGCGCAATCAACCGCACGCTCACTGCCGCCGGCAGCTGAGACATCAGGCCTCGGGCACGACTTCCCACTCGGGGGCCTCGAACTCACCCAGCAGGGTGATCTCTACATGGGGTGTCTGCTCGGCGATGATGTCCATCACCTGCTGCGGCAACCGGGACTCCATTGCATCCCGCGCAGACTTGCTTTCCCACGTCGCGATGGCGAGCAACCGCGTGGGATCACCAATTTTGCGGTGCAAGCGGGTACCCTGTGCGCCCGGCGCCCGCTGAATAATTTCGCTCGCGCGAATCCATGCCTCAGCGTACGCTTCCGCACTGTAACCCGGGCTCAGGGTGACTTCGAAAATGTAATGCACACGCACCTCCTGCGGCCAGCTTTTCCCCAGTATAGCGAATTCAGGATGTATCTCCGGTACAATGGCCCACCGCCCAAACACACCGCACTTCATGACCGCCAACGCCCACCGTTTTTGCATAGCCCCCATGATGGACTGGAGTGACCGCCACTGCCGGTACTTCTGGCGCCTGCTGAGCAAACATGCACGCCTGTACACGGAAATGGTCACCACCGGTGCGCTGATACACGGCGACCGGCAGCGTTTCCTCGGCTTCAGCCCTGTGGAGTCGCCGGTGGCCCTGCAGCTCGGTGGCAGCGAGCCTGCTGACCTTGCGCGCTGCGCGGCTTGGGCTGCTGACTGGGGTTATGACGAAGTGAACCTGAACTGCGGTTGCCCGTCGGACCGCGTGCAATCGGGTGCCTTCGGCGCGGCCCTGATGGCACAGCCCGAACGCGTGGCGCAATGTGTTGCCGCCATGCGGGATGCCTGTGATCTCCCGATTACCCTGAAGCATCGCATCGGCATTGATGACATGGAAAGTTACCAGCAACTGCTGGATTTCATGGGCCACAGCGCCAGCGCCGGCTGCAGGGTTTTTATCGTGCACGCCCGCAAAGCCTGGCTGCAGGGTCTTTCGCCGAAAGAAAACCGGGAAATCCCGCCGCTCAATTACCCCTGGGTGTACCAGCTGAAACGCGACCTGCCGGAACTGACCATCGTCATCAATGGTGGCATTACCAGCCTGGAAGCCAGCGCCGAGCACCTGCAGCATGTAGACGGCGTCATGCTCGGACGCGCGGCCTACCACGATCCATGGCTACTCGCCAACGCAGATAGCGCCCTGTTCGGCGCGACCAACCCGCTGGCCGACAAGCATGATGCTATTGTGCAAATGCTGCCCTACGTGGAACAGGAGCTGCAGCGTGGCACAGCCCTCAATCACATCACGCGCCACCTCCTCGGGCTTTACCAGGGCGTACCGGGCGCGCGTCAATACCGGCGCCACCTGAGCGAGAACGCACATCGCAAGGGTGCAGGCGTGACCGTACTGGAAGATGCCCTGAACAAGGTCAGACAGCACGAGCCTGACCAAAACTGCACTGCTGAGACAGCCTGCGGGTAGCACACAAGGGGATTATCCTGCACACTTGGTTGCGCAGTCTGTAACCCGGCGGTTGCGTTCAAGCCGCACGTTTCACAAGGACCTCCCGACATGAGCAGTAAACTCGACCAACTGAAGTCGATGACTGATGTGGTCGCCGATACCGGTGATATCGAGGCCATTCGCCGCTTTCACCCCCAGGACGCCACCACCAATCCCTCGCTGTTGCTGAAAGCCGCAGCCCTGCCCCACTACGGCAGACTGCTCTCTGACGCTCTCGACTGGGCCACCCGGGCCGGGGGCAGCAGCGCTGAACAAATGGCCAACTGCTGTGACCGCTTTGCAGTCGACATCGGGCGCGAAATCCTCGGCATCGTTCCCGGACGTATCTCAACGGAAGTCGATGCACGGCTCTCGTTTGACACCCGCGCCACCATGGCGCGCGCGCGCAAGCTGATCGGGATGTACGAAGACGCTGGTATCGGGCGCGAACGCGTGCTGATCAAGATCGCCGCCACCTGGGAGGGCATTAACGCCGCCCGGGGCTTGGAGCGCGAGGGCATCAACTGCAACCTGACCCTGCTGTTTGGCTTTGCCCAGGCCAGCGCCTGCGCGGACGCCGGGGTCTACCTGATTTCACCGTTCGTGGGGCGTATTCTCGACTGGCATCTCGCCAACACCGATATCACGGTAGCGCACCCCGACGAGGACCCCGGCGTACAATCTGTGCGCCGGATATATCACCACTACAAAGCGCACGGCTACAACACCGTGGTCATGGGTGCCAGTTTCCGCAACGCGGGCGAGATCGAAGCACTCGCGGGCTGCGACCGGCTGACCATAAGCCCGGCACTGCTGGAAACGCTGGCAGCGGATAGCGGCGAACTGCCGCGCCGGCTCAGCGCACAGGACAGCCGTGCAGACGACCCGCAATCCACCCTTGATGAGGGCAGCTTCCGCCTGGCGTTGAACGAAGATGCGATGGCAACGGAGAAACTTGCCGAAGGCATTCGCAACTTTATCGCGGACCAGAGGCGACTCGAGGAGGTTATCAGCGCGGCATGATCAAGGCACTGAAATCCCTGTTTATACTCCCCGAAGCGGAGACCCCGGAGCAGCTGGAACACCGGCTGCAACTGGCAGCAGCCGCACTGCTGATTGAAACAGCGCGTGCCGATTTCACTCAGGATGCCAGCGAGGAGGCGACATTGGAACAGCTGCTGTGCAATGCCCTGTCGCTGCCCAGTCAGGAAGTGAGGGCGCTGATCGCAGCAGCGGGCGAGAGGGTCGACGAGGCCACCTCACTGTACGAATTCACCCGCGTGATTAACGACCACTACGGGCCTGAGGAAAAGCTCACCCTGATTGCCAGCATGTGGCAGGTGGCCTACGCCGACGGCGATCTGGATAAATACGAGGAACACCTGATTCGCCAGGTGGCGGAACTGACGTATGTGCCGCATCAGGACTACATTCGCTGCAAGCTGGACGCGCGAAAAAGCTGACCCGGCTCAGCTGCGCTCGAGTACGACCATGAGGTCCTTGAAGCGTGCGCGGTTTTCCTCCGACAGCCCCATCAACACCCGGTGTGCCTCAATCACCTTGTCACGCACAGACGCCTCACTGCCCTTCACCAAGGGTATGCAATCAATGCACTCGGGGTTGGCGCAGGCGTCTTCGTGTAAATCATACAACCTCTGGAAACCCATGCTCTTGATCAGGCGGGTGATACTGGGATTACTGGAGTAAATTGCCGGCGTGAAGCCGTAGCGCGCGCGGACTTCCAGCGCCAGCTTTGCCAGCAAACCCAGGGTGGTACTGTCAATGCCCTCGGCATCGCACAGGTCCACCCAGACACTGGCAAAATCGGGGTTATCCAGCATGCGCTGGACATAATCGTCGATGGTTGTGCACAAGGTAAGCCGCACGTCCCCCGTCAGGCGCACCACATAGGCGCCGTCCTGGCTCGCTGCAAGTATCCGGCCCTCTTCCATCTCAACTCCGCTTGCTGATAAACAGCGCAGCTATATCATCCGGTGCTGTTTCCACACGGTCCAACCCCAGCCTGGTGACGATATCCTCGGGCGTCTCCGCAGACTCTTCGAACACCTTGAGAAAATATTTTTCCTTTTCGATCAGGTTCGTGGGCGGCAGTATCTCCAGAATACCGTCGGAGAAGAGCGCCAGCATAAACCGTTGCGGCAGATCAATCAGGTGCTCCTCATAGGCCACATCCTCCATGATCCCGACCGCCGAGCCCTCGCCACGCAAATAGCGGGCCCCCTGTTCTGAGACCAGCACAGGTTGCGGCAGGTGACCGGCAACGCTGTAGCGCAAGGTATTCGCCTCGGTATCCAGCAGCCCCACCACCATCGTGGCAAATTTGCCGACGCCCAGATCGAGCAGCTCCTGATTGGCCCGCTTCAACATGGCGACAGGGCTCAGCAGGGTGTCATCGTCACGGCGCAGGAAGTCGGAGCGCTTGCGTGCAAACAGGTTCTTGAGCAGCACCGTGGTAAAGGCCGACGAGCTGCCATGACCGGAAACGTCCGCCATGAAAAAGGCAACGTGATGCTGCCCCACCGTGAAGTAATCGGTGAAGTCTCCGCTCAGGTACAACGACGGAATTACCGTGTGGCTGAAAACGTAGGGCTCCATGACCATGGGGCTGACCGGTAACATACGTAACTGCACCTGGCGCCCCGCCTGCTGGTCCTGCTCGAGCATTTTCACGGTGCCGCGCAATTCCATGTTGGCCTGTTCAAGGCGCTGGCGAGACTCTCGCAACTCGCGACGCATCTGGCGCTGTCGGACACAGCGTTCGATGGACTTGAACAGCGCTTCCTCATCCTCGATGGGCCGTACGAAAAAATCGCTGGCCCCCAGGCGCAGCGCGGTCACCATCTTGTCGACCTCGGCGCGGTCACTGAGCATGATCGCGGGGATCTGCAGGTCGAGCTCACGCAAGGAGCGGCGCGCCTCCTGCCAGGAAACGGCTTCCAGATCCAGCTCGCACAGAATGACATCGAGGTCCTGATTGTCGGCGAGAAAATGATAGGCCTTGAGCACATCGGTGAACACTTCAACCCGATACCCCTCGCCGATGACGGTTTGCGCCAGCGCGGCGGCCCGGGCGGCATCGTCATCGATGAGCAGCACATACCCTTTGGATTTCATCATGCGGCACTTGCGGAGCGTGTGCTGACGGACAGTACGCCCTTGATTTGGGGGGGGCAACCAATTTGCACCGGGTTTGGGCAGGATTTCACAGTTTTGGTGCAAACCACAGTGAGCGTCATGCTGCGCTAGAGTTCGTCCGGCCAGTCTTCGTCGCTGAAGTCGGAAAAGCTGTCCTCTACCTCGCCATCGTTCACCAGCGCACGGCGCTGCTGAAGGTAGGCATCACGTATGAAAATGTAGCGATCACCCGAGATCAGGTCCTCCGCTTTCAACAGCTCCACCCGGGAGCTGACCAGCTCCAGGCCGATCAATGAATTGCGCAGCCGCACGTCGTCAATCGCCACTTCAACCGAGGTGTAGGCATCAAACACCGTGCCGACACCACTGCGCATGGTCCGCGGCCCGAAAAGCGGCACCATCAGGTAAGGCCCCTCCGGCACACCCCACACCGCGAGGGTCTGTCCGAAGTCGGTTCTCAGGGGCTCTATACCCATGCGGGTGGCGACGTCGAACAGTCCGAGCATACCGATGGTGGAATTCAACAGAAAGCGACCACCGGCCTGTGCCGCGCCCTGCAGACGTCCCTGCAGGATGGAGTTCAGCGTCGTGTTGACATCGCGCAGGTTGCGGAAGAAATTGTCGACCCCCGTCTCCAGCGGATCCGGCGTTACGGCGTGATAGCCGCGCGCTGCCGGCTTCAGCAGATACTGGTCCATGCGCTCATTAAAGACGAAAATCGGCCGGTTAATTGCCTCCAGGGGGTCGGTATCCACAGGCTCTGCGGCCATCGCGGGTGCGAGCCCAAACAGGCAGAGCAGTAGCACTATCGGATGCAAAAATTTCATCGGTGGGTCGCGGTCAGGATTAGCCGCAGAATATTACGCCTGTGAGGAGGGCTGAGCAACGGGGAAAAGTACCTCTCAGTGCGTGACAAGAATGCCCCGGGCCACGAAGTCCGCCAGCTGGGCCGCGCCGAAGTCGCTGACCGTGTCCTCCGGCAATGACAGTTCCGCCGCCAGCGCATGCAGCAGCGCGGCGCCTGGCTCGGACCCGCGCTCCCTGACCAGTTCCAGCAACCGTGCCGTGGCGGCGTTCAAGGCCATGAATTGCACCGTATCCGCGCGGTCGCGATAGACCACAAGATATACGGGGTCACCCGGCTCTGTGGGCCGGAAGTCCACACCAATCTGGTGCACGGGGTAGGCATAGGCGAGCGGCCACGCCAGTGGCGAGAGCGTCAACGGTGAACGCATGGGATCGCCGCCCGCTTCCGGAGGTATATCGTCTTCCGCCACCGTGAGCGCCAGCTCCACCCATTCGTAGTGTGCGAGCTCAGCGATAAAGGGCGGATCGTCGGGGTGTGGGCACGAACGCTCAAGCAGAAAACGCACGAACTCCTGACTGATCTCAAGGAAATAGGGTGTGTGGCAGCGGTGACCGTCAATGAACGCGCGCACCAGTCGATGCCAGGCTGCGTCAGCATAGAGGCGCCGCAACACAGGAAAACCGCCGCTGATAAAGCCCTCGATATTGTTGTAGATCAGTGTTTCATACACCTGCAGACGCCGGCGCTCCACCCCCGCGGGCGGCTGTTGCGTTGCGGGGTCGCGCAGGTAGCGCGCCATGGCCAACTGCTGGGCGCGCAATTCAGCCATGCGCACGCCCAGGCACGACCGCTCGCGCCGTGTGCTGGAGCTGGCGTATCTGCTCTACTTCCAGCAACAATTCCGACAGTGGCGGGAGATTGAAATCGCGTTCCAGCAGCGTTGGCAGCGGCCCGAGCAAACTGTAGGCCTCGGCGAGCAACGACCAGACCGGCGCAATCACGGAGGCCCCGTGCGTATCCACTTTCAAGTCGGGGGCTTCGTCATAGTGGCCCGCCACATGAATATAGCGCACCCGGTCCAGAGGCAGGGCCTGCAGGAATTCGCAAGGTGAATAGCTGTGATTGATGCTGTTGACGTAGATATTGTTTACGTCGAGAAGCAGATCGCAGCCGGCACGCCGGACCACGCTGGTGATAAACTCTGCCTCGGACATTTCGGCGTGGGGCTGGGCGTAGTATGACGCGTTCTCCAGCGCAATCGGTTCGCCGATAATATCCTGCACACGCTGTACGCGCTCGACTACGTGCGTCACAGCTTCTTCTGTGAAGGGTATCGGCAGCAGATCATAAAGATGCCCGTCAGCGGCACAATAGGTTAAATGTTCTGTATACAGGCTGGCGCCGATGTCCTGCATGAGGGCCCGCACTGCTTTGACCAGGTTTGTATCCAGCGCGTCGGGGCCCCCAATGTCCAGGGAGAGCCCGTGTAGAACCATTGGTTGACGCGCTGCTAGCTCGCGGAACTGGCGCCCCAGTCGCCCGCCAACGCCAATCCAGTTCTCCGGAGCGACCTCCAGGAAATCGACCTGCGGATTCGCTGCAGAAAGCAGCGGGCCCAGAAGGGCCCGCCGCAAACCCAGGCCCGCACCGGCGAGCCCGTCAGAGCGCTCGGGCATCAGCCGCCGCACTTGCCTTCGCCGCATTTGCCCTCGGCGTCTTTTCCGCTGTCTTTTTCACCACACTTGCCTTCACCACACTTGCCTTCGGCATCCTTCTCGCCACACTTGCCCTCGCCACATTTGCCTTCGGCATCCTTCTCACCGCATTTGCCTTCGCCGCACTTGCCTTCGTGGTCACCATCACCGTGCGAGTTGAAATTAGCCAGGTTGTAGCCGGAGCTGAGTTCCTGCGCCGCAAAAGGGTTTACGGAGGCTGAAGCCGCTGGAACTACTGAGCCCACGAGGAACGCCGCACCCAGTGCCAGCGCCAGGGGTTTTCTTGAATCTGTCATGATTGTTGTCCTTTTAATGTTGTCAGGTCATTGCACACAAGTGCAGGCAGCAAAATGGCCTGCCTGCCTCATGTGACTCGATATTGTCAGTGAAGTTTCGCCCCGGCGCTTTTCCATTTGGTAATAATTCACAAATCAGTGGGCGTTACGCTGTCGGGATGCTGCGCCAGCCAGTCACGGACCTGCCCCCACTGCTGCTGCAGGCGTTTTTCCGATACCGGCGTGCGTGTACCCAGCTGCTGGGCAAACAGGGAGACGCGAAATTCCTCCAGCATCCAGCGGTAAGTCGCCGCAGCCGGGCAGAGAGCGAGCAGACCGGGAAAGCGTTCCAGCGCCTCCCACAAGGGCTGACCGAGCTGCTGCAGACGCTCCCGGTGGCCGTTGTCACGAGCGAGCTGGCCCTTGAGATTGTCTGCACGCTGCTTCAGGGCCTTCATATAGCGCGGATACTGCCCCAACCACTCCGCTGGCGTATCGCGCTGGAACCCTGGCTGCCACAGGGCGGCCAGTTGCGCCTCGATATCGGCGAGTGCGGCGCCGACCTCAGGCTCCTTGCAGCGCGCGAGCACGGTACGGGCCTCCGCCAGCGGACGCAGCGCATTCAACACCGTCGCCTCCAGGTGGTTGGCTGTACCCACCACCTGCCCGCTGCGCCGGGCGCATGCCGAGAAAGACTCGCTATCTCGTGGCAGGCTCTCGTCCAGCTGCGCCACCTGAGCCCAGGCGGCATCGATCATGTCTTCCACCAGCGCCTCGCGTGGCTGGCTCGCAGCCGCCAGCAGCAGACTGGCCTCGTTCCCCTGCAGCAATTGCTTGCGCAGAAACTTCACCTGCTGCCGATGCTGCAGGCGCAACAGCCGCAACACCCCCTTGCGATGCTCCGCTTGCGCCTGCCCGGGATAGTCGCACAACGCCACCGCCACGGTTTCACCCTTGTCCACCAGCGCGGGCCAGGTAACGATCTCGGTGCCGGCCTGACGAAACCGCCATTGTTCTGGCAAGGCTTTTTCCGGCCAGTCGGTCAGGCCTTCACAGGCCGGGCTGCCGGAGGGTGCAGCAACAATGGTCTCACGCGTATCATCGCGCAGTTCCGCGATCAGCGCGGC
The DNA here is from genome assembly GCA_964022665.1 of uncultured Halieaceae bacterium. Classification (GTDB taxonomy): domain Bacteria; phylum Pseudomonadota; class Gammaproteobacteria; order Pseudomonadales; family Halieaceae; genus Haliea. Next base: position 63,664 of record CAXIDF010000016.1, read on the forward strand.
GAGATCCCGTCCCTGCTTAATCATGCGACCATCGGCGTCCACAACGCGCACATTCATGCTGTAGAACGGGTCCAGCGCGTGTGGCGCGAAGTCTTCCATGCGCAATTTCAGCCCCGATTGTTTACCCAACACCCGCGCCAGCGCGGCGGTCAGCGCCTCATCATCGGGCCGCAGCACGGCGAGAGCCTGATCGACCCGGTCGGGGACCGGCACCAGTTGTTTGCGCTTTTCTTTGGGCAGGCCTTTCACCAGCGCGATGCATTTGTCGCGCAGCAGGCCGGGGACCAGCCACTCGAAGCGAAACCGCGGCACGCGGTTGAGCAGGCCCACGGGCAGAGTGACCGAAACACCGTCCGCCTCCTGACCGGGCTCGAAGCGATAGCTCAGACGCAGCTCCAGATCACCCCACAGCAGCCGGTCGGGAAATTGTTCGCCCAGTGCTGCGCCGGGGTCCCGGGCCAGCAACTGCTCACGGGTGATACGCAGGGCCCTGTCGGCACCCTCTTCCGCACCCAGCCACGCCCTCAGGCGCTCCGCAGTGGCGGTATCTGCCGGCAGCCGCTCGTCGTAGAAGGCGTACAACACCTGTTCGTCTGCCAGCAGGTCGCGCCGCCGCGCCTTGGCCTCCAGACCCTCCACGTCCCGCACAACCCGCAGGTTGTGTTTCAGGAATGCGGGGTGACGGGGAAAGCGTCCGGCAATCAGGCCCTCGCGAATCAGCAATTCGCGCGCCTCGACCGGTTTGATGGGCCCGTAGTGCACGGCGCGCTTGTCCGCTACGGTCAAGCCGTAGAGCGTCACGCGTTCCCAGGCCATGACGCGTCCCTGGCGCGCCTCCCAGCGGGGCTCGTAATAATGGCGCTTGAGCAGGTCCGGGTTTGCCTCCAGCACCCAGGCGGGGTCGATGGCCGCGACTGTGCGCGCAAAGACACGCGATGTTTCCACAACTTCCGCAGCGACAATCCACTTGGGACGCTGGCGCCCCAGGTTGGACCCGGGAAATATCTGCAGCTTGCGGTTGCGACTGCCCAGGTAGTCGCGGTTTTCCTGGTGCTGGGCGATATTCGACAGCAACCCCGCCAACAGCGCCCGGTGCACCGACTCGAAGGGCTCCTCCCCCAACGCCGGCAACTCACCGGCTGCGCGCAACCCAAGCTGGCGGCAGGCCATGCGCAACTGTGCGTGCATGTCGCGCCATTCACGCATGCGCAAAAAAGACAGAAACTCGCGCTGGCAGAGCTTGCGCAGCTGACTCTGGCTCAACGCCTGCCGCTGCTCCTCGTAGTAACGCCACAAACTCAGCCAGGCCATGAAGTCGGAGCGTTCGTGGCGGAACCGGGCGTGCATCTGGTCCGACTGTGCCTGCTTGTCTGCCGGGCGCTCGCGGGGGTCCTGAATCGCCAGCGCTGCGGCAATCACCAGAACTTCCTCCAGGCAGGCCCTGTCCTGGCCGGCAAGCACCATCCGCGCCAGGCGCGGGTCGATGGGCAGTTTCGCCATCTGCCGGCCGAGCGCTGTCAGTTTGCCACGTGCACTGACGGCCCCGAGTTCCTGCAGCAGCTTGTAGCCATCGCGCACCATGCGCGGGTCCGGTGGATTGATGAACGGGAAATGCTGCACCTCACCCAGGCCCAACTGCAGCATTTGCAGAATGACGGCGGCCAGGTTGGTGCGCAGGATCTCCGGGTCGGTGAATTCAGGCCGGGAGATAAAGTCAGCCTCACTGTAGAGACGGATGCAGACGCCGGCAGCAACCCGTCCGCAACGCCCCTGACGCTGGTTCGCGCTGGCTTGCGAAACCGGTTCAATGGGCAGGCGCTGCACCTTGGTGCGGAAGCTGTAGCGGCTGATGCGCGCATCACCCGGATCGATGACGTAGCGAATACCGGGGACTGTGAGCGAGGTTTCCGCCACATTGGTCGCCAGCACCACGCGCATCAGGCGCCGCCGCGAGAGGTCGAACACCCGGCTCTGCTCCGCATTGGACAGTCGAGCGTAAAGCGGCAGCACCTCGATTCGCTCCAGTTCACGCAGGGCCCGGGCCAGCTCGCGAATTTCACGCTCACCCGGAAGGAACACCAGCACGTCCCCGCGCTCACCAAACCGTCCGTGTTCGATATCCGCAACCAGGCCGGTCACCTGTTCCTGAAGGCCGAGGTCACGGTCCTCGGCAGGGTCCAGATACACCGTTTCCACCGGATACCCGCGGCCCGACACCTCAATCACCGGCGCATCATCGAAATGCCGGGCGAACGTGGTCACGTCGATGGTCGCCGAGGTGACAATCAACTTGAGGTCCGGCCGACGCGGCAGCAACTGCTTGAGGTAGCCGAGCAGGAAATCGATATTCAGGCTGCGTTCATGTGCCTCGTCGATAATCAGTGTGTCGTACTGGCGCAGCAGCCGGTCGTGGCGCACTTCCGCAAGCAGAATGCCATCGGTCATCAGCTTGATTGCGGACGACTCCGAAACCTGGTCGGTAAATCGCACCTGGTAGCCCACTGTGTCCCCGAGCGGCACCGCCAGTTCGTCGGATATGCGCTGGGCAACGGAGCGAGCGGCGAGACGCCGGGGCTGCGTGTGCCCGATACGCGCCAGGCGCCCACGCCCCAGATCGAGGCAGATCTTGGGGATCTGCGTGGTTTTTCCAGAGCCGGTCTCGCCGGCAACAATGACCACCTGGTGGTCGGCAATGGCCTGCGCGATATCGTCGCGGGCCTGCACCACCGGCAATTCCGGGGGGTAGGAAATGGGCGGTATGACACGCTCCACCGCTTCCGACATCGTTCTCTCCTGCACGCTGGACGTGACTGTGTGGGGGGCGGCTACACTACGGTATCATGAGGCGCTCAACAATCCTGCAGGACCTCGACATGCCGCGCATACAAAACTACACCTTCGACGAACTGAGCATCGGGCAACAGGTGGAGCGCTCCCACACGGTGACGCTGGGCGATCTGCAGCGCTTTGCCGACGCCTCCGGCGATTACAATCCCCTGCATACAGACCCCGAATATGCTGCCAGCACACCGTTTGGTGGCTGCATCGCCCACGGCATGTTCAGCGGGGGGCTGATCTCCGCGACACTGGCCATGCAACTGCCGGGGCCCGGCACGGTCTATCTGGGCCAGTCGCTCAGCTTCCGGCAGCCCGTGCGCGTGGGTGACACGCTCACCGTGACACTCACGGTGAGTGCGCTGGAACCGAGACGTCAACGGGTAACGCTGGACTGCACCGTGGTAAATCAGGCCGGGCGCAAGGTGGTGACGGGCAGCGCCGACGTCATTGCCCCGGCAGAGCGGGAAACCGTCACCGTAGAGCGCGACGCCATCCCTGCGGGATGAGCTCAGCCGCCGGCAGGTGTCGCTTGCGCCTCCGCGGCGAATTGCGCCGGGTCGAGGTATTGCAAGCGCAACTCGATAGAACCCCGCGGCGCATTGGAGTCTGCGCCCAGCACCATGACGTTGACTTCGCCCTCGTCCTCGGTCGCGGCGCTGAGGCCGAACACCACGTTGTCCGGGTTGTTCTGCTCGGAGAACACCTTGATGTCCTTGCCCGCTCGCAGTGCGTCGCTCAACTGCGCGACGAGCATCGCCAGGCTGGCGCGAAAAGCGCCAAAATTGAGCTTGCCGCGGTATTCACTGTGGTCCAGTGCCACATCGAACCGCACCTGCGACTTGTCCTCCATGACCACGTTCGTCAGGTGCACTGTGCGGCCTGTGGCCATGTCGCGGAACACGTTCTTCGCTTCCGTGCGGCGATTCTCCAGGAATGCCTTGTACAGCAGATTGACCGCGATGGTGAGGAACTGGTCGCGGGGGATCGATTTGTTCGGATTCTGAGCCATGAGCTACCCTCTCAAGCAAGCGCGCAAGTCTACTGTGTGACCGTCACAAACACCAGCCGCCGGCCCTCGAGAGCTCGACTGGGTTTTGGCCTGCGAGGCCTGCTGACGGTGCCCCGAGGGAACTGTTTGTCTGCTACGCTTGCGGCGCCGCGCAACCGCACCAGAGAACGGGCCATGAGCAACACCCACCTGCCACATCGCGATCACACCGCCAGTCTGCAAAGCGCAACCGGGTACCCACATGCGGCGTGACAACCAACCCTGGGCAGCGCTGCCAGCACGCCACATTCCCGGCGGGGGCTCTGTTGTTCCGCCTGGCACCGGGGCTGCCAACGAATCGATTTTACAGGACAGTTTACCCGCGCAGCAGGAGCACATGGCGCTCTCTGGCACGCACCTCAAGAAACGCTGGCAAGAGCACAGCGCGCGCGTCTTCACGATAGCCGCTACCGGTTTTGGCAGCGGGCTCGACTTTCTCCTCACCTGGCAGCGCTGGCGGACACGCGAGCACCCGGCGGCTGGCGCACAGCGCTTGCACTACATTGCCATTGACCGGCTGCCACTCGCAGGCCGCGATCTGGCCGCGAGCCTCGCAGCCTGGCCGCGCCTGGCGGAACTCGGCGCAACACTGCGCAGACACTACCCACAGCCCCTGCCCGGTGTACACCGGGCAATTTTTGACTCAGATGCGGTCACGCTGGACCTGTGGTGGGGCACGGTGGATGAGGTGCTCGCGGATCTCGGTCAGGGCAATACGGCACTCGTGGACGATTGGCACCTTTGTGCCGATGATCCCGACAGCAGCGAACACTCAGGACTCGAAAGCCTGTGGCCACAGATCGCGGCGCTCAGCCGCCCCGGTGCCACCTTCGCCATGGCAGCGCCGACAGGTAGCCCCCTTGCCGGTAGCGTGGCGACGGGACTTGCTGTACGCCACGGGCGGCACTCGACCACCACCGGGCAAAAGCCGAGCAGCGGGCAGGCGCGCCAGGTCCCCCGCAATGCTACCGCCGGGGCGCCACGCTGGGACCTGCCCTGGCACAGCCGCACACCACCTGACCAGGTGCTGGTACTGGGGGCGGGCCTGGCCGGTTGCCACACCGCGGCAGCGTTGGCCCGGCGCGGCCTCAAGGTCACCGTGCTGGAACGCGGAAAGCCGGCCCAGGCGGCATCAGGCAACGCCCAGGGGGTCATGTACACGCGGCTTTCACACCGTCATTCGGCCCTGACTGACTTCGCCCTCTGCAGTTTCGACTTCGCGGTACGCCAATACGCCGCCGCGTTTGCCAGCGGCGCACTGCACGAGGGCGAGGACGGGGCGCTGTGTGGCAGCTTTCACCAGGTCGCCAATGCGGCTGAGCTGGAACGGATGCGGCCGCTGCTGCATGCAGTGCCGGAGCTTGCCCAGGTCGCGGACGCCGAACGCGCGTCGCAACTCATCGGTATTCACCAGACCAGCGCCGGTTACTGGTATCCGCAGTCAGGCTGGTTGTCGCCACCCGCCGTTTGCCGCGCCCTGCTGCAACAGCCCGGCATCGTGCTGAGGGAGCACTGCGGAGCGCTGCGGTTGCAGCACAACGGCCGCCACTGGCAGGCGTTGAATGCGGCCGGCGAACGAGTGGCGGCAGCCCCCACCGTGGTGGTCGCCGCGGGCACAGCCTGCAGCACGCTCGATGGACTGGACTGGCTGCCACTGCGTGCAATACGCGGCCAAACCACACAGCTGCCCGCACTGCCTGAGCTGGCGCCTTTGCGCGCGGCACTCTGTCACCGGGGTTACATTGCCCCTGCCCGCGGTGGAGAACACTGCATCGGCGCCACCTTCGGGCCCGGTGACACCGACCCTGACCTGCGCGCCGCAGACCAGGCCTACAACCTCGCGCAGTTGCGCGCCGCATTGCCGACACTTGCCAAGCCACTGGCGGCGCTGGAGGATAGCGCTCTACCCGGGCGCACCCAATGGCGCTGCGCCAGTCCGGACTATCTGCCGTTGGTGGGGCCCGCGCCTGACCGGGCGATGTTTCTGCAGCGCTTCGCGGCGTTGCGTGACAACGCGCGCCGCCCTATCGCGGCGGAGGGTGCCTATATTGAAGGCCTCTACCTCAATACGGGGCACGGTTCCCGTGGACTCACGTCCACACCACTGGCGGCGGAACTGCTGGCCAGCCAGCTGTGTGGCGAGTCGCTGCCCGTCGAACCGGAAATACTGCGCGCCCTGGCGCCGGCGCGCTTTCTACTACGCGACCTGGGGAGAAACCGGATTTGAAAGCTTGTCACCTGATCTGCAGCGCGCTGCTCGCGCTTGTCGCGCTCAACGCATCCGCTACCGAACGCTACACCTTCAAGATTCTGGAAAAAAAGCCCCAATCGCGCAGTCATTTCGTGCAGGGCCTGCAGATTATTGACGGCATGCTGTTTGTGGGGACCGGCGGCTACGGACAGTCACGATTGCTGCAGTACCGTTTCACCGATGGCGAACTGCTGGCAGAGCAGCGTCTGCATCCCCGTCTGTTCGGCGAAGGTATTACGGTGTTGGGCGAACACATCTACCAACTGACCTGGAGGGCCCGCAGGCTGCTCGTCTACCGCCGGGCCGACCTGCAACCGGTCGTCGCGCTGTCGATACCGGGCCAGGGCTGGGGCCTGACCCACAATGGCAGCCAGCTGATCTACAGTGATGGCAGCCACCGTCTGTATTTTCTCGATCCTGACACCGCACAGCGACAGCGCACTGTCGCGGTGCTCGAAGACGGCATGCCGGTGGCGCGCCTGAATGAGCTGGAGTGGATCGACGGCGCCGTCTGGGCGAACGTCTGGCAGGAAGACCGCATCGTGATCATCGACCCGGCATCCGGTGAAGTCACCGGCAGTATCGACCTTCAGGGCCTGCTGCCATTACCGGAGCGCGAGCCGTCTACTGACGTACTCAACGGCATCGCCGTGAACCCCGAGGACGGTGGCATTTGGGTAACCGGCAAGAACTGGCCCTGGATGTACCGTATCGAACTGCGTCCCGCCACCGCAGCCGGGCCTGTTTCGCGCTAGAATAGCGTCTACACTTCCTTTACGACAGGACAGGTATGAACCAGATGATTCCCGGCGGGGCGCAGAGCCACGCCGCATTCCAGCTTTTGCGCAGCCACGAGATCGAGTCGCTGCAGCTGCGGGTCGAGCAATACGAACACACCGCCACGGGGGCGATACACTACCACCTGGCCTCAAACAACAGTGAGAACGTGTTTCTGGTCCCGTTGCGGACGGTGCCCCCGGACTCTACCGGCGTGGCGCATATTCTGGAGCATACCGCCCTGTGCGGTAGCGAGCGCTACCCTGTGCGCGACCCGTTCTTCATGATGCTGCGCCGTTCCCTCAATACGTTCATGAACGCGTTTACCAGTAGCGACTGGACCGCCTACCCCTTCGCCAGCCAGAACCGCAAGGACTTCGACAACCTGCTCGACGTGTATCTGGACGCGGTGTTCTTCTCTCGCCTGGACCCGCTGGACTTCGCCCAGGAAGGTCATCGGGTAGACTTCGCTGAGCCCGGCAACCCGGCCAGTGACCTGGTATTCAAGGGTGTGGTGTTCAACGAAATGAAGGGCGCGATGAGCTCTGTGTCCAGCACACTCTGGCAAACCCTGTGCGCACACCTGTTTCCTTCCGTGACTTACCATTACAACAGCGGCGGCGACCCGGAACACATTCCGGACCTCAGTTATGCACAACTGAAAGACTTCTACCAGAGCCATTACCACCCCAGCAACGCCATTTTCATGACCTTTGGCGACATTCCCGCACACGAGCACCAGGCGGTCTTCGAAGCCCGCGCCCTGCAACGTTTCCAGCGTCTTGAAGAGCACATCGCCGTGCCCCGCGAGCAGCGCCTGCGCGAGCCGAAGCGGGTGGCAGAAAGCTACGCGCTGGATGACTCCGGCGATACAAGCGGTAAAACGCATATCGTCGTCGGCTGGCTGCTCGGAGAAAGCACGGACCTGCAACAGCAGCTGGAAGCACAACTGCTCTCCAGCGTACTGCTGGACAACAGTGCCTCTCCTCTCATGCACGCGCTGGAGACAACCGACCTGGGGCAGGCGCCCTCGCCGCTCTGCGGGCTGGAAGATTCACAGCGCGAAATGGTGTTCAGCTGCGGTATCGAAGGCAGCGAAGCGTCATCGCGGGATGCCGTGGAAGCGCTGGTGCTCGAGGTGATCGAGCGCGTGGCACGGGACGGTGTACCGCAGGCGCAACTGGAGGCCGTGCTCCACCAGCTCGAGTTGCATCAACGTGAAGTCACAGGCGGCGGCTACCCCTATGGCCTGCAGTTGATTCTGCAGGCGCTTGGACCCGCCACCCACTATGCCGACCCGGTGGCCGTGCTGGATCTCGACCCGGTACTGGACAGTTTACGCGCAAAAATCGGCGACCCTGACTACATTCGCCAGCTGGCGCGACGCCTGTTACTCGACAACCCCCACCGCGTCACACTGGTCATGACGCCGGATACGCACCTCTCGCAACGCAGGCTGGAAGCCGAGGCCGAGCGGCTGGCAGCGCTCAAGGCGAGCATGGATGACGCCCAGAAGCAGGCGGTTCTCGACCTTGCAGAGCAACTGGAGAGGCGCCAGAAACACCGCGATGACCCGGGCGTGCTGCCCTGTGTGACGCTGGCTGACGTGCCGGAGCGACTGCCGGAACTCGAGTGCACAGAGCACACGCAGGGCCCACTGCGCCTCACCAGTTATACACAGGGGACGAACGGGCTGGTCTACCAGCACCTCGTGGCCCCGCTGCCCGCTCTCGATAGCGAGGCCATTGCGCTGCTGCCCCTGTATGCGCGAATGCTGACCGAGGTAGGGCTCGGCGACGAAAGCTACCTGCAAGTACAGCACCGTCAGGCCGCGAGCGTAGGCAGCATCAGTGCCAGCACATCGTTGCGCAGCGCAGTGGATGATGCGCAACAGCTGCAAGGGTTCTTTTCGCTCTCCTCGCGGGCTCTGGCACGCAATAGCGGCGCCCAGATCACACTGATGCGTGACACCCTGGAACAGGTGCGTTTCGATGAAGATGCCCGTCTCAAAGAACTGGTCAGCCAATCCCGGGCGCGGCGCGAACAGTCGGTCACCGGCAGCGGTCATGCTCTTGCGATGGCCGCTGCCTGCGCCGGCATGAGTGGCCTGGCGCAAATCAACCACCGGTTGGGCGGACTCGAGGGCATTCGGCAACTGAAAGCGCTGGACGATCGCCTGCAGCAACCCGCGGCAATCGAAGCCTTGCGCAATGGCTTGCAGGGCATCCACTCCGCCGTTATTGCCATGCCCCGTCAATTGCTCGCCATTGCCGACGAACACGCCATCTCGGCGGTGTGCAGCGAGGCCTTGCAGCACTGGCGTGATGCGCCTGGCGGCAGCGCCGGACAGCCTGTTCTCAGTGCCGCTGCAGTGAGTGAAACACGGCGTGAATTCTGGGTTGCCAACACCCAGGTCAACTTTTGCGCCCGCGCCTACCCTACCGTCGCAATCGGCCACCCGCATGCACCGGCACTGACTGTACTCGGCGGTTTCCTCCGCAACGGCTATCTGCACCGCGCGATTCGTGAACAGGGCGGCGCGTACGGTGGTGGCGCCGGCCAGGATTCGGGGATTGCCGCGTTTCGCTTCTACTCCTACCGCGATCCGAGACTCCTCGATACGCTGCAGGATTTCGATGATTCAGTGCGCTGGTTACTGGAAACCCAACACGACCCACGCGCGCTGGAGGAAGCCATTCTTGGCGTAATCAGCAGCCTGGACAAGCCGGCCTCGCCGGCGGGCGAAGCGCGACAACACTTCTACAACACGCTCTTCGGGCGCAGTCACGCACAGCGGGAGGCATTCAGGCAGGGTATTCTGGAAGTCACCCTGGAAGACTTGCGGCGCGTCAGTGCTACCTACCTGACGCCCGAGCGCGCGAGCACCGCTGTGGTCAGCAACCAGAAGCAACAGGCAATGCTCGGCTCGGCGCTGGCCGAGCTCGAGCTGGTGGTGGAGACGTTGTAACTGCCTCCAGGCTACTGGCGCGGCCGATCACCGGGGGAGCCATGCTTGCCGCCTTTCTTGCTGCGCTTGCTCTCCGCTGCGTCCAGTTCAGCGCGCTGCTCCTCGTTCAGAAAATCCCGCACAGCCGCGCGGGTTTCTGTCCGGCGGTAGGCACTGCGCGCGGTCACTTCCCCCAACTCACGCGTCAGTGACTCACTGGTAGCGGCATCGAAGTTCTCGCCCTGTGCGCGCAGTGCCTCGCGAATTTCCTTCATCCGCGCCCTGTCGTCTGCGCCCTCAGCTGCGGTTTCCTGCAGCAGCTCACCAATGGCGGACTGTTGCGACTCGGAAAGCTCGAGATGCCGGGTCATGCGCTCCAGCATGCGCTCGGGGTCGCCCCGTTCCGGCGCGGCGAAACCGGGGGCGGCAGCGATGGCCGCGACAAGTGCAAGGGCGGCAGTGCCGCGACGAATAAAACGGTTAGTGCGTGTTTTCATGACTCTCTCCTGTGAATGAAACGCAGGATCATAATAGGCCGGCGGGCGGTTAAGCAGTGCGTAGAGAGCGTAAAGAAGCGTAAAGAATGGTTGTTATCAGGCTGCGGCCGTGGTGTTTCGCAACGCCTCACGGCACACTGTGGCCGTATTCAACGCGAGTAGCACCGCCCTGATGGACCCACGCATACTACTGATTGATGACGACCGGGAACTGTGTCAGTTGCTGCGCGAGTTCCTGTTGTCCGATGGCTTTGCGGTCGACAGCTGCCACGACGGCGCGGAAGCATTGCAGGTTGCCCAGAGCACAACGTATGAGGCCATCATACTCGACGTGATGCTGCCGGGCATGCAGGGGCTTGAGCTGTTGCGCCGCCTGCGCAGCGCCAACGTCGGCACACCCGTACTGATGCTGACTGCGCGCGGCGAGGATACGGACCGGATTGTCGGGCTCGAACTGGGTGCCGATGACTATCTGGCCAAGCCCTGCAACCCGCGCGAGCTTGCCGCACGGCTGCGCGCAATTCTGCGGCGTGCGGGCAATCAGGGTCCATCTGCGCGCGGCGACACCGTCGTCGGTCTGCTTGCCATCAACGCCGCCGAGCGCAAGGCCACCTGGGACAACCTGGACCTGCAGTTGACCAGCGCCGAGTTCAATATCCTGCGCATCCTGCTGCAGCATGCCGGCAGTGTGGTCAGCAAGGATCAACTGAGCCAGCAGGCCCTGGGGCGCCCCCTGTCCGCCTATGACCGCAGTGTGGACGTTCACATCAGCAAAATTCGCAAGAAACTGCTCGCCTGCGCCGGTGCCGGTGCCGGAAACCTCATCACCAGTGTGCGTGGCGCGGGCTATCAGTTTCTGCTGCAGGGAAATGGCATACGATGACCCGCTCCATGCCCCTCTTCCTGCGTATCTTCCTCGGCTTCTGGCTGGTCACCATCGTTGTGCTGGGCAGCGCAATTTTCGCCGGCAATTACCTCGACACGCTGGTGCCGGATGTCGGCTCGCTGACCAATGACGCAAGTCACCCCGACCGGCGAGCCGGGCCACCGCGGGTTTTCGTCCGCCTGCTGTATGAATTGCAGAATGCACCGCTGGAGGAACTGCCCCGTATCATCCGCAGCACACAGAACCGGCACGATGTCGAGGTCTATCTTCTGGACGCGGCCGGCGATGATATTTTACAACGCACGGTGCCAGCTGCAGCGGCGCGCGTTGCAGCCCAGCTGGATCGCGACCGGCGCCGCGTATTCCAGCGACGCGGCGCGCAGCAACTGCTGGGGCATCAGCTTTACCGGGCCGATTCAGGTCCGCTGCGGTCGGTGTTGATTTTGCGCGCACCGCGTATACCCCTGGTCAACCTGCTGGGCGACAACTTCTGGCTGCGGGCTGCACTCGCCGCACTGGTATCAGGCCTGCTCTGCTACGCGGTATCACGCCTGCTTACGCGGCGTCTTGGCGCAGTGCGTGGCGCGGCACGCAAGCTGGCTGCGGGCGACCTGCAGGCGCGCATCACTGTGCGTGAGGCAGGCGGCGATGAAACCGACGACCTGGCGCGTGACTTCAACCACATGGCCCGGTTGCTGGAAGAACGCATAAGTGCGCAGAAGCAACTGTTGTCGGATGTGTCACATGAACTGCGTTCACCGCTGGCGCGCCTGCAGGTCGCACTGGGTCTGGCGGAGCAGAATCCGGCAAATGCCGCAGCCCAGCTGCCACGTATTGCACGCGAAGCGCAGCGCCTGGAGAGCCTCGTCGCCGAACTGCTGGAGAGCCAGGCAGAACGGAGTGACCTGGAGCAACACATCGATCTCGTCGCGCTGCTCGACGAGTTGTGCGCGGATGCGCGCTTCGAAGTGGGAGACATCAACCGGGTGAAGTTTCACAGCGCTGTTGAAGAAGCTCTGGTCGTCGGTAACGGCACCCAACTGCGCAAGGTCTTCGACAACGTCTTGCGCAATGCCTGCAGCTACAGCCCCGAGCAAACAGTTATTGACGTCCAGCTGCGAGAAACCGCTACCCGCTACGAAGTGGTGATCGCCGACCAGGGCCCCGGCGTGCCCGAGGAGGACCTGGCGAGAATATTCGAACCGTTCTATCGCGTGGATACCGCGCGTGCCCGCCAGACCGGGGGGCACGGTCTGGGCCTGTCGATCGCCCGACAGGCCTTGATGATGCATGGCGGCACTATCGACGCGCACAACACCCGTCCCGGTTTGGCTATGCGGATCAGCCTGCCCGCGTGGGCACAGGACCCTGCGTAAAGCACTGCAGCAATGCTAGAATCCCGCCACTGACTGACTGGCCGGAGGCCACACCGCATGTTTGAAGTCACACCTCTTGCCGGGGCCCTGGGCGCTGAAATTTCGGGCATTGATCTGGCGCAGGATCTGGTGCCAGAGCAGGTGACAGAGTTGCGCGGGCTGCTCAATGAGCACGAGGTGATTTTCTTCCGCGACCAGAATATCACCCCTGGCCGGCAGCACGCGCTGGCCTCATGTTTTGGCCCGCTACAGACACACCCGGCCTACGCCACGATCGAGGGCTTTCCCGAGATCACCATTCTGGAAAGCACGCCGGAGAAGCCAACCAGGATCGAAGCCTGGCACTCGGACATGACGTTTCGGCAACATCCGCCGCAGGCCACTGTCTTGAAGTCTGTGATTATCCCGGCGCGTGGTGGCGACACGCTCTGGGCCAGCATGACTGCAGCCTACAACGCACTGTCTACACCCATGCAGCAGTTGTTGGCAGGTCTGGTGGCGGTGCACGACTTCAGCTGGGGCTTCAAGGAGAGCCTGGCAGAGTCCGGTGGCCATGAGCGACTGGCCGCCGCCGTTGCCGCCAACCCCCCGGTACGTCACCCGGTCATTCGCACGCACCCGGAAACCGGAAAGAAGGTGATTTTCGTCAACAGCCTGTTCACTACCCATATCGAGGGATTGAAGCCCAACGAGAGCCGCGCACTGCTGGACTTCCTGTTCCGACACGTGGTGACGGACGAGTTCACCTGCCGTTTCCACTGGCGCCCCCACAGCATTGCCATCTGGGACAACCGCAGCACACAACACAAACCGGTCAACGATTACTTTCCTGCGCATCGCCGCATGGAGCGTATTACCGTGGATGGCGACCTGCCCTACTGAAGCGGCGGGTACTGCTCGGTGGTGCGCACGGCGCCAGAGCGAACGCGGCACATGTAGTCCGCCACATCGCGTTTTACTTCCGGTGCGTAGAGGTAGAGCCCGATAATATTGGGCACTGCAATCAGGAAAATCATGGCATCGGCAAAATCGAGCACAGCCGACAGCTCGATCATGCAGCCGAGCACCACAAAACCACAAAACACCGCTTTGAACAGCGTCTGCCGCCACTGCGCCTCACCCACGAGATAGGTCCAGGCCTTGAGCCCGTAGTAGGCCCAGGCAATGGTGGTCGAAAACGCGAACAGCAGCGCGGCAAAGGCAAGTGGGTATGGCGCCCAGCTGATATGGTGGGCGAAGGATGCCGACGTCAGCGCGATGCCCTCATACCCCTGCTCGTGCAAGCCGTTAGGGTAGGCCACCGTCACAATCACCAGCGAGCTGAGAGTACATATCACCACGGTGTCCAGGAATGGCTCCAGCAGGCCCACCAGCCCCTCGGATGCCGGCTCATTGGTTTGAACCGCAGAGTGGGCGATAGACGCCGAACCGATGCCGGCTTCATTGGAAAACAGCGCGCGCTGGAAGCCGACCACAATGGCACCCACCATGCCGCCGGTGACGCTGCTCACGGAAAACGCACTACTGACAATCAACTGGATCGCGGCGGGAATCTGCGCGGCACTCAAGGCGATGATCACCAGTGCAGACACCACGTAGAGCACCGCCATGAGCGGGACGATACGCGATGCCACCAAAGCGATGCTGCGAATTCCGCCAATAATCACCAGCGCCACCGCCGCAGCAATCAACAAGCCAAACAGCCATCCGCGCTCAGCAAAAAAACTGGCCTCGCCACCGCTGATCACCAGAAACTGCACGTACGCCTGGTTGGACTGGAACATGTTGCCGATACCAAAGCAGCCAATCACCAGCGCCGTGGCGTAGAACCCGCCCAGGAGGCGTCCCCACTGCGGAGCGCCGCGGTCGGCGAAGTAGCGCTCCAGGTAGAACATGGGGCCGCCGGATACGGAGCCATCCGGATTGTTGCGCCGGTACTTCACGCCGAGGGTGCACTCCACCATCTTGGTGGACATGGACAGGAAACCCGCCACCATCAGCCACAGGGCTGCGCCTGGGCCACCGATGGTGATCGCCACCGCGACGCCGCCGATATTGCCGATACCCACGGTACCGGAAACAGCGGTTGCCACGGCCTGGAAATGGGATATCTCGCCGCGTGCGCGCGGATTGTGAAAACGTCCGCGCACATGGCGCAGGCCGAGGGTGAAACCGCGCACATTCACAAAGCCGAGATACAGGGTGAAGAACACGGCGGCGCTGGCCAGCCATAGCACGATCAACGGGAAACCGTGACCGAACAGTTCTACCGGGTAGAACACCACATGCGACAGCGTATCCGCCACCGGCCGCACAAGGGCTTCAACCTGCTGATCCAGGCTCACCCTGCGCTCCGATCAGCCAAGAAAAGCCTGGCCACCGTCCAGCGCGATACTCTGCCCGTTGACGTAGTTGGCGCCATCGGTGCACAACAGGGCAACAAACCGGCCGATATCCTGCTCGCAATCGCCCACGCGACGCTGGGGAATCTGCGACAGGAATTCATGCGCCTCCTCCGGGTTATTGTTGATCCACCATTCCATGCCCGGAGACATGGCGTGCGGCAGAATGGCGTTACAGCGTATGTTGTCTGGCCCCCACTCACAAGCCGCCGCGCGCGTTAAAGCCCGAATGCCCTCTTTGGCTGCGGCATAGGCACCGTAACCTGCCATATCCCACCGCTTGGCCGCAGAGCTACCGAGGTTGATGATGACGCCGTCACCCTTCAGGTAGGGATAACAGAGCTTCATCAGACGAAAGGTCGCCATGGGGCCGGATTCCCAGCCCGCCATCAGCGCGTCGTCCGTAAGGTCGTGCAGGCGCCCGAGCGGAACCTCCTGGGCATTGTTCACCAGAATATTCACGCCGCCCCAGGCATCCACCACGGCTTCAACGCAGGCCGCAATCGACTCCGGCGACTTCACCTCACAGACCAGCGGCAGAGCCTCGCCGCCCCGCGAGCGGATTTCTTCCGCGGTGGTCTCCAGCTTGGAAAGGGTACGGCCGGTTACCGCGACACGCGTGCCCTGGGCAGCCAGCGCCAGGGCGATACCCTGCCCCACGCCCTGGCCGGCGCCGGTCACCAGTGCTATTTTTCCTTGCAAACTCATCGGTGTTCTCCACAACTGATTGAACCTCAAGCATACCGGCGCCGGGCAGCGAGTGACAGAGCGGGCGCAACGCGGCAAGCCCGTAAACTGCCCTTAACCAAGGGCATACTGCCAATTTGTACCCCGCTGCGGATGTTCATCGCGTGGCACCGAGAGCAGCGTATGCTCGCGGTACAATGTGGCGATCACTATCTGCACGGATCAGGAGAATGAGCATGGGAATACTCGACGGCAAGATTGGCATCGTGACAGGGGCCGGCCAGGGCATCGGGCAGGCGATAGCCCTGTGCTTCGCGCGCGAAGGCGCCAAGGTAGTGGTAGCCGACTTCAACGCGGAGTCAGGTAACAACACCGTGAAACTGATTGGCGAGTCCGGCGGTGAAGCGCGCTTTGTCCACGGCGATGTGAGTGACGAGACATCGGTGCAAGCGATGGTGGCCGCCGCGGTGGAGGCCTGGGGCCGGCTCGACATCGCCTGTAACAGTGCCGCACTCAGCCGGGGCTCAGGCCCCATTCATGAATTTACCCGCGAGGTATTCGACCAGACACTCGAGATGTGCCTGACCAACACCTGGCTGTGCATGAAATACGAGATTCCCGCAATGCTGGCCAACGGCGGTGGCGCCATCGTCAACATTTCCTCGAATGCATCGCTCAAGGGCCAGGCTTTCAACACCGCCTATGCCGCAGCAAAAAGCGGCGTGAACATTCTGACCAAGAGCTCTGCCGCCGAGTATGGCGGCCAGGGGATCCGCATCAATGCCGTTTCACCCGGTGTGATTCGCACGCCAGGCGTGGAAAAGTACTTCGCGGAGCAGCCGAAAATGGCCGAGCAGCTGAAAAAGAATTCCGTCTTGAACCGTCTCGGCGAGCCGGAGGAGATTGCCGAGGCGGTCGCCTTCCTGTGCAGCGATCGCGCCTCGTTCATCACCGGCCAACTGCTTTCGGTGGACGGCGGTGGAGCGATCAAATAGCGCGGTGGCGAGCCGCGTGCCGGTGACACCGCCAGAGCGCGGCCTCACCGGCAGACACGCCCTGCCTACTCGGCCGGCGGGTAGCTTATGTAACCCTCGGGGCCCGGCGTATAGAGCGCATTGATGTCGAACTTGGCCAGCGGCAGCTTCCGCTCGTGGCGGGCTACCAGGTCCGGATTGGCGATGTAGGGTCGCCCGAATGATACGGCTTGCAGCTCACCGGCGGAGACGGCGGCGTCAGCCTCATCCAGCGAAAAGCTTTCATTGCCAATCAATCGGCCGCCGAAATGCCTGGCGGCCAGCGCCAGATTGTCCACCGGCCCCTTGGGCATGCGAATCACGTGCAGGTACGCCAGCCCCAGGGTGGCGGCCTGCCCCAGCAGGTAGTCGAAGGTTTCCTCGGGATTGGCATCGGCCAGATCATTGAAGGGGTTTCCCGGGCAGATGCGCATACCCACCCGATCGGCCCCGGCCACGTCCGCCATGGCCTGCAGCGCCTGCAGCGCGAAACGCGCACGATTCTCCACGCTGCCGCCGTAGGCATCAGTGCGCTGGTTGCTGCCGGTCGAGAGGAACTGCGCAGGCAGGTAGCCACTGGTGCAATGCAGCTCAACGCCGTCAAAGCCCGCCTCCAGCGCCCTGCGCGTTGCCTCGCGGTACTCGTCGATGACCTCAGCAATTTGCGCCACCTCGAGTGCCAGTGGTTGGTCGATATCCTGCATCGCCGCGACATCGGCATACATCTTCGCTTTGGCCGCGAGTGCAGACGGCGCGATGGTTTCGCTGCCAGCAGGCTTGTTGTGATGGCTGGCCACTCGGCCTACGTGCATGATCTGGGCAACAATGCAGCCGCCTTCCGCATGCACGGCGTCGGTGACGCCCCGCCAGCCTGCCACCTGCGCGTCGGTAAAAATGCCCGGTGTGCGGCAGTAACCCAGGCCATTGGCGCTGGGCGCGATGCCTTCGGATACGATCAGGCCGGCGCTGGCACGCTGTCGATAGTATTCCGCCATCAACGCATTGGGCATGGCAGCGGCATCTGAGCGGCTGCGCGTCATGGGCGCCATGACGATACGATTGCGCAGGCGCAGCGCGCCCAGTTCCAGGGGGGTCAGCAGGTTCACGGTTACTCCTAGCGTACGCGAATGCGCGGCTCTGCAGCCCCGCGACGCATGGTGGTCAGAAACTCATCCAGCGGCGCCGGCAAGGCCACCTCCGGTTCGTCTGTGGTGGGTGGGTTGGCCCAGAATTCCGCCCATGAGGGCCACAGGTCATGATAGGCACCGTGGTAGGGCTCGCGGCCAGGCCAGCGCATTTTCATATCGCCGAGAGGTGGCTTGTTGAGGTCCGTCGCATACCAGTAGCAGGGCAGGCGGCGCCGAAACACCCAGCGCCCGTCGATACGTTCATAGTTATCCCAGTACAGCATTTGCATGATGACCCATTCAGGGCCGGTTTCATGCTCGTTCTTGGAATACACCACGCCCCGGGCGTGGTCCGCGTCATCGAACTCGATGATGTGGTTGCCCGTGTGGTGCGAAGTCCCGGTGAACTGCAACCGCAGGGTATCGTCCAGCCAACGCTTGAGGTGCGAGCGGCCTACCTTGTCACGGCTCACACGGATGTCCGGCGCAAACAGGTTGACGTGCGCATCCAGATCGCGCATGTCCAGTGAGAGGGCGTACTGGGCGACCAGCTGGCGAATGGCGTCAAGCGACTCCAGGCGGTCAATGCGCTGCAGCAGGGATTCCTCGCTCATGCGCCTACTCCCAGCTCGCCGTGCCAGCGTTCAATTCGGCAACCCGGCCGCCATCAACCACCAGCTCCGTACCGGTGATATAGGACGCCTCATCACTGGCCAGGAACAGAATGGCATTGGCACACTCGCGCGGATCGCCAATACGACCTACAGGAATTGATTTGGCAGTGGCATCACGGGAGGCATCGTCAGGGAGCACTGCCTCGGTAGGCGGGGTCAGGAATGCGCCGGGGATGACCGTATTCACACGAATGCCCTTCTTGCCCCACTCCATCGCTGCGTTGCGTGAGAGTCCGATCATCGCAGCCTTGGCGGCACTGTAGCCCGCCGTTGCGGGTGAGCCGCGCAGGCCACAGACTGAGGACACATTGACCACCGCGCCGCGATTGGCCTTGAGCTGTGCATAGGCCTCGCGCATCAGGAACATGGCACCGTCGAGTGAGACGATGAAATTCTGGCGCCAGGCTTTGGTGTCGTGGTTGGCGAGCATCCCCGGCACCATTAACACGGCGTTGTTCACCACGATGTCGAGGCGACCAAAAGCCTCAACTGTGCTGGCCACGAGCGCCTGCACCGCGTCTTCGTTAGCGATATCGGTCGGGCAGACCAGTGCCCTGCCGCCTGCGGCTTCGATGGTCGCGGCCACCGCGGCAAGCTTGTCCTGACTGCGCGCTGCGAGAACCACCGCGGCGCCTTCCTCGGCAAATCGCAGCGCCGTTGCTGCCCCGATGCCCTGCCCTGCTCCGGTGATAATGGCGACCTTGCCTTGCAATCTCATGTGCGTACCCCAGCAATTAAAATCGTCGGCCAGCTTAGGCAGCACGAGGCCCAACGGTCAACCTTGGCCGTGGCGCGAATTCAGGCCTGAACACGCACCCGGGACGAATAGCGGCATGGGTACAATTATTTACTCCGGTAACGTTTCAGACAGAATTTGCAAGTCATACCAATCGCCGCGCGGCTGCCGTAGAGTGGCTTCGACTCGCCAACCCTGCTCTCTCGGAGACTTTTTATGAGCCAACGTATCCCCATGCCAATGCCCCTGGGCTGGTTCCAGGTCGCCTATTCCCACGAGCTGGCCGCTGCCACGTCCATGCCGCTGCACTACTTCGACACCGACCTGGTGCTGTTCCGGACCGAAAGTGGTGAAGCAAAAGTGCTCAATGCCTATTGCCCGCACATGGGCGCCCATCTCGGTTACGGCATTCGCGGCCAGGCCGGCGGCGGCTCCGAGGTGCGCGGCGACTCCATCGTCTGCCCTTTCCACGGCTGGGCCTATAACGGTGAGGGACAGTGTACCGATGTCCCCTATGCCACGAATCTCCCACCCAAGATTGCGCGCGGCGAACAGGTCATCCGGCCGTGGCCGGTGCGCGAGCTGAATCAGGTGATCTACGTCTGGTACCACCCCGAAGGTGAAGCCCCCTCCTTCGAGCCGGAGCTGATCGAGGAAGCTGCTGCCGGTAACGATGCCTGGGGCAGCTTCAAGATCCATACCTGGGACATCGAGACGCATATGCAGGAAATCGGCGAGAACGCCGTGGATTCCGCGCACTTCCTGTACGTGCACGGCACCCAGAATATTCCAACGCCCGAATTCATGACCTTCGAAGGGGTGCGCCGTGCGGGCAAGCTGGTGAGCAAGATGGCCACGCCACGCGGGGAGATCACCGGCATCATTGAAAACAGCAATAATGGCCCCGGTCAGGCGACAGTGCGTTTCAGTGGCATCTGCGACACCGTGCTGATGGCCAACCTCACCCCCGTCGACCAGGAAAACAGCCGCGCGTTCTACGCGTTCATCCAGAAAAAGGTGGACGGCAAGGAACAAACCGGCGGTGTATCCGATGCTATCGTCAAGGACATCTGCAAACAGATGGAAGAAGACCGCATCATCTGGCGCCAGAAACAGTACTTCGAAAAACCTATGCTATGCGATAACGATGGCCCCTTCGCCAAGTTCCGCAAGTGGTATGCGCAGTTCTACACCACTGACAGCTGGCGCCCAACGGCGGGGGATCGCTAGAAGGGAAAGACCTTCGGCAGCAACCAGAGCACCGTGGCCGAATAGGCCAGCGACACCGGCAAGCCGCTGCGACAGTAATCGCGCAGCGTATAGCCCCCGAGGTTCTGCACCATCAGGTTGGTGGTGTAACCATAGGGGGTCAGGAAGCTGGCGCTGGCGCCGTAAGCCACGGCCATCACGAAAGGCAGCGGATTAACGCCCAGGCTTTCGGCGATACCAAAGGCAATGGGAAAGCTGAGGGCTGCCGCGGCGTTGTTGGTCATCACCTCGGTCAGCAACAGTGCGCCGAGGTAAATACAGGCCATGGCGACCCAGGGGCCCAACACCGTCAGCTGCCCCTGCAACCCGTCGGCAAGCAGCGCGACCAGTCCCGAGTTGGTCAGCGCCTGCGACAGCGTCAGCGCCGAGGTGATAATCAACCAGATTTCGAACGGAAAACGCCGGCGCAGCTCCGAACCCCGCACCAGACCCAGGCCCAGCATACACACCAACAGCAGCGCCAGGCCCTTGATGAGGGGCAACAGCTCCAGCGCGGACAACACCACCACCCCTGCCAGCAGCAGCGTCACGAATACATTCTGCAGCGCGGTGATCTTGGAGGCGCCAACCGCTTCGTCCACAACCACGAAATTCTTGTCGAGGTTCTTGCGCTCGTTGAAATCCGGGCCGGTCGCGAGCATGAGGTTGTCACCGGCTGCAATGGTGATATTGCCCAGCTTGCCCGACAGGCGCTTGCCACCCCGGCGCATACCCACCACGGCGGCGTCGAACAGTGAGCGGAAGCCGGATTCCTTGATGGTCTTGCCTTCGATGGCGGCATTGGGCATGACAATCACCTCCACCATGTTTTCCCGCAGCAGCCCCTCGTCCACCGCAAACAGGTGCAGCCCATCAAAACTGTCAAGGGCATTGAGTTGAGTGATGTCTCCGGAGAAGATCAGCTTGTCGCCGGCCTCGATGAACTCGGTCGGCGCAACCGGTGAGATCAGATGCTCCGCGCGCACGATCTCCACCAGAAACAGCGCATCCAGCTCGCGCAAGCCATTTTCTGCAAGCGTTTTGCCCACCAGGCTGGACTGCGCCGACACCTCGGCCTCAATCACGTACTCGGCGACCGGTACCGGGTCGCTGCTGCTGGAGGGCAGCAAGCGTGCCGAAAACAACAGCGCCAGCAGCCCTGCGCTGGCCGCAGCCAGGCCCACGGGCAAAAAGTCAAAAAACGCCAGCCCTGAGCCGGTGGCATCCTCCAGAAAGCTGCTTACGATCAGGTTGGTAGACGTGCCGATCAGGGTCAGCGTGCCGCCCAGAATGGCAGCGTAGGACAGGGGAATGAGCAAACGGGACGCCGGATGGTGGCGGTTGGCGCGCACCGTGGTGGTGAGTGTGGCCACCACGGCCGTGTTGTTCACAAAGGCTGAGAACAGTGCCGTTACCCCGCCCAGCCGCAACAGGCTCAGCACATAACTGGGTGAAATCAGCTGCCCCGACAGACGGTTCAACCAGGACAGTTTTTCCAGGCCGATGGACACCAGCAACAGCAGCATCAAGGTCACGAGACCCGTATTGGTTGCCTTCTCCAACATCTGCGATGTCTCGACCAGGCCGAGGAAATAAGCGGCAAGCATGGCGCCGACAAAAATCTTCGATGCCGCCCAACCGGAAAAAATCAGGCCGCCCAGCAACCCGAGGAACAACAGGGAAATCAGAATCTGGTCAATCATCAGGGCGTATCCAGCCACCGCAGCCAACTTGGCGCACAAGCATACGTGCTACGCCTGCGAGGGAACAGGTCCATTGGGTGCTTCCTGTGCACTCAGGGTGTCGTCGGCTGGTACCAGACGGGCGAACTCCAGGCGCGCTCCTGTACGACCGGGCGATGCTCGGCGGCACAGCAGCCCTCGAATCCCTCGCCAATGGTTTCCGGCCGGCTGCAATCCACGCCGCCGGCCACGCAAAGACGCTGGCTCCAGCGACAGCTGGGATTCTCGACAACCCGACTGTAGTAAAAAGCGCGTTGCGTGGGGTCGAAATCAGGATCACTCCATACCGTACACAGGCGCGCATGCCCGCTGCCTCCCGTGGCGCAACTGGCGGTATCCACGGTGCCGCGGGACTCTGCGTCACCCACCGCGTCGTACACGCGTTCATGGCGCTCGCCGTCGGCGTCCAACCACCCTTTCACCACCTGAATTTTCTGCAGCGGCAAACCGGGCTCGGCGCCAGCGCCGGCGTCCTGCTGGGCTGCCAGCAACAACGTCATCGCTGCGCCAACCGGTGCGGGGCCGAGATCGGCGCCCATCGGCACGGCGCGCGCATAGCCCTGCGCCGCCATATCAGGTGCTGCACACAGGGCGGGCTCCAGGTCGAAGCCCGCGAACAGGCGGCTGACGATGCGCGGCCCGCTGGTACCGTAGACTTCGCGGCGCTGCATGGCCGTAAACAGCGCATCGCGCGTATTCTGCTCTGCCCAGACTACCGCCAGCCCACCCGGGTTGTACTCCAGTTTGTCTGGCAGCCCGGGGGGCACGGCTTTCAGCGCGGGCACGCCGTCTCCCCCGTGCCCGAGAAAGTCCGCTTCAGCGACAGCGCCGGGCGCCCCCAGGTGAGTGTCGGTACTGGCGATCACACCAAAGCGAAAGGGGTTGATACCCGTTTGCGCCTGCTGCGAAAGTCCCTGCAGCCAGGTATCACGGAGAAAGCCGGTACCAGGCTGCGGCGGCGTATCAAAGCGGGCGATGTTATCCCGTGAAAGCTGCTCGAATGCACACAGTTCATCGCGGGTGGTGCCGGGGGCATAGAAACACTCCGAAGCACCCTTGTGCTGCATGATTTCCACCAGCGGCTCCATACGCTGGCGCTGTGCGGCATAATCCGCATCCAGGGGGCTGCCATCAGCGCGCTGCAGGGGAAACATCTGCCCCGCACTCAGATTCGAGTTGTGTGGAATGACCAGGGCTTCACAACCGCTGTCGCTGTCGTTGCAATCGTTCTCAAGCGCATCCCACAGCAGGGTCTCGCCCGGGGTATCGATGTAGCTCGCGGGGAGCTCGGGCACCTGCGCGTTGCGAAACACCACGTTGCGGTGCAGATTGCCACCGGTTGCGGGGGCCACACCGGTCCACTCATAACCGACAAAGGTCGTGAATGCGCAGGCGCTGCTGCGGTCATAATGGGCTTCCGCCGCATCACGCATTTCCTGCCAGGGCGCCAGCGCTGCCGCGTCGCAGAGCTCGCCTTCGTCTCCACAGAGCCCGAGGTGCGAGGCCCGCATCGCTGCCATGTAGTTGAACAGGTAGAAGGCACCGCGAGGCCAGGCACGGTAGAACCGGCACTGCCAGCTGTTGTGGCCCGTCACAGCCGGGTTGTTGCACATTTCGACTTCGCCAATCAGTTCAGCGTGATCTGACACCATGGCAAAGTCCAGCGGACGGGCCAGCTGCAGGGAACGCTGTGCCTTGCCGTCGGCACTCCAGGGCTGCACGCCGATGCGTTCACCCTGGGCAAATTGATAGGCCTGCGCCGGCGTGGTTTGCGTACCCTGTGTGCTGGCGTCAAGTGAGTAGCGGGTGTGCACATGCAGGTCACCAAAAAACGGCCGCTTAGCGGAGGTGAAGTGATCGCAGCGCTCACGCGCCTCCGTCTCGCTGCTGGCAGACAACTGACTACTTGCCCCCAACAACAACAGTGCCAGCAGTGTTACTACAACATTGCCCGATGTCATCTGTCGCACGCGGTGTTCCCCCATCAAAACCGGGCTTTACGATAGGGCCTGCCGGTATGGCGGGCAAACGGCATGTGCGCAGATATTGAACCGCGAGTGCCGAATTGAGGCATAAAAAAACCCGCGACGTTGCCGGCGCGGGTTTTTGCAGAACAGCGTCGGGTTTACACGACGACGATGTTTTCTGCCTGCGGGCCTTTCTGGCCCTGCGTGATGTTGAACTCGACTTTCTGACCTTCGATCAGAGTCTTGAAGCCTGAGCCGGAGATAGCGCTGAAGTGCGCAAATACGTCCGGGCCTGATTCCTGCTCGATGAAGCCAAAGCCTTTAGTTTCGTTAAACCATTTTACGGTGCCGGTAGCCATGTTGCGTTCCTGTATTTCAGGTAGAGATTAACCCTCGAAAGGGCGGTAAGGCTTGAGGTAGTGCAATTACTTATGAAAACAGGGACGAGGTACTAACTGCGGACTTCGAAATGGTATACATAAATAGGTGTAAAACGTTCAAGCAGAACCGAGTATACACCACCGGAGCAAGCGGTCAACGGTTTATTGACCGGCTGAATGCCCACGACCGCTGCCTGCCGCAGTGCCACCGCCGCTATGTTGCGCGCGCCAAGCACCCGGCGTGACACCTTCCCAACGCCGGAACGCGCGCCTGAAGGTGGCCGCGTCGGCGAAACCCAGCTGCTGGCTGATATCCCCCACCGACGCATCCGCTTGCAGCAGCGCACGCCGCGCTGCACCGCGCAGGGCTTCCTCCCGCAATGCACGGTAGCCGGTACCCGCCGCATGCAGGCGCTGCCTGAATGTGGACAGGCTGAGGCCCAGCCCCCCGGCAAGCTGCGCCTGACTCGGCAGTGCAGCCCCCTGGCGCAGAGCCGCCGCGAGCAATGCGCTCACCTGCTCGGCCAGGGCGCGCCCGCGTGGACCAAATACATCGCAGGGAAAGTGGGTGAAAAATGCCGGAAACTCCGCGGGCGTGCGCACTACCGGCAAAGCCAGGGCCTCGAGCGGGAAGTCCAGAGCGTATCCCTCCCCACCTGCCAGCACCGGGGCCTGGAACAGGCGCAGGAAAGGCAACACATCTTCACGCCGCACCGGCCCTATTCGCACCCGCTGTAGCGGCAGGTTGCGCCCCGCCAGCCACTGTAGCAATTGAAAGTAGGCAAACAACCCGGTGATGTCGACCAGGCTACTGGCACTGGTTACCCGCGGGCGCAGCGAATCCAGCCGGAAGGTGGCCCGCTCGCTATCGACTTCCAGGCCGATGCGCCCGGCGCGGGGGTGCAACAGGGCGGCAAACTGTGCGCAGAGCTGCACCGCCTCCTCCAGCGTTCCAGCCGACAGCGCCAGACGGCACTGCAACTCCACTTCGCTGCGCGCCATCGGCCTGTGGCGCTGGGCTTCGCTCAAGCGGGCCTCCAGTCGCTGAATGGTCGAAAGGTACCAGGCGGTGAATTGCGCGAGACTTTTGGGAGGGCGACGCAGGTCTGCAACATCTCCACTGTGTTTCAATTCTGCCGCGAGCAGATCGACCAATGGCGCGAAGGTATCGCTGGCCAGGCCACGCTGCCCGGGATGCGTTTCTGCGGGTGATTCAACCGGGCCAGCATTGTGGCGCGCGCGAACCATATAAACCCTCCTTGCCGCGAGTACCAGCACATGTCATTTATGCATTATTTTATGACATTTAAGCCCCCCGGTGTAGACAAGGGATGGCGTAAGCTTCCGCTCACACTTCGTTGACGGATACAGTTTCATGCCTGAGCAACAACCTCGCATTGTCATTCTCGGCGCCGGCATGGCCGGCATACTCGCTGGCATTCGCCTGCAGGACCTGGGCTACCAGAACATCACCCTGTATGAAAAAGCCGACAGGGTCGGCGGCACCTGGCGCGAGAATACGTACCCGGGACTGACCTGTGACGTCCCCTCGCACTTCTACACCTACAGCTTCGAGCGCAACCCGGACTGGACTCGTCACCTGCCTCCCGGGCCTGAAATCCAGTCCTATTTTGAACGTACGGCGCACAAATACGGCATCAATGAACTCACCCGTTTCGGTGAAGAGTGCAGCGATGCCAGCTACCGCGATGGCCGCTGGCAGCTGCAATTTGCCAGCGGCCATACGGATGTCGCCGACATTCTCATCGCGGCAACGGGTGTATTGCATCAGCCCAACTACCCGGATATTCCCGGCGCCGAAAGCTTCCAGGGCGCCCTGTTCCACAGCGCCCGCTGGGATCACAGTGTCGCACTGGAGGGCAAGCGCATCGGCGTCATCGGCAACGGCTCGACCGGCGTGCAGATTGTTTCAGCGCTGGCCGGAAAAGCAGCCCAGCTGGAACACTATCAGCGCACGCCACAGTGGATCATGCCGGTGGAAAACGGCCGCTTCAGCGAAGAGGAGCGCGCCGCATTTCGCGACCCGGAGGTGCTGGCCAAGGCGATGAACGTCGACGAGTACATGGCGGCGGTGGAGGCCTACACGCAATCAATTACCGATATTGAATCGGAGGCGTCACAGGCCATGGCACAAGCCTGCCGTGACAATCTGGAGCAATCGGTCGCCGACCCCGTGCTGCGCGAGCAACTGCGCCCTGATCATCTGCCTCTGTGCAAACGGCTGATCTTCTCACCCGACTATTACCAGGCCATACAACATCCGCAGGCCTGCTTGGTGAGCAATGGTATCCAGGAGATCTAAGCCAACGGCATCCGCACCGTGGATGGCGAGCTGCATGAACTGGATGTCATTG
>CAXIDF010000017.1:0-90627 GCA_964022665.1 uncultured Halieaceae bacterium
AATGCTGACAAAGGTGCCCCCTGATCGCACGAGGTCAAGCCCATTTGGCAATGTGCTGACGCCCACCGCATCCATCAGATAATCAAGCCCCTCTGGCGCCCAGGCCTGCACTTCACGCGTGATATTTTCTGTGCGGTAGTCAATGACTTTGTCGACGCCGAGATCCCGCAGGTATTGCACATTGGGTGTTGAGCACGTTGCCGCTACTTCTGCGCCAGCCCAACGGGCAAACTGTACCGCGAAGCTGCCGAGACCTCCTGACCCACCGTGAATCAGTGCCCGCTGACCTCGCTGCAGGCCGCCGCGGTCAAACAGTCCCTGCCAGGCCGTGAGTGAAGCCACGGGCAACGCGGCAGCCTGCGCGAAATCCATCCCCTCGGGGATTCGCGCGACCCGGTCGGCGTTTGCGACAACGAACTCTGCATAGCTCCCCTGCCCCCCCTGACCATGATTGGTTGGCGTAAAGACCCGGTCGCCAACGGCAAAGCCCTCAACGCCTTCGCCCACCGCACTGATGCGGCCCGCGGCGTCAAAGCCGATAATGTAGGGAAAAACATAGGGACGAAACTGGGCAAGATGGCCTTCGCGGTTTTTCCAGTCTGCGGGGTTCACACCGGCGTAGGCGACTTGCACCACAACCTCACCGCGGCCAGGTTCTGGCGTGTCCACCTCGGCGTACTGGAATACTTCCGGCCCACCCGTCCTTTCAATAATCATCGCGTACATCGGCATCTCTCCACAGTGAATACGCGCTACCGTAGCGCATATCACGTCGCTTGCAGGCTTTTGCGTTTCAAGTATGTGAACTGAGCGGCGACATGTTAGGGCACTGCGGTCGCTCCGTTACCCGGGGGGCGTCTGATGGGCTGGCCGGGCATGCTGTCCACGCTCAGTACACCCCCGTCGATAACAGGCACGCCGTTGACCAGAACATAGTGCATCCCGGTTGCCGGCTGGCGCGGGTTGGAAAAAGTCGCCCTGTCCGCTACCTGGCTCGCATCGAATACCACGATGTCGGCATCCATACCTGCCTGCAAGCGGCCTTTCCGGCGCATCTGCGGCACGGAAGATTGCAGGATCATCGCCGGTATCAGTGATGACTTGCGCAGGGCGTCTGTGAGGCTGAGAGAGCTGCTTTCCCGCACCCATTGTGCAAGTAACCGGGTAAACGTTCCCGCGCTTCGCGGATGCGCATAGGCGGATTCCGGCAACGGCCATTGATCAGGGCCAACAAGCGCGCCGGTGCTGCTGTCGATCCAGGGCATGCTGTCGCTGGCGATCGCGCCGCCGGGGAAAAGCACGGAGGTGTCGAGGATATCGCGCTCGGCCGGCAGGTCGAGAAAGTGCCTCACGATTACCGCACCGGGCTGTGTGGCACGCAGGGCAGCAAAACTGGCTTCATCCAGCCGTTCGCCGTTGTATTCGATATCCTCAGGCTTTACACCTTTGGCCGCCATAGCCTTCGGGCTGAACAGTGCAGACCCAATGGTCGTGCTGCCGGCACCATAGGTATAGGCTTCAGTGCTGAGCGGCACGCCCGCAGCCTGTGCCGTGCGAATCATGCCACTAGTAACGTCCACCGCACGCACACTGCTACTGTTCAAATGGCAGATATGGGCGTGATTGTTGCTGCTTGCCGCGAGTGCGATAACCTGCCCGACGCACTCGGCAGAGCTACCCGGATCCGCAAGGTTGTCGCAGGAAATATGTGTGAAGGTTGGTACCTGATGGCGAGCGGCAAGCTCATGGATCGCAAGCAACTCGCGAAAACCGCCTCCGGGCGCGTAGCCGCCGTTGATACCAATACCCAGTGCGCCTTCTTGTAAGCCCTGCTCAAGGCTCCTGACGATATTGCCGACCTGCACGTCGGATGCGGGCTCGTTAACCCAGCGCTCAAGTGCAAACGCCTCTCGAAACCACTGCAGGTCTGCCTGTGGAGAGAGCCCCTCGAACTCTTCAATGCGGGCGAACGTCCAGGCCGCCGATGTGCCGTAGTTCAACGCTCTTCCCGCGGCGGCCTGCCGACTGTACCAATTCCCGACGGGAAGTACGCCGGACTCAAGCTCCAGCGCCGTCGTCACACCGTCGTAGGCATGCATTCTATCGGCGACCAGTGACTGGCCGTGGGAATGCAAGTCAATGAAGCCCGGGGCAACCACAAGCCCGGTCGCATCGATCACCCGTTTACCGTCAAGCGGCTGCTCTGTTACCGCGGCAATCGCCCCGCCTGTGACGCCCACGTTGCGAACGGCATCCAATCCACTTTCCGGATCAATCACTCGCCCACCGGCCAGCACGAGGTCATAAACCTGATCTGTGGCCTGCAGTGACGTGCCCAGCGCACCACCGGCGAAAACGAGCAGGGTCAATAGAACGCTGCGCCAGACGAGCCCGTTGTGCGGTGCAACACGTGTGTATTTCAACTCGCCTCCTCGGCCCATGGCTTTACTGCCGTATTGGGCAATCGACAAACCTGCGAATCTAGCATACAACGGAGGACTGAGCGTGCGAGCCCCTAACCTCACGCGGTAAAGCGTCGTTGCGGCTGGCGCCAGTCCGATAAATTGGCACGAGTAACAAAACCTGAGGGTATTACACAGTGAATACGATAGTACCACAGCGCACAGAAGATACCGCCCGCGAACGCTGGGCGCGTTTTACACCGATCGTCAACAGCGACGATTATGTACAGAGCCTGCGCAACCGCAATGTCACGGTCTACCTAATGGGCGAACGCATTGCAGAGCCGGTCGACCACCCGATCATTCGCCCCTCTATCAACGCCCTGTGCGCCACCTATGATTTGGCCCTGGAAAACCCCGAATTGGCAACCGCGCACTCGTCGCTTATCGACGCCCGGGTCAACCGCTTTCTGCACATCGTTGAATCACCGCAGGACCTGGTGCTGAAGAACCGTATGCAACGTCGTATGGGGCAGATCACCGGCACCTGTTTTCAGCGCTGCGCCGGGTTGGACACCATCAGCGTGTTGCATTCCATCACCTGGGACATCGACCAGCAGCACGGCACCGAGTATCACCAGCGGTACCTTGCCTTCATGCGCGAGGCGCAGCGCCACAATGTGATCATCGGCGCCGGCATGACCGACCCGAAAGGCGATCGCAGCAAACGTCCGCATGAGCAGTCAGACCCTGACCTGTTTTTGCACGTTACGGCGCGCAACGAGCGTGGCCTGTATGTTACGGGGGCCAAAGCGCACATGACCGGTGGCCTCAACAGCCACTGGATCTGCATCATGCCCACCATGAACATGGGAGCGGCTGATCGCGACTACGCCGTTGTCGGCATGGTACCCGGGGATGCAAAGGGGCTCACCTATATTTACGGACGCCAGAGTTGCGATACGCGGGCTCTGGAGACGGGCGACATCGACAAGGGCAATGCCCGCTTTGGCGGCCAGGAAACCCTGGTGGTGTTCGACAATGTATTCATCCCTTGGGAGCACGTGCTCATGGACGGCGAGTACGAATTCGCACAGCCCATGGTTGCGCGCTTCACGGCCTATCACCGCGCCAGCTACGTGTGTAAAACGGGGCTGGGGGATGTGATGGTGGGTGCCGCCGCGTCCATTGCCGAGTACAACGGGGCCGATGCCGCCAGCCACATCAAGGACAAGCTGGTTGAGATGACGCATCTGAATGAAACCATCTACTCCTCGGCCATCGCCTCATCCCATGAGGCAACACAGCTCGATTCGGGTATCTGGATGAATGATGAAATGCTGGCCAACGTCTGCAAGCACAACGTTACCCGCTTCCCCTACGAGATCGCGCGCTTCGCGCAGGACCTCGCGGGCGGCCTGATGGTGACATTGCCGTCACAGGCGGACTTTGAGCACGCAGAAGCCGGACCGTTGTTGCACAAATACTTTCAGGGACGTGCAGATATACCGGTGGAAAGCCGAACCCGTATGCTGCGCCTGATCGAGAACATGACCCTGGGACGCAATGCTGTGGGTTACCTGACGGAGTCGTTGCACGGGGCGGGGTCACCACAGGCGCAGCGTATCCAGATTCTGCGGGGCATGGATCTGGCGCGCAAGAAGCGCTATGCGCAGGACCTGGCCGGCATTGAGATTATTGCCAGCGACGCAGATTGAGTGCCTAGCCCAGCTTGAGGCCGACCACGGCAATCTGATCGCCGTCGAGCTTCTTGACCACAAACTCCACACTGTCGAGTGACACCCTGTCGCCGACCACAGCTTTGTGATGGAACTGACGGTTGATGAACTCCCCTACTGTCAGTGCCTGCAAAGCCTCGGGCACCGCGATACCGTACATGAGTGAAATGTCCGCCAATCGCGCGCCGGGCTTGAGCACGAAGTCCCCGTAGAACGCCGATGCCTTCTGCGAGCTGCTGGCGTCTGCCGGCGTGAATAGCCGTGCCAGTGCCGGTGCGGCGCCGTCGTTGCCCAGCACCATAACGTGGTCTTCCAGCTCGACATCCTGTTCTCGTGGGTTGTCCAGCAACACACCCTGGCGCACAACACCCACCAACTGGGCCCCACCGGAAAGCGGCAGGCGCCCCGCGCGCATGCTGATAGCGGGGCTTCCCGCGACTGCCCGGTACACCAGCACCTCTTTTTCCTGCTCGTCGGGGATGCGCAGCACCAGGTGCTCCGGGTCTACCAAGACCGGCGGCACTTCGATGCCCAGCCAGCGTGCAATCGGCGCAATCGTCCAGCCCTGCAGCACCAGAGACACCAGCACCACGAAGAAGGCCAGCTCAAAATAAACGTCGGCATGCTCCAGCCCCGCCAGCGAGGGAAACAGCGCGAGAATGATCGGCACCGCGCCGCGCAAGCCACACCAGCTGATAAACACCTGCTCGCGCCAGGGAAAATGGAACGGAAACAGGGACACGGCAACGGCCAGCGGGCGCGCCACCAATATCAGCGCAAGGGCGATGCCCAGAGCCGGAAGTACCAGCGGCACCAGGCTGCTCGGGGTCACCAGCAGGCCCAGCATCAGAAACATGCCGATTTGTGCCAGCCAGGCAATACCGTCGTGGAAGCGACGAATATCCTTGGCGTGAGGCAGTGACGCATTGCCAATCAGGATGCCGACCAGATAGATGGCGAGAAAGCCACTGCCCCCCCAGAGGTTGGCGATACCGAATACGCTCATGCCGCCCGCCAAGGCCAACAACGGATACATGGATACCGGCAGGGACAGGCGTTTCAATAGTTGCACCAGCACATAACCGCCGGCAAAGCCTATTGCCAGGCCCAGGCCCATTTGCTCGGCGAATGCGCCCAGAATACGCACGCCGGGATTCTCCGCCTGCAATGAAATCAGTTCCACCAGCGTGATGGTGAGGAAAATGGCCATGGGGTCGTTGCTACCCGACTCCACCTCCAGCGTGGCACTGGTGCGCTCCTTGAGCTGCAGCCCCGCAGAGCGCAACAGGCCGAACACAGCGGCGGCATCTGTCGACCCCACGATGGCGCCGATCAGCAGTGATTCCAGCCAGCTCAGGTTGAGCAGGAAGTGCGTGACCAGGCCAGTGATGCCCGCCGTGAGTACAACACCGACGGTCGCCAGTGATAGTGCCGGCCCCAGGCTCACCCGGAACGTATCGCGACGGGCGCCCTGGCCGCCATCGAAGATGATGATGGCCAACGCCAGGCTGCCGAACAGGAAAGCCTGGCTGACGTTGTCAAAGCGCAACCCACCCACGCCCTCTTCCCCGGCCAGCATGCCCAGTATCAGGAACACCAGCAGCACGGGGGCGCCCACACGACGTGACAAGCCGCTGGCAACGACGCACAGCAGCGCCAGCAGGGCGCCCCAGAAAATCATGCTGTTGGTGAGTTCAATCGGGTTCACGGGCTTGCGTGCCCCTGTGTCGGCATCCTGAGAAGGCATGGTACACCAGTCCAGCGCAGGAGGGACGGGAACACCGATACTTAAGCGCTGTCAGAAGCGAGTACCGATAACCATAATCATGGGATTGGATGCAAACCTGCACAGGGTTACACTGCTTGCTTCGAACACAGGAGATATCGACTTTGTCAAACAATCTGGCCTTCCGGGCGAGGCACTTGCGGATCGTCCTGCTGGGGGTTGCGGCCCTGCTGGTAGCGGCTTTGCCGGTGGGCGTTGCCGCCTCCATTGCGTACACAGACAGTCAGCGGGAAACCATTGTCGAGTTGATCGAACAGCTGGAGGAGCGTCACTACGCCAAGCTGGTTTATGACGACAACCTGTCCTCCCTGCACCTCGACAATTACATCGACAGCCTGGACGGCGGGAAGATGTTCTTCACGCAGGCGGATCTGGCCGACTTCGAGCGCTATCGCACGGTGATGGATGAAGACCTGCACGCGGGCAACCTGCAGGCGGGCTTCGCTATCTTCAACCGGTTTCAGCAGCGCCTGCAGCAGCGCCTGGAGGGCGTTGTGGATACGCTTGGGGAGCGCGTTGCTGCCATGGACTTTGCCCTTGAGGAAGAGTACGAGCTCGATGGCGAGGATCGGGCGTGGGCGAGCAATGAAGAGGAGCTCGACGATCGCTGGCGGCGTCACTTGAAGAACCAGGTGCTGAGCCTGCGGCTCAGCGAAAAGGAAGCTGATGACATCGTGCCTACGCTGGAGAAACGTTACCGCAACCAGCTCAAGCGCATCGAGCAGTACAACGCCCAGGATGTTTTTCAGGTTTACGCTAACGCCCTGACAGAATTGTACGACCCGCACACAAACTATCTTTCGCCGCGCCGCTCGGAAAACTTCAACATCAACATGAGCCTGTCGCTGGAAGGCATCGGTGCGGTGCTGCAAATGGAGGACGAATACACCAAGGTTGCCCGATTGGTTGCCGCAGGCCCGGCGGACAAACAGGGGGATTTGCAGCCATCGGACCGCATTGTGGGTGTCGCGCAGGGCGAAGATGGCAGTTTCGAGGACGTTATCGGCTGGCGCCTGGACGAGGTGGTCGAGCTGATACGTGGGCCGAAAGACTCCACCGTCCGCTTGCAGGTCATACCCGCCAAGGCGCCCGCGACCGACGCCCGGAAGGAAATCACCATTGTCCGTAACCAGGTCAAGCTGGAGGAACAGTCCGCGCAAAAGCATGTGCTTGAAGTGCCCGAGGGGGACCAGACCGTGAAGATCGGGGTGATCGATATCCCCGCTTTCTACATCGACTTCGAAGCCATGCGACGTGGCGATGAGGACTACAAGAGCACGACTCGCGATGTGCGCAAGCTGTTGACCGAACTGGAAGACGAAGGGGTCGAGGGCATCGTTATAGACCTGCGTCACAATGGTGGCGGTTCCCTGCAGGAAGCCAACGAGTTGACCGGGCTGTTTATAGAGTACGGCCCCACCGTGCAGATTCGCCATTCCTCACGCCGCGTCTGGCGCGACGGCAAACGGGTGCGTGGCCCTTACTACGACGGTCCGCTTGTCGTACTCATCAACCGGCTGAGCGCGTCTGCGTCAGAAATCTTCGCCGGTGCGATTCAGGATTATCAGCGTGGCATTATTGTGGGTGACCGCTCCTTCGGCAAAGGTACCGTGCAAACGATGGTGCCGCTTACCGAAGGCCAACTGAAGCTCACCGAATCGAAATTCTATCGTATCTCCGGTGATAGCACGCAGCATCGCGGCGTAGTGCCCGATGTGATGTTCCCCTCGCTGTTTGACCCCGAGGAGATCGGCGAGAGCGCTCTGGATTACGCGCTGAGCTGGGACCAGATCAACCCGGTGAAGCACCGCCGCTACGGCGATATTACAGCGGTGGTACCGGAATTAACGCGTCAGTTTCGCGAGCGCAGTGTGAGCAATCCGGATTTTGTCTACCTTGAGGAACAGGTGCACCTTGCCGAGGAGGCGCGCACGGTCAAAGCGCTGCCGCTGAATGAAAAGGCGCGCATCGCCATGCGCGAAATGCAGGAGAGCAAGGCACTGGCCATCGAGAACCGCCGCCGTGCCGCACGCGGTGAGGAGTTGCTGACGTCGCTGGAGGACGAGTTTGTCGAGGACGACGAGGACGCAGAACCAGAGCCGGATGCCGACGCCGATGAATCAGAGCACCCGGATGTGCTGCTAACCGAGGCCGGCAACATTCTGGTGGATGCCCTGCTATTGCGCCAACACCAGTTTGCCCAGCACAGTGAATCGGGCGCAGACGAGCGCTAGCAGGAACATCGACTGCATCGGGGAGTTACGGACTTTTGCACGCCGTCCAGGGTAGGACGGCGAACCTTCAGGCTTGCCAGAGACGGGCTTTAGCATATGACAATGGATTGGATTGAGGGGCTTGGGGCAATTATGCCAGTCACCCGCCTCGGGGATGATATGCGAGTGGTGGACATGTCGCCGGCGTCGTTGCGCATGCACGGGATGACCCTGGAGGAAGTGCGCGGTAAAACGCTGTCTGAGCTGGCGCACCGCCCCCCCATGACAAACGTCCTGCCCAGTGCCTGGCGGCGCACCGCGCCACTGACCAAGGACCCTATCGGCGGGTTGCTGGAGGACGCGGCGCGGCAGTACGGCAATGCCACCGCCTGGGTGTGGCTGCTGACGCCCTCCGGACGCCTTTTCCGCGGCATTCTCAACGTGATCAAACTACACGTCGGGTTCCTCACTTACCTGGCCAATGTGGAAGACCCTTTCACGCGCAGTTTGGTGCGCGCGGAACCGGATGGCACCATTATCGGTTCGCTCGGAGCACGCTGGACACTGGAAACCATGCAGGTGTTTGAAGATTTTATTGCCGGTGACAGCCTGTTGGACATCGCCAGCAGCCATAAGCTCAGCAAGAACCGGGTACGCACCATTCTTGACGACCTCGCCGACCAGACCGGTTATGAAACCCCCGGCGCACTGCGGGCCGCTATCTACCGGAACTATGCCGACGAGATGGTTCCCGCACGACAAACGATTTTCCCGGTCGTTACCAATGAGGTGCCGGGCTTCCCCATTTACGACCGGGCGCCCCTCTAGGCCTTATGGTGTCACTGCCCTACTCCCAGGCCTGCGAAAACAACAAGCAGCCGATTCTGGCGCAGTTACAAGAGGTGTTTGTGAGCCCCGGTACCGCCCTGGAGGTGGGTTCGGGAACGGGGCAGCACGCGGTCTATTTTGCTGCTGCGTTGCCGCACCTGACCTGGCAGCCCAGTGATCATCCAGCGAGTATTGAAACCTGTCGGCCCAGGCTTGCTGCGGCAGCGTTGGCCAACCTTGCCCAGCCGCTGGTACTGGATGTGGCCGATGCCGTGTGGCCAATAACACAGGCCGATATGGCGTTCTCCGCCAACACCGCACACATCATGAGCTGGTCCGAAGTGGAAGCGCTTTTCCACGGCCTGGGCCGTGTGCTGCCCCCGGGTGCCCCCTTTTGCCTCTACGGACCGTTCAGCTACGGCGGGCGCCACACCAGTGGCAGCAACGCCGACTTTGACAGCTCACTGCGCGCACGAGCGGCGCACATGGGACTGCGGGACATGGACGATCTGCAGCGCCTTGCCGACAACACAGGCTTTTGCCTTGAAAACGATACAGCCATGCCGGCGAATAACCGCTTGCTCGTGTGGCGCAGGCAATAGCACCAGATCGGGGCGGGTTGATCAGCCCGCGGGCTGGGGGGTGTCGGGCCCGAACCAGGCCAGTTGCGCCTGCAGGTTAACCACCGAACCGATAATAATCAGGGTGTGCGCTGACGGGCGCGAGGCAGCGACAATGTCACTGATACTACTCAGAGTGCCGGTGATCACACGCTGTTCGGGCAGCGTGGCACGTTCGATAACGGCCACCGGTGTTTCCGGGGAGCGGCCATGGGCAACCAGCTGGCTGCAAATGACCTCCAGCGCGGCCAGCCCCATATAGAACACCAGGGTTTCGTTGGGTGAGAGAAACTCCTGCCAGCGGTGTTCCAGTCGATTGTCTTTGAGGTAACCGGCCACGAACCGCACTGATTGCGCATGCTCACGGTGCGTCAACGGGATGCCGGCATAGCTGGCGGCCCCACTGGCAGCGGTAATGCCGGGCACCACCTGAAACGGGATGTGGTGTCGCGCCAGCAACTCGATCTCCTCACCGCCGCGGCCGAAGATGAACGGATCACCGCCCTTCAGGCGCGCCACGCGACGACCCTCGCGGGCCAGATCCAGCAGCCGCTGGTTGATCTCCGCTTGTGGAACGCTGTGGTCGGAACGCTGTTTGCCGACATAAATGCGCTCGGCATCGCGGCGCGCCAGGTCGGTGATCGCGGGGCTCACCAACCGGTCGTAGAGCACGACGTCGGCCGACTGCAACAGGCGCAGGGCCTTGAACGTCATCAGGTCAGGATCGCCCGGGCCGGCGCCGATCAGGTAAACCTCGCCCTGATTCAGACTCTTGGGATTGCGCTGCTGCTGTGCCAGCAGTGCTTCAAGCCTGCTCTTTGCCTCTTCCTCGCGGCCGTTGAGTACCTGTGTGGCGATGGGGCCATCAATAATCTGCTCCCAGAACCGCCTCCTGTGCTCCACATCGGGCAGGGCGCGGGCTACAGTTGAGCGCAGTGCGCGCGCGAAGGCCGCCAGGCGACCGTACGCGGCGGGCACCATCGCCTCAATACGCCGTCGCAGTTGCCGCGCCAGTACCGGGCTGGCGCCGTTACTGCCGATGGCAATGACCAGTGGTGAGCGATCGACAATCGCCGGAAAAATAAACGTGCAGAGTTCCGGTGAGTCCACCACGTTGACCAGAATACCCGCGGCGCTCGCATCGGCGGAAACCACCGCGTTAAGCGTTCGGTTGGGCGTGGCGACAACCACCAGACGCGCCCCTTCCAGCTGCTTTACACCCTCGTAGCCGACGGCCTGCCAGTGATGACGGGGCTGGTCGTTCCCACCCACCTCGGCGCCCTGCAGACCGAGCAGAGCGAGAAGCTCGCTACAGACCTGTGGCGCGACCACAGTGATGCAGGCGCCGGCGGCCTGCAAGAGCCTGGCCTTGCGGGTTGCCACCTGTCCGCCACCCACCAGGACGACCCGCGTGTCGCGAAGCTTCAGGAAGAGTGGCAGCGATTCCATGGTGGCGGCCTCCTGGCGTGGAATGGGCTTGCTTAGAGCTGCGTCAGGCCGCCCATGTAGGGCTGCAGGGCAGCGGGAATGGCGACACTGCCGTCCGCCTGCTGGCAGTTCTCCAGCAATGCCACAAGTGTGCGCCCCACCGCCAGACCGGAGCCATTCAGGGTGTGCAGCAGCTCGGGCTTGCCGGTTTCCGGGTTACGCCAACGGGCCTGCATGCGCCGCGCCTGGAAATCACCGAAGCTGCTGCAGGACGAGATCTCGCGGTAGGTATCCTGGGCGGGCAGCCACACCTCCAGGTCATAGGTGCGTCGCGCGGAAAAGCCGGTATCGCCGGCGCACAGCGCCATCTTGCGATAGGGCAACCCCAGCAGTTGCAACACCCGTTCCGCATGACCGGTGAGCGCCTCCAGAGCCTGCTCGGACTGGCCGGGACGTACCAGCTGCACCAGTTCCACTTTCTCGAACTGGTGCTGGCGAACCAAACCGCGCGTATCGCGCCCATAGCTGCCCGCTTCACTGCGGAAACACGGCGTGTGGCAGGCAAACCACATGCCTTCGGTGCCGAGCTCTGCATCCTCGAAAATCCGCTCGCGCGCCACGTTGGTGACGGGAACCTCCGCGGTGGGAATCAGATAGTAGTCCTGCTCGCCGTGCAATCTGAACAGGTCCTCGGCGAACTTCGGCAGCTGCCCGGTGCCACGCAGGGATTCGCCATTGACAATATAGGGCACGTAAATTTCGCGATAACCGTGTTCGCCGGTGTGCAGGTTGAGCATGAACTGGATCAGGGCGCGGTGCAGGCGCGCCAGCGGGCCGTACATCACGGTAAATCGGGAGCCGGTGATCTTGCCCGCAGTCTCGACATCAAGCTGCTGCAGTGCCTCACCGATCTCCACATGATCGCGCACCGGAAAATCAAACACGCGCGGCTCACCGAACCGTGCGACCTCGGTGTTGTCTTCCTCGCGCGTGCCCTCGGGTACTTCGGGTGCCAGCAGGTTTGGCACACCCAGCATGAATTCCTCAAGCCTCGCCTGCACGTCCCGGGCCTGATCGGTGAGGGTATCGAGCTGGGCGGCGATTTTATCCAGTGTGAGGTTGACCTGCGCTTTGGCGTCATCGACGCTCATGCCCTGCCCCACCAGCTGGCCGATGGTTTTGGAGGCGCGCTTGCGCTCTGCCAACAGCGACTGGCTGTCCATATCCGCCTGCTTGCGCTGTGCATCGAGTGCTTCGAAGGCGGCAACATCGAAAGTGAAACCACGCCGCGCCAGTTGCGCCGCGATGGCTTGCGGGTCCTGTCGCACCGCTTTGATATCCAGCATTTTCTGTGTTCCTGTTGTCTGTTGTGCGGGCCGGCTATCAGAGCAGAGCCCGGGTCAGGGTGATGGCGAGGCCGGCGCCTACGACGCAGAGCGTGACACTGGCCAGCATATACCCCACTGCCTGCGCTGCCTGGCCCGACTCCCAGAGCGCGAAGGTCTCCAGGGAAAACGTGGAGAACGTGGTGAACGCCCCCAGGAAGCCAACCATCAGCAGTCCTCGCCAGTCCGCATGCAGAACCTGGCGCTCCAGCAGCGCAAATATCACACCGATAGCGCAGGAGCCCAGAAGGTTGACCAGCAACGTGGCCAGGGGAAACGCACCCTGCCACTGTGCCTGGGTCCACTGCGACAGCAGGTAACGGGAAACCGAGCCCGCTGCTCCTCCGAGTGCAACGAAAACCAGGTACTTCATGCGAAAACCCGCAGGGTCCAGTTGCCAGCGCGCATTGTACTGATTTTTTGCCTCCGGGGCAGCGCCCTGCGGCGCGCTCACGGCTTGCGCGGGTAGCGCTGCCGATTGCTGTTCTGGTCCAGGCCGCGCAGGTACTCGAGTTTTTCGCCGATCTTCTGCTCCAGGCCGCGCGCTACCGGGAAATAGTAGCGCCGCGACTGCAGCGCCTCCGGGAAATAGTTTTCGCCCGCGGCATAGGCCCCTTCCTCGTCGTGGGCGTAGCGGTAATCGTCGCCGTGGCCCTCCGCTTTCATCAGCGCCGTCGGTGCGTTACGCAAGTGCAGGGGCACTTCGTTGCTGCCCTGGCTTTGTACATCGCCCAACGCCGCCTTGTAGGCGCTGTAAACGGCATTGCTCTTGGGCGCGCAGGCGAGGTAGATAACAGCCTGCGCGAGAGCAAGCTCTCCCTCGGGGCTGCCCAGACGCTCCTGTACCTGCCAGGCATCCAGGCACAGGCTGAGGGCGCGCGGGTCGGCGTTGCCGATATCTTCGCTCGCCATGCGCACGATGCGCCGCGCCAGATACAGCGCATCGCAGCCCCCGTCCAGCATCCGGCAAAGCCAATACGCGGCGGCGTCCGGGGCCGAGCCTCGCACAGCCTTGTGCAGGGCACTGATCTGGTCATAGAACAGGTCTCCGCCCTTGTCGAAGCGCCGTAACGAGGCCTGTAGCACTTCTTCCAGAGTCGTAGCTGTGATGATGCGCCTGCCGTCCTGCTCGTCCGCGAGATCGGCGGCCAGCTCGAGCAGATTCAGGGCGCGCCGGGCATCACCGTCGGACTGCACGGCAATCTGTAACAGGCACTCTTCGTCGACGCCAACCGCCGGCGAAAGCGCAGCGACACCGCGGCGCAACACGTCCAGTAACGCGTCCGGCTCAAGCGCACGCAATTTGTAGACACGGGCACGGGAAAGCAGCGCATTATTCAGTTCAAACGAAGGGTTTTCGGTGGTGGCGCCGATAAAAATGACGGTGCCATCTTCCACATGGGGCAAAAACGCGTCCTGCTGACTCTTGTTGAAACGGTGCACTTCATCCACGAACAGAATCGTGTCGCGCCCTGTGGCACGTTGCTGACGCGCCTGACTGATGGCTTCGCGTATTTCCCGCACGCCGGCAAGCACCGCCGAAAGCTGCAGGAAGTGCGCGTTGGCAGCGCCGGCCACAATACGCGCCAGGGTGGTTTTGCCTACCCCCGGGGGGCCCCAGAAAATCATTGAATGCAGCTGGCGCCTCTCGATGGCCTGGCGCAGCGGCTTGCCGGGCCCCAGAAGGTGCGCCTGCCCGGCAAAAGTGCCCAGGGCTTGCGGACGCAGCCGTGCCGCCAGCGGCTGGTAGCCCGCTTCGTCGTCGGCGCTGAACAGGTCGTCGGCCAAGCGCTACTCTGCCTGGTAAAACAGATCCGCGCCGGGAGGCGGCGTGAAGTCGAATTCTGCAGGCGTCATTGGGGTCTGCGTATCCAGCGCTGTAAACGTGATCACCACGCGCTGGTTGAGGTTGTCCTGTACTTCCATGCCCTGCAAGGTGTTGCCCTCCAGTGCCAGAGTCAGTTCCTGGAAACCCGCGTCCAGTCCGCGGGGGACGAGCACAAAACGCTGCTGCGCGTCGCGGTGCACGGTGTAATCACGACGCAGGGCCGCCCCATCACCGCCCAGCACCTGCAATGGCGTCATTGCTTCACTGCCCACCACAGGCTTGCGTGTGACCGTTTCCAGGTCGCGGTCGTGGTGCCAGAGGTAATCCCGGTTGGCAATGATCAGCTGGCTGTCCGGAGCGCGGATCTCCCAGGCAAAATAGCCCGGGCGTAGCAGGCGGAATCGGCCCTCGGAGTCGCTCACCACGCTACCGTCCGTGGCGTACTGCCGCTGGCGAAACTCACCCTGCAGGCGCTCTATCGATTGTAAGGCCTGCAACAGTTCGTCCACCGCCTCTGCCCGCAAGGGTGCGGACAAAACGGCGAACAGCAGCAGGCAAAGATACGACAGTTTTTTCACATGAGGCACGTGTTGATTCCTGTGCAATGTTGCGGGGAGTTCAGTGCGCTACTCTGGCGGCGGCGGTGCCAACACTTCACGCTGCCCGTTGGTACCCATTTCGCTGACCACTCCGGCCTGTTCCATGCTTTCGATGAGGCGCGCGGCGCGGTTGTAGCCGATACGTAATTTGCGCTGTACCGATGATATGGACGCACGCCGACTCTGGGTCACATAGTGTACGGCTTCATCATACAGGTTGTCGCTCTCTGGATCTTCGTCCCCGTTACTGGCCTGGAGTTCCCCGGCGGTCACCGGTGTGCTGCTGCCTTCATCCAGCAGGCCGTCGATATAGCGGGGTTCCCCGCGGCGCTTCCAGTCGGCCACTACGCGGTGTACCTCCTCGTCGGAACAGAAAGCGCCGTGTACACGTGTGGGCAGGCCCGAGCCAGGGGGCAGGTAGAGCATGTCGCCGTGGCCGAGCAATTGCTCTGCACCACTCTGGTCCAGAATGGTCCGTGAGTCGATCTTGGAGGACACCTGAAAGGCGATGCGGGTGGGAATGTTGGCCTTGATCAGGCCCGTTATGACGTCGACCGAAGGTCGCTGTGTGGCGAGAATGAGGTGAATGCCCGCTGCCCTCGCCTTTTGCGCGATTCTCGCAATGAGCTCTTCCACTTTCTTGCCGACAATCATCATCATGTCAGCAAATTCGTCGATCACCACGACAATGGAAGGCAGACGCTCCAGCGCCGGAGCCTCCTGCTCCTCGTCAGTCAATGCCAGAATGGGGTCCGGCTTCCACAGCGGGTCGACGATAGGCGTTCCTTCCCGCTCGGCATCAGCCAGCTTGCGGTTGTAACCGGCCAGGTTGCGCACTCCGAGGTGTGCCATCAGCTTGTAACGGCGCTCCATTTCCGCCACACACCAACGCAGGCCGTTGGCAGCATCCTTCATGTCGGTGATCACCGGGGTCAGCAGGTGGGGAATGCCATCATAGACCGAAAGCTCAAGCATCTTCGGGTCCACCATGATTAGCCGCACATCGGCGGGGGTAGACTTGTAGAGCAGGCTGAGCAGCATGGCATTGACGCCCACCGACTTGCCGGAACCGGTGGTGCCTGCAACGAGGAGGTGCGGCATTTTACCCAGGTCCGCGACCACAG
This sequence comes from uncultured Halieaceae bacterium, assembly GCA_964022665.1. GTDB lineage: Bacteria > Pseudomonadota > Gammaproteobacteria > Pseudomonadales > Halieaceae > Haliea. The sequence goes on from CAXIDF010000017.1 coordinate 15,953, forward strand.
GTTCGCCGGAAATGTCGTGCCCCAGGGCCAGGGTCAGCGGCGAACGCGACTGGTCAAAGGCCCGCGAGGACAGCACCTCGCGGAAGTTGACGATCTCCCGGTCTTCGTTGGGGATCTCAATGCCCACCACCGACTTGCCGGGAATCACTTCCACCACGCGCACACTGATCACCGCCAGCGACCGTGCGAGGTCCTTGGCGAGGTTGGAAATGCGCGAGACCTTGATGCCGGCAGCCGGTTGTATCTCGAAACGGGTGATTACCGGGCCCGGGTACACCGCCACCACTTCGGCGCTGATACCGAAATCCGCCAGCTTGAGCTCAAGAAGGCGCGACATGGCCGCCAGAGCCTCTTCGGAAAAACCTTTGGTCGGGTCCTTCGTCTCCGCGTCGAGCAGGTTCAGGGCCGGCAGTTCGCCGGTGACCGGCGCGTCAAACAGCGGCTGCTGTTTTTCCTTTTCGGCGCGTTCGCTCTTCTCAGGACGCGGCTTCAACGGCTTGATCTTCGGCGGCTTGCGCTGTTTGCTGCGTTCCACGTGCTCGTCTATCACCGCCTTGCGTGCTTCCAGGGCTTTCTCACGCTGGCGCCGGTCGCGCAGTCTATCAATAGCGTTGACACACCAGAGCCGCACACGCTGTGCGCCGTTGAGTGTCCAGCGCCCGAGGCGCTCCATCAGACGCAGCCAACTGACATCGGCGAAAATCGTCATGCCAAAAAGAAACACGGCGAGCAGGATCAAACGGCTGCCGATAGCGCTGAAGGCAACGGTAAAGCCATCCCCGATTGCCTGCCCGAGTATGCCGCCAGCGCCCTGGGGCAGACCGGAGCTGCCGGTATCGTTCATGGCCGCCAGCGCCGTACCGGCAATCATCACCAGCACCAGGCCGAGGGCCCGGATACCGAACGTGACCCAATCGAAGCCCTGCTGACGGTGGCGCTGCAGCAGAATCACGAGTGCGCGATAGGCCAGTAGCAGCGGGAACAGGTACGCGGCAAACCCGACAAGGGAAAAAGCCACATCGGCGACCCAGGCACCGGTGGGCCCGCCGGCGTTGAGTATGCGTGAGCCGGAGCCCGTTGCTGACCACCCCGGATCTTTCGGGCTATAGGTAAGGAGTGCCAGCAAAACGTAGAGGCAGGCCGCACTGACGCCAATAAATGCGCCCTCACGCAACCGCGGGCCCAGAACGCTGTGCTGACCGGATTTCTCAGGCACGCTTGAATTTCCCCTCACTGGCGTGGAAAAGTGCCTTTCCACGGGCGACAATATTACGCAATTGTGCTTTATTTTATGATTATATTCAATTACTTATAAGAACAAATTAGAAACGGTCTCGCCTTTGCCGCAGCGCAGCCTTTACATTACCATACGCTGCCCCGGTCAGCGCCGGGCAACTCCAGCACGCCGGCGTGCGCGCCGGGCCAACTTTAACACCAGCAACCGGGAAATCACCACATGAGCGACGTTCAACATCACCCTCTGATCATTCTCGGTTCCGGCCCGGCAGGCTATACCGCAGCGGTGTACGCTGCGCGCGCCAACTTGAAGCCGATCGTGATCACGGGTATGCAACAGGGCGGGCAGCTCACCACCACAACTGAGGTGGAAAACTGGCCCGGTGGTCATGCCGAGCTGCAGGGCCCCGAGTTGATGCAGCAAATGCAGGCCCACGTTGAGCGCTTTGAAACCGCCGTGGTGTTCGACCACATCGAGAAGGTCGACCTGTCCAGCCGGCCCTTCCAGCTGGAGGGCAGCAGCCGCTACAGCTGTGACGCCCTGATTATCGCCACCGGCGCATCGGCACAGTACCTGGGCCTGCCCAGCGAGGCGGCCTTCATGGGCAAGGGCGTTAGCGCCTGCGCCACCTGCGATGGCTTTTTCTATCGCAACCAGAAAGTCGCGGTCATCGGCGGCGGCAACACGGCGGTCGAAGAGGCCCTGTACCTGGCCAACATCGCTTCCGAGGTCGTGCTGGTGCACCGCCGCGACAGCCTGCGCGCCGAGAAGGTGTTGCAGGACCGCTTGTTCAAGCGCGCCGAGGAAGGCAAAGTGCGCCTGCTCTGGAACCATACCCTCGACGAAGTGCTGGGTGACAGCAGCGGCGTAACGGGTATGCGGGTTAGATCAACCGGAGACGGCGCAACCAGCGACCATGACCTTGCCGGCGTCTTCATTGCCATCGGCCACAAGCCGAACACGGATATATTCCAGGGCCAGTTGGACATGAAGGATGGCTATATCACCCTCCGCAGTGGCACCGAGGGCAACGCCACGGCCACCTCCGTTCCCGGCGTGTTCGCCGCCGGCGACGTAGGCGATCATATTTACCGCCAGGCAATTACCTCAGCCGGGTTTGGCTGCATGGCGGCGCTGGACGCCGAGAAGTACCTGGATAACCTCGGCTAACAGCATGCCGGGGATCGCCCGTTTGGCGCCCGGTGACGATTTTCCGCCTACCCGGTGCGCCCTCTCTTACCCCAACGGCCTGTTGGCCGCTGGCGGTGGGCTGTCCCCTGAACGTCTGGTAGCGGCTTACCGCCGGGGTATCTTTCCCTGGTATGAACCGCCGCAGCCGGTGCTCTGGTGGACGCCGGACCCACGCTCGGTGCTGTATCTCAACGAGCTGCACATATCCCGTTCTTTACGCAAAACACTGCGCACGGCACCTCTGCAGCTCAGCGTTGACCGACGTTTTGCTTCGGTGATGGAGGCCTGCGCGGCACCTCGGCGCGACAGCGACGGCACCTGGATCAGCGAGGACATGCTACAGGCTTATCAGGCCTTGCACCGGCGCGGCATCGCCCACTCGGTAGAGGTACTCAATGGCAACGGCGACCTGGTGGGCGGGCTCTACGGCGTGGCAGAAGGGCGCGTATTCTTTGGCGAATCGATGTTCTCCCACGTACCGAGTGCCTCTCGTATAGCGCTGGTTGCTCTTGTCCACCTGCTGCGCCGGGCCGGTTTTCTCCTGGTCGATTGCCAGATAGAGAGCGAACACATGAACAGAATGGGGGCACGCAATATCAGCAGGCTGGACTTTGAGGCAGAGCTTGCCCAAACTGTAGATGAATGTGTTGAACCGTCCATCTGGGTGCTGCCGACCCACTGCGGAGACCTGCTGCCGTGACCTCATCCCTGCGGGATCTCAAGGTTTATACCACCTACCCCCATAGCTGCAGCTACCTGAAAGATCAGGAAGCCACCACCCTGTTCATCGATCCACGGCAGGAGATGGATCAGTTGCTCTACAGCCGGCTCTCGCAGATGGGATTCCGACGCAGCGGCAACCATATTTACCGGCCGCACTGCGGACGCTGTAACGCCTGCATTCCGGCACGCATTCCGGTGAACGCCTTTGCGCCCAACCGCGCGCAAAGGCGTACCTGGCGGCGCAATGCCGATATCCGTGTGGAGCTCAGCGAGCACATCCGCGATGAGGCGGCCTACGACCTCTACTACCGCTATATAGAGCAGCGCCACGCCGACGGCGACATGTATCCGCCCGATCGAGAGCAATACGAGTCTTTTCTCAATGATGCCTGGGATTGCACGCGCTACTACCGTTTTTTTGCCGGTGAGCGTTTGCTGGGTATTGCCGTGGTGGACGTACTGACCGATGGCCTCTCAGCCATCTACACCTTCTTCGACCCCGAGGAAGACAAACGCAGCCTCGGCAGTTATGCCATCCTCTGGCAGATCGAGCAGTCCCGCACGCTGGGGCTGGACTATCTGTATCTCGGCTACTGGATTCGTAACTGCAATAAAATGGCCTATAAAACAGCCTATCAGCCGCTTGAACTGTATCTCGAGAGCCAGTGGCAGCTGCCGGACGAACCAGCCTGAGACGTACCGTATAGCTGTAACCGGCGTCGTTTAGCGTTGTGCGGGATCACCCCCGCAATCTGCGAACCCTAACCCCCACTTCCCACTCGCTCTTTAACTGAAAGGCATCGCTGCGTGTATATTGAAATATCCCCCCTCAGGACACTGCTGGTTCTGCTGGTCACGATTCTCTTTCTGATTATCGCCAGTAGTCTGGGCGTCGCCTGGTTTATCGTTAATGCGCCGATTCGGGAAATTCCCGTATGGATCAATCTTTTCAACCTGAACCTTGAAGCGAATATCCCGACGTTGTTTTCCTCGCTGCAGTTGCTTTTGGCAGCCGTGTTGCTTGCCGGAATCGCCTATGGTCATCGCAAACAACAGGAGGCATTTCTTCTGTGGTACGTTCTGGCGGCAATCTTTGTTTTTCTGGCTATCGATGAAACTGCCGCGTTGCACGAGAATCTGACCGTGTATGTCAGAACCACGTTAGGCACATCCGGCTATTTTTATTACGCCTGGGTTATTCCCTATGGAATCATTGCCGCCTTGGTAGCCGGCCTGTTCGCCAGATTCCTGATCCGATTGCCTCGACTAAGCGGGCTATACTTTGTCAGCTCGGGAACGCTATATCTGGCGGGAGCGCTGGGAGCGGAAATGCTGGGAGGGAAGTACATCTCCTCTCCCGGAGCTGAGGAGCTCACTTACACCATCATCTACACGCTTGAGGAGTCCCTGGAGATGGTGGGGATAGCCTTTTTCATATACGCGCTTCTGGATTACGTCACTCGGGTATTCGTTCAGCTGAACTATTCGGTAAGACAGGGGAACTAGGCGCTACGCGTGCCTTCTCGACTACTCTGGAAACACCACCTTCCAGTCCGCTTTCATGTCGATGACCGTCCAGCCTTTGGCACGTGCCTCATCAAGCCCCTCGTCCAGCTTGCCAACGCTCGACTCCCGGTCGTAGGCCCACTCGCGTTCAGCATCCGTGTGGTGCAGGTAGAGCATCAGGCGCGGCCCCGCCCCCGCAGCGGTGTACTGCAGCATCTGCAGATCGCCATCGGAATTGCCGGACGCCAATAGGGGGCGCCTGCCGATGTGTGAATTGATACCCACAGGCTTGCCCGCCTTATCATCGATGAAATCAATCTCCGGCAGGCGCACCAGAACCGGCTGACCATCACGCAGTTCAAAGCGGGTCTTTATGCTGCTGCCAACAACCTGCTCTGGCGGTATGCCGTATACCGACTCGACCCAGGGGCGCATGAATTCGATACCGCCACCGGAGACGATAAAGGTTTTGAATTCGTTCGCGCGCAGGTAATCGAGCAACTCCAGCATGGGCTGGTAGACCATGTCGATATAGCGTCGGTCGGTTGTTGGGTGGCGCGCTGTGGCGACCCATTCCCGCACGATGGCAGTGAACTCATCGGTGGTCATGCCGGCGTGCGTTGCCATGAGGATATCGTTGACTGCCGCCATGCCGCCGGCATGCACAGCCTTGAGGTCCCCTTTCAGCAAGGAGGCAAACGGCTCCTCGGTTTGCCATTCGGGGTGTTGCGGTGCAAGCGTCCGAATGCGGTCAGCAGCGAAGAACAACTGGAAATACGCAGGCTGTTCGGCCCACAGGTTGCCGTCATTGTCGAAGGTGGCGATACGCGCTGCGGGCGGCACGTAGCCTTCCGAACCCTCGCGCGTGACCTGCTCAACGAACGCAAAAATGGCCTCTTTGGCGGCCGTGTCGTTCCAGGACGGCAGTGGGTCGTGTTGTTGCGCAACAACAAAATGAGAGCCGAACAGAAATGTGATGATTGCGAGGAGCTTCACTGGCAACGAGTGCTTCATAAGATTGGCCGGCAATGGTGGCGGGAGATACCACCGATCCTGCCTTCACGCGGCGTAGAAGGCAACAAGTCATTAAAAAAGCCCTCATTGAGAGGGCTTGGGGTTCGTGCAACCGATCTACGCTTTCTTGCGTCGGTTCCAGCCCAGTCCCGCTAAACCGAGGCCGAAGAGTGCCAGCGTCGCCGGGGCCGGAACAGGAGTCGGGCCAGGCCCGGATGCCGTATCGACGTTCAGAATGTGGAACTCCCACGCCCCTGTCCGCGGGTCTGAGTCATCCCATACACCGTTGAAAAGCGGTTGTGTCGCACCACCAAAATCGTCATCAAATGTAAAGTTGGGGTTGCCGTCACGTTCAAAGCCGTCTGCGAGCGAAGTACTTACGGCGAAATTATCAAACTGAGTAATACTTGCCTGGTAACTGCCTGCCACAAGAAACTGAGTGAAGTATGAGTCCCATGTGCCATGGTTGTAGGTAACGCCATTCGAATCGGTGCTGCCAACGACCTCTCCGTCGTCTTGTTCTTCAATCAGGTTCCCACTGGAATCCCAGATCGCCAATATCGGGTCAAAACCGTTTCCCGCGTCCGGCGAGAGCCAGGAGGAAGAAAATATCGTGACAGTACTGTCGCTGGCGACTGAAAAGTCCAGTAAGACCACGTCGTTGTCATTCGTGAATGTTCCACTGAAGTCGAAATCCATGGGAGCAGCGGTGGATGTGACGGAAAGCGATGCGCAACTCAACAACGCGCTTGCCAGGATAAATCTCTTCATGTTGGGCTCCTGATAATCAACGTGTACCGCACTTGTTACAAAATTAAGCAAAGTCCGTACCTGGTTAAAAAAATCCATAAGAATCATAGAGATAGTGGGTTTCCAGCCGCGCCGATCAATGCGCGGTGTAAGGAAAACCGACAGTCCCGGGGGTTTTATGCTGCGTGTTTGCCACGCTTTTCGTCACACCGTGCGGCATGTGAATCGCGCTACCGAGGTGGCTCAGTATGGCGCCCGAAACGTCACCACCGTGCGCAGGCTCTCACCCCTGCGCATCAACGCAAAGCCGTCGTTGATGCGCGACAGTGGCAGGCGGTGGGTGACCAGACTGGCCAAATCCAGCCGCCCCTCCAGATAGTCCTGCAGCAGCAAAGGCAACTGACTGCGAGTCTTGACCTTACCGAGGAAGGACCCCATCAGGGTGCGACCCAGGAACAGGCTTTCGGGCGGTATCGGCAGGTGTTCCCCCTGGGGCGGCATGCCCACGATCACCGCAACACCGCCGCCGGGGTGAACCATTTCCAATGCCTGGCGACCCAGACGCGTGTTACCGACACACTCAAAGCTGTAGTCGGCACCGCCCCCCGTCATCTCACGAATGACAGACACGAGATCACCGTCGAGGTCTTGCGGGTCGATAAAATCCGTGGCGCCAAAGCGGCGCGCCGCTTCCGCCCGTTCGGGATTGCTATCGACTCCGATGATCCGGCTGGCCCCCACCATCCGGGCCCCCTGCACCACATTCAGGCCAACTCCACCGAGACCGAGCACGACGACAACGCTGCCAACTTCCACTTGAGCGGTATACAGCACGGCGCCTACGCCAGTGGCCACACAACAGCCTACCGTGCAGGCCAGATCGAATGGCACCTCCCGTGGAATGCGGGCTACGTTCATCTCCTTCACCAGTACGTGGTTGGCGAAAGTACCCAGGCTGGCATAGGCCGCAATCGTCTCACCCTCCAAAGAGAAGGGAGACTCAGCCCGGCCCATGCCGGCGTAGAAGTGCTCGCATAAATTGGTTTTGCCACCGCAGCACGCTGCACACTCCCCACACTCCGGAATGGACAGGGGTACCACGTGGTCCCCCGGCGCCACGCTGGTGACGGCACTGCCGCAGGCCACCACCACACCGGCCCCTTCGTGTCCCGGCACCACAGGGAAGGGAAAGGGCGCATTACTGCCATCCATCTGCAGCAGATCTGAATGGCAGAGGCCTGTAGCGCGGATCTCCACCAGCACTTCGTCCGGCAGGGGGTCTCGCAGCACCAGACTCTCCAGAGTCAGCGGCTCACCGGGAGCGCGGCACACCGCAGCGCGGGTGGTCATTGGCATGTTCTGTACTCCCAGATGCGTTAGGTGACCTGCGTAGCATACGCGTACAGACGACATGCAATTAACACGCCGCAACAGAACACGCTGTTCGTCCAAGCCTAACAATCCCCCGTCACACGCTAAGGGCTTTTTTGCGGGGAGTGTTTCGACTTCACTCGCGCCAGCTTTTGATGAAGTCCAGGAGCTGACGCAGGGCCTGGGGCATGTGCCGTGTGCGCAGGTAGTAGATATAAAACGGTGGCATGGTCACCGTCCAGTCGGTCAGGAGAGAAACAAGGTCGCCCGAGCTGAGATGCGCCTCGACATCCGGTTCCAGAAGGTAACCAATGCCCTCACCGGCCAGCAACGCCTCCAGCGACAGCGCCTCGTCGTCCACCACGAGGTTGCCGGAGGGCTGAAAGTCAAAACGGCGCCTCCCGCGTTGGAAGCGCCACGGAAATACTGTGCCACTCTGAGTGTGACGCATGCACAGGCAGTTGTGATTGCGCAGGTCCTCAGGGCTTTCGGGCTGACCACTCTGCTGAAGATAGGCGGGAGCCGCCACCACATGCAGGGGCCATTCGGCTGTCACCGGAAGCGCCACCATGTCCTTTTCCAGCAAATGACCGACCCGCACCCCCGCGTCATAGTGACTCTCGACAATATTGGTGATGCCATCATCAACTGTGATGTCCACTTCGATACGGGGGTACTCGCGATGAAAATCCACAGCCAGCCTGGCCAGCACGAGTCGAGCCGCCGCCCGCGAACACACGAGCCGCACCTGTCCCCGATCGCCCTCCCCCAGATCCGCCGCCGCTTCCACTGCGCGCTCCAGTTCCGCCAACAGGGGTTGTAACTGTGTCAGCAGCCGCTCGCCTCCCCGCGTCAGGCTCACGCTGCGCGTGGTACGATTGAAGAGCTGCACGCCCAGGCGATCTTCCAGATTGCTGACGGTCTGACTCAGGGTGGATGGCGCCAGCCCCAGGTGCGCAGCCGCGCGCCGGAAATTGCAGCGCTCGGCCACTGCCACAAAGGCCTCGAGTTGTGCGTACTCCGCGCCCTTCATTGTTTTGTCTCGCCGAACATGTCATTCGTATTATGCAGGATTCTCAGCTGCTCTGCAGTTGCCTACACTGTTCAACACCGTCGGACACGATGCAGGAGATATGCGGCATGCAAAAATCGGCACTTCCCGGAACCCCGCTACAGGTCAGTCAGCTTTGCCTGGGCACCAATCAATTTGGCACCGCCTTGAGCGACCAACAGGCGGGCGCCATCCTTGACGCCTTTGCCGCCTGCGGCGGCAACTTTGTCGATACCGCGCGCTCTTACGGCGACTGGATTCCCGATGCTCCCCGCGGCGCCAGTGAACGGTGCCTCAGTCGACTACTGCAAGAGCGCGACCGGCAACAATGGGTGCTCGCCACCAAAGGTTGCGAATTTGACTACCGCGCCGGTGATTTCGCGCTGCGTGTCAGCCCCGAGCATCTGCGGGAAGACCTGGCCAACAGCCTGGAAGCTCTGCAGACCGACTACATCGACCTGTACTGGCTGCACCGGGACAACCCCTCGCAGCCGGTCGGCACTATCGTCGACGCCCTGGTCGCCGAGCAGAAGGCCGGTCGCATTCGCTACTTTGGCTGCTCCAACTGGAGCCCTGAGCGTATTCAGGAGGCGCAGAACTACGCGCGCAGTATCGGGCATGCTGGTTTCGTGGCCTGCCAACCCATGTGGGGCCTGGCGGAGCCCGATCGCGAAGCCATGCAAATGTACTGCCCCGGGGGCTACTACGACGACGGCTATCAAGCCCTGCACGGCGAAGGCCTGAGCATGATCCCCTACTCCAGCCAGAGCCGAGGGTTCTTTCACAAGCTGGCCACCGGCGGCGAGGACAGCCTGCCTGACGACCTGCGTGCACTCTACTTGAACGATGCCAATCGTAATCGCCTGCCGGTGCTGCAGCGACTGGCGCAGGCGCACGGCGTCAGCATCAACCAGATTGCTCTGGCCTACCTGCTCTCCCAGCCCCACACCACCGTGCCGATCATCGGCGCCAGCCGTCCGGAACAGCTGGCGGACTCCGACGGTGCCTGTCGGGTGAGCCTGAGCCAGGCTGAGCTCGACGCACTGCATCAGGGCGAGTAGCCCCGCGACATGGCAACCGGGGACTACGATTACATCATTGTCGGCGGCGGCTCCGCCGGCTGCGTGCTGGCCGCTCGCCTCAGCGAAGACCCCGCTACCCGCGTGCTCTTGCTGGAGGCTGGCGGCCGGGACCGCAATCCCCTGCTGCGCGCCCCCGGGGCGCTGCTGCCGATCATGCTTTCTGGCGCCTGGGCCTGGCCCTACCTCTCCCAACCCCAACAGCACCTGGAAAATCGCAGCCTTTACACGCCCCGGGGCAAGGTTCTCGGGGGCTCCAGCAGTATCAACGGGATGGTCTACGATCGCGGCGTGCCCGCGGACTACGATGACTGGGCCGCACAGGGCTGTGATGGCTGGTCCTGGGCCGAGGTCCTGCCCTATTTCCGTCGGGCGGAGCACTTTCACCCGGCGCAGAATGAGTGGCACGGCCAGGGTGGCCCCATACAAGTGACCCGTCCCGGTGTCCGCCACCCCTTCGCTCTGGCGTTTGTCGAAGCAGGCCGACAGGCAGGCTACCCCTACAATGACGACACCAATGGGGCGTCCCGTGAAGGTTTTGGCCCCACCGATGTCACTGTCGACAGGGGCAAACGCAGTAGTGCCAGCAGAGCCTATCTGGCGCCGCTGAAGGCGCGCGCCAACCTGACCATCCTGACCGATGCACTGGTGGAAAAAATCCTGATTGACCAGGGTCGTGCAAACGGGGTGCAGGTACGTCAGCGCGGCCAGGTAGAACCGTTCAGTGCGAAGCGGGAGGTCATCGTCAGTGCGGGCGCGATCGCTTCGCCGCAACTGCTGATGCTCTCGGGCATCGGGCCCGCCGAACACCTGCGTGAGCATGGCATAGAGCCCGTGCTCGATTTGCCGGGCGTTGGCCAGAATCTGCAGGACCACCTCGCCGCCACCGTAAAGTTCACCTCCCCGGCAAAAATATCGCTGTTCAAGTACCTCAACCCGCTGCGTGGCGCTTTGGCTCTCGCCCGCTATACCCTGCTGCGTAGTGGCCCACTGGCGGACCCCGGCATGGAGGCGGTGGCCTACCTGAAATCGGACCCCTCCCTGGCGGACCCGGACATCAAATTACTCCTGCTGCTTGCGCTCTATCGCAACCACGGCCGCGAGCTGATTCCCCAGCACGGTTTCGGCGTGCACATCAATGTCGTCAAGCCCGACAGCTGCGGCTCCCTGAGACTGGCCAGCGCCGACCCGGCGGCACCGCCGCTGATCGACCAGAACTACCTGGCCAGCGAACGTGACCGCGACATCCTGCGCAAGGGTATTCGCCTGGCGCGGGAAATATTCAGCCAGCCTGCCTTCGATCGCTGGCGCGGGCACGAACTCGACCCCGGTGTTGACGTGCAGAGCGACGCCGAGATCGACCGCTATATTCGCCAACAGGCGGACGCCGACTACCACGCCTGCGGCACCTGCAGAATGGGCACGGACGAAATGGCGGTGGTAGACCCGCAACTGCGCCTGCGCGGCATCAACGGGCTGCGGGTGGTTGACGCCTCGGTCATGCCGCGGCTGGTCAGCGGCAACACCAACATGCCGGTCATCATGGCTGCGGAGAAAGCGGCGGATCTCATCGCTGGCAAAACAAACACAGAGGTGCAGTCTAGGCCTTCAGGGTAACCGAGTCATTGATGGGCTCGAACAGCTCGGGATCTTTTTCTGTAGACCTGCCCACAGCCTTGCTGACGGGGTACAGCGCCAGGTTGTATTTGAGTACAGGCGCCAGGATAGGGTCGTTCGGGTCAATAGACTGGGTATTGTCCAACCAGCGAGCGCGCTCCTGCTGCGTTAGCATCACCGGCATTCTGTTGTGCCAGGGCCGGAAAGCATCAGCAGCCTGTGTGGTAACCAGCGTGCAGGACAGTAATGGCGCCTCAGCGCCGTGCCAGACGTCCCAGAGCGCGGCTACGGCGATGGTTTGCTCGTCATTGGTGATAACCCACGGCTGCTTCTGGCCGCTCTCCGCCCGCCATTCGATGAAGTTCGACATGGGCACAATGCCGCGCTGTGATCGAAACGGCTTCCTGAAGGCTGGACTGCCTGCCAGCGATTCGGCGCGGGCGTTAAACATGCTGTATTTCGTGTCGACCTCTTTCGCCCAGGAAGGCACTAGCCACCAGCGCGCAAAATCGGCATGACCCTCATGGAGCAGCAACACATCTTCGGTCGGCGCAACGTTGTAGCGCGGCTCTGGCAGCGTGAGGCCAATGTTCAGCTCATCCAGAAGTCCCTGGAGACCAGGCAGGTGAGTAATGTTGAAGCGGCCGCACATGCCCGCACCTTAGTACAGATCCGGCGAAACTGCGAAAAGTAGTTGTCTTTTGGGGTTTACAGGCATAGCAATGCCCCGGAGTGATGCCGGAGTACGCTATTCAATAGGGGGATGGAGGCTCGGGTCGGAATCGAACCGGCGTTGACGGATTTGCAATCCGCTGCATAACCACTCTGCCACCGAGCCTTGATCGTCTCTGCACCAGACGGTACAGAAGGGGTTGGAGCGGGAAACCGGGTTCGAACCGGCGACCTCAACCTTGGCAAGGTTGCGCTCTACCAACTGAGCTATTCCCGCTTTACTGCTTCGTTACTACTTCATCCCTGGTCGCCGGAACCGTCGAGGCTGCGCGCCCCGCCTCAACCTTGGCAAGGTTGCGCTCTACCAACTGAGCTATTCCCGCGTCTCAGACGTCCCGAGGGCCGCATGAGGGCGCCTATTCTAGGGCCTGTAACGTCCCTGTCAAGAACAATGCGGGGCTCAGCGCCCCTTCATCACTTCCGCCGCGGCGCGCAGGTAAATCACCATGGACCAGAGTGTGAGCACGGCGGCCGCATACAGCATGAGGTAGCACAGCGCCTGCAGCCAATTCTCGTGCACTACCGGGTCAATCGCCAGCAGGCCGATAATGGCGATCATCTGAAAGGCCGTTTTCACTTTGCCGATATAGGACACTGCTACCGAGGTACGCTGCCCCAGTTCCGCCATCCATTCACGCAACGCGGATACCACAATCTCGCGGCCAATGATGACGCTGGCAGCCAGAGTGAGCAGGATCGTGTTATGGCGCTCCACCAGTAGCACCAGGGCCACGGCGACCATCAATTTGTCGGCTACCGGGTCCAGGAATGCGCCGAACTTGGTCATTTGCCCCAGGCGCCGCGCAAGGTAGCCGTCCAGCCAGTCTGTCACCGCGGCTACAGTGAATATGCCCGCCGCCACCAGCAGATGGTGCTGGAATGGCAGGTAGAACACCACCACCAGCACCGGGATGAGGAGAATACGCATCATGGTCAGCGCGTTGGGTATATTGATACTCAAAAGGACGTTTGCTCCATTACTGGCCAGTGCCGTGCAGGTGATCGTATATCTGTTGCGCGAGGGTCGCACTAATTCCATTGATTTTTTTCAGCTCGTCGACGTTGGCATTCGCCACGCCACTGGCGCTGCCAAAGTGGCGCAGCAGCTCACGGCGACGTTTGGCACCCACGCCGGGAATGCCCTCCAGCGAAGAGCGTTGCCGCGCCTTGTCCCTGCGCGCGCGGTGCCCGGTAATGGCAAAGCGGTGAGCCTCATCCCGAATCGACTGTATCAGATGCAGCGCTGGACTATCGCCGCGCAACTGCTGCTCGGCGCCGGTGTTCCCACGAATCAGGGTTTCGAAGCCCGCCTTGCGAGTCACTCCCTTGGCCACACCGACGACCTCGATGGTGTTCAACTGCAGCGATTCAAGCACCTGCAAGGCCTGAGCGACCTGGCCCTTGCCGCCGTCGATAAACAAGATGTCGGGCAGGCTGGCCTCGCCCTCTTTCAAGCGCTTGTAACGCCGTTCCAGAGCCTGTTGCATGGCGGCATAGTCATCGCCCCCGGTGATGCCCTCGATGTTGAAACGCCGATAGTCCGCTTTGCGCGGCCCGTTCTGGTCGAATACCACGCAGGAAGCAACCGTTGCCTCCCCGGAGCTGTGGCTGATGTCAAAGCATTCCATGCGCTCTGGCAGTGCGGGCAGGCTGAGCAACTCCTGCAGCGCCTGCAGTCGCTCCAGCGTGGACTGCCGGCCTGCCAGGTGCGACTGCAGGTTGGTCACTGCGGTTTGGCGGGCCAGCTGCAGCCATCTTGCGCGCGCATCGCGGACGCTGGCGCGAATTCGTACCCGACGGCCAGCCTGTTGGGTGAGCGCCGCCGCCAGAGCATCACTGTCTTCTGGTAGCTCGGTGACGATAATCTCACCCGGGATGGGGCGCCCGTCCGCCAGGTAGAACTGTGGCAGAAATGCCGCCAGCACTTCGCCACCTGTTTCGTCCAGCTTGAGCGGTGGATACCAGGTTTTGCTGCCGAGCACCTGCGCGTTACGCACAAACAGCACTTGAACACAGGCCCGGCCACCCTCCACCGCCGCGGCAAGAATGTCGAGCTCCCCGCTGGCGCCTTCAATACCCTGGCTCGCCTGCACATGCTGTAGCTGGCTTATCTGGTCTCTATACACCGCAGCTTTTTCATACTCCAGCGCCGCGGCGGCCTGTTCCATGTCATCCGCCAGGCGCACCAGTAGCTCCTGCGACTTGCCACCGAGGAACAGCGCCGTGTTCTGCACCTGCTCGGCATAGTCCTCGGCAGAGACCAGATTGACGCAGGGCGCGGTGCAACGATCGATCTGGTGCTGCAGGCAGGGTCGCGAGCGGTTGCGAAAGAAGCTGTCCTCACACTGGCGCACACGGAACACTTTTTGCAGGAAATGCAGCGATTCGCGCACTGCGGAAGCCGATGGGTAAGGGCCGAAGTAACTGCCTTTGCGGCGCTTGCGCCCACGATGCATGCTCAGGCGGGGAAACTCGTCTTCGCTCGACAGGAATATATAGGGGTAGGATTTATCGTCACGCAGCAGGATATTGTAAGGTGGACGGTGACTCTTGATCAGGTTGTGCTCAAGCAGCAGCGCGTCCACTTCCGTTGAGGTCACGGTTACCTGGATGTCGTGTATGCGCGCAACCAGCGCCATGGTCTTGGTGGTCAGGCCACTGGCGCGGAAATAGCTGCTGACGCGTGCGCGCAGGTTGCGCGCCTTACCGACATACAGCAGTTCACCATTGGCATCGTACATCTGGTACACACCGGGGCGCGTGGTGAGCTGCTTGAGAAAGCTCTCTGCGTCGAAGGTGCTCACCGCTCCTCTCCATACACGCGTGGCTCAAGCTCCAGCTGAACGCCAAACCGTTGCAGTACCGATGCCTGAATTTCTCTCGCCAGCGCCAATAACGTCGGCGCGGCGTCCGCACCGTAATTCACCAACACCAACGCGTGCCCTGGATGCACACCAACCGCGCCCGCACGGTGGCCCTTCCAGCCTGTCTGCTCGATCAACCAGGCCGCCGCCAATTTACACTTGCCATCGCTGTCGGGGAAGACAGGCAAGTCCGGATGCTGGCGACTGAGAGCATCGGCCAACGCGTGTGGCACAATGGGATTCTTGAAGAAGCTACCCGCATTGGGCTCGATAGCTGGATCCGGCAGGCGCGCCCGACGCAATGCCACAACCGCATCGAACACCTGCTGCGGCGTTGCGCTGTCGGTGCAACCAGCCCGCTGCAATGCGTCTGCCAGTGCCGGGTAGTTGGTATTGGCTGTTGGTGTTCTGGCCAGTTGCAAATCCACCTGGGTGATGACGACACTGTCCACAAGGCCTTGTTTGAACACACTGTCACGGTAGCCGAACTCGCACTCGGCGCCGCTGAGCGTCAGGTAGCTGCCGTCGTTGATGCGCCTGGCGTGCACCGCGACAACGAAAGACGCAAATTCAGAGCCATAGGCACCGATGTTTTGAATGGGGGCCGCACCCACCGTGCCTGGAATCAGGGCCAGATTCTCCAGGCCGTAATATCCGTTGGCGAGCGACCAGACCACGAGGGCATGCCAGTTCTCACCGGCACCCACGCGCAGCGTGACGTACTCCCCGTTGTCCTCAAGTACTTCCCTACCCGGCACCTGCACCAGCAGCGCCAATGCGCGCAAGCGAGGCTGCAGCACAACGTTACTGCCCTCCCCCAGTGGCAACACCGGCAGAGCTTTCGCGCGTGCCCAGGCCAGTGCCTCATCCACCTCGGCCAGTGAGCGTACGCTGTGTACGGCGGTTGCCTGAGAAAACAGGCGCAGGCTGTTGGCTGGCTGCCCCGGTGGGTATTGCTCAGTCATGCTGTAGCATCGTTGCAAGGAGGCCCTCGCTGGCCGCTTCGACCAACTCCAGCACGCGCACAAATCCGTCCCCCGCACCGTAGTACGGATCGGGCACCTCGCGCTCGGGCACTTCAGCGGCGAAATCCAGGAAGAGCCCGATGTGCCCGGCGTAGTCCAAGGGCGCTTCGCGGCGCACGTTGTCGAGGTTGGATTCGTCCATCGCCAGTATGTAGTCGAAGGAGTAGAAGTCCTCCCAGCACAGCTGGCGCGCGCGCAAATCTTCCAGCGAGTACCCACGACGGCGGGCCGCGGCAACGCTGCGCTCATCCGGCGCTTTGCCGATGTGCCATCCGGCGGTGCCGCAGGAGTCGGCCTCGATACGGCGCTCGAGCCCACGGGAGGCAAGCAGATGGCGAAACACCCCTTCCGCTGTGGGCGAGCGACAAATATTACCCAGACACACAAATAGCACACGTTGGGGTGTGGCCGGCTCAGGTGTGGCCGGCTGAGGTGTGTCTGGCTTACTCACGCCTTTTCCTCAAAGCGGGCGCGAACTGCCAGCAAATCCTCGTGCGTGTCGACACCGGCTGGCACCTCGGCCACTGCGTCGGCAACGTGGATCCCGACGCCGTGATACAGCGCGCGAAGCTGCTCCAGCTGTTCCAGCCGCTCCAGGGGAGCGGGCGACCAGCTCACGTATCGGCGCAGGAAGGCAACCCGGTAGGCGTAAATACCCACATGGCGCCACCAGCGGCCATTCTCGGGCAGGCCTGGGTCAGGCGCGGCGAAAGCATCCCGGGGCCAGGGCACCGGGGCGCGACTGAAGTAGAGTGCCCGGCCCTGTGCATCAGCCACCACTTTCACCGCGTTCGGATTGCGCAGCTCCTCCACACTCTCTATGGCGACACTCAGCGTGGCAATTTCGCAATCCCGGTGTGCCGCCAGGTTCGCCGCCACCTGGTCGATTACCGCGGGTGGAATCAGGGGTTCGTCGCCCTGCACGTTCACCACGATGGCATCATCTGGCAACTCGAGCAGGCGCACTACTTCTTCCAGTCGGTCCGTGCCGGAGGGGTGTTGGGGATCCGTCATCACGGCCTCGGCACCGAACGCCGTGGCAGTACGGTATACGCGATCGTCATCCGTTGCTACCACCACGCGCTGGGCGCTGCTGCGCCGCGCCTGCTCCCAGACATGCTGGAGCATGGGGCGGCCGGCGATATCCAGCAGTGGCTTGCCGGGCAGACGGGTAGAGGCATAGCGAGCGGGAATTACCACAGTGAAGTTCATATCGTGTTCAGGCTCAATGCGATTGGGTGGCCAGCGCGACGATGCGCTCGATGAGGTTATCCGGCAAGCGGGCACTGATCTTGAGATACCAGTGGTTTGCGGCGGCAAAACCGCGACATTTTACCGCGTCTTTCTCCGTCATGATAACCGGCGCCGCACCGAGGGCACTGAGGTCTGCCGCGCCATAGCAGTGATGGTCGGGGAAAGCATGCTCGACGACCTGGTAACCCATGCCACGCAGCGTGTTGAAAAACTGCTGCGGTTGCCCGATACCGGCGACCGCATGGACTTCGGCGCCCGACACAGGCGCACTGCCCTGCGCTGCCGCTGCCACCGCAAACACACCATCCACGCTGTAGACCACCGACGTGTTCGCGTCCTCGCCGCCCCGCCAGAGCAGGGCATCGACACTGCCCAGGCGGCTTTTGGGCTCGCGCAGAGGGCCCGCAGGGAGGCAGAACCCATTGCCTACGCCGCGCCCGGCATCCAGCAAGGCAATTTCAAGATCCCGGGCCAGCGCGTAGTGTTGCAGGCCATCATCGCACAACACCACATCCACCGACTGTTCGGCCAACAAGGCGCGCACCGCAGCCGGTCGATCAGGAGCCACCACACAGGGTGCGCCGGTGCGCTGAAATATCAGCAGTGGCTCGTCGCCGCAGTCGCTGGCGGTGCTGGCCGCGTTGACGCGATGTGGGAATGCGGCCGTGGGGACTGCCCCGTAGCCGCGGCTGACCACGCCCGGGCGCAGGCCACGCGCCTGCAGGGCTTCCACCAGGGCAATCACCACAGGCGTCTTGCCTGTGCCGCCCACGGTGATGTTGCCGACGATCACCACGGGCACGGGCGCACGGTATACGCGGCGCAGGCCCCAGCGGTAAGCGAGCCGCCGCAGGGCCATCGCGCTGCGGTAAGCCAGCTCCAGGGGACGCAGCAGCCACGCCCAGCGCGCACCTTCGTACCAGGCCCGCAACAGAGCCGCTTCCACGGGTGAGCTAGTCACTGAACTCCTGATGGTAGAGTTGCGCATACAGCCCACCCTGCGCGAGCAATTCCTCGTGCGTACCGGCCGCGACAATGCTGCCTGCATCCATAACCACGATGCGATCGGCACGCTCGACCGTGGAGAGCC
Organism: uncultured Halieaceae bacterium; assembly: GCA_964022665.1. Lineage (GTDB taxonomy): Bacteria > Pseudomonadota > Gammaproteobacteria > Pseudomonadales > Halieaceae > Haliea. The sequence goes on from CAXIDF010000017.1 coordinate 34,457, forward strand.
GGTGGGCGATCACAATACTCGTGCGGTTGCGCATGATGGTGTCCAGGGCGCGCTGGATACGGTGCTCCGACTCGTTGTCCAGCGCCGAGGTCGCCTCATCCAGAATCAGCACCGGTGCGTCCTTGAGAATAGCGCGGGCGATTGCCAGCCGCTGCCGCTGGCCGCCGCTGAGGCCACCGCCATCGTCGCCCAGCTGCGTGTCCAGGCCGTGGGGCAAGCGTTCGATGAACTCCATGGCGTGTGCTGACTGGCAGGCCGCGATGACATCGTCGCGACTGGCGCCGGCCAGATCCCCATAGGCGACGTTGTTGAAGACGGTATCCTGAAACAGCGTGACATCCTGCGACACCATTGCCAGCTGACGCCGCAGGTTGGCCAGCTCGTAGTCGGCAATGGAAATGTTATCCAGTGTAATGTCGCCATTCTGCAGCGGATAGAAGCGCGCCAATAACTGTATCAGGGTACTTTTGCCGCTCCCGGAACGCCCCACCAGGGCGACCGCTTCTCCCGCGCGGATGTCCAGGTTCAGCGCGTTGAGCACCAGTTGGTTCGTGCCCGGGTAGCTGAAGCTCACATTGCGCAGGGCGATATCGCCAAGTGCGCGCGCTACGGTGTGCGTGCCGGTATCGAGTTCGTCCTCCAGGTCCAGCTGCGCGAAGATGTCCTCCGCCGCCGCCAGCCCGCGCTGAATAATGCTCTGAATGCTGCTGACCTGCCGAATGGGCTTGCCCAGCAAGCCGGCGGCCGTCAGAAAGGCGACCAGCGACCCGGCGCTGAACCCGCTCAAGATCTCCGGATTGAGCGCGAACCAGACCAGCGCCCCCAGGGCAATGGAGAGCATGGTCTGAATAACGGGCGTACTGAACGCGTCGACGAAGGCCAGTTTCAGGCTCTGGTTACGATTGTACTCGCTGGCCGCAGCAAAGCGGCTGCTCTGCTGCGCCTGACCGCCGAACAGGCGCACCTCCCGGTAGCCGCCGATGCTCTCGTTGGACACCTGGGTTACGTCCCCCATGGAGTCCTGTATGCGCCGGCTGTAGCGCCGGAAATGTTTGCCGACTACGCTCACCACAAGGGCGATGCAGGGAGCCACCAGCATGAATATCAGGCTCAGGCGCCAGTTCAGGTAGAAAAGATAACCCAGCAGGCCGATGACCGTGAGGCCTTCCCCGACGACCACTTTCAGCGCCTTGGTCGCAGCGCCGGTGATCTGCTCCACGTTATAGGTGATTTTGGAAATCAGCACGCCCTGGCTGTTGCTGTCGTAATAACTGCTGGGGGCCAGTTGCATCTTGTCAAAAAGCTCGAGGCGCAATTGGTGTATCAGATTGCGCGCCACGTGGTTCATGAAATAGTTGCCGGCGAAATAGCCCATGGAGCGGGTAAAAGCCAATACCACCATCGCGGCCGGCACACCGATACGGGCGAACTCCAGACGAGTCATGTCGCCTTCATCCAGAAGGGCATAGGCCGCGCGCGCCACCAGGCCAGAGTCCGCCTTGTCGGATTCGTTCAGCGAGTCCAGCAGGAATTGCATGAGGTCGGCCAACAGCACGTTGCCGGTGGAATACAGTATGTAACCGGCAATGCTGAGCGCGAACAGGTACCAGTAGGGCAACACATAGGAGAGCAGACGACGGTACAACTGCCAGTCGCTGGTGCGCGGGCCCTCAGTCACCGGCGGCGGCCTCCGCGGGCAGGCGGGTACTGATATTCATGTGCACGAAGCCCATCTGCCCCGCCGCATCCATGGCCCGCACGACAGCCTGGTGTGCCGCCTGTGCATCAGCGGCGATAACCAGCGGCAATGTAGTGTCGCCGGCGGATACCTTGTAGATCGCCGCCTGCAGCGTGCGTACGCGGTTGTCGACCAGTGGCTGTCCATTTACCCGGTAGCGCCCCTCCTCGTCCACCAGCACTTCCACCTGCTGCTCGACGACCTCCCGCGGCTCACCATTGGCTTCCGGCAGGTCCAGCGTGAGCTGCGTTTCCCGCGTGAACGTGGTGGACACCATGAAGAAGATCAGCAGCAGGAATACCACATCGATCAGGGGCGTGAGGTTTACCCCCACTTCAGCGGCTTGCTGGCGGCGGAATTTCAAGTGCGCTCGTCCCGCCGTTCATCGTTATGCAGGGCGTCCATGAGCTTGATCGTTTCCTGCTCGAGGCCGACGACAATGGCGTCGATACGGCCGACGAAATAGCGGTGCATGACCAGTGCCGGAATTGCCACCGCCAGGCCAGCCGCGGTGGTAATCAGGGCTTCCGAAATGCCGCCGGCAAGCGCGCTGGCATTGCCCGTACCCTGCGCCATGATCTGCGCAAAGACCTTGATCATGCCGACTACAGTGCCCAGTAACCCGAGCAACGGCGCCACGGCGGCAATGGTGCCCAATGTATTCAGATAGCGCTCCAGCTCATGCACAACGTGGCTCGCAGCATCCTGGATGCTCTCCTTCATCACATCGCGACCGTGGCTGGCATTGGCGAGGCCGGCCGCAAGTATGCGCCCGAGCGGGGACGACTGTCGCAGGCTGCGCAGGCGGTGGGTGTCCAGCTCCCCCGCCTTGAGCTGTTTCCACACCGTGGCCAGCAGGTGCGGCGGCGCTATCTTCCTGGTATTCAGCGTGTACAGGCGTTCAACACAAATCGCCAGCGCGAGAATAGAACAGAGCAGAATCAGCATCATCAGCCAACCGCCCGCAGTTACAAGTTCCAGCACAATACATATCCATTGCCCGTGTGGCCTGCATTATACGCACAGGCCCGAGGCCTGCGAAACTGCAGCTAGCGCTTCCAGTAGCGGGGCTGCAATGCCCGATGCTGTGACAATACGGGCGCCTTTGCGGGGTGCAGCACCCACTCCAGCGCGCCCGACTCGGCGGTACTGAACGTTGCAATGCCTGCCAAGCTATGTCGGTCGACCACCACGCGCGCCGGGTGGCCGAAATGGTTGGCGCGGGCATGGGTGAACACCACGTAGGCCGGCGCCACGTGCCGCAACCAGGCCCGGGAGGATGATGTGTGGCTGCCGTGATGCGCGGCCAGGGCAATATCACTGGCCAGGCTCGAGCGCCAGTAGCGAACCAGCGTTCTCTCGCGCTCAGCGCCGATATCCCCCGGCAACAACAGATCGATACCGGGGAGCTGGATGCGCAGCACACAGGAGCCATCGTTCTTGTTGAGCTGCTCCCCTTCGGCGGGGGACAGCAGCTGAAACCGGACATCATCCCGCCAGCGCCATGCCGCACCCGCACGGCACACTTGCGCCCCCACCGCGTCGGCGAGGTCGGGCCCTGCCCACAGCGCTCCGGACACCCACCAGGACCGCAGGCTTTCAATGCCGGCACTGTGATCCCGGTCACCGTGGCTCACGATCAGCGTGTCCAGACGGGAAATACCGCGCTGCCGCAGCACCGGGATGACCGCACGCTGGGCGACCGGTACGCCACCCGGGGCACCACCGCCGGTATCGTAAAGCAACGCACGTTGGCGGTCGTAAACGAGGACGGATGTTCCCTGCCCCACGTCCAGCACGAGCACATGCACCGCCTGTGGACTCGCCACCCGATGGCTGGCAAAGGGCAACAGCAGCGGCAGCACCAGCGTGAACAGCAGTGTTCTGTGTGGCCAGCGCAACGGCATACACAGCAGCAGAAGCGCCACAACCGACAGGCCAAGGGCCATGGGCGTTGTCACGACGTCACGGAAGATCGCCTGTGGATACTGCTCAGCCAGGGCTTGCGCAAGCGGCAGGAGCCGAGCAAGCGGCCAGGCTCCCAGCGCCCAAAGCGGTGTTGCCAGGTCGCTGCCCATCAGCGCAGCGACGCTACCCGCGAGCACCAGCGGCACGACGACCATGCCCACTAGTGGCACCAACAGGGCATTGCTCAGCGCCGCTATCAGGCTGGTTCCACCAAACCAGGCCCCGGCCAGCGGCAACATGGCCAGTGCCATGAATCCATGAGCCCCCAGCCAGCGGCTTCGACCAGACTGCCAAGCGCCGAACCAGAGCAAACACGCCACGGCCGTAAAGGACAGCCAGAAACCTGCTCCCAACACAGCAAGCGGGTTTACCGCCAACAACACCGCAGCTGCGAGCAGGAGATTGCGCCAGCTCAGCGCCGGTCGCCCGACCAAGGCGGCAAACAAAAGCGCAGCGAACATCAGCCAGGCGCGCGATGTCGCCAGGGTGAAGCCAGCCAACGCCGTGTACAGCGTCGCCAGCAACAGCGCCAACAGCGGTGGCAGTGCTCCGGTATTGCGATGCATGCCGAATAACGCCAGCAGCCGGCAGAGGGCTGCGCCAAGCAGCAAGCCACAGGCCGCAACCATGCCTACATGCAGGCCTGAAATGACCAGCAGATGACTCACCCCGAACTGTTGAAACACGCGCCACACCGGCGTGGTGAGCCCATTGCGATCCGCCACCGCCAGCGCGCGCACCAGTGCTGCCTCCGGCCCACTACCGAGTGCGCTGCCAACCTGCTCGCTGATTCGCTGACGAACCCTGTGGTGCCGGTCACGGCCGCTGTGCTCGCCAAGGCGGTGCGCAGGCGCCGTGCTGCTCACGCTGCCAACGGCATCGATGCCCGCTTCCGCGTACCCGCGTTGCCTGTTTGTACCGCCGGGGTTCTGCATACCCCAGGGTGTACGCAGGCGTACCAGCAAGCGCCAGTGCTCCCCCGGCTGCAGGGTGCGCCCACTGCTGTCGGTGAGCAGTAATCGCCGTGGACCGGCGCAGGGGCCGGTGCCCGCAGTCTCGCGAACAAACTCGAAACGCTGCCACTGGCGTCCCTCTGGCTGCAAAAACACGTGTGGTAAGCCTGCAACACGACCCTCAACCCAGGTTGGAGTGCGCTCACAAGCCACCGGCAGACGCTTGGCCAACAATGACTGTGCTGCGCAGAGTCCAACGGCTATGCCCAGCAACAGAGCTCCAGCCGTGCGCGTCAGCTGCGCCCCGCCCTGCCAGCTGAACAGGGCGAGCCCGGCAAATACCAGGGTGAGCCACACCGGACCGGGAGAGGGCATAAGGGAGCAGAGCATGACGCCGGCGATAAACGCCACCAGCTGCGCAGGCATCAGTGGTTTAGCAGACTGTTTGCCGCCATAATACGGGCCTGACAGTTACCGTGGTTAAGTCATTCCACTCAAACACGGCCTAGCCGCTCCATACACATCAAAGCCAGCCAGATTTCCACATGCCCCGAAAGACCCTCAAACAGTGGCTGCCCTCGCCCACCCGCATACGTCGCATCGACAGCTTGCGTGTGCTGGGCGACTGGATCTACCAGCCCAACCTGTGGCACATCAACCGCTTTTCCGCGTCGATGGCCTTTTTCGTGGGTGTATTCGTCGCGTTCCTACCCATTCCCGGGCAAATGCTGGTGGCCGCCGTACTCGCGGTGTTGTTGCGCTGCAACCTGCCCATGTCCGTGGCGCTGGTGTGGATCACCAACCCGGTCACCATGCCCGCGATGTTCTATCTGTCCTACCGGGTGGGCGCTCTGTTAATAGATGCGCCAGTCCACGTACTGGAGTTCGAGCTCAGCGCGGCCTGGATCACCGACCGTATCGAAATGATCTGGAAGCCGTTACTGGTGGGCAGCCTGTTATCGGGGCTGTTGTTCGGTTCTCTGGGCTATACGGCGGTCAGCCTGCTGTGGCGCTGGCGAGTGGGCCACCACTGGCGCAAGCGCCAGGCGCGAAGGGCGCAGCGTATTACACACGCTCCTGGTGAAGAATCTGGGCGGGCGCAAGACGAGCCGCACGGCGCGCCGGATACAGCGCGGCCAGAACGCAAAGACTGAACGCCACCAGCGACACCCAGAGTACATCCGACACGAGTATTTCCACCGGCAGGAAAGACACCGGGTAAACATCGGTGCTGAGAAAGCGAATGCCCAGCACATGCTCCAGCCCCGCCACCAGTTGCGGAATGCCCAGGCTCAGCAAGACGCCAAATACACTGCCGAGCACCGCGCCCAGCACGCCGATCATGGCTCCCTGGAGGAGAAAGATACCTGTAATGTCGGTGCCGGAGGCACCCAGGGTGCGAAGAATCGCGATATCGCCCTGCTTGTCGAAGACCACCAGCACCAGCGACGACACCACGTTGAAGGCCGCCACGCCGATAATAGAGAACAGCAGGATGCTCACCAGATCGCGAGAGAGCTGTATGGCGGAATACAGGTTGCCGTGCGTCATCATCCAGTTGGTGGTGTAGTAGCCCGGTGGCAAGTCCGCCAACAGCGACCAGCCCAGACTGTGAACGTTGAATAGATCATCAACCCGCAACTGCATTCCGCTCACGGCCCCTGCCAGCCCCGCCAACTCGGATGCCAACTCCAGGCTGATCACCGCGGCGGACTCGTCCAGCTCAGTACCGGTGGCAAACAGGCCGAGCAAGGTGACAGCAGCAAACCGGGTTGCCGCAGGGTTGCTGCTATCGCTGCCGGGAACGATCAGGGTGAGTGAATCCCCCGGTTTTGCATCGAGGCGGGCCGCCAGGCCGCTGCCCAACAGCAGCCCGCTTGAGGCCTCGTTGAAGCGCTGTTGCAGCGCCGGGTCGAGTGCGGCGAGCAGTCCGTCAGCCTGCGCGGGCGGCAGCCCCATACCAATCCCGGTTTCGATATCCCGCCCGCGCACGAACAGGGCATCAAACTGGACAAAGGGCTGCACTGACTGCACCTCCGGGCGCGCCGCCAGTGCGCTGGCGACCGGCTGCCAATCCACCAGCGGGTCTGTGCCATACACGGTGATGTGGGGCACCAGTGCAAGAATCCGTTCGCGCATCTCCTTGTCGAAACCATTCATCACCGACAGCACGGCAACCAGCAGGCCGATCGCCAGAATCAGCCCCAGTGCCGACAGAGACGCCAGAAACGTCGACAGGTAGCCGCGCCCGAAGGCGAAACTGTAGCGCAGGGCGATACGCCCCTGATCACGCAGGCGCACGGGCCTGCTCCAGCAGCGCGCCCTGGCGCAGCTCCAGCGTGCGGTCCATGCGCTGTGCTATGCGCGGGTCATGCGTAACCACAATAAAGCCGGTGCTAGCCGCACTCAGGGAATCAATCAGTGCCAGCACCTGTTCGGCGGACTCCGGGTCCAGGTTCCCGGTCGGCTCGTCCATCAGCACACAGTCGGGCTGGGTGACCAGCGCCCGTGCAATGGCGACACGCTGGCGCTCGCCGCCCGACAACTCCCCCGGGCGGTGCTGCAGACGGTGCTGCATGCCGACCTGCGCCAGAACCGCCTCCGCAGACTGCCAGGCGCTGCGCCGCCCCGCCCCGCCGATCAACAGCGGCATGGCGACGTTTTCGCGCGCGTCGAACTCCGGCAGCAGATGGTGAAACTGATAGACAAAGCCCAGGTGCTGATTGCGCCAGCGGCAGAGCGCGCGCTCGCCCAGCGCTGCCAGGTCCTGACCGCGAATCATTACCCGCCCCCGTGTTGGCGTGTCCAGCCCACCCAAAAGATTCAGCAGGGTCGACTTGCCGGAACCTGATGCGCCCACGATGGCGATTTTTTCGCCGTCGCGCAGCGCCAGCTCCACGCCATTGAGTACCTGGACCTCACGGCTGCCATCCCGGTACACCCGGCCCAACTGTTCGCAGCGCAATACTAGTGCGTCACTCATAACGCAGCACCTCGGCGGGCGCGATGCGCGAAGCCCGCCAGGCAGGATAGACGCTCGCCAGCAGGCTCAACAGCAGCGAGGCCACAATCACCGCCGCTACATCCTGGCCCTGCAGGCGAGCCGGTAGTTCACTGATGAAATACACTGAAGGATCGAACAGCTTGACGCCAAACCACTGCTCCAGCGTAGCCGTCAGGCGCGCGATGTGGCTCGCCAGCACCACGCCCAGCACGGCGCCCACGCCTATGCCGGTGCAAGCCAGCCCCAGGCCATGGGCCAGAAAAATCGCCATGATTTCCCCCGAGCGCGCGCCCATTGTGCGCAGCACCGCGATATCGCCGCGCTTTTCCGCTACGGCCATCACCAATGTGGACACGATATTGAACGCCGCCACGGCAACGACACTGAGCAACAGCAGACCCACCATGATTTTCTCCATTTTCACCGCGCGAAACAGGCTACCCTGGGTTTGCGTCCAGTCGCGGACCTGCACACCGGGTGGCAAGCCAGCCGCCAGCTCTGCGAGCTGATGCGGTGCCGTCATCAGGTCGGCGGTGCGCAGCTGCAAGCCATCGACCGTGTCACCGGCGCCGAACAGCCGCTGGCCAGTCGCCAGGGAAACATAGGCCTGATAGCTATCGGGCTGGGCATTGACGGCAAACAGGCCGACTACCTGTAAACGCTTGCTGCGCGGGAACGTGCCCAGTGGCGTCACCGTAAGGCTCGGCAAGGTCACTTCGAGGCTATCACCCGGGGCAACGCCCAGTCCGCGCGCCAGAGCCGCACCCAGCACAATGCTGAAAGGCTGCTGCTCAAGTTCAGCCAGCGTCCCTGCCACCATGGCGTCACCAACGCCAGACACCCCGGCCTGACGTTCAACATCGATTGCGGTGAGATTGGCGCCGCGTGCTGTGCCGCGGCTCGCGAGAATAACCTTGTCCGCCAGATAGGGCGCGACCGCAAGCACATCCGGTTGCGCGGCCAGTTGGCCTGCAAGCTTTGTCCAGCCGTCAACACGCCCTTCCTGTGCTACCACAAACCCGTGGGGCACCAGGGCAAGAATGCGCTCGCGCAGCTCGCCGGCAAAGCCGTTCATTATGGAAAGCACGGTAATCAGGCTGGCCACACCCAACACCATGCCCAGCATGGATACCGTGGCGATAACACTGGCAAAGCGATTGCGCCGGCGGCTGAAGCTGTAGCGCAAGCCGACGAAAATAGCGTAGTGAAGGCCCAGGGGAGTTACCTGCGGGGGTGTCGGTGTCAGCGATCAGCCGGATAGAAACGCGGATCGGTGTCCTCGTCGCCTGTTTTGCCGTTACGTGTTTCCTTTTCACAGCGGCCGGGGTCGCCGCCACAGATGTCGCAGGCGGTGTCGAAACCCAGGGCGCCCATGCCGCCGCAGGACCCCTTAATGGGCCCACGGCCCATGATCACACCCACGGCCATGATACCCATGACGATCGCCATGAAGACAGCTGCCAGCAGAAATTCGATCATCACTTCATTCCTCGCGGCCCGTGGCCGCTATTGGGTCTGGGTGCTCTGTTCCAGCCATGGCTCAAAAGCGCTGGAGTACAGCGGCACAATACGCTCACCGTCGCGTCGCATCAAATACACGGCCAGCCCTTCTGCTTCTGCCAGCGCCAACGCCTCATCGGCGCCGAGTACGGTCAGGGCAGTGGCCCAGCCGTCTGCGGTCATGCAGTCGTCCGCCAATACGGTGACAGAAACCAGGTCGTGTGCCACCGGGTAGCCGGTTCGCGGGTCGATACTGTGGGAGTAGCGCCGCCCCTCCAGCTCGAAATAGTTGCGGTAGTCGCCCGAGGTGGCCACGGCGATATCTTCCAGTGCAATACCCAGGGCGACGGCTCGCGCGCCGGGCTCGGGGCGCTCCACGGAGATGCGCCAGGCGTCGCCCCGGGGGCTGTTGCAGGCTACACGCATCTCACCGCCCACTTCAACCAGGAAGCTGTCGATACCCTGCTCGCTCAGCGCGTTCGCCAGCACGTCGACAGCGTAGCCCTTGGCGATCGAAGACAGATCGAGTTCCACCTGGCGCAGACGGCGCAGGCGTTGCAGCTCGGCATCGAATTCAACGAACTGCTGACCCACACGGTCCCGGGCGGCCTCAATGGCGCTGGTCCGCGGCAACTCCATACGAGGTTCGACAGGGCCAAAGCCCCAGAGTTCGACCAGCGGCCCCACGGTGACATCGTAGGCACCACTCGTGCGCTCGCCGATACGTAGAGCTTCGGCCATGACGCGTGCGAAGTGGTCGGACACAGGCACCCAGCTACCGACGACACCGCGGTTGAAGCGGCTGATTTCCGAGTCAACCTGCCAGGTGGACATGCTGTCATTCACGCTCACCAACAAGCCTTCCAGGCTGGTCTGAACCTGCTCCGGTGGTGCGGTCTGTGGGCCCGGCAGGTAAGTCACGTGCCAGGTGGTGCCCATGGTCGCGCCGGACAGGGCTACGCCGGAGTTGGGCTGCGAACACGCGGCGAGCAGGAGAACGCCGGCCAGCAGAAACCAGGCTGGCCTACAAAAAAGCCACCCCGAAGAGTGGCTTTCACTGAGCGTGTGGCGGTGCATCACCCGCCGAAGTCGTCCAGCAGGATATTTTCCGGCTCAACGCCCATATCCGTCAGCATGCGCACGACCGCGGCATTCATCATTGGCGGACCGCACATGTAAAACTCACAATCTTCAGGCGCGGGGTGGTCCTTGAGGTACTCTTCGTACAGCACGTTGTGAATGAACCCGGTCAGGCCATCCCAGTTGTCCTCTGGCTGCGGGTCCGAGAGAGCAACGTGCCATTCGAAGTTATCGTTCTCCGCGGCTAGCTGGTCGTAGTCTTCCACATAGAACATTTCGCGCAACGAGCGGGCGCCGTACCAGAAGGAAATCTTGCGCTTGCTGTGCAAGCGCTTGAGCTGGTCGAACAGGTGCGAGCGCATGGGCGCCATACCTGCACCACCGCCGATAAAGATCATCTCGGCGTCCGTGTCCTTGGCGAAGAACTCGCCGAAGGGGCCGTAGACCTTCACCTTGTCACCGGGCTTCAGGTTGAACACCCAGGACGACATAATGCCGGGCGGGATACCTTCACTGCCAGGGGGTGGCGTGGCGATACGAATGTTGAATTTAACCAGGCCGCGCTCTTCAGGGTAGTTGGCCATGGAGTAGGCGCGGATGGTGGTTTCCTCTACCTTGGATTCCAGCTTGAAGAAGCCGAACCGCTCCCAGTCGCCACGGTACTCCTCGTCGATATCGAAATCCTTGTATTTCACCAGGTGCGGCGGACATTCCAGCTGCACATAACCGCCGGCACGAAAATCGACGTTCTCTCCTTCAGGCAGCTTGAGTGTCAGCTCCTTGATGAAAGTGGCAACGTTGGGGTTGCTCTCTACCGTGCACTCCCACTGCTTGACGCCGAAGACTTCCTCCGGCACTTCGATTTTCATGTCCTGTTTGACGGCGGTCTGACAGCTCAGGCGCCAGCCTTCCTGCGCGTCGCGCTTGGTGAAATGCCCCTCTTCCGTGGGCAACATGGCACCGCCGCCCTCGGTGATGATGCACTTGCACTGCGCACAGGTGCCGCCGCCGCCGCAGGCGGAGGGCAGGAACAGGCCGCTCTCGGAGAGCGTCTGCAGCAATTTGCCACCCGCGGGGACGTGAATGGTTTTCTCGCCGTTGATTTCAATGGCGACCTCACCACTGCTAACCAGGCGTGAGCGTGCACTCAGGATGATGGCGACCAGGGCGAGCACGATCGCCGTGAACATGGTAACACCGAGGATGATCGTCAGGTTCATAACAGCACTTCCGCCTAGAGATTCATACCACCGAAAGACATAAAGCCGAGAGACATCAGCCCTACCGTGATGAAGGTGATGCCGAGGCCCTGCAGGCCATCGGGCACATCACTGTACTTGAGCTTTTCGCGGATACCCGCAAGCGCCACAATCGCCAGCGCCCAGCCGACACCGGCACCGGCACCGAAGACCACGCTTTCACCAAAGGTGTAGTCGCGTTCCACCATGAAAAGCGCCGCGCCCAGAATGGCACAGTTTACTGTAATCAAGGGCAGGAACACGCCGAGCGCGTTGTACAGAACCGGGACATACTTGTCGAGGAACATCTCCATGATCTGGACAATGGCCGCGATTACGCCGATGTACGACAGCAGCCCCAGGAAGCTCAGGTCAACGTCAGGCAGCCCCGCCCACGCCAGCGCGCCATCGGCGAGCAGGTAGTTGTAGATCAGGTTGTTCACGGGCACCGTGATGGTGAGCACCACGATCACAGCGATGCCCAAACCAATGGCCGCTTGCACCTTCTTGGAGATGGCGAGGAAGGTGCACATGCCGAGGAAGAAGGCCAGCGCCATGTTTTCAATAAACACGGCCCGGATAAACAGGCTCAGATACTGTTCCATTACGCGCCCTCCTCGGCAGCGGTGTGCTTCGCCATGCGGAAGTCGGGCTCTTCAACCTGCTTTTTGTCCACGCTACGCAGAATCCAGATAAAACCGCCTATCAGGAAGAATGCACTGGGGGGCAACAGCAGCAGGCCGTTGGGGTTGTACCAGCCGCCTTCCGTGACCAGCGGCAGCACTTCCATCCCGAACAGCTTGCCTGAGCCGAACAGCTCACGCACGAACGCTACCGCGAGCAGCACTGTGCTGTAGCCGAGGCCGTTGCCGATGCCGTCGAAGAAGCTGGGCAGCGGCGGGTTCTTCATGGCGAACGCTTCCGCGCGCCCCATCACGATACAGTTGGTAATGATGAGCCCCACAAACACCGAGAGCTGCTTGCTGATGTCGTAGGCAACCGCTTTCAATACCTGGTCAACCACAATCACCAGCGAGGCGATAACGGTCATCTGTACGATGATGCGGATGCTGCCGGGAATCTGGGTGCGGATCGCGGAAATAAACAGGTTGGAAAAGGCGGTGACCAGGGTCAGCGCAATACACATCACCACAGTGACCTGCAGGGACGAGGTGACGGCCAGCGCCGAACAGATACCGAGAATCTGCAGGGCAATGGGGTTGTTCTTGAAAATGGGCGTAATGAGGGTGTCCTTAACCGCTGACATCTCAGGCCTCCCCTGCTTTCAGGTTATTGAGGAATGGTTCATAACCCTGCTCACCGAGCCAGAAATGAACCAGTTGCGTGACGCCACGCGAAGTCAGCGTGGCGCCGGACAGGCCATCCACGCGCCAGGGCGCATCGGGGCTGCCGGGGTCAACGCTACCCTTCGCCAGCGACAGGGCAACGTCCCCATCGCGATAGACTTTCTTGCCCGGCCACTGTGCTTTCCAACGGGGGTTGTCGACTTCACCGCCGAGTCCCGGTGTTTCTCCGTGCTCGTAGAAGCCGAGGCCAGCGACGGTGTTGGCATCCGACTCCAGCGCAATAAAGCCGTAGAGGGTCGACCAGAGGCCGTAGCCGCGGACAGGCAGGATCAGCTTGTCAATGCCGCCGCTACTGCCCTCGACCAGGTACACCAATGCATAGTGTTCGCGGCTGCCAATGCCAGCGATGTCTTCCGACTTGCTCAAATCGGTGGAGCGGTCGGGCTCTTTCGCCGCTTTGGTCTGCTCGTAGCTGGCCGGGTCAACCGCATCGGTGAACTCGCCGGTGCGCAGGTCCACCACGCGGGTTTTCACCTGCGCGAACTGCTCCTCAATAGAGCGTTCTTCATCAAGCATACCGGCGGCGGCAAGGATATTGCGTTTGCGGTCCAGTGTTTTGTTCGCTTCCTGCGCGGGCTTGAGCATCACCGCGGCGGTTGAGACCACCACGGAACACACGATACACAGCGCGAAGGCGACCAGCAGGGTCTTACTGATGCCGTCATTCTTAGACACGGGCAAGCCTCCGTTTGATATTTGACTGGATCACGAAATGGTCCATCAGCGGCGCAAACAGGTTGGCAAACAGGATGGCCAGCATGATGCCTTCCGGAAAGGCCGGGTTGACCACGCGAATCAGCACACACATCACACCGATCAGTATGCCGTAGGCAAACTTGCCGGTGTTGGTGTAAGCGGCGGACACCGGGTCGGTGGCCATGAACATCATGCCAAAGGCGAAACCACCCACCACCAGATGCCAGTAGAACGGCATGTTGAACATCGGGTTGGTCTCGGAGCCAATCAGGTTGAACAGCGACGACAGCGCGACCATGCCGAGGAACACGCCGGCGACAATGCGCCAGGAAGCGATACGCATCACCATCAATACGGCACCACCAATCAGGATAGCCAGCGTCGATGTCTCGCCGATGGAGCCGTGTATGTTGCCTACAAAAGCCTGCATCCAGGTGATCTGCTCCTGGGCGAGCCCGGAGATGCCATCCGATGCCACAATCGACAGTGGCGTGGCGCCGGTGTAGCCGTCTACCGCCGTCCACACGCCGTCACCGGACATCTGCGCCGGGTAGGCAAAGTAGAGAAAAGCGCGCCCGGTGAGGGCGGGATTCAGGAAGTTCTTGCCGGTACCGCCGAACACTTCCTTGCCGATAACCACACCAAAACTGATACCCAGGGCCACCTGCCACAGGGGCACATCGGGCGGGCAGATCAGGGCGAAGAGGATAGACGTGACGAAGAAACCCTCGTTCACCTCGTGGCCACGCTTCATGGCGAACAACACCTCCCAAAAACCGCCGACCAGGAAGGTGGTGGCGTAAATGGGCAGGAAGTAGAGCGCGCCGAAGAAAAAGCAGTCCCAGAGACTGGACGCGTCATAGCCGCCGAAGGCGGCAATCAGGCTGCCGCGCCAACCGTCCACCGATCCGCCCGTGGCGGCGAGGATATCGTTGGCCTGGAACCCCAGGTTGTACATGCCGTAGAACATGGCCGGGAACGTGGCGAACCAGACGGTAATCATGATCCGCTTCAGGTCCACGCCGTCGCGAACATGTGCCGTGCTCCGCGTTACCGAAGAGGGCGAATAGAAAATGGTATCCACCGCTTCGTAGAGCGGATACCACTGTTTGAAGCGCCCCCCCTCTTCAAAATGGTGCTCAACACCGTCAAGGATCTTGCGCAGTCCCACGGTCTAACCCTCCTTCTCGATGCGTGTCAGGTTGTCCCGCAAAATGGGACCGTACTCGTACTTGCCGGGGCACACGTAGGTGCACAGCGCCAGATCTTCTTCGTCGAGGTCGAGGCAGCCCAGCGACTGGGCAGTCTCGGTGTCCCCTACAATCAGTGCCCGCAACAGGTGCGTGGGCAGATAATCCTGCGGCACCACCGTTTCATAGGTGCCCACCGGCACCATGGCACGCTGGCTGCCATTGGTGGTGGTAGTCATGGCCAGTGGCTTGAGGCCGAACAGGCTGCTGAGGTAGATGCCCAGATTGGAATGCTTTTCCACGCCGGGTGACAGCCAGCCCATAAAGGCCCGCTGACGACCCTCAAGCAGCACGGATACCTGGTTGTGGTAGCGCCCCAGGTAGGCAGTCGGCGCCTGTACGCGACGGCCGCCAAGCACCGACCCGGAAATGACCCGGTTGTCGCCATCTTTTGTTTCGCCGGCACACAGGGCCTGGAGGTCGGCCCCCAGGCGCGTGCGCAGCAGTCGTGGCTTGAGCACCTGCGGCCCGCTCAGCGCGATCACGCGCGAGGTGTAAATCGCACCGTCGAGGAACAGGCGACCGAGGGCAATCACGTCCTGGTAGCCAATAGTCCAGACAACCTTGGTCGCCGTGACGCCACCCTCGAGGAAGTGGATATGCGTCCCCGCAAGACCCGCGGGGTGCGGTCCGCCAAACTCCGCCAGCTGTATGTTCTGTGCTTGACCTGCGGGCAGGTTGGCACCGGGGGCCGCGCAAAGGTAAACCGTACCGGCCGTGAGCTGGGCGAGGATATCCTGCCCCAGGGCGAAAGCTTCAGGTTCCGCTGCAATGACCACTGACGGATCGGCCGCGAGCGGATGAGTATCGATTGCGGTAATGAAAATTGCCGCCGCCTCGGCGTCCAGGGCCGGCACGCGGCTGAACGGACGGGTGCGCAGTGCGGTCCACTGTCCCGCGTTGTTGAGGTGTTCGCGAATGGTCTCGCTGCCCAGTTTGCGCGCTTCGTCGGCACTGTAGGCAGTGAAACTCTCGGAGGCATCGCCCTCCACCTCGATCACCACCGACTGCAAGGCGCGGCGCGCGCCACGGTTGATGGCGGCCACCACGCCACCCGCAGGTGCCGTGTAGCGAACGCCTGCCGTCTTCTTGTCGGTGAAGAGCAATTGGCCGGCCTTCACCCGGTCGCCCTCGGCCACTTCCATGGTCGGTTTCATGCCGACGTAATCCGGCCCTACCAGCGCCACGGCACGTGCCGGAGAAGCTTCTTCAATCGCTTGCTGGGGGGCGCCCTGGATGGGAATATCCATGCCCCGCTTGATCTTGATCATACGATCTGCCTACAGGTTCGTCAGTATTTGTGGCGGCCAGAGCCGTGTGTGAAGCCTGTGCTCCACAGCTGGCAGCGGCGAGGCGCAGAGCTTTCCGTGCACCTTGCCGGGCCGGAGGAATCAAGCGCAGCCACCCTGTCCCGGGCCGCGCGCATTATAACGGAAGCCTGCGCCAAAACACCACTGCGCAAGCCGCCCTTCGCGCTGTTTCCACACATACGTGCGGCGCCCCGCCGCGGGCCTCAGGAATTCCTGGGGTAGCGGGCGTAGCGGATGCCGGATACCTGCTCAAGGATGCGATACACCTGGCAGCTATAGCCGAACTCGTTGTCATACCACAGGTACAGCACGGCCTGCGTGCCGTTGACGATGGTCGCCTGGGCGTCAAAGATGCAGGCATGGCGCGAGCCAACAAAATCGCTGGATACCACCTCGGGCGAGTTGGAGTAGTCGATCTGCTTGCGCATGGTGGAGTGCAGGGCCATGTGGCGCATGTACTCGTTGACTTCTTCCTTGGTGGTGGCGCGCCCTAGTGTCAGGTTGAGAATCGCCATGGACACGTTGGGAATGGGTACCCGGATCGCGTTGCCGGTAAGCTTGCCCGCGAGTTGCGGCAGCACCTTGGCCACCGCCTTGGCGGCACCGGTTTCGGTGATCACCATGTTCAGCGGCGCACTGCGCCCGCGACGATCGGCCTTGTGGTAGTTGTCGATGAGGTTCTGGTCGTTGGTGTAGGCGTGCACGGTCTCCACGTGACCGCTGATGATGCCATAGCGATCATCCATCGCCTTGAGCGGGGGCACAATGGCATTGGTGGTGCAGGACGCGGCGGAAATAATCGTGTCCGCTGCGTCAATCATGTCGTTATTGATACCGGCGACCACGTTCTTCATGTCGCCCTTGCCGGGTGCTGTGAGGATGACTTTGGCGACGCCCTTGGACTGCAGGTGCCGCGACAGGCCTTCCTGATCGCGCCAGACGCCGGTGTTATCGACCACAATGGCATTATTAATGCCGTATTCCGTGTAGTCGATGCTATCGGGCGAATCGGCGTAGATCACCTTCACCTCGTTGCCGTTGGCAACAAAGGACTGGCGCTCCTCATCCACACGGATGGTGCCGTCGAAGGCGCCGTGTACCGAGTCGCGGCGCAGCAGGCTGGCGCGCTTGACCAGGTCATCGGGGGCAGAGCCCTTGCGTACGACCACGGCGCGCAGGCGCAGCGACTCGCCGCCGTCTGTCTTGTCAATCAGGATACGCGCCATAAGCCGCCCGATGCGACCGAATCCGTAGAGCACGACATCAACCGGGGCGTGACCGGGCTCCGGACGCGCGCCGATCAGGTCGGCGACTTCCTGGCGAACGTAATCGTCGACACTGAGGCCGGCACCCTCGCCCTTGTCGTAGTACTGCACCGCCAGCCGGCCGATATCGATATGCGCCGGGCCGAGGTCCAGTGCGGACAGCGACTTGATGATCGGGAAGGTTTCGAACTCGGAGAGCTCGTTTTCCTCTACCTGCCGCACATAGCGGTGGTCCTTCATAATCTGGGTGACTGATTGGTTGACCAGCGACTTGCCGTAGATGTAGCACTTCACATTCTTGCGGCGGGACAGTTCACCCACGAGGGGGATCATGCCTTCGGCCAGCGCCTCGCGCTCTTTCCAGTCTTTGAAATAGTCGTCAGGACGCTCTCGCTTGCGTTCGTTCACTCGTCTGTCACCTGTGTGAGGGGGAATACGGGTTGCAACGGGCGCGTATTATCCCGCCGCATCCCGGCAAGGGCAAGGCACAGTGGTACTTTTCACCCAGCGCTTTACAATAAGTGCCCCTTCCGCACTGAAACACCGGGTTTTCATGTACACATCCCTGCTCGCCAGCACACCCTGGCCCGCCAAATCCGGCACCCGCACGTCGATTGGCCCTTTCCACGGCTGTGCCGAAGCGCGGCTGGTCGCGGAGCTCGCACGCCCCGACAGCCTGTTGCTGGTGATTACGGCGGACACCAGCTCAGCACTCGCGCTGGAACGGGAGCTGCCCTTCTTCCTGGCAGAAGAGATCGACATTCTCGCCTTTCCCGACTGGGAAACCCTGCCCTACGACAACTTCTCGCCGCATCAGGACATCGTGTCCGAACGGCTGGAAACACTGTACCGGCTGCCCAGCCTGGCAGCGGGCATCCTGGTCGTGCCGATGTCTACCCTGATGCACCGCCTGCCCCCCGTGCACTACGTGGCGGGGTCCAGCCTGGTATTGGAACCCGGACAGGTGCTGGATCGAGAATCCTTCCGCCGCAACCTGGAGCGCAACGGCTACCGCAACGTCGAAACCGTCTACGAACATGGCGAGTTTGCCCTGCGCGGCTCGCTGCTGGACATTTTCCCGATGGGCAGCGACCTGCCCTATCGGGTGGACCTGCTGGATGACGAGGTCGACAGCCTGCGCACCTTCAGTCCCGACACCCAGCGTACGCTGGAGAAGGTCAGCGCCATCAACCTGCTGCCGGCCAGGGAATACCCGCTGAACCCGGCGGCCATCGAGCGTTTCCGCTTGAACTGGTACGACGCCTTTGATGTCGATCACGATGCCTGTCCCACCTACCGCGAAGTCAGCGCCGGGCGTGCGCCTGGTGGCTGTGAATATTACCTGCCGCTGTTCTTCGAGGCCTGCGCCACCCTGTTTGACTACCTGCCCGCGGGCACGCCCGTCATCGCCGTCGGCGACCACTACCGGGCGGCACAGCGCTTCTGGGCAGATGCCGAACACCGCCACACGGAATACGGTATTGATCCGCGCCGACCCCTGCTGCCGCCGGCGCGCTGTTTTACACCGGTGGAGGAGCTCTATCACCTGCTGGGCCGCTGCCCGGTACTGGAGCTGCGGCGCAATCCGGAGGCCCCGGTGCACGTTGCCAGCCCGTCGCAGGCGCTGCCCGACCTGAGCACCCAGGGCGCACGGCAAACGCCGGCCGAGCGGCTGCAACATTTCATGCAACAGCACACCGGGCCGCTATTGCTCTGTGCCGAATCCGCCGGCCGCCGGGAAGTACTGCTGGAAAACCTGGCGGCCCACGGCCTGACACCGCCCGAAGTGGCGGACTGGTCCGATTTTCTTGCCTCCGGCCTGCGCTTTGCCATCAGTACCGCGCCCATCGACCGCGGCATGTACTTTGGCGAGGACGCCCCGGCACTGGTGTGCGAGGCGCAGCTGTTTGGCAACCGGGTTGCCCAGCGGCGCCGGCGCAGCAAGGTTGACGAAACCCAGGCCGAGAACGTTTTCCGGGACATCAATGAGCTGCGCGAAGGCGTGCCAGTCGTGCACCTGGAACACGGCGTGGGGCGCTACCTGGGACTGCAGACCCTGGAGGTTGATGGAGCCGATAGCGAGTTCCTGATGCTGGAATACGCCCAGGGCAGCAAACTCTACGTGCCCGTTGCGTCCCTGCACCTGGTGAGCCGCTATGCCGGCAGTGACCCGGACCTGGCACCGCTGCACAAACTGGGCTCCGAACAGTGGGAAAAGGCGCGCCGCAAAGCCACAGAAAAAGCCAGCGACGTGGCCGCGCAATTACTCGACGTTTACGCCCGCCGCGAGGCACGCGAGGGCTTCTGTTTCGAGTTGCCAGCGCTGGAGTACGAACAGTTCTCGGCGAGCTTCCCGTTTGAGGAGACCGCGGATCAGGCGGCAGCGATTGAGGCGGTTATCGGCGATATGACCGCGACGCGGGTCATGGACCGACTGGTGTGCGGCGACGTGGGCTTTGGGAAAACCGAGGTGGCCATGCGTGCGGCGTTTATTGCCGCGCGCAACGGCAAGCAGGTAGCGGTACTGGTGCCCACCACCCTGCTCGCCCAGCAGCACTACAACTCATTTGCCGATCGCTTCGCCGACTGGCCTGTGACCGTGGACGTGGTGTCGCGCTTCAAAAGCGGCAAGGATCTCGGCGGCGTGCTCCAGCGGGTTGCCGACGGCGCCATCGACATCCTCGTGGGTACCCACAAGCTACTCTCCAGCGACTTCCGCTTCCATGATCTGGGCCTGCTGATCATCGACGAGGAGCATCGCTTTGGCGTCAAACAGAAAGAGGCGATCAAGGCCTTGCGTGCCGAGGTGGACATTCTCACCCTTACCGCCACACCGATTCCGCGCACGCTGAACATGGCCCTGGGCGGCATGCGGGACCTGTCTATCATCGCCACACCGCCCGCCCGCCGTCTGTCTATCAAGACCTTCGTGCGCGAGCACAATATCGCCCTGATTCGGGAGGCAGTATTGCGCGAAACGCTGCGCGGCGGGCAGGTGTACTACCTGCACAATGAGGTCAAGAGCATCGAGGAAGCGGGGCGCAAGTTACGCGAGCTGCTGCCGGATCTCTCGATTGGCATCGCCCACGGGCAGATGCGCGAGACAGCGCTGGAACAGGTGATGTCGGCCTTCTATCACCAGCGCCACCATATTCTGCTGTGCACCACGATTATCGAAACGGGGATTGATGTCCCCACCGCCAACACCATTATCATTGAGCGCGCCGACAAGTTCGGACTCGCCCAGCTGCACCAGCTGCGTGGCCGTGTCGGGCGCTCACACCACCAGGCCTACGCCTATCTGCTGTGCCCGCCACGTTCGGCGATAACGCCGGACGCGGAAAAGCGCCTGGAGGCCATTGAAGCCGCCGGTGACCTCGGCGCCGGGTATCTGCTGGCGACCCACGACCTGGAGATTCGCGGCGCCGGCGAGCTGCTCGGTGATGAGCAGAGCGGCCAGATTCACAGTGTCGGCTTTGCCCTCTACATGCGCATGCTGGAGCGGGCGGTGGCCGCCCTGCGCCGCGGCGAGATCCCCAATACCGATGCGCCGCTGGATGCCGGCACCGAGATCAATCTGCATGTTCCGGCGCTGATTCCCGAAGACTACCTGCCAGACATCAACACGCGTCTGGTGCTGTACAAGCGCATCGCGGCGGCCCAGAACGAGCAGGCGCTGCGTGACATTCAGGTAGAGATGATCGACCGTTTCGGCCTGCTGCCGCAACAGATCAAGAATCTGGTGCAGGTAGCGCGACTGCGTATCCGCGCCGAGCAGCTGGGCATTGCGGGCATTGAGGTTGGCCCCGGCGGTGGTAACATCGATTTCCGGGAGTCCACTCGGGTGAACCCGCTGAGCCTGGTGAAGCTGGTGCAGTCCGATCCGAATGGCTACCAGCTCACCGGTGCCACCCGCCTGCGTTTCAAGCGCAGCCTGGACAACCCCGAACAGCGCCAGCAGTTTGCCGACGAGCTGCTGGACACCTTTGCCGCTGACGCCACGGACGATGCCGCCTGATGATTCCTCACCCGATACGCACCCCGCTCGCTTTTCTGGCGGCAGCCCTGGCTTTTCCGCTGGCGCCGGCCCAGGCGCAGGAGCGCGAACAGAACTGGTATCAGGTGGAGCTGCTGGTTGTCGCGCATACCAACCCGGCGGCGCAGCGAGCGGAACAGTGGGAGCCCCTGCCTCGGCTCGCCTATCCCGAGACGTTCCGCTTCCTGCTCGATCCGCAGCGACTGCGGGCCAATCTTGAACGCACGCCAGACGCAAGCTATAGCGAGGTTGATGCTAACGGAAAACAACTGATCCACTTGCGCCGCGCCTCCTCCCCCGCGGCGTTGGATGATGCCGCTCCGCCGCCAACAACCGTGGAAGCCTCAGGCAGTACACTTGACGGTGTAAGCGACGGACAGGGGCGCTCGCCTGAGGACTCTCCTGCCAGCGGCGACCCGGCTGCTGTCACCGAGGCGCCGAATGAAACCCGGCTCCCCACGGCCTTCCTGACGCTGCCGGCCCAGGCGCGGGAGTTTCGCGGTAAAGCGGCCTACATGGAGCGCAACGGCCCCTATCGCGTGCTGTTCCACGAGGTGTGGTGGCAACCGGTGGACGGCGCCCGTA
Source organism: uncultured Halieaceae bacterium (assembly GCA_964022665.1). Lineage (GTDB taxonomy): Bacteria > Pseudomonadota > Gammaproteobacteria > Pseudomonadales > Halieaceae > Haliea. Next base: position 56,447 of record CAXIDF010000017.1, read on the forward strand.
GCGCCCTGCCTATCGTACTCGACCAGTCAGGCGACCAGCAAAGCTACCCCGCGCTACAGGGCACGGTGCGACTGCATCGCTCCCGCTTCCTGCATGTGGATACCCAGTTATGGCTGAATACCAGCGGTGACTACCTGCCGGGCACCTGGCGGATGCCCCCGCCCCCGCTCGGCCCCGTATCGCTGGAGCGGGTGCCGGCCGCACTGCTGCCGGACGCAGACGCCGATGTGCTGAGCGCAGTGACAGGCTACGACCCCGCATGGGATGCCGCCCCGGGGCTTCTGGAGGAGGCGACATCCACTGCCGCGCCTGTCTACCCCTACCGGCACGCGGTACTACTGCAACAGCAGCGTCGCATGCGCTCGAACGAAGTGCACTATATCGATCATCCGCTCATGGGGGTTGTGATCAAGCTCACCCCGCTGGACGCGGAGGCGCTGCACGCAGCGGCGTACAACCGTGATGTGCTGGAGCTTATTTCAGGCCCGCAGACGCCAGCTGCGGCAGTAGCCGACCCAGCAGGCGCCTGACCACCGCTGCCTCGCGTTGCAGGATGTCACGCATGGTGTCCTGCGTGAGGGGCAGGTCGCCCAGTCCAGCAGCGGCATTCACTACCATGCAAATAGTTGCATAAGCGATACCGCATTCGCGTGCCAGGGCTGCTTCCGGCATGCCGGTCATGCCCACCACGTCGCAACCATCGCCGGCAAAACGCCGCACTTCGGCGGCTGTCTCCAGCCTGGGGCCCTGGGTAACCGCATGTACCCCACAGGGTTCATGAGGAATGCCCGCTGCTTCCGCACTGTCGATAATCGCCAGTCGCAGTGCCTGATCGTAGGGCTGGGTGAAATCGATATGCTGCAGTGTCCCATTGCTCCCATCGTCAAACGTGTGCTCGCGTCCCCAGGTGTAATCCACCAGCTGGTCCGGCACCACCAGGCGTCCGGGCTGCATATCCGCGCTGATGCCGCCGACGGCGTTGATGCTGATCAGCTGGGTAACGCCCAGCGCACGCATCGCCGCGATGTTCGCCCGGTAGTTGATCAAGTGCGGCGGAATGGCCCGCGGACTGCCGTGGCGCTGCAGGAAAAACACGCGCTGGCCATTCAGTACGCCTTCCTGTACGGGGCGCGAGGGCGCGCCGTACAGGTTTTCCCCGGCGTGCTCACGCAACAGTTCAAGGCCTTCGATCTGCTGGATGCCCGTACCGCCGATAATGCCGATGCAGGGCGCCGTAGCGCTCATGACTGCTCACCGTCGGCGGCGCGCGCAAGCTCCGGCGGCGCGCTATCCAGATGCAGGGTACGGGTCGGGAAGGCAACATCCGCGCCATGATCGTGGATAATGCGCAACGCCTGCAGCAACACATCCTGCTTGATCGCGTGGTACTCCACCCAGACCGTGGTGCGGGTGAAGGTGTAGATGAAGAAGTCCAGCGAGGACGGCCCGAAGGACACGAAATTGACAATAAGCGTGCGGTTCAGGTCGATATCCGGATGATTCTCCAGCATCTGCCGCACATCGCTGACGATACCTGCCAGCTTGGCTGAATCCTGGTAGCGCAAGCCAATGGTCTCGTAAATGCGCCGGTTGAACATGCGCGAAGGGTTCTCGACAGATATCTGAGTGAACACCGCATTGGGGACATACAACGGCCGCTGGTCAAAGGTACGTATGCGTGTGAGGCGCCAGCCGATGTCCTCCACCGTCCCCTCAATTTCCCGGTCCGGTGAGCGAATCCAATCACCGGGGGTAAAGGGGCGGTCCAGATAGATGCTCATGCCGCCAAAGAAATTGGCCATGAGGTCCTTGGCGGCAAAACCCACTGCTATCCCGCCAATACCGCCGAACGCCAGCAGGCCGGAAATGGACACCCCGACACTCTGTAGCGCCATAAGCCCGGCAAGTATCCACAGGATGACACGCATCAACTTGGCGGTGGAGCGCACCGCCGCCTTGTCCGTGGATGCGGTGTGACCGCGCGCGGGGCACAGAAGCTCCTCCTCGGCACCAAAAATCAGGCGTTGCAGAAACCAGGTGAGCAAGAGGATCAATACCGTATCGTAGGCCCGCAATACCAGGGATTGCAGGTTCTCGGCGATCGGCAGCATGTTCATTATCAGCATGAACACGATCACCCAGAGCGCTACACGTAGCGGCGACTCCAGCGCGCTGATGAAAATGTCATCCCAACGATTGCTGCTCACGCCCGCAACCCGATGCAAGCGGCGCAACAGGATGCCGAGTAACAAATGCGTAAGCAGCGCCGCCAGCAGCACGCCCGCGATAGCCACGAGCGGTGTATCCAGGCCGTAGGTCGCCAGTAGCCGGGACAGTGATTCCTCTGTCGCTTCCACGTTACATCAAGCTCCTGTATTCCCGGGGGTTAGACAATTTTCTTCTTTCGGCGCGCGCTCTTCAGAGACGGCAAGTATAACAGCGCCCCTGCCCTCCCGACACGCCCTTGCGGCTACGCGCAAGCGACTGATCTGCCGCGTAAAATTTGGGAGAGGATAAAACGCTATGAAGACAACAGGTTTTTAGATCACCAACTCATAATGGACAGCCAACACCGAGGTGGTATGTTCGAGGTGAGTCGAATCTGAGGAAAGGGAGACCAGAACATGTTGAGCCCTGCTGTTGGCAACTGGTACAGAGACATCGAAACCGGCGCGCTGTTTGAGGTCGTGGCCCTGGATGATGCTGCGCGCACCATTGAAACCCAGTTTCTCGACGGCGAGGTCACCGAATACGATCTGGACGTCTGGCGCATGCTGCAGTTGCAGAAGGCCGCGGCCCCGGAGGACTGGCGCACGCCCTTCGAACTGGATGACGAGGACGGCCAGGATCCCGACCAGCCCTACCATCCGGAAGAATGGAGCAGCCCGGTGTCGACCATCGAACCCGATACCATGCTCGGCGTCGAGGACAGCTAGGAAAAACACCCACCTGCCGTTGCTTGTCGCCAACGCGCATTACTGTATATAATCCCAGCCACTGTACATAAACACAGATGGACGGGTTATGGACAAACTCACGCAGCGACAGCAGCAGGTGCTCGACATTATCCGTCAGCACATCGACCAGACCGGCTATCCCCCCACCAGGGCCGATATCGCCAGAGAGCTCGGCTTCAAATCGGCCAATGCCGCCGAAGAACACCTGAAAGCGCTGGCCCGCAAGGGTGCCATTGAGATCATCGCCGGTGCGTCGCGCGGTATACGGCTGCCAGACAACCCGGGGCTGCCTATTATCGGGCGGGTTGCGGCAGGTAATCCGGTATTGGCTCAGGAACACATCGAGGACCATTGCGCCATACCGGCGGATTTTTTCCGCCCCGCGGCGGACTACCTGCTCAGGGTCACCGGCGACAGCATGCAGGACGTGGGGATTCTCGATGGTGATTTGCTCGCCGTACACCGCACAGCAGAGGCCCGCAATGGCGATATTGTCGTGGCGCGTATCGATGACGAGGTGACGGTAAAGCGCTTCCAGCGCGGCAGCAGTCGCCACCTGATCGAGCTACAGGCCGAAAATCCCGACTACGCGCCGATTCTGGTGGATTTGCGCACCCAGGCGTTTGCGATAGAGGGTTTGAGTGTGGGGGTCTTACGGCGCTAACAGCGCCATCTCGTAGGCCACCATCACCCGCGCACTATTACAGTGCTGCGGCAATACTCAGTGCACGGTGCGTGCTCTGTCCTCGCTGTCGTCAGGGTGGTCCTTTTCACTGATACTGGCGGCTGCCTGCATGCCCGCCTGAATCATGACCTTCGCCACTTCCAGGCCGTTATCCAGGAGGTAATCGCGGGCTTCATCAGAGAACTGAATGCGCAGCAGGGGCTCGGAATCGTCCTCGGACCGCTGCAGAACGATTTCACCGTCACCGAGATCAACAATTTCCAGCAGGGCTGTAGCCACACGAGGCTCCTTTGTGCACATGAGCTTGCAGTGTAACAGGGGGTGGATGATGCCGCCAACGCGAGCCAGTCAGCACTCGTCGAGCAGTTCGCCCATGCGCGAAAACGCCGCGTCAAGCTGGTCGGCGATGCGCTGCAGCTCAGCCCGATCCGGCAGCCCAGAGGCGGTCGCCGCCAGGCTGCCCTCACTGCGCCGGGGCGTCTCGGCGCCGGGCTCCTGCAGCAGCGGTGCCAGCCAGCCATCTGCCTCCAGCTGGGCGAATTCCGTCAGTTCCGCCGGCTGCGCCTTGCCGGGGGCGGTGGGTGGCAGGGCCGCCACGCAAGCCGGGGGCTCGGCGGGCAGCTGGGCAGGCTTCTGCAAGTCGAGCAAAAACCACCCGTAGGACCTGAGGAGGTGCTGGCGCACCGCCGGTCCGAACGCCTGCGCAAGGAGGTGGGCCGGCAGGCTCTCGGCGCCCTGCGCCTGCTCCCAGCTCTGCAAAAGAATGCGACCGAGGTACAGGGCGTGATTGGCTTGTCCGCGCAGACTGCTCATGAGCGCTTGCGGGCCGCCTTGCGTTTCGGCGCGGCCTTTTTCTTGCGGGCTGACGGTTCAGCGCTCGACGTACTCTTGCCCTCCTCGACCTGCCAGGCGCCATTGCGGTAGACCGCACGCCACCCGGTGGGTTTGCCGTCCTGCTCGGTCATCACGTACTGCTCGGCCGCCTTGCGACTGTAGCGCACCTGCGTACGGTTGCCGTCGCCATCGGCAACAGGCGCCGAAAACAGGAAGCTGTATTTGGGGTCAATCTCCGAGGTGTGCGGCAGGAGCTCGTCCACAAAAGGCGCTCGCGTTTCCCGGTTGCGCGGGAATTGACTGGCGGCCAGGAACAGGCCAGCCGCACCGTCGCGCAGAATATAGTGGTCCTCAACTTTCTCGCAGGCGAGCTCAGGCATCGGCACCGGGTCCATTTTCGGCGGGGCCGCTTCCCCATTGCGCAACAGCTTGCGTGTGTTCTTGCAGTCCTCGGCGGTGCAGCCGAAGTACTTGCCGAAACGCCCGGTTTTCAGCTGCATCTCGGCGCCGCACTTGTCACACACCAGTGTCGGGCCGTCATAGCCCTTTATCTTGAATTTGCCCTTCTCCACTTCATAACCCGGGCAGTCAGGATTATTACCGCACACATGCAGCTTGCGCTGTTCGTCAATCAGGTAACTGTCCATGGCGGTATTGCAGAGCTTGCAGCGGTGCTTGGTTCGCAGCAGGCGGGATTCCGCCTCATCGTCGGCGTCCTCACGAATCGCTTCATCACCCGGAGTCAGGTTAATGGTGTTCTTGCAGCGTTCCTTCGGTGGCAACGCGTAGCCCGAGCAGCCCAGGAAAACCCCGGTACTCGCGGTACGAATCTGCATCGGTCTGCCGCATTTGCTGCAGGGAATATCCGTCGGTGTCGGCTCGTTCGGTTGCATGCCGGCGGGTTCGGCTTCTTCCGCCGTTTCCAGCAATTGCCTGAAATCGGCGTAGAAGCTGTCGAGCAGGTCGCGCCAGTCGAGTTGCCCCTGGGCAACGGTGTCCAGGCGTTCCTCCATGCTGGCAGTGAAGCCGTAGTCGAGCAGCTCGGCAAAACTGTTCTGCAGACGCTGGGTAACGATGTCACCCATCTTTTCCGCGTAGAAGCGCTTGTTTTCCAGGCGCACGTAACCGCGGTCCTGAATTGTCGAAATAATGGAGGCATAGGTTGATGGACGCCCGATTCCCCGCTTCTCCAGTTCGCGCACGAGGCTGGCCTCACCGTAGCGTGGCGAGGGTTTGGTGAAGTGCTGGGCGGGGTCCAACGCCAGCAGCTTGAGCGCATCGGCCTTCTGGATGTCCGGAAGAACTTCGTCTTCGCCTTTCCGCCCGCCCGCGCCCTGAACACGCGTGTAGCCGTCAAAGCGAATGATGCGGCCCTTGGCCGACAGCTCATACTCACCCGCGGTGACGGTTATGGTAGTGGCGGTATATTCGGCGGGCGTCATCTGCCCAGCCACAAACTGGCGCCAGATCATCTCATAGAGACGTTCCGCATCGCGCTCCATGCCCTGTAGCCCGGATTGCAGCAGGTTCACGTCGGACGGGCGAATCGCCTCGTGCGCTTCTTGCGCGCCCTCCTTGCTGCTGTAGCGATTGGGCGCCTGCGGCAGATACGCCGGCGGGAACTCCGCCGCGATATAGTCGCGGCAGGCCCTCACAGCCTCATCACTGAGGTTGGTTGAATCGGTACGCATGTAGGTGATGTAGCCCGCCTCATAGAGGCGCTGCGCCATCATCATCGTTTTCTTGACCGAAAAGCCCAGGCGCGTGCTGGCCGCCTGCTGCAACGTGGAGGTGATAAACGGCGCCGGGGCTTTCGAGCGTGTGGGCTTGTCCTCGCGATCGCTGACAACATACGGCAGCTGCTCCAGTGCCGTGGTTGCGGCACGTGCCGCCTCCTCACTGGCGGGACGAAAGGCGGCCCCCGCATGCTTGCGGACCTGGAAGCGCACCGCATCGGCGCCATCCGGCTGCAGGTCGGCGTGGATTTCCCAGTACTCCTCCGGCACGAAGGCGCGGATTTCGCGCTCACGCTCGACGATCAGGCGCACAGCGACCGACTGCACGCGCCCGGCAGACAGGCCGCGTGCAACCTTGGCCCACAGCAGCGGCGACACCATGTAGCCCACCACCCGGTCGAGGAACCGCCGCGCCTGCTGCGCGTTGACCCGGTTCTGATCCAGGTGTGCAGGGTGTTTGAAGGCCTCGCCAATCGCTTTCTTGGTGATCTCGTTGAATACGACACGCTGGTAGCGCGAATCGTCGCCGCCAATCGCTTCACGCAAGTGCCAGGCGATGGCCTCTCCCTCGCGGTCAAGGTCAGTCGCGAGGTAGATGGCATCACTGCTCGCGGCGAGCTTGCGCAGCTCCGCAACGACCTTCTCCTTGCCCGGGAGTATCTGGTAGTCCGCACGCCAGCCGTGTTCGGGATCTATGCCCATTCGGCGCACCAGCTGCTGCCGCGACTTGGCCTTGCGGTGCTGCACCTTTTCTTCCGGTGACAACTTGCGCGTAATGGCAGCCTGGGCAGCGCGCTCTTTCGCATCCACCTGCGCTGCGCTGCCCGCCGTGGGCAGGTCGCGGATGTGGCCGATACTGGATTTCACGATGAAATCCGGACCGAGATATTTGTTGATCGTTTTCGCCTTGGCGGGCGATTCGACAATAACCAGTGATTTCCCCATAGACTCCCGCGTGATCTCGCTTGGTTTGGGTCAGCGGGTACCGGCACCGTAGTGCCAACGCCCGTCAAAAAAGTGGCATATATAAAGACCCTGCCCCTCCGGGTCAAGGAATCTGTTGCGCCCAGTCCTTTAGAATGGCCGCCATGTGCTCTACGGTAGCCCCATCACCCGATTCTTGCCAGTACAGGCCGCAGCTATCTTCGTGCACGCTCGCGGCGAGGATGGGGAGCGTGCAATCCTGCAGCGCAAGCGGTAGCGGTTCACGCGTTGCACCCACCGATTGCCAGCCCGAGTCCCGCAGCAACCAGGCGCAGCGACGGCGCCCCTTGCCGCGCGAGGGCCGCAGCCGCAGGCCGTAGTAGATCACATTGGATGAACTCGCATGCGCCTTCACCACGGCGCCCGGCAGTTCGCGAAACTCGACGAAAAGCCCGTTCAGCGCGGCCGTCTCGCGCAGTTTCACCTGCAGCCGCTGACGCTTGCTGGGCAGGAAATGGGTAAGCGGCGCGAGCGCAACCAGCAGTGCAAAGGCAATGAGCAAGTAATTCAAGGCAGGTCCTGACTCAGGTCAACGTTCGCGGCAAAGTGGCGCCGGGGCGCTTGTCCGGCGCGCATTGTATGCTATAACAGAGCCTGATTTCTGTTGACGTTTACAGGGGGGCCCCAATGTCCAATTACAAGAAACTGATTATCGCCGTGGACCTGAGCGAGGATTCCGCCGATGTGGCCAAGCGCGCCCGCGGTGTGGCGCAGGGCAGCGGCGCCGAATTGCATCTTATCCACGTCATTGAACCCCTGAGTTTTGCCTACGGCGGCGACATCCCCATGGATTTCTCCGGCATACAGGACGAAATTCATCAGCAGGCCGCACAACAACTGGCACGTTTCGGGGAACAGTGCGGCATTGCCGCTGATCGCCAGCACATTGTGTTGGGGCGCCCGGAAGTCGAAATTCACAGCAAGGCCGAGGAAATCGGCGCTGACCTCATTGTGGTCGGCAGCCACGGTCGCTACGGCCTCGCGCTGCTCATGGGGTCTACCGCTAATGGCGTTTTGCACGGCGCTTCCTGCGACGTACTCGCCGTCAGGGTCGGCATCAAGTCCTGATCCGGCATGGCCGGGCCGCCGCGCCCGGCCACGTTACCCCTGCGGCGGTGCCTCTGCCTCCAGGAAATCCAGAAGTTGCTCGGGTGAAAACGGGCCGTCGAGTTCGTGCCCGCTGTGACTGCGTAACACCGGAATACGCAGGCCGTAACGCAGAAACAACGCATCGTCCGCGCTGATATCTACCTCGGCATAGCCGCTGATGATCGATTCGCGCACCGCCAGCGCCAACAGGGCGGAAGCCTGCTCACACAAGTGACAAGCCGATGTGCCGTACAGCGTAAAGGGACTATGACAAAGCTCTGGCACCTGCGGGCTCCCTGTTGTTTAATGCGTCCCGCCTGCCAGCAACCTCACCCAAACGCAGGATTGCGGCCGCTGGCAGTCGGAGGTTATCATTCTGCAGTACAGCATAATGAACCGCACATTTGCGAAGCCAGGGAGTACCTGACGTGGCACTGTTTTCCCAACCCACAGCTCGCGCGCTTGCCATACTCGATTTACTGATGGCGAACCCGCAGCAGGCCTTTGGTTTGACGGAGATGACACGTCGTCTGAACCTGAACAAGGCCACCTGCCACGCCATTCTCACCACCATGGCCAACTATGGATTCCTGGTGCAGCACCCCAAGACCAAAGCCTACCGGCTGGGCCCTTCCATTATAGCCGCAGGCAACGCCGCCTTTGCACAATTTCCCGTGCTGGAATACGCCCGCCCCGAGCTGGAGGGGCTCAACAGCGACCTGAATCTGGGTTTCGCGGTGACAGCACGTTCCAAGCTGCACCAGGTACTACTGGCCCTGTACGGGAACGCCACCCCCCTCATGGACTCCTTCCAGTTGGGGCTGCGCCTGCCAAACGCCGCCCCCATCGCCGCCTGCTTCACCGCGTTTTCGCCGGCCAAGCAGCTCGAAGCCTGGCTGACTCGCGCCCATGAATCCCGCGGCGGCTACAACGAGCGCCTGGACCAGAAGTTGCGGGTTTCGGTGATTGCGATCCGCGCGCGGGGCTATGAAGTCACGCTGAAAACACGCGCCGAAGAAGAGCTGACCCGTGAGCTCACACGCATCCACCAGTCCTGGAGCCTGCAGGAGCTCGAGGAGGCAACAAACAAGTACCAACAGGGTATTTGCCTCGAGCATTACCACCTCGATCGGGTCGACCCCAAGGCACGCTACGAGGTAAGCACGATTGCGGTACCCGTGTTTGTGTATCGACAGGTGCCCGTCATGTGCTTTGTCGCGGGCTCCATGGACGCGCCGATGACCGGTGCCCAGATCGAGGACATCGCCACGCGCATGAAGCAGTCCGCCGACCGCGTTACCCGCCTGGCCAGCGGTCACGAGCCCAGCGCGAACGCCTGAACCGTTGAAAAACCGCCCAGAATACACTGCACGCAAGGCCTTCTTCGATCGCGTTCTTACCGTGTTCGGACGCAAACCCGTGCTTGAGGCGCTGCATACCCCGCAGCTGTCACTACACGCCCTGCACGTGGCAGACAGCAACCGCGAAGACGGCGTTATGGCGGAAATACTGCGCGAGGCGACGCGGCGCAAGCTGACGGTATTGCGCCACAGTCGCACCGAACTCGCGCGCATCTCGCGCAATGGCCGCCAAGACCAGGGCATTGCGCTGGATATCCTCTGCCCCGCCTTTGCCCGCATCGAGGATTACCTGCAGGCGCCGCGCACTGCGCCGCAGCGGTTGCTGGCGCTGGACGGCATCACCAACCCGCAGAATCTGGGCATGATCATTCGCTCGGCGGCCGCCGGCAGCATCGATGGCATTCTGCTGGCCAAACGCGGCAACGCAGCACTCGGACCACTGGTAATCAAGGCCAGCGCTGGCACTCTCTACCGCGCGCCCGTGCTGTTCTGCGAAACGCTGCCGGCGGCACTGAAGGAGTGCAAAGCGAGAGGTTTTACGGTTTGCGCGTTGCGCGCCGATGCCACCCAGAGTCTCTTCGACTACCGCCCGACGGGCGACTGCCTATACATTCTCGGCAACGAGACAGACGGGGTGTCAGCGGCCAGTGACAACCTTGCGGACACCGCTTTGGGCATTCCCATGCGCAACGGCGTGGAATCGCTAAATGTGGCGGTAACCGCCAGCCTGATCGCGTTTTGCGACAGCATGGGGGCGCAGCCCGTCTGACGGCCGATCCTACTTCGACAGGTAGGACATCGCCTCTTCCAGCCCATGCAGGGTCAGCGGGTACATGTGCCCCTCCAACAGCTTGTGGGTCATGGCGGTGGATTGCGTGTACTCCCATTCTTCACGGGGCACGGGATTGATCCAGGCCACTTTTTCGTAGGTCTGTTTCAGGCGACGCATCCAGACCTCACCCGACTCCTCATTCCAGTGTTCCACCGAGCCGCCGGGCTGGGCGATCTCATAGGGTGACATCGCGGCGTCGCCGACGAAAATCACCTTGTAGTCGTGGCTGTACTTGTGCATGACGTCGAGCAGGGGTACACGCTCGTTGTGCCGACGCACGTTGTTGCGCCACACGCTTTCGTAGATGAAGTTGTGGAAGTAGTAGTACTCCATGTGCTTGAACTCGGTGCGCGCCGCCGAGAACAGCTCTTCACAAACCCGTACGTGAGGGTCCATCGAACCACCCACATCAAAGAACAGAAGCACCTTTACCGCGTTGTGGCGCTCGGGCACCATCTTGATGTCCAGCAGGCCCGCGTTGCGCGCGGTTGAGCGAATGGTATCGTCCAGGTCCAGCTCATCCGCTGCCCCGGTGCGCGCAAACTTGCGCAGACGGCGCATAGCCACCTTGATGTTGCGCGTGCCGAGCTCGACACTGTCGTCGAGGTTGCGGAATTCGCGTTTGTCCCACACCTTCACGGCTTTGCGGTTGCCGCCATTGGGGCCCACCCGAATACCCTCCGGGTGATAGCCCTGCTGACCGAACGGTGACGTCCCGCCCGTGCCAATCCACTTGTTGCCGCCCTGATGGCGTTCCTTCTGCTCTTCCAAACGCTTCTTGAACTCCTCGATGAGCTTTTCCAGCCCGCCCAGGGATTCAATCTTTGCCCGGTCTTCCTCCGAGAGCTGCTTCATGAACTCGGCGCGTAACCAGTCGTCCGGGATAATGGCATCGATCACATCATCGAGGACCTCCAGATCCTTGCAGAGTGCGCCAAACGCCCGGTCGAAGCGGTCGAAGTACTTTTCATCCTTGACCATGCAGGTACGGCTGAAATAGTAGAAGTCGTCGATGGAGGCAAAGACCACGTGCTGCCGGATCCCGCTAAGCAGATCCAGCAGCTCGCGTGTGGTGACCGGCACCCCTGCATCGCGCAGACCATGGAAAAAATTGACCAACATGGGCTCAGCGTGTCTCGCGGCGGTGCATGAAGGCCAGGCGCTCCAACAGGTGTACGTCCTGCTCGTTCTTCAGCAGCGCGCCATACAACGGCGGTATGGCCTTGCTGGCATCGCGATTCTTGAGCACCTCATCGGGAATATCGTCGGCCAGAATCAGTTTCAGCCAGTCAATCAGCTCCGAGGTGGAAGGTTTCTTCTTCAGGCCGGGAATGGAGCGCAAATCAAAGAACACTTCCATGGCCTCCTGCACCAGCTCCTGCGCGATACCGGGATGGTGCACATCAATGATCTCGCGCATGGTGTCGCGATCGGGGAAATTGATGAAGTGAAAGAAACAGCGGCGCAGGAACGCGTCCGGCAATTCCTTCTCGTTGTTGCTGGTGATGATGATGATCGGGCGATGCCGCGCACGCACGGTTGCACCGGTTTCATAGACAAAGAACTCCATGCGATCCAGCTCGACCAGCAGATCATTGGGGAACTCGATATCCGCCTTGTCGATCTCGTCAATCAGCAGCACCACCTGCTCTTCGGCCTCGAATGCCTCCCACAACTTGCCTTTCTTGATGTAGTTGCCGATGTCGTGGACTTTCTCGTTACCCAGCTGCGAGTCGCGCAGGCGGGACACTGCATCGTACTCATAGAGGCCCTGCTGGGCCTTGGTAGTGGATTTGATGTGCCACTGAATCAGACGCTTGCCAAGGCCGAGCGCCACCTCCTCGGCGAGCATGGTCTTGCCGGTACCCGGCTCACCCTTGATCAACAGCGGGCGCGCCAGAGTCACCGCAGCGTTTACCGCCATGCGCAGATCATCGGTCGCGACGTAGCGCTCAGTTCCCTCGAATTTCATCATCAGTTCCATACTCGTAAAAAACAAAGCCGCAAAGGGTAGCGAGCACTGCGCGGCTAATCAAGGGGCTTTCTCATTGCCACCGCTATCCGGGTCTGTCGCGCTGAGCCCGGACACCACCGTGTCGTCCGCGCCACCGCGTGAGGCGTCGAAGCGCCGCTGCCAGATCGCCATCTTGCGCTTGCGCCGGCGCCGATACACCCAGAACGCCACGGCCAGCGCCAGCAGCAACAGCGCGATGAGCGTCACCGCCGGGCGCTGCAGGTCCTGTTCGGGGACCTCGGCGGGGCGCGTACTGATAGCGGGCGCGGTTTCCTCGGCGATCACTTCCACGTACAGGGGCAGCTCGCGCTCAAGTGTTTCGCCACGCAGCTGCACAAGCACCTGATAGCGGCCACCCCGCTCGAATGCGGGAACGCTGACTCGGTATTCACCGGTTGCGGGAACCGGGTAGCGGCCGCTGACGTCAATCGACTCGCTGTATCCGTCCGGGCCGGTCACTTGCACGGCCAGCGTGAACAGCTGCAGCAACTCGGGCTGGGAGATAACTCCCTCGGCATCGCGCAGGCGGATACCCAGTTCCGTCACCCGTCCTGCCGGCAGGCTGTTGGGTAGCGGGTCGACTTCCAGCTTCAGCTCGGAAATCACCGACACCCGGCTGCGTGCGCCATCCGGTGCGGCCAATGTCCAGGCGCCACGTTCCGGGGATGTCACCGTCACCAGCGCGAACTGGCTGCTCTCGAACCAGTCGACGCCCTCAGCACTCTGCTCCGGGGTATAAACGCTGCCGGCGGGGCTGGTAAGCGTCACTTCGGCGCCGGCCTCCTGCAGAAAAACCAGTGCTGTGAACTCGTCTACTGTGTCGTCAATGAGAAAAATATTGCCCACGATCGGCACCCGTGCCGTCGGTGCGACCATTTCCAGCGACTGCACGAAGATCTCGGTAAGCTGGGCTGCGGTGCGCGCCTTTTCCGCGAGCCCTGCCGTGCTGTTGGCGAGCGCGCGCAGGAACGTCCAGTCCGCCTCCTCCGACAGGGCAATGGTGTGCACCGGGATACCCGTCGCGCCCAGCTTAGGTGCAGTATTCGCCAACAGGTCGCGTGCTGCGGTGGCGTTCGCCATGGGCGAAGCGGAAAGATCCACCTTGCCGTCCGTTAACAACACCACGCTGGTGCGGTAGGTGGGATCCATGCTGCCAAGGTCATAGGTGGCCGCTGCCAGCGCCGCCGGAATATTGGTGCGCTGGCCTGAGTTATCGATACGAGCCACAGCATCCAGTGCGCGCTCCCGCCATTGGGCATCGACAACCTGGTGAGGAACAATCTGCTGTACGTCCTCACCGAAAATCCATACCCCGGCGCGCGCACCGTCGGGCAAAAGGCGGACGATCAATTCCAGAGCGGGCCCGCGCAGGTTGTCCGGGTCGGACTCTTTCATACTGCCCGAGATATCGATCAACAGGCGCAGGTCGGGTTGCGGGCCCAACGGCGTTTGCGCCTGCAGGTGTGTCGAGGCACTGAGCAGTAGCGCACAGAGCAGGACAAAACGTGAGATGAATCCAGTTGGTCTTTGCAGAACAGACATAACAGCTCCTCCGGATCAGTGATCGCCAGGTGCATGCCGTGCGCGGCGCAACACGGTGAAATACAGTAACAGGGTCAGCAACAACGCAAGCCCCAGGGCAGCCGCCAGCGGTCTAACCGCGTGCGCGGCGGCCTCTGGCCCCGCTGTCAGCATCTGGAATGCAGCGACAACAAGCGCGGGGGCAAACGTATTGACGCCTTCGTAAGGGTAGGCCGGTGTCATCAACAGCGCCGCCCCTGCCAACAGCAGCAACCAACGCCAGAGCGGGCTCCAACGGCGCCGCAGCCACCAGAACAGCGCACCCAGCGCACACAGCGCCGCGCCGAGGTAGACCAGCGTAGCAACGAGATAATCCGACTGCCCGGTCATAGCGGTTCCTCCTGCACCCATCGCACAATATGTTCCTCATGGCTATCCGGGTGCACGTGATCTTCAGAGACTACACGTCCACGCACGGAAATGCCCGCCCTGTGTACGGAGTCGGCATCGCCAGACAGCAATGGGTGCCAAGGATAGAGCGGCTCGCCACGGGCACGCAAACGGTAGGCGCAGGTGGCGGGCAACCAGGCCAGCGCCTCGGCAATATTGACTGGCTGCAGGGTAATGCAGTCGGCGACAAGACGGCTGCGTTGCGTGTATTCGCGGCACCGACAGCTCTCGCTATGCAAATAGCGACAGCTGACTCGTGTGTAGAACACTTCGCCACTGTCGGCATCCTCGAGCTTGTGCAGGCAACAGCGGGCACAGCCGTCACAGAGCGCTTCCCACTGGCTCGGCGTCAGGGCGTCCAGTGGTTGCTCCCACCAGTCAGTCACGGGCGCTCTCCCGCTGTTTCAAAACAGCATCCGCCGGCGGCATTTGCAGGAAAAAACCCTGCGCCTCGATTGCGGCCAACACCTCCGCCGCTGCGACCCGCGCCAGCTTCCGGCCTTCCGACAGGGCTATAACAAGCACAGCTTGTGGTTCGCCGAAGCGCGCCATAAGGGCTTCGGGCACACGGGCACAACCCTCTGCCTTGTCCACGTACAGATACATTTCCGCTTTCAACGGACTGCGAAACACCTGGCAAATACGGGTCACGGTCCCTTCTCCTCAAGCAGCTTGCGCAACGGAGCAATGACTCGCTCGGCACGCCAGCCCGACCAGCTCACCGGGCTCTCCTGCACCTCGCCGCGCTGCTGCCGTAGCAGGAGTTCATAGTCGCGCGCCGCGAGCAGTGCCTCGGGGGCGGTATTGAGTTCACCGGCGATCTCCCGCGCGCGTTGCTTCAATGCCTGCAACAGTTTACGCCCCGCCGGATCCAGCGGTTGTGGCAGTCGCTCGGGCAACTGGTCCTCGGGACAGTCGCGCTGCGCGGCCAGTAATTCCAGCAACGCATTGCCGTCGCGACGCAGTGTGCCGCCACTGAGCAGCCCAAGCATTTCCAGAGCCGTCATCGACTGCGGGTCGGCCTCGGCGATCCCGAAACAGGCGGCGTCATCAATCACCCAACCGCGGGGTTTGTTACGCTCGCGCGCTGCGGTTTCGCGCCAGGCACAGAGCGCTATCAGCCTGGCGGTGGCACGGCGATCCAGTTTCCAGGCCGATTTGATGCGCGCCACACCACTGCCTGCAGGTACGCGGTACGCCGCCAGCACATCCGCGCCGTCAGCCAGCAGCCAGTCCAGCTTGCCCTGTGCCGCACAGCCGGCAGCGAGGCGTCGCCAAACGGGCAGCAGGTGTGCCACATCCTGCGCCGCATACTCGCACTGTGCTGCGCTCAACGGGCGTTGCAGCCAATCCGAACGGGTTTCGTCCTTAGGTATATCAACCCCCTCGCAGGCGAGAACCAGCGCGCGGTAACCGATACCGAAACCCATATTGAGCAGCGCCGCGGCGCGCTGGGTGTCAAACAGCGGCTCGGGGAGCACACCCAGCCAGCGATCGAACACCTCCAGGTCTTCACTGGGCGAGTGCAACACCTTCACCGTATTCGGGTCCTGCATCAGCCGGCGCAGCGGTTGCAGGTTACTCAACTGCAGTGGATCGACCAGCCAGGCTTCATCGCCAAAACAGAGTTGCACCAGGGCCACCTCGGGGAAAAAGGTGTTGCGGCGCATGAATTCCGTATCGACCGCCACGGCAGGCGCGCCTGCAAAACGCTCAAGCATTGTCTCCAGCGCACTGTCAGACTCGATCAAATGCCACTGCATTCAGGCGCCTCCACTGAGTTGGCGGCGGCCGGTAAAGGCGTGCGCAAGCGTATTGCCATCGACATATTCCAGTTCGCCACCCAGGGGCACACCGTGGGCAATGCGCGACACGCGAATACCGCGCGGCAGCAGCATGTCCGATAAATAATAGGCCGTTGCCTCCCCTTCCACAGTGGGGTTGGTGGCCAGAATCACCTCGGTGATGCCCTCCTCCACCACCCGCGCCTGGAACTTGTCCAGACCGATTTCAGCTGGGCCAATGCCATCTATCGGGGAGAGATGCCCCATCAGCACAAAATACAGGCCCCGATAGCTCCCACTCTGCTCTACGGCGAGCACATCCGCCGGCGTTTCCAGCACGCAGATGGTCTGGCGATCGCGCCGCGGATCAACGCAGATTTCGCACACGTCGAGCTCGCTGAAGTTCCGGCACTGCGTGCAGTGGTCGATGCGATCCATGGCGACGCGCAAGGCCTCAGCGAGCGCGAGCGCTCCCGCCCGATCGCGCTCGAGCAGGTGCATTGACATGCGCTGGGCGGACTTGGGACCGACGCCCGGCAAACACCGCAGCGCATCTATCAATTGCCCGAGGGCGGGGCTGAATTTCATGGTCTCCTCAAAACGGCAGCTTGAAGCCCGGGGGGAGGTTCATGCCCGAGGCCAGGCCCGCCATGGATTCGCGATTCTGTGCCTCTACCCGGCGCACGGCGTCGTTTACCGCCGCGGCCAACAGGTCTTCGAGCACCTCTCGCGACTCGCTGAGCACGCTGTCATCAATGCGCACCTGTTTGACGTCGTGGCGCCCGGTCATAGTCACGCGCACCAGGCCAGCTCCCGCTTCACCGGTAACCTCTTTCTGTGCCAGCTCTTCCTGCGCCTTCTGCATGTCGGCCTGCATTTTCTGCGCCTGTTGCATCAGGTCGTTAATACCTTTCATCTGTTTTCCTCACGAATCCAGGGGCGTTATGGAACCCCGATCCAGTTCACCATCGAAACGCTGAATGAGTTGCTGTACGCGAACGTCACTCTCAATAGCAGCCTCGGCCTCACGCTGGCGCTCTTCCCGCTCGCGGGCCAGACGCATGGCGGGCGTCTCCCCGGAGGGGCGGCCGGGCTCTATGGAAACTGACACCGGCGTGTCGAAGTAGTTCTGCAAAGCCAGGCGGATACGCTCGGCATGTCCTGGGTTGAAAAGCCCCAGTTGATTGTCGTCCAGCACAAAGCGGAAATCACTGCCTTGCTGCTGTTCCAGCGCGCAATGCGAGGCAATACTCAGCACCATGCCAGCCAGACCCAGCCGCGCCAGCAAATCGGGCCATTCGGCGCAGGTAGTCAGTGCCGGCGAGCTGGAGCGATCCAGTTGCATGCTGGCGACAGGCGCTGGCGGCTGCGGTACGACGGGTTCGGGTATCGGCGTCTCCGGCTGCGCGGCACCGGCGTTGGCGCCACCCGTCTCAGGCCCCGAGGCAGAGGGTTCACCCTCCAACGAGGGCAGGCTTCCGTCGTCAGGCAGCAGCGCCGGGCGAAAGGCCAGCATACGCAGGACGGTCATCTCGAATCCGCTGCGCGGGTCGGCGGCGTGCGGCAGGTCGCGCTTGCCATTGAGCGCCATCTGGTAGAAAAGCTGCGCGTCTTCCGCGGTCAGTGCGGCGGCAAGATTCACTACACGCTCTGCATCACCGCGGCTGGTATCGGCGTGATCGGGCAGCATCTGGGCAACCGCAACCCGGTGCAGAAGGCCCAACAGTTCCGCCAGTGCGGAGTCGAAATCCGGTGCATGTTCCGCCATGTGCGCGACCGCGGCGAGTGCAGCCGCTGCGTCGCCCGCCGCCACGGCCTCCAGCACGGCATACACGAAGGTCATATCCACCGTGCCCAGCATGCTGCGCACTCCCGCCTCGGTGATGCCACCGGCACCGAATGCAATGGCTTGATCAGTGAGGCTCAAGGCGTCGCGCATGCTGCCATCAGCAGAGCGCCCCAGCAGCCACAGCGCCGGTTCCTCGTAACGGATCATCTCGGTATCCAGCACCACCGCCAGGTGCGCCGCGATCTGCTCTGGCACCATGTTCTTCAGGTTGAACTGCAGACAGCGCGACAACACCGTAGCCGGCAGCTTCTGGGGATCGGTTGTGGCGAGCAGGAACTTGACGTGCGGCGGCGGCTCTTCGAGCGTTTTCAGCAGCGCATTGAAGCTGCTGTTGGACAGCATATGGACTTCGTCGATCAGATAGACCTTATAGCGCGAACGCGTGGGCGCATACTGCACATTTTCCAGCAGTTCCCGCGTGTCCTCCACCTTGGTGCGCGAGGCTGCGTCGACCTCGAGCAGATCCACACTGCGCCCCTCGGCGATTTCCAGACAGGAACTGCAGCTGCCGCAGGGTTCAGAACTAACGCCTGCTTCGCAGTTCAGGCTTTTGGCGAGAATTCGCGCGATCGTGGTCTTGCCCACGCCGCGCGTGCCGGTAAACAGGTACGCGTGATGCAGGCGGTCGTGGTCCAGCGCGTTCACCAGCGCTTGCAATACGTGTTCCTGACCCACCATTTCGCTGAAACGACGGGGCCGCCACTTGCGTGCGAGTACCTGATAGGACATGTCAGACTGGCCTTGCCGAAAAGCGCCAAGGATACACCACCCCCGGGGAAGGGGCACAGGCAATTCGGGAAAGAGGCAACCCGGGCAGCCACACCCCGGCACACGCATCAGTAACTACCGTTGCTCCCTTCCGGGCCTGGCGGGGTTCGCTACCTGGCGTTGCGAGGGGACCACCCGGGTCACCGGGGCGGCATTCTCCTTTAATCGCCCCCCAGCTGCAACCACTTACGCACGCCCGCGGACGGGTCACTGCCAACACTGTCGCCCGGGCCGGTTGTACAGAACGCTTCCAATTCGATGTTAATTACTCTAACATTAAATGTTACTGCCATTAACATTCGAGCTCCAGCCCATGCCGGTTTCGCTTCCACATCGCTACGCCACCTTTCTGCTGAGCCTTATGGCCGCGGTGCTGGCCACCGCGCTACTGACGGTTGCCATCACCCTGCGCGCCGACTCAGAGGAGCAGCCAACACCCGCTCCCCTGCCCGTTGCGGTGTTGCCGTTTGTCGAGGAGAACAGCTACACCGAAGCCATACAGCTCTCCGGAGTCGTACAGGCCAAGGCGCGCGCCCAGCTCGCTTTTGAAGTGCCGGGCCTGCTACTGGACCTCACGGTAGAGGAAGGCAGCGCCGTGACCGCCGGACAGATCCTCGGGCGGCTCGACACCCGCCAGCTGCAGGCACAGAAAAACATGGCCAATGCAGACCTGGCGAGTGTGGACGCCGAGCTGCAATTGGCGCGCCTGCGCCTCGAGCGCAGCGAGCGCTTGCGTAAAACCGGCGCCGTGTCAGCTCAGGATTACGATGAAGCCCGCTTGACGGCGGATGCGCTGGACAACCGCAAAGGCGCGGTGCTGGCGAGACTGGAAACCCTGGATATCGACCTGGAAAAGTCAGCGCTCAGAGCGCCCTATGACGGGGTTGTCGCCTCGCGCCATCTGGATCCGGGGACGGTATTGCAGGCGGGTGAGCCGGTCATGCAGCTGGTCTCGGTGGACGCGCTGGAAGCGCGCATCGGCATTCCCGCTGCGCGACTCAGTGAGCTCGAGCCAGGGGCACGCTACACACTGCAACTGCGCACCGGTACCATTGAAGCGTCCCTGGAAGCCCTGCGCCGGGATGTGGATACCCGGACACACACAGCACTCGCGGTCTTTCAGTTGGCACCCGCCACTGCAGTACTCGATGGTGAAGTGGTCAGCGTGACGCTCAATCGCAGTGTACAGGCACGAGGTGGTTGGGTGCCTCTCAGTGCTCTGCTTGAAGGCGAGCGTGGCGCCTGGACGGTGTTGCGTATCGAAGAACAGCACGATGGTCGCCATGTCGCCCTGCGCGAGGCTGTCGAGGTGCTCGCTGTGAAGGCTGACCAGGCGTTTGTCCGTGGCAGTCTGCAGGCGGGGCACAGCGTTGTGTCCGACGGCATACACCGCATTGCCGCAGGGACAACCGTGCAACCTGTGGAGTACTGAACATGCTTGCGCGTCTGCTCTACGGCAACACCCGCTACTTCATTCTACTGGTTATGGTGGTGTTGGCCGTTGGTATTGCCAGCCTGCGGTCCATCGCGCGACAGGAAGATCCCACCATTACCAACTTTGTAGCCCACGTGACAACCTTCTATCCCGGCGCCGATCCGGCGCGAGTGGAGGCGATTATCACGCGTCCCCTGGAAGACGAACTGCGACAGATTGCGGAAATCGACGAGCTGAATTCGGTCTCTGGCACCGGCGTCTCCAGCGTCACTATATCCCTGGTGGAAAGCCTCTCTGATAGCGACATCGAACGCACCTGGTCGGAAATTCGCGATGCACTAGGCGACGCCGCCGCCCACTTCCCGGCGGGCGCGAGCACGCCCCTGTTTGATGATGACCGGCTGAAGTCCTATACCATGCTGGTCGCCTTGCGGGCCAGGGACGACAACACGGCGCCGCTGTCACTGGTACACCGCATCGCACTGGACTTCGCCGACGCCGCGCGCAACTTCAACGGCACGGAGCGCGTGGACCTGTTCGGTGAACCGAGCGAGGAAATCCGCGTGGCCATCGACGAAGTCGCTCTAGCCAGTCGCGGCCTGAGTACCGCTGATGTTGCCACGGCACTGCAGGGCGCCGACCCGCGCGCAGCTGCCGGGCGCAGCACCGGCAACGGCAATGATCTGCTGATTGAGGTGGGCGGCGAGTTCGACAGCACGACGCGCGTGCGCGAAGTCCTGCTGCGCGCCACGGCGGATGGAGCCGCGATACGGGTAGGCGACATTGCCGATGTGTACCGCGCGCGCTCCACTCCGCCTGCCGCGCGGGTTCTGGTGCAGGGCGCGGAAGGTATCCTGATTGGCGTGGCGATGAAGGACGGCCTGCAGGTCGACCGCTGGGCCGCCGATTTCACCGATTTTGTGGCCAGCTACAACACACTGGCGCCGGACGGCGTCAGCATTGAGATCAGCTACGATCAAAGCGTTTACACCGAAGAGCGCTTGCGCAGCGTTGTTGCCAACCTCGCGCTCGGCGTGTTGCTGGTACTGCTGGTGCTGCTGTTCACTATGGGCTGGCGTGCTGCGGTGGTGGTTGCCTGCATCCTGCCCCTGTGTACGTTGTTTTCCATCACCGTCCTCTACCACGCCGGCATTGCGATCCACCAGATGTCGGTTACCGGGCTGGTGGTTGCGCTGGGGTTGCTGGTAGACGGCTCCATCGTCATGACTGACGAAATCCGCAAACGCCTGATCGACCATGGCGACAGCCCGCTTTCCTCCATCACCGGCGCGGTGTCACGGTTGCGCGTGCCCCTGCTGGCTTCAACGGTCACCACCGTACTGGCATTCATGCCCATGGTGATTCTGCCTGGCCCCTCGGGGGACTTCATGGGGTCCATCGCCATCGCCGTGGTGGTCATGCTGACCGGTTCGCTGCTGCTGGCATTGATTGTCACACCTGTGCTCGCCGCCTGGTTATTGCCGCATGGACTGACGCGCAGCGGCCGCTGGTGGGAAATGGGTATCGCCAGCGGTCGCCCCGGCACTCTGCTTGTTCGCGCATTGGACTGGTCGCTGCGCAACCCGGCCAGCTCCGTGGCCCTGGCCCTGGTGTTGCCGGTGACGGGTTTTCTCACGTTCCCCACGCTCACGGCGCAGTTCTTTCCCGGCACCGACCGGGACCAGATGTACCTGCAGGTGAAGCTGCCGGATGGCAGTTCCATTGACGACACCACTGCGTTGGTCAAGCAGCTGGATGAAGACCTGCGTGAGGAACCCCTGGTGCGCAGGGTTGACTGGACCATTGGTGAGAGCACGCCGCCGTTCTACTACAACATGTTCCGCACCCGGGAGGCCATGCCCAGCTGGGCCGAAGCGCTGGTGCTGACCACCGACCCACGCGCTACCGACGCCCTGATCCGGCGACTGCAGCGCGCCGTGGACCGGGACTACCCCGCGGCGCGCATCATCGTGCGCGGCATCGACCAGGGGCCGCCGGTGATGGCCCCGCTGGAAGTGGAAATCTATGGTGACAATCTCGATGTGCTGCGCGAACTGGGTGAAGCCTTTCGCCTGCGCATGGAGCAGCTGGCGGATGTGACACACACCAATACCAGCCTGGCCGCCGGCGCGCCAAAATGGGTGTTTCATGCCAACGACATGCGACTGCAGCTGTCGGGGGTAAGCCAGCGCGATGTGGCGGCGGCACTGCAGGCGGGACTGCAGGGCATCAGCGGCGGCGAGGTACTGGAAGGCACGGAACGGCTACCCGTAGTCGCCCGCTTGCAGGAGGCGCGCTGGAGCAGCCCGGGAGATATCGGCAATCTGCACTTGCCGCTGGCGGGCCTGCAGGAGAACACCGGTATGCCGGGTGTTGCGCTGCACAGCCTCGGAGAATTCGCGCTGGAGCCAGCCCGCAGCCCGATCAGCCGCACGCGCGGCGAACGTACCAACACCGTCCAGGCCTACCTCACACGGGGCGTGTTACCGGAGGAGGCGCTCAGCCAACTGCGTGACGATCTGCTCGCCAATCCCATCGCAATGCCGGAGGGCTACCGGTATGGGTTCGGTGGAGACAGCGACGAACGTGCCGACGTTGTACACGACATCATGGCGCCAATGGGCATGATTCTCGCGATGCTGATTGCCACCATTGTCCTCACATTCAACTCGTGGCGGCTTTCCGCCGTCGCTGGTATCGTCTGCGTCTGCTCCATCGGGCTCAGCCTGCTGTCACTGGCCATCTTCAAATATCCCTTTGGTATTCAGGCGCTGATTGGCGTGATCGGTTCGATTGGCGTATCGATCAACGCCGCTATCATCATCATGACGGCCCTGCAGGAAGACAGCGGCGCGATGACCGGTGGCCGCTACGCGGTGCGCCGCGTAGTCATGGACTCCAGCCGCCACATTGTTTCAACCACGGTAACCACCTTCGGTGGCTTCCTGCCGTTGATACTCGAAGGCAGCCAGTTCTGGCCGCCTTTCGCCATGTCCATTGCGGGTGGCGTGCTGTTATCCACCGTTGTGTCGTTCTTCCTTGTGCCGCAGCTTTTCGTGCTGCTCAAGCACGATGGCACGCATACGATGCCACAGCCGCTACCCGCAACTGCGCTGGATGCACAACCATGAGCACGCGTTCCCCTGCCTATCACCACGGCGACTTGCGCAACGCCCTCATTCTCGCCGCCGCCGAGCTGATTGAGGAGCGCGGCGGCGCGGACTTTGCCATGGTAGACGCGGCACGCCGCGCCGGTGTCAGCAGCGCCGCCCCCTACCGCCACTTCAGCGATAAAACCGCCTTGCTGGACGCGGTAATTGATTTCGCCTTCTTCACACTGGGTGAGCAAGTGGCAGCGGTCGCGCAAAACGAACCGCATGGCAGCGCCGAGGCAATTATCGCCATTGGCAAAGCCTATATCCGCTTTGTCTGTGAACACCGTCCGTTCTACGGCCTGATGTGGGGCGATGCGGGTATCCGCGCAATACGGGAAAAGGAGAGTGATGAGCGCAGTGCCGCGGGGTTCTACGTGTTGATGACCGCCGTAGAGAACTGGTGCGCACAGAACCCGGTGGATGAGGACAACGTGCTGCAGTTAAGCATCAAGCTGTGGTCTATGGCACACGGCCTGGCGGGTATCGCCCTCTATGGTCACGTGGAGCGATTCCTGCCAGAGGCCGATGTATTTTCATTGCTTGCAAGCAGCACGCACACCTTTCTGGAGGGTCTGCGCAAGCGCCAATAACTGCGCGTCGGGCGCATGTTGAGGTATAGTGGGCCGGCTTGAGGCCTTCACAGCGAGACACCATGCACAGCACCCAACCGTACTCCCCAGACGCTCCCAGCCTGGCGTCTATCGACCTGACCCCGGGTGAACTCCTGCTGGAGTTTGGTACCGACTGGTGTGGCCACTGCCAGGCCGCGCAACCTGCCATTGCAGAGGCGCTGCGAGCGCATACGGCACTCGCGCACCTCAAAATCGAAGATGGCAAGGGGCGCCCGCTCGGACGTTCCTTTGGTGTGAAACTGTGGCCGACGCTGATACTGCTGCGCGCAGGGCAGGAAGTAGCGCGCGTGGTGCGCCCCACAGCAGCCTCGCAAGTGACCCAACTGCTGCAACGCTGAACTTCCGATGGCCGCAAACACCGTCCCGGAAAACGACTGCCTGCAGCGTTTCCACGCCCTCGATACGTTGCTCTACCGGCACCGGGAGCTGTGGCAGCTGAGACCGTTTCACTATCGTATGCTGCCCTGGTCGACAACCCATCCCACACTCGCTGCAGCGCTGCAGCGTCTGGATGACGCACAGCTGACAGCTCTGGAGGCTGCACCACTGGAGCGCCTGCAATGGTTGCGACCCTGGCTGGGCGACGCCATTGCGCGCCTGGCCGAGCTGTGCGCCCTGCCCCGTTTAC
This sequence comes from uncultured Halieaceae bacterium, assembly GCA_964022665.1. Classification (GTDB taxonomy): domain Bacteria; phylum Pseudomonadota; class Gammaproteobacteria; order Pseudomonadales; family Halieaceae; genus Haliea. Next base: position 81,161 of record CAXIDF010000017.1, read on the forward strand.
CCGCCCGCGATCTGGCGGTTCCTGCACGCCTGGATACGGGTATCCCCGGGCGCAAGTGGCAACAGATTACAGCGTTCGCGGCACGCATGCCCGACACCGACCAGCAGGTGCTTGAATGGTGCGCCGGCAAGGGGCATCTCGGTCGACTGCTGGCGACGAGCGACCGGCGCCCGGTCACCAGTGTCGAACGAGATCCCGAGCTCTGCCGCGCCGGACGGCAACTGGCGGCGCGCTGGGCGACGTCGATTGAGTTTTGCGAAATGGACGTACTGTGCGCCAACGCAGGCGCACTACTGCCACGTGGAGGGCACGCTGTTGCCCTGCATGCCTGTGGCGACCTGCACACGACGCTCTTGCAGCACTGGACACACAGCGAGTGCGCGCGACTCAGCCTCTCACCCTGCTGCTACGACGCGATTGCCCAGCAGGCCTACCAACCGCTTTCGCGCCCGGGGGCGGCTAGCGCACTGCGACTCAGCCGCACCGACCTGCAGCTGACTCAGCAGGAAACCGTCACGGGCAGTTGTGGTACACGTCGCAAGCGGCAACGGGAGCTGTGGTGGCGGCTGGCGTTTGACGAGTGGCAGCGCACTGCGCGCGCCAGCGATAGCTACCTGCCTCTGCCATCACTACCGACCGCTGTTCTGCGCGGCTCATTCAGCGAGTTTTTGCGTTATGCCGCGGCGCTCAAGCACCTGCCCGCACCGGATACCGCGAGTGAACAGCAGTGGCTTGAGCAGGGTGCGCAACGACGCAGGCTGCTGCGGCGTATCGAGCTCGTCACGCATGTGTTTCAACGGCCGCTGGAGATCTGGCTGGCGCTGGACCGCGCCCTGCTGCTGCAGGAAAGCGGCGCGGACGTGCGCCTCGGCACGTTCTGTGATTACCAGCTGACACCGCGCAACCTGCTGATTGACGCCCGGCGGCCAGGGTATGCCTGATCCTGCAGTGCGGCAGGTTGGCCGCTACCAAGCAGCCCGGTGGCAGGCCTTTGCGGCGCTCAGCCTCACCGCTGTGTTGCTGCTGTTGCCGGGGTCGGCACTCGCAGCACTCGCTGACTGGCTGGCCCTCGCAGATACACCGGGCCCCCAGGTAAGCGGCTCGGACAAGTTCGTTCACGCGTTCCTGTTCGGGCTGTGTGGACTCACAAGCCTGCGTGCCTGGGGCGGTCAACGCTCCCACACCGTGCGTAGCGCACTCGCGCTGACACTGTTTGCCGTGGCTACCGAGGTGTTGCAACTGTGGGTTCCCGGCCGTTCGGCAAGCCTCGGCGACCTTGTGGCGGACCTGCTCGGTGTGCTGGCGGGCATGGTGCTGGCAGCCTGGACGATGCGTTCCCGGCCTGCGGCGCCTTGAGGCGGGCCTGTGAAAATCACGGGATAACGCTATACTCAATCGTTTTGGATGCCCAACCCGCGACGCAACAGGCTCAGCCCATGGTAAAAAAACTACCCGACAAAGCCGACCTGCGCGCCGACCTCGATCGCGAGACCCGACGCTTTTTGCAGGAGGGTGGTGAGGTGAAATCGGTGCCGTCCGGCGTAAGTGGCAAAGACCCTCTCGCCCCTCCGCTGTATTTGACCCGGCGGCTATTCAGCGAACCTCGCGCAGAGCGGACCCTGATTCCCGAAGTGGTCGCCGCCATCGAAGAGCGCCGCAAAGCACTGCAAAAAAAGCGCCCTGCCCCGAAAACAGCCAACCGTTCCCGCCCTCGACGCAAGACGGTGTACGATGATTTTGGTGAACCGCTGCGCCAGATCTGGGTAGACGAATAACGCTATTGCGCCGCGCCGCTATCCCCGGAAGCTGGCGCCGATTCCTTCGCAGGTCCGTCCCCCGCCTCGGAAGTCAACTCGAAACGATGCTGCGGTATATAGACGATCAGGCGCTGCCCGGCAATTAACTCGCCCGCCCGCAGTGCTTTGCCGTCGATCTGGGCGCGCCATTGCGGGCCCACGCGCACGGTTGTCTCGTGCCCAGGACTGCCATCGACATGTATCGTGCGCACCGTCATGCGATTACCGCTGACCCGCAGCACCTCAACCTCGGCCTGGGCATACCGCACTCCCTCGCGCTGGTAGATGCCGCGGCAGATCTGCTGCATATCAGGGTAGCTGTCGCGGACCGCCTGCGACCAGGCGAGGGTGTCACAGGTGGGTAATCGGGTGTCTATATCGTACTGCGCCTGCACACCATGGCTCGCCACCACACAGTAAAGCGCTGCAAGAATACGGCGGCTCTCCTTCATTCTCTCTCCCTCAGCATTCCCGACGGCTTCCCGCCGACCGCTGTAACCGCCCGCCAGAACGCTACGCCGCGCGAGGTCTATACTGATTTGGCAAGCGGCAATCTGCAGACGGGACCGCATCGTATACAGACTAACGTTTCTCAGAGGTTTGCACCATGATTGAGCTTCACGAAAAAATCGATGTACCGCGCCCTGTGCGCGAAGCGTTCGACTATGTGAAAGACTTTCGCAGTACCCGGGAATGGGATGCTACCGCCAGCGCTGCGGAGAAGTTGTCCGCAGGCGCCGTCGAAGTGGGCACCCGGTTCCGCGTGACCTGTGATATGCCCGTCGGGTCCGTCGACCTGCTCTACACGGTTACCCATCTGGAGCAGGACAAATCGATTGAGCTGCACGGCACCTGCCGGCTGTTCGAGGTGACCGACGTCATTCACTTCTCCACATCCGCCACCGGTACGCACATCGACTACCGCGCATCCTTCAGCTTCCACGTGCCGCTGGGGCCCACCGTGGCGGCGCTGCGCAAAGGCATGGAGAAAATGGGTTTTGAATCTGTCCAGGGGCTGAAAGCGGCACTGGAGGACGATTACCCTGCACCCACCATCTCCGCGGGCAACGCGCGCGCAGATCGCTGGGTGTTGCCCGGCATCGCACGCTTCAGCCGGCGCGGCTACACGCTGGGCAAACGGCACTGGAACCCGATGTCCGCGTGGATGGGCGACAAGCACGCGGTCATCACCGGGGCCACGTCCGGGCTCGGCCTCGCCACAGCAAAATCCCTCGCGGCACGCGGCGCCGCGCTTACCCTGGTGATACGCAACGAATCGCGCGCGCAGGAACTGGTCAATACACTGCAGCGCGAAACCGGCAACCCCAATATTTCTGTGGAAATTGCCGACTTGAGCCTGATGTCGGAAGTGCAACGCCTGGTAGAGCGCCTGCTGCGCACCGGACGCCCAATCGATATTCTGGTGAACAATGCAGGCGCCCTCTTCAATGAACGCACCTTGACGCCCGAAGGCCTGGAACAGAGCTTCGCGCTTCTTCTGCTTTCGCCCTACCGCCTCACGGAAGGGCTGAAGCCCCTGTTGCTCGCCGCTCCTCAGGCGCGTGTGATCAACGTGGTGTCAGGCGGCATGTACACCCAGCCACTGAAAGTGCGCTGGCTGCAGGCACGGGAAGAAAACTATTCGGGCAGTGTGGCCTACGCCCGCTGCAAGCGGGCGCTCATGGTCCTCACCGAGCAGTGGGCTGAAGCCTGGGAAGATGAAGGCATTGTGGTCAATGCCATGCATCCCGGATGGGCCGACACCCCAGGGGTGGAATCGGCACTGCCCGGGTTCCACCGCATAACGCGGCGTATCCTGCGCAGTCCGGAAGAAGGCGCTGACACCATCGTGTGGCTTGCGGTGGCGACTGAAGCGGGCAAGGGAAGCGGGGAGCTGTTTCTTGACCGTGAACCGCGCACCCCGCACTTGCTGCGCAAGACCGAAGGCGATGCTGCGGAACGCGATGCCCTGCAACCCTACCTGGAGTCGGTCACAGCGGCCAAGCCACGCAAAACCCCGGCGAAGCGACGCAGCGGTGTGCGCAAGCAGGCGGCAACCGCGGGTTAAGCGGGTATACCGCTGGCGCGGATTGACGCCACTAGCGCTTGCATCGCAACTGAGCTGTGGCTACGGTAGTGCGCTCAACTGAGGGTCCTGCCATGTCCGACACCACCATTCTGCCATTCACTGTCGATATTTCCGATGCGGATCTGGAGGATTTGCAGCGCCGACTCAGCACAACCCGGTGGCCGGAAAAAGAAACCTGCGATGACTGGAGCCAAGGTATGCCACTGGCCTACACGCAGGAACTGGCAGGCTACTGGGCCCGGGAGTATGACTGGCGGCGTTGTGAGGCGGAGCTGAACCGCTGGCCCCAGTTCCGCACCCGCCTCGATGGCATCGACATCCACTTCCTCCACTGTCGCTCGCCGCATGCCGATGCTTTGCCCCTGATCATATCTCACGGCTGGCCCGGCTCAGTACTGGAGTTTCGCCATATCATAGACGCGCTGGTAGACCCGGTCGCGCACGGCGGCAACGCCGCTGATGCCTTCCATGTCGTCATTCCCTCCCTGCCGGGCTACGGTTTCTCGGGGAAACCGACTGGCACTGGCACCTCCGTGGAGCGCATTGGCCGCATGTGGGGCGAGCTGATGGCGCGCCTCGGGTATAGCCGCTACGTCGCCCAAGGAGGCGACTGGGGCAGCATGATCACCCAGAGTATTGGCCAGACGGAGACCGAACATTGTGCCGGCATCCACATCACGATGCCCATTGTGACGCCCGACCCGGAGACGATGAACGACCTCAAGCCGAATGAGCAGGCGGCGCTGGAAGCGATGACCTTCTACGCCCAGTGGGACTCCGGATACTCGAAACAGCAGTCCACCCGCCCGCAGACCCTCGGTTATGGACTGGCTGACTCGCCCGTCGGCCAGATGGCCTGGGTTGTGGAGAAATTCCACGCGTGGACAGACTGCGAGCGCGATGGCATCAAGCACCCTGAACATGTCATCAACCGCGATGAACTGCTCGACAACGTGATGTTCTATTGGTTGAACAACACCGGCGCGAGCTCGGCACGGCTGTATTGGGAGAGCTTCAACAATCCTTCCATGCAGCCGATTGCCATGCCCACCGGTTGCTCAATTTTCCCCAAAGAGATTTTCCGCAGTAGCCGACGCTGGGCTGAGCAGCGCTTCCAGAACCTCATTCACTGGAACGAACTGTCGCAAGGCGGACACTTCGCCGCGCTGGAGCAGCCTGCCGTACTGGTCAACGAGCTACGCACCTGCTTTCGCAGCCTGCGCTAGCACACACTACAGAACAGGACCCCTTACATGTTTGACAGCCGTGAAAGCAGCAGGGCGGTATTCAGCCCTTTTGCCTCGGAAGAGGTTTCGCCGCCTTTTTCACCCCACTGGGAAGCGAAGCGCAGGGCCGCCGAGGCTTTGCGCGCACTCACCGAAGCCCTGGTCACCAGTGATGCCTCCACTGATCTCATCAATGCGCTGGCGCAGCGTCTCGAAGGCGAGGCTCACCAGCTTCAGGCCGAGCCACGTCTCTACGGCCTGGCGGCATTCCTGAAGGATGGCAAACACGGCGGGCACGGTGAAGTGAATCATGAACTGAATGCGCTGGGCGGCTGGAGCAACCCTCTGTCGCCGGCACTCAATATGTGGCTCAAGGGGCGCGAGGCCTTCGGGACCGTGCGTTGCGGCTATGCCTACGAAGGGCCGCCCGGCTATATCCATGGGGGCTTTATCGCGGCAATCTTCGACCAGTTCCTCGGCATGGCGCAACTGGCGGGCGATAACCCCGGTATGACCGGTTCGCTGACTGTGCGCTACCACCGCCCGACACCGCTGAATCGCGATCTGGACCTGCACGCAACCCTGCAGGACTCTGCCGGCCGCAAGACGGTGGTCACCGGAGAAATGCTTTTGGATGGCGAAGTGACCGCAAGCTGCGAGGCGCTGTTCATTCGCCCCCGCACTGCCTTGCTCGACCCCTGAGTCGCTGCCCGGACTCAGCCCTCGAAACTATCGCTGGTGTTGAGGCTGGCTGAAAACGGCACCGGGGTGAAGCGTCGCGGTGCGGCGTCCCGATCCACATCGTTACCTGGCGGTTCGGCGTGCGATACAGGGGCGCGCCGCCGGGGCGGCGTCTCAACACGTCGCGCCACGCTGAAACCGGCGGCATCCAGAGGGTGCGACAGAGGTTCCACCCGCTGCGTCTCCGCGGGTGGCGCCAGCGCCTCGCCCAAAGCAGCCGGCGGTATCGGTCGCCGGCGGCGATCACCCGCGCGGGCCGCCCGACCGCCTGAGGCGAACGCCATCGACGCCCCGCCACTGCCGATAAACTCCAGCCCCTGCAGTGCCGCATCGGTGGTTTCCACCGTGCGCTCACGGGCGACAGGCACGTCGCATTCAGGCGGTATTGATGCAAGCTCGTGCCGCTCCTGCGTCTGCCAGTGCGCATCACCCTGCAGGGCACGCTGACGCAAAACGTCATTGGCACAGTCGCTCCAGCGACCAAAATGTACGGATAGCGCCGGATCCGGCATACGGTGCTTGCGAAACTCGCGCTGCGCTGCCATGAAGTGCTGCTTTACGGCGCGGTAATGAAAGATGTGATCCTCGGTTTTCAGGTGCAGCGCTCGCCCGCCACGGCGGAACATCACCATCTGCGGTGGCAGCACACCCTGCACGCTGTGGAGCAGGTCGGCGAGAAAACACAGCCGGAAGGCATCGTGCCGGTTGGTTTTACCCTGGATGTCGCAGGGGATATACAGGTGGTTACCCAGCTCTGAGTAGCCGCTGGTGCGCATCAACAACTGGCTGGATGCTGCCAGCGGCCCCACGGCAAGCTGGCCGTTGACGATGAACTCCGTGCCGCTGCGCATGGCCGCCAGCGTTTCACTGCGCCGCAGTGCCTCCGGCGCATCCCAGTCGATCAATATGACTTGCCGACCATTGTCGGCGAGCAGTTCGGCGACTGCATCCTGCCGCCGGGCACTGTCGCCGGGTGACGCACTGCCCGCATCGGGCACAACGCCGTGTGCGGGGTTTTCGAGTGTCAGGCGCTCCATCCAGCAGGCAAATGGCGATTCCTTGAACAGCACCATGTCTTCGGATGTAAAGGTCAGTGTTCTGTCGACGCTGTAGAGGTACATGGGTGAGGACCAATCCCTTTGGTTTTTTACCTTCCGAAGCAGGTACTTAACACCAACGCTTTATAACGAATCACGGCGCGACTGTCCACGCCGCGCGTTTATCCCCGCTTGAAAACCAGCGCCCCGCCCACCCAGGTGGCATCCACTTGCAGCTCGCGCATCCCCATCGCGTCGCGCAGCGGGTTCCCGTCCAGCAGCACCAGGTCCGCGTACTTGCCGGGCTCCAGCGAACCGCGATTGTCTTCCTGAAAAACCTGCCAGGCCGCGTCAATGGTCACCGCACGCAGGGCCGTCATCACATCCACACGTTGTTCCGGTCCCAGCACATCACCGCCGTAGGTTTGCCTGTGTACGAGGCTCCAGGCCGCCTGCAGGGGCCGCATCGGCGTTACCGGGGTATCCATATGCGAGGTGAAGCGCAGTCCCGCCGCCTGCGCCCAGCCCGCCGGACTGATCTGCGCGGCGCGCTCGGGGCCGATAAAGATGTCCCGGTGCCGGTCACCCCAGAACCAGGTGTGCGCGGCAAAAAAGCTGGGCGTAACACCCAGTTCCGCCATGCGCTGGATCTGGTCCTCGCGTGCCATTTGTGCGTGAATCAGAATCAGGCGCGGGTCGTCTACAGGGTGGGCAGCCTGCGCCGCTGCAAACGCATCCAGGATATCGTCAATTGAGGCGTCACCATTGCCATGTACAGCGATCTGTAACCCCGCGGCATGCAGGGTCTCGATCTCCTCGAACAGGCGTTCCCGGGGAACCGCTGCATAGCCGCGGTAATCTTCGTCACCGTGAAATGGTGTGTGATAGGGCCGCGTGAGGTAACCGGTAAAGCCCTGGATACTGCCATCCGCGACGATTTTTACCGCACCGACATCAATCCGCCGCGCCGCGAGGTCCTCCGGATCGAACGTGCCAGCGGCGATCGCCTCCCCGTAGTCGTCCTGCATCGGGAAGAGCACCAGCCGCAGCGGGATCAGCCCCAGACCACTGGCGAGCTTGAAACCACCGGCCATCTGGGGCGCTACGCCCCCCGCCTGTGCTGTGGTGACGCCATATTCGGCATATTCACGTACTGCCGCGCTCACCATGCGCAGGAAATCCATGGCGCCGAGATCCAGCATGCGTTCGGCAACCGGCAGGCGCGCGGTTTCCTCCAGCAAGCCGGTCAACTCACCGCTGGGCGTACGACCGATCACGCCACCTTCAGGGTTGGGTGTTTCTGCGCCTATGCCAACAGCCTCCAGCGCGCGACTATTGGCAACCACCATGTGCCCGGAAATATGCAGGAGCGCCACGGGGTGTTCGGGTGCCACCGCATCCAGTTCCTCACGGGTGGGGTGGCGCCCTTCCGCCAGCAGGGTGTCGTCGTAGCCGAAGCCGGTAACCCACTCCCCCGCCGGCAGCTGCGCCGCCCGTGCCCGCAGGGCCCCCAGCAAGTCCTCCGTGTTCTCCATCGTCCCGATCGGCGGACTGTTCAAGTCCACAGAGACCGTGTTCAGTGCGGAGCCGGGAAAGTGGCCGTGGGCATCAATGAAGCCGGGCATAAGTGTGCGCCCGGCGAGATCGATCACCTCGGTCCGGTCATCCACGAGTGCCATCATTTCCTCGTTGCTACCGAGTGCTTCAATGCGCTCGCCACGCACCGACAGTGCCTGAACCACACGGTTTTCCGCATCCATGGTCAGCACATCGCCGTTGACGAACACCTGGTGTTCCGGTGGCGTCGGCAGGCGCGTGGCAATGGAGAACAGTGTGAACAACCCCACGGCAAACGTGAGCCCCAGTAGCACCCAGGTCTTCCAGCTCATTGCATAAGCTCCAAATGCACGTGGTGGTGGATCATGCGGCGCTGCCAATCACGATATCGGCGAGTCGCGCCCGGTGCCAGGCAGCATCGCCCCAGAGCATTTGCGAGTGTTTCTGACGCTTGAAATACAGATGCACATAGCACTCCCAGGTAAAACCGATACCCCCGTGGCTCTGCACTGACCGGCTGCTCGCATAAGCCGCCATATCACTGGCCGAGGCCTTGGCCATATGAGCATACTGCGCTGCCTTCTCCGGCTCGCTGTCACAGGCGCAGGCCGCGTTGTACACCAGCGACTTCGCTTCGTCGATCTGCACCATCACCTCGACCAGAGGGTGCTTGATCGCCTGGAAGAAACCCAGCGGACGGTCGAATTGCTTGCGGGTGCTCACGTATTCGACGGTGGTTTGCAGTTGCCATTCGCCGGCACCGACCATGTCGGCAGCGAGCAGCGTCCAAATCGCGGGCATGGCTTCGTGCAGGACGACCAGTGCGTTGCCGCTGACCTCAAGCCCCTGCGCGCCATCAAAGGTGATGTGGGCCTGGTCACGGGTGAGATCCACGATGCCATCGGCCTGTACAGTAACACCCGTAGCGGCAGCATCCACCCAGAACAGGCCATGGCCTGCGGCAGTGCTGGCACAGACCAGCAGCTTGTCACATTTCAAGGCATCCTGAACGAACCACGCC
>CAXIDF010000018.1:0-89557 GCA_964022665.1 uncultured Halieaceae bacterium
CTGTGGTTGGGGCATGGCGTATTATCGCAAAATTCCAGACTTATTCAGAGTATCCTTAGGTGTTTCGCCAGTTCCAACAAGCTACGATTCGTTGCCGTGGTCGCAAGAGGCAGGCCCCACAGTTTTTGCACCCTTTGAATCAGACACTGAGTACTTTGGGCACGCGTCGCAGAAGTGGATGATCAACTTCAGAGTGCGGAATTTGGAGATTATGGTATCTCAACTCAGAGGTGCCGGAATTGAGGTTGAAATTGATCCGCGGGATTATCCAAACGGCAAGTTTGCGCGTCTGTATGATCCAGAGGGCAATCCAATAGAATTATGGGAGCCGGGCGAGTGAAGACACATAACAAGTACCGGCAGTTCGGCCCTACGGGCCCGGACGTCAAAAGCGCTACGCGGTTTCGCCGCCGCTGCGGTGGGCGTTAGGCAGCCCTGGAAGTTTGACCCAGCGTAATTCTAAAAAGGTAAACTTAGAATGAACAAAATGAGACTTATCCTTGCAGCTATTTTCATCGCAATCTCCGTGTATACGATCATCACTATATCGGAGCATGGCTGGAACCTGTTTCCGGTATTCTTCGGAGATATGGCAGCAATGGGATGGCCAGGGCAGTTCAATTTCGACTTTATGTGTTTTCTTATTCTTTCTGGTTTGTGGGTATCTTGGCGCCATCACTTCTCCGTATTGGGACTAATATTAGGTTTGTTTGCATTTCTGGGTGGAGCACTGTTTCTTAGCGCTTATCTCTTTATAAATAGCTATAAAGTTAACGGAAATGTAAATGCTCTACTGCTTGGAGCCCAGCGTGCAGCCTAACAAAAACCGGCTGTGCGCCCCTTCGGGGCCGGACGCAAAAACCGCTACGCGGTTTCCACGCCGCAGCGGAAAGCGTTGGGCCTAGTCGAAACATGCGCTTGATTCTTGTTTCTTTATCGGTTTTATGGGTCGGTTTTTTAATGGCGATCGCAGCAGTGATCTGCGTACGATGGCTAGACTGGGAGCATGTCTCTTCCAGCCAATCCCCTGATGGGGCAATGACAGCAGCTTACTACCGATCAAAATCAGAATCAGGCCATGCACCGTACGGAGATCACTTAGTTGTTTCCTCATCTAGGCTCATTCCCCATTGGCTCGCGGGTGCAACCGTGTTTGCCGGGTATTGCAGTGGGAAGTTGAAATACCAATGGGTATTCGAGAATGAAGTAAAAGTGTTGGGTATAGGTTGCCCGATGGGCACAGAGGTAGAAACAATCTTCAATAAGTACCGGGGCGTTACGTTAAATGTCTATGTGCAGGCGGCCCCGTAACAAGTCAAAGCAGCAAGGGCGCTTCGCGCAGGGACGGCCTGCCGGCCGCCCTGCTTGAAACGTTAACTGTCATTCACTATCTAACTGTGTATTGCGGGTATGTATGAAAATGACGAAACCATTAGCTGGTTTATTGGCCGCATTAAAGTGTGAGGTGCTTGGTGAGTCATCGTTACGTACGGCGTACTATCTCACGTAAAAATCTCAGCGAAGGCGGAAAGTTCGCGCGATGTGGCGCTTGGAAAGACAGACAAAAACGCGAATTCTCCAGTATTTCGCTGCGAACAGAATTGAAGTACCAAATGTGGTAGGCACCACTATCAAAGGTACTGTTTTAGGATTGCTTTTCCCTCTGTCTCCTTGGAAAGGCATTCTGAAGAATACGATAAAGGAGACGGAGTACAATCTAGAATTGTTTCACCGTCTAGAACGGGAAGCGCCAGAAAAGGACAGAGATTTCTTCAAATACATAGTAGCGCACGAATTGGCGATCAAGCAGTTTGCGGAATTGGAGTCTGGAAATGGAACTACCGATTCCCTTGAGCCCATTAACGCGCTTCTGATTGATTAATGCCACTATGAATGTGTCCATCTCATCAGTTAACAAGGCCAGTCAGTGCGCTCCGGTCTGGTCTGTAACCACTTTTGTGGACAGAGTTTTCTGTTCATGAGAGAGGTGCAGCATGGGGCACACCAGGAAGAGAAACTACGATCGATACACACTGGCCTATAAGCTTCAGGCCGTTAAGCTGGCTAATCATCCTGACGTTAGATCAAAGGATGTGGCTGAATCTCTGTGTATCCACCCGGTAATGCTGTACCGATGGCAAATGGAGTATCGTTGGGGCGAGTTGAAGGAGACCCCGTGAACTTAAACCAGGTCACGCTACCCGTACGGGAGATGGACGAAGCTACGCTGTTCTACAGGTAGCGTTAGGCGGTGCAATGTGTAGCAGAATTGCTGTTCTTGGGGGCATACTGCAACGTGCTATGTTTGAATCGCCCCAGGTTCATCGGAGGGTATAATTCTTGAGAAGGAGAATGATACCCCATGAACAAACGACCTGGATATTCACCAGAGGTGCGGGAGCGTGCCGTAAGAATGGTTCTGACCGGAGAGCACGAGCACACGTCTCGTTGGTCGGCAATTAAATCTGTTGCAGCAAAGATCGGCTGTACCCCGGAGACCCTCAGATCCTGGGTCAACAAATCTGAAGTTGATAGTGGCCGCCGCCCCGGTGTGACCAGCGACGAAGCCGCCCGTATGAAGGAACTGGAGCGAGAGGTGCGCGAACTCAGGCGAGCGAACGAGATTCTTCGCAAGGCGTCTGCTTTTTTCGCCCAGGCGGAGCTCGACCGCAAACCGAAGTACTAGTGGCGTTCATCGATGAGCACCGGGCGGACTATGGTGTCGAGCCGATTTGCGAAGTATTGCCGATTGCACCGTCCACCTACCATCGCCATAAAGATCAGGAACAACACCCGGAGCACCGAAGCGATCGAGCTAAACGGGACGAGCATCTTGCCAAGGATATTCAGCGTGTTTGGGACGTCAATCACTGCGTGTACGGCGTCCACAAGGTCTGGAAACAGCTCAACCGAGAGTCGATACCGGTGGCCCGGTGTACAGTGGAGCGTTTGATGGGCAAGCTCGGGATCGAAGGCGTCAGGCGAGGAAAGCGCTGCGTGACAACCGTACCTTCGGACCTGACTGAGAAGCCGCTGGACCTCGTAAATCGCGAGTTCACCGCTGCGCATCCCAACCAACTGTGGGTCGCCGATATTACCTACGTGGCCACCTGGTCGGGCTTTGTCTATGTCGCCTTTGTTGTCGACGTCTTCTCTCGGTATATCGTCGGCTGGCGCGCACTGAAGAACCTGCAAACCGACTTAGTGCTCGATGCCTTGGAGCAGGCCCTGTGGGCCCGTGGCAAGCCTCAGGGCGTGACCCATCACAGCGATCGCGGCAGTCAGTATTTATCCATCCGGTATTCCGAACGACTGGCTGAAGCCGGATTCAACGCCTCGGTGGGCAGTGTTGGCGACTCTTACGACAACGCACTGGCAGAGACGATCAACGGTCTCTTCAAAGCTGAGGTTATCCACAAGGACGGTCCCTGGAAAGGGCTCGATGATGTCGAGCGGGCAACACTTACCTGGGTGGATTGGTTTAATCATCAGCGGCTGCTCGGTCCCATCGGAGATCGACCTCCCGTTGAATACGAAATGATGTACTATCGGAATGAGTCAGCCCATGCAGCTTGACTCAAACAAAACGCCCTCCGACAAACCCGGGGCGATTCAGTTTTCACTTTGGAGCATGTCTTGACGATACTTGTGCCAATGGGCGATGAGGAATTTGACGCATTCCTGGCTTCCTCGGCGGCCGCCTATGCGGACGACAAAATCAGGCCCGGCAGTTGGTTAGAAGAGGGTGCACATGATCGCGCGCTGGCGGATTTGAAGAATTCTTTGCCGCAGGGTGTCGACACGCCAAACAACTATTTGTTCCACATCCTGGCGTCGCCGGAAACAGTTGTTGTCGGTTACGTATGGTGTGCCATCCATGATAATTATGGACAGCGTACGGCTTTTGTTTATGACGTAGAGATCAAGCCGGAGTTTCGTCGGCAAGGTTATGCAGCTGATGCTTTCAAAGCGGTTCAGGAGCATGTGATGACGCTAGGAATAGAGAGCATTGGGCTCCATGTTTTCGCTTTCAATGAAGGTGCAATCGCTTTGTATAAGAAGCTGGGATTTCAAGTGACGGGAGTCAACATGCAGAAGAAGCTGAATGTGCGCCACAGGGGGCTTTGAATTGGTCGTGGGCAGCGTTGCCTGATTCAGGCCTTGAGCGTCTTGTACAGAGTTCCCCCCATTGACCGCCATCGCTTTTGGGTCGGATGCAAAAAACTTCTTGCAGTGGCAGGAGCTCCGCGAAGCGCAGGGAGTTCTGGCCAGGTACTCGGATCACGATCTAGCCTGGTCTCTGTGCTTCCACGACCCCTACGAAAACCTGTATGAGATCACCACATATGATTATGCTGTCGTGGCAAAGGCCCTGAATGGCTGAATTCGGAGCCAAGGTTCGGCAGCCCGCTCAACCGGTCGCTGTAGCGAACGTTTGACCCGCCGCGCATTTTTGTTACGGTAAATGCCGCTGAAGTTAGTCGTTGAATGCCCCTGTGGAGCGAGGTATGAGCAAAGAGAGCCCTGCTAGGGAAGTTGGAGGTAGAGAAAAAGCTATTGGATTCGGTGTAAGCATCGGTGTTGTAGCTGGCGCACTTATCGGGCAATTGGCGCTGGTATTGGCGCGACAACCAGCGACCGGCAACGATCCTCGACTCCTCGCTCGCTCAGGAAAAGATGATATGGCTGCCTGCAGCGCTAGGTGACGGCATTGCCCCCGGAATTGTTCTACCAACTGGCTGCGGATGTACTCCTCGTTTTGCACGCGCTGTTTGTTGCCTTTCTCGTGCTGGGTGTGATGGCAATCTATCTTGGCTTGTGGCTATCTTGGGGGTGGGTGCGAAATTTCTGGCTCCGCTTGTCGCATCTGGCAGGCATTGCGATCGTGGTGTTGCAGGCGTGGGCGGGCATGATATGCCCGCTTACTGTTTGGGAAATGGAATTGCGCAAACTTTCGGGGGTTTCGGGGCAAGAGAGATACGAGGGTTCCTTTATTCAGCATTGGGTGCAATCTATCCTCTATTACCAAGCACCGGAATGGGTGTTCGTTGCTGTTTACACGCTCTTTGGTGGTCTAATTGTCGCAAGTTGGTTCATCGTGCGTCCAAGGCGGCATGAGTAAGGAGTTATTCGTGAATCAAGAAACACTCACCGGCAGCTGTTTGTGTGGTCAATGCAAATACTCAATTACCGCTGAGCTATCCCACTTTTTCCTATGCCATTGTATTCAGTGTCAGAAAACGACGGCTTCAATGTTTGCCTCGAATATCATTGCAGTTCCGATGGAAATAGACTGGATCTCCGGTGGGGACTGCACGAAGCGATTTGACTACCCAGGGAGAGGGTTTACGCAAGTCTTTTGTGATACCTGTGGCTCCGGGTTGCCATTTCTGGATGCAAGCGGCGAGAATCTTTTTATTCCTACCGGGACTCTGGATATGGTTCCAGACTTAAAGCCAGAAGCCAACATATTCTGGGGTGAAAGAGCTGCCTGGTGTGAGCATGGCACGGCCGCCCCAAGACACGAACGTTTTGACGCGCCGTGATACGTAAAGCAACCTCACGTTCGGCGCCGGACGCTCAGCTGGGACGGTTGCGAGAACGCTATGCTGACTGAACCTGGGCAACGGTGATGGTTTCGAAGGCGAAGCTGTACTCACAGTTAGACCTGCTTGAGCACGACCTGCGAGAACGGATCGTTCCGCATCTGGAAGTGGCTGCGAGCGGGGGAAACGATCTTGTGTTTTGCGTGCCCGACTTTAATCCCTTTCCGGAACTTCGCTCGAAAACGGACCCTGAAACAGAGGCATTGGTTCTGCTGGGCAGGCAAGTCCTGACATTGAGATCGAAGCTGAATGAGCCCTCTGACGGCACCATAGCTGAGCGCCTATGCTGGTACTGCCGCAAGTGGAGTGACGAACAGGACAATCGGCGCATGACCACCCAGACGCTAGCCAATCATTTTTTGCAAGAGATTCGAAATGTGGCGAGATAGCAGCTTGAAACAACAGTGGAGCCTGGCGTCGCGAGGCCGTGAGGCTGGCCTTTTGATCGTCGTACCTGGAAGCTCACAGGAACCCCACTGATGAACCCATGGTTGGCACTGGCGGTAGCGATTGTCCTGGAGGTGTCTGGCACTGTGTCCATGAAGCTATCCGATGGCTTCACCAGGCTGGCGCCTTCCGTACTGATTTTCATTTTCTACGGGGCATCTTTTGCGGTGCTCACCCTGGCCTTGAAGAAAATTGACCTTGGAGTTGCCTACGCGGTGTGGGCCGGCGTGGGTACTGCGCTCAACATTGACGTACAACTTCAGGGCTATCGACGAGCTGGTTTTGACCTCGAAGTCCTGAGTAAGGGGTGCTATTTATGAAAATGAACTATTTTGTCTTTGGCACGCGGTCCATGCCCGATGCGGTGGGCTTTTACGATGCGTTTTTTACCGGCAGCGACATCAGGCAGATTCATGCAGAGGACCGGATTACCGTCTGGTCGAATGGCGATTTCATGTTCGGTGTGGCTGAGCCATTCGACGGAGAGCAAGCAACCCACGGCAATGGCACAATGCTGGGCCTGAATCTTCCCTCGGATGCAGAGGTCACGCGGTTGTATAACAAGGCGTTGGAGCTGGGTGGCGTGAGTGAAGGCGATCCCGGCATTCGGTCGGGCCGGTTTGCGGCCTATGTGAGAGACCTAGATCACAACAAGATCTGTCTGTTTGTTTGAAAGCGCAACGCAGGTTCGGTAGCCGCAGCTGGAGATGAGCATGGCTCAACGCGCACTACGAATATGGCCGCTACTTACGGGTACGCACCGCTATGAAAAGGTCGTCTCGACCCGGAACAGGGGCCACGGCCAATACATCACCGCGCCGATTCTCGCCTATCTGGTTGAAACACCGAATGGCCGTATTCTGTATGACGTTGGGTGTGACTATCGCAAGATTGCTGAACCCGCTTTACGCTCCAGGTATTACGGCCCTATGCAGGACCTGTTCGACCCCCCGGAAATGGATGAAAGCCAGCGTATTCCCAGTTATCTGAACAAACTGGGTCTGAGCGCCAGTGATGTAGACGTCGTCTTTCTCGGTCACCTGCACTTTGACCACGCCGGAGGACTGTGTGACCTCCCGGGCTGCGAGGTGCATGTGCATGCCGAAGAAGTCAGCGCCGCGGCAACCCGGCTGGATGGGGGAGTATTCGAAGACGAGGTTGCCGACGCGAACGCGTGGCGTTTGCAGAACTCCGAGTACGACGTGGCTACTGGCGTCAGCGCACTGTTCACGCCGGGGCATACGGCGGGCCACATGTCACTGTTCATTGAGTTGCCGAAGGGGCGCCCTGTCATTCTCTGCGGAGATGCGGCGGATTTAACTGAGAACCTCACGGACGAAGTTGCGCCGGGCTATTGTTGGGAGGACAATGACACGCTCGCAATCGATAGCATTCGACGATTGAAAGCCATTGCGGCGGCCGAGAATGCTGAGTTGTGGCCGAATCATGATTTCGAGTTCTTTAATTCGCTACCGGCTTTTCCTGGGTGGCGAGATTGAGAGCTGCTCACATATAACCCTTTCGCTATCCTCAATAGCGCGTCGCCCGGAACCTGAATTCTATGGATTGGAAAATCTTTTTCACAATTTTCGCATCGGTTTTTGTTGCCGAACTCGGCGACAAAACCCAGTTGGCGACGATGCTCTTCTCCGCCGATAAGGCAGTGAGCAAATATACGGTATTCCTTGCCGCGTCAGCCGCGCTTGTTGTTGCTTCGGGGCTGGGCGTTTTGGCTGGTAGCGCGATATCGGGGTATATCGACGAGAAAATCCTGCATTACGTTGCGGGCACTGGCTTTATCCTTATCGGCATGGTGACGCTGTATAACGCCTGAGTCGATACTCGGGCTTGCCGGCTCAACTCATCTAGCTCTGGTAAACACTGCTACACTGTTTGCTGGAGGTGGCGGCCACACTTTCGCTGCTAACGCTGACCGGAGTAGTTCGGCTTGTGCGCTTTGTCTGGCGCTGGTCGTGGGGGGTGACATGTTGAGGTATATTGGTAAGGTTTTTCTGCTGGTGTGTTTGTACATTGCTGCCAGCGCGGCGATGGCACAGGACGTTGAAGGGGTTACCGAACACCCGATGATCGAGCGCTACCCCGGTCAGGTCATCGCCTGGCAGCACATCGAAAACTACCAACCGTACAAAGTGGCGATAGGTCCTGTCGCCGGCTACCGGGCCATTGCCGACTGGATAGAAACAGAAGGCCGGGTCACGCGAACCTTCTACAAATACGAAGGTGAAGACCGCACCTTCTCCGAGATCTACAAGAATTACCTGGATGCGCTCAAGCAGGAAGGCTTCGAGATTCTCGGCGAAGGCATGTCAGCAGATCGCAAGGGTGTTGCAGTGGGTTCCCGTCAGTGGATGGAAGTCACATTTCGCGCCAATCCAGCAGCCAAGCCGGGCGCAGTGGGCACAATGTTTTCCGGTACCTCATCTTCCGGCGGCGCGGGTGCCATTGTTGCCAGGAAAGAGCGTGCTGCCGGGCTGGCTTATGTCGTTGTGTATGTAGAGCAGCATTCGAAAAATTATGTGGGTACGTTGATCGATATTGTCGAGGTTGAGGCAGCAGAAACCGGCCTGGTGGTGGTTGACGCCGAGGCAATTGGCTCGGATATTGAAGAATATGGGCGCGTGGTGCTGGACGGCATCGTATTCGATTTTGACAAGGCGACGCTCAAGGCCGAGTCGAGCGCGGCGCTTGAGGCGATAGTGAGTTATTTGCGGGCCAACCCGGACAAGCAGTTTTATGTGGTTGGTCACACTGATTCAAAGGGTACATTCGACTACAATCGAACGCTGTCTGCAGACCGCGCTCGCGCCGTGGTGGAGGCGCTGAAGAACGACTACGATATCGCTTCAGGCCGGTTGCAGCCGCATGGTGTGGGGCCACTGGTTCCGGTTTTCTCCAACGGCAGTGATGCCGGGCGGGAGAAAAACCGCCGTGTCGAGCTGGTCGAGAGATAAGTCACGATTGTCCGGAACAGAGCGTTTACTTTGCATAACTTAGAGGGAACACCGCAATGCTTAGCCATGTCATGATCGGCTCCAACAACATCGAGCAGTCGAAACGATTCTACAACGCAGTTCTCGGCGTGCTTGGGGCTGGAGCGCCCATGGAGCACAAGAACGATACCGGGCAAACGCGCTTGTTTTACATCCACGGTGGTTCCAACTTCAGTGTGAGTGAACCCATCAATGGCAAACCGGTAACCACCGCCAATGGCTCCACCATCGGCTTCGCCTGCAATTCACCTGAGCAGGTCAAGCAGCTGCACGATGTAGCCGTAGCCAATGGCGGCACCAGTGTTGAAGATCCGCCAGGCCCCCGTGATAGCACCATGGGCGTAATGCACCTGTGCTATTTCCTGGACCCGGACGGCCACAAGATCTGTGGTATTCATCGCGCGAGCTGAGTAGCTCGCAGGGCATCTACGGCACACTAACCCACCGAGGAGGAAAAGATGACAGAAGCCTGTAGCCCAAACGTTTTGGCGTCTTCCCTGGCGCAGCTCAACGAGCGCGCAAACGGTGCATGGAGCATTGAGGACGGAAAGCTGCACCGCGAGTTCAGCTTTCCGGACTTTGTTACCGCCTTCGCCTTCATGGCGAAGGTGGCATTGCTTGCCGAACGCGCCAATCATCACCCTGAATGGTTCAACGTTTACAACAAGGTGGTTGTTGACCTGACAACACACGATGCAGGCGGTATATCCAGCAAGGATTTCGACCTCGCCCGGGAGATGTCACAGTAATGTGGAGCTGCCCCACACAGTGCAAACAGCGGTAGTCGCTTCAGGTTCAGTGGTGAAACCACAGACGGTTAATTGTCAGCATGAGTAAAGAACAACCCAATAACCCCCTGCATGGCATTACCATCGAAGTGGCATTAACCCGGTTGGTTGATCGTTATGGTTGGGAGGGCCTGGCGCAGCGAGTTGATATCAATTGCTTCAAGACGGACCCCTCCATCAAGTCTTCGCTGAAGTTTCTGCGTAAAACCCAGTGGGCCAGAGGCAAGGTTGAGCGCCTGTACCTTTCCACATTTGATCGACCGTCACCGTGGGGGCGTTCGGGTTAGTGCCCTGTTGGCGGCCTATTCGATAGGTTTTGGGTGATCCTGATGCGGTTTGCCTGGCTCGGCCCCACACATTACGCGAGGAAGCGATGCAATGCTCAAAGGTTCATGCCACTGCGGCAACCTGAGTTGGCGCCTGGACGGTGAGCCGAGCTCTGCCACTGCCTGTAACTGCACCGTCTGCCGACGCTATGGCACGCTGTGGGCCTATGGTCACGAGGACGAGGACGTGCAGGCCTTCGGTGCCACCCAGGCGTATGCCTGGGGTGACCAGTCACTGGGTTTCCACTTCTGCCCACGTTGCGGCTGTGTCACGTTCTGGCGCGCGACCGTCGTCGCTGCAGACGGACGCAGGCGCATGGCGGTGAACCTGCGCCTCGCGGAACCGGAAGACGTTGCTCGCATCCCGGTGAACAGGTTCGACGGGCTGCACTCGTTTACGATCGGGGGGCAGGATGGCCGCTGTGTGGGCGACCTGTTGTTTTGAGATCAAGCCGGTTATGCGTCAAGTCACAGAGGGTCAGCTGATGAAATACATTGTTGTTGGCGCATTGCTGGCCTCAGTGGCAGCCTGTAGTCACGAGCAGGTTTACTCCGCCGTACAGCAAAACCGGCAATTCGAGTGCAGCAAATTGCCGCAGCCTGAGTACGAAGAGTGCATGCGGGAGACCGGCATGTCGTATGACGAGTATGAACGCAGGCGGCAGGAGTTGCTCAAGGAAGAGTAGCACGCGGCAAGCCCGTATAATGGATCTGTTACCACCATGTTGCACATTGCCCTGCACTTCCTTGTTCCGCTGCTGGTGGCGGCCGTGTTTTTTCGTCGCCGCTGGCAGTACGCCACGGTGGTGATGATCGCCACCATGCTGGTGGATCTCGATCACCTATTGGCAATCCCCCTGTATGACCCCGGTCGGTGCAGTATCGGTTTTCACCCTCTGCACCAGCCGTGGTTGCTGAGTGTGTATCTGCTGCTTTGTGTTTTTCCGGCAAGCCGGCTGGTGGGGCTGGGTCTGTGCCTACACATGTTCCTGGATGCCGTCGACTGCCAGCTCACCAGCGGGGTCTGGGTCAACCCTGTGTCAAGCACCTTGGCGGGCTTCGTTGTTCAGGGCGGCCTGTCTGGTCTATCCTCCCTGTAATTGTGAGGGCGGTCGCTTGAGGGCAGGGTATGGATTGGCGGGGCAGGCGACAGAGCAGCAATGTCGAGGACCGGCGGGGCGAGCCTGTTCGCGCTGGCGGTGCGCCCGGCCTTGCGCTGGTGTTGCGTGTGTTGCCTTGGTTGTTACGCAGCCGGGGCGGACGCGTGCTGCTGGGGGTGGGTGTAGTGGCGTTTGTGGGTGCCCGCATGCTGGGCATCGATATACTTCAGGTGTCGCCAAGTACAGGCAATGTGCCAGCAAGCGCTACGCTGGCAACGCAAGAGCAGGAGCTCGCGGAATTTGTCGCGGTGGTATTGGCGGATACAGAGGCCACCTGGCAGCGCATCTTCACCGCAGCAGGCGCTGTTTATGAGGAGCCGGTGCTGGTACTGTTCAGCCAGCGCGTCGCCTCTGCCTGCGGTTCTGCCAGCTCGGCGGTGGGCCCGTTCTATTGCCCGGCTGATCGCAAAGTGTATCTGGACCTCGGTTTCTTTCGTGACCTCGATCGCCAGCTGGGCGCGCCGGGAGACTTTGCGCAGGCCTACGTCATTGCGCATGAAGTTGGGCATCACGTGCAAACGCTACTGGGGATCAGCCAGCAGGTCCGTGCCAGTGGCCAGGGCAAGTCGCGCGCGGCAGTAAACGCCTTGTCTGTTCGCCAGGAACTGCAGGCCGATTGCTTTGCGGGCGTTTGGGGTTACGCTGCACAACAGTTCCGCCAGATGCTCGAACCGGGGGATCTGGAGGAAGCCCTGCAGGCCGCTTCTGCCATCGGCGATGACCGCTTGCAGCGGCGCGGCGGTGGCGACATAGTGCCCGACAGCTTCACTCACGGTACATCGGCGCAGCGTGTGGAATGGTTTCGCCGCGGTTTCGCCAGCGGTGACATGAGCGAATGCGATACCTTCGCGGCCGATCTGTGAATGCTCGCGGCGCCAGAACCCGTAGGTGACGAGCGCGCCCTGCCTGCAGCCAGCAGCCAGCAGCCATTGAGGAGGAAAAATGTCGGCCTTACACCAGCAGCACGTGGACTGCCCCTACTGCGGTGAGTCCATTGAAGTATTGATCGATGAAAGTGAAGCCGGGCAGCAGTATATCGAAGACTGCCAGGTCTGCTGTCGCCCCATTCTGTTCCATGTGGCCGTGAGTATGGATGGTGAGCTGTCGGTTACCGTGCACGATGAAAATGAAACGTTCTGATTGTTAAGGGTTGGCGATGTTTGAAATACTGTTATCTGAAGATATAGCGGCTCCACCGGAAGTGGTCTGGGGGGTGATCACTAACACCGAGGACTACCCGCTGTGGAATACCTTCGTTGTATCCTGCGATTCCACCTTTGGCGTGGGTGACCCCATCCACATGAAGGTGAGGGTGTTGCCGTTCATGACGCAGCCGCAGACGGAAACGATCTGGCGCAATGAGGAAGGCAAGTTGCTGGATTACGGCATCAAGGCCCCGCTCGGTGCTCTGACCAGCACGCGGCAGCACCGTCTGAGTGCAACAGCGTCGGGTGGCACCCACTATGAATCCGTGTTTCGGCTAGAGGGGTGGTTTGCCCCGGTGGTGGGCTTGCTCTTTGGTGCCCAGTTGCGCAGGGGCTTTGGTGAAATGACGCGGGGAATCGCGTGCAGGTCGGTGCATGTCCATGCGGCTTCGAACGCCGCATCCTAATCCACCGGGTGGCCCGGACGGTCGCCTGCAACTCGCTTTTTCGCGCCCGGTGGTGGTGCGGGCGCTCAAAGTGGCGGCGCTGGTGGGCACACTGCTGGCATTGATCAATCACGGTGACAGCCTGCTGGCTGGGTCGCTCAGCGGCGAGGTGCTGGCCAAGGTACTGCTCACTTATCTTGTGCCCTACGGAGTGTCGGTGTGGTCAGCGGTCAGCGCGCTGCAGGCAAACAGGGCCTCCCACTAAACCCGCGGACTACTCAGGCGAAGAAGTAGGTGTGCAGCAATCGTCCAGGCATGGCGAGCGCGCCCACTGCGGCGCCCAACGTGCCCAGGTAGGCTCCGACAGCGAACCCCCTGTGGCGCCGGATATTGCCGCACCGTATTGCACTGACAGAAATCACCACGCAGATGATGACCCAGATCGACAGCAGATGAATGGGCCCATAGCCCATGAACCAATCGAGATGACTGGGCAACCAGAACGATGAGAGAGCTGCCACTATCATTGCCGCCATCCACGACCAGCCTAGCAATCGATGCCGCGGTGTGCCTTTGGTGGAGGCGAGCTGGAACGCGCCGATCGCCAACACCCATAGCGCCGCTGCGAGATGAATGTAAACGCTCATCGTGTTGCGCGGCGGAGTGCGACTGATGAAGTGTGTTTTTGCATGAGCTGGTGCGTCCTGTGTGCCATCGACATCGAGGTACCTGCATAGTAAGAGGCGTGAGCGCCAGCGGCAACAACGCCGCTTGCGGCCATTCCTTTGTTTCCCGCACAATGTGAGCATGATCCTCTTTCTGCTCCATCCTCGTGGCGCGTAACCGTGGCGGTTGACGGCGTTGCCTACATTGTTGTGCTGACCTTTGCGGCCGGTGTGTGCATACCGCTGGGCGGCTGGATTGCCAGCTTCGAGCGTATTCAGCGGCAGTGGCTGGAAAAAGAGGTGCGGCACTTCCTGATCGCCCTGGGCGGTGGGCTGCTGTTGGGTGCGGTGTTCCAGGTGTTGTTGCCGGAGGGGCTGGCGCGTTTTGGCACTTCGCTTGCAGCGGTATCGCTGTTTGTCGGTGGCGGCTTGGCGGTGTTCCTGCTGGAGCGGCTATTGGCGGCGCGGCGGCGCGAGTCACCGCAATTGGTGGGGCTGCTGTTGGATTACGTGCCCGAGTCCATTGCATTGGGCGGCTTGATTGCCACTGATCCATCTCTGGCGCTGGTGCTGGCCATTGTCATCGGCCTGCAGAATTTGCCCGAGGGTTTCAATGCTTACCGTGAACTGGCGGCAGCGGGGCGCGATTCGTCTGTGAAAATCTTGGGCGTGATGTCTGCGTTGACCTTGCTCGGGCCGCTGGCCGGATTGTCCGCATACTTCTTCCTGGGCGAGCGGCCTGCGGTACTCGGCGCCATCATGCTGGCCTCTGCCGGTGGCATTGTGTACCTGATGTTCCAGGATATCGCTCCGCAGGCACGTTTGAACAAGCACTGGGCACCGCCGCTGGGCGCGGTGCTGGGTTTCGCTTTCACAATGGTCACGTCCATCTGGCTGGGGCACGGTTAACAGGAGAGTTCCATGTATCGATCCGCGGTTATTTTGTCTCTGCTCGTGAGCGTGACAGCCTGTGCCGCTGTTGAGGCGCCATCGGCCGGGCCGTCCTTGTGTGCGGCGGGGTGGGCGCAGGCCGTGGAAACCAGCCTGGGCTCCGGAGATGGCAGCGGCCATGGGCCGGATGCGGGTTCGGATGAATGGCAGTCCGTGGTCGAGTTCCGGCTGGGTGTTCGGGGGCTGACGGGGCTGCCCGCGCGCGGTTCGGCGCCCTGGTGCGCATACATTGAGGCTCTCGCAGCCGATACGACCCCGGTGCAGTACGTGTGCGAGGACGCCGAGGCTGCGACCCTGAATGTACACTTTCTGGCAACTGAGCCGCCGACCATGATTGCCCGGCGCGGTGATGTGCTCTCCCTGTTGACGTTGCAACGCAGTGCCAGCGGTGCGCGCTTTCAGGGGGATGACATGAGTTTCTGGGAACACCACGGTGAAGCACGGGTGACATGGGGGACTGACACGGCGGACGTGCGCTGTCAGGCGCTGCCATGAAGCGCGTCTCCGTGGCGGGCTGGTGCACACGGGTTCGCGACCTTCTGTATAGAGGGGTTGGCGTTGCACTGTTCGCCCTGCTGGGAGCCTGCAGCAATTATCCTGTGGGTAACCCGCAGGCCGAGGTGTCCTTTGATGGCAGCGGAAGCGCGCTGAGCCTGTTACCCGTGCCGTTGTTTCCGGTGGTGGAAGCCAGCGTCAATGGTGTGCCCGGTTTCCGCTTCATCGTCGACACCGGCGCCACCCCTACCGCCATCTTTCTACATGAGAAAACCCGGAAACTGGCCCTCAAGGGCTCAGAAACCATCAGTCTGGGCGGCGCGGGCGATGATGAAGCGAGGCCCGAGGCGTTTCTCGCCACCGATGTCGATCTCGACTTCGGCCCTGTCGCCCTGCAGGGCATGACCGTGGCGGTACTGCCTGCCGCGACCCTGCCGCCGCTGGGAACCGATGCCGACTTCGCGGTAGATGGCGTGATCGGTTACGACCTGTTTTCGCGCTTTGCCATTGAGGTGGATACGGCCTCTGGCAGTCTGCGTTTCCTGGCTCCAGATGCGGTGCCGGTGCCGGAGAATGCGGTTGTGCTGCCGCTTGAGGTGCGCGCCTATGATGCCTACGTACAGCTGCCCCTGCTGTTGGCGGGCCAACAGCAGGAGGTGCTGGCCGATCTGCACGTGGATACCGGCATGACCGGATGGCTGTCGCTGATTCCCGGTAGTGCGGCCGGGATTGAGCGCCCGGAACTCGGTTGGGTGAATACCGGTCGGGGGGTGCAGGGCAACATCGAGAACCTGCAACAGTTTGGCAATGCGGTTCGTCTGGGCGGCGAAGTGCTCGGTCCCTTTATGACCAATTATTCCAACGATGGCACCAGCATGGGGCGCCACGGCAGGCTCGGTTCGCGACTGTTGTCCCGTTTCACCTACACGGTGGACTACCCGGGTGAGCGTTTGATCGCCGTGCCCCGTGCCGACAGCTTTCGCGCGCCCGAACGTGGGTATCTCGGCCTCTGGGGCGTGCCGCATCAGGGCGGCATGCGGGTGTGGATGGTGCAGCCAGGCTCTCCGGCCGACCTTGCAGGTATGCAGCCGGGCCATTACCTCACGGTAGATGGCGAAGCCATTTCCACTATGAGTTGGCCGGCGCTACACGACGCGCTGAATGGGCCGCCGAACAAGGCGGTAGAGCTCTGCCGCGCAACGGAGGTGGAACCGGACTGCCGGATTGCGGTGTTTGCCGATGCCGCGGCGCCTACGGCGCTGTTGCCTGCGCAGACCCCAACGCGCAGTTCCATCACGTTATTGTGAACACCACCGCAGAGGCCATCGCTGCCAGGCCTGTTATCCTGTGTTTTCAATCCGCTGCTCGCAGCCTGCGCTGGAGTGGCTTTATTTATGGAATTGTTGATTGATGAGTGATCTACCCCCCTGTCCCGAATGCCAGTCGCCCTATGCCTATGAGCAGGGCGCTTTTCTGGTGTGCCCCGAATGTGGCCATGAGTGGAGTCCCGCCGAGGGCAATGAGGCCCCGGACGATACTCCGGTGATCAGCGACGCCAACGGCAATCTGCTGGCTGATGGGGATACCGTCACCGTGATCAAGGACCTCAAGGTCAAAGGGTCTTCGCTGGTGGTGAAGGTGGGCACACGGGTGAAGAATATCCGCCTGGTAGAAGGCGACCACGATATCGACTGCAAAATAGAGGGTATTGGGGCCATGAAGCTGAAATCCGAATTTGTGAAGAAAGCATGAGCCCGTCTGCAGAGGCCGAAGGTTTTATGCGCCGCGCCCTTGAGTTGGGGCGTCACGCGGCGGATTCCGGAGAGGGTGGTCCTTTTGGTGCGGTCATTGTGCGCGACGGCACCATTGTCGGTGAAGGCTGGAACCGCGTTATTGCATCGAGCGACCCCACCGCGCACGGTGAAGTCATGGCCATTCGCGATGCCTGTGCGCAGGCGGGCCTGTTCAGCCTGGAGGGTTGCGACATCTACACCAGTGGTGAACCCTGCCCCATGTGCTTGGGCGCGATTTACTGGGCCCGTTTGCGTCATGTGTACTTCGGCTTCTCCATTGCTGATGCGGAGCGTGTGGGCTTTGATGATCGCCGCTTCTATACGGAGCTGGCCCTGCCGGCGGCACAGCGTGAAGTTGGCCAGACGCAGGTTCTCGGCGAGGAGGCCTGTGAGGTGCTCGACGCTTACCTGAGCCAACCCGATCGTCCGGCTTATTGAGAGGAAAGACCATGCCAGAACTCATTCTGCACCACTATGCGCTGTCACCTTTCAGCCAGAAAATTCGCAGTATGCTGGGGTACGCAGAGTTGACCTGGCAGTCCGCCCTGACCCGCGAGATGCCGCCAAGGCCCCACCTTGCGCGGTTGGTGGGTGGCTATCGAAAAATTCCGGTGGCACAATTGGGTGCCGATGTGTTCTGCGATTCGCGCACGATAGCCGCCGAGATAGCCGTCCTCGCGGACAGCCCGGCACTGGCGCTGGAAAACCTGGATGCGGGGGCGGCGGCCTGGGCGACGCGGGCAGACGGCGAATTGTTTTTTCCCTGTGTGCTCGCCGGAGGCACACGGGCATTACAGCGCAAGGTGCGCGCGCAGATGTCCTGGCTGGATATCGGGCGCTTCATGCTCGACCGTCTCGCAATGGGCCGCAAGGCCGCCGTGAGTATGCCGGGGCGCGCTGAGGCAAGATCGCTGGTCCGACAGCACCTGGTCACGGTTGAAGCGCAGTTGCAGTCTGACTTTCTGTTCGGCGCCAAACCAAACCACGCCGATTTTTCGACCTACCACGGTTTGTGGTTCCTGCATGATTTGGGGGAGTCGCCCATGCTGGAGGATTTCCCAACCACGCTGGCCTGGATGGCGCGCATGCGGGCATTTGGCGACGGTGTCAGCGAGGTGATTTCGGTGCAGGATGCCCTTGTGGTTGCTGCGAAAGCTGAGCCGCGTCCGGTGCCTGCGCAGCTGCGACGAGGCAAGGACGTTGGCAAGTCGGTGCGTATCGCGCCGCAGGATTATGGGCAGGCGCCGACGGAGGGTGTGCTGGTGGGCTCTACGTCACAGCGCTGGATTCTGGCGCGTGAGCAGCCCGGCCTGGGAACGGTACATGTGCATTTCCCACGGCAGGGTTATTCTCTTGCCACGCTGTGAATGGCGATAAAGGTCGCAAATCATGACAGGCCCTGATACACCGCCTCCCCGGCTGAAAAGCAGCCGTGCCTACGCCCGCGCCAGCCGTCGTGCGCGCGCGCTGATTGAACAGCCCGGTGGCTTGTCGGCGCTGGCGGCCTCCGCCGGCGACAAGGCGGCGGCCCGTAGCGGTGCGCTGGCGGGAATAGGGAAGTCGGTGCAGGATGCACTGCGTCTGATGCGCGCCTATGCCAGTGGCGCCTACCGTGAAATCCCCTGGCAATCTCTGCTGATGCTGGTCGCTGCGGTGGTCTATTTCGTCATGCCGGTGGATGCTGTGCCGGATATTCTGCTGGGCCTTGGCTTGCTGGATGATGCGGCGATCCTGGGTTGGACCCTGCGCACGCTTGACGCTGACCTGAAACGCTTCCGTGCCTGGGAGGTAAGCCACAACCCGGTCGTCCCGGATGCGTCTTCGGAACCTGTGGACAGTGAGCCTTCAGACCCCTGAGGTGCATATCGGTGGCTTACAGAGCCTGCCAATCTATTGAACCAACAGCGGGTGATCCGCTGCCCGGCAGGGCTATTGGTGTTACCGGCGGATACCATGGCAAATCAAAATACTAACGGGAACTCACTATGACATTGGCCATGCTCCAGCCTGTTCGCCTGGGGGCGATCGAACTGAAAAACCGTATCCTGATGGCGCCCATGACGCGCGCCCGCGCTCCCTCCCGTGTGCCTACTCCGTCCATGGCGGAGTACTACCGCCAGCGCGCGGGCGCAGGGTTGATCATCACCGAGGCCACGCAGATTTCGCAACAGGGCACGGGCACCCTCGCCACACCGGGCATTCATACGCCCGAGCAGATTACCGGCTGGCGGGCAGTAACCGAAGCAGTACACGGCGCCGGCGGGCGTATTATCTGCCAGATATGGCACTGTGGGCGGGTGTCCCACACGGTGTTCCAGAAGGACGGTGAAGCGCCTGTGGCGCCATCGGCAGTGCGGGGCAGCATTCGCACCTTCACGACTGAGGGGTTCGTGCCGACCTCACAGCCGCGGGCGCTGCGGCTGGACGAGATTCCCGGGGTCGTGGATGATTTCCGGCAGGCGGCGCGCAATGCACTGGATGCCGGCTTTGATGGCGTGCAGATTCACGGTGCCAACGGCTACCTGATTGACCAGTTTCTGCGCGATGGCGTCAACCAGCGCAGCGATGCGTACGGCGGCAGCGTGGAAAATCGCTGTCGTTTCCTGCTTGAGGTCACGGACGCGGTGGTCGGCGAGGTGGGCGCAGAGCGCACCTCGGTACGTCTGTCACCTTTCTCAACGACCTGGGACTGCCACGACAGCCAGCCAGCGCCGCTCTATCAGTACGCCATTGCACAGCTCGACCAGCGCGGCCTGGCGTTTCTGGAAATTGTCGAAAGCGTTTACGAGTCCTCGGTCAGCGGTAGTGCGCCGCAAAGGCAGGACGGTTTCGGCACCGATGACGTGCGGTCCGCTTACCGTGGCCCACTGGTACTGAACGGCGGCTATGACCGCGAACGCAGCGAGGCGGTGCTGGCGGCGGGTGGGGCGGCGGCCGTCTCTATCGCGCGGCCCTACATGTTCACGCCGGATCTGGTCGAGCGCTTCGCGGTGGGTGCTCCACTCAACCCGCCGGGAGAAGACGCGGCGGTCTACGGTGGCGGCGATGCGGGATATACCGACTTTCCCGCGATGCAAGGTTGATGCGCCGCGAGCACCGCTACCCGCTGGTGCCCAGTAGCGCGCCTGCTGCAGCGGTGTTTTCGCGCGGTTAGCACAGGAAAGCTGCATGGCGGCCATGTTTGAAGTGTTCTGGCGTTTTCTGCTGCTGGGCTGTGTCAGCTTCGGGGGGCCGGCGGCCCATATTGGCTATTTTCAGCAGACCCTTGTGCAGCGCCTGCAATGGCTGACTGCTGCCGACTACGCCAGGCTGGTGGCGTTGAGCCAGTTTCTGCCCGGGCCGGGGTCGAGCCAGGTCGGGTTCGCCCTCGGCTATCGGCGAGCGGGTTTACCCGGCGCGCTGGCGGCGTTTGTCGGATTCACATTGCCTTCGTTCCTGCTCATGTTGGGGCTCGCGCTGTTTGCGTCGCAGGCTGCCGATGTGGCCTGGCTAAACGGCCTGGTGCGGGGCCTGAAGCTGTTGGCGGCGGTGGTGGTGGCGGAGGCGGTGCGCAGCATGGCACAGACTTTTTGCCGGCACTGGTTTGCGGCGGTCCTCGCGCTGGCCACCTGCCTGTTGCTGGTGTGGAGTGCATCCGCCTGGATGCAGTACGGGGTGCTGGTGTGCGCTGCGTTGCTGGGAGCGGTGGTGCTGCCGGCGCGGGCAGTTCAGCCCGCGCGGCCAAAGGGCGTGACAAGCGGTTTGCGCTGGCGTCCTCTGGTGCTTTTCCTGCTGCTGTTTGCGCTGCTGCCCTGGCTCGGCGGGCTGGGCGCCGAGTGGCGGCTGGTCGGTCAGTTCTACAACAGCGGCAGCCTGGTGTTTGGTGGCGGCCACGTGGTTTTACCGTTGCTACAGCAACAACTCGGCGATGCGTTGAGTGAGGACCGGTTTCTGCTCGGCTATGCCGTTGCACAGGCGGTGCCGGGGCCGATGTTTTCCCTGGGGGCGTTTCTGGGTGCCGAGCTGCTGCCTGTCAGGCCCGTTCTGGGCGCGCTGCTGGCAACGTTGGCGATTTTCCTGCCGGGATTCCTGCTGGTGCTGGGCATACAAGCGGCGTGGGATGCGCTGGCGACGCGCCCCCGCGTGCTGGGCGTGGTCGCCGGCGTCAATGCGGCGGTGGTTGGCCTGCTCGCTGCCGCCTGGGTAAACCCGATTGCCAGCAGTGCGTTCCATAGCTGGCTGGATGTGCTGCTGGTACTGCTGGGTTGGGCGTTGCTGGCACGCTGGCGACCGCCCATTCTGTTGCTGGTGGCGGGTTTTGCCGGCGTCGGCCTGGCTCTAGGTGGCACATGAGTGCGAGCCGCAGGCAATGCTTTGGCGCCGGCAGCATCACGCGCTACACTAATGATCACGCGGTGGTTTGCCGTATTTCTGCTGTTTTCTGAAACTACACAGGAAGTTCGACATGTCCAATGAAGGTTATCACGAACCCATCAACGAATTGAGCGACGAGACCCGCGACATGCATCGCGCCATTGTGTCATTGATGGAAGAGCTGGAAGCAGTGGACTGGTACAACCAGCGCATGGATGCCTGCAAGGACCCTGAGCTGAAGGCCATCCTGCGCCACAACCGCGACGAGGAGAAAGAGCACGCGGCCATGGTGCTGGAGTGGATTCGCCGGCGTGACCCGGTAATGAATGATGAACTCAAGGATTATCTGTTCACAGACAAAACCATCGCCCACGAGTGAAATTCTCGCGCGCCTCACTGCTGATCCTGCTGCTGGTGTTGGGTGGTTGCACCGGTATGCCCCCGGGGGTCGTGCCGGTGCAGAATTTCGAGCTGCAGCGCTACCTCGGCACCTGGTATGAAATTGCTCGTCTGGACCACTCATTCGAGCGTGGGCTGGAGGCCGTCACGGCAAGTTATACCCGCAATGGGGACGGTAGTTTGGCGGTGTTGAACCGGGGCTATCGGCCTCAGGAATCAACCTGGGAGGAGGCCGAGGGTGTTGCCCGGTTTGTGGACGAAGAAACCAGAGCACACTTGAAGGTCTCTTTTTTCGGCCCCTTCTACTCGTCCTATGTGGTATTTGAACTGGGCGAGGAGTACGAGTACGCCTTTGTTTCCGGCTATAACCGGGACTACCTCTGGTTGCTGTCGCGTACACCCGAGGTGGATGAAGCGGTGAAGGCGCGCTTTGTGGCGCGGGCTGCAGAGTTGGGCTTTGCGGTGGATGAGTTGTTGATGGTGGATCAATCCAGGCACGCGTCGCCGTAGCAACGCGGCCTGCATTCTACTCAGACGTTGTACTCAGGGCATTGAAATACCCATCAACTGCCATTCGCCTGCCTGGTCGTCGCGCTCAGTGTAGCGGTATTTGACCTTGGCGCCATCGGGAGCGTTTTCAATCATGGCGTTCTTGGGCTCTTTGAACTGGATACGGCTGCGACGCTCCAGCTGGCACTTGCTGCCGGACTCCGCCCGCTCGGATGAGTGAAACGCCACGTAGACGTCGCGTCCCATCTGCTCGGCCTTTTTCTTGTCCACTGTGCCTTCGAGGATGCAATCCTGAGTGACCTCCGCAAAAGCGGTGGCGGAAAACAGCGGCAGACTGGCGATAATCAGTGCTTTGGTCATGCGTTTCATGGTGTACCTCCTTGTGGCGTTTCCCAACGCCCTTGTTATAGCGGCAGGGCATCCCGGGGCACCCTGCCTGATGATGTGTCCAGCTTAGAGCGAATGTTGCCCCTTTCGCTATCGCTGTCACCTCAATGTCATAATAAATTCATATTGATAGTGTAGCGGGTTTTGCGGCGAGCGCTGCACGGTCAGGCAAACAGGCCGTGCAGGTACCAGCGGCGCTCGCGGCGTTCGTGAAACAGCCAGTAATACTGGCCGCCGTGACCCCGGGCAATGAAGTAGTCACGGCTGACCGGCTGCTGCCACCAGCGGTCTTCAATGCGCTCGGGCCCGCCTACCAGCTGCAAACGTCCACCCCAGTACAGCTCGCCACCATGTCGGTGTGGTAGGGGTAATGGCTCGGGTAGCAGCCAGAAGGGCCGGTGGGTACCGGTTGGCGCATCGGTGGGCGTTTCGCCGGGTTCGGTGCTCACATGCAGGGCGAGCTCTGGCAGGTGTTCATCGCGACAGCCAATGGTGGCTATGGCCTGCAGCCCCAGCCGGCTGCGCAGCCGGTCCAGCAATGCATGCAATGGTTCGCGCTGGTTACGCGGGCTGAACAGATCGATGCCAACGCTGTGACCGGTGAGCAGCTCACGGCATTCAAGCACCAATCCTTCTATACCGGTGTGCAGCTTGAGCTGGTCCAGTTGCAGGCGGGTGAGCTGATACCAGGTTGCCCAGTCACTGTGCCGGCTGCTGCTGCGCACCTGCAGGTTCTGCGTTTGCCGGTCCACGGCCAGCAGCTGCCAGTCGATGCGGCTGCTTTGCAATTGTGTCTGGCGCAGAAAACCACACAGTGATTGCAGCAACTGCTCGATGGCGGGCAGGAGTTCTGCCGTGGTTTTGACTTCATAACCAAACCAGTACTGGTCGCTGAACTGCTGTGGCGGTTGGTAGTCCGGCTCGAGGTCCGCTTCCCGGCCCGTCACCTGCCGCAGGTAGTGCACAAAAGCCTGGCCACAGCGGCGAGTGAGTGCCGCCTCAGGCAGCGTCAGTATGTCGGCAAAGCGCCGCAGCCCGGCCCGCTCCAGCGCCGCCACGGCTTTGGGGAAGGTGTGCAGCAGCGCCAGAGGCAGGGTGCCAATGCGCTCCTGCCAGGCCTCCGGCTGCTGTGTGTTGCAGCCATCGCCATGAAACGACAGTAGCCAGGCGGCTTTCGGCGTCGGGGCGAGGCCGGCTTCCACCCGGTAGCCGCGGGCCTGCAGGGCGCGCTGTATTCCGCTGAGCAAAGTGCTCAGCCCGCGATGCAGGGTGAGGCAGCTGCCAATTTCCAGCTGCAGGCAGTCTTCCTGCCAGGTGTAGAGGCGCGGGGTGATGCCGTAGGCCCAGCAGCACAGCTGCTGCAGGCAATGCTGTTCGCTGTTGCGGTTACGGGCCAGCAGCTGCAGCGGGAGGTCTTGCGCCAGCGCGCGCACGCTGGCAGTGGCCATTCCGGCGCGCACTCCCAGGCTGCCAGCACAGTCATTGGCGCACACGACCCGTTGCTGCTCCAGCACTGCGACGGGCTGTGTTTCATCGAGTGTCTGGCACTGCAGCGGCAGCAGGGGGAAACGCAGGCACAGCCAGAGGCTCACGGGTCCTCCGTGTGCAGATGCAGAAACGGGAGGGGCAAATACCCCATTATAATACTGTACATATATACAGTATCGCGCAGGCTGTCCGCCTCTGTCCAGCCCGTGGCGCATTTGGCCTTTATCGCCAATTACGGCATCATTGCGCCATTTCCTGCGCCCGGTGGGCAGCGGGGACCCTTTTTACTGCTATTGAGGTTGCAATGATTTTACCGAACTACAAACTCGCCGTGTTACCCATGGCGCTTGCCACGTTGCTGGTGGCCTGCTCGCGTGATGAAACGCCTGCGCCCACGCCTGCACCGGAAGCTGCCCAGGTTGTCGGCACAGCTCAGGATACCGTGCCTGAAGCGGCGGCAACAGCGGCGTTTCGCACCTATCTTGAGGAAAACTATGCGGTGGATATGGCACGCCTGCCCTATACCGCCAGCTATCGTGGCATCAAGACCAACCACGACCAGTGGGATCCGGTAGCCGAGGCCTTCCTCGATGAAACCCTGGCCATCAACAAGGCCCGTTTGCAGCAGCTGGATGAGTTTGACCGCGTAGCGCTGGCGCCGGCGGAGCAACTCTCCTACGACCTGTACAAACTGGACCTGGAGCGGCGCATCGATGCAGACCGCTTCCGTCATCACCAGTTTGTGATTGACCAGTACCGAGGCCCCCACACCGAGGCGCCGAGCAGGCTGGTGAACATTCATCGTGTGACTGACCTCGCCGATGCCGAGGCCTATATCGGTCGCCTGAATAATATTGCCGGCTGGTTCGATGAAGTGATCGCGCAGATGGCCATACGCACCGAGAAGAATCTGCTGCTCGCCGACTGGCAGTATCCACCCATTATTGAAGCGGCAGGCAACGTGATTCAGGGCGTGCCCTTCACGGAAGACGGCGGCGATTCCACGCTGTGGGCAGACTTCAACAGCAAAGTTGAGGCGCTGGATATTACACCGGAAGAGCGCGAGCGCCTGCTGGCCGAAGCTCGCGAAGCCCTGCTGGGGTCTGTGCAGCCTGCTTACGAACGCCTGATTGAGGCAGTTGAAGCGCAAGCCGCGCTGGCCACCGGTGATGACGGCGTGTGGAAGTTCGCTGACGGTGAAGCCTTCTATGCCGAACGCTTGCGCTGGTTTACTACCACTGACCTCAGTGCCGAGCAGGTACATGCCATCGGGTTGGAGGAAGTGGACCGTATCCACGACGCCATGCGCGAAGTGATGCAGGAAGTGGAGTTTGACGGCGACCTGCGCGAGTTCTTCGAGTTCATGCGCAATGACCCGCAGTTCTACTACCCGAACACGGATGCAGGCCGCGCGCAGTATCTGGCCGAGGCCGAAGCGGCGATCAATGCCATGTCCAAGCGCCTGCCCGAGCAGTTCGGTTTGCTGCCGCAGGCTGAGCTGGTGGTTAAACGGGTGGAGGCGTTCCGCGAGCGTTCGGCGGGCAAGGCTTTTTATAATGGTCCGCCGGCTGATGGTTCGCGCCCCGGCATTTATTACGCCAACCTGTACGATATGAACAGTATGCCGACCTATCAGCTGGAGGCTCTGGCCTATCACGAGGGGGTGCCTGGCCACCACATGCAACGGGCCCTGTCAGTGGAGCTGGAAAGCCTGCCGGAATTCCAGCGCTATGCCAGCTTCACGGCCTTCACGGAAGGCTGGGCGCTGTACACGGAAGAGCTGGCCAGCGACATGGGTATGTACTCGGATGCCTATGCCGAGTTTGGCCGTTTGGCCATGGAGCTTTGGCGCGCCTGTCGCCTGGTGGTGGATACCGGCCTGCACAGCAAGGGCTGGACACGTGAAGAGGCGATTGAGTATCTCGTCGAGAACACGCCGAATTCACGTTACGACTCCACCAAGGCGATTGAGCGCTACATTGCGATGCCGGGGCAGGCCACGGCCTACCTGATTGGCAAGCTGCGTATTATGGAACTGCGTGAGGAAGCCCGTACGGCACTGGGTGAGCAGTTTGATGTGCGTGCCTTCCATGACGAGGTGCTCAGGCATGGCCCGGTACCCCTGTCTATTCTGGAGCAGAATATAGACCGGCTGGTTGCCGATACCCTGGCGACCAACGGTTGATTCCAGGTCGATAATGCCGGCGTCTTTCAGACGCCGGCGTTTTCCAGCAGCCAGGTGATGATGACCTTGATCAGGAAGCCGAAAATTCCCATCGCCAGGCCCACATAGAGCATGATGGTGCCGAATTTGCCGGCATTACTGCGCTTTGCCAGGTCCCAGACGATAAAAATCATGAACGTGATCAACGCGCCCACGCCCAGGGTGACACCGTAGTCGCTCAACCATTGGTCCACAGCACGCTACTCGCTATGCGTTACGTAAAAGCGGGCGCGATGTGTGTTCAAGCGGCAGTGTCGACGCTGGCGTGCAAATGCATGTTGCTGTTCAGTGAGTTGCTGACCAGGCAGTTCGCCTCCGCTTTTTCCAGCAATTGCTTCGCTCGCTCGGTATCGGTGCCTGCGGGCACGCTGAGCTTTGCCGTTACGGTAATGTCGGTAAAGCGTGTGACGCGGTCAATACGATCCAGCGTACCCTCGGCGCTGCACTGCAGCTCCACCCAGTCCAGCTTGGAGGCGCGGGCAATGGCGCGAAAGGTGAAGATGAAGCAGTCGGTCACGGCACCTACCAGCAGGGCTTCGGGTGACCAGTTGCCGCCCGGCCCACCAAACTCTTTGGGAGGTGCCGTTTCCAGCGCCGGAATATCTTCGCCGGACAGTGATACGGTGCCTTCAGCCGTCGCGGTGGCGGCAACCTGATAGTGGTGAGGGAATTCCTGCATGTGTGTTCTCCGTGGCAAGGCCGGCACGAATGATACCGGTATAGTGGCTCATGCACAGTGCCCTATGCTAGCGGCCAGCCTGCCGGGAAACAATTGACCTGACTCAACCGGCGCTCATTGCGCTGCTGCTGGCCACGGTGGCTGGCCAGACAGGCAGTTCCCACAACTGCGGCTGGTGGGGCAGCTCATCGCTGGGGGACAGGTTGACATCCACCTGCTGCTGACCACCGCGCTGTTTCAGAATATGAACCTTGCGGTATTCCCGCATTTGCAGGCGCAGGCCGACCGGTGAGCTCTCTGCGGCGGCCTGCTGTGAACGGAACAATACGCACAGGCTGTCGCTGTCGGCCGCCGCCAGCTGCAGTTTGCGCAGTTCGCTGTAGCGATACTGGCCGTTTCCCAGCCAGCTGAAAACGGCGCTGCAGGTGCTGCTGCGCAAGGCCTGCTCAATGCTCCAGAGCAGGTCTTCGCGGCTGCGGGGGTGCACCAGTAATACCTGCTGTGTATCGATGCCCCGGGCAGCCAGCAGCGGTGCATAAGGCGTCCAGGGCGGTGCAATAAAGGCCTGCCAGCGCCCTTGCGCGCTGAGCCGTTCCATGGCGGGAAGAAACAGGCCCATGGCGCCCATGCCGGAACTGTCGCTGAGCACTTCAACGGCAGTGGCGTCTGGCCAGCCACCTTGCTGCAGCGCGTCATCCAGCGCCCGGTACCCGCTTTTCAGGCCACCGCCGTGGGCGTCGCTGTTGGCCGGCAGTGGCAGCCCGCCAAAGTGGCGGTTGCGCCCGCGCCAGGTGTCGCGGCGAAGAATAACCTGTTCCAGAGCTTCGTTCATGATGGCTTGCCTCCGACGATTTCCAAACTGTATGGATATACAGTAGTTGGCTGTCGGAGGGAAAGCAAGCGAATCTGTTGCCCTGCTGCAGAGTGCCCAGTAAACCTGCCTGCCTGGGCGACAGGTTGCTGCGATGTGCTATTGCCGACGCCAGATAGACGGCGCCAGGCCAAACCCGCGGCGGACATCGAGGCGCGTTATGGCGAGGTGTCTGGCGCTACAGGTGAAGTGCCCTTTGGCTGAGCTTCTTCCAGCACATTGACGGTGCGGTCGGCGAGGCCGATGCCCGCCTGGAACATGGTCAGGTAGGTATGGGTCGCGCCGGCTTCGGTAATGCGCTCAACATGATCCTCGTGCAGGGCGTGGGAAATGATGGGGCCGGTAAAGCCCTTGGCGCGCAAACTGCGTGCCGCCATCACTTTCGAGCCGATGTCATCCATGGCCAGCACCGCCGCCTTGATCCGGCCGATATCAACTCCGCGCCAGAAGTTGCTGTCTTCGGCATCGGCGAACACCACATTGCGGCCGGCCTCGGCATGCGCTCGCGCCTTGTAGGTGTCACCGTCCAGCCCGGCTGGCTGCAGCCCCTGCTTGCGGAGCTGGTCGTAAGCGGCGGTGCCGGTACGGCCCATGCCGAAAATCAACACATTGGCATCCCCCAGGCTGGTGGGCTGCTCGTCGGGGTGCATGGTGATGCGTTCGAAACGCTGCAGGCGCGGCTCCAGGCGCGCATACAGGCGGTGCGCCATGCGGTTCAGCGGCGCGGCAATCACGAAGGACACCGACACGGCAATGGCCAGCGGCACGATCCATTCAGGCAGCAGTATGCCCGCGACAATCAGGCCAAATTCACTGTAGGCGGTGAGGCTGATTGCGGCGAGGAACGAGGTGCGCGCACGCAGGCGGAACGCGGTGAGCAGCAGGAAGAACAGAAGCCCCTTGAGCGGCAGCAATACGCCAACCCCCAGTGCAAACAGCAGTGCATCGAAGTCGGGCAGGCCGGACATGCCGATTTGCAGGAAGAAACCCACCAGGAACACTTCCCGCAAGCCCCAGAGTGATTCGGCGAGTTCCTGCGCGCGGCGATGGTTGGAGAGCAGTATACCCATGACCAGGGCGCCAATTTCGGAACTGAGCCCCATGGCCGTGAAGCCCATGCCGCCGATCACCAGCGCGAGCAGCATCCCCATGAGCACCAGCAGCTCATCGTGCCCGGCAAAATCCAGCAGCCAATAAAGGAAGGGGCGCACGAATGGCAGCAGGAGGACCGCCAGTGCCCAGATATTCGGGCTCTGGCCACTGAACACTGCGAGCACCACGAGTGCGATGATGTCCTGCACGATGAGAATGCCGATGGCCGTACGGCCGTGGAATACGGCCAGCTCCCGCCGCGATTCCAGCAGTTTTGCCGCCAGGACCGTGGAGGAAAAGGCCAGCGCGATCGCCAGTAGCAGCGCGGTCTGCCAGTCAATGCCGAGCAGGTAGTGCAGGCCCGGCGCGAACACCGCCACGCTGATACTGAAATGCAGCAGCGCCCCGCCCAGGACCTGTGGCTGGGCAATCTGGCGCAGTTTGAGCTTCAGGCCCACGGTGAACAGCAGAATCAGCACGCCCAGGTGGGCGACGTGATTGAGAATTTCGCCGCTCTTCACGGGCATGCCCAGGCTGGGCCCCAGCAGGTTGATGGCAAAGCCCGCCGCGAGGAAGCCCACCAGCGGCGGCAGCCCTACCTGGCGCACTGCCAGGCCAAAAAAGAAGGCAAAGGAAATACAGACGACTTCGAACACGTAGCGGCTCCGCCAGCGCTTATTCCGATTGTTTGGCGTCGATACTACCGCACTTTCAGCAGGCCGTGTTCTTCCAGCTCCAGCATCAGCAGCTGCTGGACGATGAAATCACGGCTGCTGTCGGGATGCATGAGGTGGATGCGCTCCAGCCACGGGCGCGCAGCTTCTTTGTCGCCGCGGTGCAGCAGCGCACGCAGGATTTCGCGCAGGAAGCTCGCCGGCTCGTCACTGAGTGCCTTGATGCGGCGCAGGCTGGCGCTCAGGGTGAGTTCCTCGGGCGTCAGGTCGGTGCCAAAGGGGTAAGCGGGCAGGCGGCCATCGGCGATATGCGAGCTGAGTGCCTTGGCAACGCGATAGGGCGTGTTGTTGCGTGCCGCGGCGGGGATTTCGTAATCGGCGGGCAGTTTGCCGTGCTCGATTGCCCAGTCCGCCAGTTCCTGCTGGAAGCGACTGTCGGCAATGGCGATCAGGCGCCGTATCACCTCGGCATCAGTCTGGCCGCGCAGGTCGGCGATACCGTACTCGGTGACGATGATGTCGCGCAGGTGGCGCGGTATGGTGGTGTGGCCATAGTGCGTCACAACGTTTGAGCGCAATGCCTTGCCCTTGCCGCGGGTGCTGCGAATACAGAGCACCGAGCGCGCGCCGGGCAGGTCGTGTGCCATGGCCACGAAGTTGTATTGTCCACCCACGCCACTGATCACGGTGCCGTCTTCCAGGGCGTCAGACGTTACCGCCCCGCTCAGGCTGACCATCATCCCGGTGTTGATAAAGCGCGCGTGCTGCCTCTGGGCACAGTACAGCGGGTAGTCGAGCAGCAGCTGGTTGGTGCGCAGCACGCTGGTCATGCAGATGCGCTCCTGCCCGTCGTCGTCCAGGTCGCGCAGTTTCTGGTAGAAATCGCGCGGCCCGAGGAAGAAGCCGCCGTGCAGCACGCGGCCGTGGCGCAATAGCCGGCCCTCGCAGGCCTGCAGCAGTGCAGCCCGGGTGTCAGGATCATCCGTGTTGTTAGTCAGGGTGACGCCATGCAGCGACAACGCGCCGTCGATCAGGCACAGGGTGTCCGGCAGAATGCCCCAGTACTGCAGGGCTGCCAGGCTGTCGGCGTTGAGTTGAGCCGGCAGCAGCGCACACTGGCGCGCGTAATCCAGCAAGCGCTCGTCCACTGCCTCGGTGATCAGCCCGTCATTCAGCCCCCGTTGCAGGGCCAGCAGATCGTAGACCCGGCGCTTCACCACACCGGCTTCCATCAGGTGCAGCATGCCGTTGACGAACATTTCAGTGGAAACATACAGCCCCTGTTCGAAAGGGCCTTCGTCGGTCGCGCAGCCGCTGTCGATGCGGGTTAGCCTGTCGACTGCGTCGCGCCACGCCGCCGGTTGCTGGTGGCGCAGGATCAAAGCGTGAGCCACGGCGTCACCCAGAGAACCAATGCCGATTTGCAGCGTGCCGCCGTCTACCACCAGGCTGCTGGCATGCAGAGCCGTGGCGTAGTCTGCGGTGGGCACCGACGCATTGGGTACCGCAAACAGGGTGCACTGGTACGCCGGGTTGTCTACCAGGCCATCGAACAGCGTGGCCGGGACTTCCGCGTCATTGCGCATGAAGGGCAGATCGTCATGGACTTGCGCGAAGCAGAGGAAATCTTCCCCCGGTTCGGCGCGTTTGGTGTGAATGACATCCAGGGCAACGTCCGGGTTGCAGGACAGGCTCAGCGCAAGCCCGTCGGCGGTTTCCCGGGCAGCCACCAGCTGCAGCAGCACGTTCACCCCCGCGGCCATCATGTCGCGTGCAATATGTGTGTAGTTGCTGGAAATGTACTGTTGCTGTGCAGCGGGAATACCCTTCATCGAGCCCGCTTTGAAGTACAGCTCGCTCACCTGGATGTTGTCGGGCAGATTGCCGCTGCGCTGGGCCTCCATATAAGCCAGGGGTTCGTAATTGCCAAAAATGCGCTCCACGATCGGTCCGGCCAGCTCGGCCTCGAGGTGGCTGGCAGGCTTGGGGACCTCCAGCGACAGCGCCGTGTAGATGTGCAGGTCGATCTCCGGGTCCTGCTCGGCGCGGCGAAAGAAGGCATTCATCAACTGCACCGGTTTGCCCAGGCCCAGCGGGGCACCGAGTCGAAGTGTTTTCCCGAGCCTGGCGATGGTGTAATCGACACAGGCCTCAGCCGTTGCAAACCGTTCTGTCATGGCAATCTCGCTGCACGTAATTATTGTGTTGGGTGAACAAGGTTATCAAAGCACAGGTGGTGTCTGTGCATATTGATCTGGCGCAAGGCCGATGGCGGTGCACGCCAGCCGGCCGTGCGCGGAAAATTCAGCGGGCGAGCGCCAGCAGGAGGCGATCAAGCCGGTCCCAGGGGTCGCCATCGGCAAAGCCCTTGATACTGCCATCAATGGTCAGCGCGTCCTGCAACATCGCGCCCAGTGCGCGGCTGGGGTGGCGTTGCAGGGCCGCTGTCACGGCGGCTTCGCGGCTCTTCCACACCCGGTGGCTGTTGAATACGGCGGAGCGCGGCTGGCCTACCTCAAGCTCCAGCTGCAGGGCGTACAGGGCGCGTACTTCACGCGTGACGGCCCACAGCAAGGGCACCGCATCCGTGCCTTCACCGCGCAGGCCGTGCACCATGCGCAGGGTCGCCTCCGCGTTGCCCGCCAGTGCGGTGTCTACCATGGTGAACAGGTTGTAGCGCGCGTTGTCCAGCACGGCAGTGGTGACGGTGGCGAGCGTGACCTGTTTGCCGTCGGCAAGCAATTTCAGCTTCTCGACTTCCTGCACCGCCGCATACAGGTTGCCTTCCAGACGCTCGGCAAGCAGCTCCAGTGCGTCGTCATCGATATCCAGCCCTGCCTGTCCCAGGCGTTGGCGCAGCCAGCGGGGCATTTCGCGGGCCCCGACGGGCCAGACCTGCACAACTGCACCGGATTTCTCCAGTGCCTTGTACCACTTGCTGTTCTGGGACTGTCGATCAATTTTGCCGCTGATGACCAGCAGGACATCATCGCCGCTGGCCTGCTCCAGATAGGCACAGAGCGCCTTGCTGCCCTCGGCACCGGGCTTGCCGTCCGGTAACCGCAGTTCGATGACCTTGCGCTCACCGAACAGCGACATTTCGGCGGCGCTGTGCAGCAGGGATTCCCAGCTGAAGTCTTTGGGGCCGGTATCCAGCACTTCACGTTCGCTGCACCCGGCGGCACGCGCCGCGCTGCGTACCAGATCGGCACACTCCTGCACCAGCAGTGGCTCGTCACCGCTCAACAGGTAAACGGACAGGCACTGGCCCTGCAGGTGTTTGGCGAGTTGCTCGGCCTTGAGCTGCATTACTGGGCTGCGGCGTGGAATCCGATCCGGCGCAGAATCTGTTGCGCGAGTTCGCCGCGCATCTCTCCCTGCAGGATGCGAATTTCTTCCGCTTTGCCCACCACGTTACTGGGGTCGTTCTCCATCTGCTTGGTGACTATGGCTTGCGATGGCTCCATGGCGATGCTGCCGTCCGGCGCACGTACCGTGAACCGGGTTTGCATGGTTAACTCGAATTCCGCCGCCCGCGCCTCGCTGGTAAGAGAGAGGTTCCGCTGGCTGAAGCGCTCGGGCTCCAGCTGCAGAATATAGGCAGCCTGCGGACGGTCAACCCACTCGATGCCGTTGGCCGAGAAGCGTGAACGCAATTCGCGGGTAAACTCGCTGTTCGGGCTGCCGGTTTCCAGGTGCAGCTGGCGCCATTCCGCGGGCAGGCCGGTGGAACTGGCGGCGCCGCGCAGCTGAAAGCCGCAGGCGCTTACCGTCAGGGCCAGTAACAGGGTCAGGGTTGTGCGCAACATGGGTGACGTCCAGGCCATCAGTTGGCCACTATGTTAACGAGTTTCCCCGGCACCACAATCACCTTGCGCACCGTTACGCCGTCCAGGAAGCGCTGTACGTTGTCCTGTGCCATGGCTGCGGCTTCTACCGTGGCTTTGTCCGCATCGGCGGCCACGGCGATCTGGGCCCGCACTTTACCGTTTACCTGCACCGCCATGTCGATGCTGTCGCGCACCAGGGCGCTGGCATCCACTTGCGGCCACGGCGCATCCAGCAGCGGGCCTTTGCCACCCAGCAGCGGCCACAGGTGGTGGCAGATGTGTGGCACGATGGGGCTCAGCATCAGCACCACGGCCTGCAGTGCTTCGCGCACAACCGCCCGTGCGGCGGGTTCTGACTGGTCGAGCCGGGCGATGTCGTTGCACAGCTCCATGATGGCGGCGACCGCCGTGTTGAAGGTTTGCCGGCGACCGTAGTCGTCGCTCACCTTGGCTATGGTCTCGTGGGCCTTGCGGCGCAGCTGGCGCTCGGCATCGCCGAGTGTGGCTGGCGCCAGGTCTGCGCTTTCACCCGCTTCAAGGTGTGCATGCACTTGTTTCCACAGCTTGCGCAGAAAGCGGCTGGCGCCCTCCACACCGGCATCGTGCCACTCCAGGGTTTGCTCGGGCGGCGCGGCGAACATGGTGAACAGGCGCACGGTGTCGGCGCCGAAGGTCTCCACGGCGGAATGCGGGTCGATACCGTTGTTCTTGGACTTGGACATCTTGGTCACGCCACCGGAGATGACCTCATCACCGCTTTGGCGCTCCACAGCGCGCAGCACCCGGCCGCGCTCATCGCGTTCGACATCCACGTCGGTCGGCGCCACCCAGATGCGGCTGCCGCCCGGACCTTCACGGTAGAAGGATTCCGCCAGCACCATACCCTGGCAGAGCAGGCGCTCGAAGGGCTCGCTGGAGCTGACCAGGCCTTCATCACGCATCAGCTTGTGGAAGAAGCGCGCGTAGAGCAGGTGCAGGATGGCGTGTTCGATGCCGCCCACATACTGGTCGACTGGCAGCCAGTAGTTGGCCAGCTCGGGGTCCAGCATGCCCTCCTCGAAGTCGGGGCAGGTATAGCGAGCGTAGTACCAGCTGGATTCCATGAACGTGTCGAACGTGTCGGTTTCGCGCTCGACGGGCTGCCCGTCAAGCTCGTCCTGGCGCCATTGCGGGTCGGCCTTGATCGGCGAGATAACGCCATCCATGACCACGTCTTCGGGCAACAGCACGGGCAGTTTATGTGCCGGCACCGGGATTTCACCGCCTTGCGGCAGGTTGAGCATCGGGATGGGGGCGCCCCAGTAGCGCTGGCGCGAAACGCCCCAGTCGCGCAGCCGGTAATTGGTGGTGACCTGACCGCGCCCGGCCTGTTCAAGACGCGCGGCGATGGCCGCAAATGCCGCTTCCGAGGTCAATCCATCAAATTCCGCTGAATTGATCAGTGTGCCCTTCACCGTTGCCGCAGCCTGTGACAGGTCGATGTCAGCGCCATCCTCGGCGGCAATCACCGGGCGTATGGGCAGTGCGTATTTGCGTGCAAACTCCCAGTCCCGCTGGTCGTGCGCCGGTACCGCCATGATGGCACCGGAGCCGTAGTCCATGAGTACGTAGTTGGCTACCCACACCGGGACTTCTTCGCCGCTGAGCGGGTTGATGGCGCGCAGGCCGGTGTCCAGGCCGCGCTTTTCCATGGTGGCCATATCGGCCTCTGCCGATGACTGAGTCTTGCAGGCTTCGATGAACGCCTGCAGTTCAGGATTGTCTGCCGCCAGAGCGCGGGAGACCGGGTGCTCTGCTGCCAGGCACATGTAGGTGACCCCAAACAGCGTGTCTGGCCGTGTGGTATAGACCTCAAGGCGGTCCGTGCCCGCCACCGGGGTGGCGAGGTCGAAACTCAGGTCGACCCCGCGGCTCTTGCCGATCCAGTTGCGCTGCATGGTGCGCACCTGCTCCGGCCAGTGCGGCAGCTGGTCCAGGTCTGCCAGCAATTCCTCGGCGTAGGCGGTGATGCGGATAAACCACTGGGGAATTTCACGGCGCTCCACGAGCGCCCCGGAACGCCAGCCGCGACCGTCAATAACCTGCT
Source organism: uncultured Halieaceae bacterium (assembly GCA_964022665.1). Lineage (GTDB taxonomy): Bacteria > Pseudomonadota > Gammaproteobacteria > Pseudomonadales > Halieaceae > Haliea. The sequence continues at coordinate 35,427 of CAXIDF010000018.1, forward strand.
CGTTGGCCAGTACCGTCTGGTCCACCGGGTCCCAGTTGACCGTTGCCATTTTCTTGTACACCAGCCCCTTTTCATATAGGCGGGTGAAGAACCATTGCTCCCAGCGGTAGTAGTCGGGCTTGCAGGTGGCCAGCTCGCGAGACCAGTCGAACCCGAAGCCCAGGCTTTGCAGCTGGCCTTTCATGTAGGCAATGTTCTTGTAGGTCCAGGCAGCCGGGGCGGTATTGTTCTGCACCGCGGCGTTCTCTGCCGGCAGGCCAAAGGCGTCCCACCCCATCGGGTGCAGCACATTCTTGCCCAGCATGCGCTGGTAGCGGGAGATGACATCGGTGATGGTGTAGTTGCGCACATGGCCCATGTGCAGCTTGCCGCTGGGGTAGGGGAACATCGCCAGGCAGTAGAATTTCTCCCGTCCTGCATCCTTCTTCACGGCAAAGCTCTGCTCTTGCTGCCAGTGGTCCTGGGCGGCCTGTTCAAGAATCTTCGGCTGGTAATGCGGGTCCATGTGCTGTTTTACTCGACTGGTTTGGGCACGGAACGGGTGGCGGCTTGCAGAGTGGCGACCGTTCTTGCTGTGCAAAAAAAGAGGGTGATTCTATCAGTATTCAGGGCCTGCGGCGAAGCAAGGGCTCAGGCCAGCTGCAGGAGTGGCAGCCTGGCGCGCAGCATTGCGCCGTCGCCCACGATATCCGCGAGGCTGGTGTCATCCAGCTCCCGATAGAAGGCCTCCACACCGCGCCGGAAGAGCCCGCTCAGGTTGCAGGCGCCGGCCAGCGGGCAGCTGTTGGTAGCAGGATTGAAACACTCCACGAAATCGCCGCTGTCTTCCAGCTCCCGTACCACCTTGCCCACCGATATGCGCTTCGGGTCCATGCCCAATTGCACGCCGCCGTGCCTGCCACGCATGGTCGACAGGTAACCCAGCTGCCCGAGGTGTCGCGCGGATTTCAGCAGATGGGCGCGGGAGATAGCAAACGCCGCGGCAATATCGGCGATACGTACCTGCTGGCCTGGACGGGCGGCGCAGTACATGAGAATGCGCAGCGAGTAGTTTGTGTAGGCGGTGAGGCGAATGGACGTTGCTCCTGAAATTCAATATTAGGTATTGCTTATGTAATGGAATTTATAAATACTATATTAGATATCACTTAATGCCGAAACAAGGGGCCTGCCGTGTTTGAGTTTTTCGACGCATCGATGCTGGCGCGTATCCAGTTCGCCTTCACCGTATCCTTCCACATTATTTTTCCGGCGTTCTCCATTGGCCTGGCGAGCTACCTGTTCGTACTTGAGGGTCTGTGGCTGAAGACGGAGAACCCGGTTTACCTCAACCTGTACAAGTACTGGTTGAAGATATTTGCCGTCGCGTTCGGCATGGGCGTGGTGTCCGGCCTGGTGATGTCCTATCAGTTTGGCACCAACTGGAGTGTGTTCTCCGACCGGGCAGGGCCGGTGATCGGGCCGCTGCTGGCCTATGAGGTGCTGACCGCGTTTTTCCTCGAGGCGGGTTTCCTCGGCATCATGCTTTTTGGCATGGAGCGGGTTGGCAAGCGCCTGCACTTTTTCGCCACCACCATGGTTGCCTTCGGTACGCTGCTCTCTGCCACCTGGATCCTGTCGGTAAACAGCTGGATGCAAACCCCGACGGGCCACGCTGTGAACGAGCTCGGCCAGTTTGTCCCCGTTGACTGGCTGGCTATCATCTTCAACCCCAGCTTTCCGTATCGCCTGGTGCACATGACCCTGGCGTCCTACCTCACTGTTTCCTTTGTTGTGGGCGGTGTCGGGGCGTGGCACCTGCTGCGAAACAAGACGAACCCCGAGGCGCGCAAGATGTTCTCCATGGCCATGTGGATGGCGACTTTCGTGGCACCGTTGCAGATTTTCGCCGGCGACCTGCACGGGCTCAACACACTTGAGCATCAGCCGATGAAGGTGGCCGCGATGGAAGGGCACTGGGAGAGACAAACCGGCGCGCCGTTCCTGCTCTTGGCCTGGCCCGATTCAGCGGCGGAGAAAAACGTCTTTGAAGTGGGTATTCCCTACGCTTCGGCGCTTGTGCTTACCCACGATATCGGTGGCGAGACCCCGGGTCTGACCGATGTGCCTGCGAGCGACAGGCCCCCGGTGGGCATGGTGTTCTGGTCTTTCCGGATCATGCTCTTGATTGGGACCCTGATGGCGCTAATCGGTGTCTACTCCGCCTGGCTGCGCTGGCGCGGAAGGCTCTACGATACGCCGTGGCTGCAGCGTGCGGCAGTCTGGATGGGGCCCTCCGGGTTTGTCGCTGTGCTCGCTGGCTGGATTGTGACTGAAGTCGGCCGCCAGCCCTTCACCGTCTATGGTCTGCTGCGCACCAGTGACTCGCTGGCACCTGTTGACGCACCGGCAGTGGCGGCGTCGCTGATCGCCTTCATCGTGGTCTATTTCGCCCTGTTTGGCGCCGGTACTTATTACATCATCCGCATGATGGGTGCGACGCCCGATGGGCAGGGGCCGCAAACCGGAGCGCCCCAGCGTGCCGCGGGCACAACCCCGCTCGCATCAATGCAGCCCGCCATGAACAAGCCCACCACAAACAATGGAGGTGCCTGAAATGCTGGATTTACCGCTGATCTGGGCCGGTTTGCTGGCGCTGGGTATTTTCATCTACGTTGCCCTGGACGGTTTTGACCTGGGCGTCGGCCTGCTTTTCCCGTTTCTGGCCACGGATGAGGAGCGAGATACGGCGATGAACACGGTTGCACCGGTGTGGGACGGTAACGAAACCTGGCTCATACTCGGTGGCGGCGGTCTTTTCGCCGCCTTTCCGCTCGCTTATGCGGTCGTCATGCCCGCGCTTTACGCGCCGTTCATCATCATGTTGCTGGCACTGGTGTTTCGCGGTGTGGCTTTCGAGTACCGCTGGCGTGACCCGGCACACAAGCGCCTCTGGGATGTGAGTTTCGTGTTCGGCTCGGCACTGGCAACTTTCATGCAGGGCATCGTGCTGGGCACCTTCGTGCAGGGTATCGAAGTGGAAGGGCGCGCCTACGCGGGTGGCTGGTGGGACTGGCTGACACCCTTTACCGTCACTGTTGGCTTCGCCCTGTGCGCTGGCTATGCCTTGCTGGGCGCTGGCTGGCTGGTGTTGAAAACCGACGGTGCCCTGCGCCAGCAGGCCTACCGGTTCGCCAAACGCGCTGCTATCAGCACCTTCCTTTTCGTGGTGGTGGTCAGTGTGTGGACCCCGTTCCTGTCGCCGGAAATTTTTACCCGCTGGTTCAGCCTGCCCAACCTCTACTGGGTAGCGCCTGTGCCGTTGCTCACCGCCGCTACCGCTGCGCTGGTGGCCTGGGGCATCCGTGGGCAACGCGATGCAGTGGTCTACCCCGCGACCCTGGTGCTGCTGGGGTTGTGTTTCGTGGGCCTGGGTGTAGGGCTTACGCCGTATATCGTACCCCGGGCGATTACCATACAAGACGCCGCCGCACCGGATTCAAGCCTGCAGTTCATGCTGGTGGGGGCGTTGCTGATGTTGCCCTTGATACTGGGCTACACGGCGTACTCCTACTGGATATTCCGGGGCAAGGTCCGGCCCGGTGACGGCGGGTATCACTGATGAGTGAGCGTGAGGCACCGCAGCGCAGGGAGCATGGCCTGGGAAAAAAGTGGGCCTGGTTTATCGGGCTCTGGGTGAGCGGGGTGCTGGTGGTGGGTGCCGTCTCTGCCTTGTTACGCTGGATACTGCTGCCCTGAGTCAGCCGAGGAGAGGAAGGATCAAGATGGATATCAGAATCGTTACTGCCGTTTGTCTGTCGGCTCTTATTGCGCCGCTGGCTGCCGTTGAACTGGCTGTGAGTGCCGACGCGCCACAGGTGGGAGGAGCCGAGGTTGATCAAGCGAGGCTGACAGCCGGGTTTCAGGCACTGGAATCAGCCTGTTTCAGCTGTCACAGCCCCGATGCGGCCGCAGGTAACCGTGTTGCGCCACCTATGGCGGCGATCAAGCAGCACTACGTGCAGGCCGATACGGCCTATACCGAGTTCAGTCGCGTCCTGGCGACCTTCGTGCAGGACCCCTCCGCGGAGAATGCGCGCATGCCCGGTGCGATCAATCGCTTCGGGCTTATGCCCAAGCTTTCCTTTGACCGCGCCCTGCTGGAGGACATTGCCTATTACATCTACCACAGCCCCCTGGAAGCGCCGTCATGGTATGCGCAGCATTTCCAGGCCGAGCAGCAAAAGCGCCGACGGGTGGGCCGGCCCGCGCTGGTGACCGATGCAGATTATCTACGCCACGGCAGAGACATTGCGCTGCGCGCCAAGGCAACCCTGGGCAGCAACCTGAAGCAGGCCATCAGTGCGGGTGGCACGGTAGCGGCCATCGATTTCTGCCACACCAACGCCATTCCCCTCACCGAGGGGGCGTCGGCTGGGCAGGACGCCGCGGTCCGTCGCGTCAGCGACCGGCCACGTAACCCCGCCAATGCGGCCAACAGTACTGAGCTTGCCTATATTGCCGAGGCCAAATCCGCGCTGGCTGCGGGTGCTGAGCCGCAGCCCGCCGTGCACCGGGTTGGCGGAGAGGTGGTGGCGTATTATCCCATCGTCACCAACGGCATGTGTTTGCAGTGTCACGGCCCGCCGGGCCAGGCGTTGGACGTCGCAACCCACAGCGCGCTGCAGGACCGCTATCCCGAGGATCAGGCGACAGGCTATGGTGTAGACGAGCTGCGGGGAATTTTCGTGGTGTCGATGGACGCGCCCTAGCGTCTACATCAGTGCGCCTGCAGCTGGCCGGGTTGGCCGCCTACAGGCTTGTGGACTCTAGCGTATGTAGGCCCGCGGCAGTGTGGCGTCGACCGGCAGGTAGCGATCACGCAGCTCGGTCTGGCGGCTGCGCATGGGCTGCAGGCGGCCCCCGAGGATGACGTGGTCGGCGGATTCCACCAGTTCCAGCGGGTCCCCGCTCCAGATCACCAGATCCGCGGGTGCGCCGCGCTCCAGCCGGCCGCCGGGCAGCCCGAATATCTCCGCGGGATTGCGTGTGAGGGCGGCCAGCGCGGCGTCCCTGGCGAGGCCATTGGCGGCGGCAACCCCGGCCAACTGACGCTGTTTGCGCGCGTGGTGCGTACCCGCTCCCGAAAAGCTGATGCGGACACCAGCGGCGTGCAGCAGCGCGGCGTTATCCAGGCGCGCGCCGAGCATGTCGAAGCTGTCTGGCAGGTTCTGCAGGGGGTCCAACAGTACCGGCACCTCGGCGTCAGCCAGTTGTGCCGCGACCATCCAGGCTTCTGCGCCACCCTCAATCACCGCCCTGAAACCGTGCCGCTCGGCGAATGCCAGCACCTGCAGGATATCGCTGGCGCGGTGCACGCTGAATACCACGGTGCCGCTGCGTTTATAGCCCTTCAGTGCCGCCCGGCCTTCGCGCGTGAGCAGGGTGTGGTCGCCGTGGCGCGGTGTCGACTCACTTTCGGCGGCGGCCTGTTCGAGTACCATCCACTGCGCGGCGCGCGAGCCGCCGGCCAGGGTCGAAGCACTTTCGCCCAGCGCAATGAACAGTACCGGGTCACCCATGAAGCTCTGGTAACCGCTGTCCAGCAGCACCGTGCGCCCCTGGCCGCCGATGATCGAGCTGCCTGCCATAGCGCCCAGCAGGCTGAAGCCGAAGCCCTCGATGCGGGTAACGGGAATGGGGCTGGAGTGCGGGTTGTAAGCGCTGACCACGTTGAACTCCGGGCGCATGGGCGGCGAGCCGATCTGCGTTACCGCCGAGTCCACCGAGGGCCAGACCATGTCGATTTCATTCAGCCCCAGCGCCGTGATGCCCGCGAACAGCGCAGGTGTCACCGGCCGTCCGGCGGCATCCAGTTCCGTGCTGTCTACCGGCGCTCGCAGATCGCTGCCAATCTCGGCGATACGCCCGTCGCGCACCAGGATGTCCGCGGAGGCCAGTGTGCCCGCCGCTGTCATGGTGTGCAGCTGGGCGTCGCGAATGAGCAGGGAGTCGGCGCCGGCCACGGCGTGGCAGCAGAGCAGGACCGCGGCGAGTGTCCATTGCAGTGTCTTCATTGCTGCACCCCCTGCAGTTGTCCCAGCTCGAAATCGGACACCGGCTGTCGCGCGGGGTCGTCCCGATCAAACAGCAGTGCGCCGTCGACAAAAACCAGATCTGCCTTGCTGTAGACGCTGAACGGATTGCCGCTCCACACCACCACATCGGCCATTTTTCCGGGAGCCAGGCTGCCGGTCATCGACTCGATGCCCAGGGAGCGTGCGGCGTTGGCGGTGATCCAGCCAATGGCGTGTTCCGGTTCAATGGCCATGCCTGCCCGGCGGCCCTTGCCCATGGCCTTGGCGGCCTCCTGATTGAGCCGCTGGATACCTTCTGCAGAGTCCGAGTGCACCACAGCGCAGCCCCCCGGCGGGCGGTCAACGAGGGCGATGTTCTCCTGTATGCCGTCATAAGCTTCCATCTTGAAGCCCCACCAGTCGGCCCAGAGTGCGCCGCACACCTGCTTTTCCGCCAGTTCATCGGCAATCTTGTAGGCTTCCACGGCGTGGTGGAAGGTCCCGATGCGATAGTCGAACTCCTCCGCTAGCGACAGGATGGTCATCATTTCGTCGGCGCGGTAGCAGTGCATGTGGATAATGATCTCACCCTCAAGCACGCCGGCCAGGGTTTCCAGCTTGAGGTCACGTAGTGGCGCGGTGGCATCTTCGTCACCGGCTTCAACCTGGGCGTCATAGCGCTCCCACCGGTCGATATAGTCGCGGGCTGCAATCCATTCGGCACGGTAGTGCGCCACGTTGCCCATACGGGTGGAAGGCGGCTTGTTGCGCTGCCCATACACTTGCTTGGGGTTTTCCCCACAGGCCATTTTCAGACCGTAGGGTGCCCCGGGGAACTTCATGCCCTGATAGCTGGTGCTGTACACGTTCTTCAGGGTGACGCCGCGGCCACCGAACAGGTTGGCAGAACCGGGCAGAATCTGCAGGGACGTCACCCCCCCGGCGAGGGCCCTGCCGAATCCCGGGTCCTGTGGCCAGACGCTGTGTTCCGCCCAGATGTTGGCGGTAACCGGGTCGCTCATTTCATTGCCGTCCTGATGGGCGTCGACGGACGGACTCGGATAAACACCGAGATGTGAATGCACGTCAATCAGCCCCGGTGTCACCCAGCGCCCGGTGGCGTCGATTTCCCGGGTGCCGGGCGACACATCCCCCTGGCCCACCCATTCGATTTTCCCGGCGGCCATCAACAGGTCCGCCTGTTCCAGGCGCTGCCCGTCCCCGGTGAGCACGGTAGCGTTGCGCAGCAGGGTGGGCTGTGACGCGACAGGGGTATATGTGGAAGGAAAAGCGGTTGCTGCTTGCAGGGTACAACTGGTCACGAGCAATACAAGCGCTGCACAGGCCTGTTTCAGCATGTGGTTGGCTCCAGTGTGGTGAAAGGGGCGCTTTCTACCAAACTGCAGGCGAAGTTTCCAGTGCGTTGGCATGCAACTGTGACGAAGGTTCAGTCTCGCTCACGCCACAGCGTGTGGTAGACAACCAGCATCATCAATAGAAGCAATGCGCAGGCGGCCAGTACCGGTCGCGGTCCGTAGGTCGCCGCCGGTGTGCTGCCCAGCATGACGTGGGCTTCACCGCTGAGCAGCGCTTCTTCGAACTGGGGGCTGCGCTGCTGTATGTGGCCCTGATGGTCGATGATTGCAGACACGCCATTATTGGTGCCCCGCAACAGGTAACGGCCCGTTTCCAGTGCTCGCATGCGCGCCATCTGCAGGTGCTGCAGGGGGCCGATGGAGGCGCCAAACCAGCTGTCGTTGCTGATGGTAACCAGTAGATCGGCGTTGCGCGCGCTGCGTGCCACCAGGCCGGGATAGACGATTTCATAGCAGATGAAAGGCGCCACCCGAACCCCGGCGGCCAGCAGCAGGCTCTGGCCCGGCGGGCCTGCGGAAAAGCTCGACATGGGCATATCGAAGAAGGCGATGAGCCCGCGCAACCAGCTTTCCAGTGGGACGTATTCCCCGAAGGGCACCAGACGCTGTTTGTGGTACACGCCGCTGCCGGCGCCAAGCGCCACAATGCTGTTGAAGTACGCGCTGTCGCCGGCCTCACGCCAGGGGATACCGGTGATCAGCGTGCCGTCCTGCCGGGCAAAGTCCTCGGCAACCGGATCGAGGTAATCGCGTGCCTGCTGGTAGAAGCGGGGCAGGGCGGATTCCGGCCACACGACAATGTCATGCCCCCTCTGCGCCGCGATAGCGCGACTGTACTGCTCCAGAATCCGCGGATAGTGCGCTGGCCGCCATTTCAGGGCCTGCGGGATGTTGGGTTGATAGAGCGCCACGCGCAGTGGTTGCTCGGTTGCGGGGACCACCCACTCCACCGCACCGAGTGTGCGCCCGCCCAACCAGAGGATGCCGAGCACGGTGAGATAGGTCAGCAGGCCGGCGGGTTTCGGGTTGCGCCAGGCCAGGAACAGGCAGGCACCGCTGACGGCTACCGCAAATGACAGCCCGTACACGCCGACCGCGGGAGCCCACCCGGCCAGCCAGGTATCCAGGTGAGCGTAGCCCAGGTAAAGCCACGGAAAGCCCGTGAGTAGCCAGCTGCGCAGGCCCTCAAAAAGCACCCAGAGCGCGCCGAAGCCGACCAGCATGCCGCCCGGCAGGGGCCTGATCCAGCGCGTGTAGCACCAGGCAAACAGGCTGTGCAGCAGCGCCAGGCCGGCACAGAACAGCGCCGTGAGCAGTGCGGCCAGGGGCACGCTGGCATAGCCGTACACATGGATGCTGACGTAAACCCAGGAGACGCCGCTGCCGAACAGGCCGAGTCCGAACAGCCAGCCACGCCACAGGGCCTGGCGCGGTGAGCAGGTGCTGAGGAGATAGCAGTACAGCGCACAGCTGGCTATGCCCGCCGGCCACAGGTCGAAGGGTGCGAACGACAGTGTGACCAGGCCACCGGCCAGCAGTGTCAGTAGTGTGATCCAGGCCGGGCGCAGCCCGTTTTCAGGCATGAATCAGCCGCCCAGGGGCCGCATGCGCAGGCTGTGGATCTTGCGCTGATCGGCGTTGATGACCTTGAACTCGAAGTTCTCGATGCAGGTGACTTCGTTGCGTGCGGGCATGTGCCCGAAGGCCTGGATAACCAGGCCGCCGATGGTATCGAACTCCTCGTCGCTGAAGGTGGTGCGGAAGTGTTCGTTGAAATCCTCGATGGGCGTCAGTGCCTTGATAAAGTAGTCGCCCTCGCCGATGGTGCGGATGAAGTGGTCCTCATCCACGTCGGTCTCGTCTTCGATGTCGCCGACGATTTCCTCCAGCACGTCTTCAATGGTCACCAGGCCGGCAACACCGCCATATTCATCAATGACGATGGCCATGTGGTTGCGGTTTTCGCGGAATTCGCGCAGCAGCACGTTCAGCCGCTTGCTCTCCGGTACCACCACCGTGGGGCGCAGCAGCGTTTCCATGCGGAACTCACTGTGATCCTTGTTGAGGAGTTCCGGCAACAGGTCCTTGGCCAGCAGGATGCCCTGGATATCGTCAGGGCTCTCACCGATCACCGGATAGCGCGAGTGGGCGGAGTTAATAATCTGCGGCAGGATCTCCTCCAGCGTTGACTCCGCCTTGATCACCACCATTTGCGCGCGTGGAATCATGATGTCGCGCGCCTGCATGTCGCTGACTTTCATGGCGCCTTCCATGATGCTACGTGCATCCTGGTCGATAACCTCGTTTTCGGCGGCGATGGCGAGAACGCCTTCCAGGTCGCGGCGATTGTGCGGTTCCGATGAGAACAGCAAGGCTATTTTCTCGAGCCAGGAGCGGTCTCCGGGCTCGCTGCCAAATCGATCTTCGCTCATGGGGTGACGGGCTCCTCGGAGACAGTGTCTGGGTAGGGGCAGGGGAATCCCAGTGTGGCCAGGATGGCCGTTTCCAGGTTTTCCATCTCGGTGGCTTCAGCCTCGCAGGTGTGGTCGTAGCCCAGCAGGTGCAGCGCGCCGTGCACGGCCATGTGGGCCCAGTGTGCGGCGGCGGGTTTGCCCTGTTCAGCGGCTTCCCGGGCGACCACAGGGGCGCAGATGACGATATCGCCCAGCAGCGGCAGCTGCAGGCTCTCCGGCAGGTCGGCGGGAAAGGACAGCACGTTGGTGGGCCCCGGCTTGCCGCGGTAACTCTGGTTGAGTTGTGCCATTTCCTCTGCGCCCACCAGGCGCAGGCAAAGTTCCGCAGTGGCACTACTGGCGCGCCCCTGCAGGGTGGTTTGCAGCCAGTGCCTTAAGTCGTCCTCCTCGGGAACCGGCTCGGTACAGGCGGTCTGGATGTCGATGTGGCTGTTCATGGCCGGGTCTTGTCGAGCGGTGTCGCCCTGTCCTCGTAGGCATCGTAGGCTTCAACAATACGCTGCACCATGGGGTGGCGCACCACATCCTTGTTGCCGAACCAGGTGAAGCCGATACCCTCGACATCGGCGAGGATGTTGCCTGCATGGGTCAGGCCGGACTGAATGCCCTTGGGCAGGTCAATCTGGGTGGCGTCTCCGGTGATCACCGCCGTGGAGCCGAAGCCGATGCGGGTGAGGAACATTTTCATCTGCTCACGCGTCGTGTTCTGGGCTTCGTCGAGAATAATGAAGGCGTTGTTCAGCGTGCGGCCGCGCATGAAGGCGAGCGGCGCCACTTCGATAATATTGCGCTCGATGAACTTGTTCACCGTTTCAAAGCCGAGCATTTCGTACAGGGCGTCGTACAGCGGGCGCAGGTAGGGGTCGATTTTCTGGCTCAGGTCGCCGGGCAGGAAGCCCAGCTTCTCGCCGGCCTCTACAGCCGGGCGCACCAGCAGGATGCGTCGCACGCGCTCCTCCAGCAGCGCTTCCACGGCGCAGGCGACCGCGAGATAGGTCTTGCCCGTGCCGGCCGGCCCGATGCCGAAATTGATATCATGCTGCTTGATGGTGCGCACGTAGCCCTGCTGGTTCTTGCCGCGGGGTTTTACCGACGCACGCTTGGTGCGAATAACCTGAATGGCCTCAATGGGAGCGCCTGCGGGGTCTTCGGCCAGCATCTCGATTCCCGCCTGCTGCAGTTGCAGGTGCAGTGACTCCGGGCTCAAGCCAACGCCCTGGCAAACCTCGCTATACAGGTTTTCCAACAGGCTGCGGCCGGCATTGACCGCGCCGGGCGGCCCGCTGAGCAGGAACTGGTTGCCGCGGGCTGCAATACTGATGCCCAGGCGGGACTCGATCTGGCGCAAATGGCCGTCGAACTGGCCGCAGAGCATGGCCAGATGGCGGGTGTCATTCGGTTCCAGGGTGAGGCTTGACTGTGTCGACTCGGGGGTCGGAGATTCGCTGTTCAAATCGCTCGCGGGCCGCTTGGGCATGTGGTCATGGGTTTAAGGATATACGGCTGTGCCGACTAGTCAACCGCGCGCAACAGCGGCGCCTGTGCCAGCTGGCCACGCAGTGAGTTCGGCAGCGCGTCGACAATCTCGAGGTCGGCAAATGCGCCGATCAGGCTGCGGTCGGTGCAGTGAAAATTCACCACCCGGTTGTTCTCGGTCCGGCCCTGCAGTTCGCCCGGGTCCTTTTTTGAGACACCGGTGACCAGCACGCGCTGCACCGTGCCCACCATACGGCGGCTGATGGCCTGCGCTTCCTGCAGAATACGCGATTGCAGAATCTGCAGGCGCTGCTTCTTGGTGGCCTCATCGGTGGTGTCGGGCAGCTCCGAGGCGGGTGTGCCGGGGCGCGCGCTGTAGACGAAGCTGAAAGACGTATCGAACCCGATATCTTCAACCAGCTTCATGGTGGCGGCGAAATCCGTTTCGGTTTCGCCCGGGAAGCCGATAATGAAATCGGAGGAAATGCTGATATCCGGGCGAATGCGCCGCAACCGGCGAATCTTCGACTTGTATTCCAGTGCTGTATGGCCGCGCTTCATGGCCATGAGAATACGGTCCGATCCGCTCTGCACGGGCAGGTGGAGATGGTCGACCAGTTGCGGAATTTCGGCGTAAGCGTCAATCAGGGCATCGCTGAACTCGACCGGGTGCGAGGTGGTGTAGCGGATACGCTCAATGCCGGGAACACGCGCCACCAGGTGCAACAGCTCGGCAAAATCCACGACCTCACCGAGGTGGTTGGCACCCCGGTAGGCGTTCACGTTCTGCCCAAGCAGGTTGACCTCGCGTACGCCCTCGCCGGCGAGGTGTGCCACTTCAGCGATAACATCGTCCACGGGGCGCGACACTTCTTCGCCGCGGGTATAAGGCACCACGCAGAACGTGCAGTACTTGCTGCAGCCCTCCATGACCGACACAAACGCGGTGGGCCCTTCGACACTGGGCTCCGGCAGGCGATCGAATTTTTCGATTTCCGGGAAGCTGACATCGACTACCAGGGTGCCTCCGGGGCCGCGCTGCTCCATCATTGCGGGCAGCCGGTGCAGGGTTTGCGGCCCGAAGACGAGGTCGACATACGGCGCGCGCTTGCCGATCTCGGCCCCCTCCTGGCTGGCGACACAGCCGCCCACGCCGATGATCAGGTCGGGATTCTTCTGCTTCAGGTTCTTCCAGCGGCCCAGCTGGTGGAAAACCTTTTCCTGGGCTTTTTCACGAATCGAGCAGGTATTGAGCAGCAGGACATCCGCTTCTTCAGGGTTGTCCGTGGGCGTGAGACCGTGGCTGGCCTGCAGCAGATCGCGCATGCGCGCGGAGTCATACTCGTTCATCTGGCAGCCGTGGGTCTTGATGTACAGCTTTTTGCTCACTGAGCCTCGTCGGCGCACCGCGGTCGGTTTCTGGCCGGTTGTTGTAAAAAGGGGGTGAATTATACAGATTCACACCCCGGAAACCTAGCCAGCCCGGGTGGCAGATAGTGGTAATTTGTGCCGGGAGTGGTAACATCGCCTCCCCCCGGTTTTAGCGCACTTGCCGCGGAGCCGCCCGGCGCAACGCCTCACGAGGACAGCATGGCCAACCAACCTGTGTACAAGGTGATTTTCCACAACGCGAACCAGGTGTTCGAAGTGTTCGCGCGCCAGATCTACCAGAGCGACATGTGGGGCTTCATCGAAATCGAGGAGTTCGTCTTCGGCGAGCGTTCACAGATTCTTGTCGACCCCAGTGAGGAAAAGCTGAAGCATGAGTTCAGCGGGGTCAAACGCAGTTACATCCCCCTGCAGGCGATTATTCGTATCGACGAGGTGGACAAGGAAGGCACGGGCAAGATATCCGAGGCCGCCCCCGGTTCACGCAGCAACGTGACCGCCTTCCCCGTGCCCGGCATGCAGCCCCACCACAGCGGCGACGACTGACCGCAGGCAGTACGCCCGCCACTGCGTGGCAGGCGCCCTGACACTCCCTTCTAGCGGCCCAGCCGCTGCTTGATCGACGCGATTTTCACGCACAACACGAACACGTCCACGCTCGCCTGTACATCGTCCTGCGCCGGGAAGCTGGGTGAGAGCCTGATATTGCGGTTGTCCGGGTCCTTGCCGTAGGGAAAGGTGGCACCGGCCGGTGTGAGCTTCACACCGACGTTACCCGCGAGTGCCACAATCTCTGATGCCAGCCCCGGCAGCGCGTCGAAAGAGACAAAGTAGCCGCCCTGCGGGGTCGTCCAGCTGCCCATGCCACTGCCGGCCAGTTCTCGCTCGAGCGTACCGAGTACCGCATCGAAACGCGGCTTGAGCAGTGCCGCATGTCGGCTCATGTGGGCGCTGAGGGTCTCACTGTCCTTGAGGAATCGCACGTGACGCAACTGATTGACCTTATCGGGGCCGATAGTCTGGAACGCGAGGTGGGCCCGGAAGGCGGCGAGGTTGCGCTCGCTGCTGCCGACGAACGCAACACCCGCGCCGGCGAAGGTGATCTTGGAGGTGGACCCGAACTGGAAAATGCCGTCCATAGTCCCGAGCTCACGCGCGTGGGCGGCGATGCTGTCCAGAGTGGGGGCGTCATCCCCCAGGGTGTGTACCGCGTAGGCGTTGTCCCACATGACGATAAAGTTGGCAGACGCGACCTGCGGCAGGCGCGCAAGGCGCTCTACTGTATCCGCGCTGTAGACGCAGCCGGTGGGGTTGGAGAAGCGGGGTACACACCAGATGCCCTTGATATCAGCATCGGCCGCAACCAGCGCCTCTACCTGGTCCATATCCGGGCCTGAGTCGAGCAGACGCACAGGGATCATCTCGATGCCGAGGTATTCACACACGGAGAAGTGGCGGTCGTAACCGGGTACCGGGCACAGGAACTTCACCTGTGCCTGATTGCCCCAGGCGGATTCCGCGCCGCGCAGGCCCTCGCGCAGGGCGAAGTCCACGACCTGGTACATGAGGGTCAGGCTGCTGTTGCCGCCGACCAGCGTTTCCTCCGGCGCCGTACCCAACACCTCGGCAAACAGGGCGCGCGCCTCCGGCAGGCCCTCGAGGCCACCGTAGTTGCGAGCATCACTGCCGTCCGCCGCGCGGTAGTTGCCATCCAGGATGCCGTCCAGTGCGTCGGAGAGGGCAACCTGTGCCGCGCTGGGTTTGCCGCGGGTGAGGTCCAGGTTAAGGTTTTTCGCTGCCAGTGCGTCGTACTGTTCGTGGAGATCGGCAAGCGCAGCGCGCAGCTCGGCTTCAGTGGCCTTGTCAATATGCACTGTGGACTCCTGTGTCAGTCGTGCGGTTTGAAGTGCGATTCAACTGTCGCCAGTATACTCCCAGCGCCGGCCGCTGAAAAATGGCTCTGTGGCTGCTCTCTTGAAATACCGCGCGCCGAGCCCATATCTGGCGGATACCCCAGCAGTTGAAACAGGCAGGCAAGCATGAGCAAGGCCCCGAAATTTCCACAAGACGAGTCGGACACACATGCCACAGGGTCCCAGGCCCCGGCAGTGGCGAGCGATATGCTGCCCGATACGCTGTATGTGATTCCGGTGCCGCAGCGCCCGTTTTTCCCCGGTCAGGTGCAGCCCGTTGCGATCAACCCGCAGGAATGGGCTCCCACGCTGGAGGCTATCGCCGCGGAAGGACACGGACTGGTGGGTCTGAGTTATGTGGAACAGCAGGGCGCTGACAATATCGGCCCTCGCCAGTTTCCGGAAATCGGCTGCGTTGCGCGCCTGCACCGGCCACCCGGCGCCAATGGCCCCGGCCAGTTCCTGGTGCAGGGGGTGAAGCGTTTCCGTATCGTGCGCTGGCTCACGGATTCTGCGCCCTACCGGGTGCAGGTTGAGTACCCGCGCAGCTCGGGAGATCGCGACAGCGACGAGGTCAAGGCCTATGCCATGGCGCTCATCCAGCAGATCAAGGAACTGCTGCCACTGAACCCGCTTTACAGCGAAGAGCTGAAGCACTACATGGCCAACTTCAGCCCCAACCAGCCCAGCCTGCTGGCGGATTTCTCCGCCGCCCTGACCACGGCCAAAGGTGACCAGCTGCAGGAAATTCTCGATACGCTGCCCCTGCTGGCGCGCATGGAAAAAGTGCTGGTGCTGCTGCGCAAAGAGCGTGAAGTGGCCGAGATGCAAACCCACATCACCAGCCAGGTGAATGAAAAGGTTTCGGAACAGCAGCGCCAGTTTTTTCTGCGCGAACAGCTGAAAGTCATCCAGAAAGAACTCGGCCTGTCCAAGGATGATCGCAGCACTGACCTGGAGCTTTTCGAAGAGCGGCTCGCCGCCCTGAAGCCAACAGAGCCTGTGCGCGAGCGTATCGCCGAAGAGTTGCACAAGCTTTCGGTGCTGGAGAGTGGCTCGCCCGAGTACGGTGTCACCCGCAACTACCTCGACTGGGCCACGCAAGTGCCCTGGGGTATTCACTCGGAGGACCAGCTCGAACTCGGCCATGCGCGGGAGACAATCAACGCGCATCACGATGGCCTGGACGACGTCAAGCAGCGCATCCTCGAGTTCCTTGCCGTAGGCGCCTTCAAGGGCGAGATCAGCGGCTCCATTCTCTTGCTGGTTGGCCCGCCCGGCGTGGGCAAAACCAGCATCGGGCGCTCGGTGGCCGATGCTCTGGGCCGGGAGTTCTACCGCTTCAGCCTCGGTGGCATGCGCGACGAAGCGGAAATCAAGGGTCACCGCCGTACCTACATCGGGGCGATGCCGGGCAAGTTCGTGCAGGCACTCAAGGATGTGAAAGTGGCCAACCCGGTGATCATGCTGGATGAGATCGACAAGATCGGCGCATCCTTCCAGGGCGACCCCGCGTCGGCCCTGCTGGAAGTGCTGGACCCGGAACAGAACGCTGAATTTCTCGATCACTATCTGGATATGCGTGTGGACCTTTCCAAGGTGCTGTTTATCTGCACCGCCAACCAGGTCGACAGTATTCCCGGGCCATTGCTGGACCGCATGGAAGTGCTGCGTCTGGCCGGTTATATCGCCGAGGAAAAACTGGCCATAGCGCGCAACCATCTGTGGCCGCGGCTTTTGCAGCGGCATGGCCTCAAGGCCGACCAGCTGAAGATAAATGATGCCGCGCTGAAAACCGTTATCGAGAGCTACTGTCGCGAAGCCGGTGTGCGCAACCTGGAAAAGCAGCTGGCACGCATCATCCGCAAATCCATTGTCAGCCTGCTGGAGGGTGGTGAGCAGCGCGTGCGCATCGGCAAGAAGGATATTGAAACCTTGCTGGGTCAACCGGTGTTCCACACCGAGAAGCTGTTGCGGGGCCCGGGGGTTGCCACCGGACTGGCCTGGACGGCCATGGGCGGGGCCACGCTGGCGATCGAGTCGTCCAAGGTGCACACCCTGAACAGTGGCTTCAAGCTCACGGGGCGACTGGGTGAGACCATGCGCGAGTCAGCGGAGATTGCCTACAGCTATGTGGTGGCGCACCTGCGGGACTTCGACTGTGACTACGATTTCTTCGACACCAGCCTGGTGCACCTGCACGTGCCGGAGGGTGCCACGCCGAAGGACGGCCCCAGTGCGGGCATTACCATGGCAACCGCCCTCATTTCGCTGGCGCGCAATGAGCGGATCAAGCGACCGCTGGCGATGACCGGGGAGTTGACCCTGACGGGACAGGTGCTGCCGGTGGGTGGCATTCGCGAGAAGGTGATTGCGGCGCGGCGCATGAAGATACCCGAGCTGATTCTGCCTGCGGCCAACCGGCGTGATTTTGATGAGTTGCCGGCGTATTTGCGGGAAGGGCTGGAGGTGCGCTTTGCGCGCAATTACCGGGAGGTGTTTGAGTATGTGTTTCATGAGCATCGGCGGGAGAAGGCGTTGCATTGAGGGTTGGGCTGGGCTGGGCAGGCTTCGGGCTTCGGGCTTTGGGCCTCGGAGTGGTGCCGGTGTGGGCGGCCCGGGCGCTGGGGGACACGCCGCAAGTACGTCCATGTAGGCTCGGCGGCGGCCATCCATGGCCGCCGACGGTCCCCCACCGCCCGGGCCGCCCACCCCTGCACATGCGGCTTGGGTGGTGAAGTCTGGCATTGAAGGCGCGGGGCGCAGCGTCGCTCGGTAGCAAGTTCCGGCACCACAAGTCACACGCGCAGGGTGGCGCGGCGGATGGGGGCGAGCGGGACTGTAGGAAACAGGGATGTTTCCTTCAAGCCCCCATGGATGGGTTCACGGCGTGTCCCGCTCGCCCCCATCCGTTGCGCCGCCCGCCACCACGCCTGCGCCATCCCTCGAGCCGCCCGCCACCACGCTTACGCCATCTATCGAGTGCCGCCCCCGCAGCACCAGATGTATCAGGGCGCTCGAGCCGTGACCACAGCCCGCATCGGCGCCGGATACCCCTCAATAGTGCGCGAAGCGTCTTCGGGGTCGAGAAAATCCGCCAGTGACTGAAAGCGCATCCACTCGGTCTGCCGCTGCTCTTCCACGCGGGTGATTGAGACATCCACCAGCTCCACATCGCGAAACTTCAACTTGCGCAGCCAGGACACCAGCGTGTCGGGGCTGGGCAGGAACCAGACATTTCCCATGCGCGCATAGCGCCCCTCGGGTACCAGGGTGGCGCCCAGTGGTCCGTCGACGACCAGCGTTTCCAGGATGAGCTGCCCGCCGGGACGCAGACAGTCGCGCAGCTCCTGCAGGTGATCCATCGGCGAGCGGCGGTGATACAGCACACCCATGGAAAACACACTGTCAAACGCCTGCAGGTTGGCGGGCACGTGTTGAATGCCCAGCGGTAACACCCAGACGCCGGGGTGCTGCAGGTATTTCTGCAACGCCCAGTACTGCACGACAAACAGCGGCGTGGGGTCGATACCGATGATCTCCCGGGCCCCGGCTCCGGCCATGCGCCAGCAGTGGTAGCCACTGCCACACCCCACATCGAGCACGCGGCGGCCAGTGAGGTCGTCAAGGCCGGGCAGCAGTCGGTCCCATTTCCAGTCGGAGCGCCACTCGGTATCGATGTGCACGCCGAACAGGTCGAAGGGCCCTTTACGCCAGGGATGCAGGCGCTGCAGGGTGTCGCGCAGGGCGGATATCTGTGCCTCATCCAGCCCGGGCTGACAGTCGGCTCCCACGCGGGCGCTGGTGAGCCGGCGAGTTGTCGGTGTGATATCAGGCAGGGCTGCGAGGGCTTCGAGCCAGCGCGGGAGGTCGCCGTAGCGCTCGACGGCAAGGCCGCTGGCGATCTGTGCGTGCAGGCGCTCGGCCCAGGGTGCCAGTTGGGCATCCTGTTGCCAGCGGTCGATCAGCGGGCCGTAGTCGATCATTTAAGCGCTATCAGTGAGGCGAAGTTGAAGCACTGGAACCACACATCACAGCTGCCAAAACCGGCGTCGTGGCAGCGCTTGCGGTGCTGCTGCAGCGTTTCGCGCCGCAGGAAGCCGTCCAGCGCATCGCGTTTCTGCGCAATTTCCAGGTCGCTATAACCGTTGGCGCGCTTGAAGTCGTGGTGCAGGTCGATGTTGAGGGCGTCGAGGTGCGGGTCCTCGAAGGTGACTTTTTCCGAGAGCACCATGATGCCCCCCGGTCGCAGGCCGTCGTAAATGTGCTGAATGACGGCGTCGCGTTCTTCGCGGGCGATGAACTGCAGGGTGAAGTTGAGTACCACCACCGAGGCATCGGTGACATGCACGTCCTGCAGATTGCTGCACACGAGATCCACGGGGACTTCGTGGCTGTCGGTATCCATAACGCTCTGGCAGCGTTCAAGCATTGCGGCGGAGTTGTCGACGCCGACAATCCGGCAGTCACCGTGTTGCACGTTCTGGCGCATGGCGAGGGTGGACGCGCCGAGGGAGCAGCCGAGGTCGTAGAGGCGGCTGCCCGGTGTGGCGAAGCGCCCCGCGAGCAGGCCGGTCATGGCGATGATGGTGCTGTAGCCGGGCACGGAGCGGCGGATCATGTCCGGGAACACCTGTGCCACCCGGTCATCGAAGCGGAATGCGGTCGGCTCGGGTACGGGTTGCGCGTAGATGTTGTCGCGTTGTTCGGCCACGGGTAGTGCCTGCCTGGGTGCTTTGGAGGTGGCGCGATTTTACCACGGATGTACTTGCGGCCCGAATAGCGCACAATAGTGCGCGCAGAAAACCGTACCGGGAGCACAGGCATGAAAGGCACGCATGAGTACGCGGGCGATCCGCGCAATGAAACTATTCTCATCGAGATCAATGGCACGATTGTGCCGCGTGCCGAGGCGCGTATCTCGGTGTTCGACTCGGGGTTTATCCTGGGCGATGGCGTGTGGGAAGGCCTGCGTGTCGAGGGCAATACGGTGCTGTTTCTCGAGCGGCACCTCGAGCGCCTGTTCGAGGGCATGAAAACGCTGGACTTTCAGCCCGATTTTACCCGCGAGGAACTGGCCGCCCGGTTGTACGCGTTGCTGGCGGCAAACGGCATGCACGATGGTGTGCACATTCGGCTGATGGTGTCCCGGGGTGTGAAGGCAACGCCCTACCAGGACCCACGCATGACGATTACGCCACCGACGGTGGTGATCATTCCCGAATACAAAGAGGCGCTGCCCGAGGTGGTGGAGAAGGGCGTGCGGCTGTATACGGTGTATGTGCGCCGCGGCTACTCGGACGTGCAGGACCCCGCGCTGAACACGCACTCGAAGCTCAACTGCATCGGCGCCTGCATCCAGGCGACCAAGGCCGGTGCCGACGAGGCGCTGATGCTGGACCCACACGGGTTTGTCGCAACCTGCAACTCGACACACTTCTTCATTGTACGCCGCGGTGAAATATGGACTTCGACCGGGGACTACTGCCTCGACGGTATCACGCGCGGCAAGGTGCTGGAAATGGGTCGGGAGCTCGGCCTCACCGTGCGCGAGACCAATTTCACGCTCACTGATGTGTATAACGCTGAAGAAGCTTTTGTTACCGGCACCTTTGCCGGCCTGGTGCCGGTAACCGAGGTGGATGGGCGCACGATTGGCGAGCCCGGTGCAGAGCGCCTGGTTATCAAGCGTCTGCAGGGGCAGTACCGGGAAACGGTCGCGCGCTACATCGCCGGCCCCGGCCAGCTGCATCCGAGGGGTTAGTCACATGCAGACGCTTCGACTGGCCATGTGGTCTGGCCCGCGCAATATCAGCACGGCGTTGATGCGCGCGTTCGAGAACCGGGCTGATTGCGCGGTGGTGGATGAGCCGTTCTACGGCTATTACCTGCAAACCACCGGGTTGGACCACCCGGCCGGCGAAGCAGTGAAGGCGAGCATGAGTTGCGACTGGCGTGAGGTGGCGCGTCAGTTGTGTGAGGAATTACCGGCCACCGCAGACCGGGACCGCTGTACCCTGTTCTACCAGAAGCACATGACGCAACACATTCTTCCGGCGATGGACATGGCCTGGACGGACGGCCTGGTGAACTGCTTCCTGATTCGACAGCCGCGCCGGATCATCGCGTCCTACGCCCGCGTGCGTCCCGAGTTTGCGCTCGATGAGCTGGGTTTTGTGCAGCAGTGGGAGCTGTTTCAGCGCGTTGCGGACCGGCTGGGTGCAGCGCCCCCGGTGATCGATTCCGCCGCGACGCTGGCCGACCCCGAAGGCGTGTTGCGGGCGCTGTGCGAACGCGTGGGCATTCCATTCAGCGCGGCGATGCTCAGCTGGCCCGCTGGTAGTCGCGATAGCGACGGCGTGTGGGCACCGCACTGGTATGCCGCGGTAGAGGCGTCAACGGGGTTCCAGGCGGTGAACGAGCAGCCCCTGGCTGAAGTGGCGCTGCCGCCGCAGTGCGAAGCCATGTGCGAGCAGGCGGAAGCGATTTACGCCCGACTGTCCGCACATGCTTTGGGCAGCGCTGCCCGGGGTTAGTTGGCGGCAGGTATCTGCCGAGCGTGCTGCTCCCAGTCGGCCAGCAGTGTATCGATGACCTTCCTGCCCACCTGATAAGCGTTTTCCAGCGCCGCATCCAGACCGGCGTAGCTGTCATGCTGTTCTTCCAGCAGGTACGCCGCAGCGGTTTTGCCCGGCGGTGGCAGGGTGAAGTTGGAGGCGGTGCGCAGTACCATCACCCGGTCTTTATCCACCTTGCCGGCCGCGTCGAGGTAAGTGAGTGATTGAAAGGTACCGGTGTCTTCCATCGCGGAGCTGACGAATTCGCCCTGGCCGTCGGTCCAGTATTTGACCCACTCGTTGGCCCAGTCATTGAGCAGTTCGCCGTGCCAGAAGGTCATGGCGGCCAGCTGATCTCCCTTGATCACCCGTGGTGGCTGTTGTCCGACCGGGTAATCGACATAAGGCTTGCGCGCTGCCTCAAGTGTGGGGTGGTCGGGGAGGGGCATGTCTCTGGTAAGGCCGTAAGCCCAGTCGACCAGCCCGGTGTTGAGCCGGAAGACTTCGCCCAGGGTGTAACTCTTGCGTGAGGCGTCTTCTGGCCCCTGGCTGAACAACGGGAAATAGCCGTGATTCCAGCCCTCGGGGATTTCGCGGCTGTCGATTTCGTGCGCCAGATCGCCGTCCACCAGCCATTCGGCCCAGGCCACCGAACCCAGCGAGGCGTCCGCTGGATCGAAGCCGGAAATGCCGGCAACCAGCCAGTAGGCCTTGCTCAGGTCAAAGCGTGGGTCCAGGCCCAGTGCCATGACGCTGGCGGCGGCGTTGGCGGTGCCCATGCCAGTGACGATACCGAGCACGCCGGATTCAAGGTTCATGTGTATGTCGTGGTGCATGTGCGGTGCGGGGAAGCGCGTGTCCAGCGGCACGCGTTCGTACCAGCGCTGGAATTCCCCCGCCTTGTCGCCGGTGTCGGCGCCGGTTTCAAACATGGTGACCACCACGACCTTGACCGGAATTGGCGCGCTGCTGGCTGCGTCAGCGGCGCCGGCACCGACACTGGCAAAAAATGCGGTAAGTAGCGTAAGCAAAGTGGCTTGCATCATGACCTGCTGTCCTCTGGATTTGGCTAGCAGGCGGGCCGACATTTCTGCGCCGGCCCGCCCATTGCGGTCAGGCCTTTAGAAAGCGCTGGAGAGTGACAAGCCCCACACGCGCGGTTCGTTGGTGAAACCGGTCAGGTTGTTGAAGTCGATGGCACCCTGCACGTTTTCCTCGTCGGTGATGTTGCGGCCAAACAGCGCCACTTCATAGCTGCCATCGCGCAGTCGCCACCCGAGGCGCACTCCGCCCTCGAACTGGCCGTCGGTCACGAACTCAGCCGCGTCATAGAGGAACAGCTGCGTGTCGCCCTGGTAGGACCAGTCAGTAAAGGCGAACACTTCGGACTCGCGGCCTACCGGCATGCTCCAGGCGGCGCTGAAGTTGAAGGTGGTTTCGGGTGCCTGTGGGAACGGGTTGCCATCGACAAATACCAGTCCGTCGGCGTCGATGGGGTTGCGAATGGTGCAGGCGCCGCTGCCACAGGGGCCAACCCGCAGCTCACTGTCGTTTATTTCGGTGTCGGCGTAGCCGGCGCCGAAGGTCAGTGACAGGTTGTCGGTCACCGCCCATTCCAGGTCGAGCTCACCGCCCATGCCTGTGCCCTGCTCGGCGTTTACCAGCTGAATGGCGTTGTTGGTGCCACCTACGGCGGTGAACTGAATGTCGTCGACTTCGTAGTAGAACAGCGCCGCATTCAGGCGCATACGCCCTTCGAGATATTCCGCCTTGTACCCCAGTTCATAGGAAATAACTGTTTCCGAATCGGCAATCGAGGGCGCAGCGCCGAATGCCACATCGCGGCCCTGAATAGTGGGCGCGCGGAAACCGGTGCCTACTTTGGCCCAGTAGAGCGAGGCATCATCCGCCGCGAACGAGATCGCCAGATCACCGGTGACCTGGTCGTCCGATACGCTTTCCTCGAAGCCCGGTGCAAAGAAGTCCTTTTCATCGTCAGTCCAGCGCAGGCCCGCGGTCAGGGTCCAGGCATCGTTGAGGGCATAATCGGCTTGGCCAAAAACGGCGATGGAGGTGTTTTCGTGGGTCACCGTGGTTGCCGGCACGAAGAACGGGCTGGTTTCCACATCCAGGTCAGAGTCGAAGTAGAACAGGCCGGTCTGCCAGTTCAGCCGCTCGCCGCTGTTGCTGGCGAGGCGCAGTTCCTGGGTGAACTGCTGCACATCCGCTGCATCCTGTGTTTGCGAGGGGAAGGGGATGAAGCCGGGGCCCATGAAGGGCAGGAACGAGGCACCGAAGCCACCATCGATATCGCCCAGGCTGCGCCCCTTGGCATCTTCACCCGCGGTGATGGAGGTGAGTGTTACGGCGTCAAACGCGTATTCCAGTTTGAGGTTGAGGCCGGTATTGCGGTACTCCTGCGGGTTGTTGTCACCCTCGTCGAAGAACACGGTGTCGCGAATGTAGTTTTCGTTCAGGCTGTTGCTGCCGGTATCGAAAATATTGGCGCGGAATACGGCGGCGGTGCCGTCGAGATCGCGGTGGTGGGCACCGAGCAGGGCGCTGAGCCGGTCGTTGGGTTCAAACAGCAGGAAACCCTTCACGGCTTTTTCGGTAAAGCCGCCCAGCGCGTCGTTCTCGCCGGTAAACCCGTTGTCGATCCAGTCGCCGCGGCTCTGGTACAACACGGCAATGCGGCCGGCAACGGTGTCGGTCAGGCCACCGCCCACAGCGCCTTCGAAGTTCAGGGTGTCCAGCTCGCCGATATCGACCTTGGCACGGCCTTCGAGGTCACGGGTCGGTTTGCGCGAGTCGAACTTGACGATGCCCGCTGTGGTGTTTCTGCCGAACAGGGACCCCTGCGGCCCGCGCAGCACTTCCACCTGCTCCACGTCGAACAGCGGAAAGCTCTTCAGCACCACGTTTTCCTTGACCACATCGTCCATAATGATGGAGACGGGCTGCGATGCCGCCAGGTCGAAGTCGATATTGCCCAGTCCGCGCATGTAGAAACGGGGTGCCGCACGGCCGTTGGAAGACTCGACATACAGCCCGGGAACACGGGCCGACAGGCCTCGAATATCGGCGCCGCCTTCGAAGATGGCGCTGAAACGCTCACCAGACAGGGTGGCGACGGAAAGCGGTACGTCGAGCAGGCTCTGCTCGCGCTTCTGTGCCGTGACGATGATTTCTTCCAGCTGCGCCATGGCCGGGGCGGTTGCGGTGGTGGCTGCGGCGATGGCTGCAGTGAGGGCCAACCGGGATACGGTTATGCGCTTCATGAGTAAGTCTCCTGAATGATCGGGATGGATGCTGAGAGTTGCAGTCTTGCAGAGCGCAAAATGGGGTCTGGTGCCCGCGGATGGCCTTGACGGCTCATAGGGTGAAATTTACGCTGTTGAGCCGAGGCGTGCAGCCCCGCGTGGGAAAAATACCAGTATTTGACCCTGTTGAAATCAGCGCCAAGCTGGGCAATGGCGCTGGAAACCCGGAATCTGGCCTGTGCCCCATACCCTGGGGAGGAGAAGTAGTGTGTTGAAGGTTTTTTTACCGTGTTTCCTGGCCGCTATGTTGGCCAGCCCGTCGGCCGTGTGGGCTGCGTCTGCTCAGCAAGCCGACCTCATTGTCTACGGCGACTACGTGCTCACCATGGACGAAGCGCAGCCACAGCTGCAGGACGGCGCCGTGGTGGTGCAGGGCGATCAGATTGTCGATGTGGGCCCTCGTGCGCGTATCGACGCCGGTTGGCGCGCAGTGTCGACGATTTCTGGATCGGGGCGTGTGTTGATGCCCGGTTTGATAAACGGCCACACACATTCAGCCATGACGCTGTTTCGTGGCATGGTTGACGACCTTGATCTCATGACCTGGCTCAATCAGTACGTTTTCCCCATGGAAGGCCGTTTCGTGACACCGGAGTTCGTGCGCGTGGGCGCACAGCTCGCCTGCTGGGAAATGATCCGCGGCGGCACCACAACGTTTGTCGACATGTACTTCTATCCCGACGAGATAGCCGCGGTCGTAGAGCGCTGTGGCCTGCGCGCTGTGGTCGGTGCACCGCATATTGACTACCCCAGCCCGGGCTTCAGTGGCTGGGACGATTCCTTTGCTGCCGCTGACGATTTCGTGCAGCGCTGGCAGGGGAAACACCCGCGGATCACGCCGGCGTTTGCGCCCCACGCGCCCTATACAGTCTCCCCGGAACACCTGCAGGCCACGGTGGAGAAAGCCGCAGCGCGTGGCGCACCTGTCAGCATGCACCTGGCGGAGGCTCCGGCGGAGCGCGACTATGTGCTGGAACAGTTCGACACCACCCCGGTGCAGCACGTGGCCGGGCTCGGCATGTTCAACTCGCCACTGATTGCAGCGCACATGGTGCAACTTGACCCCCGCGATATTGCTCTCACCGCCTCCGCCGGCGTGGGGGCTATTCACAACCCCACCTCCAACATGAAGCTGGGTGCGGGTATCGCGCCGGTCAGTGCCATGCTCGCTGCCGGGGTCAACGTTGGCCTGGGGACTGATGGCGCGGCCTCCAACAACGACCTGGACCTGTGGGAAGAGGTGCGTATGGCAGCCCTGCTGCACAAGGTGAGCAGCGGCGATCCCACAGCGCTGCCGGCGGGCCAGGCGCTGGCCATGGCCACCCGGCTGGGCGCTGCCGCGATCCACAAGGGCGGCGACATTGGCCAGTTGAAGGCGGGCATGCAGGCGGACCTGATTCAGTTGGATGTCAGCCAGACTCACCAGATGCCGCTCTATGACGTGCAATCGCACCTCGTTTATGTGTTGGACAGCGAGGATGTACAAACCACGATAGTCGCCGGCGAGGTACTGATGCAGGACCGCAAGGTACTCACCATCGACGAGCCAGGCCTGCGCGCCGACGTCACCCGGATAAGTGATCGTATTCGCGAGGCGCTGCAAACCGGGCAGGAGGACGCATTGTGAAATGGACTCGGATGTTAATGGCCTGCGTGGCCGCAGTGGCCGCCAGCGGAGCGTGTGCAGCCGATGCCGCCGAGGGTAGTGGCAAGGCGTCAATCATCGCGGCCCTGGGGCTGGAGCCGCACGTTGAGGGAGGTTATTTTGCCCGCACGTTCCAGCCCGACCATCGGCCCAAAGTGGCGACGCCGGCGGGGCCCCGCTATACCATGACGGCGATTCATTACCTGCTCACCGATGATTCACCCATCGGCCACCTGCACCGGAATGAGTCCGATATTGTGCACTTCTATCATCTGGGGTCACCCGTGCAGTACTACCTGTTGCATCCGGACGGCCGTCTGGAAACTGCCGTGCTGGGCCCGGATCTGGCAGCCGGCCAGCGCCTGCAGCTCACGGTTCGGGGCGGCGTCTGGAAAGCATCCCATCTGCCCTCCGGTGAGTATGGGCTGATCAGTGAAGCGGTGGCACCGGGGTTCGATTACGCGGATATGGCGCTCGGCAAGCGTGCAGCACTGCTCAAGGCATTTCCGCAGCACGCCGACATCGTGCGCACCTTCACCCGCGACTAGCGGTTGCCGGCAGTCTGCAGCTGTTGCTGCAGCGGCCCCATGATGCTGGCGAGTTCGGGTTTGTTGGCGCGAATCTCCTCCAGGGTCAAACCGTGCAATTCATGCGGGAACACCAGCCAGTCCGCGGTTTCATGAATGTAATACTCCGGCACGCGGTCTGTCCTGTTGTTGCCGGGTTTGTAGTAGGGCGTGGCGATGCGGATCTCCGGCGTATTTTTTTTGCAGGCACTGTGCAGGTCGAGGATCACCTGATCGATGGACAGCCCCGTGTCGTGTACGTCATCGACGATCAGCAGCGAATCCTCTGACTCCAACTGGCGGATGATGTAGCTCAGACCGTGTACCTTCACATGGCGGTCACGCTGGCCGATGCCGGTGTAGGACGACGTGCGGATGGCGATGTGGTCGGCGTTTACCCCCAGCACATCCAGCAGTTCCTGCACGGCGATACCGACCGGTGCACCACCACGCCACACGCCGACGATGTAGTTGGGGCGATAGCCGCTCTCGTAGACCTGCCAGGCCAGTTTGAATGAATCTTCCAGCAACTGCTGGGCGCTGATGTAGTGCTTGTGCATCGGTTCTAAGTCCCTGGTGATCGTCGTGGCTACCGGCTGTGAGGCTACCATAGCTCGGGGGGCAGCGACTGCACTATGGTGCCACTCGCGGCGATTGCGTACACTCTGGCTTCTCGCGCCGCGCGCACATTCGCAGAGGAATCAGGCCACCCGATGAAGCAGGCTAACGTGGCCAACGGCCTTCTTGAACGCTTTTTCAAGCTGTCTGAACACGGCACCTCGGTGCGTACCGAGGTTATTGCCGGGGCGACCACGTTCGTTACCATGGCCTATATCATTTTCGTCAACCCGCAGTTGATGGCAGCGGCGGGCATGGATGCCTCCGCCGCCTTCGTCGCCACCTGCCTCGCCTCAGCGCTCGCCTGCTATTTTATGGGCCTGTACGCCAACTGGCCGGTCGGCCTGGCGCCGGGCATGGGTCTCAATGCGTTTTTTACCTACACCGTCGTTGCCGACATGGGCTACAGCTGGCAGGTGGCACTGGGGGCGGTATTTCTCGCCGGCGTGCTGTTTGTCATCATGAGCATTACCCGCCTGCGCCGCTGGATGCTGGACAGCATTCCGCTGAATCTGCGTGTGGCGATGGGGGCCGGCGTGGGGTTGTTTGTGGGGTTCATCGGCCTCAAAAGCGGCGGTGTGATCGTGGCCAGCGAAGCCACATTGCTCACCCTGGGTGACTTCACCCGGCCTGAGCCGTTCCTCGCCGCTCTGGGTTTTCTGCTGATTGCGGTGCTCTCTGTGCGTCAGGTTCGCGGCGCCATCATCGTCGGTATTCTTGTCACCACGGGGCTCGCGTTGCTGTTTGGGCTGGTGGAATACCGCGGCCTGGTGGCAGCGCCACCGAGTATGGCGCCAGTCTTCATGCAGCTGGACATCATCGGGGCGCTCGACCTCGCGATGGTCAGCGTGGTCATTGCCTTCCTGTTCGTGAACCTGTTCGACACCGCGGGAACCCTGCTGGGTGTGGCGAGTCGTGCAGGTCTTGTCGATGCGCAGGGCAAGATCAAGCACCTGGATCGCGCCCTGAAAGCCGACAGCGCCTCCAGTGTGGTCGGCGCCTTCCTCGGCTGCGCTCCGGTGACCAGCTATGTGGAAAGTGCGACGGGCGTGGCGGCGGGTGGTCGCACCGGGCTTACCGCGGTGGTTGTTGGCACGCTGTTTCTGGCGGCGATCTTTTTCGCACCACTGGCCAGCATGGTACCCGCTTTTGCCACAGCCGGTGCGCTGGTGTACGTGGCCATGCTCATGCTGAGCAGCTTGCAGGGCCTGCTCTGGGATGACCTGACCGAGCTTCTGCCGGCACTGGTCACCGTCGTGATGATCCCGCTGTCCTTTTCCATTGCCAACGGCATTGCCGTGGGCTTTATCAGCTACGCGGTGATCAAGTTGTTCGCGGGCCGCTATCGCGACATTTCCCCGGGCGCGTGGTTTCTCGCCGCCATATTCATCGCCAAATTTGCGCTGATGTAAGTGCAGTACACGCAGCGGGAGGAGCACGTCATGAAGCCGCGGGATTTTCCGGTTGATCCGGAACATATCTGGGACCATTTCTACCAGTTGACCCGTATTCCCAGGCCCTCCAGGGCGGAGGCAGCAGTGCGCGACTACGTGGTCGGCCAGGCCGAGGCCCACGACTGTCGCTGGCAGCTGGATGCTACCGGCAATCTGGTGGTGTATGTGCCGGCATCTCCCGGGCGCGAGGGTCACGCCACCGTGATCATCCAGAATCACCTGGATATGGTGACGGTAAAAACGGCCGATAAGCAGCACGACTTTTATCGCGATCCCCTGCAGCTGAAAGTGGAGGATGGCTGGCTGCTGGCGGACCGGACCACACTGGGTGCGGACAACGGGCTGGGCTGCGCGGCGGCGCTGGCCCTGCTCACAGACCCGGACGTGCAGCATCCGCCACTCGAGCTTCTGTTTACCGTGGATGAGGAGACCGGCCTCGGCGGTGCGCTGGGCCTGGATGCCTCCCTGCTCAGCGGGCGTGTCATGCTGAACTTGGATACCGAGGACTGGCACGAGCTGTACGTGGGCTGTGCCGGTGGTGCCGGCTGGGTGTTTTCGCGGGATTATGGCGTGCAGGCGCCGGCGGCTGAGTTTGGCTGCTGGACGCTGGAGTTGAAGGGGCTGGCCGGTGGCCATTCGGGTATCGAGATTCACCTGCAACTGGGTAATGCGTTGAAGCTGCTGGCGGAGGCGCTCGATCCTGTTGCTTCGCTACAGCTGGCTGCGGCCAGTGTGGGTGTGGCGCACAATGTCATTCCACGTGAGGGCAGTATCAGCTTCGCCTGCAGCAGCGCCGATGCGGAGGCCCTGCAGCGGCGTCTGGAGGAACTGCAACAGCGTTGGCTGGGTTATTTGCCCGTGGCGGATCACGGCATCGAATTGCTGCTCTACCCGTGCGAACCCGCCAAGGTGATGAGCAACCCCGACAGCCGTGATCTGTTGCGTGTGCTCGCGGCGCTGCCGCACGGGGCGCAGGCCTACAGCCTCGAGCAACCGGCCGATCTGGTTGACTTGAGTATCAACCTGGCGCGCCTGCAGCTGGCGGCGGGAAAGCTGGAGCTGGAATCCAGCCTGCGTTTCTTCAACCCGGAACAGGCCGCTGGTTTGCGTATGGCGGTCGAGGGGCTGGCGCAGCTGGCGGGACTGCACATACAGCGCATTGCAGGGTACCCCGGGTGGCAGCCGGACTTTGCCAGCCCGCTGTTGGCACGGGGCAAAGCACTGCACGAGCGCCTGTTTGATAGCGTGCCCGCGGTCAAGGCGATTCACGCCGGCCTGGAATGTGGCATATTGAAAAGCAAACTCCCCGACGCTGACATCCTGTCCTTCGGCCCCACAATTCGCGGCGCACACTCGCCCACGGAGCGCTTGTGCATCGCTACTGTGGCGCCGTTCTGGCATTACCTGACCGCCTTGCTGGCGGAACTCTGACCCAGGAGAATTTCCTCATGCTCGAATGCTTGCCCCAAGTCCCCGAGGATTCCATCCTCGGGCTAGCCGCTGCCTGCCGTGCGGACCCGAATCCGCGCAAGGTCGACCTGACCCTCGGCGTGTACATGAACGAGGAGGGCCTGTGCCCGGTGTTCGATGCCATCCGCCTGGCGCAGGACGCTCTGGTACAGGCCGAGCGGACCAAGGTCTATATGCCGCCCGCGGGGGATCCCGACTTCAACAGCGGCATGCAGCAGCTGGTGCTGGGGCTGGGCAGCCCGGCTTTGCTGGACGGGCGTGTCAGCAGCATCCAGACGCCGGGCGGTTGTGGTGCCTTGCGCATTGGCGCCGAGATTATCAACGCGGCCGCGCCCGGTGCCAGAGTGTGGGTGTCCGACCCCACGTGGCCGGTGCATATACCGCTGCTGGGCAGCGTAGGCCTGCAGTTTGCCACTTACCGCTACTACGATCCCGTCAGCCACGGCGTCAATTTCGATGCCCTGGTGGAGGACCTCACAGGGGCGCGGCAAGGTGATGTGGTGTTGCTGCACGGTTGCTGCCACAACCCCTGCGGCGCCGACCTCAGCCTTGAGCAATGGGCAGAGATCGCCGATATGGCGGAAAGCCAGGGTTTTCTGCCGTTTGTCGATATCGCCTACCAGGGGCTGGGCGATGGCCTTGATGCGGATGTAGCCGGGTTGCGCCTGCTGGTTGAGCGCCTCCCGGAAGTCCTCATTGCCGCGTCCTGTTCCAAGAACATGGGGCTGTATCGGGAACGTACTGGCGCAACGTTATTCGTGAGTGCCAATCCCGCCAGTGCCGCGGCACTGCGCTCGCAAGCCCAGGTGGCGGCGCGACGCATCTACTCCATGCCGCCAGCCCATGGCGCACTGCTCGCCGCGCGCGTGCTGCAGGACGAAGAGCTAAACGCGAACTGGCGGAATGAACTGGAAGCCATGTGCTGGCGCATCAACGGTTTGCGCACCAGCCTGGTGAGCAAACTGGAGCAGTGTACGGGGCGTGACTTCGGTTTCATCGAGCGCGAGAAAGGCATGTTTTCCTTTCTCGGGCTGAGTGCCGCTCAGGCGCTTGCTCTGCGCGAACAGTACAGCGTGTACATGCTGGATTCGTCGCGTATCAATGTTGCGGGGATCAACGGGGCCAATATCGACTACCTGGCGGAGTCGGTGGGCAAGGTCCTGCAGGCGGGCTGAGGGGGCTGCGGTTGCACCCGCAGCCGCAGCACTCAGGCTTCCAGCTCCGCCCACCGTTCGATGGCCGTATCCAGTGCTGCCTGCAGCTCACTGAGCTCGGCGAGCACGGCATCCACGGATTCGCGGGTCTGTTGGTAGAACGCCGGGTCGGCAGTGCGGGCTTCCAGCGCGGCCTGTTTCTCCTCCAGCTCCTCAATGCGCGCGGGCAGGGCGTCCAGTTCGCGCTGCTCTTTATAGGACAGTTTCCGGCGCGCGGTTGAAGCGGGGCTGGCCGCCACAGGGGCGGGCGTTTCGGGCTTGCTTGCCGGCATTTGCTGGCCCCGGGTTTCCGGCTCCACCAGCCGGCCACCGCGTGCTTCCCAGTCGCTGTAGCCACCCGCCTGCTCCTCCACCGTGCCGTCTCCACGCAGTATCAACAGCTGGGTCACCACATGGTCCATGAAGTCGCGGTCGTGGCTGACCAAGATGACCGTGCCGTCGAAGGACAGCAGGATGTCCTCCAGCAGTTCCAGGGTTTCAATGTCGAGGTCGTTGGTGGGTTCGTCCAGTACCAGCAGATTGGCGGGCTTGCTGAACAGGCGTGCCAGAATGGCGCGGTTCTGCTCGCCCCCGGACAGTGCTTTCACTGGTGTGCGCACCCGCTCTGGGCTGAACAGGAAGTCACCGAGGTAGGAAATGGCATGGCGCCGTTTGCCGTTCAGCTCGATGAACTCCTGGCCGCCGCAAACATTGTCGATAAGGTTCTGCTCCGGCTCCAGCTTGCCGCGCAGCTGGTCCGAGTAGGCAATTTCCAGTTTTGTGCCCAGCTTCACGCTGCCCTCATCGGGCTGCAGCTGGCCGAGTATCAGCTTGACCAGTGTCGACTTGCCGGCACCGTTGGCGCCCACAATGCCCACCCGGTCACCGCGCTGGATGATGCTGGAAAAGTTGCGAATGACAGTCTTGTCGTCGAAGTGCTTGCTGACGTTTTCCAGCTCTGCCACCACCTTGCCGGAGCGGCTCGCCTCCTCCACCACGAAGTTGGCACTGCCCACCCTCTCCCGGCGTTGCTGGCGTTCGCTGCGCATCTTTTCCAGCGCCCGCACGCGGCCCTCGTTGCGGGTGCGCCGTGCCTTGATACCCTGGCGAATCCACACCTCTTCCTGCGCCAGTTTTTTGTCGAAGAGCGCATTGGCGCGCTCTTCCGCTTCCAGCTCCTGGTCGCGGTGGGCGAGAAAGCCCTGGTAGCTGCCCTCCCAGCTGGTGAGATGGCCGCGGTCCAGTTCCGCAATGCGCGTGGCAACGCTCTGCAGAAAGCGCCGGTCGTGGGTAATCAGCACAATTGCGCCACGGTATTGTTGCAGCTGTGTTTCCAGCCACTGGATGGCGGGGATGTCGAGGTGGTTGGTGGGTTCGTCCAGCAGCAGGATGTCGGGGTCCGCCACCAGCGCGCGCGCCAGGGCGACACGCCTGCGCCAGCCGCCGGACAGTTCGCCCATCCTGGCGTCCTGTGGTAGCTGTAGCTGGGTGATAGTGGTTTCCACACGCTGCTGCAGGGTCCAGCCATCAGCGGCTTCCAGCGCCTGTTGTACAGCACTGAGACGGTCAAAATCGATGTCTTCGCCGTCGTGCAACAGGCGGTGGTATTCAGCTAGCAGCTTGCCAGCTTCCGCCAGCCCTTCGGCGACCACGTCGTAGACGGTGCTGCTGTCAGCGTCCGGCAGCGTCTGCTGCAAGCGCGCGATGCGCACGCCGGGTCGCAACCAGCGATCACCGGAATCAGTCTGCAGCTCACCTGCCAGTACGCGCAGCAAGGTGGTCTTGCCTGCGCCATTGCGCCCCAGCAAGCCCCAGCGCTCACCGCGGCGGATGGTCAGGTCGACATCATCAAGGAGTACCTGAGTGCCGTAGTGGAGTTGCAGGGATTCGAGTTTGAGAAGTGGCATGGAGCGTCTGTCAGTGAGCAGGGGCCTGCATTCTACGGGCTGCGTGCAGCGGGGGCCAGCCGCGAGAGCAGGGCATACTCACAGTTGACAGGTCCGGGGCCCGGCTTGGTGCCTGAGCCCCGTACGGCCTCGCTAGGGCGATAGACGCCCGTCAGGCGCTAGGAGGCTTTCTTGGCGGCGCCGCGCTCGGTCGCTACACCCTTGGTGGGGAGCTTGCCACTGCCGGATTCCAGGTGCGCTCGAATGAACCACTGGAACAGCTCGAGGTCTTTGGCGTGGCCGGTCAGCAGGTCCTCTGACACGGGGTCCAGTTCTGCGAGCTCGGCAATTGCCTTGCGCTGGTCAGTGACAACACCGTTGTAGACTATGTCCAGCGCCGCCAGATGTTCGTTGGCCAGTGCACGCTGGAGGGTGTAGTCATCCCAGTCGCGGCGCTTCACCAGCGCGGCCGGCGTACCAACGGGTATGCCACCCAGCGTGGCAATGCGCTCGGCGATGGCGTCCACCATCTCGCGCGTGGCCGCAACCTGTGGGTCAAGCATCTCGTGCACCGCGATGAAATTGGGTCCCACAACATTCCAGTGCACGTGCTTCAGGGTCAGGCCCAGGTCGATCAGCGCGACCATACGCTCATCCAGAAGCTTGATCACTTTTGCGGCTTGCTTTTGCTGCATGCCCGGTACGGTAAAATTGGTCCCTGTCATTCTGTTCTCCTTTTTTCACTTTGGCGTTGCCATCAGCATCGCTGTGGCGCGAGTGATCCAGGCGCGGTCGCGACCGATGCGGGGTTCCTGTCCGGGTCGCACGACCACGTCTTTGTGGCGGCGTTGTGCCGCGTTGATTCCAGTGCAGCAAATACCGTTCCAGAATGTGTGATGACCCTGGTTGCGCGTGGCGTTTTCGTCAACGTCGTACGGCCTGCAGGCGCGGTGATTTTGCTGCAAAGCCAGAGCTGACGTGGCTCTGCAGGCGGTCAGGCGAGTGCGGTGTGCGCTGGGCACGGGGAGGGAATGAATGCTTCGGGCGGTCGGCCGGGGCGCTGAACAGTGGCCTGGATGGCCGATGTAGGCCGCGGGGCTTTGTGGTTTTTACAAGTGGCATTGTAAAAGCTGCAGCGACCCTCTCGTGAGCCATCCGGTCCGATTGCTGCTAGAGCAGGTTGTCCCCGCCTTCGGGCAGGCGCGCCGCCCGGGCCTGCTTCTCGATGTCGTCGTCGCTGTTCTTCAGCCCGCCCTCAGCAAGGTGGGCTTCGCCGCCAGCTTCGATGGCCGCCGGTTGTAGGGGCTCGGTCGCGGGTGCCGTATTTGTCGGTGCTGGCTGCTCGGCCAGGGCCACCTGAACACCCTCGGGGAAGGTGATCTCCCGAGCCTCGCTGGGCATGGAGATACCCGCAAGGTCAAAGGCCGTTTTCACCTGCCTGATTATCGCTGAGCGGACTTTGCGGGCATCGTAGGTTGCCGTGTCCACCCAGTAGCTGACGCGCAGGTTGACGGTAGAGGCCGCCAGCTCGTCGACCAGCACCAGGGGCTCGGGCTCATCGAGTACCGCCGGGTGTTGATGCAGCACCTCGAGCGCAGCGGTTTGTGCCGCGGCCATGGTGTCGTCATAGGCGATGCCAACCGTGAATTCCTGCCGTGTATGCGGGTTGGCGGTGAAGTTGATGATCTCGTTCTTGTAGATGATGGCATTGGGGATCTGCACGTGGTTGCCATCGCGCGTCATGATGAGCGTGGCGCGCGTATTCACGCGCTGCACGAAGCCGCGGTAGCCTTTCACTTCAATGAAATCGCCGACGGCGAAGGGCCGTTGCATGCTGATCAGGATACTGGCCAGGAAGTTCTCCGCGATATCGCGAAAGGCAAACCCGATGGCGAGCCCCAGCAGCCCGGTGCCGCCAACCACGGTGACCGCGAGGCTGGTAAGGCCGGCGATACGCAGCACAATGTACAGACCGAGTATGAACACCAGGGCTGCGCTGGCGCGCGCCACCATGTCCCGCAGCAGGGGAGTGCGCAGGCGCCTCTCCAGCACGTGGCTGGTTATGCGAGAGGCGATACCCGCGAGTATCCAGGCGAGCAGCAGCAGCGTGAGTGCCAGCAAGGCGATAGGCAACGCCCGGAATGTTGAGGCCGCCATGCTCTGCAGTTGCTGGTAGGTGGGCGACAGGTCCCAGGGCGAGGAATCGACGAGGTCGATGTTGTTCACCACCGCCACGACACCCTGGGCGTTGCGCGCCAGATTGCCCGCCCAGCTAATTTGCCCCTGCTCCCGAGCCTCGCCGGTGAGAAACACAACACCGCTGTCGACGCGTACCTGTACCGATGCAAACCAGCCGGTGGCCTTGAGAATTGCCCGCAGGCGCGCGGCGATGGCCTCGTCCGACGTCACCTTCTCTACCGCAATGGAGTCCGCCACGGACACCTCGGCGAGCGGCGCCGCGCTGCCCGTGCCATTGCGCTCCGCGTCGGCTGCCTGGACGCCGGACAGTGGCAGGGCCACCAGCAAGAGCAGCAATACGCTGTGTAGCGGCCTGGCGATCCGCGGCTGGGCAGTTTGTTTTGCTGGGATCCGGCTAGTCATCTGCTGCCTCCCCGTTCTCCGTTTGCACTGGAATGGGTGCCTTGAACGTGAGCGTGCGGTAGGGGAAGGGGATTTCCACGCCTGCGTCGTCGAGGGCCGACTTGATGGCCTCCACCACCTGGTCGCGGCTCTGGTGCATGTCAAGCGGTGCCGATTTCCCCCACCAACGCACCGTAAAGTCGATTGAGGAGGAACCGAATTCCCGCGCGTAAACCTCCACCGGCTGGCCGCGATTCACCAGGGGCAACCCCTCGACGGCCTGCAGGATGATGGCGCGCGCCGTCTCGACGTCTTCGCCGTAGGCAATGCCCACAATGATCTCGTAGCGACGCAGGTCCCTGTCGGTGATGACGTGCACGGGATTCTGGAACAGCAGGCGGTTGGGTACGATCACGAGCTGGCCATCTGTCTGGCGCAGGTAGGTTTCGCGCAGGGCAATATGCTCGACTTTACCCATCAGGTCCTGGCACTGGATAAAGTCGCCTATGCGCATCGCCTTGCGCAGCATGATCAATACACCGGCGAAGAAATTCTCGAAAATATCCTTGAACGCGAAGCCGATGGCCACCGACCCCAGGCCTAGCGCGGTGAGCATTTTCGCGGGCGTCAGGCTGGGAAATACGACCACCGTGGCTATCAACAGGCCGACCAGCCAGATAGTCACTTTCAGCAGGGTCGCGAAAAGTGATTGCAGCGCCGGGCGCAGGCCTGAGCGGGCCAGCGAGCGGTGCAGTACGCCCACGAATACCCGTGCCAGTATGCCGGTTATCAGCACCACCAGCAGCGCGATGGTCAGCAGCGGCAGTACCTGCACCAGGCTCAGCCACATATCCTGCAGCTGTTCCTGCAGCGGGTTGAGGAATTCCATATGCTTTGCGTCTCTCCCGTACACGGGCTGGCCCCGAAGCAAGGAGTGTAAACGCAAATTTGCTGCAGGGGCAGCGCCGTTGCCAGTGGGCATGCTCGTGCGCGTCGGAGTGATTGAATTCTGCAACACCTGTCGGCATGCTAGCCGGCGGCCCTGTGAGAGAACACCGGTATGGCTGAAGATCCGCTTTGGAAGCCCTCCCCCCAGCGCTGCGCCAGCGCGCAATTCACCCGTTTCGCTGCGGGGCTTGCCGCACGTGGGCATCTGCCTGAGGGTGCAGATTATTTTGCCGTGCACGCTTGGGCACTGGCTGAGCCTGCCTTGTTCTGGCGTGCAGTGTGGGACTTTACCGGTGTGGCCGGAGATCCTGGGGAGCAGGTGCTTGAGGCCCCCGATCAGTTCCCTGGCGCCGGCTGGTTTCCCGAGGCCAGGCTCAATTTTGCGGAAAACCTCCTGCAACGCAGGGATGATCACCCCGCGCTGGTGGGTCTGCTGGAAACAGGGGCGCGCCGTGAGCTGACTTATGCCGATCTCCACCGCCAGGTGGCCGGGCTGGCCGCCGCGTTGCGTGCGCTCGGTGTCGGCCCTGGAGACCGGGTAGCAGGCCTGCTGCCTAATGTGCCCGAAGCGGTGATCGCCATGCTGGCCACGGCGAGCCTGGGCGCGACCTGGACCTCGTGTTCCCCGGATTTTGGCGTCAATGGCATTATCGATCGCTTTGGGCAGGTTGCGCCCAAAGTGTTGTTCTGTGCCGACGGCTACTACTATAACGGCAAGGCCTGCGCTGTTCTGGACCGGCTGGCCGCCATCCTGCCAGCCGTTGGCAGCGTTGAGCAGGTAGTCGTTGTGCCGCTGCTTGCAGCACAGCCCGCTCTGCCGCAAGGCGTACCCGCGGCCCTGTTTGCTGAGTTTGTCGACCCCGCCGCGCATGCTATCGAGTTTGCCCGATTGCCCTTCAATCATCCGCTGTACGTGATGTATTCATCCGGCACCACGGGCGCGCCCAAGTGTATCCTGCACGGCGCCGGTGGCACCCTGCTTCAGCATCGCAAAGAGCACAGCCTGATGTGCGACATCGGTCCGCAGGATGTGTTTTTCTATTACACCACCTGTGGCTGGATGATGTGGAACTGGCTGGCGAGTGGACTCGCCAGTGGCGCTACGCTGGTACTCTATGATGGCTCTCCTTTTGCGGGCGAAGGCAGGTTGTTACTGGATGCCATCGACTCGGAAGGCATCACGGTATTTGGTACCAGTGCCAAGTACATTGCGGCGCTGGAGAAGGCCGGTGAGCGTCCCGCACACAGCCACGATCTGCGCAGCCTGAAAACGATACTGTCCACCGGGTCGCCCCTGCTGCATGAAAATTACGAGTATGTGTATCGCGACTTCAAACGGGACGTCTGCCTGTCCAGCATCTCCGGCGGCACAGATATTCTCTCCTGTTTCGTGGGGGGCTCGCCGACTCTGCCGGTACACGCGGGTGAAATCCAGGCGCCCGGGCTGGGAATGGCTGTCGCGATATGGAATGACCAGGGCTGCCCCGTGCAGGAACAGAAGGGCGAGTTGGTGTGCACTGCGCCCTTCCCTTCGTGTCCCCTGGGTTTCTGGAATGACCCCGATGGCAGCCGCTTCCACGCGGCCTATTTCGCGCGTTTCGATGGGGTCTGGGCGCAGGGTGATTATGGCGAGGAGACGGCCAACCGCGGCTTCATCATCCACGGGCGATCCGATGCGGTGCTGAACCCGGGTGGTGTGCGTATCGGCACCGCGGAGATCTACCGGCAGGTTGAGCAGTGCGATGCAGTGCTGGAAAGCGTGGTGATCGGCCAGCAGTGGCAGGGCGATGTGCGCGTGGTGCTCTTCGTTGTGCTGCGCGCGGGGCGCACGCTGGATGCGGCGCTGGAGGCGGAGATCCGCGGTTTGATACGGGGCAATACAACGCCGCGTCATGTGCCCGCGCGCATCGTTCAGGTGGCGGATATCCCGCGCACACTCAGCGGCAAGATCGTTGAGCTGGCGGTGCGCAATGTGGTGCACGGCGATCCGGTGAAAAACACCGATGCCCTGGCCAATCCCGAGGCGCTGCGGCTGTTCCGCAATTTGCCCAGCTTGCAAAGCTGACGTACGCCAAAGACTGCGGTGCTTGTCGCCGTTGCCGGCCGAAATTCGGTTATCATTGCGCCCCCTGATTCAGGCAGGCAGGCCGAGGCAGCGCGATGGTACTTTCCCGACAGACACATTACGACCGACAGATCGCCGCTTGGCTCATTCTTTGTGCCGCGGTGATTTTTGGCATGATATTGCTGGGTGGCGTGACACGCCTGACCAACTCCGGTCTCTCCATGGTCGAGTGGCGCCCGATCATGGGTATAGTCCCGCCCCTCACCGATGTGGCCTGGCAAGAGGTGTTCGACAAGTACCGGCAGTCGCCCGAGTACCTGAAGATCAACCGCGGCATGTCGCTGGATGCCTTCAAGACCATTTTCATGTTCGAGTACCTGCACCGGGTGCTGGGGCGCTTGATTGGTGTGCTGTATTTCTTCCCCATGTTGTTCTTCGCCTTTACCGGCCGCGTGCGCGCCGGTTTGATGCCGCGGCTGTGGTTGCTGTTCGTGCTCGGCGGCTGCCAGGGTCTGCTTGGCTGGTATATGGTGAAAAGTGGGTTGGTCGACAATCCGCACGTCAGCCAGTACCGGCTCACCGCGCACCTGGGCCTGGCGTTTGTCATCTACGCCGCGATGCTGTGGGTGATTCTCGATGTGCTTGCGGGCCGCAGGCCTGGCGACCGGCAACCGCACGCACTCGCCCCCTGGGGCGTGGGGCTGGTGGGGCTGGTTTTTCTGATGATTCTGTCAGGCGGGCTGGTGGCTGGCACCAAAGCGGGGTTCGCCTACAGTACGTGGCCCCTGATGGGCACCTCTTTTGTGCCGCCGGGCCTGTATGCGGGTGATCCGGCCTGGCTGGATGCGTTCGAGGATATCACCACAATCCAGTTCAACCACCGCATGTTTGCCTATCTGCTGTTTGCACTGATTCATCTGTTTGCGTGGCGTCTGTGGCGCACAGGCCTTGGGGGGCGCGAGCGACTGGCTACCGTGTTCCTGCTTGCCGCCTTGTGGTTGCAGGTGATCCTGGGCATCAGCACGTTGCTGCTGCACGTGCCGATCAGCCTGGCGGCAGCGCATCAGGGCGGCGCCGTGGTGCTGCTCTCGGCGACCATCCACGCCGCCCACCTGTTGCGCCGGGGCCGCCTGGCCTAGCGCGCTGCGCGCTACCAGAAACGCAGGGCAGCGTCGTCTGCCCTGCGTCCCGGGAGGAGTCGGCGATCCTCGCTTTGCGGATCAAAGCGCACGGTCGTGCGGCGGTCGGCATTATTGCGGCGGTCCAGCCGGCGCCGGTCGGGGCCGGCGTATCTGCGCTTGCCCTGGCGGTCGGCACAAAACGCGGGTGACAGGTCGCGCGCCTCGAACATCGGGGGTTTGTCGGGCATGAAAAAGCCTCCTCGGCGACAGGCGGACGCGCCATTGCACGTCTCTTTCACCTTCAGTGTGGACCCTTGGAGTATAGCCTGCACGTTTCTGCGCAGGTTTTTCTGTCGTCTTGTGACCTGCGTCACATAGCAATTCGGTCGCAACTGGCTTATTCTCTATGTTGGTTAATTACTAAAATATTCAGTGGCTTAGAGAGTATTAATGAAAATGCTCTGAAGACTGCGCAGAAAAGGGCACCCCCTACCGATGACCGCGAGCGCTGACGATCCCCTGCTGCAGAGCCTGCTGGCGCTGTGTCGCTATCACGGCAGTGCGTCTACCGCCGAGGCACTGGTGGGTGGCTTGCCGCTTGAGGACGGCCGCTTGACGCCATCGCTGGTGCAGCGCGCGGCGAGCCGGGCCGGGCTCGCCAGCCGCCTTGTCGAGCGCAGCGCCCGTGCCGTGGAGCCCGCCCTACTGCCGGCGATTGTGCTGCTGCGAGATGAGCGTGCCTGCGTGCTGGTGGGCTGGAGTGCCGACGGCAGTGAAGCCACGGTGATCTACCCGCAGTTGAACGAGGCAGCGGTTGTCGTGCCGGCGGCAGAACTGCTGGCAGATGAGGCCGGCAGCGTCATTGTGTGCCGGCC
Organism: uncultured Halieaceae bacterium; assembly: GCA_964022665.1. Classification (GTDB taxonomy): domain Bacteria; phylum Pseudomonadota; class Gammaproteobacteria; order Pseudomonadales; family Halieaceae; genus Haliea. Next base: position 76,412 of record CAXIDF010000018.1, read on the forward strand.
GCGGTTTCGTTTTGACCAGCGCACGCCGCGTACCGGCACCTCCGAGCGCGGTCACTGGTTCTGGGATGCGATTCGCGCCAACATGCCCGTCTACCGCGATGTATTGCTCGCGGCCTTCTTTATCAATGTGTTTGCCCTGGCGCTGCCTATTTTCACCATGAACGTCTACGACCGCGTGGTACCCAACCACGCCTTAGAGACCCTCTGGATGCTGGCGATCGGCGTGGTTGTCATCATGCTCGCGGATATTGTGCTGCGCACCATGCGCAGCTATTTCCTCGATCTCGCCAGTCGCCGCGTGGATGTCGAGCTGTCCGGCAAGATCATGGAACGTGTGCTGGGTTCGCGGCTGGAAAACCGGGCGCTGTCGGTGGGCTCCTATGCGGTGAACCTGCGCTCCTTCGAAACGGTGCGCGATTTCATCACCTCCGCCTCGGTAACGACGCTGATTGATGTGCCGTTCGCGCTGATTTTTGTCGCGGTAATCGGCTGGATCGCTTGGCCCGTGTTGATTCCGCTGGCGCTGGGTTTGCTGGTGGTGCTGGGCTATGCCCTGGCTACCCAGGGTAAACTGCGGGCGCTTTCGGAAACCACCTATCGCGCGGGCGCGCAGCGCAACGCCACGTTGATCGAAAGCCTGGTGGGACTGGATACCATCAAGGCCATGGGCGCCGAGTCGCGCATGCAGCGCAAGTGGGAGGAAAGCACCGCCTTCCTGGCACATGTGGGCCTGCAGTTGCGGCTGGTGTCCAATTCCACCATCAATGTGACGCTCTGGGGCAATCAGATGGTCACGCTGTTCGTGATTATCACCGGGGTCTACCTGATCACCGCGGGGCAGTTGAGCATGGGGGGCCTGATTGCCTGCAGCATGCTGAGCGGACGGGTCATGGCGCCGTTTGGCCAGGTTGCCGGCCTGGTTACCTCATGGCACAACGCCGAGATCTCGCTGAAGTCGCTGGACGAGGTCATGGCGAAGCCCATGGAGCGCGCCGAGGGTGCCCAGTTCCTGTCGCGGGAAATGTTCCAGGGTGATATCGAGTTTCGCAATGTGTCCTTTGCCTACCCGGGCGCGGAAATGGAGTCGCTCAGCAATGTCTCCTTCCGTATCCGGCCCGGAGAGCATGTCGCCATTCTCGGGCGCGTGGGTTCGGGCAAGTCCACGCTGCAGAAACTCGCCATGGGTCTGTATCAGCCGACGGAGGGCGCGGTGATGGTCGATGGTATCGACTTGCGTCAGCTGGACCCCAGCGAGCTGCGCTCGCGTGTCGGTTACGTGCCGCAGGACGTGACACTGTTCTTCGGCAGCCTGCGCGACAATATCGCCCTGTCCCACGCCAACGTCAGCGATGCCGCGCTGGTGCGTGCCGCGGAAATTGCCAATCTGTCCGACTATATCAATCGCCACCCCAAGGGCTTCGATATGCAGGTCAGCGAGCGTGGTGACTCCCTGTCAGGTGGTCAGCGCAAGTGCGTGGCGTTGGCGCGTGCCATGGTGCACGAGCCGCCCATTCTGTTGATGGATGAACCCACCGGGTCCATGGATCACTCCACGGAGGTGGCGGTGAAGCAGCAACTGACGGGCTGCCTCAAGGGGCGCACCTGGCTGGTGGTTACCCACCGCAACTCGCTGCTGGAGATGGTCGACCGCATCCTGGTTATCGACAACGGCAAGCTGGTGGCAGACGGGCCGCGCGACAGCGTTATTCAGGCGCTGCAGCAGGGCAAGATAGGGGCGGCGCGATGAGCGAGGCAAAAGAAGCAGCGCCAGCGGAAACTGCCCCCGAACGACCGCGCCGTTTTCTGGCAGATTTCATTTTTGCACCGTGGTTGCGCGCAACCGGCGATACCCCCACAGGTTGGGAGCAGGATGCCCATCGCGCCTACCTGCAGCAGCAGCCCCTGCGTGCCCGAGGCCTGCTCTACGTGGTAGCCATCATTGTGCTTGCCCTGGTGGTCTGGGCCGCATTTGCCCAAGTGGACGAGGTCACCCGCGGCGAGGGCAAGGTGATTCCCTCGCAGCAGATTCAGGTCATGCAGTCGCAGGACGGCGGGGTAGTGACCGAAATTCACGCGCGTGCGGGTGATATCGTTGAGGCCGGCCAGTTGCTGGTGCGGCTCGACCAGACCCGCTCCACTTCCAACCTGCGGGAGAACCAGGCAGAGTTTCGCGCGCTGTCGGTACGCGCGGCGCGACTCACGGCCAACCTGGCGGGCACGGCATTCGCGCCGGAACCCGAGTGGTCCCTGCAGGCTCCGGGCATTGTCGAGCAGGAGCAGGCCTTGTACGAATCACTGCAAGCGCAGCTCACCCTGCAGCGCCAGATTGCCGCAGAGCAGCTGGAACAGCGGCAACAGGAGCTGGCGGAGGTCACTGCGCGCTCCCGGCAACTGGCTCGTTCGCTGGAGTTGAGCCGGCAGGAGCTGAGCGTAACGCGGCCCATGGTTGCCTCCGGCGCGGTTTCCAAAGTGGAAATTCTGCGGCTCGAGCGCGAGGTGAACCAGCTCAGCGGCGAGTACGATCAATCCCGCGCCCAGCTCAAGCGTCTCGATTCCGCCATCGCCGAGGCCCAGCGGCGGCTGTCGGAAGTGGAGGTGGAATTCGAGAACACGGTGCGCGAGGAGTTGACCGACACCATCGCGCGGATCAACGGTCTGCGCGAGGCGGGCGAGGGGCTCAGTGACCGTGTGCGGCAAACTGAGGTGCGCTCTCCTGTGAAGGGCACCGTCAACCGTCTTTACTTCAACACGATCGGTGGCGTGGTGTTGCCCGGCAAGGAAGTGATTGAAATTGTGCCGCTGGACGACAGCCTGCTGGTGGAAGTGCGCATCCGGCCCAAGGATATCGCATTCCTGGTGCCCGGGCAGGAAGCGCTGGTGAAACTGACGGCCTACGATTTCGTGGTGTACGGCGGGCTTGAAGGCGTGGTTGAACACATTGGTGCCGACACCATTATGGATGAGGACGGGAATCCGTTCTATGAGGTTCACGTGCGCACCCGGGAGTCGGGTTTTGGTGAGGACATGCCGATCATGCCGGGCATGACGGTGCAGGTGGATGTGCTCACCGGCAAGAAAACCATCCTTGCCTATTTGATGAAACCGGTGCTGCGCGCGAAACAGTACGCGCTGACGGAGCGTTAATGAAGCATGTTTTTGTCACACCGGGTGGCGCCCTGCGCAACCGCTGGCGGGAAGCGTTCCCCGAGGCGCTGGTGGTAAGCTCGGTGGAGGCGCTTGCGCTGGAGGCACCCGCAGCGGAAGTGGCGTGGCTGGATGCCAGCCAGATGGACGACACAGCACGCCGGGACCGCCTTGCCGCTACCACTGCGGCGGGCTATCGCGTGGTGGTAATGAGTGCGGCGCCAGGGGAGGCGGATGCATTTCAGGCGCTCAATGCCGGTGCTGTCGGTTATTGTCACCTGGAATCGGCACCGGAGCAGCTGCGCGAAATCGGCCTGGTCGTCGCCCATGGCGGTTTGTGGATGCCGGCGGAGCTGGTCCAGCGGCTGGTGGCGCTGTCAGTGCGCACGCAACCCACAAACGATTTCGCGGGGGTTGACCTTGACGTGCTTACCCCACGCGAGCGCGATGTGGCGCGCCACGTGGCGCAGGGGGCGAGCAACCGTGAAGTCGCTGTTGCGCTGGACATCACGGAACGAACGGTGAAGGCGCATTTGTCAGCCGTGTTCGAGAAGCTCGCTGTGCGTGACCGAGTGCAGCTGGCCCTGGTGATGCGTCAGATAGCGGGCTGAAGCGCCGCTGGCGCGCCATCCGTCACGGTTTCTTGCCGCTGGTCAGCGCCCGCTGGTATTGCCCAGGCCACTGGCGATACTGAAGGCTGATGGTAGTGCAAGCAATTGGAGCAGTTAGAGCGTGAGCGGAGTCACCACAGTTTGTCGGCGCGGTTCAGCCGGGTTCAGCCTCATCGAGATGATGGTGGTGCTGGTCATCCTGGCGATTGCCCTGTTGCTGGGTGGGCCCGCATTTACCGACCTCATTCGTGACAACCGCCTGGTATCCAGTGTCTATGGGGTGCGCGCCACGCTGAATCTTGCGCGCTCCGAGGCGTTGGCGCGCCGTGATCGCGTGGTGGTGTGCCCGAGCAACGCGACTGGCAGCGGGTGTCTCGACAGCGCCAACTGGAGCGCGGGCTACATCGCGCTGATGGGCGTAGACGCTAGCGCCGCTGTGGATGCCGGCAACCCCGGGCGCAGCCGTATTCATTGGGAAAACGAAACCAACCCCGCGGTTACCGTCAGCTTCACCCCGAAACTCGTGGTATTCGATACCATCGGCGCAGCACTGGGCAGCGCCGGAACGTTCGTGTTTTGTGACGAGCGCGGCGCGAGCAAGGCGCGCGGGTTGATTCTGACCAACGCTGGCACTGTTGCGGCCAGTGTCGACGGTGATGCCAACGGAGTAGTTGAAGACGGAGCAGGCAATGATGTTTCTTGCTAGAAAACAGCATTCAGTCAGTGGAGTCCGGCAGCAGGCCGGCGTCACGCTGATCGAGGCGCTGGTCACCTTTGTCATTCTGTCGGTAGGGCTGCTGGGTATTGTCAGCCTGCAGGCCGTCTCCAAGAGTGCCCAGCACCAGGGCATTCAGCGCAGCAAAGCGGTGATGCTGGCCAACGATCTGGTTGAGCGCATTCGTATCAATCCCGCGGGTCTGGCGACGTACACCGCCGGTGGGCTGACGACGCCTTTTGGTGGCGGCACGTTGAGCGCTCCCGCGACAGATTGTGCCGCAGTGAGCTGCACCCCGGCCCAGCTTGCGGCTTACGATCTTTGGCTCTGGGAGCGAGGGATTGACGGCGCGACAGTTACCGCCACGGGATCTGACTCGGTGGTCAGGAATGCCGGGGGCCTGATTGCACCGCAGGCCTGCGTGCGGTTCACCGCAGATACCGGCATGACCCGCACCGGACTGGTGGAGGTTATTATGCAGTGGCGTGGCCTAGGCGAAACACAGGATGCGGTGGCGGCTTTGGGCGGTGAGGCCTGTGGTGGTGCCGCTGCGGGTGCCGACGATTTTCGCCGGCAGCTGGTGGTCAGCACGTTTGTCATTGACGAGGCCGAGCTATGACAATGGGCGCGACACGCAAGGCGAACCAGGGCGGTTTTTCCCTGGTGGAATTCATGGTCGCCATGACGCTGGGCCTGATATTGATAGCCGGTGCTGTATCGGTCTATCTGGCGACCAAGCGTTCCTATACCGAAGTCGAGCAGGTAGCAAGCCTGGCTGAAAACAGCCGCTTCGCCGTGCAGGTGTTTAACGATTCCCTGCGCCACGCCGGCTTCTTCGGTGGCGCACATCCGCGCGATATCGTGCAGGATACATCGCTGGGTGGTGTGACTGGAGACTGCACGGGTGATGCGTCCGCCTTCAATGTTGGTGATTATTTGCTCGCGGGTGTGCCGTCGGCAACCGGCGTGGCTTTTGGTTGCATTACCGATGCCTTGGCGCCGGTGGTGGGTGGGCCGCCGCGCGAGGTGCTGGTGGTCAAGCGGGTGCTGCCGCGTCCGCTTTACGATCGCGATCCCGACGACGCAGGGGCAGCAGTAGATGGGGTCATCAGCTTTCCCTCGGCGTTGAATGCCCAAGAAGTCTACGTCATTGCCAACAGCGAGCGTGGCCTGTTGCTCGATGGTGCGGATACTGCGCCGGATGTGCGCGCGGGGAATCCGTTCGCCCTGGCAGCAGCGTGGCCGTATCGCCTGCAGGTCTATTATATCCGCGACCTGCCAACGCCGACGCTCAGTCGCCGTGTACTGTCGTGGGACGCCGGTACCGGCACCATGGCGATGACCACGGAGGATCTGGTGCCCGGCGTGGAGTCACTCCGGTTCCGCTTTGGTGTCGATACCACGGGCAACGGTGAGGTCGATCGCTTCATGACGGTAGCGGAAATGACGCTAAACCCCGCTTGGGAAGCAGTTGAGGCACTGGAGTTGTCCTTGTTACTGCGCGCACCGGCGGAGGATGGCGCCTACGTGGATGGCCGCAGCTACAATATCGGCGGGTTTGTGTGGCAGCCGGCAGCCGGCGACAACTGGCGCCGTCAGTTGGTGCAGGGAAATGTGTCGCTGCGTAACCCCAAATTGATGATTCGCGGAGGTTTGTAATGAGTCGGCAGCATTCCGAGCGTGGTGTGGCCCTTGCGGTGTCGCTTCTATTCCTGCTGGTGGTGACCATCGTCAGTATTACGGCGGCGACCAACAGCTCTATCGGGCTGCGTATGGCGGGTAACCTGCAGGACAATTATGAGTCCTTTCAGGCGGCTGAAGCGGGAATCTACGGCGCATTGGCATTGGCCGGTACGGCGGAAGACCCTTTCCTGCGTGTTGATGATGATACCCCGTTCGCGGGGCTGGATACCTCCACCGAGCACCCGCTCCGCAGCTTGCGCGACGGTGTGGGCGCCGTGGATGTGCGCGTCGCGGTCGTCGGGATCGCTCGGGAGTGCCCGCGCCCGCCAGGCGAGACGGGCGGCAGCAGCATTGGCGTATTTGACTGTGATTTCTACCGGGTCACCTCGGAGCACGATGTGGCCGGGAAGGCACGCTCGCGCGTGGAACTGGGTGTGATCAAGACGGTGGTAGGTGAAGCCGGTTAGGCATCGATTGAGCCTGTGTGAACAGGGGGCGGAAAAAATGAAAATGGCAATGGACACGTGGAATACATTTCGGGCAACGGCGGTGGCGTCTCTGCTGCTGGTGGCGGGAACGTTCCCCGCAGGTGCTGATGACACGGAAATCTACAAGGCGGAGTTCAGCGCCAGTACCGGTTCCAGGCCCAAGGTGCTGGTGGTGTTCGATGACTCCGGCAGTATGGCGACCATGGTGGACCAGCAGCGGCCACCCTATGATCCAGAGGATACGACCTATGGGTACTCGTTTAGCTCGGGTAGCCGGCCCAGCGACTGGTCGGACCGCATCTACTGGTCCACCGATGGCGACGTGCCGCCGAAGAGAATCAGTGGGCAACCCAATCCGAACTGGTTCCTGAAAAGTAAGAACCGCTGCGCGTCCTCCTACGACAGCCTTGCCCTTGACGGCCGTTTCACAGCGGACCGCGCCCGGCGCTGGGTGGATTCGCGCCCGGTTGAAACGGCGGGCTATTTCCGCTGTGATAACCCTGATGAGACCGTGCAGGGCAATGGTTGCTTCAAGTTTGTGGATGTAGAGGTAACTACCGAGATCTGTCCGGATCCGGTAGTTGTCGAGGTTACGAAGGCGGTGTACGACGCCTGGACGGGACCAAAGGCACGGGATTGTCCCGAAAAACGTGAATCGATCTGTGTTGATAATCCTTCACGCTGGGATTATTTCATTACCCGGCAGGATCCCTGTACGACGGAGACGGTAACGGAATCCACCTGGACGCGCATGCGCGACGCAGTGTGGGTCCCGCCATCCACGTCCCTGAGCATCGAGAGCTGGCAACCACTTACTGGCGGCGTAACCGAGCCGCCGCACGTGGAGTGCCTGAACGACGTGGCTTCCGGGATCACCAACAACGGTTCTGGAGCGGGCCCCGGTTATCCGCAGGATGACGTGCAAACCGGCAATGAGTACGGCCCGAACCCGGACCCTTCCATGAATTGGGGTACGGGCGCCTACACGTTCTATACCGGTCATTATCTGGACTGGTACTACGATGACTCTCTGGAGGAGCCGCGTAGCCGCATCGATATTGCGCAGGATGTGGTGTCCACCATCATGCGCAGCAACCCCGGCGTGGATTTCGGCTTGATGGAATTCAACAGTAACCAGGGCAGCAGCAACCACGGGGGGCGTGTGGTCAGCCGCATCATACAGGGCATGACGGACGCGCAGCGTACCAACGTCATCGACATGGTGAACTCCATGACGGCAGACGGTGCGACACCACTCTGTGAGTCGATGTACGAGGCCTACCGCTACCTGTCGGGTGGGGAGGTGCTCTGGGGCGACGATCGTCGCACGGGCGACAGCGCGCCGCCGGACGATGCACTGCCGCAGGATCCCCTGGTCGCCAGCGGCGGCACGTACAACTCTCCTAGTACCGACTGCGCTTATACCTATGTCATCCTGATGACTGACGGCCAGCCGACTAACGATGACCGTGCCAATACCTATATTGAGACGCTCACTGGCAAGACGTGTAGCAATTATCAGCACGACAGTGGTCAGGGCATGCGCAAGAACTGTATGCCTGAACTCGCCGAGTACATGGCTAATACTGACCTGGATGACGATACGACCAACGGTAACCAGTTCGGTATCACTTATACCATCGGTTTTACCACCGACCAGGATCTGCTGGCTGATACTGCAGACAAAGGCAAAGGCGAATACTACACGGCGAACAATGCGCAGGAGCTGGCGGCGGCCTTCCAGGGCGCCATTGTCAGCATTCTGGCTACGGACACCACGTTCACATCACCCGCTGTGGCGGTGGACACATTCACCCGGACGCAGAGCCGTGACGAAATCTTCTATGCCATGTTCAAGCCCGGCGAAACGGTCGACTGGCAGGGCAATATCAAGAAGTTGAAACTGCGTATCGACGACGGCGATGCCGTGCTCGTGGACGGTAATGGCACCCCGGCTATCGATGCCGCGACCGGCTTTATCAAGGACAGTGCTGTGACCTTCTGGGGCGCTACTGCAGATGGCGGTGGCGTTGAGAAAGGCGGTGTTGGCGCGCTGCTTGTTGCCCGGAGTGCGGGCTCGCGCTCTATTTATACCAATACCGGGTCGGGTGGAGCATTACAAACGCTGGAGTCCGATAACATCACGGCGAGCGCAATGGGTGTTGCCGATGATGCCGAGCTGCACAACCTGTTTGGCGTTACCTCGGATGTGGCCCTGACCCGCCTGATCAACTGGGCGCGTGGTTTCGACGCCTATGACAGGGACGGTGATGGCGACAGCACGGATACCCGCAGTTGGGTTATGGGCGATATTCTGCACAGCCAGCCGCTGGTACTGAATTACGGGGCGCGCAGTGGTTATAGCCAGGCGTCTCCGGATATTCGGCTGCTGGTGGGGACCAACGCCGGCTTTGTACACATGTTCGGGAATGACAACGGGCAAGAAGACTGGGCGTTTTTTCCCAAGGAGCTTGCGCCAATCCTGCGGGCCCGCAGCCAGAATGCGCGTTCTTCGCAGAACATCTACGGCATGGACCTCACGCCGGTAGCCTATACGCTGGACGTCAATGGCGACGGCACCCTGAATTCCGGCGCCGGTGATAAGGCGTGGGCGTACTTCGGTATGCGTCGGGGCGGGAACGGCTATTACGCGCTGGACATTTCCGATCCAGAGAATCCGTCCTTCCTGTGGCATATCAATGCGTCCACTACCGGCTTCACCGAACTGGGCCAGACCTGGTCTGAACCCGTGGTGACGCGTATCCCGGGCTACGCTGACGGTAGTGGTGTGGCGAAACCTGTACTGATATTCGGCGCAGGCTACGATACCAATAAGGACAGTTCCGGTTTGGCAACGCCGGATGCACGCGGTCGCGGTATTTTCATTGTCGATGCCGAGACGGGTGCGTTGGTGTGGAGTGTAACGCCGGCTGCCGACAGCGTGAAAAACCTGCGGGAGTCGGGGCTACAGCACTCGGTGGCGGCACCGGTCACGGTGCTGGACGGCAACGGTGACAAGCTCACCGATCGGATTTACTTCGCCGATACCGGGGGCAATGTTTGGCGCGTCGACCTGCCCGGCAACGTATTGCCAACCGCGAGTCAGACTACCTGGCAGATCAACCAGCTGGCCAGTCTGGGTGGTGGGAATACGGCTAATGACCGGCGCTTCTTCAGTGCGCCGGATGTGGTGCGGATCCGCTTTGACGGCAATCCCGTTGATGCCATTCTCATCGGTTCGGGCGACCGCACCAACCCGAATGCCACGGATGTAAACAACCGCTTCTACATGATCCGTGACCTGGCAATCGGTGCCTACACTACCCCTAGGCCGAGCACTGCAGATTGTGCCGACGAGGATATTGTCGATTTCCGCTGTTTCCTGCCGATCAATAACAGCAGCCTGTACAACATTACCAACAACCGTCTGGTAACGGGCACAGACGAGCAACGGGCAACCGCGCTAGCGGCATTGAAGGCGGCGCTCGGCTGGCGGATGGACCTGACGGGTGAAGGCGAGAAGTCGTCGTCTAAGTCCCGTACGCTCAATGGCAAGGTGCAGTTCACCACGTTCACGCCGAGCAGTGTGCTGGACGACATCAATGTGTGCGAACCGGTATCGGGGATGGGTCGCCTCTATGTCGTGGATCTCTACACCGGTGACCGTAACGTTATATTGCTGGGCGCCATTATCCCGGATACACCTTCGGTGCACGTCGGTGCAGATGGCCAGATACGTTTGCTGTTGCCCCCGGGTACGCCGCAGGGTGATACCGACGGCGACGGCGAGCAGAACTGCGAAGCGGGTGTGTGTGACATCGGCATGTCACTGCGGGCTCCTTATGGCGATCACTGGTTTGAGGAGGGCTACTGATGCCGGGTACCGCAGTGAGCATCGCGCAACGCCGGGGAATGGCGGGGCGCAGTGCGACAGCTGGCTTTACCCTGATGGAGGTCATGATTGTTGTGGTCATTGTCGGCATCCTGATGGCGATCGCCTTGCCCGCCTATCAGGGCAGCTTGCAGAAAGGTCGGCGCAGTGATGCGATGTCGGCGCTGCTTGACGCGTCCAACCGGCAGCAGCAATTCATGTTGGACCAAGGGCGCTATACCACGGATATGCAGGAGCTGGGCTACGCCGCCAGCCCGCGGATTTCCGAGGAGGGCCACTACAGCATCAGCGCAGCAGCTTGTAGTGGAGGCGTGATAGCAAACTGCTTCGAACTCACTGCCACCCCGGTCAGCGGTTCGCCGCAGAGCAGTGATACGCGCTGCACCACCTTTGTACTGGATTCATTTGGTACCCGCTCTGCGACGGGTACAACCGCCACCGAGTGCTGGTAATGCGGAAACGCGTAGGAGAGAAATCATGAAAGTAGCAGGTCGTTTGAGCGCGCTGGCAGTTTTCTGCGCCTTGTCTGTTTCTACCGGCGTTGTATTTGCCCAGGCAAAAATGCCGCAGGGCGAGTTCGTCTGTCAGGTGAAAGATGCCGATGGCGAAACGCGTTTTGTCGGTATACAGGCGTCCGACATGGACAGGGCCCGAGAGATCGCCCAGGGCAAATCAAAGTGGGCGGTACCGGCGGGTCGTGAATTGGTCGAGTGCATCAACCCGAATACGCAGACTTTCAAAAGCCGATCGGCGCAGAAGCTATACCGGGAAGACGTACGGTAGTCGCGCGCGGGTCCCAGTCCTGCCCCGGAGCACGCGTCCGCCAGCGCCGGGGTTTCATCCAGCAATATCGGGCAACACCCCGCTCGGCCAGCCCGACACCTCGCGCATCCCATGCCGCTCTGATCCTTGTTGTAGCCGCTGCTTGTTTCCGGATCTGTGAACGAGATCACTTTTCCAGAGCACTCCTTGTCCTTTCGTACAATACTTGCCGCCGCCAGTCCCTCTACTATCAGCGTATTGCTAATGGCGCGTAAACCGTGCTCAGGTTTTCAGGAGAACACCACATGGCAGATCAGGCGATTGCAACAGTAGTTTCGGTCTCGGGCACGGCTTACGCCCGTGGACCGAACGGTGAGCTGCGTGAACTTCAGCCGGGCGATGTATTGCTTGAGGGCGAAACCGTTGTGACGCCGAACGGTGGCTCAGTCGAGTTGGCGCTTGAAGACGGCAGTTCACTGACGGTGGCCGAAGTGCCCGAACTGCTACTCACACGCGATATCGTGGCGGAACGCGCAGCGAGCGCACAGGAGAGTGCCGTTGAGGACGAAACGGTTGAAACCCTGTTGGCCAATCTGGAAGGGGATGGCGACATTCTCGATGGCTTGGAGGCACCGGCAGCTGGGACCGAGGGGGGTGGCGTCAGCGAAGGGCACGGTTTTGTGCGCCTGGCGCGGATTGTGGAGAACACGGATGAATTCCACTCGGTCGCCCGTTTCACCCCTACCGAAACCGAGTTGCGGGTAGAAGAATCGGCACTCCTGACAGTTGATGCCATTGATGACGCTGAAACAACGGAGGAGGGCGTCCCGGTTGTTGTCGCGGTCAAAGACAATGATGTTTTTGTTGAGGGGTCGGTCATCACCGGCACCAGTCAGCCTGCCAACGGCAGCGTCGTCATCAATGATGATGGCACCGTGACCTATTCCCCCAACGACGGTTTCACGGGAACAGACACTTTCACCTATACCGCAACCACGCCGGATGGCAACAATGCAGACACGGCAACGGTTACCGTGGTGGTGACCAGTGGAGAGCCGGCTGCGCCCCCTGTACCGCCGGTGGTGAGCGTTGGCGACGTCACCGTGGTCGAGGGCGACCTCGCAGAAGTGGTGGTGAGCCTTTCTAAAGTCAGCGACAACCCCGTTTCGGTGCGCTTTCAGAGCGAAGATGGCACGGCGACTGTGGTTGGGGGAGATTACGATCCGGCCTCGGGTACCATCACGTTCGCGCCGGGGACCACCAGCGTCACGATTCAGTTCCAGACCAATGCCGATGAACTTCAGGAAGGGACCGAGCAGTTCACGGTCAACCTGAGCGACGCGGCGGGCGCCGTCATTGGTGATGGAGAGGGCGTTGTTACGATCCTCGACGGGTTTAGGCCGGTGATCAGCATAAACGATGTCACCGTGACCGAGGGTCAGACGGCGCAGGTCACGCTGAGCCTCTCCGGGCCAAGTGATCAGCCGGTCAGCGTGCAGTTTGCCACTGCGGATGACAGTGCCACGGTAGTCGGTGGTGATTACGATCCGGCGTCGGGCACGGTGACGTTTGCGCCGGGCACGACAACTGCGACCGTGCTGGTCCAGACCAATGAAGATGCGATTGAAGAACCGACCGAACGCTTGCTGGTGAACCTGAGCAACGCTTCAGGCGCGACCATTGGCGATCCGCAGGGCGTGGTGACGATTGTCGACGGTACGGAGACTTCGCCACCACCGCCACCGCCACCACCGCCACCGCCACCGCCACCGCCACCGCCGGTGGATACAGAGCCCACCGCCAGCGATGGCGCGGCCACCACGGCAGACGCCACCCTGGGCACAGACAGCG
>CAXIDF010000019.1:0-85826 GCA_964022665.1 uncultured Halieaceae bacterium
TGGCGCGCGTGCTGAGCACCGAGGACCAGGCCAACCTACTGGCACAGTCTGAGGCCGCCTGAAGCAATGAATCTGGAGACCGGAATTACACCACTTGACGGGACACTACCAGTGGCCGCGTCTAGTGAGTCTACTGTACGAACCCCAAATACGGCTGTCACAGAGAATTCAACCCGAAGCGGAGGTGGTTTTATCGGGCGCCTGGTGATTTGTTTGTCAGGAGTGGGTCGGAAATTACGCTTCCGGGGAACGGAGGGCGGCTTTGAGCTCGTATATCCGCAAACTTAGGTACTTGGTGAAGTGGTTCCAGTGGAACCACCCCTGAAATCGCATGGTGCAGAAGTGTTGCTGAGTTTATTGCCGCAGAGCGCGGGCGCCCACGTCACTACCCGCTGCGCTTGGCAGTGACTTGAGCGCGTGCTTACCGGCGCACCACCTGTTCCAGTGTCGAGAGTGTCTGGGCACGTCCAAACAGTGTCCATCCTATGGTTCACGAACTATCGTACACATATACTGTAGGAATACGTTTATGACATTTTACAAACCTCCGCTCCAACTCACTGTCCGATACGATGTTCGCGTGATAGCATCAGGTGCATACACGCTGCCACTCAATGACAAAGAGGGTACTCATGCGCACTGTCGTCGGCATCCGCTCTGAAAAGCGGGCCAGCCAAGCTTCCAGCCACAGCAAAGAACCTACGCCCACGGTCTGGTTCGCGTCATGGCGTCAGCTGGCCGGGGTGCTGTCAGACGAGAACCGGGCATTGCTACGTTTGATTGAGGATAAGCAGCCGCGCACGGTACTGGAACTTGCAGAACTGTCTGGACGCGCGGCCAGTAACCTGTCGCGCACACTGCGCAATCTGGAGGGTTACGGCCTGGTCAAGCTGCACCGCAGCCCGGACACCCGCGCCGTGCGCCCGGAAGCGCTGGCCACCGAATTTCTTGTGGTGCTGGACTGACCTCCACCGCGACTGAACAACAGGAACTATAATGGCCAAGGGCAAAGACAAGAACAACGGGGGCAAGTCCCAATCGCAGCTGGGCTTCGAAGCCGACCTATTCAAAACCGCTGACAAGCTGCGCGGCAACATGGAGCCCAGCGACTACAAGCACATCGCCCTGGGGCTGATCTTCCTCAAGTACATTTCTGACGCCTTTGAGGCCCGCCACGCCGAACTGCTGGCCGAAGATGCACAAGCAGCGGAGGACAAGGATGAATACCTCGCCGACAATATTTTCTGGGTACCCAAAGAGGGCCGCTGGTCGCACCTGAAAGCCAACGCCAAGCGCCCTGAGATCGGCACCCTCATCGACGAAGCCATGCGCGCCATCGAGAAGGACAACGAATCCCTGAAAGGCGTACTCCCCAAGGACTACTCTCGCCCCGCCCTCAACAAGGTCATGCTGGGAGAGCTCATCGACCTGATCTCCGGCATCACAATGAACGAACAGGGCGGTAAGTCCCGTGACTTACTCGGCCGCGTTTACGAATACTTTCTAGCCCAGTTCGCCGGCAGCGAGGGCAAGCGCGGCGGCGAGTTCTACACCCCGCGCTCCGTGGTGCAGATATTGGTACAGATGCTCGAACCTTACCAGGGCCGCGTCTACGACCCATGCTGCGGCAGCGGCGGCATGTTCGTGCAGAGCGAAAAGTTCGTGCTGCAACACGGCGGGCGCATCGGCGACATCGCCATCTACGGCCAGGAGAGCAACTACACCACCTGGCGCCTGGCCAAGATGAACCTGGCCGTGCGCGGTATCGACTCGGATATCCGCTGGAATAACGAGGGCAGCTTCCACAAGGACGAGCTGCGCGACCTGCGCTTCGACCATATTCTCGCCAACCCGCCCTTCAATATCTCCGACTGGGGTGGCGACCGTCTGCGCGAAGACCCGCGCTGGCAGTTCGGTGTGCCGCCCGTGGGCAACGCAAACTACGCCTGGCTGCAACACATCCACTGGCACCTAGCGCCCTTTGGCACCGCTGGCGTGGTGTTGGCAAACGGCTCCATGAGTTCCAACCAGAGTGGCGAAGGCGAGATCCGCAAGGCCATGGTCGAAGCCGACGCCGTGGACTGCATGGTGGCCCTGCCGGGGCAGTTGTTCTACTCCACCCAGATT
Source organism: uncultured Halieaceae bacterium (assembly GCA_964022665.1). Lineage (GTDB taxonomy): Bacteria > Pseudomonadota > Gammaproteobacteria > Pseudomonadales > Halieaceae > Haliea. Next base: position 2,128 of record CAXIDF010000019.1, read on the forward strand.
CCCGCTTGCCTGTGGTTCCTGGCCCGCGACAAGTCCAACGGCAAGCGTGGCAAGGAGACCCTGCGCGATAGGCGCGGCGAAGTGCTGTTTATCGATGCCCGCAATATGGGCACGCTGGTAGACCGCACCCGGCGCGAACTCACCGACGAGGACATCCAGAAGATCGCCGACACTTATCATGCCTGGCGTGGCGAGAAAGCGGCCGGGAAGTACGCGGACATCCCCGGCTTCTGCAAGAGCGCCACCCTCGACGACGTCCGCAAGCACGGTCATGTGCTGACCCCCGGCCGCTATGTAGGTGCCGAGGCTGTGGAGGATGATGGTGAGCCATTCGCTGACAAGATGCAGCGCCTGAGTGCGCAGTGGCGAGAGCAGCAGCAGGAAGCAGCACGGCTGGATGCGTTGATCGAGGCGAACCTGAGGGAGCTTGGGTATGGCGGGTGAGTGGCGCGATTCCACGCTTGGTGAAGTGACTGATTTCTTGTCGGGCGGTACCCCATCAAAGAGCAGAGCCGACTACTGGAACGGTTCAATTCCTTGGGTATCTGCAAAAGATATGAAGCAGTTCCGACTCGGAGATTCACAAGACCACGTTACTGAGGCTGGTGCTTCGAACGGTACAAGACTCGCTCCTGCTGGCTCGGTATTACTTCTAGTTCGCGGCATGACCTTGCTCAATGATCTGCCAATCTGCGTTATTAGCAAGCCCATGACGTTTAATCAAGACGTGAAGGCGCTTCGACCAAACATACATGTTACCGATGACTTCCTTCCGTATCTGTTGCTTGGGAATAAGCATCGACTGCTCTCCCGAGTTGATCTTGCGGGCCATGGTACGGGACGGCTAAACAGCGACGAGCTTAAGGCGCTAACAATCGGGCTGCCCCCAAAGCCCGAACAACGCGCCATCGCCCAAATCCTTGGCACACTGGACGACAAGATCGAACTCAACCGCCGCCGCAACCAGACCCTGGAGGCCATGGCCAGCACCCTGTTCAAGGACTGGTTCGTCGACTTCGGCCCCGTCCGCGCCAAGATGGAAGGCCGCGAACCCTATCTCCCAGCCGAACTCTGGCAACTCTTCCCAGACTGCCTTGATGGTGAGGTTAAGCCGGAAGGGTGGAGTGAGCGCCCGCTTGATGAAATTGCCGATTTTCTCAATGGTGTTGCCCTTCAGAAATACCCTGCTGCAGATCCCGAAGACAGCATGCCGGTTATCAAGATCGCCGAACTTCGCAATGGGGTTAGTGCCAAAAGCGGTCGCGCATCTCGTGATGTGCCTGCCAAGTACATCATTAACGATGGCGACTTCCTGTTTAGCTGGTCCGGTAGCCTGCTGGCGAAATTTTGGACTGAAGGTGAAGGAGCTCTAAACCAGCATCTATTTAAGGTCACGTCAGAGCGCTACCCCTTGTGGTTTGTCAGCCATTGGGTGCACTACCACCTCGAAGAATTTCAGGCTATAGCCGCTTCAAAAGCCACGACGATGGGCCATATTCAGCGTGGTCATCTCAAAACGGCGATGACTCTCTGCCCACCGGATGATGTATTAGAAAGACTCGGCGCCTTGATTGCACCGCTTGTCGAGCAAGCGATTCGGAATGAACTCGCATCCCGAGCGCTAGCTCAACTGCGCGACATCCTGCTGCCCAAACTCATCTCGGGCGAGCTACGCGCTAATAATTATGAGTCGGACGAGAATTGAAATGAGCGTTTCGGAAATATTCTCGGCGTTCATCGCCAACCTCGCGATAAGCAATGCCGAAACGATCAGCACACGGTATGGGGAATTAACGGCCGCCCTCAATAAAATGTTTCGTGATACAGAGTCAAAAACGAATAACACCCTTCAAGTTGGATCGTTTGGCAGAAGAACCGGCATCAACGGAATTTCTGACCTAGATATGCTTTACATCATGCCCAAGACAAAATGGGATGATTACAACCAATCTGGAGGACAATTAAAGCTATTGCAGGATGCAAAGGATGCGATATACAGACGCTATCCGTCTACCAAGGTTCGAGTTGATCGCCTTGTTGTTACGGTAACCTACAAGAATTTTCATGTTGAAGTACAACCTGTTTTTGAGCAAGACGACAAAACCTACAAATATCCCGACACCAAGAATGGCGGTAGCTGGAAGATTACCAAGCCACGGCAAGAAATGGTGGCAATTGCCAATCTGGATACAGCCAAGAACTCAAATCTGCGTCGACTGTGCAAGATGGTACGTGCCTGGAAAAATAAACATGGAGTAGGGATGGGTGGCCTACTGATTGATACTCTGAGTTATAACTTTCTTCAATCAACGTCAGACTACGACACCAAAAGCTATCTCTACTATGACGAGTTAAGTCGGGATTTCTTTAAATATCTTTCTGAACTACCGGAACAAATCGAATATGCCGCTCCTGGCAGCCAACAACGAGTAAAAGTAAAGAAGAAATTCCAGAGACGAGCGAAAAAGGCATATGATCTTTGCGTCAAAGCAATAGAAGCAGAAGGGCAGAACAACGTTAACGACAAATGGAAGGCTATTTATGGGCGGCCTTTCCCTGCGTCACAGGAGAAACCAATCGACGCTAGCGCTGCGAAGACATGGATCGATACTGAGGAGTCTATCGAAGATAAGTTTTCCATTGATATACGTTATCCACTTAGGATTGACTGCGAAATCATGCAGCGCGGATTCCGAAAATTCTCTCTGAGAGACATACTCGGACGAATTCCGCTGAAAGCGGACAAGAAGTTGAAGTTCTGGATATCTGAAGGGCCTCAGGTTAATGGCACATATCAAATCTATTGGAAAGTTCTGAACAGGGGTGAAGAGGCTCAGCGTCGGAACTGTATCCGTGGGCAAATCGTGCTCGATGGAGGTTGGCGAACAAAAGAGGAAAGCAGCACATTTCGAGGTGATCATGTCGTCGAATGCTATCTTGTCGAAAATGATACCGTTGTTGCCAAGGACAGAATACATGTTCCAATTGTTACAGATGGAAGTGATTATGACTGATAACGAAAAGATCTTGGAAGGGCAGCTGCGCGAGTGTTATGGACGAGTGGTCTACTCTCATAAAACACATGAGAAGTGTGCAGACATACTTTTTGATCGCCACAAGAAAATTAAGCTTTTGCAAATTCTACTTTCAGCACTGGTTACAGGTGGATTGGTAACGGCGCTCTTCGAATTTGATGCTCTGGCCGACTACACAAAATGCGGAGCATTCGTAGCCGTTGTACTTTCCACCTTGCTGCTTGTCCTTAATTCCTATACCAAAGATTATGATCTCGGTGAGATCGCCCAGAAACATCGACAGGCTGGCGCAGACCTCTGGATTATCCGTGAGAGGTATCTTTCCCTTTTGACAGATATCCGTTTGAATGCAGCATCTCTAAACGAAATACGCATGCAAAGAGACCGGCTTGTGGAAGATCTGCATGCTGTATACACAGGCGCGCCTAGCACAAACTACAAGGCCTATTCAAAAGCTCAAAATGCACTTAAAAATCTTGAGGACATGACGTTTTCCGATAATGAGATAGATGCTTTCCTTCCCAGGGAGTTGAAGCGAGGAATAACCACTCCACTTAATCCCTGAGTGGATAGGAGGTAAAAAGTGAAGGTACGCATCCTCGTCAACCCCGAACTGCTGACCTGGGCACGAGAGCGCGCCGGGCTGGGTACGCTCGTGCTGGCAGGGCTCTTACCCAAGCTCAGTGAGTGGGAAACCGGGGAACTGCAACCCACTCTGCGGCAACTGGAAGACTTCGCCCGCGCGGTGCATGTGGTGGTCACCCACGAAGTCCCTGCCAACTCAGTGAAGCGCATCAAAATTCCCAATGCCTGCATCGGCCTGAACCTTCGCTTCATAACCCCTTACGAAATGCTATGCCGGGAACGAGCGCGGTTTGTTTTGGGAGAGGCGCAGCCATGAATAACATCGTGATTTTTGAAACCGAAAGTCAACCGGTACAAGTGCGACTGCAGGGCGAGACTGTCTGGCTGGTTCAGGCGCAAATGGCGGAATTATTCAGCACGTCGGCTGACAATATCAGCCTGCACCTGAAAAACATCTTTAGAGACAAGGAGTTGGACGAGGCGACAACTACCGAGGATTTCTCGGTAGTTCGTCAGGAAGGGGCGCGCCAAGTCAAAAGGCAGCTCAAACACTACAATCTCGACGTCATCATCTCGGTAGGCTACCGGGTCAGTACCACTCGCGCTACCCGCTTCCGCCAATGGGCCACCGGCGTACTGCGTCAGCATTTGGTGGAGGGTTACAGCCTCAACCAGCAGCGATTGGAGGAACGCGGCATTGAGTTCGAGCAGGCGTTCGACCTGCTTTCCAGCACCCTGGCCAACCAGCAGCTGGTCAGCCCGGAGGGTGAAGCGGTATTGCAGGTGATCGCCGACTACGCCCGCAGTTGGAGCATGCTGCAGGGCTATGATGAGCAGAGCCTGATCGGGCAGACCAGCATGCAATGCGGTATGCGTTCGTTGCATCTGGACGACGTACTCCCGGCGATTGCCCAGCTCAAGGCGGAGCTGATCGCCAAAGGCGAGGCCACCGAGCTGTTCGGCCAGTTGCGTGGAGATGGGCTTGCGTCCGCCATCGCAACTATAGAGCAGGGCTTTGGTGATGAGCTGTTCTACCCCAATGTTGCCAGCCGGGCGGCGCATCTGCTGTATCTGGTTATCAAAAATCATCCCTTGGCCGATGGCAACAAGCGCACTGGCTCATTTCTGTTTCTGTGGTACCTGCGCCTGAACGAGCACTTGTTGGCACGGCCAGTGGAAAGGCTGATTAACGACAATACGCTGGTAGCGCTGGCGCTGCTGGTAGCAGAGAGCAAACCCGCGCAAAAAGAGCTGATGGTGAAGCTGGTGGAGCATTTTGTGTTATTGACAACTGACTCGGCAGCCAAGGACGACTGATGCCCTTTCTTTCGGAAGCACAATTGGAAACCGCGCTGTTGGAGCAGCTTACCGTGCTAGGCTATACCTGCGCCTCCGACGATGTAATCGGCCCCGATGGTAAACAACCGGAGCGGGATGCCTACGACGAAGTGGTGCTCACGGCGCGACTCACCGCCACTGTAGCGCGCCTGAACCCGGCCTTACCGCCAGAGGCACAAGCGGATGCCGTGCGCCGCCTGACGCAATCAGAATTGCCGAACCTGCTGGAAGAGAACCGCCGCATACACAGGCTTCTCACCGAAGGTGCCGATGTGGAGTATTACGGTGAGGACGGCACGCTCACGGCAGGCAAGGTGCGGCTGATCGACTTCGAACAGCCTGCCAACAATGACTGGCTGGCAGTGCAGCAGTTCACGGTGGTGGCAGGCCAGGCCAAACGCCGCCCGGACGTGGTGGTGTTCGTTAACGGACTGCCGCTAGCGGTAGTAGAGCTGAAAGCGCCCGGTGGGGAAAGTGCCACACTGAGCAGCGCCTTCAACCAGCTGCAGACCTATAAGCAGCAGATTCCTGCCCTGTTTCAGAGCAATGCCTTGTTGGTAACCTCAGACGGATTGATGGCCCGCGTCGGCTCGTTGTCGGCGGAGCAGGAGCGCTTCATGCCATGGCGCACCACCGACGGCACACGCATTGAGCCGAAGGGCATGCCCGAGATGGCCACGCTGATCGAGGGCGTATTCGAACAGGGGCGCTTCCTAGACGTGTTACGCCACTTCACCGTGTTTGGCGAAGGCCCGTCTGGTCTGATCAAGATCATCGCCGGTTATCACCAGTTCCACGCGGTGAAGAAGGCTGTCACATCAACACTGCGGGCCAGCATGGAAAACGTGCAGGCGGAAGATCCCGCGGAGTACGGCCTACCCAGCGTGGAAAGCCAGCCTGAAGGTGACCGCAAGGCGGGTGTGATCTGGCACACCCAGGGTTCCGGCAAAAGCCTGCTGATGGCTTTCTATGCGGGCCTCCTCGTATTCGACCCGCGCATGGCCAATCCCACGCTGGTGGTGCTGACCGACCGCAACGATCTGGACGACCAGTTGTTCGCGACCTTCGCTATGTGCAAAGACCTGCTGCGCCAGACGCCGGTGCAGGCGCAGGATCGTGATCACCTGCGCACTTTGCTCAATCGCGCTTCCGGCGGCGTGATCTTTACCACCCTGCAAAAGTTCTCGCCAGCGGCGGACGAGACCGAATTTCCGGCACTGACCGAGCGCTCCAACGTGGTTGTCATTGCCGACGAGGCGCACCGCAGCCAGTATGGTTTCAAGGCCAAAGTGGCCACTAAGACCGGCGAGATCGCCTATGGCTTTGCCAAGTACCTGCGCGATGCACTTCCCAATGCCTCCTTCATTGGCTTTACCGGCACACCAATTGAAGCCACCGATGTGAATACGCCGGCGGTGTTCGGCCACTACATCGACATTTACGACATCAGCCGTGCGGTGGAAGACGGCGCCACAGTACCTATTTACTACGAATCCCGGCTGGCGCGCATCGAGTTGGACGAGGATGAGAAGCCCCGTATTGATGCCGAGATCGAGGCGCTGCTGGAGGACGAAGACGAGCCCAGCGCCGAACGCACCAAACAGAAGTGGAGCACAGTCGAGGCATTAGTCGGCAGTGATAAGCGCCTGGCGCTGGTGGCCGGCGATCTGGTGCAGCACTTCGAGGACCGGGTAGCGGCGCTCAGCGGCAAGGCGATGATGGTGTGCATGAGTCGCCGCATCTGCGTAGCGCTCTATAACGAGATCATCAAACTACGGCCGCAATGGCACAGTTCGGACGACAATGCTGGAAGCATCAAGATCGTGATGACCGGCGCGGCCAGTGATCCAGTGGAGTGGCAGCAGCATATCGGGAATAAGGCGCGCCGCGACCTGTTGGCAAAGCGTGCCCGTGATCCACAAGACCCCCTCCAGCTGGTGATCGTGCGCGACATGTGGTTGACCGGCTTCGATGCGCCCAGCATGCACACCATGTACATCGACAAGCCGATGCGCGGCCACGGATTAATGCAGGCTATCGCACGCGTCAACCGCGTGTTCCGCGACAAGCCCGCTGGCTTGATCGTGGACTACATCGGCATCGCCCAGAATCTGAAGTCGGCGCTGGCGCAGTACTCCAAGCCCGATCAGGACAAGACCGGCATCGACGAGTCTGAGGCCGTGGCGGTATTGCTGGAGAAGTACGAGATCGTGCGCGACATGTTCCACGGCTTTGACTACGGCACCGGCCTCCAAGGCACCCCAGGCGAGCGGCTGGCGATGATGGCCGGGGCTATCGAATGGATTCTCACCAGGCAGCAACATTGGGCGGCAGCAGAGAAAACACCGGAGGCCAAGAAGGTGGCGCATCGGCGCTTTGCCGATGGTGTTCTGGCGTTATCCAAGGCGTTTGCGCTGGCGGCCAGTTCGGATGAGGCGCGGGCCATACGCGAGGAAGTCGGATTTTTTCAGGCGATCCGTGCCGCGCTGGTTAAGACGGCAGGCGTTTCAGGCACCACTCGGCAGGACCGGGAACTGGCCATCCAACAAGTCGTCAGTCGAGCTGTGGTCTCCACCGAGATCGTCGATATCCTCTCTGCAGCCGGTATCCAGACACCGGACATCTCGATTCTCTCCGACGAGTTTCTGCTCGAAGTACAGCAGATGAAGAAGAAGAACCTAGGGCTGGAAGCCCTGCGCAAGCTGTTGGGTGACAGTATCAGCTCGCGCACCCGCAGCAACGTGGTCGAGACCCGAGCCTTCACCGAACGGCTGGAAGACGCCATCGCGCGCTACCACGCCAATGCGATCACTACCGCCGAGGTGCTGCAGGAGCTGATCAAGCTGGCCCAGGACATCCGCGCTGCCCGTAACCGGGGAGAAGAACAAGGTCTGTCCGACGAGGAGATCGCCTTCTACGACGCGCTCGCAGAAAACGAATCTGCGCTGCAGGTGATGGGTGACGACAAGCTGCGCGTGATTGCCCACGAACTCCTGGTGAGCCTGCGCGAAAATGTCGCCGTCGATTGGGCCCACCGCGAATCGGCAAGGGCACGGCTGCGCGTGCTGGTCAAACGCATCCTGCGCAAGTACGGCTACCCGCCAGACTTGCAGGATGCGGCGGTGCAGACGGTGCTGCAGCAGGCCGAGGTGCTGTCTGCCTTGTGGCAGCCCGGGCATTCACGTGCATGAGAAGTCCTTCCGGTATTCGCCAGAGCAATATTTCTCTAACCTGATGGTCACATAAACCTATGCGCTGCTGAATGAACGTGAAACACAAAAGCCGTTATTTCACTTTATGGATTAAAAGTGAAATTAGAATCCCCTTATTTCATTTGCAGCGGGTTAAAAGGAGAGGCGATCAAGGCACCACTCGTACCTGCGGGAGATTTGCGGGACTCACTCTGATTCGTTGTGCTCCGTGGTGCAAAATGCGCTGTGGGTGCTCGGATTTAAATCAGTAAAATCAATAGGTTAAAAATCTCCAGCGCAATTCATAATGCTGGGGCCGGTGGTTCAAGTCCACCCGTAGCTACCACTTCTTCCGGCTCTCGGCTCTCCCCACTGGCTCTCCCCAATTGACAATGGGATGGACTCCTCCCCACCCTCTTCTTCAAACCCCCTGGTTGCGCGTAGTTCTTGTCCAGCGCGTGGTTCCTGTGTAACCCTTACCGACTTTGTTTTCCTCATAGGTATGGCACGTCACCAATTCATGAAAACTAGGCACACCAGCATGCTAGCCGACTTGGCAGACCGCTTTCGGGAGTTCCATCGGCTCAGCCTCGGCCACTATGAGTCCTACGCCAGGCTCTACTCCGACTACCTGAAGACCGGTATGCAATTCTTCGACATGCCTGTCGGCATCGTCAGTCGCATCAGTGACGGGCAATACACGGTCCTTGCAGTGGAGCCTGAATCGCTGCAACTCGCTTCCGGCGACACTATGGCGCTGGGGGACACCTATTGCTCTGTGGTCGTCGACAAGGATGTGACCGTGGCAGTCGCGCGCGCCGGACAGGATGATTCACTCTGCGGGCATCCGGCCTACCGGGAGATGAAACTGGAGGCGTACCTCGCTACCCCTATTCGTGTCAATGGAGACCTCTACGGCACCCTGAATTTCTCCTCGCCTGACGCCCGCGCATTGCCGTTTTGCGATAGTGACATAGAACTCATCGAATTGATGGCCGGTCGCATTGCACAGATTATCGAGCAGGACCTGCTTGATCGTGAGCGGCAGCAAGCGATGGGCAAATTGCGTGAAAATACGGCACTGTTCGAAAGTGCATTCGAGTACGCCGCGATCGGGATGGCTGTTGTCAGCCTGGAGGGCCGCTGGCGGAGGGTGAATAATGCGGCCATTGAACTTCTGGGATACTCCGAGGCCGAATTGCTGAGCATCGACTTCCAGGCAGTTACCCACCCGGATGATCTCGATAAAGATCTACACCTGCTACAGGAAATGCTGGCGGGGGAGCGCGACACCTACCGGATGGAGAAACGCTACTTTCACAAGAATGGACAGGAAATCTGGGCCCTCTTGAGCGTTTCAATGGTTCGAGGTGAAGACGGCAAGCCAGAGTATTTCGTCTCGCAGATCCAGGACATCAGTGCGCAGAAACGAGCTGAGGCCGAGCTACTACTTCGACAGAAGCAACTGGAAGCGCTGAACGACCGGCTGGAACAACTTTCCACAACCGACCCCCTGACCCAGCTCAAGAATCGGCGCGCGCTGGAAGCTCAGTTACAGGCGGAGCTCTCCCGCAGCGGGAGAACCGGCGAGCCGCTGTCACTACTCCTCGTCGATGTGGACCACTTCAAGCACTATAACGACACCTATGGTCACCCCGAAGGCGATGTCGCCCTGTGCGAGCTGGCTGCGGCACTCAACAACGTCTCTCGTACAAACGACACCGTCGCCCGCCTGGGTGGCGAAGAATTTGTAATGTTGCTTCCCCACACGCACGAGGCTGGCTGTTCCACCGTTGCAGCGCGGCTAGCCCAGTCGGTCTCTGAACTAGAAAGACTGCGGGCTGCCATTACCGTGAGCACCGGCGGGGCAACGCTGGTGCCCGCCATCGGATCGACCCGTATGCCCTCAGCGGATGCTCTGATGAGACTCGCGGATGAAGCGCTCTACAGGGCGAAGCAGGAGGGTAGGAATCGCCACTGCCAGGCAGCATAGAATGTTGAAAAAATTGGGGCCGATGCAAGGATGGACGCTGGTACACTATTGACTCCATCCAACCATGCCGCAGCGTATTCCGTGCCAAACCCAAAACCTGCCACTTCGGACACGCTTCGCGCCCTGACTACGGCCTGTTGTGGACTGCTGTTGGCCACCGCCGGTTCCTACGCAGCGAAAGCCGAAGAGCCACGCTATTCAGATGGCCATCTGCACACAGTCGACTTTTTTCAGCAGGGTGCCCCGCTCTCCAACCTAATCCAGGCGATGGACGCATCTGCTGTGGGCAATGCCATGGTATCTGGCATACCACTGATGAAGAAATGGCACGAGGACGAACCCAAACGCCCGGATACCTACGCCGGCGACGACGCCAGTGTCTACTGGTTCAGCGCTACCGACGGTTATCTGGCCGAAGCTGTTCAAGCACTCTCACCCGACCAGCACGAGCGCCTACACCCCTTTATCAGCGGGTTTAACCCAACCGACAAGAACGCGGACCTGCACTTGCAGAGGATGGTGGAGTTGTACCCTGGCCTTTGGCAAGGTATCGGCGAGGTCATTACGCGCCATGATGACCTGACCGCATTGACCGAGGGTGAAACACCCCGCGCCAACAGTGAAGCGATGTATCGCGTGTATGCGTTCGCCGAACGCCATCGGCTGCCAGTGTTGCTACACAGCAACATTACCTCCAAGCGCGAGCGAAACCCCTTGTATGCCGGGGAGGTCGAGGCGGCACTGGCCAGGTATCCCGAAGTAAACATCATTTGGGCACACGCCGGAACAAGCAAAACACTGCATCGCTTTCAGGGCCACATGCCGTTCCTGCTGCCAACCATTACCCGCATGATGGAAGCGTATTCCAATCTGTATATTGACCTGTCCTGGACCGTACTCAGGCCATACCTGCTCGACGAGCACGATCGTCCCGTACAAGGCTGGGTCACGCTGGTATCGCGCTATCCTGACCGTTTCGTCATAGGTTCGGATCAACTTGGAAAATACGACAAAATGGGGGAGAAACTGGCGGCGTTCGAGCCCTTCCTGCACGCACTTTCGCCAGAGGCTGCAAGGCAGGTGGCGCGGAGCAACTTTCTAGCGCTGCTGCCAAAACACGGCGTCTACCCGGATACGGTCTCGCGGGCGACTACTGCGGCGAGCCTGCTAGCTTCCTGTCCCTCTGCTTCACCGCCCCCTGATGAGCAGCCAACTGCCGACGCAGCTGAGAGGGCAGATCGGCAGGCTGCCACTCCGCCGCCAGCTCTTTTCCTGTGAAGTCACGCACCGGTTGGCCTTACCGACGCGGGCCGTCGTTACTACGATCAGTGCCAGTAGGTGATCGGCCAGTTGGTGGAGGCGGAGCGGGAGATTGCCGGGCAGCAGGCTGCACCTTCCGGGATAGCGAAAGGGCACAAGCGGACGCTGGTTCTCGACAAACCTGGCACCTACCAGATTTCCTGGAAGACCACTTCCAGCGGCTGCGGCGGCTCGGATAGTGGAAGTTTCACCTCCGACCTTATCAAGATTGGTGAAGGCCGCTACGAAATGGACCTCGACCTGGGTAGTCCCAAGGTGTTCACACTGAACGAGAGCACGGGCAACCTGGTGCACGAAAGCATCTTCAGCCAGCGGGAAGACGGTGTAACCGTGTCCAGCTATATCGCGTTCGCGATCACACCCCAAGGTATTTTCCGCGGTCAGGAGGAAGCAACAAGGCGGCCCTGTAACGAGTTCTTTGAGTTTTCCGGCAGGAGAATCTAGATCGGCACTGGCACGGAAGTAGCGTGTAGGGGCACTGGCCGGAGCGCCCACCCGTAGCTACCAGTTTTCGCGGTGCATCGCGCGAGCGGCTCTTCGGCTTCTCTCTTAGCGAGCCTCCAGCTTTTTAGCTAGCGCCGGAATATGCAGCACCGTCGCATTATGCGTCTCCGGTGATTCAGCCAGCCAGGTAATCACCTCGGCAACCGTTTTGGCCGGCGTTGCATCGGTAAAATCTGCTAGCGCCTCACTCAAGCCATTTGCCTTCATTACTTCGGTAACAACAAACCCGGGCTCTACATTCATAAACCGCAGATTAGAACCTTTGTGCTCTACCCGTAAAACGCCAGCCATGCGTATCAACGCAGCCTTTGATGAAGAATAGGCAAATCCCCACCCCCCCTCGCCTGCGGGCGCGGGCGGGTCAACTTCTGCAGAACCCGAAACCATATTGATAATCGTGCCTGACTGCCGGCCCAGCATGCCGGGCAATACTGCCTGCACAGCAGCGAGTGGCGTAAATACGTTACCTTGATAAATATCCCCAAGCTGTTGCGCGGTAATATCCATGATATGTTGCATATTTCCCATACCCTGGAAACAGGCATTGTTGAACAGCAGGTCGATGTGGCCGTAATGGCTTAGCGCCCGTTCAATAGCCGCCAACACGGTGTCAGGTTGCAGAATATCCGAGCGCATGCACAGGGCTTGACCGCCAGCAGCGCGCACTGCGTCTGCTGTAGACTCCAGGCTGCCGGGCAAGGCCTCGGTATTTGACTGGTAACTGCCATGCTCATGCTGCTCACCGTCACGTAAACTACGTGCCGTGATCGCCACATCGTATCCAGCGTGGGCCAGAGCAATGGCGGTTTCAGCCCCTATACCTCGGCTGGCGCCGGTAATAAAAGCAACTTTCCGTGTCATGCAATTTCCTCCAGGCATTCGCTGCCCACTAATTGTTATATTTGCTAGCCCGCCAAGGGCAGGCCCTGTGTTCAGCCGATCTACAAATCAGGCAGGGCCTAGCTTAACGGCTATTCGGCTGCTGCAGGGGCGAGTAGCGCAGTGAGCCTCGCAGCCTCCTGCCCCTGCGCTCCGCCGCCCCGCTGGTGGGCAGCCAACTGCCGACGCAGTTGCCCGGGCAGATCGGCAGGCTGCCAGTCCGTCACCAGCTCCGTACCCGTGAAGTCACGCACCGGTTGGCCGAGCTCCAGTAGCAGTTCCAGGCTGTACACGATGCGACCGTGCAATGCGGGATCACGTGTTGTGCAGAGGACCGTCGCAGTTTCCACCATGGTCTCCAGCGGCTCGAAGAAATCCGCATCCAGGTAACCGGCGTCGCGTACCTGGGCCAGCTCCGGCGTAAGCACCGCGGCCTGCGGCGTCAGTGCGTTTACCGTTATCCCCGTACCCTCGACTTCGGCAGCAAGTCCAACCGTCATACGGTTAAGGGCGGCCTTGCTCGCACCATAGGCGCTACCCGCCTGCGCTGGCGCTGTCTTGCCGAACGGCGGGCCAGCGGGCAACTCCGCCACCGATGTCGTCAGGTTGAGAATCCAGCCACAACCGCGTTCACGCATCCCCGGGAGCACCTGCTGGGAGAGTCGCCACGGCGCCCATACATTGACCTGCTGCAAAGCTTCCAGCTCGGCAAGCGTCCAGTCGGCAAAAGGCTTGTAATCGCCGGCCGCAGCATTGTTGACCAGAATATCGATGCCGCCGAAATGCGCTTCCACCTGCGCCACCAGTGATTCTCGCTGCAACGGGTCGGCGAGATCACAGACCAGCGGAAACACCTCACCGCCTGCGGCTTCTATATCCGCCTGGGTACGCTCCAGGCCGTCAGCGCTGCGTGCGGTAATTGCCACACGGGCCCCTTCGGCCGCAAGGCGCATGGCAATTGTGGAACCACAGCCACCCTTACTCGCGCCAGTGACAAGCGCTACGCGGCCTGCACAAGATTTGGCGCTCATGCCACCACCTCATTTGCGGGGGACGGTGAAAAACAATTCGTGACCATGGTATCCACTCCTTCGAAGCTTTATTGTGTTCTGAGTGTTGCATGAGGGCCCGGTAGTTGCCACGCGGAAGCCAGATTGTGCGGCCGCGGTTCAAAAATTCGATTCAGGCGCGCATCAGCCTCAAACAACAAACGCTGTGGGCAGTGTGCGATCAGGCTTGAGGTCGTTGGGCGCCCAAGCCCCGGCCAGCATAATAAGCATAGTGATAAAAAATCTTTGGCCTCTCGGCACTACTGCTCTAGGATCCCGCTATTTCAAATAGTCGCCTCGGTATTCCCGAAGCGCATCGACCAACAGACATGGTAATCACTCGATGACTCCCAAGCACGTTTCTTCATCCGGCCTTCTGTTATTGGCCGCTATCGCCACCGGCAACGCCCACGCCACCAACGGCTACTTCACCCACGGCACCGGGGTGCGCACCCAGGCAGTTGCTGGCGTCAGTTTTGCCCTGCCCCAGGACGCCCTGGCGGCGGCCACGAATCCCGCCGGCACCGCACTGGTGGGAGATCGTCTGGACGCCGGGCTCACCTGGTTCCAACCCGACCGCAGCTCATCCATTTCCGGCAACCTGGCCGGGGCCAACGGCAACTATGACGGCAACGACGATGCCTGGTTTCTGCTACCGGATATCGGCTTCACCAGCGCGGTAAATGAACAGCTTAGCTGGGGTATCGCCGTATACGGCAATGGCGGCATGAATACAGGGTATGAAAGCAATCCCTACGCGGCGTTTGGCGCTACCGGGACTGCCGGTGTCGATCTGGCGCAGGCATTCATTACACCCTCCGTCGCCTGGAAAACGGGTGCGCACAGCTTTGGCGCGGCCGCGACCTTTGCCTACCAGCGCTTTGAGGCGCGTGGTCTGGCACCCTTTGATGGCTTCAGTAGCCGTCCCGGTTCGGTGACGGACCGCGGGCACGACAGCAGCACTGGTTGGGGTATGAAACTGGGTTGGATGGGGGACGTTCACGAGAACATCACTCTCGGTGCTGCCTGGTCGTCGGAAATCGATATGTCGAATTTTGATGACTACGCCGGGCTCTTCGCCGACAGCGGCGGTTTCGATATCCCCGAGTCCTATGGCGCAGGCATCGCCTGGGAGGCAGCAGAAGCCCTGACCATTGCGGCTGACTGGCAGCGCATCCTCTACAGCGACATCACCTCCGTGGGTAACCCGCTGGCACCTTTGCTGACGGGCGTGCCCCTGGGTGTTGCAAATGGCCCAGGGTTCGGCTGGGAAGACAGCGACGTGTACAAGCTGGGTGCGGTTTACCGTGTTACCGGCGCGCTGACACTCCGCGCCGGCGTGAGCCACATGGATCAACCCATCCCGGGCTCGGAGACCTTCTTCAATATACTGGCGCCTGGTGTGATCGAAACCCATGTGAGCCTGGGCGCAAGCTGGGCCCTGTCCGACAGGAACGAATGGAACGTTGCCTATACCCACGGGCTTGAAAAAACCGTGCGCGGCACCAACTCCATACCCATGCCGTTTGGCAGCGGTGAGGCCGACCTCACCATGCACCAGAACATACTTGCAATTGGGTATACGAGACACTTCTGATGGATATTGCCTGGTCCCTGTTTACACCCTGGCACTCGCTGGCCGGCGGGGCGCTGATTGGCCTCGCCGCGAGCCTGCTGTTGCTTGGCAACGGGAAGATTGCCGGCATTAGCGGCATACTCGGCAACCTGTTAACACGTGAGGGGCGAGCCCCGTGGCGGCTCGCCTTCCTTACGGGCATGGTGCTGTCTCCACTGCTGCTTTGGCCAGTGATGGTAGAGATTGCTCCCGCGACCATTCAGACCCCCGACATCGACGCGCAGACCGTTGCGCGACTGTTGGTGGGGGGCTTTCTGGTCGGCCTCGGCACTCGCCTTGCCAACGGCTGCACCAGCGGGCATGGCGTGTGTGGCCTGGCCCGTTTTTCCCTGCGCTCGCTGGTCGCGGTCATCACCTTCATGGGCGCGGGCTTTGTGACGGTAGCGCTGTGGCGGCTGATCAACGGAGGCGTTGCGCTATGAAAAGTGCCATCACTGCAATGCTCGCGGGCCTGCTGTTCGGCAGCGGCCTGATTGTGTCGGGCATGGTAAACCCCGCCAAAGTGCTCGGCTTCCTCGACCTCACCGGGCAGTGGGACCCTTCCCTCGCGCTAGTGATGGCCAGCGCAATCGTGCTGTCCTGGGTGGGCGTGAGACTGGCAGCTCGACGCAGCGACCCCGCCTGCCCTGTCGACCCGCCCGTCAAGCCTATCGACAAACCACTGGTACTGGGCAGCATCATGTTCGGTATCGGCTGGGGCCTGAGTGGTTTTTGCCCCGGCCCGGCGGTTGTTGCGGCCAGCGACTGGTATTGGCCGGCACTGGCTGTCATGGCTGGCCTGCTACCTGGCCTCGCGGTCGCAGGCGCATTTCAGGCTCGAGAAAGGAATAGCGCTGGCTAGTGTATGGGGGCGCTGCCCTCCCCCGGGGGTGATTTTCACAGCACCCAGGGAATCAACACCTTGCGCTCTCGCGGGTAATTGTCGAATTTGTTGAGGTACCAGCGGTGCACCTGAAACGCACGCGGTATCAGGTTGGCAGCACTGACAAACAACACAAAAAGCGCGCCGGGGGACCAGGTCGCAATCGCAAAGCCCGCAAAGGACACCAGTTCGGTAAAGTAACTGGGGTTGGTGACATAGCGGAAGAGCCCGCCTTGGGGAATACGGTAAATGCGTTCTCCACTCTCCACTTCAGCCTTGCTCCGCAGATTGCGGATGATCGCGTCGGAGTGCACATTCATGACAAAGCCAAACACGTAGATGGCCATACCCAGTAAGAACCGCGGATCGGTCAACCAATCCGGCGTGAGGTGCGTGGACAGGTGAGAGATGAATACCGCGTTGAGGTAACCGTGCAGGGTGGTGACCAGCCAGCCGGCGACCACCACCAGCAAACCAAAGGTACCTTTGCTGCCACTCGCAACGCGCATTAGCAAAGGGAAAATGAAGCCGCGATTGGTGTAGTGAATAAGCCACACACCGAGGAAAATCATCGGTACCCATTCACTCGCGTTCTTGCCGTGCAGGTAAAACCAGAGAAAACTCAATGTGGCCGGGAGCTCCATAAGAAACCATCCCAGCCGAGGTGAGAGGGAGAGCCCCGCACCCTCCGAGCCGAAACGCCCGTAAGGGGCCTTTGACAGGAACGCACCTACCAGAATGAAAGCGGCGTAGACAAAACTGCCGACCAGGATCGTGTTATACACTTCAGCGGACATTAGCCAGTCCATGACTTCTCCTTCGCAGCTGCCCCGGCAGACGCGTTCAGTTCTCGTGAGGCTCAGGTACGGCGAGCCGTGGAACCCTGGATCACATCCGGCCCGATGGGCGCACTGCGGAGCTGCTCTGGGTACGACTTTCTATACAGCCAGAGACAGTCCCCCATTCAGCGCAGCACCCCCCCATGCGGAAGATTTGCCACAATCCTCGCGCACCAGAAGCCACCTATGCACTACACTAGCACCAAAGATCTTGTCTCCGGGTAGTGACATGCAGTACGCGATTGGCCAGGTCGTCTGGCTCAAGGTGGTAGAAGTAAACGCATTGGGGGCCTTCGCAGATTGGGGGCAGGCAAAGGATCTCTTTATCCCTTTTGCCGAGCAACAGCACCCGTTGCAGCAGGGCAGCCATACCCTGGTGAGAATTTATGAGGACAATCAGGGCAGAGTCGCGGGCTCAACAAGGATTGATCACTGGATAAAAGACACTGCTGCGGGCCTATCGCGAGGGCAGAAAGTCAGCCTGATCATCGCTGACCGCACTGAACTTGGCTTCAAGGCTGTTATCAATGACCAATACTGGGGCTTGCTATACAGCAATGACCTCTACCGCCGAATTCGCAAGGGCGAGGTTGTGGAGGGCTACATCCACAATATACGCGATGACGGCAAGATTGATCTGTCGCTTAACCAGCCGGGCTTCAGCAAAGACAAAATGGATACGGCGTCCGGTAAAATTCTCGCGGCGCTCGAGAAAAATGAGGGCTTCTTGCCGCTGACGGACAAATCCTCACCGTCAGATATCCATGCCGCTTTCGGCTTCAGCAAGAAGGTATTCAAGCAGGCGCTTGGCGCGCTATACAAACAGCGCGTGATTGTACTGGAAAAGGAAGGGATCCGGCTAACCTGAGTTCTGCTATTCTTTCCCGGCAGGCTTTGTTATCATCCGCAGTCTCCTGGCGCGCATCGGTCTGCGCCAAAGCGAAACGCCACATCTTCTCCACGCTCTGTGTCACCCGGTGCTCGACAAGCACCCAAAGCACCACCCAAACGCATCCCGTTCTGGACCGAACCATCAACCAAGTAGATTGGCTACTTCGCATGTTGGTCAGACGAATCCGTAAGCCAAAAAATCAGGATTAACATCACGTGTTCTTTAAAGATCTCGGCCTTTCCGCCGAACTGCTACGTGCAGTAGAAAAACAGGGCTACAACGAGGCCACTCCCATACAACAACAAGCGATACCGCTGGTGCTGCAGGGCAAAGACCTGCTGGCCGGGGCGCAAACAGGCACCGGCAAAACGGCTGGCTTCACCCTGCCCGTGTTACAACAGCTGCAGGACAAATACTCCAGTGGCCAGAAGAGCTTCCCAAAGGTGCTGGTGCTAACGCCGACCCGTGAACTGGCCGCCCAGGTACATGAAAGCGTTCGGGACTACGGCGCGTACCTGCCCTTCCGGTCAGCCGTGATTTTTGGCGGCGTCAGCATCAATCCGCAAAAGCAGAAGCTCATCAAGGGTGTCGACATCGTTGTGGCCACCCCGGGTCGTCTGCTCGATCACGTGCAGCAGCGCAGTGTTGACTTGTCCCGCGTGGAAATTCTGGTTCTGGACGAAGCTGACCGGATGCTGGATATGGGCTTTATCCACGACATCCGCAGAGTGATGAAAGTCATCCCCAAACAGCGCCAGACTCTGCTTTTCTCCGCCACCTTTTCCAATGAAATTAAGAAACTTGCTGCGGAGTTTCTGCAGCATCCGGCAGAAATACAGGTAACACCGGAGAACACCGCGACTGAGCTGGTCAGCCAGACCGTGTATCCGGTGGACAAAAAACGTAAGCGTGAGCTGCTGTCGGAGAAAATCGGCGAAGAAAACTGGCAGCAGGTGTTGATATTCACCCGCACCAAGCACAGCGCGAACAAGCTGGCGGAGCAACTGGGAAAAGACGGCATTACTGCAGCCGCCATCCACGGCAACAAGTCCCAGGGCGCCCGCACCCGAGCGCTGTCTGACTTCAAGGCGGGTAGCGTGAGAGCACTCGTGGCCACCGACATTGCAGCACGCGGTATCGATATCGATAAACTGCCCCACGTGGTGAACTTCGAGTTGCCGAACGTGCCGGAAGATTACATTCACCGTATCGGTCGCACGGCGCGCGCAGGGCAACAGGGAAGTGCAATTTCGCTTGTATGCGTGGATGAGCTGAAGCTGCTGAAAGACATTGAGAGACTACTGGGCACAGCCATTCGGAAGGTGCACGCGCCCGGCTATGACGTTGATACAAGCATCAAGGCAGAACCTATTCAAAATGGCAGCAACCGAGGCGCAGGTCGCAGCAGGCCGGGCGGCGGCGGAAGAGAGCAGGGCCGTGGCCGCCAAGGGGCGTCTGGCAACGCTGCGCGAGGCCGTTCTGCCAGCGGCAACCGGCGCGCCGGCTGATTTCGTACGGCGGGGCGCACACCTAAGTGCGCCTCTGCCTTTCGATCACTCATCCAGCCAAGTGACCTGGTACAAGTCCCTTCGCCTGTCGAGAAAGTTGCGCACGGATCCTTCATTGCGCAATTTATTCAACTTCTCCAGATCCAGATCGACAATCAGCGTCATCTCCGTATTGGGTGTTGTTTCCGCCATGATCGCATCGTGGGGAAACGCGAAGTCCGAGGGAGAGAATACCGCTGACTGGGCATATTGAATATCAGCCCCGTCCACCTTGGGCAGGTTACCCACACTACCCGCCATGGCCACGTAACACTCATTCTCGATCGCGCGCGCCTGCGCGCAACAGCGCACGCGGAGGTAGGCGTTCTTGGTATCCGTCCAAAAAGGCACAAAGAGCATTTGCATGTCGTGTTCCGACTGCAGTCGAGCGAGCTCGGGAAACTCCACGTCGTAGCAGATGAGAATACCGATCTTGCCGAAATCGGTATCAAAGACCCTGAGCTTGTCTCCACCGTGCATGGTCCATGCACGCGCCTCATAGGGTGTTGGATGAATCTTGTACTGTGAATCAATGGTCCCATCGCGGCGGCACAAATAGGCCACATTCAACAACTCGTCGTTTTCCAGCACGGGTATCGAGCCCGCAATGATATTGATGTTGTAAGACACCGCCAGTTTCGATATCGAGTCGACAATCTCGTCGCTGAAACTGGCCAGCGCCTTTATCGCGTCCACGGAGGTTCGATGTTGCTCCAGCCCCATCAGCGGTGCATTGAAAAACTCCGGAAACAGCGCCAGGTCACACTGGTAGTCCGACAAGGCATCAACAAAGAATTCCACTTGCTGAATCAACTCGTCCACTGACTTCAGCGGCCGCATCTGCCACTGAACACAGCCGACTCTGGCCGTGGTGCGGGTCGCGCCTATCAGCGGCGCCTTGCCGGGGTCATAGTACAGGTTGTTCCACTCCAGCAGCGTGGCGTACCCGTGCGACTCTTTGTCCTCCGGCAGATAGTTCTTCAGTACACGCTTGACATCAAAATCGTTGGCAAGCTGAAAACTCAATATGGGGTCGTACAGTTCCTTTCGCTTCACGCGCTCGATATAAACCTGCGGGGTCATTTCGTGAGCATGGCTCTCATAATTCGGGATGCGTCCACCGGCCACAATGCTCTTGAGATTCAGATTTTGGCACAGTTCCTTGCGCGCCTCGTAAAGCCGCCGGCCGAGACGCATACCGTGATAGTCAGGAGACACACAGACATCCACCCCATACAGCACATCACCCTTGGGGTCATGCGTTGTCAGGTAAGCATCGCCCGTGATCTCATCGTACGTATGCTGGTCACCGAACTTGTCGTAATCAACAATCACCGAGAGGGCGACAGCAACCACAACCCCATGATCTTCTATACCGATCTGTCCGTCCGCAAATGCCTCCAGCTGCGCGAGGAATTTTTCCCTGGGCCACGCGCCCCCCAGGCCTGGGTAGACCTTATCCATTATCGTCTTCAGATCGGCATAGTCATCGATTGTGAGATGACGCAGGTGCAGCTTGTGCTCGGACCCTTCTCCAGTAGCGTTGTCGACCATTTTTCTGTTTCCAATTGATGTCAGTGAACGAATGGCATGGTTGGCTTGGAGTATACGCGAGCAGAAAAAGCAGCGTCAGGTTCTTTGCTGCGCGGCATGATTGCCTTGACGCTGCCGCCTGCGAAACTTAGTCTCACTCCTTTCGAACTATAAAAAACCGGACTCATGCGAAGGCTTCTTGGCACAGCTGCGGCTGATGATGTAATGCAGGGCGGCGCCGCCGAGCGCCGCACGGCAAACCTGATGGCAGTGTTGGCTTTTTTTGCCCATAACGCTGCCGTTTGGCTCTGCTATGGCTCCTTCGGCGTACTGGTGATGGAGTTTGAGCGTCATTTCGGTGCTGGCCGGGCGCAAACCTCCCTCGCGTTTTCTCTGGTCGTGCTGGCAAGCGGCTTGATGGCGCCCTTTGTGGGCGCTCTGCTGGGCCGCGTGCAGATTCGCTCGGTCATGGTCAGCGGTGCGCTGCTTGCAAGTACGGGGTTCTTCTGCCTGACGCTAACCCAGCAGCCCGCCGCGATGCTCGCCTGCTTTGCCCTGCTGATCGGTCCGGGCATCAGTTTCCTCGGCTTATTGCCCGCAGTCACACTGGTCAACAACTGGTTCAGTCAACGCCAGGGACTGGTGCTGGGACTGGTTATGATGCCGGTCGCTGTCACCGTGGTGCCTCTGATAGTCGTCGCCCTGCTGCCGATCTTTGGTTTCGTGGCACTGCTGCGCGGTATTGGGTTTGTATATCTGCTGATTATTCCCGCGCTGCTATTGGTCAAGGATAGCCCCGAGCACTGGCGCGCTACCGCCGTGAACCGGGGCGATGCCGGGGATAACATTACCGGTCAGGTAGCCCATCAATCGCGACCGTCCATAGCCGAGGTTGTGAAGCATCCGGCATTTCTGCCGCTGGTCATCGCCACCGGCCTGATGATGGGCGCAGGGGTCGCCAAGAATACCCATATGGTGCCGCTGCTGGTAGAGAGCCACTGGTCAATGGAGAAAGCGACGCTGCTGCTCGCGTTGTCTGGTGGCTGTGCGGTGCTGGGTTCGCTGTTGCTGGGTTGGCTGGCAGACCGCTATAACGCGGCGGCGGTCATCGCCTTCAACGCCCTCCTGCAGGCTGTAGTCTGGCTCATCCTCATCACGCCCGCCTCTTTCGCGCTGTTGGTGCTGGACGCAATACTGATCGGCATGTGCATCGGTGGCATCTCAACGGCTAAAGCGGTTGTCGTTTCTCGCGTTTTCGGTCGCCAGCAATTCGCCTTTGTCAGCGGCCTGATGGGGTTCTGTACCTTGCCACTGTTGTTTACCTTGTCACCACTGATGGGGTTATTGCGGGAAACCAGCGGTGGCTATGTACTGCCGATTTCGCTGATCATCGGCGGATTCTGTGTCGCTGGCGCCTGCATGTGGCTGGTGAGCGGGGTTGAACGACGGCAGCCGAACCCTGCGCAGGCTGGACTGGCACCAGTAACGCAGTAACGGAGCAGCACATCATGCAGAAAATCGACATTTCCCCATTGGAAGGCGGTATTGGCGCGGAGGTTCAGGGACTGGACCTCACTCGTGAGATCAGCGAATCGGTGCGCGACGCCATGGAGGCTGCCTGGCTGGATGCGGGCATCCTCGTGTTTCGTGGTATTGGCGACAGCCCGGAAAAGCAACTGGCTTTGAGTCGCGCTTTTGGTGAGCTGGAGGTCCACCCCATCGAGAACATCCGCGTTGAGGGCTATCCTGAACTCATCTGGCTCTCCAACCGCAAGAGCGACGAAACAGCGCCGGTCTACCACTACGACCGGGTCGCGACGGTTGGACGCATTCCATGGCACAGCGATCTCGTCTACACCACTACGCCTAACCGCGGCGCGCTACTGCGGATGCTGGAGATGCCGTACGCTGGCGGCCAGACAGGCTGGATCGACACGGCTGCGGCTTACGACGCCCTGCCGGAGACAACCAAAAAGCGCATCGAGCACCTTGAAGCTCGGTTCAGCTTTATTGCCGACCCGCGGGAAATGCGCTTCGGTCGACCCAACGTAGAACGCCACGATGAAACCAACCTGGAAAAGGAAAAAGCCTTCTACCCGCATTTTCCGGACACCATCCACCCACTGGTGTGGCGTCACCCGGTGAGCGGTCGCAAAGCACTGTGTGTCAGCCCGCTGCACTTGCGCGAAGTCGTGGACCTGCCAAAGCAGGAGGGTGACGCCCTGCTGCACGAGCTGGTTGCCCACGCAACCGACTCACGGTTCAGCTATATACACGCGTGGCAACCGAACGACATGGTGCTCTGGGACAATTTGCGCAGCATGCACCGCGCCTTTGGCAACCCGCCAGATGCCTCCCGCCTGGTGCACCGCACAACGCTGAAGAGCACCGTGGCTATGGGGAGATTGATGCCTGCGACAAAGAGCGTCGTTCCAGGAGCGTAAGGCTGTCCACTGCTCTCAAAGCAGGCGACCCTGGAATCGAATCGTTCCCTGCTGACGCAGGTTTACTGACTCACAGCCTCAACGCAGCAGGTCCGACGGCGGTGGTGGTCGCGCGATATCGCCCAATACCAGCGACTCGATCCATGCTGCGGCCTCACTGACATAGGCGCGTTCCGCTCCCTCAGTGTTCACGAGGATGGAGAGCCCTCGCGACCCATCTTCTATGGCGCTAGCCACGTCATCACGCTGCCATTTCAGGCCGGCATGCTGAACCAGCATCTCACCAACCAGTGCGTGCTCGTCCCCGAACAGCCCTCGGGCAATATCCAGCGCGCGCAGCAAAAGCGCCTCAGCTTCTTCATACCGGCTCTGCCCACTTCGAGCTCTGGCGAGAAGCGCGAGGTCGATTGCCAGCTCGCGGCTTTGAGGGCCGAGCACCTGCTCGTCAATCGCCACGGCTTGACTCAGATAATCGGCAGCCTCGTCAAACGCCAGTATGCGCAGGTGCGTGTGACCCAGGCCGCTGAGCGCTGCAGCCATAGCGGGCGTGTACTCATCGTGGTGCTGTCGCAATATCTCGAGTGCACGCGCAAGATACGTAATGGCGCCCTCCTGGTCGCCCAACGCGCGACGCACGGAAGCCACCTGGTTGAGCAAGACCCCAAGACTGGGATGCGTCGGACCGAGTATTTCCTGGTCGACCTCCAACGCACGCTGCAACTCCAGTTCAGCCGCTGTGGGTTCACCCGCCTCCAGCAGAGCGATGCCGAGGTTGCTACGTGCAATCGAAGTCGCGGGATGAAAGTCACCAAACAGATTGAGACGGATAGTGACAGCCTCCCGCAGCATATCAATCGCCTCGCGATGCTGCGCTTCACGTGAAAGCAATGTGCCCAGGGCATTCAGCGTTGTGGCGTGGGCAGCAGTCGCGACGGCGTTTTCCTCGAGCAAGGCGAGCGCCTCGTGCAGTAGCGCACGAGCCTGCGCGTAGCGGCTGGTAACAATGTGGACGATGCCGAGATTGGTCAATATTCTGCCACGGCGCACCAGACCCGTTGCTGGCAACGTTGCCAATGCCGATCGGTAATACTCTTCAGCAATACTCAAATCGCCAAGCTTGAAATTGGTTTCGCCGAGATCGGCCAGCACGTCCGCCCGCAGCGTTTCAGCCTGGTCGCTTACGGGCTGCAGCAGGCTCAGGGCCTTGAGCTGCAGTTCATTAGCCTGCTGGTAACGCCCCAGGGCGAAGCTGACCTGCCCCAGCACGTGCAGCATCGCCACCTGAAGGGGCGGGTCACCTTGAATCGCCTGTGCCTGGGCAATGCCGCGCTCCAGAAGCTCCACGGCCGTAATATCACGGCCCCTGGATTCAGCCGGATCTGAAGCGCGGAACAGCCCAACGAGATAGGTGCTGATCTGCTCCGCCTTGTCCGCCTCCTGTTTCGCAAGCCGGGCCGCCGCGGAGGCACGGTCACGCTCAGCAGACAAGCGATCCACATGGAGTGCAACTGCGGTAACCATCGCCAAAGGCAAGACCACAGCCGCCGACACGCCCAAAGCGTTTCTGCGCAGGAACCGGCCTAGCCGGTAGCGTCGATTTCCGGCGCGTGCGAGCACTGGAAGTTGCTTTCGATAGCGCTCAATATCAATGCCCAGCTGCTCCACCGAGGCATAGCGATGCTCCGGGTATTTACGCAACGCCACCTGACAGATCGCCTCAAGATCTCCGCGCAACATGCGCGCCAGCCGGGACGGGGTGCTATCGCGGGCCGCTGCCACTTCGCGCGGGCACAGCCCCGCCTGGTCATCCTCCAGCACGCGAATCGATAGAGCGGCAGGAACCTGACGCAGTATTGCGTCGTAGAGCGAAGCCGGAGCATCTTCCTGTGCACGATAGGGCGAACGGCCAGAAAGCAGGCGATAAAGCAGCACCCCAAGCGCGTAAACATCCGTGGCCGTTGATACTCTGTCGCCACTAAGCTGCTCGGGGCTGGCGTAGGCCGGCGTCAGCAGACGACCGTGCGGCTGTGTGAGCTCGTGCTCCGGAGAATCATCAGTGTCGGCCTGCAGGACTTTCGCGATGCCGAAATCCAGCAGTTTCACCTGCCCGGACTCGGTAACAAGAATGTTCGAGGGCTTCAGATCGCGGTGCACCAACAACCGTTGATGAGCATATTGCACAACCTTGATTACCTGCTGCACCAGATCCAGGCGTTTTTCAATGTCCAGCCGTTCGCGATCGCAGTATTCTGTGATGGGGATGCCATCGACGTATTCCATGATGAAATAGGGCCACCCATCCGGCGTTACGCCTCCATCCAGCAAGCGTGCCAGGTTGGGATGTTCAAGCGCTGCGAGAATACGACGCTCCTCGCGAAACCGACGCACAGACTCGTCACTGTCTATCCAGCGCCGCAGTAACTTGACCGCAACCGTTTGCTGGAACTCGCCGTCATTCCGTTCCCCTCGCCATACAACAGCAGAGCCACCCTTGCCGATACAGCTGACCAGCTGATAAGGGCCAACCTGAACCACTGACTCGGGCTCCGGGTCATCGTCGCCAGTGTGGTGCAGCGCGGCAGCGGCAAGGGCTTGAACGGCATCACTGGCAGTATCGAGGGTGGCGCTGGAACGCTCTTCAGCACGCAACAAACGCTGAACAATCGCCTCCAGTGGTTTATCGTCGACACAGCGCTGTGCAAGCCACTCCGCCCGTTGCGCCACAGGCAGCTCGAGCAATTCGGTAAACAGGCTGTCCGCCCGCAGCCACTGATCGACAAGCTGGCCTTCCTGTGCGTGCGGCTGAATCGGTGACATCCTGGCCTCCTTGGCGTTTTTGCTCAGGCAGGATTCAGCGCGTCAGTCAGATACGCGCGGGCACGCGACCAGTCCCTCTCCAGAGAACGCATGGGACGCTGCAACACGGTGGCAGCCTCCTGCATGCTCATGCCCGCAAACAGACGGCATTCAGCCAGCCGTTCCAGCTGGGGATCCAACCTGCCCAGCTCGCGCATTGCAAAGTCGATCGCTACAACATCCAGAACAGAGGCTGACGCGGGGTCACTGTGGGATTCGGCATCCAGTTCCAGCGCCAGCACACCACCGCCGCGCTTTACCGCGCCCCGTCGGCGGGCATAGTCCACTATCAATTGACGCATGGCCGTCGAAGCCAGCTTGAGGAATTCGTCACGCGGCAATGCAGCGTGTGCATCATCGGCACTCAGGCGTATCCACGCCTCGTGCACCAATGCCGTGGTGTTCAGGGTTGCTCCGGGCCGATAGCGTCGCAGCTGTCGATGGGCCGCAAGCCTCAGGCCACGGTAGAGAGCATCAAGCCCGTCTTCAACTTGCATTGGCGCTGTCACGACATCGACATTCCGGCAATTCTTCGCGATGCCGATGAGTATACCTGCAAGTTTTCCAGCCACAAGCTAAACCCGCGATGCAGTGACCGCAGGTCGCCAACCCGACTAGGGCACTGCGGTTAACGCCCGCTTTTCCTCCCTGCGCTGGATGTCCCGCTCCCGTCGCAACTGCTGGTACCGAATCTTTATCTGATTCTGCTGCTCCCCGAGTTCTGCGAGCCGCGCGAAAGACTGCTGACGACTTGTTTCATCAGCCATGCCCGCCTTCAGCATGACGGGATTCAGCATGCGCTGTTGCGACTGCAAGTCCTGCAGCTCACTGAGCTCCTGCCACTCCAGCGCAAAGTCCTCTTCGAGGTTTGCACGCTCCCAGGCACGCAGCTTCTGACCATAGTAAAACTCACCCAATAATCCGACGTGTCGCTCGTGAAGCCGCTGCACATCCCTTTGCTCGCGCTCGTTCCACTGGATCTCATTCCTCGTCAACTCGCCGCCAATGGGCGTTGCCAGAACAGGCGTCGGCATTGTCATCAGGCCAAGTTCCCGTGCTCGCGCCAGTACGCGATCGTCACGTTCACTGAGCAGTCTGTCCTTGCGCGAGAGAGCCTCCAGTTGCGCTGCCTGAACCCGTCCAGCGCCACGCTTACGAGCCTCGAAAACGCGACCCTGGTGAGCCCTGGCCTGCGCTCCCATCGCGCTCAGATGGTTCAGCAGGGCCGCCTCCGTTGCTGCAGCCATACCGACTCCCAGCTCTTTTTGCAAAGCGCCCTCAAGCGCGGCGATTTCACTGTCCGTCTCGGCATCAAGTCGCACACGATCCAGATCGAATTCGGTGTCTATGGCCCTGACCCGCTCGCGATATTCCGCAGAGATATCATCTGCTTCCAGTCTCAAGGATTTCACCGCGTCGTTGAGACGCTGATTACGCTCCTTCCGCAGAGCCTGACGCTCCCTGTGTGCCTCACGTCGCAGCTCCTTGAGGGTGCGCTCGTCCACAGCACTATTGGCTCTCGTCTCGGTCGCGAACAAGGTTGCGGCAGCCGCAAAGCCGAACATCGTCACCAGGGCAAGAAGTGCACCCGCGGTGAAACTGTTGGCAATACGGCGCCGCCCTCGCGGTTCTGGCGTAACATTCATGGCCCGGCAGTTTCCTCTTCTGGTGAATTTCTCAAATTTGCATCGCGCCAGCACGTCAACCAGTCGTTGATGGCGTCTACCAGGTCCCCGACGCCGCCACCGGATACCGCCCACGCCGATAGCGGTACACGCGTCGCCGGCCGGGTGCTGGAGAAGACCAGTGTCATACGACCGGTCGATCGACCATGCCCGATATTCTGACTGACCTCGGCGCTATCAAGATCCCGCAGCGGAAACACGCAGGTTCGTTTTTCAAAGCGGGAGCAGCGACGAACAGATACACGGCCAGTGTCTTTTTCCAGTCGCAGGTGCGTTGTTCGGGTAATAAAGTAATGGCCAATAAAAACAATAATTGCCAGGATCATGCCAGTGGAAAGCGCGTCGAGAAATTCACCCCCAAGCAGCATTGCCAGGGTTACCAGACCACCGAAAAGCACGAAAGGGCCGAGCATAAACCAGATGGCAAACCCCGGCAGCGCGATCTCGATTTCCAATACATCCGGCGAGCTTTCCACCACCCTCACCGCAAAGTCTCCTGCGGCATCACAGTTGTTTGGGGCACATCATGCGCTCGCTCTGCAAGCCAGGCATTGAAGCACTGCGACGCGTAGAGCAGGTCCACCGGGTAGGGCTGGAACAGAGGTAGCTGCTGCCGCACGGCGGCACCATCCTGATGCAGCATAAGCGTCAACACAGGCTTGGGCATGCTGTTGCGTCGATGGTGGCGTGTTTCTATCTCGAGGCCTGAAACAGCGGCGAGAGGATAGTCTCTCGCCTGTCGGCCCAGCGGCGTGGCAATGTCAATCTGCAAAGTGCCGGCAGCACGGTCGGCACGCAACGTTACCCGGCGCAGCGCCTCATTCGCCGTGATCCAGCCAAGCGCGGCGATCATGACAAGCGAGATAAAAATGCCATTCAGGGCACCCTCGGCAATTGCGCGCAACAATGCGATCGCCAGGATAGCGAGGATGCCGCCCAACCCCACGATCCAGTCAATCGGCATGTCTGTCATCTCTATTGCCCGCTCGGTCTGCTGCACGACTCTCACGCCTGGCCTCTCCTCACCGGTACCTGACCCTTGGCGCCACGGCGCTCGGCCGGTGCGACAATGGCTTGCCACTTCCTGCTTAACGCAAAAAACTCCTACTTTCCGCCAACGCTCTACGCTCAGTGGCGGAGCGTGTGCAGATGAAAAAATGCTGGCTATTTTCTTCACTGTTGAAAACGCCGGTCGCGACGAGCTCCGATTCCGGGACAGTGCGCTGGAATTCCTCGCAATTGACGAGCAAGGGCTGGTGCATGAGCGCGATGCACCGATGGAAATCCGCACCGCCGCCCGTACCATGGAACTGGGGTGAGACAGTTCCCGGGTACAACGGTAGCGCCGAAGAAAGCGCGGCCTCTGGGGACGTCTCCATGCAGGATCTGCCGCGAGCGACGATTACGCTCAGCAGCATTGAGGGCTGGAGTGTCACGGAGGCAGCTCCCACGATAGCTGCCGCGGTTTCGGTCAGCGACTCGGTACCGCGATGGATACTGTAATACGCACACATGTGAAAAGTGCGCCCGCAGTGGACACGAAGGATAACAGCAGAGCAGCTACCTGAATCGCTTGAAGCAGATGGCCGACGCGATGCGCAGCGGCGTCAACGTCAGCAACCTTTTCAGTGCCACGGCCGGTAACAGCTCACTCAACAGCGATGATTATCTGGCAATCCGGGTCTACATCGGCGCGCACCTGCCAGCGCTAGCGGATGGCGGATGGCGGATGGCGGATGGCGGCAACAGTACCACTGTGACGCGGAGCCCAGCGACCTGGAGCGAGCTGATCGAAGCGGGGTCAAATATGGGCTTACCGGTTCCCTATGAGCTGCTCTGGCGCCACAGCATACCGTGACTGATAGGCAAGTGAGCCCATTCACAAACTGTGTAAACAGGGTGGCTGTCGAGGGGCAGCCACCTTTTTCTGAGAAATTCGCTCCGAGATGGCGGTAATCAGCCTTCGTTTGCGTTAGAGCCTGTGTAGCCGCCACCGAGCGCGCGGCAAAGCTCGACAAAACACCGGGGATTTCTCATGAATAAAGATGTTCAATTGGCTGGCCGAAAAAGCTGCACTTCAGCGCATCCAGGACTGTGGTTTTTGGCCGGTTTGCTCGGCCTTGTTGCCACCTGGACAGCGGCCGGCGAGCCTGCAGACGCGGCACGCCAGGGCATCACGGTGCACGGCGACTGGACCATCACCGTTTCCGACAGCGCGGGCCGCGAGGTCTCGACCAGACATTTTCGCAATGCGCTGCTACCGTCGGGAGAATTTCTGCTCGTCCGCCTGCTCACCTTCGGTTCGGAGATCGACAACTCCCTGAGCAGCTGGCGCATCCTGGTGGGCACGTCAGGGACGGTCGACAGTGCGGAATGCAATGCCCAGACGGGTTTGCCGATCCCAGTGGACAATAGCTTCGATCTCGCCACACGCGCGTCACTGACGCTTAACGACGCACGCACCGCGTTCACGCTGGAGCGTGACCTGAAGCTCCCTGCAACTTGCATCTCCGGCGCAAGCTACAGTATTTTTGAGGTTTGGTCCGCGGCACAATATAAAATGAACTCGCCCGGCCCCTTTCCAGATCCGGCCTTCCTCCTTCCCAAAAAAGCGCCGTTCACGATGAAGACGCTCGACTCGGCCGTCGTTGTTCTGCCGGGCCAGGTCGTGTCCCTCAGCGTTACATTTTCTTTTAGTTGAGGCTGCGTCGATGGTCCGCGCCGCCTGTCCGTTCCGTAACGCGCCTCGCTTAAAGCCGCTGGTGCTGGCGTCGCTGCTGATGGCTTTCGCCCACGCGCCCCTGGCTGCCGAGCCCGAGTATGTGCCGGATGTCGGCCCGGGTTCAGTAGCCGATCCGGCCCTGTCCGGCGACGCCAGGGTCATGGCCTGGGCAGATCGAAATGTGGCCACCCCTACACTATATCTGCGCAACCTCGAGACTGACACGCAAACCACCTTGTTGCTGAGAACCACCACCGGAGACGCCGATCTCGACTTTCCCAATGCGGTAAGCCCATCCCTCAGCGACGACGGAACCCGCATCGCCCTGGTTGTCGACCGCCCAGGCAGGGGCAGACGGCCCGAAGCCCTGCTGGTGGTCGACAATTCCGGCGCGCAGTTGGCCAGGGTTACGGCAAGCCTGGGGTCGGGAGAAATTGCAGACTTCCAGGACCGAGCCTTCATCAGCGGCGACGGCCGCTACGTGACTTTCTCTAGCGAGGGACGCCGCTTCGAAGCCACGGGCATCAGCGGCAGCGGCCTGCTCACGTTTGGCGATGACTTTACAATCAAGACCCTGAGACTGGAGGTCGCGACCGGGGCGCTAACGCTCGCCGCGTTCGACGCCACGGGTGCGTTGCCAAACGATGACTCGTCAGCGCAGGGCATTTCGGATAACGGGCAGTTCGTATTGTTCTGCTCGAATGCGACCGACTTGCCCGCTGCCAACGGCAGACCGCAGGCATACCGCAGTGCCCCGGGTAATGTCACGGTCATGCAGGTGAGCCAGGATACCTCGGGTGCCACCGTTTCCGGAATCTACTGCGGCGATGACCTTTTTGGAGATGAGAACCTCGGGATTTCCGATAGCGGCCAGCGGGTGGTGTACACGGAAAATCGGGATACGGCCGCCGATGGCGAGGATCACACCTTTGTGTGGACCGAAGGTGCAGGTAGCCGTGAAATCACAGGCCTGCAAAAGTACGCCTCCGTAGCCATCTCCGGCGATGGGCTCTGGCTGGCGCCGGAGGACGAACCTTTCAGCCGCCTGGACATCGACACTGGCGCAACGGAACCGGTGCCCTTCCGCATCCGCAACCCGCGCATCAGCGACAACGGCGCCGCCCTGATCTTCTTCAATGACGTGCTGCCCCGACCGGCCGGGCAAACCGGTCGCTGGTGGGTCCTGCGCTACGCAACCGCGCCGCCGACCCCGGATCCACCACCCCTGTCACTGCACATTCAAGAACGCATTACCATCGGCGATGGCACGCTAACGCTGCCGGGAGTGCGGCTGGCGGTTAGTGAAACGATCAGCATTGGCGAGAGCATCGCGCCGCTGATGTCATCGCTGCCCACCAACGTCATCGAGCTGGACATTAATCTCCCCTTGCTTCCGGGGGACGTGTTCAATGCATCCGCCACCGGCTTCAAACCGTTCTCCATAGTGCGCGCATGGCTACAGTCCACCCCGGTGCTGGTCGGGGAGGAGGAGGCCGACGAATTTGGCCGCGTGAGATTCGTGATAACGGTGCCGGAAAGCTTCCCGCCCGGACCGCATACGCTGGTGCTGCTGGGCGTTGCGCCCGATGGTAGTGAGCGTCGCCTCGAGGCGCCCATTACCGTGAGCGCACGGGGCGCAGGGGTCGAAGGGAGTATCGTGGCGATTCCTGCAAGCCAACCCTGGTCTCTGCTGCTACTTGTCTTCGGCTTATTGGGGATCGCGGGTATGCACTGGCGGCAACTTTCGGCGAGGAAAATTTGAACGCTTGACTACAGCACTACGCACTACGCAACCGTCAGGTAGTGAACACTGAACAGCTCATCCGCATCCAGCCAGCTCTTTTCCAGCGCAAAACCGGCAGACTCGCTCAACGCTGAAAAATGCTGCAGGCTATACTTGTAGGAGTTCTCGGTGTGCAGCGTCTCGCCCTGCCTGAAGTAGATACTGCCCCCGTTCACCGCAACCGTCTGCGCCTCGTTGCTGACCAGGTGCATTTCAATGCGTTTGAGCTCGCTGTTGTAGAAGGCCCGATGTGAGAACGCAGCCTGCCTGAAATTGCCGTCAGCCTGCCGATTCAGCGCGTTGAGGATATTCAGGTTGAACTGGGCGGTGACACCACGGGAGTCGTTATAAGCGGCGTTCAGCAGGGCCGCTGACTTGTGCAGATCCACCCCGATCAGGATACCGCCGTCGCGACCCAGCCACCGGCGTAGGCCCGAAAGAAACGCCTGCGCCTGCGAGGGCTCCATGTTGCCAATGGTGGAACCCGGGTAAAACACAACGCGGCGCCCGACAGGCAATTGCACCTGCTCCTGCCACGGCGACCCAAAATCCGCGCACACCGCGTGGACCTTGAGCCAAGGGTATTCACCCCCGAGTTTTACCGCTGTCGCGTACAGAAAGTCACTGGAGATATCGACCGGCACATAGGCCGCCGGCCGCAGGGCCTTCAACAATAACCGAACCTTCTCGCTGTTACCGCTGCCGGGCTCAATCAGCACACAGCCGGCGCCACAGCAGGCGGCTATTTCAGTGGCATAATCATCAAGAATGCCCTTCTCGGTACGAGTCGGGTAGTACTCTGGCTGTTGTGTAATCTGTTCGAACAGCTCGGAGCCGTGGGCGTCATAAAAATACTTGGGGTCAACCCGCTTCTGCGGCAACTGCAACCCGGCAAGGAGCTCGGCACGACTTTCGGTTTGCGCCGGATGCAGGTTCTCGAACACCACGTTGGCCGGAGCAGCGCTGCGGGTAGGTTGCGTATCGTGTCGCTTGCAATCCATGACTAAAGATCTCTCGCCAGACGCAATCCACTGAATTGCCAGCGGTCCTGCGGATAAAAGAAGTTTCTGTAGGTGGCGCGTACATGACCCCGCTGGCTGACACAGGACCCGCCCCTGAGCACCCACTGATTGGCCATGAACTTGCCGTTGTATTCACCAATGGCGCCGGCACCCGCTTTAAAGCCGGGATAAGGCCGGTAGGCGGACCCCGTCCATTGCCAGCAATCGGCAAATAGTTGCAGCAGCGGGTCGGCGCCACTCGCGGCAGTGGGATGCAACCGCGATGGGTCGAATACGGATTCGGGACAGGCCTGTACACCCGCGGCGGCCTCCCACTCGAACTCGGTGGGCAGGCGTGCGCCCGCCCAACTGGCGTAGGCATCCGCCTCGTAGCCGCTCAAGTGGGTAACCGGCTCGTGAGGAACGCGCGGCTGCACGCCGTACAAGGTGAAATGCGCAGGTGCCGAACCCTCTTCAAGCCAGTACAGCGGCCGGCGCCAACCCTGCTCCTGCACCACGGCCCAGCCATCTGCCAGCCAGAACTCGGGGCGACGATAACCGCCGTCGTCGATAAATGCCTGGTACTCCTCGTTGGTCACCAGCCGGTTCGCCAGTGCATAAGGGTTCAGGTATACCCGGTGAGCAGGGCCTTCGTTGTCGAACGCAAAACGGGCGCCCGCTGATGCTTCCGCCTGCGCGCCAACCTCAACCAGGCCGCCGGCATATTCCAGCCACCGCAACGCTTGTTTATCGGAGGGTGCGGTCAATGGCAGCGAAGGTAGTGCCCTGTACGCCGGGGAGAGCGGGTTGGCAGACAATGAATACTTTAGGTCCGTGTAGAACAGCTCCTGGTGCTGCTGCTCATGCTCAATGCCGAGGCGGCTGCGCTGCAAAATTTCGGCACGCTGCGGGTGTGCGGTATCTTCGAGTAACCGCGCCATGGCATCGTCAACATGCGAACGGTAGGCCCTGACTTCCTTCAGGGTAGGGCGCGACAGCAACCCGCGCTGCGGTCGGGAAAACTGCTGCCCGACGCCGTTGTAATAGGAATTGAATAACACCGCGTACTGCGCATTGGGCGTTTCATAGCCGGGAAGAAACGGGATGAGCAGAAATGTTTCGAAGAACCAGGTCGTGTGGGCAAGATGCCATTTTGGCGGGCTGGTAAAAGCCTCGGCCTGCAAGCCATAGTCTTCGATGGCCAGTGGCTCGCACGCCGCCAGTGATTGTGCGCGCACCTGCCTGAAATGTTGGTACAACCCGTGCTCAGGCATCGTTGGCGAC
Source organism: uncultured Halieaceae bacterium (assembly GCA_964022665.1). Taxonomy (GTDB): domain Bacteria; phylum Pseudomonadota; class Gammaproteobacteria; order Pseudomonadales; family Halieaceae; genus Haliea. Next base: position 37,106 of record CAXIDF010000019.1, read on the forward strand.
CTCGCCGCTGGGAATACAATAACCTCCGACCTCGACATGGTCAGGCGCAAGCGTCGTCATGAGCAGGCCACCCTCGGGCGAACACTGCACTGCGCTCAGAGTGTTGAAACGATGAGACCAGTAATCCGCCAGCACCCTGACGGCCGAGCCGGTAGCCGCATCCTCGGGCACACCGTATTGAGGCGCGAAATAGCGCAGCGTAATGGTAGCGTTAGCGGACGCGGGTTGTGCCGCCGTGCAGATTACTGCCCGCTGTGACCACTGTGTCAGGCCACGCCCCGGCAGGGAAAGGTCCCTGAGGTCATAATCATCCGGCCATTGCAGCACCAGGTAACCGCGATCGCCACCACAGGTCGCTGCTGCCACCGGCTGCGGCTGCTGTGGAAAAACGGAAGCTGTCCACGCGGGTACCGTGGCCGCTCCTACGCACTCACGCCGGAATCTCAGCCAGGTAAGACCATCGCAGCGCCAGCAATGCACCCTGCTCTGGTGCATGGAAAGTATCAGCAGGTCGCTATGCAGGCGCCGCAGCCAGAGGTGTGCTACCGCCAACAGGCCGTGGCCACAACACTCGATAGGATGCAGCTGCGGTGTGAAGCAGCGAACAAAAACCACAGGGCCTTCTGCAGCCTCTTCCGCCCAAGACTGGCAGACCGTGTACCTGGAAGCACTCGCAGGCGGAGTCGCGGGGGCGCGGTCAAGCGTCTGCACCAGGCAAATATTACCGCCAGCGGATTCCACAGAGAACCCGTCGGCGGCAGGAACGAAGGCGCGAATCGTTTGCTCTGCCACGCTGTGCCGTTATCGGGTAGCCCGCCTCACGCCGCTTCAGGCGTGTTTGCGCGCCACCTCCCGAAACACATCAGCAAAAATGTCCAGACCCTCGCGAAGAATATCGTCCTCAATGGTCAATGCCACGAAGAGTTTGTTGACATGACCATCCGCGCCGCAGGTCTCGGAGATCAGCATGCGCTCGAAAGCCGCAGCGGACACTTCAGCCGCAAACCCGTCGATGGGCGTCTCGATGCCCACTACCAGGCCGCGACCCTTGACCCTGCTGTTCAGCTGAGGAAACTCGTCGCGCAGCCCGCGCAGGGTGTCGAGCACAATCTCGGACTTGCGGTAAACCTCATTTGTGAGGTGGTCATCGGACCAGTACTGGTCGATGAGTTCCTTTGCTGCAACGAAGGCGAGCGAATTGCCGCGGAATGTGCCGGTGTGCTCACCCGGAGACCAGACATCGACCTCGGGGTTGATGAGCAGCACTGCCATGGGGTTGCCACCGCCAATGGACTTGGACAGACAGATAAGATCGGGCCTGATCCCCGCCTCTTCAAACGAAAAAAACTTGCCGGTACGGCCATTGCCAACCTGAATGTCGTCAACAATCAGCAGAATGCCATGCTTGCGGCACAGTTTTTCCAGACCCTGCAACCAGGCAGTGGAAGCCACATTGATACCGCCTTCGCCTTGCACCGTTTCTACAATCACCGCCGCCGGTGCTTCCAGGCCGGAGCCTTTGTCATCCAGATAGCGCTCAAAAATATACAGGGTGTCCATGTCGCCCAGGAAGCCGTCGAAGGGCATGAAATTCACTGCCCCGCGCGCGCCGTAGGATTCATCGCGGTAGGCCTGGTTGCCGGTCACGGCCAGTGCACCCATGGTGTGGCCGTGGTAGCCATTGGTGAATGCAACGATGAGGTTGCGTCCTGTGGCCTGCCGGGCAAGCTTCATGGCAGCCTCGGTACAGTTGGTGCCGGTCGGCCCGGTGAACTGGAGCTTGTACTCCATCTGCCGCGGCTCGAGAATCTTCTCGATGAAGGTTTCCAGAAAGGCCTTCTTGGCCACGGTGGCCTTGTCGAGGCCATGCGCAATACGCCGATCCTGCAAATACTGGATTTGCGCTTCAACAGCGCGCTCCGGGTTGTGTCCGTAATTCAGCGTCCCGGCGCCGGCAAAGAAATCGATGTAACGACGGCCGTCCTCATCAAACAGTTCCGAGCCAACAGCCTTGTCAAAAACCGTGGGAAATGAGCGGATGTAACCTCTAACCTCGGATTCGTACTCGTCAAAAACTTCCACGGGTAATTTCTCCTGTGCGGGTGCGGATTTAGGGGATGACAGATTATAGCGCAATCGCGCGCGTCATTCCTGTCGCCGCGGATCGTTCCCGTCAAACCACCTGCTAGGTGTCACAAGCAAGGCCTGGCCAGCCGCCGACAGTCGCCAACACTTTCACAGCCCTGCTTGCCGAGGGAGTAGTTTCGGCATATTCTGTGCCGTTATAAATTGGCACAATATGTGCCGCTATAAAACTAGAACTCGGGGAACGCCACAATGACTGCAACCCGGCCGCTCGTCGCCGCACTTCTCATTGTCAGCAACGGAGCACTGGCCCAGACCGGGGCCCTGGAGGAGGTGATCGTCACGGCAACCAAGCGGGCGGAGAGCCTGCAGGACATTGCGGTCACGGTTACCGCGTTTACCGAAGATGAGATACAAGAGGCCAACATCCGCGATGCGTCTGATATTGCCCTGCTGACGCCCGCACTCAACATCAATGCCAATATCAGCCCCTTCAGCACGCGTATTGCCATCCGCGGCATAGGCACACCGGGGTCGACATTTCTTGAACCCTCAGTGGGCACCTTCGTCGATGGGGTCTACCTGAACCGTTCTGGTCTCGCAGTGTCCGACCTGGTGGATGTAGAGCGCATTGAAGTTCTGCAGGGGCCACAAGGCACGCTATACGGCAAGAACACCAACGCCGGCGCCATCAGCATCACCACCAAAGCACCCAACCTGAACGGCCCCGAGGGCCATCTGGAGGCGACCGCCGGCAACTACGCAATGAGACGGCTTACTGGCGCGCTCTCTGGTCCACTCAGCGATACCGTTGCTTTCAGGCTGGCAGGCAATGCACACCAACGCGACGGCTACCTGCAGAACGCGGCCGGCCCGGATCTCAACGACGCTGACGAGTGGAACCTCATCGGCAAAGTGTTGTGGGAGCCCACCGCACGACTGTCTATACTGCTGCAGACCAGCCACTTGCGGCGCGACATGAATTGCTGCGCGCCGGATTCCGTGCACGACCCAATTGCCGAGCAGGCAATCATCGACCGAGGGTTGCCGCCACTTGGCAACAATCCGTTTGACCAGCGCACCGCCCAGGACACGCTCACCCCGTTCCAGCAGGAATCCACTGCCGCCTCACTGCATGTCGACTATGAGACAGACAGGGGAACGCTGGAATCGATCACCGCCTGGGACGAGTACGATGTGGAGTCCTCACAGGAAACCAGTCGCTCGGTGTTGGACACCACGTTCCTCAACCAGCCGCAGTCCGGGAACAGCTTTTCCCAGGAGCTGCGTTTCAGCGCCAGTACCGACCACGTTGACTACATGGTCGGCCTGTACTACTTCCAGCAGGACACGCGCGAGTTTGAAGGCGAACTGAGCGCACTGGTAGGCGCTGATGTTGGCGTCGGCACAGGAATTTTCGGACCCCAACTGGGCCTGATCGCGGCCACAGGGGACAGCTCTTTTCAGGACAATCGCTTTGCCACTGAAACCATCGCCCTGTTCAGCCGAGCCAGCTGGCAGATGAATGACGACTGGCAATTCACCGCGGGCCTGCGCTGGAGCGAGGAGCAAAAGGACGCGGACCTGTTCGTGGCAGTGGAATCCTCCGCGCTGACAGCACAGAACCCAGAGAATCTGCCTGCACCCCTGCTCGCCCTACTGGCACAACAGGGAATCTTCCCGCCATTTTCACTGCTCGCCGCCGCCCGCCCGGAAATTGATGAGCGCTTCAGCCGCAAGGCAGACAATGTCGACTGGCTGGCCAGCCTGAGCTACGACCTGACTGCCAGCAACCTGCTCTTTGCCAGCGTGTCCACAGGTACCAAGTCAGGCGGTTTCAATGGTGTGGCCGGCGCCACAGAGGAACGGGAATTCGATGATGAAGACACCATCAGCTACGAACTGGGCCTTAAAAGCACGCTGCTTGATGCGCGCCTGCGCCTCAATTCCACTCTGTTTCTGACGGAGATCAACCAACTGCAAAGTTCGCAACAGGCGGCATCGGGGTTGGGTCAGGTCACCTCCAACCAGGGTGAAGCCGAGGTATCGGGCGTCGACCTGCAGCTGGACGCCCTGCCGGCCTCCAACCTCACTCTGAGCCTGGGTGTGCAGTACCTGCATACCTATGAGTTCACAGAAGGGCCCGACAAGGGCCTCAAGCTGCCGTATGCCGCGGAACTGAGCGGCAGCCTCGCTGCAACGCTCGCCCTGCCCCTGGCGGACGGCAGCGCCTACCTGCGCGGCGACTACACCGTGATGGGAAATCACTGGACCAATTCAGCCAGCACCGGGCAACTGGAGGACAAGGACCGGCAGGATCGCAACAACATCAACGTGACCGTCGGCTGGCGCAATGACCGCTGGGCTATCAGTGTGTGGGGCAAGAATCTGGGCGATGAAGAATACGCCGTGCAGACGCTCACGCCGTACCCTGTCACCGACACGGACGCCTACTTCCTTACCCCGCCCCGAACCTATGGGGTGAGCCTGCGTTACGATTTCGACCAGGGCTGATCGTCAGACGTCGCCCGTTGCCTGCGATAATTCACCCGCATGCGGTAGGCCACCAGAAACGGCAGCAATACCAGCAGCGATAGCAGCGCGATCAAAACTGCATCCGTGTACTGCGCACGCACCGTGTTGGTAACCAGCTGCCGCATCTGTGAATACCCGGCGGGCAGGGGCAGCACGCCGTTTTCGATCTGGTATTGTGCGTAGCGTGCCTGCATGCTCTGGAACAGGCGGGGCCGGTCCCCGGCGAGATCGACAACCTCTCCAGGATCGCTGACGATATCGTACAGATGCCACTGTCCATCCCCCAGCGGCGGCCGATTGAGCACCAGCTTGTAATCCCCCTGAAACAGAGCGGCGTGACCGGTCAGTTCGTAGCCGACTGCATCGTCTTCTGTGTACACACGCTGTTTTTCACCCCTCAGCAGCGGCGTCAAATCACGCCCCGTTATCGGCTGCACCGGCTTGCCCGCGTAACGCTCACCCGGCTGCGACGTGCCAGTGAGCGACAGAATGGTTGGGGTGATATCCGTGGCCCAGGCAAACGCGGGAAGCACTGCATTCCGGCGCGGCAGCTGCTCTCCGGCAATAATCAGCGGCACCCGCATTCCGCCCTCACCCGTGTAGAATTTATAGAACGCCAGCGGGCTGGCAGCGGCGCTGGCAAAACCCGGGCTGATGGTGTTGTAACTGCCTTTGAGGCCGAGGCGAGCATAGTCCACGTGGTAACCCATGAACGCGGCACCCAGACGGGAAGACAGCGCGGTGGGATCGGCTGGGCCACTGCCCTCACTGCCGTTATCCGATGTGAAAATGAAAATTGTGTTCTCGTAGGCGCCCTGAGACTTCAGGTAGCTGACGAGGCGTCCGAGATGAAAATCCATGGCTTCAATCATGCCGGCGTAAACTGCCATGCGTTTGGCCTCGTACCTTTTGCGCTGCGCTGTTAGCGCCTGCCAGTCACCGCTGCCCGGCATAGTCCGCAGCGCGCTGTGCGCCGGCACGATACCCAGCGCTACCGCGCGCTGCAGGCGTTGCTCGCGCAGCGCGTCCCAGCCGCTGGCGTACACCCCGTGGTAACGGTCGGTAAATGCCTGCGGAGCCTGCACCGGCATGTGCACAGCCATGAACGGGAGATAGGCGAAGAACGGTTTGCCATCCTGCAAATTGCTGCCAATGAACTCGATGGTCTTGTCGACAAGAAACCGCGAAGAGTAGAAATCATCTGGCAGGGTGAAGCGTTCACCGTCCGCAAACCAGTTGGCTTGATCGTACAGCGGCAGATAGGGCCGCTGCTCCCAATTGTCAGCACCGGAGTCCATCAGGGCAACAGTGCGCTCGAACCCGCGACGGCTGGGCCGTTTTTCCGGAGTGGCACCCAGGTGCCACTTGCCCGCCATATACGTGTGATATCCAGCCCCCTCCAGCAGCGTAGCGACCGTGACCACGTTGTCGCCAAGTACGCCCTGGTAATGCGGGTGCCGGCGCTGCTCAGGTGCCAGCATTTCCGGAATATTCGGCACGCCGGCCAGGTGGTTGTTGACACCGGTCAGCAGCATGGCCCGGGCCGGTGCACAATTTGCCGCCGTATGGTAGTTGGTGAATCGCACACCTTGCCGGGCGAAAGCAGACAGTGTGGGCGTGTTCACCTCACTGCCATACGGGGCGATGTCCGTGTAGCCCAGGTCATCCGCCAGAATAAAGACGATGTTCGGGCGCGCCGCCGGCAACAGCGCCTCCGCAGCGTGCAAGCCGGGCGGGGACAAAACACAAGACAGGCACAGCGCAAGGAGCGCACGCAACGCTCGGCGGCGGTTGAGCACTCAGTCTTTCTCGGGCAAATAGCGCGCTGCAACCAGCAGAATGATCGACACCAGCACTTCCGGGCCAATCAGGTGCAGTGCCAACGCGGCATCATGCAGCAGCCACGCAAGCACGCGGCCAATGGCCGCCAGTGACAACAGCATGATCGCCGGGTAATACCAGGTGCGCCGGCCGCTGATCAGTGCGATCAGCATGCAGGCGCCCAGCGTGAGAAAAAATGCCGCCATGTCTCCCACCTGAGAGCTCAGTGCAATCCCGTCACCCAGGGTCAGGCCAAAGGATGGCGCAACGCCTGCGGGGGCAATCAGCCAGCGCACCCCACTCACTACAAACAACAATGCGGGCAGCAACACCAGCACACGCAGGACTATTTTTATTCGGGGCATTGGCAGAACTCCTATCATCGCCGCAGTATCCTAGACTGGATTACAGCATGGCGCGCACAATGGGCAAAACCCTATTTTTGACACACTATATGCCATTATGTAACCTGAGACAGGTCAAGTCTATTCGGCCCGCACGTGGCCCCGGAGATAGCAATGAGAAAAATAAGCCTGCTGGCCGGCGTGATTATCCTCGCCGCCGTGATCGCCTATAGCCAACGCGCCAACCTCGCTGCCCGTGTGCTGGAAAACGGCCTGCAGGCGCGCCTGGGGTCGGACCGGATAGCCGAACTGGAAGACGGGCTGCACCTGGCACTCTGCGGCGCCGGCGGTCCACTGCCGGCACCCCGTGCCTCGGGGCCCTGCGTCGCCGTCATCGCCGGCACGTCACTGTTTGTCGTTGATGCGGGCACCGATGGCGTGCGCAACCTCAACCGCATGGGCTATCAGGTCGGCAACATCCAGGCCGTTTTCCTCACACACTTTCACTCCGACCACATTGACGGACTGGGGGAGATGGGCACGGTACGCTGGGCCGGCGGCGCCAACATCACCCCACTACCGGTCTACGGACCGGACGGCGTTGAGCGCGTTGTCGCCGGCTTAAACATGGCCTACGCGCAGGATTTCTCCTACCGCCACGCCCACCATGGGGATGCCGTTGCGCCGCTGCGGGGAGCGGGGCTGAACGCCCTGCCGTTTGCCCAGCCCGCGCCGGGCACCCTGACAACGGTGCTGGAAGCCGGCGGCCTCAAGGTCGAGGCGCTGGCGGTTGACCACGCACCGGTAGAACCTGCGGTGGGTTACCGTTTTACCTACAGGGGGCGATCGTTGCTCATTACCGGCGACACCGTAAAAACGACGGATATTGAACGCTTCGCACAAGGGGTCGACCTGCTGATACACGAAGCGCTGGCGCCCAACCTGGTCAACATGATGCACGACGCCGCAGTGAAGAATGGCAACACGATTCTGGCGCAGATCACCCATGACATTCTCGACTACCACGCGAGCCCGGTAGACGCGGCCGAGACCGCGCGTGACGCGGGGGTGGGTCACCTGCTTTACTACCACATCGTCCCCCCTTTGATCATTCCCGGGCAGAAAGCGCTTTACCTGAACGGCGCGGAGGACATTTTCCCGCACTACACCATCGGCGAAGACGGCGTAAGCTTCTCCCTACCGGCGAACAGTGACGAGATCATCATGACCCGCAAGGGGCTCTGAACGCCCCGGGCTCAACCCGCTTCGCGAAGGCGTAACTGGCGCCGGATGGCGCGGGCGATCAACCACAGCCGATCCTGCCCCCACAGCGCCAGCAGCTGCGCCCCGCTCTCATCGAGCAATCTGAAACTGGGCACACCCCAAAGGCCCGCCTGGTACATGGCCAGCCGGTTATCCTCCAGCAGCTGTTCCCAACCCGGCTGGCCGAGGTGCACTGCCGCCGCCTGCCAGTCGAGGCCAGCCGACTCCACCACCTTGCGCAGGCCCCTGTCGCTATTGGTGTTTGTTCCCCTGGCAAACGCATGGGTGAGAAAGCTGGAGAGCAGCTCGTTGCCCTTGCCCTGAGCCACAGCCCAGGGGTATAGGGAATAGCAACGCCGGGCCGGCTCGCCAATGGGATCATAAAACCTGCCGTAGGGCACACCTGCCTCGCGTGCTTCACGCGCGGCGTCCATAAAGATGTAAAAGCCTTTCTCGCGGGTTGCCGGCACGCCACGCATCACCATGGGTAGCACTGGCCGCACCGCCAGCCTGATGCCAGTATCACGCGCCAACTGCACGGCCCGATCGAACACGATGGCCGTGTAAGGGCTACGCAGAGACGCATAGAGCTCCAGCGTCAGGGTGCCAGCATCACGCAACCCACCCGTCTCGATTTCGGGGCGCGGCACGATCATAGGCTCGCCGGGCTGGCGATCAAGGCCCAGGGCCGCAAGGCGCTTCTCCAGGTGATAGAGTCGGTCCACTCCCCAGTACCATTCTCCACCGTAATACAGCATGGCACCGGAGTAGTGTTTCAGGTGCGCCCTGCGCTCGCTGCCAGCGGCGATCGCTGCGGCGGTGCCCTGCCCGGAGGCGCTGCCGTGGGCTTCCGCCAGCGAAGCCAGCGCACCTGCGTCCTCTGCCCACAGCGCGCGCCCCACATCAGCAGCCAGTGCAATGAACCCGGCAGCGTCTTGCGCGGCGAGGATGGCGGCAGCCTGTTGCACATTCGCGGGCGCCGGCGGCCCGGACTGCCTGGGGAATTCGAGGTTGTACTCCGGTGCCACATGAAACGCGTCGTAGCGCGATAATTGCAGCAGCAACGCAGGCTCCGCCACGTTGCGGCCCTGCGGCCCCGACACCAGATGGCATTGCAGTTCGACGGCGTAGCGCGCCACCAACTGCGGCAGAACCTGCGCCACCAGATGACTGTATCCGTCATCAACCTGGTGAAAATACTCGATGCGGTGCGGTGCGCCCTGCGCTCGACGTTTCTTTTCCACCCGCGCTCTGCGCCTGTCGGCCTGCCCGGGGCTGAACAAGCGGCTCATGAGGGTCGAGGTAACCCAGCGTTGCAGGGGGCCGGGGTCCATGGTCGCTGCCCCACCTTGCTCTGTGAATTGCTCAGCCATGCGCTGCACCTCTCTCGCGGATCAAAGATCTGGAACCAGCGGCCTGATGAGTTGGATAACAATGCGGATACTGGCCTTTTTGCTCAGGCCCTGATGCTCACGCAGACGGTGCCACATCTCGAATGAAGCGAGAGCGTCAACGGCTTCGCGGTCATCCGAGGGCAGCGCATTCAGCTCCGGCATCCAGTCACTGAGGTTTTGCCGCAGGCCTCGCAGCGCACGCGCGTAATTCTGCCGCAAAAACTCATAACGCCAACGCTGTGCTGCCGTGGACAGCATCACGTTGCCGATTTGCTCGTAGGCATCGGCGTGGCGCTCTATCGCATGGGTAAGCCGCTCGTCCAGTGTGCCTTCACGGTCGCCACCGGCGAAAAGATCTTTCCAGGTGGCACCCAGTTGCCCATTGACCGCCTCCGCCAATGCGCCCATGTCCTCGAAGTGGCGAAAGAAGGAGCGAATACCCACACCCGCGCGCTCCGCAACCTGCTGCGCCGTGGGTACCAGAACGCCCTCCTCCATGAAGGCCACCGCAGCCTGGATAATCGCCTGGCGACTGCGCTCGCTGCGTTGACGGCGGCCGTCGATGGCCTCGGTCTGAGTCGCTTTTGTCATGAAGTTCTCACGCTGCCTGCGGGGCCCGGATATAATGACATCTCATATGCAATATTCTGCCACGGACAGGATGCAATGCCCAGCTAACTGCGCCGGTCGACCGCGGACTGACATCACAGGTCACCAGCAAAAACGTCGGACACGGTGTATATTACGGGAGAAACCATAGACGCCTCGGCTGTGTATTTATTGTGGCCAGCGATCTATCGTTGAGAGAACAACCGGGAAACGTTTCATGCGCATCATTGATGAAATTCAAGCTGTTGTTGGCACCAAGGGGCTACTCACGGGCGAGGACGTCCGCGCACGCCCCAATCACAGCTGGTGGCAGGGCCAGTGCGAGGCCGCGGCCATTGTGCGCCCCGCGAGCACCGAAGAGCTGTCCGCGGTGATGCGCATCTGCCACGCGCACAACCAGAGCGTGGTGCCCTGGGGCGGACTGAGCGGCCTGGTAGACGGTATCACCTGCACCGGCAGCGACATCGTGATTGCGCTGGAAAGAATGCAGGCCATCGAGCAACTGGACGACATCGCCGGTGTGATGACGGTGCAGGCCGGTGCCATTGTGCAAACCGTGCAGGACGCGGCTGCGGCCGCAGGCTGGCTCTTTGCCGTGGACTTCGGTGCGCGAGGCAGTGCCCATATCGGCGGCATGATCGCCACCAATGCCGGCGGCAACAGTGTGGTGCGCTACGGCATGGCGCGGGAACAGGTACTGGGACTGGAAGCGGTACTGGCCGATGGCACCGTCATCAGCTCGATGAACGAAATGCTGAAGAACAATGCGGGGTACGACCTCAAGCAGCTGTTCATCGGCTCCGAGGGCACACTGGGCATTGTCACCCGGGCGGTGCTGCGGCTGCGTCCGGCACCCCGCGCCACCCAGACGGCCTTTGTCGCGGTGGAGGATTTTTCATCCCTGCTGCAGGTGCTGCGGCGCTTGGGCACCGACCTCGAAGGCAAGCTCAGCGCCTTTGAAGTCATGTGGAACAACCACTACCACCTGTTGGTGGAGGAAACTCAGCGCCATCAGGCCTTCCTGCCCACGCACCACGCCTTTTATGTACTGGTGGAGGCGCAGGGCGCGGACAGCGACACCCTGAAGGCGCAGTTCACGGCGGTCATGGCTGGCCTGCTGGAAGACGGCCATGTGGTCGATGCGGTGATTGCGCAGAGCGGCCAGCAGGCCGACCAGCTCTGGGCCATGCGCGATGATGTAGAAGCACTGCTGCACTGCATCAACCCCATCGCGGTCTTTGATGTCAGTCTGCCCATTCGACATATGGAGCGTTACATCAACGACCTGCTCGCCGCCCTGGAACAGCAGTGCCCCGGCGCGAGGCTGGTGTGCTTTGGCCATATGGGTGATGGCAACCTGCATCTCGGCATTGGCCCCGCCCACGAACGTCACCGTATCGAGCGTATTGTCTACGAGCACCTGGTGCCGCTGCACGGCTCTGTCTCGGCCGAACATGGTATCGGCCTGGAGAAGCGCGACTTCCTGCACTGCAGCCGTTCACCGGCGGAAATTGCCCTCATGCGCACGTTAAAACAGGCGCTGGACCCCAAAGGCCTCCTGAACCCGGGCAAGGTCCTGCCACCGACAGAGACAACAGCATGAAGTTCTATTCGCGTAAATGGGTCAAGCCGGAAAACCTGAACCCGCACGGCAGCCTGTTCGGGGGCCAGTTGCTCAGCTGGATCGACGAAGAGGCCGTCATCTACGCCATGTGCCAGCTGGGCAGAAACCGGCACCTGGTCACCAAGTTCATGTCGGAAATCAATTTCGTCAGCTCCGCCCACCAGGGTGACATCATTGAAATGGGCGTGGAAGTGATCGCCTGCGGCCGCACCTCGGTCACCCTGCGGGCCGAGGTCAGGAACAAACTGACCAAACAGACCATCATCTCCATCGACCGTATTGTGTTTGTGAACCTGGACGACGACGGCGCACCCCTGCCCCACGGCTACGCCTGGCTGGGCCCGGAGGGCGATGCCGCACACTAGGCCACGCTGCCTACCGTCCAGTCCACGGAGCAGCAACCCTGACTGTGGCTATTGCATGGAATCCATGAAACGGCCCGCCTCGGCAATGGAGTCTTCCATGTCCGCGATCAGGGAAGCGGTTGCCTGCTCGATGGTGTTCAGCTCGCCCTGCAGGGAGCCAATGGCACGCGCATTCAGGTTATGGCGCAGAAAGGTGACGTGATCCTTCAGGATAGTCAGCACGGGCTCCATGGAGCGCTCCGCGCGCTGCATGGCTTGCAACATGACCGCATACTCAGAGCGCGTTTCGTTCAGCAGTTTGCGGCTTTGCCGTGCCATCCCGGCATCTGCAAAGCCGTCTATCTCATCATCCCATTCATCGAAGAGGTCCTCCGCCACTGACTCTACGGCCTCGATGCGCGCAGACACTTCTTCTGCATCACGCTCACAGCGCTGGTATTCAGCGTTGAGGCGATCGTAAACCTTCTCGAGCTCGCCACCGTCGACATCGATGATGCTGCGGTACTGCTCCAGCGCGGAGGCGAACTGCGTCTTGGCCTCCTCCTGGGACTTCCGGGTATCGTCAATCCGATCCACCATAATCTCGCGCTTTTCAATACCGAGCTTCTCCAGCGCTCCGTAATAAGTACTGGAACACCCGGCAAGTATGGACAACAGCACAAGACACGACAGGGCAGTACGCAAACGAACGAGAACGCAGGTCATGATATTTTCTCCACACAGCCAGTTCTTCTAGAGCTTACACCAGTCAATCGCCAGAGAGGAACCGCTGATCTTTCTGGCGCGGCGACCTTCTCCAACCCCAGATTCAGGCAGGATCGCCGAGTACGGCAATGGCGGATATTTCGATCAGCATCTCTGGATACGCCAGCTGGGTGACGCCTACCAGAGTGGAGGCATTGGGCGGGAACGGTTCCCCATCGAGTGCCTGGCCCATCGCCCTGACGAGCAGCTCGGTCTTTTCCGGCGTCAGGTCGACAATGTAGATTGTGCTTGAAACGACATTTTGTGGTGTGGCACTGACCGCCTCCAGGGCGATACGCAGATTGCTGAATACCTGCAGGGCCTGTTTGAACAGGTCTCCTCGACCAACAAGCTGAAAATTTTCATCGTAGGAGCCTTGTCCAGCGATGTAGGCGGTGCGCCCGGTGGCCACCACAACCTGGCTCATACCCTGTACCTGAAAAAGTCCACGGGGCTGTATGTGTTCGATATTCATCGCAATTCCTTATTATGATTGTAGCAAGAGCACCGGGTCACCGACTTTTATCTTGCCGGTCTCGACGACCCTGGCGTTGACGCCCAGATTACGACTTACATGTTCCGCCATGGCCCTGGGGAGCCCTTTTCCTCTCGCAGGTCAAAGCCCGGCTGTGCACGGCCCGGCATTGAGCAGCGCGATGTCGGCGAATCGATGTGCAGAGAGACGCCGCCCGCTCCAATGAGTACGCTGTGCAGACTTTCGCCGCCACAGCTCTTCACCGGATAACGCCAGAGTTCCTTTACAGTCGCGATTCTCATAACAGCACTTCCCCGCCATCCTCAACCGTCAGCATGCCTCAGCAAACAGAGTATTGCTACGGGCGCGCGGGGCGAACCGAAGAGGCAGTCATCGATAAGAAGCGTGACGTGCAGTCTGTTTCTCAGCAAGATTTCCACCTCTGTCTGTCAAGCCAGCTGCCTGTCGTTGGGACGCAGGAGTCGCGGCACGGTGCGCCGCCGGCGAGAGCATATATTCCTTCGACGAAATCGATTAAGCTTCGCGCCCCATTTTTCTGACTCGGAGGGCTGCCGCCTTCAATCCAATGTGCAAAAACTAGCTTCGGTTGTACTGAAAATACGCCGCGTCCTGCGGCACGCCCTCGCCTCACTCGGCCCAGCGATGGCAGCGCCACCCGCTGCCGAAGCGCTGCGCGCCGCTGTCGGTGCCGGACTGGCACTTTTCCTCTGCGGGAGTATGCTGGCCTGGCTCGCCGCTGACGGAACGCCGGGCAGCGACGGCGGGCTATTTCTCATTGCACCCCTAGGTGCCAGCGCGTTCCTCCTGTTTGCCTTGCCAAACTCGCCGTTGGCGCAACCCTGGTCGACGGTGGTCGGCAATTCGGTGTCAGGTGTCGTAGCGGTTACAGTCCTGTTGTTGGCCGGTTCGGGTCCTGTCGCCGCGGGTGTTGCGGTAGCCGGCGCCATGGTCGCCATGTCTCTGTTGCGCGCGATGCATCCGCCGGGCGGAGCCATCGCACTGGCAACAATGCTCGCCGGAGACCAGGTTGTGGAGCTGGCCTATGGTTTCGTGTTGGCACCGATTCTTCTGGACACGCTCTTGCTGGTGTTCGCGGCCATGCTGTTCCACCGCCTCACCGGTCGCACCTACCCCCTCGGGCGCTATCCGGAACCGGGCCGCCACGGCACCACCGATCCAGATCCGCTGCTCCGCCTAGGGCTCAATTCTGAAGAGCTGCAACAGCTGGTGCAGCGCTTTCGGCAGTCCACCAACATCGGCCTTGAGGACCTTGCAGAAATGCTGGCCGCAGCGGAGGAAACCCTTGCGACAAAGAAAGTTGGCAACCTCACCTGTGCCGACATCATGTCACGTCATCTGGTGACTGTGACTTCGGGGACATCGCTCACCCGTGTCGCTGCGCTGTTTCGCGCGCACCATTTCAAAACCCTGCCGGTGGTTGACGAGAACGGCAGGATTGCCGGAATCATTTCTCAGAACGACTTCATACAGCGAGCCATTGCCGCTCCGGAACCCCGTGCCTCCACCCTACTTGGTGGCACACCCCGAGCGACGATGCGCTGGCGCGGACGCGCTGCTGATATCATGACCACGCCTGTCATATCCGTGAAGGATACAACGCCCGTGGGTGCGCTCATTCCTTTGCTTGCGGACCACGGTGTGCAGGCGGTGCCGATCAATGCGGACGCGAGACTGGTAGGTGTAGTCACCCGGTCGGATCTACTGGCTGTACTCGCGGAGCATATCGCGCGGGATGACGGCGTAATTTGAGAATTACAGATTGCGCGTGCCACTATATTGAAGAAACCCACATCCCAGGTACGGGTCGCACAACGCCACGCGGAGTCGCCATGGTTAATTCCTTTTCCGCCAACATGGCCAGAAATTATTCATTCTGGCAGCATAAATACGGAGACTATCGCCCGAATCCTCCCCTTCCGGCCGGTGATCACAATGTCGACGTTTTGATTATCGGGGCAGGTTACACAGGGTTGACGGCAGCCAGAGAAGTCATGCGTGACAGCTCCGGTTTAAACGTTATGGTGCTGGACGCAAACGAAGTCGGCTTTGGCGCCTCGGGCCGCAATGGTGGCTTTAACATGACACTCTTTGGTGTAGAGCCGGAGGTCACAGTGTTGCGCTGGGGCAAAACCAGGGCCCGCGAAGCTCAGGCGTACATGCAGCAAGCCGTTGCCTATGTCCACGACCTGGTCAGGAATGAAGGTTTGGACTCCGACTATGACCACACCGGTATGTTACGGGTTGCTTACACACGACAACAGGAAGAGCGGCTGAAAAGTACCTATCGCTTACTGTGTGATCTTGCGACGGATAACAAATACTGTTTTCTCAATCAGGCAGAAGTGGCAGAGAAGTTAAACGCCCCGCAGATTCGCGCCGCTATCTATGAGCCGGAAACCGGCATCCTCGATCCCTGCAAACACGT
Organism: uncultured Halieaceae bacterium; assembly: GCA_964022665.1. GTDB lineage: Bacteria > Pseudomonadota > Gammaproteobacteria > Pseudomonadales > Halieaceae > Haliea. The sequence continues at coordinate 52,832 of CAXIDF010000019.1, forward strand.
GAGAGCGCTAAAAAAACTCGCAGCGCGCGCCGGTGCAAAGATTTATGAAAACTCGGCGGTTACCAGCATTCACCGAACCCAGCATGGGGTGGTGGTGAACACCCAAAACGCCACTGTGCGGTCAAAAAAGCTGGTGTTGGCCACAAATGCGTGGACCCATACGTTATCCGGCCCCCGGAAATTACGCAGCCGACAGCGAGCTGTCTGGACCTACCAGGTTGTGTCTGAGCCCCTGACTACGGAAGAGTGGAATGTACTGGGTTGGGCGGATCGCGTGTCCATTGAGGACAATCGCCAGTTGGTTCACTACTCGCGAGTTACCCGCTGCGGGCGAATTACGATGGGCGGCGGCGATATCGGATTCGAATACGGTAATGGCATGGATAGCTGGCACAGCCCAAAAATCTGGCAGGATCTCGAAGCTCACCTTCGGTGGCTATTTCCGTCTCTAACGCATAAGAAAATCGACTATAAATGGGGCGGTGCCGTGTCGGCCAATCTCGATATGACTCCAGAAATCGGGTTTATCGGCGACCGTAACATCATTTATTCAACCGGTTGCATCGGGCACGGCGTATCGCTAACGCAATTGAACGGCCGGCTGATTGCAGACCTGATTTCTGATATAGATAGCGAACTCAGCCGATTTTGGATTGTGAACAGGAACGCTATTCCTGTTCCACCCGGAAACCTGCTCCCGTATTTGGGCATTAACGCGATCTCCCGTGTATTGAAGGGTGTGGACTGGTTTGAAGAGCGGAATCTTCTCAGACCGGCTAGCGTGGTCAAAAACTGACAACTTGGCGAACTGGCGTTGTTTTTCCGGCTAGACGCTTGGTTATTATTCTGGCCAGCATTCGAGCTGCACTTCCTGCTTTACGGAAGTGCAATCTCCAACACCACTCGACTAATCAGCGGTGCCGGCATGCGGGTGCATCTTGATGAGCCCAGAGAACTGAAAGATCAGAAAGCCAATGGCCGACAGCACGAGGGCGATTTCATAGCGAGCGTACGCGACCGACAACCCGATTGCACCGGTTAACCATAAACCCGCGGCGGTAGCAGTGCCCTGGGCCCGACTTCCCCGCTTGATAATGGAACCGCCGCCAATAAAGCCCATGCCCGTGATGATCCCATACATAATACGTGCCTCGGCTTCCCCCTCGTCGTAGACATCCATACCCACAAGCATGAAGGCGCAGGAGGCAATGGCAACCAGGGGAAAGGTTCTTAACCCGGCCCCGTAGGCCTTGTATTCGCGATTAATCGCAATGGGCAACGCCAGAGTGAAGGCAATGCCGATTTTGTACAAATGATGCCAGACGAGCTGGAAATCGATGTCGATCATGTTGAGCTCCCGGATAAGCGGCGCAGGTGCCCGGCCCGATGTCGCCGTGAATGCTGATCGTACCCAGAGTGGCAGCGACGCGAAACCGCTGCTCTGGATTGAGCGCAGCTGAAACTATAGTATGGCAATAGAACCCGTGCACCACCCGACGCAGTGCCCGCTCGAATCGCGCAGCCGTGCACCAGGGCCATCAAGGAGCCTTCATGAACGCCAAGCAAGCACCCGACGCGGTACCGGAGCGGGAGCTGCGGCTTGCCCTCGTGTGCTACGGCGGTGTTTCCCTCGCGGTGTACATGCACGGTGTCACGCGGGAAATCCTCAAACTGGTGCGCGCCTCCCGGGCCTACCACGCTGTGCCGGAAGATGCGGCCAGTGACACAAGCTATACCGATGCCGCGCCCCATCGCGGTGAGCTCGACACCGAAACCGTGTACTTTGAACTGTTGCAACAGATTGGCGGCCATGTGCGCCTGCGCGTTCTGGTGGACGTGATCGCGGGCGCCTCTGCCGGCGGCATCAACGGCATCATGCTCGCGCGCGCGCTGGCCTTCGACCTGTCGCTGGATGCGCACCGCAAGCTCTGGCTGGACCTTGCCGACATCGAGGCACTGCTCGATCCGGCCGCGCGGCCCTCGCGCCTGTCCAAACTCTACATGCGCCCGTTGTTCTGGTTCGCGGGGCTGCTGCGCAAGCGCCGTAACCGGCGTGCCGGTAGTGCGGGTGAAGACCCGGAAGTGCTGCAGAACCTGTCCCTGTTCATGCGCTCGCGCTGGTTCGAGCCACCTTTCTCTGGCCCCACCATGAGCAACATGATGCTCGACGCCCTGGAATCGCTGGGCGAGGAACCGGCCGATGGCTGTCAGTCGCTGTTGCCGCCCGGACTGCCCCTCGAACTGTTCGTGACTACCACCGACTTCTGGGGGTCACCGCAAACCATTCCACTGCACGACCCTGCGACCGTGCGCGAACGCGAACACCGCCACACATTCCACTTTCATCACCAGTTCAGCCAGAACCGCGACCTGCATCCCTCCACTCTGGGCCGCGATCACCTGCCTTCACTGGCCTTTGCCGCACGCGCCACCAGCAGTTTTCCGGGCGCGTTCCCACCCCTGCGTCTCACAGAAATGGATGCGGTACTGGAACAACGCAGCACCGACTGGGCGGGCAGGGGCGCTTTTATTGCCCGTCAGCTGCGCGGTGCGCGGCGTGCGGGTGAGCAGGCGGACGAGGCCGCCTTCATCGACGGCAGCGTGTTGATGAACAAGCCCGTCTCCGTGGCGCTGGACGCCGTGCAGCGGCACCCGGCGCACCGGGAAACAGACCGCCGGTTGGTGTACCTGGAACCGAACCCGGAGCCGGAGCGCGAGACAGCGCGCGAAGCACCCGGCTTCTTCACCACCATCCTCGGCGCGCTCTCGACCATCCCCCGGCACCAGCCCATCCGCGATGATCTGGACTGGATTGCCGCGTTCAACAACAGGGTACAACTGCATCGCGAGGTCGCCGACGGTGTGCGCAGCCAGGTGCTTGCGGCCATCGGCAGCCACCTTGAAAGCACGCTGACTGCGACACCCACAGCGGCGACCATCGCCCACTGGGGCAAGGAGGCCAACATGCGCGCAGCCTCTGATGCCGGTTATGCCTACGAGGGCTACTCGCGGCTGAAAGTGCTCGGCTTGCTGGATGAGCTGGCGGAACTGTTTCAACGCAGCACACGCGGGCTGACGCGCGCCGACGCCGTGGCCCGGCTGCAAGCCTGGGCACGCATGGCACGCATCCGCCCGTTGGGTGACACCGCGAGCAGCGCACGGTATCAGGAGGGTGCTCCCTGGGTGCGTTTCCTGCGCAACTACGATATGCGCCATCGGCTGCGCCGGGTCATGCTGCTGATTCGTCGTGTGAACGAGCTGTACACCGACCCGGATACACTGGCGATTGCCGATTACCGCGAGCATCTCGATCGGCTTAAATTGCGTCTCTACGCCCGCGCAGAGACGCTGCGCGAACACATGGACTGGCGCGGCGAGCACCTGCAGCGCCCCTCTGCAGAATGCCTCGATGATCACCTGAACGCCTTTCTGGTCAGGGTGCGTGAGCGCCTGGACCTGGTTGAGTTCGACGCGGCCCTGGAGAGTGACCTGGCGGCCTGGTGTGGCGAAGTCGGCGCCCGGAGCATGATGCATGAAGTGCTCACCACCTACCTGGGCTTTGCACATTACGATGTGCTGACCTACCCCATGAGCCAGAGCCGGGAAATGGATACCCTGGAGCAGATCAAGGTCGACCGCATTGCGGTAGACGATGCCAACAGCCTGCGCCAGGGCGGCGCGCGGGAGATCCTCAAGGGCGTACAGTTCGGCAATTTCGGCGCCTTCTTCTCACGTCGCTTTCGTGAGAACGACTACCTATGGGGGCGACTGACAGCGGCGGAACGGCTGGTGGACATTGTCGGTAGTGCGGCCCCGGAGGCCGTTGCTGCAGGATTGGACCTGCAGGACTACAAGCGGCGGCTATTCCTGGCGGTCCTGCGCGCCGAAGCGCCTCACCTCACGAGAATCAGCGAGATGATCGCCGACCTGGAAACTGGCGCACACGCCATGGAAAACCCCGCTGCCGCGTCAACCGCCGGGGCGGTACCAGACCGGTGAGGTATACGCCCGCTCCTGCAAGGTAGAGGGGAAACCCTCAGCCTCCCGCTGTTTCAGTGCGAGCGCGTCCAGCAGTGAATGGCGCGGCGTGGGAATCTGCAGCACGCGCACGTAATAGAACGCGGCCTGCGTCGGGTCGAAATCCGGATCCTGCCAAAGCGCGGCCAGGCGCGGCGCGCCAATACTGTTGTCCCACTCGCCTGTGCCCAGATTCACCGTATTGCCCACGGCCGGGAGAACACCCGTCGCATCCGGCTCGCGCGCATCCGACCAGGCGACGTCATAGATACGTTCGTGCGTATCGCCGGTCGCATCGATCCAGCCCTTGATCACCTGAATACGGTCGAGATTGGCGCCCACCGGGTCACGCGAGGCCTGCACCAGAATCTGGGGGCCAGCTGCACCCACGGTTGCCGCGAGCTCACCGCCCATGGGCACCCCGGCCGCGGCCGCCGCCTGCCAGTCTTCCGCACTGTCTGTGCCCACCACTGGCAGGTTCCAGCCCGCGAACAGCCGTACACCGATGCGCGGCCCTGTAGTGGCATAGACTTCACGTCGACGCATTGCTTCCAGTATGGATTCCCGCGTGTTGCTCTCTGCCCATACCGCTGCGAGCCCCGAGGCGGACATCGCCCAACCACTGGGCCCCTCTTCCTCAGCCCAGCGGTTTGTCTTGTTCTCGGGAATTGAGTCGGTGGCGAGTTTGCCGTGAAAGTTGTTTTCCTCTGCCGAAGAGAGGCTGGTGTGCGAATCCGTGGAACCGATAAAACCGAGCTGATAAGGGTTTACACCCAACGACGCCTCCAGTGCCAGCCCCCGCAACAGCGCCGGGCGCAGGAAGTCGCCCGCGGCGGGGGTGTAGGTACTGGCGCCCTGCTGAATATAAAACGGGTAATTCTCGAAATCCGCAAATGCGTCATCGGGTGACAGCGCTGGGTGAGTTTCGGAATCGCCCTTGATCTGCGTGATTTCTGCCACCGGCTCCCAATAACTGCGCACGCTGGCCAGCTCCTCGCTGAGGGGTTCACCGCGCAGGGTGGTTTCATCGAACATGTAGCCCTTGGAAATATTCGCGTTGTGCGGAATCGCGATAAAGTCGTCACCGGTTTCTTCGGCAGTGGCGGCCAGCCACTGCCACAGGTCTTCAGGGTACTGGCTGTCGTCCAGGCCAAAAGGCTCGTATTTACGCGCACTGCGCGCATCCCCATCAGTCATCACCACGCGGTGCAGGTTTGCACCCCCGGGAATCGAACTCCACTCCCAACCGATCAGCGCGGTAAAGCGTCCGGGGTCGTTGTAGCGATCAGCAGTTTCGGCAATCTGCCGCCAGGTATCCGCCTCCACCGACAACATGGGTGGAATCATGCTGGAACCGACCCGCAGGGTCGCTGCCGCCTCGCGCGGGTCATCCGTGGACTTGGGCAATACCGACATGAAAAGCTCGCGGCCGCGGCCTGCGTCCACGCGCCGCCGCAGCAGCCAGCCCACAAAATCGGCCTTGAGTCCATCGACAAATCCCAGCTCCACGCCATCCGAGCCGTTGTAGTAGAGGTGGCGAATAACCCCCATGTATTCCGCGTGGTCAGACACCACCAGAAAGTCCAGTGGCGTTTCAATCTGCAGCCGCGCATGGTGGTAGGGATGCACCACCGGCAAGCCCTGCGCGTAGCGGTAAGCGGTATCCGGGTCGGCGAGGAGGTTGTTGTTGGCAAAGGCGTCAGAGGAATAGGTGGTATGCAGGTGTGTATCGCCCCACAGCAGGGTTTTTTCCTGTGCGCTGGCCAGTATCGGCAGAAGCAACGCAGCGATAAAAAGCAGTCGGCGCATGGTAGGGATCCCGTTCTTGTTATTGGTGGATGTGCATGCTCAGGTGGCCAGCAGGCGCACCGGCATCTGTTTGAAGGCGTGAATACTGTTGGAGCGGATAAACACCGGTTCGCCTGTCCGTTCCACTCCGGCGAAGGCGCGGAAGAATTCCTCGAAGAAGATCCGCGCCTCCATGCGCGCCAGGTTGGCGCCAAGGCAGAGGTGAATGCCGTGACCGAAGGCGAGATGCGGATTCGGCGTGCGTGTGATGTCAAAGCGTAGCGGATCAGCAAACACCTCTTCGTCGAAATTGCCCGAGCTGTACAACATGACCACGCGCGCTCCCTCGCGGATGGGCTGCCCGCGTATCTCCGTATCGCAAGTTGCCGTGCGGCGGAAGTAATGCAGCGGGCAGGTCCAGCGCAACATTTCTTCAACCGCCAGCGGCAATGCACTGGGATTGGCCGCGAGCTGTCGATACAGGCCCGGGGTGCGCAGTAGCTGGTCCATACCAGAGCTGATCAGGCCTCGCGTGGTTTCGTTGCCGGCAACTGCGAGCTGTACAAAGAGTGAGGCGAACTCCATCTCCGATACGGTGTGGCCGTCGATCTCCTGATTGACCAGTAGCGAAACGAGGTCCTCTCCCTTGCCGTCGCGGCGCTCAGCCGCCAGCGAGTAACCGTAGCTGCCCATGTCAATCGACGCCTGCGTGACCTCCTGCGGAGTACCACCCAGGTCCGGGTCCGAGCCGGAGGTTTGCACGTCGGACCAGTGCCGTATCTGTGGCCACATGTCTTCGGGAATATCGAGCAGCGAGCAGATCACCGCAGTCGGCAGGTCGCCTGCCAGGTCATCGACGAAATTGATTTCCGTGTCACAGCGCGCATTGGCCATGATGCGCCGGGCAATCTCGCGCACCCGCGGCTCCAGCTCGGCCAGGCGGCGCGAGGTAAAGCGGGTAATCACCGCGCGGCGGATGGGCCCATGATTGGGCGGATCCATACCCAGCAATTGGTTCTGCACCATGCCCAGAATATCCGGCGGCATGTCGTCCACCATGACAAAACCGCGCTGGGCAGAGAAGGTCTTGAAGTCACGGGACACGGCAACAATATCGGCATGCTTGCTCAGCACCCAGTAACCACCTCCGTCGGGGTGGGAGTGCCAGTACACCGGCGCGTGCTCGCGCAGCCAGGCGAACTGGGCGTGCGGTATGCCCCGCATGTAGGCGTCGGGGCTGTAGATATCAATCTCCATGTCAGCCCACCAGCACATTAGGGCGCGGCAAGCCCTGCTGCTCACACATGGCAAGATAGAACTCCAGGGTCAGAGCACCATCGGTCACCGAGGTGATGTTTCCGGCCTCGTCGAGGTTGATGTTGGAGCCAGTCATGTGGAACCAGACCCGCGTGTTGTCCTCAACACACTGCAGTGTGTGCACTGAGCCCGCAGGCTCGTACAGGAACGACCCTGCGCGATTGACGTAGTCGTATTCCTTGTACTTCCAGGCACCGCTGGTGGTGAAGCCGTAGACCGGGCCTGTATGACGGTGCGTCTCCACCTCATAACCCGCGTGGAATATATTCTCGATCACCCAGATGCCCTCATCAGGCTTGACCTGCAGCACTTTGAGCTGGCTGCCATCACCGATATCGACGAAGGGCAGATCGTGGTTGCCGATGTGCACGGCGAGCGGCATTTTCATGAGAGGGCTCCACTGCATAGTGTTGGACGTTAATGCCAACACGGGTGACTATTGATTATTAGCTGAGGATACTGTGTGCCTGTGCCGGCAACAAGTAGGGCAACAGCCCGCCCTGCGGGCCGCACCGCCCCAGCCCATGAAACTCACGCGCCTGCATGCTCGGGCGACAAGCGACGATGCAGCGGCTGCCGTTGGATGGCGGCGTGGAACGGCGTATGGTTCCCTTATTACCCACCTTCAGGATCATCATGCCCAGCATCAGCAGCCTGTTGAACAGTCTTGCCAATCAGGTGTGGAGCATCAGTCCCGGCTCGCGTGCAACACTGCGGGGCCGCGAGGTCAAACTGATCGCGCACCGGGGCGCACACGGTCCCGGCATTGCTGAGGAAAATACCGCAGCCGCTTTCGCACACTGCGTAACGGCGGGTGTCTGGGCGGTGGAGACCGACATCCGGCTGACCGCCGACGGGCATCCCGTGATCTACCACGACCCCCATTGCGGACGCCTGCACGGCAGGCCCGAGTTAACGATTGCGCACAGCACCCTGGCCGAACTGCGTGCAGCGGTGCCAGCACTTGTCACGCTGGCCGAGCTGGTGCACGACTTCGCGGGCAAGGTGCACCTGATGCTGGAAGTGAAGGAGTCGTGGCGTGAGCGCCCCGCCTACCCGCAGCGGATCATGGATTGCCTGGCGGGGCTGGAACCCGTGCGAGACTTCCATCTGCTCTCCCTGGTGCCCGATCACCTGCAGGGATTTCCCGACCTGCCGAGCGCGGCGTGCGTGGACGTCGCCTGGATGAACACAGGGCGCATCATTGCCGAGAATGCCGCACTGGGCCACGGCGGCCTTGCCGGCTCCTTCGCCCTGCTGGGACGACGGCGCCTGCAACAGCTGCACGCCGCCGGGCGTACAGTGGGCACCGGTTTTGTGACCCGGCCCGGCGCCCTGCGCCGTGAAGTCTACCGCGGCGCCGACTGGATCTTCACCGATCACGCGCTCAGGCTGCAAACGCTCATCAACAACGAGCAAAAGGGCGATCGCCGCGGTTGATACGGGCTGTTCATTTGCCAGCACATCGCGCCTGGCGCAGAATGACCGACCGTACACGCCGCCATGCCGCAGGGAGATATTCATGGCCGATTCCGTCACCGCCCTCGCCAGCATTATCCAGATCGCCGTGGCCCCGGTATTCCTGCTGGCGGGCATTGCCGGCTTTCTCAACGTTATGTCCGGACGGCTGGGGCGGATTGTCGACCGCGCACGGGTATTGGAGCGACGCGTCAACACCGTCAGCGATGACACCCGGCTGGCCATCGTCAGCCGCGAACTGCGCACCCTGTGGCGACGGGTCAAGATCATCAACTGGTCAATCGGTATGTGTACCGCCTCTGCCCTTATGGTGTGTGTGGTGGTGGTCAGCCTGTTCATCGGTGACTTCCTGGCAATTCACATTGAAACCTTCGTGGTAATTACTTTCGTGCTCGGACTGCTGTTGCTGATCGTGGCGCTGGTGCTGTTTCTCAAGGAAGTGCAGCTCGCTACCCGCGTGCTGGTGGCCGGGCTGGAGTACGGCGATTGAGCAGCGCCGCTGACACCGCCTCATTCATATCGCAGGGAGCTCAACTCGCGTGAACACTTACTTTCGACTGTTTCTTGTCACCACCTTCTCGTTGTTGTGGGCCGTGTCTACACAAGCGTCCAGCCCCGAGCCGCAGCCCGCGATGGAGCAGCGCCTGGTGGACCACATTGACCGCCAACAACCGGTCGCACTCGATTTACTGACCCGCAGTGTGAACATCAACAGCGGCACCATGAACCTGGCCGGTGTGCGCGAGGTCGGCGATCTGTTCAGTGAGGCCTTCGCGCAACTCGGCTTCACCGTGGAGTGGGTAGAAGGTGCCAGCTTCCAGCGTGCGGGCCACCTGGTTGCGCGCTATGCCGGTGCCAAGGTGCGTCGCAAGGTGCTGTTGATCGGCCACCTGGATACCGTGTTCGAACCGGACAGCCCGTTCCAGCGCTTCACTCGCATCGACGACGAGCACGCTACCGGCCCCGGCATCGCCGACATGAAGGGCGGCAACGTCATCATGCTGCAGGCGCTATCCGCCTTGCGCGCCAACGGTGTACTGGAGCAACTGGACATCACCGTCGTACTCACCGGTGATGAGGAATTGAGCGGCAAACCACTGGCGCTGTCCAAACAGGCCCTGGTTGACGCCGCGCGCTACGCCGACGTGGCACTGGGTTTCGAGAACGGGGACGGCGACTATCGCACCGCCAACGTATCGCGGCGCGGCAGTGTGAGCTGGCAGCTTGACGTTACCGGCACCCCCGCGCACTCCTCCCAGGTGTTTCGTGAGGACATCGGGTCGGGCGCGATTTACGAGGCCGCGCGGATTATCAGCGCCTTCCACGACGACGACGCGCTGCGCGGTGAAGAGTATCTCACCTTCAACCCCGGCCGCATCGCCGGTGGCACCACGCTGCGCAACAACCCGGTGGACAACACCACCAGCACCTACGGCAAAAGCAACGTAGTCGCAGAATTCGCGCTGGTGGAAGGCGACATTCGCGCCCTGTCGGCAGAACAACTGACGCGCAGCAAGGCGCGCATGCAGGCCATCGTGGCAGAACACTTGCCCCAGACTACGGCGGAACTCGCCTTCGACGAAGGCTACCCGCCCATGGCGCCCTCCGCCGGCAATCTGCGCTTGCTGGCGCTCTACTCACAGGTCAGTGAAGACCTGGGCTTCGGGCCGGTAACAGCAGTCAATCCGCTGCGCGCCGGAGCGGCGGATATTTCCTTCGCCGCAGACCACGTGGACATGGCCATCGACGGCCTGGGCATGAGCGGCAGCGAAGGCCACACGGTCAACGAAACCGGCTACCTGCCGTCCCTTACCCTGCAGGCCAAGCGCGCCGCCGTGCTGCTCTACCGACTGGCGCAAGAATAGCGCGGAGACAGCCCGGCGCTAGCCGATGAAGGCGTTGTAGATGGCGCGCAGCGCCGGAGCGTAATCGTCCGGCGCTACACCCACGATAATATTCAACTCCGAGGCGCCCTGGTTGATCAGCCGCACGTTCACGCCGGCGGTTGCCAGTGCGCTGAATACCTTCGCCGCAATGCCCGGTGTGCGCGCCATCTCTTCGCCAACTATGGCGATCAGCGCAATGCTCGGCACGTACTCCAGCTCGTCGGGCTCCAGCGTGCGGCGAATTTCATCCAGCAGGCCGTCGACCCTCCCCTCCAGCCAGCGTGACTCCAGCACCACGCTCACGCTGTCAATCGCCGAGGGGCAATGCTCAAAGGGAATGTCATTGTGCTCGAGCACACCCAGCAGGCGATACACGAAGCCCACTTCGCGGTTCATCAGGTGCTTGCCGATGGTGATCATGGCAAAGTTCGACTTGCCCGCTACGCCGGCTATCTGTGTGCTCTGGATAACCTCAGGGGAAAGCTCGGCAACAATGCGCGTACCCGGATGTTCCGGCTCGTTCGTATTGCGAATATTGACCGGTATACCCACCTCGCGCACCGGCGCCATGGCTTCGTCGTGCAGGACGCTGGCACCCATGTAGGACAGTTCGCGAATCTCTGCGTAGGTCACCTCGGCCATGGGCCGGGGGTTGGGCACAATACGCGGATCCGCCATCAACAGCCCGGACACATCGGTCCAGTTTTCATACAGCGAGGCATGCGCTGCGCGTGCTGCAACCGCGCCACTGACATCGGAACCACCGCGGGAAAACGTGCGTACTTCGCCTTTTGCATCGCATCCGTAAAAGCCCGGCACTACGTAACGGCGGGTGCTGTCCTGCAGGCGTGCGCCGAGCAATGCCCAGGTGGCGGGATCAACCAGGCCGTTGCTGCCAATCACCACGCATTCCGCGGGCTCGACAAACTCGGCGCCCAGCCATGCCGCCAACAGCAGGCCCGAGAAATGCTCCCCGCGCGATGCCGCAAAATCCGCGCTCACGCCTGCGGCGAGCTGCGCCCGAAAGTGCTCCAGGTGCTCGTGCATCATCGGCTGCATGCCCAGCTCCTGCTCAATCGCCGCAAAGCGCTCGGCTACCTGGGCAAACGGCGCGGAGAAATCGGCGTTCATGCTCGCCGCGTGATGGCAGAGATACAGTAGATCCGTGACCTTGGTATCCTCGCTATCGCGCTTGCCGGGTGCCGAGGGGACAATGATGCTGCGACGGGGATCCGCCTCGATAATCGCCCGCACCTTGCGCAGCTGTGCCGCGCTCGCCAGGCTGGAACCGCCGAATTTACACACGATACGCTGCTGGGCAGCCGCACTGCCCGCTACTGCCTGATCTAGATCCGTCACTGCGATAATCCTGTACGCTCGCACACCGCCGTTATGGGGTGCCATAAAGCCGCACAGTTTACTGCTAGGCAGGGTTTAGCTAAAGAGTCTGCGCTTATGAGGTTGCGCTAAACTGGTTGCGCTAAAGAGGCCCCCGCGCTGCTGGCCCACTAACGGCGAAAACGCGTACACTCCTGCACACCAACGACCTCTTACAAAGGATCACAGTCCCATGCTGACACTGCACGGTTTCTCCGCCAGTAATCATAACAACATCGTCAAACACTGCCTGCTGCACAACAGCGTGGACGTCACCGAGAACCTGGTTTACCCGGGGGCGCCAGAGCTGCTCGCCGTGAGCCCGGCCGGCAAGGTACCCGCAATGACCACAGCCAACGGCACGGCGCTTTCCGAAAGCAGCGTGCTGGTGGAGTACATCGAAGACGCCTATCCACAGACGCCGCTGCTGCCCACAGACCCGGAACAGCGTGCCCTGGTGCGTCAGGTCATGAAGGTGGCGGAGCTGTATCTCGAACTGGCAGGACGACGACTGCTGCCCGCCGTGCTGGCCAATGCCCCGGTGACGGATGGCGTGAAGGAGGAGGTGCGCGCAACGCTCGACAAGGGCGCCGCCAGCCTGGCGCGTCTGGCCGCGTTCTCGCCCTGGGTGTGTGGGGCCGACATGACCCTGGCAGACATCTACCTTCGCTACGCGTTGGCCATGCCCAAGCTGGTCGGCCCAGGCCAGCTGCAGTGGGACGTACTGCAGGCAGTACCCGGCCTCGCGGAATGGGATGCGCGCATGGCGGAAGAAGCGGTGTCGAAGCAGGTGGACGCGGACCAGCAAGCCAATATGGCGGAGTTCATGGAGTATGTCAGCGCGGCAATACAACGCGGCAAGTAGGGCCCATCAGCTGCGCTCGCGGGCCTCGGCCCGCAGCACAGGCTTGTCCACTTTGCCCGCCGCATTCAGCGGCAGGGCTGGCACGCGCCGCCAGGTCTTGGGCGTTTTGTAACCGGCAAGCCGCGCGCGGCAGTGCGCCGCGAGTTCGCCATCGCTGGCCTCCCCGTCCAGCACCAGCACCGCGGCGACCTGCTCACCCCACTGGGCGTCCGGCAAACCGATGACCGCACAGTCCTTCACCGCAGGATGGTTGCGCAACACTTCTTCCACCTCGCGCGACGCCACATTTTCGCCACCGCTGATAATCATGTCTTTCTTACGGTCAACAATGCTCAGGTAACCTGCGCTATCGAAGCGCCCCACATCCCCGGTATGCAGCCACCCATTCACCAGCGCAGCGGCCGTTGCCTCGGGCTGCTGCCAATAGCCGCTCATGCACTGGGGCGCTTTCACCAGCACTTCACCGGCCACCCCGGGCAGGCAGGTCGCTCCGGCTTCATCCACTACCTTGAGCTCTACCGTCGCCAGCGGCTTGCCCACGGTGCGCAGCAACTCCGGCTGCCCCGCCACGGCGCGCTGGTGATCCTCCACGGTGAGAAAGGCAGCACTACCGGACAACTCGGTCATGCCGTAACTCTGGCAGAGGCCAACGCCAGTATCAGCCAACAGCCGGCGCAGCAGGATTTCCGGCATGGCGGAGGCGCCGTAGCCTATGGTGCGCACTGACGCGAAGTCCGCCGGGGAAAACGCGGGGTCGTCCAACAGCATGGCAATCATGGTGGGCGCCAGTGACAAGGTGGTCACGCGCTGTTCTCGGCAGGCTCGAAGGGTGGCCTCGGGGGAAAACGACCGCAACAACACAACTGCGGCACCGTACTGGTGTTGCAACAGCACGTTGTGCGCCGCTACATGAAACAATGGAAAAGGATAGAGGTAGGTGTCGCCTGGGAGCACCGGCCGGGCGAGTGCCGCGGACTCAAGCCCGGCCAGGAAGGAACGGTGGGTAAGCACCGCGCCCTTGGGCCTGCCGGTGGAACCCGAAGTGTACAGAATCCACACTGGATCATCCGCGGCAGTGGCGGGCAGGCTCGCCTGCGGTCCCTCCAGCCACTGTGCATAGCCGCCCTGTAAATCCACCGCCGGTAGCGCCTGCGGCGCCCCCGGGTCTGCACGCAGCGCTTGCAACAGCTCGGCATCGGCAAACAACAGGCTTACACCCGATGCATCGAGTTGGTAGCACCACTCCGGGGGTGCCAGACGCGCATTGAGGGGCACCAGGATGCGACCACTGGCCGCCGCCGCGTACATCAACTCGATGAATTCAGGACCGTTGAAGGCGAGAACCCCAATGCGGTCGCCGGGCTTACCAGCGCTCGCCAGCCGTTGCGCAAGCCGCGCCACGCGCGCCTGCAAGTGCGCATAGCTTGTCGCCTGCCCCTGCCACCAGAGTGCCGTCGCTGTCGGCTCGCGCTGCGCCTGCAGTGCCAGCAGCTCGTGCAGCCGCGTTGTCGAAGTCGCCGTTGTGCTACTCATGCACGGCCATTCACGCATCGTGGGTCACAAGGCTGCCTCACAGGCTGACCTCAATGGCGGCGGTAACCTGCAGCGCCTTCTCTACCGCTTCTTCGGTGGTATTGCCGCGCGCCAACCCCACCCCGAGGCGCCGCTCGCCGTGCACTTCCGGCTTGCCAAACAGGCGCAGGTCTGTGTCGGGCAGGCTGAGGGCCTGAGCCAGGTTCCCGTAGCGCATGTTGTTAGAGTCACCCGCCACCAGCAGAACCGCAGACGCGGCAGGGCCCCACTGGCGAATCACCGGCACGGACAAACCGAGGATGGCCCGCGCATGCAGTGCAAACTCCGAGAGGTTCTGCGAGATCAGCGTCACCAGGCCGGTATCGTGCGGCCGCGGGGAGACTTCACTGAAGATCACCACATCGCCCTTGATAAACAGCTCGACGCCAAAAATGCCGTGGCCACCCAGCGCTTCGGTGACGGCGCACGCCACCCGCTGTGCATCGGCCAGCGCAACCGCACTCATGGCCTGGGGCTGCCAGGACTCCCGATAGTCACCCTTTTCCTGCCGATGACCGATGGGTTCACAGAAGCTGGTACCGTCGCGGTGGCGCACGGTGAGCAGGGTGATTTCGTAGTCGAAGTCGACAAAGCCCTCGACGATGAGCTTGCCCGCCCCGCTGCGCCCGCCCGACTGGGCATAGTCCCAGGCCGCCTGAATATCCGCAGGCGACCGCAGCGTGCTCTGCCCCTTGCCAGAGGAAGACATGATGGGTTTCACCACACAGGGCAGCCCTACTGCCTCCACCGCCGCTTCGTACTCCGCGCGGGTAGCCGCGAAACGGTAGGGCGAGGTGGCCAGGCCGAGTTCTTCGGCCGCCAGGCGACGAATGCCCTCACGGTTCATGGTGAGCTGTGCGGCACGCGCCGAAGGCACCACGTGCCAGCCCTCGGCCTCCATGGCCACCAGTTCGTCTGTGGCGATCGCCTCGATTTCCGGCACAATCAACTGCGGGCGTTCCTGCTCCACAAGCGCGCGCAGCGCAGCGCCATCCAGCATATTCACCACGTGCGCCCGATGTGCCACCTGCATGGCCGGGGCATTGGCATAACGATCAACCGCAATCACTTCACAACCCAGGCGCATCAGCTCAATCGCCACTTCCTTGCCCAGTTCGCCGCTGCCCAGCAGCATGACGCGTGTGGCGTCGGGCGTCAGTGGTGTTCCGATGGTTGTCATTGCTCAGGTTTCCCGCTGTGAAAAGTGCCAGTTTATCATCCGTACTCAGAACTGCAGGGGATATTGTGCGGGGGCGGGTTCGGCAATGTCCTGAGTTGCCGGTGCCGTAGGTGTCTCGAAACCGGACAGGCTCAGGCCCAACAAGCGCACGCCGAGTGGCACCGGCAGCAGGCCTGCGAGAATGGCGCGCGCCAGCGCCTCGAACTGCTCGCGGCCCACAATCGGCACCGGAAGAGACTGCGCCCGGGTAACCTGGCGGAAGTCGGCATATTTCATTTTCAGGGTGAGTGTACGTCCCTGCGCGCCCTGCTGTGCAATACGCTGCCAGACAAGGTCGATAATGTCCTCCAGGGCAGCGTACAGTTCTGTGC
This sequence comes from uncultured Halieaceae bacterium, assembly GCA_964022665.1. GTDB lineage: Bacteria > Pseudomonadota > Gammaproteobacteria > Pseudomonadales > Halieaceae > Haliea. The sequence goes on from CAXIDF010000019.1 coordinate 68,684, forward strand.
TGGATGTCATGTCCTGCGCATAAGTGCGCTCTCCTCCCACCGACTTACGCACACGGTCCGGTCGCACGGGGCGGTCATCCTCACCGCGGCTCGCGCGATAGAGATACAGGGCCGATTTACCAAAATGCTGTTGTAGAAAACTCAGGCTCTGTGCCCGTAAATCAGCGCCGGTGTGAATGCCCAGATCTGCCATGCGCTCTGCTGTGCGCGGCCCCACGCCATAGAAACGCCGCGTAGGCAGCGCGGCAACGAAGGCGGCTCCTTCCGCGGGCAGGACGACAAATTGGCCGTCAGGCTTCTTCTGGTCTGAAGCCACCTTGGCCAGGAACTTGTTGTAGCTGATGCCCGCGGAAGCCGTTAACCCCGTCTCCGCCAGAATATCCCGACGGATGCAGCTAGCCACTCGGATGGCGCTGCCTATCCCCTGGCGATCCTCGGTCACGTCGAGGTAGGCCTCATCCAGCGACAGGGGCTCAACCAGGCAGCTGTAACGGTCAAAAATGGCGCGAATCTGTCGCGACACTGTCTTGTAAACGTCGAAACGCGGTTTCACGAAGGTCAGCTGCGGGCAGCGCCGCTTGGCGGTGACCGAGGGCATCGCGGAGCGCACACCGAACTGACGCGCCTCGTAACTGGCCGCTGCCACCACGCCACGCTCAGCGGAGCCGCCCACGGCAATGGGCCTGCCGCGCAGCGCAGGGTTATCGCGCTGCTCTACGCTGGCAAAAAAAGCATCCATGTCGATGTGAACGATCTTGCGCAGCACCTTTCGGGCTCCCCAAATCCGGCGGCAACGGTGCAGGCGGCGGCAGGAGGCAACAAACGGGGTCTGCTACACTCACTCCACAGGCCTCCTGACCCAGGCAATGTGATTATCCCATGGAAACGCCACAGCAACGCAAAATTCGTGAAGCCCTGAACCGCACATCGCCGGGCGACAGCAGCACGCTGGACAACAGTGAGCCGGAAGGCAGCACGTCCCTGCAGGCACACGCCCTTGAACACACCGACCCCGACTACGTGCCCAAAACGCTGACACCCCACGAGTGGGAAGCGTGGTATGCGGAGCACGGGGTGCCCGCATCACACCGGCAAACGTCGAAAGCCGCACCGGCAGCACAGTCGCTGTGGTCGCGGTTGAAGACTCTGTTCCGTCGCCACTGAAGGTCGGCAATCGCCCCCCTGGCCTGGGCCAGAAAGCTGAACCGGGACTGTGGGAACGCTGCGGTATAGTACCCACACTGAACACATCAAGGACGCTCACCATGGAAGACCCCTCCCGTCGCCACCTGCTCAAGCAGGGCCTGCTGGCAGCCACCACCATGGCGCTGGCGCCAAACTTGCGCGCGAGCAGCGCCGCCACCCTGCCGCTGGCAGAATACCGCCAGTGGGATGCCCTGGACATCGCCGAACGCGTGCGGAAGGGTGACGTTTCCGCAGCGGAAGTGCTGGAGACGGCCATCGCCCGGGCCCAGGCAGTCAACCCGACGCTGAACTGTATTGTGGAGACGCTCTACGACCAGGCGCGTGCGGCCGTCGCAAAAACCCTGCCCGCAGGGCCCTTTCGCGGCGTGCCCTTCCTGCTCAAGGACCTGGGCATGATGCTGGAGGGCACCGTAACCACCCACGGCTCTCGCTTCTATCGCGACAACGTGGCCGACTACACCAGCACAGTGGTCAGCCGCTATCAGGCCGCCGGGCTGGTGATCATGGGCAAAACCCACAGTCCCGAGTTCGGCGGCACCGGCAGCAGCGAATCCACGCTCTTCGGTGACACGCGCAATCCCTGGAACCTGGAGCACTCGGCGGGGGGATCATCGGGCGGCTCGGCCGCCGCCGTCGCGGCCGGTATTCTGCCCATCGCCAACGCCACCGACGGCGGCGGCTCGATTCGCATTCCCGCCTCTGCCTGCGGCCTGTTCGGCATGAAACCCAGCCGCGGGCGGGTACCCCACGGGCCGCGTACCCTGTCGTCGCTGATGTCGGTCACGCATGCCGTCTCGCGCAGCGTGCGGGATAGCGCAGCGCTGCTGGACGCCACCAGCGGCCCCGAACCAGGCCAGACGGTCATTGCGCCGCCCCCCGAAGGCAGCTTTCTGGCGGCATCGATGCGCGCGCCACGGGCGCTGCGTATCGGCCTGGTCACAACACCGCTGACGCATACCCCGGTGGCGGAAGAATGCCTGACAGCGGCGCGCAACGCGGCCACACTGTGTACGCAACTGGGGCATAACGTGGAGGAGATTCAACTTCCGGTCGATCCCGGGCAGTTCTTTGGCGCCTTTGGTCCGATGATGGCTGCGTACACCGTAGAGCGCGTCCACGCTCGGGAAAGGGCACTGGGCCGCAAGGCAACCGAGAACGACCTTGAACCGCTGATCTGGGAACGCTACCTCGCCGACCGCGACAACAGCGCGGAGCAGCTGTTTTCCGCCATGCAGATGCTGGAGAAAATCACGCGCGACATGGCGCTGCTACAGCAAACTTACGACGTACTGCTTTCCCCCACCTTGACCACACCTCCGGTGAAACTGGGCAAACTCAGCCTGGATCAGGACAAGGCCAGCTACGAGCAGGAAGCCATCAGCGTGTCGGCATTCACCAGCCTGTTCAACGCTACGGGGCAGCCCGCCATGTCGGTACCATTGCACTGGAGCGCGGAAGGCCTGCCGGTCGGCGTGATGTTTGCCGGGCGCTACGGCGAGGAGGCACTGCTGTTCCAACTGGCCGCGCGACTGGAAAAAGCGGCGCCCTGGTTCAACCGATTGCCAACAGTGTGAACCCGGTCACCTAAGCTATGTGGCGCCTATTGGCTGGTCTGCGGTAATCTCAGCACTGATTTCAGCCAAGCACCACGCCATGAGCAAACCGGTCCCCATCGAGCTACGCATCCCCCCGCAGGACGGTGCTCCATTCACACGTTTCACCCCCACCCTTGCGGGCGCAGCCGGGTGGTGCGACGCGCTGCCGATGGCAGATCCGACCGGGGTAGCGCAGCGACTGCGCGACGCCTTGCTGGAGCTCAATCGCGCGCCACTGGACCCGGAACTTCGCTATGAGTTGCTGGAAACCCTGCGGCCCAGCCTGACACAAACCCTGACGCTGCTCGACCGCATGCTGATCAACCAGCCTCTGGCCATGCCGCCACGCATGCAGGCGCTGGCTGCGGTTTCCGACCAGATCGGCGGATTGGCGTGCACCGCCTATTCCATCTGTGTCATGCAGGCGGCCCGCGAGCCCGCACGGATCACCCGCAGGGCACCCGCCAGGCTGGTATGCGAGGCGCTGGAACGCAGCCTGCACTATGCAGCGCACAAGGTTCTCCTTGCACTCAACTTGCAGCTGCCCATCGAATCACGCACCTGGTCAACGCTGCATCAACTCTACCTGCTGGGCGAGCGCTATCGCCTGACAGACCTCGCCGTGCCTGCGGCCACCGGTGGTGAGACCACCCTGAGGAACGCCTGGCTATTGCCGCTGCTGCTGGCCTGCTGCCATACCGGCCAACTGCTGCGCAGCGACATCAACGTGCTCCACGCTGCGCTGCGTCATTCGGCACCACGCTGCAAGGTGCAGTTGGCGAGTGAACCCGGGCTGTTTGCCGTCGACCTGGGAGGCGCCAGCCCGCCGGTATACCGCGCCAGCATGGCAACCCTGGGCAAGCAGGTAAGAGTACTCGACACCACCGGGATGCTGGAACCGCTGACGCAGGCCAGCGAAACCGCGCGCAAGGCGAACCGCAGCGGCGTATTACTGGGCGACACCCGAATTCCCCTGCCGGTGCTGGAACATTTGCTGGATTGCCTCAGCAGCGAGCGCGAGCGCGGGAGCCGCAGGGTGATTGTGCGGGAACCGTTACAGGCCGTCCTGGGCTTCAGCGCCACGCACTTTCACCTGGCCGGCGAGCGCACCCTTGACGAGCTGGTACAGAAGCCCGGCGCCCGGAAAGCCAAACCCAGCTCCGAGAACCCCTTTCTGGCAGAACGCAAGCGCGACGACGTTTGGTCCGCCGCACCCGATACCGACCGCAGCCACTCGTCGCTGAACCGGGACGGCAGCATCAATGTGCTGGCTCGCGCCCGCACCGAACAAACAGCCGCGCCCGAAGTGCCTGCCGGATTCAGCGTTGTGCATGTCACCACCGTGGATGCCAGCCCAGGGGGCTATTGCCTGGACTGGGGCGCCACTGCGCCCGCAGCGGTACGCAACGGGGAACTGGTTTGTTTACGCCGGGACCAGAAAGACCCCTGGCTATTGGGTGTCGTACGCTGGACACATCGGCAGCACACCAGTGGCACGATCACCGGCGTTGAAGTCCTGGCTTCGCGGGCTGAGTCCTGGGCCTGCCAAACCCTGCGCGACGGGGCCAGCCAGGCCTCCTCGTTGCGCGTCATTATCCTGCCGCCAAACCGGCTGTCGCAGGGGCGGGAGACCATCATTACGCCACGTACCGGTTTCACACCCGGCAACCACCTGCTGCTGCAGCGCGGGCAGGAGCAGCGCACCATCACCCTCGGCAAACAGATGGCGATCAGCGCCGGGATGAATCAATTTGAGGTGCGGGAGGGATTGTTGGCGGTGGAGGAGCCTGAGGCGACCTCGCGGCAGCTGTCTGACATAGATTACCAGCCCTGACTTTCCCGCACGGCGCAGCTACCGGGCGCCCAACGCGCTGCCCTGTTAGTTGCCTGTACCACGCATCGCCAGACCACCTTTGCGCGCCAGATGCCGCAGAAGCAATCCAGGCGGCATGCGCACCCAGTGGGACCGCCAATACAACAGCTGTTCGGCCATTGCGGCGCGCAAAGGCTGACTCACCTGTGGCGCCAGGTGCCAACGCATGAGAGCTTGCATCAGCCGATCGACAGGGTACGCGGGCCGCGCCGTGCGCACCGCCTGCCAGATGGCCTCCGGCGGCTCAAGGCCGAAAAATTCCCTCGCGGCCGACAAACAATAGTAAAGCGGCCGCAAAAGGCCCAGCGCCCTGCCCTGTGCCAAAAGGTCAGGCCAGAAATTCACATCCTGCTCTGCACCCTGCAGGCAGGACGCGTGTATATCGTACAGGTCGCGGATTCCGCCGCGTAACTCATCACTCATCAACAAGTGCAACGTGCTGTGCAACACCCTGTCCGTTGGGGCCAACACTTGAAACGGTGTGCCCGCAACGCGCAGTGAGCGCGCAACAACGGGCGCGACATCCAGCGCACTGCGACTGGTGACCTGAATCAGGTTGTGATGAACATCAAGCTCCAGTGAGCAATCGGGATGTCGCATGGGAGGCAGCTCGTGTGTCCACTGGCGGTAATACTGATCGTCGTATGCTGTCAGGGCCGGGTCGAACTCCCAGCCGGTATCACGCAAGCGCTGCTCGAAATCCTCCAGTGCATCCCGGGGCACAAGCACATCAATATCGCTTAAGCCACGACCCGCCGCGAACGGCAATTCGGCCGCCAGGTAAGCCGCGCCCTTGAGGAGGATAACCGGGTATTCGACCCGAGCCGCAAGCTGACCCAGGCTGCGGAGTTCGCTGCGCACCAGCACATGCATATGTGCTACGTAGCGCGCGTGCCCTGAGAGCATGTCGCGCACCGCATCCGGCAGGTCCAGGTCTGGCACCGCCTGTGCCAATAGATGATGCACACGCGCCAGCATCCGCGTGCGCCGCCCCTCACCGAGCAACGCCTCCCATTGCGACGGAGTGAAGTCGCGAGCACAGGTGGGGTTACACAATACCGCGATCAACGTGTTCATCGCCGCGGCTCCCGCAGCAGGCTTTCTACTGCAGCCACGGCTTCCTCCAGGTTGCCGTTGATCAATTGATAGCTCGTGCACTCCCTGACAAGCCGGCACAGCGAGCGAAAACCCTGCACAGCGCTCACACGGTAGTTAAAGGCATTGTTCACCAGGCGCGTCATCGCCACTTCGGGAGGCTGCTCCTGCAGCTGCAACGCAGCACCGGGCTCATAGCGGGGAAACACAATGAACCGAGGACGCGCAGGTTCCGCCTGGCGCTGCAAGCTATCGACCGGTGGGAACATATGCACCACATCCCCCTTGCGCGTTTTGTCGTACCGCGGGCCAAAGCCAAGGTGCGGCGCAAAGTCCTGTAGCAGGGGGATCGAGGCATTCTTCAACGGCGCAGCACGTGGCAGGGGCAGGAAGCAGCCATCTGCATGGCGCAGAATGCCGAACTCATCGGAGAGAAGCCGCCAGCCGCGACCGACCAGAGCGGCGCACAGGGTGCTCTTCCCAGAGCCCGGCTGCGCCGGTAACACCACGGCGCAACCATCGCGCTCTACCACGGCGCTATGCAGCATCAGGTAATCGTGAGCCGACATAGCGATGCACCAGTTCAGGCCCCACTCGAACATCGGAAATGCATGATCCAGCGGATAGGGATCAAAGGGCGTGAGCTCTTCAATGCGAAACACCACTTGCGGACGATACCAGCGTCGAACGCCCTGTTGGTGCACGACAGCAATGCGAAAATGGCAGATCGCATCGTCCGGCAAAACGTCCAGTGAACCGTAGCAGCGCTGCCAGGTTGCTGCAAAACCGGAGATATCGCTGCGCAAACGCACCTGGAACGGCCCGGAACGAATGACGATGCCAGCTTGTTGCAGATGTTGCTGCAACGCTACCGTCGACAGATCGCCCACCTTCACGCGTCAGTGCACTCAACCAGCTGCATGAGTTCAAGGCTTGCCAGTACCGCGCGAACGCGGGGCTCAACGGCTTCGGGGGTCTCATCCAGCAGTTCTGCGAGCAACTGGCTCACCTTGCCAGCGGGTAGCGGCCCCTCGTCTCGTAAGGCATCGAGAATAGCGAGCGGAAAGGCGTCGATGAGGTGCGTGTCACCCGTGTGGAGGCAGTACACCGCGGTGGCATCGCCAAGTGGCTCCACCAGCAACGAATCTTCAGGGTATCTGTGCCACACATTGCTCATGTCGTGAGACTAACATGCTGGCGTTTGACGCGGTGACGCTCGGCGCAAAAGCGCCTAAACAAAGTCATCGCTGGACGTCATCAATGACGTCCAGCAGGAGCCCGAGAGCGGTGTCGCCGTGCTATCGTTGAATGCAGACCGTGGGATTTGCGGCCAATAGCCGGCTAGCTCTGCCGATTCGCCAGTCACATCGAACAACGCGAGAACGTAGGTTTCGCCCTTTTCGTAGGAGTAGCCGAGAAGCTCCTGCTCCGTGGTTGCAAACGTCCGACCCGCACCATTGTAGTAAACGCCGTCAATATCAAAGAGCGTTCTGGCAAGCCCCGGGACCCGGTCAAGATCGGGGGGGAGCCGGTAGAAAGGCACTGCCCGGCGTGTCGCGGAGTCGCGATCCGGGTTGCCCCGGCGGTTGTTGAAATCGCCACCGGCACACTGCGTTGCACTGGCCATCGCCAGCGCGGCGTTCGGCGCCATGGAAGCCAACAGCGGCGCCGCGGCAGACGCTTTCAGCAAACGGCGCCGGGTGGCGCTCACCGCTTGATCTTCAGCCTTTCGCTCGTTTTCCACTGTTGAACTCCTGCTTGCTTCTCTTTGCTCGCACTTTGATACGCAATAATCAAGCCAAAAACTCAGGTCATTGATTTTTAAGATAAATACCTGACTTAGTTACCCCTGCGCTGGGCCTTTTGTAAAAATTCCCGACAGCACGTTTGCGTAACGAAGGTGCCCCAACCCTGTGACATTTCCAACGATAACATAGCCACGCGAACCGTCGTGGGTACTGGTTCACACTTTTGGCCCAACGGAAGAGGGATATAAACTGTCGGATATTTTTACACACATGTCCACTCTACCTTATTTTATGCTTACTTTTCAGTGAGTTAAATTATGGCCTGAAAATTGCTAGCCCAGGTTAGACGCCCCGAACTCTCGGAAACACGAGTACGGGGCGCTTGTTACCGCTCCTTCACACAGGAATAACAAAACCATGAAATCACGCTTTTGCCAGTTCAAGCACACTGCGCGCGCGGCCATCGCGGCGCTGACCATCGCCAGCAGCTCGCTGTATGCCGCGCCCATGTTCTCCGACATCTACATTTTTGGTGACAGCCTGTCGGACACAGGCAATACCCGTGCAGCGGTTCCCTTTGGCTCAAACGGAACGGTGGCAGCACTTGCCGGCTACGGCCCTAACGGACGCTTCAGCAATGGGCCCGTGTGGCACGAGTACCTCGCCGACCTGCTGGCTTTGCCCCGGGCGACGCGCTCGTCCGCTGGCGGCAATAACTATGCGTATGGCGGCGCACGGGTCGACAACGCCGGCGGCGTCTCAGCTGGCGTACTCACCCAGCAGGCCAGCTACAACGCCGACCTCGGCGGTGCCGCATCAGACCCTGACGCACTGTACGTCGCCTGGGCGGGTGGCAATGACATGCGCGACCTGGTGGGCAGCGCAGATCCGCTGGCCGCCATCAACGCCACGCTCGATTCACTGTTCGGCGTACTGGGTGGGCTGGTAGCGAGCGGCGCCGGCACATTACTGGTCCCCAATCTGCCTGACCTCGGCAGCATTCCGGAATTTCGCACCTCGGCCGAGGCCGCATCGGCCACCTTCGTCACCACGGCCTGGAACGCCGGCCTCGAACAACGCGTAAGTGGCCTCGCAGCCACCACGTCAGCATCAATCTACTTTCTCGATGTGTTCTCGGTATTCAACGATATTATCGCCGACCCGGCACCGTTCGGGTTCACCAATGCCACAGGCGAATGCCGCTCGGTTGTGAGCTCAGGCTTTCTCGGCCTGGGGCGCACGGAAGTAGAATGTGCGGGAGCAGCTGGCTATGTGTTCTGGGATGAAATTCACCCCACCACGGCAGCCCATAGCCAGCTTGGCGCCAGTGCCTTCGCGTTGTTGAGCAGCGGCGCGGCGGTCGGCACAGTGCCGGCACCGATGACACTTTGGCTGTTCCTGTTTGGGCTGCTCGCCCTGATTTACATGCACCGGCGGAACGCGGTGGCCGCGTAATACGGTCACTGACTTTTGTGCGGAGCGGCAGACCGCCAGACATACGCGGATCTTGCCGCTCCGATATCAAGAGTCTCCCGCGACCTGCGGCGCGATGGCGTCGCTTCCCTGCTCCACTGCTACTCACCCTCTTCCTCGCCGGCCTCCCGACCCTGACCGTGGCCGCCCCCTCCAACGCCGCGAAGCTCACACTGGAGCTGCATATTGCTGCCGAATCCAGCACGCACTATTTGGTGCTCCTGGAGCGGCAGGTGCACATATACAGCCAAGAGGGCCGTCTTGAGGGCGTATACACAACCGAGTCCGACACGCTGCACATTCATTCGGCGTCAGACGGCGCGACTATCCGGCTGAACCGCGCAAACGCAGCCGAGCTGGCTACGCAGCTGTCGGAGGAGGTGATGGCTCTGGAGGCCTCGCTCGAGACTCTGTCGCCGGAGCAACAGGCTGTCAGCCGCCTGCGCATGGCGCAGCTGTTCAAGCGTGAGGCTCAGGTGGCAGCCGCCAACGTGGATAGCGTCATTGAATCGGGTGCAGATGATTCCGTACTGGGGGTCGCGTGCAAAAGCTACTCGTTGCACAGCGGTGGCGCCAGGGTGGGTGAAGCGTGCTTTACCCCTGCGGATGCGGTGCCGCATGGCGCTGCATTGGCGGACATGTTGGCGCTGATGCACGACCTTTACAGTGCGCTGCAGGAGGCTGCACCGGCCTACGTGAGCTGGGTACTACCCACGCAATTACTTTCCAGCCTGAAACCCGAATTGGGTATCCCCCTGCGCCTGCGCATCGTCGACGACAACGGCTCAACGATCAGTGCCTGGCGTATGACAAACCTCGAAGACACATCAGCCAGCCCGCTGGTTGTGGACTGATACCGACTCATAAGCGCCGAGGGTTTACCCGGACATCCCGCCTCCTCCATCAGCTCCCGCGCAGCTGCTCCGCCAACGCCTTGGCGGCGGTCGCTTCAGGGAACGCCGCGCCGCGCAGCAGCGCATCCAGCAAGGTCAGCGCCTCATCAGAGCGCCCCGCCGCCGCCAGGATCTGCGCACGGTGGTAGCGGAACTGCGGTGAGTCCGGGGCGCTGTCCAGCGTTTTCTGGTTCACGGCCAGCGCAGCCTCGTAGTCGCCATTCTCCAGCAGGACCATGGCATGGGTATCCTGGATCGCCGCGTTATCGGGCACAGCCTGCAGTGCCTGCTCGACGAGTTCCAGCGCCCGCGCGGTGTTGGAGGCGCGGTACGCCCAAGCCAGGTTGTTCATGGCAACCACATCGTTCGGTGCCAGGCGATGCAGAGTTTCAAACACTTCAGCAGCTTCTTCATCCCGGCCCTGAGACAGGTACAGCGGGCCAAGCTGGTTGAGCACGGTCACATCCTCGGGCGCGCTCTGCAGCCAGCCTTCGAGCATCCTGTAGGCCTCGTCACGCTTGCCTTGCTGCAACAGCGTGGAGGACAGAAACACCAGCGAATTGCTGGACGGTGACTCGCTATGCGCCTTGCGCAGCAGCGTTTCGGCCTCGTCCAGATCGCCCTGCGTCAGTGCCAGCCGCCCACGCGCCAGGTTGAGTTGTGCTTCGGGCACCACACCGGCTGGCAAGGCTGCCAGCTGCTCGCTGGTCTCCGCCAGCTTGTTCTGCTGCAGCAGTACTTCCACCAGCATCTTGCGGGAATCGACATCCTGCGGCTGCAATTCCACCGCCTGACGCAGCCGACGCTCCGCCGCAGGCAGGTCGCCGTTGGCGCGCTCCGCCTGAGCCGCCAGCCGCAGTGCCCGCACGTTATCCGGCAGCAATTCCAGCAGACGGCGACTGGAATTCACCGCTGCACCCGGCTGATCGAGTGCGAGGAAGGCGCCGGCCAGCAACTGGTGTACGCGTGGATCGCCGTTGTGTTCATCGCGCACAGCGGTAAGCAGGTCCACCGCTTCGCCGGGGCGCTGCTGCGTGAACTGATACCGGGCCAGCATAAGCCTTGGTTCCAGCGCCTTGGGGTGTGCGCTCATGGCCCGCTCCAGCGCCGCTACCATCTCCGTCATTTCACCGCGCTGCTCATGCACGGCGGCGAGGTTCATCATGCTCTGCAGGTCATCGGGTTGCGCGGCGAGGCTGTCGTTGAGGATATCCAGCGCCGCGGCAGAGTCATCGTCCAGCATGGCCAGAGACGCCAGCCCGGTGCTTGCCTGGGTGTTGCCTGGCTCCAGCGCCAGCGCGGCGCGGTAATTCTCCGCCGCACCCGCCCGGTCGCCCGCATCCAGTGCCAGCTGTGCTGCCAGCACACTGGGCAGGGCATCCTCGGGGGCGCTGTCGCGGAACGATTGTAGTTCGGCATTCGCCGCCTCGGCATCGCCACCGGCAGCCAGCGCGCGCACCAGCCGATAGCGTATTTCACCGTCGGCGGGGTCGAGTTCACGTGCGCTACGCAGGGCCACCGTGCCTGCATCCAGGTCGCCGGAGCGCACCAGGGAGGTGCCCAGCTCCATTTGCACCTGAGCGGAATCCGGCGTGGCGACCGCCATATCCTGGTAGACCGCCGCACTGGCACCGTGCATGCCCTGCGCGGTGAGCGCCAGCGCCAGGATATTCATCGTGGGGACATTCATGGGCAATTCCTCCAGCAACTTGCGGGTGATGGTTTCAGCGCGCCCGGGCTCACCCATGCGCAAGTACACTGCGGCCAGCATCTGCCGCGCATTGATGTTGCGGGGCTGGGCAGCAAGAAAACGGCTCAACTGGTCTTCCGCGGTTGCCAGGTTGCCCTCGCGGAAATTGGCATTTGCCGCCAGATACAGGCTGGGCAGGTGGTCCGGTGCCACGTTGAGCACCTTGGCCAGTTCGCCCAGCCCGGCACTGGCATTGCCATTTTCGATCTGGATACGGGCCTGCGCGTAATTCACGCCGGGGTGGTCGGGGATGATTTTCTCGAGCTGCTCCAGCTCTTTCGCTGCTTCATTGTGCTTGCCCTGTTCGACCTGCACCGCCACCAGGCTCAGGCGGTCATTCAGGCGAAAACGGTTCAGGCTGCTGGCAGTAGCGAAGGCCGCCTCGGCCGCAGGGTAATCCCCACGCGCTTGCAGCAGGCCACCGTACAGGCTCCAGGCCTCGGCAAAGTCGGGGTGCGTTGTGGTCAGTTCCTTGAGGATGCTCTGGGCGTCCTCGCGCTCGCCGGTGTGGCTAACCGATACAAACGCCTGGGAAAGGCGCACTTGGGGATCATCGGGTGCCAGCTCTATGGCCTTGCTCAGCGTGTCTTCCGCGCTGAACGTGTCGCCCGTGGACGCTTGCGCCCGCGCCACCAGGGCCAGCCAAGCGGGTTCCTCTGCGGCAAAGGCGTAGCCCGGGTCAGCGTAGTGCTGCAGCAGTTTTTCCGCCTCGCCCGCGCCCACCAGCGCCTCGGCATAAAGCACCGCGACAGCGGGAACCTTTTCCGCTTCCAGCGACTTTTCAAACTCTACCGCCGCTTCAGCCATGGCGCGCTGGCGCATGAACACTTCGCCCAGCACCCGTCGCCCTGCCGCGCTGCGAGTGTTCTGCTGTAACGCGGTTTTGGCGTCGATCTCCGCCGCATTCAGTTTGCCTTCGGCAAACGCCTGCTGCGCCCGGGCCAGTAGCTCATCGTGGGTGAGTGATTTGGAACACGCGGAAACAGCGAATACAACCATGGCGGGCAGCCACAGTTTCCGGGCAATAGACATTTGCATGGTAACGCCTCGTAACATCCTATTCTTTTCTACACTCTAAGGCAGGAAGGGGATGCCGCCAAGGCGCATTTGCGGCACTGGCTCACACTTTGGCACGGAATTGGGCTAGAACCAGCGGCGCAGCTCCACAAACACACGGTCACTCGCGTCGTATTGCCCAAACAAACCGACCTCATCCCCACCGAACAGGTCTGCTCCAAACTGCAGGCGCCACTCCTGCGTCACGTTCCAGCTCACCCGCGGCTGCAGGGACCAGTCACTGCGATTCAAACCGGTGAGGTACAGCACTTCCGCTTCTACACGGTCACCGAAACGCCGATTCACCAACAGCGTGAGCCCCGTCTCGTTGCGATCCAACACCAGCCCGGGGCTGTAGTCAGTCAGATGACGGCCGTAGAACTGCGCGTCGAAGCGCCAGTCGCCCCAGGGCAGCATGACGCCGACCACGTAATCCAGCCCGCCACTCTCTTCCACACCATTGGTCGCTGCCGGGTCCAACGAGAAAAAGCTGCGACCGCGGGTATACACCGCTTCACCCTTGAACACGAAATCGCGGAAATCCTTGGAGAATGTACCGCCGAACTGCTGGATGCGGTCGTGACGCAGCTCCAGCCCATCTGCTGTCTGGTAGAGCATGGGCGCCACATCGGTGCTCTGGTAGTAAAAACCACTGAGATCCCAGCCGTCGAGCAGGTAGGAAAAGCGGCCACCCAGGCCATGGTTGGAGAGCTTGCTGCGGCTTGGTGTGCGCTCGGTCACCGGCGTACCGGCCGCCACAGGGAACGGATAGAAGTCCGCCCCGGGCTCACCTATCCTGTCGTAGCTGGGATACGGCACCCAGAGCAGTTCCAGATGGGCATCACCCGCAAACCGCTCGGCGCGCACCGCCCACTGGGGAATGCGCATGGTCTCGAACTCTTCAAGATAGAACTCCCGGGTATCGCGCGCCGACACCACATCGGCGAGAAACAGCCCCACCATTTCCCCCCAGACCACGTGTTGCCGGCCGAGGCGGTACTCCCAGTTGCCGGCGCCGAAATCCAGATAGGCCTCGCGCAATGACGCGTCGCGGCGCTGATCGTGGCGCACAGGGGCAGGGTAAAAATCATCTTCCAGACTGTAGGCGCCATCCCCTTCAAGGCGGCCCACCACCTTGAAACGGGCTCCCCAATCGAAGCTGCCACTCACGCCGACTTCCAGGCGCGCGCGCAGCTTCGACCAGTGTTCGGGCTGCGCTGTGGTGTAAGCCGCAGCCAGCTCGCCGTAGCCCCCCACCAACACGTCGCTGATACCCGAGGATGAGGCGGCATGAAAGCTGCCCCTCACCGCCGCAACGGGAGCGGGTTGGCGGCGCTGCGGTCGCGCTGCACTCGGTGCGGCATCGGTGACAGCGGCAGCCGTGGGGGCGCTGCCCGAAGGTGGTCGAGCTGGCGCAGCGCCCTGCGCTACACTGTGTTCGCGCGAATAGAGGTCCAGAACCAGACGGTAGCCACCGTTGGCATCGGGGCCGAGCACGAAGCTCTCGTGATGCACGCCGCTGTCGGCCAGATCCAGCACCAGCCGCAGCGTGTGCCCTTCTCGCACGCCGGTGCGCAATCCGGCAACGGGCGTAGCGGCGAACAAAGCTGGCGCGGGTGTGCTGGCGAGCACAGCATGCTTGAGATCGATAACAATGCGATCGGGGCCGGACAACTCAAACAGGTCGTATTGCGGCGCCGCGCTGATATCCACCACCATGCGTGTGCGCCCGGGCTCGCGCCCCACACGCACACTGGCACTGGCCGGCGCGGCATGCTCGACAACCACCCCGGGGTCGTTCGCGGCCAGCGCGAACGACGGGAGCACCAGCGCGGTGCAGAGGAACGCCACTGCCCGGCAGGCGGACAGCACCCGGTTCACGGCGCGCCCCCCTCCGAAGGCTGCGCACTGCGCCCCTCTTGACGCAGGATGCAACCGTCTTCCATGTGCACCAGGCGGTCAGCCATCGCCATCACATGACTGTCGTGGGTCGAGATTACGAAGGTCGTGCCCGCCTTGCTGTTGATGCTCTGCATGAGTTCCAGAATGCTGCGCCCGGTCTCCCGGTCGAGATTCGCGGTTGGCTCGTCGGCCAATACCAGGCGTGAATGGGTTGCCAGGGCGCGGGCAATCGCCACGCGTTGCCGCTGGCCACCGGACAACTGATTGGGACGATGTTCGGCAAAGCGCGCCAGCCCCACCATATCCAGATAGTGAGCCACACGCTCGCGCCGCTCTGCACGCGACAACTCCGGTAGCTGCAGCAACGGGTATTCCACGTTCTCCCGCGCGGACAGCACCGGCAACAGATTGAAGTTCTGGAAAATGAAGCCCAGCGTACGGGCCCGCACGTCTGCCAGCTGGTCCGGTGTTTTGCCGGAGACATCCTGCCCGTCAATGAACACCTGCCCCGTGCTCGGGCTATCAATGCAGCCGATGATATTCAGCAGCGTGGACTTGCCGCTGCCGGAAGGCCCCGCGATCGCCAGAAACGCCCCGGCATCAATCGTCAGCGACACATCACGCAGGGCATCTACCACCTGTTCGCCCAGCGGATACCGCTTACCCACGTTTTCTACCTTTACAATCGCCATTGCGCAGCGCCAGAATGCCGGTACATGTCGCCACAGGATAGCACCCATGTTTCGGCAACTTCGCAAAAATCCCGACTTTTTGACCATTTTGGGGTGGGTCGCACTGGCCTTTTTACTGGCCTCCGCTACCGCACGCGCCCAACCGACTTCAGCAGCGAATGACGCTGCGCCCGCCAGCCCGGAACCGGCATCAGCGCCCAGTGGCGAAACCTCTGTGGATGCCGCGGCCGTGGACGCCACGGCACTGGTACAGCGCGCCGACGCTATCCGCTTCCCCCGTGAGAGCTTTGAAACGCTGATCACCGTCACCAACTACACCGCTGGCGAGGCGGGCGACGTACGCGAGTACAAGGTGATGTCGCGGGGCAACGAGAACACCATCGTGCTCACCGAATCGCCGGCTTCCGAGCGCGGCCAGGCCCTGCTCATGCGCGGCCGCGACCTGTGGATATTCATGCCCACCGTCTCCCAGCCGGTGCGCCTCTCGCTGTCGCAGCGCCTGACCGGCCAGGTGGCCAACGGGGATCTGGCGCGCGCCAATTTCGCCGGCGACTACAGCGCGGAGCTGGCGGGGCAGGAAACCCTCGATGGCGAGGACGCCTGGGTGCTGGACCTGACGGCGGCGGGGCGCGGCGTCACCTATGCCAAGGTGCGCTACTGGGTGGCCGTCGCCGATGACCAGCCGATCAAGGCAGAGTTCTACGCCGTGTCCGGGCGGCTGCTGAAAACCAGCCGCTACGAAGCCTTTCAGGACATGGCCGGGCGCATGCGCCCCACCCGGCTGGTCATCGAGGATGCACTCAAGGAAGGTGACTACTCTGTGCTGGAGTACAACACCATGACGGTGAAAGACCTGCCAGAACGCATGTTTACCCAACAGTACCTGCGCCGGCTCTAGGGCCCCTTATTTGCAAGGGGTTTGCAGCGCCCGCTAAACGGCCTGGCGCAGTGACTCGGCGATGTCGGCCCGCGCCGCACGCCGCGCGGGCCGCAATGCGGCAATCACCGGCGCCAGCACGCCCACTGCAAAAGCCAGACCGCTGATCCACCACGCCAGCCGCACCAGCGCGATGTAGGCAATATCCGAGTTGGGTGGCGGCGGCATGGGTATGCCGACGGCGGAAATGGCGAGTGCCAGCCCATTGCCCAGCACCACACCAAGCACTGCGCCCGCCGCGCCGAGAAATGCACTTTCCAGCAGCACCAGCCGGAAGATCTGCCGCTGAGGGGCACCGCAGGCCTGCATGGTGCCAAACTCTGCCGCGCGCTCGTACACATTCATATTGATGCTGTTGCCCACACTCAGCGTCACCATCAGCAGGATCACCAGCACCAGAAAACCGAACTGCTGCTGGTACAGCGCCACCGTCTGCTCATAGAAAGGGTTCAGGCGCTTCCAGTCCAGCACTTCAACATCGCGCCCGGCCAGCGTTGCCTGCGCCGCCTGTTGTACGGCAGCGGTTGCCTCCGTGCGCGCCAGCCGCAACACGGCCAGGTGTACGCCGGGATCACCCAGCAGCTCCAGGGCGGCCGGCAAGGGAATGCGCACGGCGCGGGCGTCATAGTCCTTGGAGAAGGTCTGGAAAATCCCCACCACCTCGAATTCCAGTACGTTCACCGCGCCATCTGTGGTATTGGTGAGTAGATCCACCCAATCCCCCGGCTGTAGGTTGAGGGCCTGGGCCACGCCCGCACCCAGCATCATGCCGAAGGGGTCACTGTCGGTCAGCTGCCGCCCTGCCGCGATGTTGATGTAGGTTCCCAGGCGCGCTTCGGCGGCAGGCTCGCCGCCCTCACCGATAATCGCCAGTCCGTGCGCCCGTTGTTCAGCAAACCCGTGAATACAGTGCGCAGCAGCAC
>CAXIDF010000020.1:0-67966 GCA_964022665.1 uncultured Halieaceae bacterium
AACTGCGCGTCCTGCGCCATGAGTTCAAAGAGTATGGAGGTGCCCGAGCGCGGAGAACCCGCGATGATGACCGGTCGGTCTATAATCTCGTCGGCAATTTCCGGATGTTCATTGAACGCGGCCTGAATGCCCAGCAGTGCTTGCAGCCAGATGAGTATGTCCGACCGAGTCATCAAGCGGCCAAAGAAATGCAGCTCAGCCTCGGTGTTGAGTGAGCGCAGCAGTACGTCAAATGGCTCGCGCCATTCATTACCGCCAAAGTCGGTAAAGCCGGTGACACGCTGTGCGGTCGCGATGAGTTCGTCGGCATCGAGCGGTACCAGGTGCTCAATATCCATGCCCGCGGCTTCGGCATTAAATTGCTGCAACCACGTCGGCCTTGCGGGTGGTGTCCAGTTTACGTCTCCGCCCAATGTCCTGCTCTCCATGAATCTCTTGAGTTAATTGCGGTGATCAGTGCATGAATGCGCCGCCGCTTACACTGAGCATCTGTCCCGTGATATAGCCGGCGCATTCGGAGGACAGGAACATGGCGCAGTTGGCGATGTCGTCAGGCCGGCCCAGGCGCGGTGTCGGCAAGCCGCTCATGTTGAACAGGGTGCCATCCTCCAGCGCCTTCTGCATTTCCTCGGGCTTGCCCATGATGTCAAAACCGAACTTGCGCCAAAAGCTGCCCTCACCAATGGCGTCTTCTGTCTCCGGGACGATCCAGCCCGGGCAGATATTATTCACGCGAACACCCTTGGACGCCCACTCCCAGGCCAGCGTTTTGGTGAATGAGTTGACGAAGCCCTTTACGCTGCCGTAATGCACCAGTTGCGCGGCTGCTTCACCGAGCAGTGAGGAGTTGGACGAGATATTGACGATGGACCCCGACTTGCGGCTCAACATGTCGTCCGCGACTGCCAGTGTGCAGTTCACCACGCCATCGATGTTGAGCTTGATCTCGAAACTTCTGCTTTCATCGCTGAGGTTGACGAACTCGGTTGGGCGCGAGGCACCGCCGGCGTTATTGACCAGAATATCCACCGGCCCGAACACCTCGTGGCAACGATTCACCATGGCATCTACCGAGGCGCGGTCTGTGACGTCGGTGCCAACTGCCAATACCCGCCCCTCGTAGCCGAGCTCCTGTGCTTTTGCGGCAAGTTTCTCGCCACTCTCAACGTCACGGGAGGCGCTCACCACATTGATTCCAGAGCGCGCAAACGCAAGTACCATGCCCTGGCCGATACCGCCGCTGCCGCCGGTAATGATTGCTGTTTTACCCTTGAGTCCCAGATCCATGTCTTCATTCCCTGTTCAGTTGCGGATGCGCGCGTTTGTGAGCGCGCACAAGGTCAGAAACCAAAGCGGTTCAGCACACCACGTCGACGTTCGGCGATCTGTTTTTTCCGCTCGGCGCTGGTCAGGCGTTTGCCCCCTTTGGGCAGATAGCTATCCAGCTCGTGCAGTTTCACCTGCGTTGCTTCTGGTACCGGGTAGTGATCAGCGCCAATCCAGCGTACTGTCACGTAACCTTCCTCGTGACCAGAAGGGTCAAGCCAGTTGGGGTGCCCTGTATCTTCGTGCGCAATCACCAGTATCAACTCGCCGTCGTCCTCCAGATGGGCATAGTGGCAGTTCGTGTTGCTCAACCGGTTCCGGTAGTCCATGGTCTCCCACCAGTAATTGCCAAACTCTACGGCCCAATAGTCTGCCTCGGGTGGGCGGACGCGCACAACAATTGCCTCATCTCTGGGCAGGAACCAATAACTAATCAGCGGTGCGCCACCCGGCGTGAAATCGATCTTGTTGTCTTCCAGCTGCCCATAGGACAGGAATGTATTCGGTTGCGCCTTCCATTTGTCGAGCATACCTGCCCAATACGCGGTAGAACTGCGCACCCAATCCGCGGCGCCGCCAAGGCCCTTGGCGACATCCGCGGCTGAAAGCATGGGGTTATGCTCCAGTTCATTGATGCGATCGATGCGTGCCTTCATCGGCTCCTCGTTCTCCCAATCGGCGAAGAATTGACGAAAGGTGATGCGCCAGGCATTCGGTGTGGTTTGTATCCAGTTGCCGCGGTTCCCGGGGTCGGGCTCCGGGCTCACCGTCAGCTCGAAGTTGCCATCTTTATCGACGATGACATCACTATCAATAAGATTGCCGGTAACACCGCCGCCCCACGGTGTATTGCCATTCTCCAGAACCGTAATAGCGAAAAACCTGGCTGTGCCTCGCTTACCCGTTACGCGGTAGGTGTTTTTGCCGTTGATGGGCGCCCCAGAGTAGTAGGCGTCGGTATTGTCGCCACCCTGCTTACGGATGGGGTCGAAGTAATGCATGATTTCCGGAAAGTCTGCATCACAGTTGTCCAGATTGAACTGCAGCCCAAGGGAGATATTGCGGGCCAGAAGGCGCAAACCCTTGGCGCGATCAATTTCACTGGCAGGCGTTGTGTCCCTGAAAATCAGGTCAGACGACTCCTTGAGTTTGTCGCAGAACGCATCCCAGGTTGCCTTCAGTTCTGCGTCTTTCGGGTGATCTCCAAACATTGATTTGTACCTGCTACTGGATTGCCCTTCGGTTTTCCGTTTATAGTAGGACAAACGTCCTATAAAAAGCAATGTTAGTGTATCTTGCAGGGTATTGCACGGAGGTGATCTCAGTGGTTTTCAAAAGCAGTTTCAAAAACGCGCTGATACTGAAAATGAGTGAGCACCTGTATCGCTTCGTGCCGTGCGAGTGCTCACATCATGCCTAAGCAGGTAGATCATGGCGCCAGACGATATGAGCTGAGCTCTATTGCTGCTGACCTGATCGCCGAAGGTGGGATTGAAGCCGCAACGATTCGAGAAATCGCCCATCGTAGCGGCCATTCAAAGGGTGTGGTGGAGCACTATTTCGACAACAAGGATGAACTGATCAGCGGCGCACTGGATTGCATTAACAGCCGCTACGAGCGACGTGTTGACAGGGCAATTTGCGGACACAGGGGTATGGCCGCTTTGCGTCAGCGCATTGCCGCCACGCTACCCGTTACACGGGTCATTCGCAACGAGTGGAAAGTACGCCTGGTGTTCTGGAGTATGGCTGCCGTGCAGGGTACGTTGCGCGAACACCAGGCCCAGCGGTTCGAGCGTGCCGTAGAGTATTTTGCGGCAGACATCGCGCACGCCATGGAGACTGGTGAAGTCTACGCAACGGGCGACGCACAGCAACGCGGATACGAAGTCTTCACTGCAACTATCGGTATCGCCTCGCTGGCGCTCTACAACCCTTCTTATTACAACAAGGCGTTTCTTCTGGCAGAGGTTGATCGGTTGATTGAACGCCTGAACCATAGGCTCCCCGAGGAATAAGGCAATGAATACATTGGACTATAAAGGCAAGAGCGTGATCGTCACCGGAGCGGGCAGCGGTATCGGGCGTGCAAGCGCGCTGCGGTTTGGCGAACTGGGCGCGTCCGTTGTCGTCTGCGATATTGATGCGAGCGCAGCGCGGTCGACCGTCGAGACAATGCAGGCTGCACAGGGAATATGTGTCGAGTGTGTGGCAGACGTCACCGATCCCGGGCAGGTCGACGGCGTGGTCGCTCTGGCATGTGATCGCTACGGTCGGCTCGATGTCATGTTCAATAACTGCGGCGGATCTTTCCCCACGCCAATGCTTGAGATCGATACTGCAGAATACCGTCGCCTCATGGCGCTGAACCTCGACTCCGTTTACTTTGGAACCATGGCGGCCCTGCGGGTCATGCTCCTACAGGGCGGCGGTGCCATCGTTTCCACAACCTCCGGTGCCGGTTTGGGCGCGGTTTCAGGCCTCGCCGTGTATGGGGCGGCGAAAGCGGGTGTAATCAGCCTTATGCGCAGTGTGGCGGCGGAGTACGGTAAGCAGGGTATTCGCGC
The DNA here is from genome assembly GCA_964022665.1 of uncultured Halieaceae bacterium. Classification (GTDB taxonomy): domain Bacteria; phylum Pseudomonadota; class Gammaproteobacteria; order Pseudomonadales; family Halieaceae; genus Haliea. The sequence goes on from CAXIDF010000020.1 coordinate 3,894, forward strand.
AAATACGATTTCGCCTGGTGCGATGGATACACCCGGTATACGCATGTGGCTGGATACCAAACCCGGTGGCGTGGCGGGCTACAACGAGGCACAGCCGCAGGGACGTATGGGCAGGGCTGAGGAAATTGCCGACGCGGCAGTGTTCCTCGCCTCCGACCTCGCCAGTTACATCAACGGCGTGGTACTGCCTGTCGACGGCGCGGTCAGTGCTTTGCTGGCAAACCCGCAGTAGTCGACGGTGTACGGCGTTGCACACGGTTGCTCGCCTTCAGCTGATCGATAATGCGCTGGTCTCTCGCGTACACATCGCGGCGGAACACCACGTCATCCCCTACCGCGAACGCGGTGAAGTAAACGAGGTACACCGGCACGGGTTCTTTCAGGTAGGCGGTGACGGTCTCGCCGGATTCGAACAACCTGTCCATCTCGGGTAGGTAACGGCTCTTGTCGTGTTGCAGCACCCATTCGATCAGTTTGCGTGGCTCGGCAAGGCGGATACAGCCGGAGGAAAATGTGCGCTCCGTTTTGTTAAACAGGGCTTTGTCTGGCGTATCGTGTAAATACACACTGTGCTGATTGGGCAACATGAATTTCACTTTCCCCAGTGCATTCTTGTCACCTGGGAGCTGGCGCAAGCTGAACTGTCCGGGTCGCACGCTTTGCCAGTTGACGTCATTCACCGGGACAAACGCTTCGCTGCCTGCCAGTCGCGCTTCATATCCTGCCGCTGCCAATGGTGCCGGATCCTGGCGTAACAGCGGTAGCTTGTCTTTCACAGCAATGCTGTACGGCACATTCCAGTAGGGGAAAAACACCAGATACTGCATTTCCTCGGTGAAGATGGGCGTTTCGCGATACGGCCGGCCAACAATGATGTCCATGGCCAGCGCTTCGGTGTTGTTCTCAATCACGCGCATCTGAAAGGCCGCGATATTCACCCGGATATACGTGGAGGGAGTGTCTTTTGGCAGCCATCGCCAGCGCTCGAGATTGGCATCCAGGCGCTCGATCCAGGAGAAACGCGTCGCATTGAGAACCTGTAGCGTGGCGGCGCCGACGATTCCATCGGCCTCCAGCCCCGCTGCGCGCTGGAAAGTGGTAACGGACTGGTGTAAGGCTTCGTCAAACGTACCGGAATGTGCGCCTGGGCCCATTAGCCGTGTCTGCAGCTGCTCTACGCGCGCCCCGGTCGCGCCCCGCTTGAGGGCAGGGCCCGCCTCTACGGGTTGGCTGTTGGTGTCGTCTGCCGCTGCGAGTGTGGCCCGCTTCTCCACCAGTGCCCAGTATTCAGGGGTTTGCGGCCACAGCGCGTGCAGGACACTCTCGAGGTTGTCGCCTTCTGCAAGCAGAGCGTGTAGCACGGTAACGGGATCAATGGATTCTCGTTCAAGATACCACTCTTCATCCACTTCCTCGACGGCACCGCGATAGCGGTCCTTTACCTGTGACAGAAAAGCATCGGTAAAGAGTAGCTCCAGCATCGGCTCTGGCAACGTGCCTGAGGTAATCTCTGCGTAGTGATAGCGATCGAGGGGGAGGCCATGCTCGCTGGAGCGTGCAATCTCTTTCGCCAGATCGGTGCGCAGGGCGGCGAGCGGCCCATCGGCGAACCAGAGGAATTGATAGTGGTGCGCGCCGTAGATCGTGACAATTTCCGTCATGTTACGCAGTGGGCCTGGCTTACCGGTGCGGCTCGCTTCGCTGAGGCGTTCGACCTCCATGCGCAGGGCATCAGTGCCCTGTGCAAATGCGGAGTGTGCGCTGCCAATAAGGTACAGAGTGAGCAATAGGAAAGCGCTTGAAATGACAGGGAATCGTGTTCTCATGCGGTAACGTTACCACACTCCGACCTCGGGGCAGGAGCAAAGGACGCCAGGCAAGCACGCAACCTGTAGCGGCGTGTGGGCCTGCACAGTTTGTTGTTCTCGGGCATTGCTCACCGTTCAGCCCGCATGCCTCTGCACGACCCTGGTGTTGTCCGTGAGCCCGGATGCAGGGTAGAGCACAATGCTGTCACCGGCTTCAAGCCCACCCGCCACCTCAGCGATGACGCCATTATTGCGGCCGATAGTGACCGGCGTCAGTCGCGTTTTGCCATTGCGGACCGTGAATACGGCCCACTCCGAAGCGCTGCGAAACAGCGCACTCGCCGGTACGGTCAACGCCGCGTTGTCCTCCCAGATGATGATGCGCACCTCCACACGGTAGCCGTGCCCGAGAGCTTGTCGCGCTTCAGCCGGGTCCGTGAAGCGAATGATAGTGTTGACACGTTGCTCTTCCACGCCGAGTGCGGAGAACTTGGTAAAACCCAGAGGATCAACACGGTCGACCTCCCCGTTCAGCGTTGTTGGCCCACCCCAGTCCTCAAGGATGACGGGGTCTCCGGGTGATACTTTCACGGCATCTGTAGACAGCAATTCAACAACCACCTCAAGATCGTTCTCAATATTGCCTATTTCCAGAATGGCAGTGCCTGCCGGCAGGGTGGTTTCGCTTTCCTGCAACACGCGCAATACACGGCCGCTTGCCGGCGCATACAGCGGAATGGCCTCTCGTGCTGTGGCCACTGCGTTCTGCGGAGCGTTTTCGTCGTGGAAGCTGATGAGGCTTGCGCGCGCGTTGGCGAGTTGCGCCTCGCGCATTGCAATGGTGGCTTCAGCTGTGCCCAGCTGCGCCTCGGCGGTGCGCGCCTCGCGCACGGCCCGATCCAGGTCGGCTTCACTCACCATGGCCTCGCCGCGTAATCGCTGAATGCGCTGCAGATCGGTTTTGGCGAGGTCGTTGTCGGCGACAGCCTTGTTCAATTCTGCGCGCGCAAGCCGCAATGCTGCCTCCGCTGCCGTGACTTCGGTCCGTGCCTGTTCTCGCGTGCGGATATTGAGTGAGTCCGGGTTGCTCGGCAGCATTTGCGCGACAATGGTCTGGTTGTGTACAACCGGATCCCCTGGCAGTACTTCCACACGTTGCAGGCGGCCGGCCAGCGGCGTCGAGAGTATGTAGGCATCGTGGACCCGGGTGCGGCCTTCCTCATTGATCGTCACCCGCATGGTGCCGCGCGTGACTTCACCCATATCCACCATGGTGGGGCGTGGCCAGAAGGCAAAACCCAGCGCCAAAATGACCACGGCGGCTGTTGTCAGGCTGATCACGGTTCTGGAGTGTTTTCTGGTCATGGGGCTATTCTCGTGCTTTGAGCGCGGATACGATATCGCTGCCATCAATGTCCCGTTTTACCAGCCAGCCCGACAGGCTTGCCGCTGCTAGAACGGCAAGTGCCGCGGCGCCATAGCCGGCTGCGGGAACCTGTGCCGGGATCTGGTAGAGGTCGGTACTGAACCCGGCTGCGACGGCAAATGAGAGGTAATAGCCGAGCACAGACCCTACGGGCAGGGCAACCAAAGTGACCACCGCAAGTTCGCCCAGGAGCACGAACGCGACTTCGCTGCGGGTGAATCCGATCACACTCAGGCTGGCCAGATCTCGCGCACGCTCTGCGTAGGCGATGCGCGCGGCATTGTAGACGATACCAAAGGTGATGATGCCCGCAACGGCCAGCATGATATAGCGCATTGCACCTGCACCCATATCCATCTGCTCCTGTAGTGCGTTTCTTGCATCCTGCTTAAGGCTGACACCTGCGACGGTGGGCATATCCTTGAGTGTGCGGTACACCGCATTCTGCTGCGCGCTGTCGATGCGCAAGTAGGCACCGGACATGCGGTTGGGTTCTCCGAGGGCGCGGTTGAGTGAGTCCAGGTCCATATAGGCCGGCGCCCCGAGCAGGGTTTGTGCAATGCCGGCAACGGGAATCTCCAGTATTGGTCGTCGGCCTTCGCGCACTGCGATGGTCAGAACGTCCCCCGCTTTCGCGTTGAGAATTCTGGCCAGGGGCTCTGCCAGGATTATGCCGCCGGTTGGTAAGTGAATCGTGTCCATTGCGCGGTCAACGGCCCTATAAAGCCTCGGTTCTTTCGGTAATCCACTGATGGCGCCGAGGTGCCTTTCGCGACCGTGCTCTAATACGGCAGAGACATAACGTATGGACTGTACATCAATCACACCCGGTATATTGCGCAGGTTTACCATGGTGGTGGTGGAAAGTGGCTCATTGAAAGTGATACTCACATCGCTCTGGTCTACCACATTGAATGTCAGATCAATGGCCTCGTTGAAACCACTCATGATGCCTACCATGGCCACCGAAAGCCCCATGCCAGCGGCAATGCCGGCGATGGCTCCTGCCATGCGGGCAGGCTGGCGGGTCAGGCGTCGTACCACCATTCTGCTTGGCTGGTCGAGTGAGGATTGTATTGAACGGGCGATGTTACCAAGGCGCTTGTAGTGAGGCGGGGAGGGAGGCTGCATGGCTGCAGCTGGTGTCAGGCTGAAAACGCGGCTGAGCACCAGCAGCCCCCCCGCTGACGCTGCGCCGACACTTACGGTGAACCCAGTGATAAATGATCCGGGCTCAAGCTGAAAAATAAGAAAGGGAAATTTGAAATACAGCAGGTAGACGTCAACCAGTGCCCGGCCAGCCAGAATGCCCAGCAGACAACCTACAATCGCGCCGCCCGCGGCGATGGCCAGTATCAGTTTGAAGTAGTGTAGGCCTGTTTCGAGGTTGGTATAGCCAAACGCTTTTATCAGGCCGATTTGCCCACGCTCGGCCTCTACCATGCGTGACACAACGATATAGAGTAGAAACGCAGCCACCGCGAGAAAAATGGGAGGGACAGCGGAGCCTGTGGCGCGCAGGCCGGCAATCTCTTCGGTGACAAAACGGTTGGATGTATGGTCCTCAACGCCATAGGCGCCGAATCCGCCGTAGGGATCAAGCAGTCTATCCACAGCATCTATGACGCTCTCGGATTGGCTGACGCGGCCAATGGACAGCAATGCCTCGTTAAAGGCGCCATCCAGGTCGTAGGCGGCAGCGAGGGATTGCCTGTTCATCCAGATCACAGCATAGCGGGCATCATCGGACATCAGCTCGCCGGGCGCGGTGGTATACAGGAATTCGGGTGCTTGCGCCAAACCCACGATACGCAAGGTGCGTCGTGCCCCGTTCATCGTGACGCGCAGGATGTCTCCTGGCTGCAGGCCGTGTGCCTCGGCGAAACCCTTGAGTAACATCACCTCATCAAGCCGCTCCCTGCTGGGAGCGCGTCCAGCGCTAAGGTAAAAGTCGTTGAGGCGCGGCGTGTGGAAGTCCGGGATGGAGATGGCCTGCGCGCGCAAAGGGATATCCAGTCCCGGGAGATCTATAAGCGCGTGCCCCGTAATCCGTCCTTCCACCATATTCACGCCCGGAATAGCGGCCAATTCCGCCAGCAGGTGTTGGGGCGCACGTTTGACCGGGGCGAATACATCGGCCAGTCGGTAGCGCTCGTAATACGCGCGTCGGGTCTCGTCGAGGGATGTGATCAGTCCTGACATCATCACCAGCAACAACACACCAACGGCAATAACCGCGCCTATGGCTGTCGCCTGTCCCTTGATCCGCCAGAGATCCCTGAGCAGCTTGTGATCCAGCGGGCTCATGCGCGCACTACCATTCTATGTCCCGGGGGTCACGCTTGCTCTTGTTGACGCGAACCTCCCGGATCCGGCCGTCCGCAAAATAGATGACCCGGTCGGCCATATCTGCTGTGGCGGCGGCATGTGTCACGATAAGTACGGTTGCCCCCAGCGTTTCATTGACGTTCTTGAGAACCTGCAGTACGGCTCGCCCTGTGGTGCTGTCCAGAGCCCCGGTGGGCTCGTCGCAGAATAGTACATTGGGTTGTTTTGCCACAGCGCGGGCGATCGCCACGCGCTGCTGCTCACCACCAGAGAGCTGGCTCGGGAAGCTGTCGCCACGTTCTCCCAGGCCCACGAGTTTCAGCGCATCGGCCGGGTTCATGGGGTTTGCCGCAATTTCGGTGACCAGTTCTATATTCTCATAGGCCGTCAGGCTCGGCATCAGGTTATAAAACTGAAACACGAAACCCACATGATCCCGACGATAGCGGGTGAGCTGGGCGTCCGTCATCGCCGCGAGGTTCTGTTCTTGAAATATCACCTCGCCCTCGCTTGCGCGGTCAAGACCGCCGAGAATGTTCAGTAGCGTGGACTTGCCGCTGCCCGAGGGCCCCAGCAGCACGACCAGTTCGCCGGCTGGAATCTCGACATCAACGCCACGCAGGGCGTTCACCTGCGCGGCGCCTTCGCCGTAGACCTTGGTGACACCGCGCGACTGGAACGCGAGTGCAGGTGTTTTCGGGGTTGGGTGAGACATAATGTGTCTGTTTTCGAGGCGTAACAACGTGCCGGTGTGAGACCAAACATGATTTATCAGCGTAGCACGGATCAGCACTGACGATGTTGCATATTTATCGTGTATCACTGTTGAATCGCGTGTTAAATGTGGATTCAAAACAGGGGTATTGTATGGTGATCGCTCGGTGCGGCGGATGCTTTTGTCCTGTACCGATGTGTCTGAAAGGTGCGGGATGGGCGGCACGTCGTAGGGGGTTTATGTGTCCTCTGACGGTGCCCGTCCCTGCAGGATAAAATTCCGTTTGGATATCAGCGACGCGACAATCACGCCCAACGTGACGATGGCAATCATGAGCGTGGAGAGCGCGTTGATCTCCGGGCTGACGCCAAGGCGCACCGCGGAAAAAATCTTGATGGGGAGCGTGGTCGCGGATGGACCGGTAGTGAAGGATGCGATCACCAGGTCGTCCAGCGACAGGGTGAATGCGAGTAGCCACCCCGAGATCACCGCAGGTGCGATAATGGGCAAGGTCACGAGACGGAAGGCGTTCCAGGGTGCGCAGCCCAGGTCCAGTGCGGCCTCTTCCAGTGACCGGTCAAAGGTCACCAGGCGTGAAGACACGACCACCGACACATAACACATGGAAAATGTGGTGTGGGCGAGCACAATCGTCAATACGCCGCGTTCCAGCCCGATACCGATAAACAGTAACAATAGCGACAGGCCGGTGATTACCTCCGGCATTACCAAAGGCGCGTAAATCATGCCGGAAAACAGGGTTCTCCCCAGAAAGCGACCTCCCCGTACCAGCGCGTATGCCGCCAGTGTTCCGAGCACAGTGGCAAGGGTGGAAGAGAAGACGGCGACTTTGAACGTTACCCACGCGGCATCCAGAAATGCCTGGTTGTTCAGCAGCTCTCCATACCATTTGGTAGAGAAGCCGGTCCACACGGTGACCAGTCGGCTCTCATTGAAGCTGTACACCACCAGTATGACCATGGGTAAGTACAGAAAAGCGAAGCCCAGGGTCAGCGAGGTGATGTTGAACCCGCTGAGACGCATCAGCTCTCTGCCTCCTGCTGTTTCTGCTGGTTTTGCTGAAACAGTACGATCGGAATGATCAGGATCAGCACAAGCACCACAGCAACGGCGGAAGCCACTGGCCAGTCGCGGTTATTGAAGAACTCTTCCCACAACACCTTGCCGATCATCAATGTACCGGAACCGCCCAGCAGTGACGGGATCACGAATTCACCCAGCGTGGGAATGAACACCAGGAAGCAGCCGGCAACAATGCCATTGCGTGACAAGGGCACGGTAACCAGCCAGAACGCCGTGGCGCGGGAACAGCCAAGGTCCTCGGCGGCCTCAATCAGCGAGTTGTCGAGTCGGTGCAGGGCGGCGTAAATGGGCAGAATCATGAACGGGATATAGGTGTAGACAATGCCGATATACACGGCAATCTTTGTATTGAGGATTATCAGCGGTTCGCTGATCACACCGAGGCCCAACAGCAATTGGTTCAGGTAGCCTTCCTGGCTGAGAATACCCATCCAGGAATACACCCTGATCAGGAAACTGGTCCAGAAGGGCAGAATCACCAACATCATGAGGGTGGCGCGCCATTGCTCCGGCGCGCGCGCCATGGCGTAGGCAATGGGATAGCCAATCAGCAGCGTCAGCAGAGTGGATGTGGCGGCAATCTGCAGACTGGAGAGATAGGCCTTCCAGTACAGGTCATCCGTAGTGAGAAACGTGAAATTCTCGAAGTCCAGTTGCGACAGGAAAGCACCTATCCCTTCATTCCAGCTGAACTGGGGCAGGTAGGGTGGGCGTGCCATGGCCACATCGGAGAGCGATATCTTGAGCACAATGGCAAAAGGTACCAGGAACAGGCCGAGGAGCCACAGGTAGGGGATGAGGGCGACAACGACTCTCTTCATCACGCTTCCAGCAACACGCCTGCATTGGACGCCCAGGACAGCCAGACCTGGTCTTCCCAGGTAAATCCCCGGTTCTCGATACGTCGTGTATTGGCGGCTTGCGCTTTCAGCATACGCCGCCCGGCCACCTCAACATGATAGGTGCTGATATTGCCCAGGTAAGCGATATCATGAACCCTGCCCTGAATAGTGTTCTCCGCCCCCGCAGGTGGCTCAGCTGAAATATGCATCTTCTCGGGCCGGATGGCCAGAAAGGCCTTCTGGGCGGTAGCGAAGGGCTGCTCGGATGACGCCACAAGCGGTGCAAAACTCTCGGCCCAGTGCAGCTTGTAACAGGTGGGGCCGCAGGGGTGGACGGCGCCTTCGATGATGTTCACATCCCCGATGAAGTCAGCGACGTAAACGCAATTGGGTGCCTCGTAAATCGCCGAAGGTGTCGCCACTTGAATCAGCTCGCCTTCGTCCATCACTGCAACGCGGCTCGCCACCGTCATGGCTTCCTCCTGGTCATGAGTGACGATGACGAAGGTTGTGCCGGTTTTTTCCTGAATATCCATCAGCTCGAACTGGGTATCCTGGCGCAGCTTTTTATCCAGCGCGCCCATCGGTTCATCGAGCAGTAGCAGTCTGGGCGCTTTCGCCAAACTTCTGGCCAGGGCCACACGCTGGCGCTGGCCACCGGAAATCTGGTGCGGTTTGCGCCGCGCAAAGCGTTCCAGCCTGGTGAGTTTGAGCATTTCTTCCACGCGCGCGCGAAGTGCGTCCTTCGGCATCGCCGCGCGCCGCAGGCCAAAGGCTATGTTGTCCCACACGTTCAGGTGCGGAAACAGAGCGTAGGACTGGAACATCATATTCACGGCGCGCTTGTTTGGAGGGACTGGCACAATATCCTGCCCCGCCAGTTCTATCTGCCCTGAGCTGGGGTCTTCAAACCCCGCGAGCATGCGCATCATGGTGGTCTTGCCGCAGCCGGAAGGGCCCAGCAGCGCAAAAAACTCGTGTTCGTAAATGTCGAGCGAGAGATTGCGTACGGCCGTGAAATCGCCGAATTGCTTGGTAACGTTGCTGAACCGGATCAGAGGTTTCGCGGTTGGATCGTCCCAGGGTGCAAAAACAGTTTGTGGCACGGTGCCCTCGTCAGCGAATGGCAAAAGCCGGCGCGTTGCCACGTGCCGGCGTGTATGGCCTGATCAAGTACCCGACTTGACCCGGGTCCACAGGCGCGTGACCGTCCGCTGTACCTTGGCCGGGTAGGGCGTCGTGATATAAAGGTTCTCCAGCGTCGCGGCATCGGGGTATATAGCGGTATCGTCTATCACGTCGGGCACCAGGAACGCCTGGCTGGCAAGATTGCCGTTGGCATAGAACACGTAGTTGGAGGCCTGCGCCATGTTCTCTGCGTCCATGATGAAGTTGAGGAATGTGTGCGCGCCCTCCGGGTTGGGGGCATCCACGGGAATCGCCATCTGGTCGAACCACATGAGGGCGCCTTCGCTGGGGGCGTGATAGACGATCTCTACGCCGGCATCAGCTTCTGCAGCACGGTCGCGAGCCTGAAGAATATCGCCGGACCAGCCAAAGGCAACGCATATGTCGCCGTTGGCTAGTGCATTGATGTATTCGGAACTGTGGAACTTCTGCACATGGGGCCGAACCGCCATCAGCAGTGGTTCGACCTTGGCGATCACTTCCGGATCATGGCTATCCGGGTCTTCGCCGATATAGGCGAGCGCAGCGGGAATCACCTCGGCGGGCGCATCCAGAAAGTGCACGCCACAGGAGGCGAGTCGCGCCATGTTTTCCGGCTTGAAAACGAGATCCAGCGAGTTGATGGGGGCGTCCTCACCGAGTACCTCCGCAACCCTTTTCACATTCACTCCCAGGCCTGTGGTTCCCCACATGTAGTTCACAGAGTATTCGTTACCGGGGTCGTAGCGTGCCGTGCGCTTTTCGATAACGTCCCACAGGTTCGCCTTGTTGGTCAGTTTTGTCGGGTCCAGTTTCTGGAAGGCGCCTACGGCAATCTGGCGTTGCAGAAATGTTCCCGACGGTACAACCACATCGTACCCCGATCCGCCGGCCAACATTTTGGTTTCCAGCACTTCGTTGGAGTCGAAAACATCGTAGATGAGTTTCAGCCCGGTCTCTTCCTCGAACTTGGCCAGGAGCTCCTCGTCAATGTAGTCGGACCAGTTGTAAACACGAACCTCGTCGGCTGCTGTGACTGCTGTCGCAAGGGCGAACAGGCAGGCGGCGCCCAGTGTCTTGCCTTTCATGTTTGATGCTCCGGAAGGTGGGATTGCTCGAGTATCTACCGGTCTTTGTGATTTGATCAAGTGTTTCCGGCGTTCCGGCGTTCCGGCGTTCCGGCGTTCCAGAGTTTGTTTTGTTTCTGCTTCGCTCCATTGCCGGCCACACGAGGAAACACATCTGTCGTGTCACGCACCATGCCTGTGCACCCGTGACTGCGCGCCGCACAAATTTGATGCGCTGGATCAGTGCCCATACAGACTATGAGTGCTTCACTATTCTGCTACCCACGGCACCGGGTCTGGAAGTCATGAACGGGGCAGGGCAATGGATCGATGTGCCGCTGCTTGAGAACGCATTCGTCATCAATATTGGAGACATGCTGGAAATACTCAGCAACGGCGAGTTTGTCGCCACTACACACCGGGTGCGTAAAGTGGCTGAAGAGCGCTATGCGTTCCCCATGTTCTGCAACGTCGATTACGATGTGGAGATCAAGCCCCTGCCGGAGCTGGTACATGCAGGGAGTCCACCGCGTTACGCGCCGCAAATTTGTGGTGATCACCTGTTTGCACAAACTGCACAGACCTTTGCCTACCTGAAGCGGCGGCTGGAGACCGGTGAGCTTGTGTTACCTAAGGGTAGCCTCGGCCTGTCCAGCTTTGGTCCCAAAGTGACAACGCAATCATGACGCTGGCAGAGTTGCTTTAGAAATACCCCCGGGAGCCCTCCAGCGGCGTACCTGACTGGATGCTCGGCTGTTTTCGCCGACGCTGCATAAGCTTTGCCAACGGCGAGTCGGACGAGCAGACCATCGTGTACTGGTTCCAGAGTCGGAATTTCACCATCGACCTGCGGCTGCAGCCGTCGGCACCTGGGCCACTGGTGGGTTTGCAGCTGTTGCAGGATTACGACGAGGGTATCGGTCGGTGGTCAACCCGTGGTGGCGGATTGATCATTTGCGGCGACCATGCGGCGCAGGTGTTGGGTCGGCCAGCCGACGTCACATCCAGGATCTTTTTGGCCCGGCAGACAGCTGGCCGGCAGAGACCATGAGCCTGGAAGAGGATCGAGCCGACCTCATCTGGCATGAGCAGGAATTTGTGGCGCAGCGCTCGTTTGCTTATCACCTCCTCACCCACGATGGCAGCGACTGTCTGGGCTGCCTGTATCTGTACCCGACGGCGAGTCAGGATCACGATGCAGAAGCCTACCTCTGGACACACGCAACCCTGCCTGCAGATGAGGCCTCCCGGATTGAGGATGAGGTGGTTACCTGGGTAGCCCGGGATTGGCCGTTTCGTGCGGTGGCGTGGCCCGGGAGGTTTATCGCGTTTGACGCCTGGGCAGAGGCCGGCATACCCAATTACTACGCGAGCACCCGCATGGCGGAGTTTCCGTCTGCCAGCGGCGCTTGATTTTTGTTGTACACATCCCCTCGAGGAGATCGACCATGAAACGAATCTATCGCTCAATCGCAGTTCCCCTGTTAACGGCCACGCTCTGCCTCACGGCAGGATGGGCACAAGCCGAGGAGCGGCGCACACAGTTTTCCCTCGCGTGGTCGATCTACGTAGGGTTCATGCCCTGGGCCTATATGGATGAGGCTGGCATCATGGACAAGTGGGCAAAGAAGTACGGTATTGAAGTGGATCTCGTGCAGATCAACGACTATATCGGGGCTATCAACATGTACACGGTGGGTGAGTTCGACGGCGCAACCATGACCAATATGGACATGCTGACAATCCCTTCTGCCTCCGGCGTTGATACCACGGCGCTGATTACGGGCGATTTTTCCAACGGCAATGATGCGGTTGTGCTGAAGGGCCGCGACAGCATGCAGGACATAAAGGGTATGGAGGTTTATTTGCTGGAGCTCTCCGTATCCCACTACGCCCTCGCTCGCGCACTGGAGATGGCTGGTCTCAGCGAGCGCGACGTCACGCTGATCAATACATCGGACGCCGATATCGCCACCACATTCAAGAACAGCGAGGTGCAGGCTGCCACCCTCTGGAACCCGCAGCTACAAATGGCCATGCAGGAACCCAATGCGGTAAAGGTGTTTGATTCCAGCCAGATTCCCGGGGAGATTCTCGACGTGATGGGCGTCAATTCGGAAACACTGAAGAAATACCCTGAACTCGGTAAGGCGGTAACCGGCGCCTGGTTTGAGACTGTGGCCATCATGCTGGGTGATACACCGCAGGCAATCGAAGCGAAAACCTATATGAGTGAGAATTCGGGCACAGACCTTGAAGGGTATGAGATGCAGTTGGCCGCCACCCACATGTTCAAGACGCCGCAGGAAAAACTTGACTACCTGACCACGACGCGCGTGCGTGAGACCATGGACTTCGTGACGCAGTTCACCTTCAAGCACGGTTTGCTGGGTGCGGGCGCGGCGTCCCCCGATGTGATTGGCATTGAATTGCCGGACGGTTCTATCTGGGGCAACGAGACTAACGTGAAGATGCGTTTTGACCACCAGTTTGTACGCATGGCGGCGGAAGGTACGCTGTAGAGTCGTACGCACCAGTGTCGGTTACACGGTCGGCACGGGTTCCTCGCTGCGCGATCCCTCTAGCATGGCGGCTACCAGCACCATGATGCCGCCAACGATCTCAAACAACTGAAGTTGTGTTTGCATGATGATTGCCGTGGATGCCACCGCGACCACGAGCTCGGCAACGATAATAATGGAAGATCGCCCGGCGTCCATTTGCGTGACGCCCCACTGGGTCCCGGCGGTAATCAGCGTCAGCCAGAGGCCTCCATAGACTACCGCCCAGACCGCTGCCTGGGGTGATGGCAGGCTGGCCGCGGACACAACAAACAGGGAAGAAATGCCGATCATGGCGGTACAGCCTATGAACATGGCGGCTACCTTGCTCATCACCGGTATGTCCTGGGTGAAGCGAAACAGGATGTTGGTGGCGGCAAGCCCCATGCCGGAGCCCAGTGCGAGCAGGTCGATCCAGGTGATGCCGCTCCATGAGGTGTGCGCGACATCCAGTATGATGAAGGCGCCGGACAGACACAGCACAACGGCGAGCAGGCGCACGGCATCCACGCGCTCACCGAGAAACAGACGTCCGCCCAGTACACTCCACACGGGTAACAGGTAGAAGAGAATCATCACGCGGATAACGTCGCCGTGATAGATGGCCGTCTGGAACGAGGCATTGGCAAAGCCGCCGGCCAGTGCAACCAGTGCCATCAGTTGCAACTTGTGTTGCCATTGGCGGCGTTGCCGATAGAGCCATGGCAGCAACAGCAGGGCACCCGCACCGAATGCGATGAACACCAGGTGCAAGCCGTCCAGGCCCTGGTCGCTGAGCGCCTTGATTGGCAGCCAGGTCAGGCCCCACCCAGCTGAGCTGAGGAAAAGCACCAGTGCGGCAAATCGCGTATTCATCAGGCGTGAGCGCTCAACGGAACAATTTCGTCCACAGAGCCTGCAAGGGGGTGATCGTCGCCACCAGCAAGGCGCCGGCAAGCAGGCCAAAGCAACCGTCAGCCAGGGTACTGATAAGCACCTGAGCAACACCGGTAAAGCCCTCTGCGTACGCCATGATGGCGGCGTGCACCGGCGGCAGCCCGTGCGTGAGAATGCCGCCGCCAACCAGGAACATGGCGATGGTGCCAAGTACCGAGAGGGTGCGCATCAGATGAGGTGCAAGCCAGAGAATGCCGTGGCCGCTTTTTTGCGCCAGCGCGCTCTCGCGTCCACTTAAATACAGGCCGCCGTCATCCAGTTTGACGATGCCGGCGACAAGCCCGTATACGCCAACCGTTATCATGATGGCAACGACAGAGAGCACCAGGAATTGCATGCCGATGGCCTCGGCAGCGACCGTTCCCAGCGTAATCGCAATGATTTCCGCGGACAGAATGAAGTCGGTGCGAATCGCGCCCTTGATCTTCTTCTGCTCAACCGCGCGCAAGTCTACCTGCGGATCTTTGAGGGCGGCGCGCAGGGCTTGTGCGTGCGCCTCTTGCTCATTGCGGTGCAGAAAGCGGTGCGCAATTTTTTCGAAGCCCTCGAAACAGAGGAATGCACCGCCCAGCATCAGCAGCGGCGTAATCAACCACGGCGCGAAATAGCTGATTGCTACGGCTGCAGGCACGAGAATGGCCTTGTTGACCAGTGACCCCTTGGCCACGGCCCAGACCACGGGCAATTCACGTGCGGGGCGAACACCGGCCACCTGTTGCGCATTCAGAGCGAGGTCGTCTCCCAGCACCCCGGCGGTTTTTTTGGTCGCCGTTTTGGTCATCAGGGAGACATCGTCCAGGATGGTAGCGATGTCATCGATCAGCGCGAGCAGGCTGCTTCCGGCCATGGTGCACGGCCTCCCCGGCCCAACGATAAGAATAAGTGCGCAGTCTAGCGGAAATCGCTATCGGCAGAAACGTGCCACCGCCATGGAAGTGCCCCGTCTAGCGATTCGGTGCAAGGATGTCACGACCCTTTAGCCAGACCCTGAGCTCTGCCTCCGGCATCGGGCGCGCATAAAAATAGCCCTGCACAATATCGCAACCGAGCGCGCGCAACATGTCGAGTGTCGCTTGGTCTTCCACCCCTTCTGCGACGACATCGAGGCCAAAGAGATGACCAATATCAATGATGATGCGGACCAGGTTCTGATCCTGGGTGTCTTCCAGCAGGCGTATAACAAAGGAGCGGTCAATCTTGATTTCGGTTGCCGGAATTTCCTTGAAATACGAGAGCGATGAAAAGCCCGTCCCGAAGTCGTCAATCGACAGCCCGAGGCCGAGCTCGCGCAGCTGTGCCAGGTTATCGAACCCTGCTTCCTTGTCCTCGATCACGGCGCCCTCGGTAATTTCTACCGTGATCGTGGCAGGATCCGACCCCCAGATGGCGAGGGCACTCTGCATCATGTTGGGCAGGTCGGGGTTGCTGACCAGGTCCGCGGACAGGTTGATGGCCAGTGGTAGCGAAAAGTCATCCCGCCACTCACGTTGGTAGCGCAGGGCGCGGTTCACCACCCAGCGGGTCAGTTCGTAGCTGCGCCCGGAAGCATAGGCCAGCGCGACGAGTTCCTCCGGCGGCACGAAACCGTGGTCGGTAAGCTGCCAGCGGATCAGTGCCTCGGCGCCGAAGACCTTGCCGCTGCGCAGGTCTATCTTGGGCTGAAAATACAATTCAAAGGCGTTGTCGTAAAGAGCCTCTGCAAAGCGTTGCTCCAGGGGCATGCTTGTCTGGTTTGCGATGGGCTCCTGAATCGCTTCGTCAATTTGCAGCAACTTGCCCTGACGTGTCTGTACCAGGCTGCTCTCGGCACGCGCCAGCATGGCGAGCGAACCTTGTGCTGTCGCTCGTGTAACCGCGAGGCCCAGGCGTAATTCTATCGGCAGGATGTCGTCGTCGATATTGAGCGACTCCTCAAGCATGCGCTGCACACGGTTCACCGCCAGGGCGATAAAGGCCGGGTTTGCAAGCCGGGGCAGCAGGAAGGCGTACGTCTTGTTGGATATCCGATAGACGTTGTCGGGCAGCTTGCTGAGGCCCTGCAACTGTGTGTAGGCCTCCTGCAG
The DNA here is from genome assembly GCA_964022665.1 of uncultured Halieaceae bacterium. Lineage (GTDB taxonomy): Bacteria > Pseudomonadota > Gammaproteobacteria > Pseudomonadales > Halieaceae > Haliea. The sequence continues at coordinate 19,911 of CAXIDF010000020.1, forward strand.
GAGGTGGTCGCCGATGGCATAGCCGTGGCGGTGGTTGATAACGCGCAGGTTGCTCAGGTCCACCAGCAGCAGCCCGGCGTGTTCCCCGTGCTCACCGGAGAGCGCAATGGCCGCGTCCAGTGCGGCGATGAACACGTGCCTCTCAACGACAGGTGGCGTAGATGTCACAACAGGCCCGCTAGAGGTGAATACTGTTCATGTCGATGCCGTAGGCGCCAGGCTCCAGGCTGTTGACAATATCCAGGGGTTGCCCGCTGCTATCTTCCGTTTCATGCAGCAGGTCCACCATGCGTATGCTGTTCAGGGGTTGCTTGTCGGCATCCAGCACCACCATGATGCGGGGGCGCAAGCGGCGGGTGCGGTACTCAGCGACCACGACAGCCACTTCACCGGAGGACAGCTCAATGAGTGTGCCTGCGGGGTAGATGCCAACCGCCTGGATAAACTCTTCAACCAGTTCCGCCTGGAAATCGATGTCCTTCACGTCGTACAGCATCTTGATGGCGGCGGACGGGGACGTTGCGCGGGCGTAACTGCGATGACTGGTGATCGCATCGTAGCAATCCACGATGCCTGCGATGCGGGCGAATATAGGAATGTCGTCGCCGGCAAGGCCCTGCGGGTAGCCGGAACCGTTGTGGCGTTCATGATGATGCGCCACCATGGCCAACACGTCGGTATTCATGAGGCCGGTTTCGGCCATCATATCCACGCCATGACGCACGTGCTCGCGCAGCGCGTTGAGCTCCTCGGTGCTCAGTGCGTGGTCGCTGTGCAACAGCGCCGGGTCTACACGCAGTTTGCCCACGTCGAACAGCAGGCCGCCTATCGCCAGCGAGCGCAGGTCGGAACGCGGCAGGCCCAACTGGCGACCCAGCGCCACGCCCCAGATCGACGCGCCGAGAGAGTGCTGGTAGGTGTACTTGTCCTGTTCTTTGAGACGGGCCAGCCAGATACAGGCGTCCGGATTGCGTGAAATACTGTCGATCATCGGCTCAACGGAGCGCTTCACGCGCACCACATCAACCGCGGCACCGTCACGCGCGTTCTGGAACACCTCCTCCAGCCCCTGCGAAAGCTGCTGTACGGCTTCCTCCGCGCGCGGGTATTCCTCTGCCCACTCGGCGCTATCGTTGTAGTTGACCAGGCGCCGCGTAGGAAACATGGCCTCCCGCGAGAGCCGCGGCCGCTGCACGCGCCGTTTGCGCTGCAGGGCGTAGTCGACGTGTCGGCTTTTTTCGATGTCGACGAACACGTACTGACAGTGGCGTCGCAGCTCTCGAATGTCCTCTTCCGAGGTGATGCGAAACCCCTGCAGGATAAACGGGGTTTCCAGCCAGGGCCGATCAAGGCCCGAGACGTACATGCCCGGCTTCAGGTCGGCAACCATTACTTTAACGACTTCTATCATTACGCTCGCGGATTAATCGGGTTGATTTTTATCCTAGTACGGCGCCGTTTACGTTGCTACGTGCACGATGCCGGAAGCCCCCCGTAGTTTAGCCTGCCATCCCTCCATGGTGGGGCAGGGGTTCATTTTTCGGACCGATCATGGTGCCTGGGCGCTCTCGCCGCAAGTCCATTTCCGTGGGCAAATTTCATTTTTTGATGCGTTGCTACATCACCAGCAGTGTTGCGAGAAACAGCATCAGGCCCATACCGAGTACGTCGGTAAAGGTGGTGAGAAAAATGCTGCTGGCCATCGCCGGGTCGGCGCCGAAGCGGCGCAGGGTGAGCGGCACGACAACCCCGAAAATACCGCTGCCGACACAGGCGCCCACCATGGCCACAAGGATGACCAGTGCCAGCACGACCGGGTGTTCGGTGCCGGTGCTGGCGGCGTAGACCCACATTGCGGCGGCTGCGACCACGCCTACGCACAGTCCGTTGAGCGCTCCGAGGGTAATTTCCTTGCGCAGCAGGCTGCGCACGGGATAGTCGGCAAGCTCCCCCAGGGTGAGGCCGCGCAGGGTGATCGCCAGTGCCTGGCTACCGGTATTGCCGCTCTGACCCGCCAGCACGGGCAGGAAGGCTGCCAGCGCAACAATGCGCGTAATGGTGTCCTCGAACATGCCGACAACGAATGCGGCGGCAAAGGCGGTCAGCAGGTTCACCTGCAGCCAGGGGTGGCGCATTTTGAATGCCTGCCATATCGGGGTATGGGTGCGTTCTTCCCTGTCCACACCGACCATGCTGCCGGTCTGCGCGCTGATTTCCGTGGCCAGGTGTTCAAACAGCCGCCAGCCCATGACCAGGCCGAGCAGAATGCCCTCGTCCGAGACCACCGGGTACAGGCGGTGGCGCCGGTTCAGCGCGGACTGCATGGCTTCGCTCATGGCGGTATCCGGGCGGAACGCAAACGGCGACGCTGTCATAACCTCCTGCAGGGTTTGGCCGGGTCGCGACAGTAACAGATCGCGCATGGCGACAACGCCAATCAGGCGCTGTTCGCTGTCGACCACATAGAGGTAGGTAATACCACCCTCGGGCAGCGCGTGCACCAGGTAGTCGAGCGCCCCGGCAACGGTGGTTTCCGGGCCGAGAAAGCCAACGGCGGGTTCCATCAGCATTTCCACGGCGCCCTGAAGGCCTGCGGCGAGGGCCTGGGGCTCGGTTGCTGCTGTCGGGCCGGGAGGTGCACTGGGGGTGGTCTCTGGCGCAATTCTGTCATCGTTCATGTCAGGCAGCCTCTCGGGTAGGTGTGGTATGTCAGTGTGTTGAGGACAGGGAGAGTGTAAGCGTTTTCTCGCCGGCGTGTTTGTACAGGTGCTTGAGCGCGCGGCGGGCCATGCAGCTGACCAACGAAAAACCCCCGCGGCAGGCGGGGGTCGGCAGGCAGCGCAAAGGCTGCGCAGGGGGGGAAGGCGGGCACGCGGCCCGCCGGTTCAGGTATCAGGCAACGCGCTTGCGGAACTCCAGTTCCGGGAAGCCGGCGTCGACGGACTCGCGCATCTTGTCGTAGTAGACGTTGGCGCCACCGAAATAGATCAATACCCGCGGAGCTTTGTCCTCCAGGTTGGCGCCCATCATCCAGGAATTCACCTTGTCGCCCTGGGCCATCAGGGTCTGCTCATGGATCTCCGCGGTATGCGCAGTCCAGGCGTCCTCGGCATCGGGGCGGGGTTCAAAGACGTCATAGCCTTCCTTCTCCATCTTCTCGATGCAGTCCTTGATCCAGATGGCGTTCTGCTCGATAGAGGTGGGCAGGTTGGCAAACGGCGCCTGCGGCCCGGTGACCACAAACATGTTGGGGAAGTCGGCGACGCACACCCCCATGATCGATTTCGATACCTTCTGCCACTTCTCACGCAGCGTCTGGCCGCTCTCGCCACGGATGGGGAAGGCTTCCAGTGCGCCGGTGTAAGCCTTGAAGCCCGTGGCCAGCACGATGATGTCGAACTCGTGGTGCCCCTGGCTTGTGGTAACACCGGTTTCCGTGATTTCGACAATCGGTTCGCGCTCCGCGATATCGACCAGATGCACGTTGTCCCGGCTGTACGCTTCGAGGTAGCCGTGGTCCAGCGGTGGGCGCTTGGCAAACAGCGGGTATTCGCCGGGCTTGGGCACCAGGATGTCGGCAATCTCCGGGTCTTCAATGCGTTCCCGCATCTTCTTGATGATGAACTCGGAGGCCCACAGGTTGGCGTCTGCACTTCCCAACAAGTCCTCGAAGGTCTCGAATACCCAGCGGAAGCTGCCGGTCCATTTTTCCTCGAATATCCGCTCACGCTCTTCCGGGGAGGTTTCCACGGCCAGACGGCCCTCGGCGGTGTCGAAGGCCATGCCGAAAATGTGGTTGCGGCACTTGGCCACGATCTCGTCGTAATTCTCTTTGATCTCTTTCTCCCACTCAGGGGTCATCGGGCGCTGCATGGCGGGGAGAATGAAGTTGGGCGTGCGGTGGAACACGGTCACACTTTTTGCGGTTTTTGCCATGACAGGGAGCATCTGCACCGTGGTGGCACCGGCACCGATAATGCCCACGCGCTTGCCTGCGTAGTCGAGCCCCTCGGGCCAGCGTGACGAATGGAAAAGCGGCCCCTTGAAGCTGTCCATGCCTTTGATTTTGGGAATCACGGGCTCGGAAATCATGCCCATGCCGCTGATGAAGTATTTGCAAGTAAAAGTCTCACCGCTGCCCGTGGTCACTTGCCACAGGCCGCTGTCTTTCTGGTACGCGGCTTCGACGATTTCGGTGTTGAGCTGGATGTGCGGCCACATGTCGCACTTGTCCGCCACGAAACGCATGTAGTCGTGCGTTTCTTTCCAGTCGGGGTAGCGACGCGTCCACGACCACTCCTGCAGCAACTCCTTGGAAAACGTTAGGCAGTAGTAATAGCTTTCGCTGTCGGTCATGGCGCCGGGGTAGCGGTTCCAGGTCCAGGTGCCGCCAATGTCGGAAGCGCGATCAAACACGCGAATGGAGAGGCCTGCCTCCCGCAGATAGTGAATGAGTGCGAGACCGGCAAAGCCGGCACCAACCGCAATGGCGTCGAAATCAGGTTGCTGCTGGGTGGTCATAGCTGTGTTCCTCGTTTTATAAAAATAGTGGCGCCCAGAATTTTATCGCCCGGCCAACGTGAGTTCATGGGTCGGCTTTATACCCGTCCTCGGGACGCAAATTAGTATACTTGCTAGATGCAAACAATCAAGTTGCTATGATGCCTCGTTCTCAACTTCTTTACAGCGCACCGGCGTCTGGAGTTTGCCCCCGGTCCCGCTCGTAGCTTCTATACTGTTGAACACTGTCTGGGTCGATCAGGGAGAGAGCCTGTCATGCGCAGTGATAGTGGCAGAAATTTGACGTTAGTGGCATTTGTGCTGCTGGTCCTGTTCGGTGCAAACCACGGGCAAGCTCAATGGTCCGCAGTGCCGGACTCGACCGTGCGCAATGCATTCGGCCCCAACTCCGCCACGCGGGCCAATCCCTGCCGCGGTGCTTGCGGCGGCGGTTGCCCTGCGAGCTGTTCGCGCACCGTTTCTTTTGAGTGTGTCGACGACATCCGCCTGCGCAGGATTGTGCGGTATGACTGCGGTACACACGAAGCGTGTAGAGTCCACGACGACTGCCTGGACCTTTGCGTGCAGAACAGCGCGGGTGAGAACAGCCGGGAATGTCAGTCGCGTTGCGACAGTAACATCGTCGAGGCGCACGGGCCGGTGTCTGCGACAGCCTGGCTGGCAGGCCAGGGACCCTACGACGGGCGCATAGTTTTCGAATACAGCCGCGAGACGCCCCAATCCCTGGAAGCAGAGTACCAGTGTCCGGCTGGCACAACGCGACGTTGTGGCAGCACGCCTGGTTGCGCAGCTTCCAACGGCGAGAACTACGACCCCCTTTTTGCGGCGTATTCGCAGCGCGGTCACGATGACATGCAGGTGTCTGGCTTGCGCGCGGGGAAGGTTTGTGAAGACCACGTGTGCTCGTATGCCGTCGATATCCCCGTCACCGGAAAGGATACATGCGCCGGGCAGCGCTGCACGCGTTTCGGGGTTGAGTTTGACTACCAGGGTGCTGTTGCGGGAGAGCTTTTGGAATGCCGGACGTCGACGCTGGGCGAGGAAAGTGATTTCATCAATACGCTATTGAAGCAAGGCGCGGACAGCTTGACCGGTCGCGACGCTGGTTCGTCGCAGGATAGCGAGGCGGAAGCAACCGCTCCCGATGGTGCCGCCGCGTTACTGGGACTTTTTGGCAAGGTGTTGGCCGGTGGGGACTCGACGGAGGATGTGGAGGTGACCATCACGCCATTGGACAGTGACGGCAATCCGATTGTGTCACAGCGCGTGGGTAGCCACGTGCACGCCGAGTCTGCGCCGGTGCCTCGCCGCGTGATGCTCGCGGCAAGTAGCGGGCACCTTTTTATCCCTATGTACCAGACTGTGGAGGGCATGGCGTCGGGTCTCGTCAAGGAAAAGTATATAAAATGCAGTCATCGGGGTGCCCCGGTGCTGGAGGCCACGTTTCGTCTGCGGGGCATGTAGTCGCCGGGTCCGGTGACTTTACTCGGACGCCTGTGGCGAGGGGGTTGTTGGATCGCGCGCCGGGAGTAGTACCTCCCAGGGATGGCCGATGAGTGCAACGGCCTGTGACAGCCCTGCGTGATTCATGACCCTTGCGAGGCCAGCGCTGTCCAGTTGAACCATCGATCGTCCCCCATCGGGAAATGTCAGCTCTACCGAGCAGGCGGCCTCACCATCGTGCGTTGGGGTGAGCAGCACAGCGCTTACCGTGGCAGTTTTGTTCACGCAGCCGGAGGGCCGGTGAATACGATGTCAGAAGGCGTGAGTGCGGCCGGCGCCGGGCGAAAGACCAGATAGAGGTTCCAACTCTGCAAGTCGGCGACGGCCTCTTCCAGCGGGCGCTCGGGAAATTCGCGGCGCGCAATGCTCTGTAGATCCTCGCCTTCACGCGGGCAGGTCCAGGGTCTGACGGGTGCGATGGTTGTATTCATGTTCTGGCTCCTGGGGCGTTTCAGGCCGCGACCTGGCGGCGACCGGCGACGAGCTGGCCGGGACGGGCCCGGGTGTAACCGCCCGCAGCGGCGTAGGTCATGACACCATTGACAAACACCTGCTCTACACCAACGGCGTGTCGCAGGTAGCGGTAGCCTTCACCCGGCAGGTCCTCAACGGCTATTTCCGGGCCGCGGTCAATGCGTTCGGGGTCGAAGAGCACCAGGTCGGCAGCCAGCCCGGGGCGTATGCGCCCACGATCGCTGAGCCCCCAGTTGTCGGCGACCTGCCCGGTCAGCTTATACACGGCCTGCTCCAGGGTCAGCGCTCCGGCGTCGCGCACAAAACGGCTGAACAGATACCCGGTGTCGCCGTAGGTGGCAAAGCGTGTGACGTGGGCGCCGCCATCGCCCGAGCCGATTTGAACCAGCGGATCACTGATTGGCCCGGAGATGCGCGCAATATTGTCGTGGCCAACGGAGACCGCGCTGAAGCGCGTTCGCAGCTGTTCCTCTACCGCGAGGTCGAGCATAAGCTCCACCGGGTCGCAACCGCGCTCCTCGGCAATATCCTTGAGGCGCCTGCCCTCCAGAGCCTTGTTGACAGGCAGGTGGCAGCGGCTGACCAGAAAGTCGGGAAAGTGTACCTCCATGGCGATCGGATGCATGCCATTGTAGGCCTCATCCACCAGTTGCCGCCGTACTTCGGGGTTTTGAAAGTCGCGCAGCGTTTCTTCGGCGGGTTTCAGTATGGTCGCCCACCACGTGGGGCGCGAGCTGAATACCGAGGTGGGCACATCAAATTCGAAGCTGACGTCAATCGGCCGGGTTTGCATTTGTGGCACCACCCGTGCGCCGTTGGCCACCTGCAAGCGCACCCGGTCCAGCGCCCGGGGTACCAAGTCGGGGGTGGCGTTGGAGTCGAACAGCGGCGAGAACGTTACGGTGATGGCGTGGCGCCGCGACAGATCGCCCAGAATGTCGATCCGCGTGCATAGCAGGTCCGGGTCCCAGAACTCCGGCACCACCTGCATGACGGCGCCGTATTCACCGAGCACCGCGCACAGCGCATCCAGTTCTTCCGGTGCGGCCAGGCGGCAGGGTACCGGGCGATGTTCGTGGTCGATGTCCACCCAGCTTGTGCTCAGGCCGATGGCACCTGCGTCCAGGCATTGTCGCAACAGCTGCTGCATGCCTTCGATTTCCTCCGCGCTGGCGCAGCGCTCACGCGCCGCGTCACCCATTACCCACAGGCGCAGCATGCTGTGGCCGGCCAGTGTGGCCACATTGATACCCAGGTTATCCCGGAAGGTGGCGAGGTACTCTGCGAAGGTCTCCCAGTTCCATTGCATGCCGGCGTCAAACGCGGCTGCGGGCATTTCCTCGATCTGGCGAAACACGGCGCCCACGAATGCGCGGTGTTCGGCGCGCACCGGCGCCATGGTCAGCGAGCAGTTGCCGTTGATCACGGTGGTAACGCCATGCTCCAGTGAGGGCGTGGCCAATCCGTCCCAGGTGATCTGCGCATCGAAATGGGTGTGAGAGTCGATGAAGCCCGGGGCGAGGGCGCGGCCCTGCGCATCAATGACTGTGGCGGCATCGCCGTCCAGGCGCGTGCCTACGGCCATGATCTTGCCGTCCTGCACGGCAACATCGCCGCGATACGCGGGGCCGCCGCTGCCGTCGCAGACGAGGGCGTTGGTTATTTTCAGCTGGTACATACAAGCGCCTCCTTGGGGGCAGAAAACTGTAGGCTGCGCGCTTCGCGGCGACCATATCAAATAGCCCAGACTACATGGACGATTGCCCTGATATCCGTGATTGCACGATCCTGGCCGATGCGGGTTCCCCTCGCCTGTGGCGTGGGGGCGGGTTAGGATGAGCGCTGGCAATGGCAGGAGGGTCAAACCCCCGTGACGGATGATGCTGGTATCGCGCCCGATGCACTGGTGTCACTCGCCCGTGCTCTGGTGGCTGCCCTGCTGTCGGAGGATGCGGAGCTCGCTTTCGTCGAGGAAACGCGTCAGTTTGTTGATCAGCTGGGTGATACGCTCACCCTGCCGGTAACGGAAATGATCAGCATAGACCAGCTGGACCAGTCGGCGCGCCGTGAGTTGCTCGACGTTACCCTGGCCGAGCTGGGCCTGACCCTTGATACCCTGGACTGGCAGGCCGAACCGGCGCTTGCCCGTGATTTCCAGAATCGTATCTGGTCGCATCTCTACCAGCGTTTTCTTACCGCACACCAGGTTGTGAGCAGTCACATTGAGCTGCCTGCGGCGCCTGCCGAGGAGTATCCACGTCCGCTGTTCAGCCCACCGGACTCCTGGCTGCTGCTCTTCGCCGAGCGCGGCGCGTGTCGTCTGCTGCACGCCGGTGGGGATATTGTCCTTGGGAGTAGTGGCCCGGCCTTGCTGTTGTTGCCGCCGGAGTCTGACGTTGTGCTAGAGCGCATTGCCGGCGCGGGCAGCTGCAGTGTGTTCAGCAGCGCGTTCTTTCCCCCCCAGCGCTGGATGCCGTGGTTGCTGGAGGCCGACAGTGTCACGCCGCCGCAACCGCTGCAGGTTTCCGAGCCGCGTATCGCAGGTTATTTTGCGGAATCGTTTCGCCGCATTATCGATATTGCGCACGCTGGCGGCCGGCAGGGGAGGGCCCTGCACCTGAATCTGCTCGAGCACATGCTACTGTTGCGCGAAGAACTGGTGCCCCGCGACGATGCCACCCGCCTCGACCGTCGTGTGCTGGCGGCGCGGGATTTCCTGTTGGCCCACTATCAGGAAAAAACCACCGTGGAGCAGGTTGCCAGGGCAGCGGGTGCTGCGCCCTCGACACTCACGGCCCTGTTCAAAAGCCAGATGGGTGAGAACATCATGCGCTGGCGGGACCAATTGCGCATGGGACGCGCGCGCGAACTGTTGCAGGGTACCGAGTTGCCGATCAAGGTGATCGCCGCGGAAGTGGGGTATGACGACCCGATGTTCTTTTCACGCCGATTCAAGCAATTGACGGGATGGTCGCCGTCCCAGCTGCGCGGGGGCAACAACCGCTGAGCCTGCGCCGAGGTGCAGGAAATAGTGCAGCCTCTCCGGCTTATCCTCCATTCCACATCGCCGCACGCTGTTCTTCAATGGAGGCCATAACGACAACAGCAGCGCCTGCAGGGAATTCGCATGACCGACGTACCGAGTTACACCGCCAATCAACGCCTGCTGGACCCGCGCCGGCTCGGCACCACAACCATGCTCAGCAGCACCTCAAAATACCTCAACCACCCGCGACTGCGGCACTGGGTGGCGGTGGAGTCGCTGCGCCGCAACGGTCCGGATATGGATCATTACGGTGGGCCGCTGGAGATCATTGATATCTTCCGCGAGCTGGACGACGTCGACGAGATCAATCGCCTGTTCAAAGAGGCCCGAGCACGCGACAGTGCGCTCGATACCTGGTTTGAAGCGCGTTTCCTCATCCCTCATGATTTGCAGGCACTCGCGGAGCTGCCCGAAGGCACGCTGGGCCGCGAGTATCAGAAAATGCTGGCCGAGCAGGGCCTGCAGGCGGACTTCCTGCCCTTCGAAAGCACGGCCACGGATTACGACTACTTCCACCGCCGTCACAGCCAGACCCACGATATAGAGCACCTGGTGATAGGCTACCGCTACGACCCGCTGGGAGAGTTTGCCCTGATCGCCGCGCGCACAACCAACCTGCTCAAGGCACTGGGGCAGGAACTGGGCGAGCACCTGTCGGTGGTCTCCACCCTGTTGGTGGCAACCGGCATGTCGCGTTTCGGCTGCCATTATCCGCACCTGCTGCCTTCATTGTACAAGGCGCTGGGCGAGGGCAATCGTATCGGGGAGGCATTGAACACCCCCCTGTTCATGCCCCGCTATGAGGACATGTTCGAGTGGCCGCTGGACGACGTACGCGAGCACTTCGGCGTGGTACACGGTCCCGAGTTCGAAGACACCATGTGGTCCCTGGGGGAGTACTTCGACGCCGCGTGAAGCGCCGCGGGGGTGTTGCGCACAGTGAACCACCGTGAGCAGTTTGTTGAGCGCCGCCTTTGTGCAATAATCCCGCCGCCTTTCCTGCTGTGATAATAATGATGATGCGATCTTTTCTGCGGTTTCCGCTTGTGGTTTTCCCGTTCCTGCTGCCTAGCCAGTCCGCCTGGGCGGCGGACATCAGCGCCGCCAACACCGCGTGGATGTTGACGGCCACGGCGCTGGTTCTGTTCATGACGCTCCCCGGGCTGTCGCTGTTCTACGGTGGCCTGGTGCGGGTGCGCAACGTGCTGTCTGTTTTGATGCAGTGCTTTGCCCTCACGGCCTTGATGTCGCTGCTCTGGTTTGTCGCCGGTTATTCACTGGCGTTTGGTTCATCCGGGGTGGAGCAGGGGCCGTGGCTTGGTGACCTGGGAAACCTGTTTCTGGCCGGCGTATCCATGGAGGGTAATTCGGGTGATATTCCCGAGTCGCTTTTTGTCATGTTCCAGATGACCTTTGCGATAATTACGCCGGCGTTGATCGTCGGCGGGTTTGCGGAACGCATACGGTTTTCTGCCATGCTGGTGTTCAGTGCCGCCTGGATGCTGCTGGTTTACGCACCGATTTGTCACTGGGTGTGGGGCGGTGGCTGGCTCGGTTCCATGGGGCTGCAGGATTTTGCCGGTGGCACTGTGGTGCATATCACCGCGGCGGTGGCGGCGCTGGTTGCCGCGCTGATGTTGGGGCCGCGCCGCGGTTTTGGCAGTGTTGCCATGCCGCCGCACAACCTGACCATGACCGTGACCGGTGCAGGCATGCTCTGGGTAGGCTGGTTCGGCTTCAATGCCGGCTCCGCGGTGGCCGCCGACGGCAGCGCCGCCATGGCGATGCTGGTGACCCATTTGTCGGCCGCCTGTGGCTCACTGGCGTGGATGACCATGGAGTGGATCCGCCACGGCAAGCCCTCGGTGCTGGGCATCGTCACCGGTATGGTGGCGGGCCTCGGCACTATCACGCCGGCCTCGGGGTCGGTCGGCCCGGCCGCTGCGGTGGTCATCGGCCTGAGTGCCGGTGTCATCTGTTACTACGCGACCCTCACCCTGAAGAACCGGCTGAAAATTGACGACAGCCTCGACGTATTCCCGGTCCACGGGGTGGGTGGCATTCTGGGTACGTTGCTGGCGGGTGTTTTCTGTTCGCCCAACCTGGGTATATTCAGCGGTAACGGTTTCTCCGAGGGCATCAGTACCATTGGCGGCCAGTTGGCAGTGCAGGCCACCGGCGTTGTGGCAACGTTCGCGTACACGGCGATTGTGAGTTATATCCTGTTCAAGCTCGTGGACCGGGTTATTGGCCTGCGGGTTGACGCGGAGCAGGAGACCGTGGGCCTTGACCTGGTGCTGCATGACGAACGCGGCTACGATCTGTAGCTGAGCACCAGCCGGGCTGCGGCCCTTGTCGCAGTCCGGCTGGCGCGCACATCAGTTCATCTGCGGGGTGAGGTGTTGCAAGAGGAAGGCCGTTTCGTCGCGGGCAACCTCGCTGAACAGTGGTTCCACATACACGCCGAAGTGCCCGCAGTCGTAACTGGCAATCTCCGCATTGGGGGCCAGCGCTGCGGCCTCGCGAATGGTCGCAGGTGAGATGAAAGCGTCGCGTTCCGCGATGGTGTAATGTATCGGGCAGCGAATGTTCCCCGCCTGTTTCCCCGGCTTGTAGCTTGCCAGTTGAAACACAAAACGTGCCGCCACTCGGTTGCGCCAGCCTGAGTCCGCTGGCGTGATGCTGGCGATGCCGGCGGCGGCGCCAGGCGAGGTCATGGCGGCATCGTCGTCGGGGTCACCGATGGCCTGAATGTAGTGCGGTGAGAGCCCGAGGGCGCCGCGCAGACTGTCCTTCAGCGCCGCGTAGAGTAGCCCGAGGGTTTTCTGCAGGGGCACTTTCTGCTGTGGCTTTTCGGCCCAGCAGAAGGGGATCTGTGCGACCACGGCAGCGATGCGGTGGTCGCGGGCGGCTACCGCTTGTACATGGGCGCCGCCGAACGAGGTGCCCCACAGCCCGATTCTCTCCGGATCTATGCCCGGTTGCTGGCGCAAGGTGGCCACCGCCGCATCCCAGTCCTGCAACTGGTGTTTGACACTGAGCAGCTGCCGCGGCTCGCCGGCGCTGGCACCGAAATGGCGGTAGTCAAACAGCAATACCGCGATACCCGCCGCAGCGAAGGCCTCGGCGTAGGCGTCCAGGCGCTGGTCGCGGACGGCGGTAAAACCGTGTGCCATCACCATCCCGGGGGCCGGGCCGGTAGTGTCGGGGCGATAGAACCAGGCAGCGCAGCTGTCGTCGCCGCTGTTGAATGTCAGGTCGCTGCGCGTGAAGGTACTCATGCCGCGCGCGCCTTTTCTGCAGTGACTCCCACCAGCGTCGCTGGCGGCTGGCCGCTCTGGCGCCGTTTCATGCCGGCCTCTATTTCCTTGTCCAGCCGTCCCACGTAATGATCAAAGTGCAGCTGAATGGTGTGCCGTGGACTGGGGTAGTAGTCTCGCAGATAGAAGGCTTCATCCGCTGTAATCATGGCCTCCATCTCCTTTTCGGAGGGCGGGGCGTAGTCACCTTTCAAGTAGGGCACGACCCAGCGCGCCTGTTGCTCCGCAAAATTGACCAGGGTGGGTAGCGATTGCGCGAGGCCCATATAGATGAGGTTGGGTACCCCGGGTATCAGCATCCGCTTGAACAGGCGCGGTGGCTGGTTGTCCTCGCTGGCCGTGAACCGGGGCTGGTCGAAGAAGGGAAAGCTGATCTTGTAGCCGGTGCACCAGACGATCACATCGAATTCGTCGCTGCTGCCGTCGGTGAAGTGGACGGTGTGGCCGTCCAGGCGTTCAATACCCGGGCGCGCATTGATGTCACCCGAGCCGGCACGCTGCAGGAATTCGCCCGAGACCGTGCCATGGGCTTCCCAGGGCTGGTAGGTGGGCTGTGGCAGCCCGTAGTCGCGGGGATTGCCAATCTGCTGCTTCACCACGCGGCTCATCAGCCAGTGCTGGATTTTGCGCGGCACCCAGGCCGGAAGCATGTTCTTGTCACCGGGCTTGCCGTTGATGTACTTGGGAAACACCCAAACGCCGCGGCGCATGGAAATGTGCAGGGTACTGGCCATGTAGCGCATCGACAACTCTGAGGCGATATCCATCGCCGAGTTTCCGGAGCCCACCACCAGCACGCGTTTGTCGCGCATATCGATAGGATCGAAAGGTGTATTGTAGCTGTGGGCGTGGATTTGCTCGCCGGCGAACTGGCCGGGATAGGCGGGTTCCGGCCAGCGCGGGTCCCAGTGATGACCGTTGGCTACCAGCAGCACATCGTAGCGGCGGGTTTCGCCGTCGCTCGTGGTCACCGACCAGTGGCCGTCGGCTTCCCGGTGCGCCCGCTCGACGCGCGTGTTGAAGGTGATGGTGTCACGCAAGCCGAAATGATCTGTGTAGTTGTTGAGGTAATCGAAAATCTCGCTGTGGTGCGGGTAGTCCGGCCAGTTTTCCGGCACCGGATACTCCTGCATACCCATGCGAAACTTTGACGTATCGATATGCAGGCTCTGGTAGCAGGCCGACATACCGTTGGGGTTGCGGTAGTACCAGTTGCCCCCGATATTGTCGGATGCCTCGAAGCAGTCGTAGGCTATGCCCCCTTCCTTGAGGCGCTTGATGGTAGTGATTCCGCTGGGGCCGGCGCCAATCACACAGCACAATGGGCCGCTGTCATCGGTGGGGCGAAAACCGTTGCTCATGCTACTTTCTCCGTAGGGTTGGCGACCGCGTGGGGCCGGCCGGATTGTCGGGTTGGCTGCTGGCGAGCAGATGCTCCAGCGCCGGTTTGAAGTCACCCAGCACCTGCGGCAGTGGGTTTTCTGCCAGTGCCTGCTGTAGCTGGGGCAAGGTAGCCGCCGGTTGGCTTGCCAGAAACTGGTTGAGCAGTGCCTGGTGCCCCCCTGTGCGGGCTGCGGCCCTCAGGTAATTGCCGCTGACCGCGGCGCCCAGCGCCAGCTGGTTCACGCTGTAGTAGAGCTCCAGTGCCTTGCCGGGGGAAAACCCGCGTCGGCCAAGCACGGTTATCAGCTGTTCCAGGTAGCGCGCTTCAATGTCACCGAACACGCCACCCTGCATGATCTGGCTGATCAGTTCTGGCCAGTCGAGGGCGGTCTGGCAGGTGCTGCGGGCATGTTCGCGCAGAATGTCCTGCCAGGATTGGCCGCAGTCGATAATGGGTTGCAGTTGCCCCTTGCGCTCCGTTACCAGGCGCAACAGGTGTTCTCTCCCCTTCACATAACCATAGAGTGTTGCTACGCCAACCTTCAGGTGACGGGCAACCGTCGCCATGTCGAGGTTGCCGGGCGGTATGGCGCAGGCCGTGTCGACGATAGTCTCCAGCGTCAAACTGCGCGGCCTTCCGCGGCGCGGTGTGCTGGCATTTCCGGGTGAGGCGTTCATGCAAGGAATATTATCGAACTGGTTTCGGAAAAGAAATTGGCGGCGCCGGCTGGCGGTTCAGTGTGTTGGGCGAACCGGCCCTGTTTGCGCTTGCGTGGCGTTCCTGTGCTAGGGTTGGGCCCGTTACCGACGAAAAGCGGGGTCAGGTTTTGCTCAACAGGCTGCAACGCGCGCTGGGTCTGCAGACCATCCCGGCGGTGTTCTTCACGTCTGCCGCTGTGGCCGCCCTGTTTGTGGCGTTGGCGATTCCCTTTGACGCAGAGGTGGGTCAGGGTTTTGGCGCCGTTACCGCCTGGGTGGCACGCTATTTAGGCTGGTTCTACATTCTGTCTGTGAGCGTGCTGCTGGCGTTCCTCATTTTCCTCGCGGTCAGCCGCTACGGCACTATTCGGCTGGGCAGTGACGACGCCCTCCCGGACTATTCCAATCTCACCTGGTTCACCATGCTCTTTGCCGCGGGTATTGGCACCATCCTTATGTTCTGGGGCGTAGCGGAGCCGATATCGCATTTTGCCCAGCCGCCGTTTACCGATGTGGAGCCCGAAAGCGAGCGTGCAGCGCGGGATGCAATGACCGTGGCGATGTACCACTTCGGCCTGCACACCTGGACCATCTTCGCCCTGCCGGGGTTGGCAATTGGCTACTTCGCCTACCGGCATGATCTGCCGATGCGCGTCAGCAGCCTGTTCTACCCGCTGCTGGGAGAGCGCATCTATGGCCCCCTGGGTGCCGCCGTGGACGTTGTCGCGGTGCTGGGCACGCTGTTTGGTGTGGCGACTTCGCTGGGCCTGGGCACACTGCAGTTGAACAGTGGTCTCGCCTACCTGTTTGAGGTGCCCAGGACGGGTTGGGTACAGGTAGCGATTATTGCCTGTATCACCGGTGTTGCAGCCACTTCGGTGGCGCTGGGCCTGGACAAGGGCATACGGCGGCTTTCGCAGGCGAATATAGTGCTTTCAATTGCGCTGATTGTCTTTGTTGCCGTTGCCGGGCCGACCGTTTTTATTGCAGAGGGTATGGTGCAAACGTTGGGTGATTATCTGGATGCCTTGCCGTGGCTGGCATTCTGGACCCAGGCGTTTTCGGAGTCGGATTGGCAACGGCAGTGGACACTCTTCTATTGGGCCTGGACCATCTCCTGGGCGCCCTACGTCGGTATCTTCATCGCGCGTATTTCCCGTGGCCGCACCATCCGCGAATTTGTTGCGGGGGTGTTGCTGGCGCCCACGCTGTTCACGCTGGTGTGGTTTGCGGTATTTGGCCTGGCGGCAATCGATGTAGCCATGAGCGGCAAGGTGGAGCTGGCAGCACAGGTGCAGGATGATCCGTCGGTAGCGATCTTTGCGTTTCTCTCCGTGTTTCCACTTGCAGAACTCGCGTCGGCCCTGAGTGTGATCATCATTATTATCTTCTTCACCACTTCGTCGGACTCAGCGTCGCTGGTTATTGATCTGCTGACGCGTCGCGACGATCAACCGTCGCTGGTCCGCCAGCGGGTGTTCTGGGCCCTGGCACAGGGCGGCATCGCCGTCACGCTGCTGCTTGCGGGAGGGCTGGAAGCTTTGCAGAACGTGATCACCGCGCTGGGTCTGCCGTTCTGTGTGTTGCTGATTTTCATGGCGCTTTCACTATTGCGCGCACTGCATGCGGATTACCGCGGCTACAGTGTGGGCGAACTGGTCTACGGAAGAGCCTATCCGCAGGTCGACGCAGCGCCGTCATCCCAGCAGGAGAAGGACGATGTATCATAATATTCTATTGGCTATTGATGTAGAGGATGAGGAAGAGGCCAAACGCGCGCTGCGCGAGGGCAGCCGACTGTTGGGTGAGGGCGGCGGCCTGCATCTGGCAACGGTGTTCGATCCCGGTGGCGCCAGCTTCTTCCCCCACGTGGCGGCCGATGCCTCCGAAAATATTGAGCAGCGCGCCCGCGACAGCTTGAGTGCCCTGGCAGAGAAGCACCTGGCCTTCAACTCGGGTGCCACCTTGCATGTGTTGGCGGGTAGCCCCGGAGAAAAGCTGGTAGCCCTGGCAGCCAGCATCGAAGCGGATTTGATATTGCTGGTGTCGCGGGGAGCGGGTGCCCGCTGGCCGCTGCGGCGGGCTACGGTGGAGTGTGTCGCGGTCAGCGCACCCTGTGCAGTGCTGGTGTTGCCGGCGCCGGTAAAGGAGCCCCAGGAGGGCGGTGAATCCTGAGTGTGCTTGCCTTTGGGGCTGGAGGCCAGCTTACAGGGCATTCATAATGCGCGGCTGGCAGCGTTGCAACGAGTAAAAATATGGGAGTTGGCGGCAAGCTGGACGTCAAATTTGAGCAGGCATTCATGTGGTGTGGTGTCGATAGCTGCGACGGAGGACTCCCGAAAGCTCGCGCCTGGCGACTGAGAAGCTCGCAATCGGTGAGTGTACAGGTGCACTGCGGACCTGTGAACGAGGAAGCCGATGACAATGCATGAACATCTGCACTGGATGGAGCAGGCACTGTTCCTGGCGGATCGCGCCGCGGAGCAGGGCGAGGTCCCCGTGGGCGCGCTGGTTGTGCGCGACGGACAAGTCCTCGGACGCGGCTGGAACCGGGTGATCGGCGATGCTGACCCCACCGCCCACGCGGAAATTATTGCCCTGCGCGACGCGGCAGGCACCGAGGGCAACTACCGTCTGCCGGGCGCGACGCTCTACGTCACGCTGGAACCCTGCAGCATGTGCGCCGGTGCGCTGGTGCATGCGCGCATCGCGTTGTTGGTGTTTGCGGCGCGCGAGCCACGAGCCGGTGTTATCTGTAGCCAGTGTGCGCTGCTGGAGTCACCCTGGTACAACCACCGGGTGTGCTGGGAGGAGGGTGTGCTCGCCGAGGAGTCCAGCCGCCGTCTACAGGCGTTTTTCCGCGCCCGGCGCTCATAGCGCCAGAAAACGCTCCCCGCGCAACGCCGTTGGCAGGAAGTTCATCGGGTCCAGCGGCTGACCAGGCTGGTTGGCCGACATGTCTTTCCACTGCAGGATACTGTAGTAGTGCCGGATATTCTGCACGAAGCTCGCCGCTTCGCCGCCCCGGGCATAGCCGTAGCGAGTCGTGCGATAGTGCTCGCGCTTCTGCAGCAGGGGCAGGGTCTCCAGAACATCACTCCACAGGTGCGGATCACCGCCGCGTTGCTCGGTGAGCACCCTCGCGTCCTCCAGATGCGCTAGGCCGATATTGTAGGCGGCCAGGGCGAGCCAGGTGCGGTCGGGTTCGCTGATGTCTGCGGGCAGGCGTCGGCGGATATTTTTCAGGTAGCGCGCTCCGCCGCGCAGGCTCTGTAGC
This sequence comes from uncultured Halieaceae bacterium, assembly GCA_964022665.1. Classification (GTDB taxonomy): domain Bacteria; phylum Pseudomonadota; class Gammaproteobacteria; order Pseudomonadales; family Halieaceae; genus Haliea. The sequence goes on from CAXIDF010000020.1 coordinate 38,134, forward strand.
GGGTCCAGCCGGTTTTTCACGCCCATTTCCCGCGCGGTCGGGCTGGTGAGCATCATCATGCCGCGCACACCCGTCGGTGATGTCGCCTCCGGGTCCCAGTGCGACTCCTGATAGGCGATCGCCGCCAGCAGGTGCCAGTCGAGCTTGTACTCTTCGGCTACCTGTCGAATGAGGTCGACATAGGCGGGCAATTTGCTGCGGATATTGCGTGCGAACACGTGTGACCCCACACGAGACAGCACGGTGTTGTGCCCGAAATGCTGCTCGCGCAGTTGCGCCAGGCGTCCATCCTCCTGCAGCTCGGCCAGAAAGCCATCGGCGCGGTCAATCAGGGCGTTGTAGTCATCACCCGGTGGGAAGTACCACACCATGTCCTGCTCGCTGCCAAGATTGAACGCGACATCCAGGCGCGAGTACAGGCTTTGCTGCATGCGAAACTCGTTGGAGTCGATGACGGCAATGTCTGCCGAGCCGCTGTCTACCCGCTCCAGCAGTTCCATGGTGTCGGCACCGCGCACAGCTTCCCAGCTCAGTTCGGGCCAGGCGGCCGACTGCAGGTCACGCAGGGTCTGTTCATGGCTACTGCCGACGAGCACCACCAGGTGCAGTCCCTGAATATCGTCCAGCCCCGACGGTTTGCGCTTGCCCGTGCGGTATACCACCCGGGGCACCAGGCTGGCGTAGGGCGTGGAGTGGTTGAACTCGGCGCTGCGCGCTCCCGTGAGGCTTAGGCCCGCGGCGGCGATGTGCGCCTCGCGGCGCTGCAGGCGACGGAATATGCCGTTCAGGCTGTACGCAGTTTCCATCTGCAGGTCGACCCCGAGTGTTTCGGCGAACAACTGTGCCAGATCATGTTCGAATCCGGCGGCGCCTCCCTTGTCGAGGTAGAACGTGGTGGGGCTGTTGCGGCTCACCACGACCAGCTCGCCATCGGCAAGCACCTGTTGTAGCGCGTCGCCGCGCGAGCAGCCGGCGAGCAGGGCGAGGGCGACGAGGCCCATGAGCAACAGGAGTCGGTGCGGGGTCATGGCTGGATTCTAGCGCCATGTTGGCCGGGCGAATAGCACCGGGAAGCTCTACAAAGCATAGACATTGGTCGGATCGGGGGTAACTACCGGGCTTTATCACTCATTCAGGGTATTTGAACCCGGTGGCTTCAGGGTAATCTAGTGGAAATTCGAAGAATTCGGAGAAATGCCATGACCCTGCCCGCTACCCCGCTGACCCACCGCCCGCCACTGCGTGCCCAGGACATCTACGACCGTGTGCTGGCGCTGGGAGATATGCTGCGCAAGAACGCTCCGCAGGCGCGCGAGCAACGGATGGTGCCGCAAGAGAATATAGACGCTCTGCGCGATGCGGGCTTTTTCCTCGCCCTGCAGCCGCGCAAATGGGGCGGTCACGAAGTGGATCCGCAGGACTTTTTCCGCATGCACCTGGCGATTGCCGAGAACTGCATGTCGACGGCCTGGGCGTCCGGCATTGTTGCGGTGCACGCGTTCCAGATCGCCCTGATGGATGAGCGTGCCCAGACCGATGTCTGGGGCGAGGACGTACATGTGCGCGCGTCGTCATCCTACGCTCCCATGGGCAAGGTCACCGCCGCGGAAGGGGGCTTCCGCTTCAGCGGCCGCTGGGGCTGGAGCAGTGGCAGCGACCACTGCACTTGGGCGCTGCTGGGTGGCATCGACCCTGAAGGGGGCTTCCGTACTTTCCTGGTGCCGCGTACCGACTATCGCATCGAAGACACCTGGCACGTGATGGGCCTGCAGGGCACGGGCTCCAAGGATATCGTCGTGGAAGATGTGTTCGTGCCCGAGTACCGCACACACAAGGCGGTGGATGGTTTCCTCGGCACCAACCCCGGTGTTACCGCAGACAGCGCGCCATTGTATCGCCTGCCCTGGGCCCAGCTGTTTGTGCGTGTGGTCTCCACACCCGCTATCGGCGCAGCCCGCGACGCGCTCGACCTGTACCGCCAGATGGTGGTGGGCAAGGCCAGCGGTGACGTGACTAAACTTGCCGCAGACACCGGCACGCAGGAACGGATTGCCGCCGCAATTACCAGCATCGACGAAATGGAGGCGATCCTGTTCCGCAACTTCGATCGCATGATGGCCCAGGTGACAGCCGGGGAGGAAGTGCCGGTGTTGGAGCGCATCAAGTACCGCTATCAGGCATCGCTGGTTATCGAGCGTTGTATGGCTGTGATCGACAGCCTGTTTTCCTCGGCTGGCGGCAGCTCGGTGTTCCTCGGCAGTGAAATCCAGCAACGCTTCCTCGACATCCACACCGCACGGGCTCACGTGGCCAACAACCCCACGTCGTTCGGCCGCAATCTCGGCGCCGTACTGCTGGGCGCCGACAGCACGGACTTCTTCGTCTAGCGGGCGTCGTCACTGGCGCAGGGAGTGAATTTGCCCGCCGATTGGCGGTGACTCCCTGCGGGCTAATCCCGTACAATGGCGGGCTTTCAGAAAGCCTCTCCCGGAGCCCGCCCCAGCATGCTGATATTGCTTGGAACCTCGGCCCTGTCCCCTTTCCGCCGGGACAAGCTGACGCAGAAACTTGCCGCCATCGACCCTGCCATTCGCCTGCATGGCGGTTACTTTGTCCACTTCGCACAGCTTGCCGATGAGCTTTCCCCTGAACGTGAAGCACTGCTGAAACAATTGCTCGGTGAGGTGGCTGAAACCCCTCCGGCGCCGCAACAGGGAGAGTTGCTGCTGGTGGTGCCCCGCCCGGGGACCATTTCACCCTGGTCGAGCAAGGCCACGGACATTGCCCACAATTGCGGTTTTGCCGAGCTGCGCCGGCTGGAGCGCGGTGTTGCCTGGTACCTGACCCTGCCGGCGGGGTTGCCGGCGGCCTCCCATACTGCGGTGCAGGCAGTGCTGCACGACCGCATGACAGAAAGCGTGCTGCCCAGCCTGGAGGCGGCCAGCGCCCTGTTCCGCGAACAGTCGCCGGCCGCGTTGTCTACGGTGGATATCCTGCAGGGTGGCCGCGCAGCGCTGGAGACGGCCGATGCCAACCTCGGGCTCGCCCTCGCGGATGACGAGATCGACTATCTGGTACAGGCGTTTACCGGCCTTGGCCGCAACCCCAGTGATGTCGAACTGATGATGTTTGCGCAGGCCAATTCCGAGCACTGCCGCCACAAGATTTTCAATGCCAGCTGGACGATTGACGGGGTAGAGCAGGATCACTCGCTGTTCGGGATGATTCGCAACACCTATGCCTGCGGCGGCGAGGGCGTACTTTCCGCCTATTCCGACAACGCCGCGGTGGTGGCCGGCCATCACGCGGGGCGCTTCTACCCGGACCCGCAAACGGCGGAATACGGTTTCTCCCAGGAAGCCGTGCACCTCCTGATGAAGGTGGAAACGCACAATCACCCCACAGCGATCGCACCGTTCCCAGGCGCCGGCACCGGTGCCGGTGGCGAAATTCGCGACGAGGGCGCGGTGGGGCGCGGATCCAAGCCGAAGGTGGGGCTGACCGGTTTTTCCGTGTCCAACCTGCAAATCCCCGGGTATATCCAACCCTGGGAGTCGGATTACGGCAAACCCACGCGCATTGTGTCAGCGCTGGACATCATGCTGGAGGGCCCCATCGGTGGCGCTGCCTTCAACAATGAATTCGGCCGGCCCAATCTCTGCGGCTACTTTCGCAGCTTCGAACTGGATGTGCCTGGTGTGTCCGGCGTTGAGCGGCGCGGTTACCACAAGCCCATCATGATCGCGGGTGGCTACGGCAACATCCGGGAAGAACACGTGCAGAAGGGTGACTTCGCCCCCGGAGCGCAACTGATTGTGCTCGGCGGCCCGGCCATGCTGATTGGCCTGGGTGGCGGCGCCGCTTCCTCCATGGCCAGCGGTGCCAGTGCAGAGGACCTCGACTTCGCGTCGGTACAGCGCCAGAACCCGGAAATGGAACGCCGCTGTCAGGAAGTGATCGACCGTTGCTGGCAACTGGGCGCTGAAAACCCGATCGCCTTTATCCACGATGTGGGGGCAGGCGGCCTGTCCAACGCGCTGCCCGAGCTGGTCAAGGATGGTGGCCGCGGTGGCCGCTTTGCGCTGCGCAACGTGCCCAACGATGAGCCCGGCATGGCGCCACTCGAGATCTGGAGTAACGAGTCACAGGAGCGTTACGTACTGGCGGTTGAGCCGGCACAGCTGCAGCGCTTCGAAGATATCTGCCGGCGCGAGCGCTGCCCCTATGCGGTAGTCGGGGAGGCCACGGCGGAGCAACACCTGACCCTGGAAGACAGCCATTTCGGCAATGCGCCGGTGGATCTGCCCATGTCTGTGCTCTTTGGCAAACCGCCGAAGATGCAGCGCGAGGTTACCCGACACCCGTTGTCGCTGCCGCCCCTGACCCTGGACATGCCCGTGCGCGAAGCGGTGGAGCGTGTGCTGCAACTGCCGGCGGTGGCGAGTAAACAGTTCCTCATTACCATTGGCGACCGCACAGTTACCGGAATGGTGGCGCGCGATCAGATGGTAGGCCCCTGGCAGGTGCCCGTGGCGGACTGCGCTGTGACTACGGTGTCCTATGACAGCGTGTTGGGCGAAGCCATGGCCATGGGCGAACGCAGCCCGCTGGCACTGGTGGACGGGCCGGCGTCCGGGCGCATGGCGATCGCTGAAGCCATCACCAACCTGTGTGCGGCGCCCGTGGCGGCACTGGCGGATATCCGTCTCTCCGCCAACTGGATGTGTGCCGCCGGTTATGGGCGGGAAGACGAAGTGTTGTTTGATACGGTGCGTGCCGTGGGTATGGAGCTGTGCCCGGCACTGGGTATCACTATCCCGGTGGGCAAGGACTCTATGTCCATGCGCACCACCTGGCAGGCGGACGGCGAGCAGCGCGCGGTCACGGCGCCGGTATCACTGGTGGTGTCCGCTTTTGCGCCGGTCACTGACGTGCGTCTTGCCCTGACCCCGGAATTATCCACCGATTCCGCTGCCGAACTGTGGCTGCTGGACCTGGGTCGTGGCGCTGGCCGTCTCGGTGGCTCCGCGTTGGCACAGGTCTACGGCCAGGTGGGTGAGGATGTCCCGGACCTCGACCGGCCCGCGGATCTGGCGGCGTTTTTTGCTCTGGTGCAGGCGTTGCTGCAAGCCGGCAAACTGCTCGCCTATCACGACCGCTCTGACGGTGGTTTGCTCACCACGGTGCTGGAAATGGCTTTTGCGGGCCGCTGCGGCCTGGAGCTGGACCTCGCGTTTCTCGCCGGCACACCGCTGCAGCAGTTGTTTGCCGAAGAGGCAGGCGCGGTGCTGCAGGTTGCGGCGCAGCACGTGCCGGCGCTGCGCGAGCAGGCGGCGGCGCTGGGCCTCACGGATTGCCTGTTCCCGCTGGGGCGCGCGGTGCCGGGCGAGCGGGTGGTCATACGCTCCGCGGGAGATGTGGTGCTGGATGAGCCGCGCAGCCGCCTGCAGGCACTGTGGGCGCGCACCAGCTTCGAGATTGCCCGCTTGCGCGATAATCCCGCCTGCGCGGAAGAAGAATATCAGCGCGTGTTGGAGGAAGACCCGGGCCTGTCTGCCCGCGCCACCTTCGATCCCGCCGAGGACATCGCGGCGCCCTACATCAATCGTGGGCTGCGGCCGCGCGTGGCGATTCTGCGCGAGCAGGGCGTCAACGGCCACGTCGAGATGGCGGCTGCCTTTCACCGGGCGGGTTTCACGCCGGTCGATGTCCACATGAGCGATCTGTTGGCGGGCAGGCGTGCGCTCGCCGAATTCAAGGGGCTGGCAGCCTGTGGCGGCTTCTCCTATGGCGATGTGCTGGGCGCCGGCGCCGGTTGGGCCAAGAGCATTCTCTTCAACAGCGCGCTGCGCGACCAGTTCGCCGCGTTCTTCGCGCGGGAAGACAGTTTCACCCTGGGTGTGTGCAACGGCTGCCAGATGGTTTCGGCGCTTGCGGAGCTGATTCCCGGCGCAGGCCATTGGCCGCGCTTTGTGCGCAATCGCTCCGAGCAGTTCGAGGCGCGCCTGGCGCTGGTGCGGGTGGAAGAGAGCCCCTCTGTGTTGCTCGCTGGCATGGCGGGCTCGCATCTGCCCATCGCTGTGGCCCATGGCGAGGGGCGCGCCGAATTCGCCCGCGCCGAGGGTGCAACGCAGTGTGACGCCGGGGGTGCTATCGCCCTGCGCTATCTGGAGAACGACCTGTCCGTGGCGCAGCGCTACCCCGCCAACCCCAATGGTTCGCCGCTGGGTATTGCCGGCCTGGCCAGCCTCGACGGGCGCGCAACGATTATGATGCCGCACCCGGAGCGGGTGTATCGGAGTGTGCAGCACTCGTGGGCACCAGCAGGCTGGGGTGAAGACGCGCCCTGGCTGCGGCTATTCCGCAACGCCCGCCACTGGGTCGGCTGACGCGGCCCCTTGTGACCCCCCTTTGATTCCTTATAATGACCGACTTTCCATTCCCGGCAAGGGTGCGCTACGAGCGCACCTGCCGAGGCCCGGTCTCCTGTTAGAGCCTGATTATGTTGAATAAGTATCCATTGTGGAAATATCTCCTGGTGCTGGCGGTGCTGGCGATCGGCTTGCTCTATGCCGCGCCCAACCTGTACGCGCCAGACCCGGCCCTGCAGATCACGGGGGAGAGCAGCGCCCAGATCATCGACGAGCGCACTCTCAGCCGCGTCACCGGCGCGCTGGAAGAGGCCGGCATTGAGCATTTCGGCGAAGTTATTGACCCGGGCGGCCGCAACGCGCTGGTGCGCCTCGGCGATGCGGAGCAGCAACTTATCGCGCAGGCGAGGGTGCAGCGCGCCCTGGGCGACGGCTTCATTGTGGCATTGAACCTGGCGCCAACCACGCCTGAATGGCTCAGCGACCTGGGCGGTCAGCCCATGAAGCTGGGTCTGGATTTGAGCGGCGGCGTGCACTTCAAGCTGGAGGTGGATGTGGATGCCGCCATGGAGCGCCGGCAGGAATTCTACGAAACCGCCATTCGCCGCGCACTGCGTGACGAGCGGATCCGGGGCATCGTCGGGCGTGAGGGAGACCTGTCGGTCACAGCGCGCCTGCGCAGCGAAGAAGACCGCGAGAGCGCGCGTACACTCATCGCTGATAATCACCCTGAACTGCTGCTGGAGCGCGGCGGGGAAGGCGAGAACTGGACCATCACCGCCTCCATGACAGAGCAGATGCGCACGGAAATCGCCAATTACGCGGTGTCGCAGAACCTGACCACGCTGCGCAACCGGGTCAACGAACTGGGTGTGTCGGAGCCGCTGGTACAGCGCCAGGGACAGAGCCGTATCGTGGTGGAACTGCCCGGCATCCAGGACACCGCGGAGGCGAAGCGGATTCTGGGCACGGTGGCGAACCTCGAATTCCGCCTGGTGGCGAACCTGGATGCGCCGGAGTCGGAAAAGCAGCGCTTCGAGTACCGCAGCGAAGACCGCGCCGGCTCCTTTGAGTGGCTGGAGCGCGACATCATCATTACCGGGGAGCGCGTAGCGAACGCCCAGGCCAGTTTCGACGAGAACGGCCGCCCCAACGTACAGATCAGCCTCGATGGCGAGGGTGGCACGCTGATGTCCCGTGCCACGCGCAACAACGTCAAGCGACGCATGGGCGTGCTGTTTATCGAACGCAAGTTCCGCACCCGCTACGAGTTGCAGGAAGATGGCAGCGAGAAAGCCGTACAAATCCCCTACGACGAACGCAAGTTGCTCACCGCTCCGGTGATTCAGTCCGCGCTCGGCGCCCAGTTCCAGATTACGGGGCTGGACAGCCCGCTGGAGGCTTCCGAGCTGGCGCTGATGCTGCGCGCAGGTGCGCTGGCGGCACCCATCTCCTTTGTTGAAGAGCGCACGGTGGGCCCATCGCTGGGCGCCGAGAACATCCGCCTCGGTGTGAAGTCGGTGCAGTTCGGCCTGGCACTGGTGGTGTTGTTCATGATTCTGTATTACCGGGTGTTCGGTGTTATCGCCGTGGTCGCCCTCGCCGCCAACCTGATATTGCTGGTGGCATTCATGTCGTTGATCGGTGCCACACTCACCTTGCCCGGCATTGCGGGTATCGTGCTTACGGTGGGTATGGCGGTGGACGCCAACGTGCTTATTTTCTCGCGAATACGTGAGGAGCTGCGCGATGGGCGCTCGCCGCAGATGGCCATTCACTCGGGCTACGATGCCGCGCTGTCGACCATTCTTGACGCCAACATCACCACACTGATCGTGGCGGTTATTCTCTATGCAGTGGGCACCGGTCCGGTCAAGGGCTTTGCGGTCACGCTGTCGGTGGGCATTGTCACGTCGATGTTCACGGCCATCGTCGGTACGCGGGCGCTGGTGAACCTGTACTACGGTGGGCGCAAGGTGAGAACCCTGTCCATCGGGGGAGTTTGAGTATGAAAGTGATCAATTTCATGGGCCAGCGCAAGCTCGCCATGGCCGTCTCCGCGGTGCTGCTGCTGGCCGCCATTTTCAGCCTCTCCACGCGGCAGCTGAGCTGGGGGCTGGACTTTACCGGCGGCACCCTGGTGGAGGTGCACTACAGCGAATCGGCTGACCTGAAAGCGATCCGCTCCACCCTTGACGGCGGCGGCTATGCCGGCTCCATTGTGGTCAGTTTCGGTACCGATCGCGACGTGCTGATTCGCCTGCCCCAGGGGCATGCCGACACCGACGGCACCGCATTGGTGCGGCTGCTGGAGGATACCTTCGAGGGGACCGTCGAATTGCGGCGCATTGAGTTTGTTGGCCCGCAGGTCGGCGACGAGCTGCGTGAGCAGGGTGGCCTCGCCATGCTTATGGCGCTGGGCATGGTCATGCTGTATATCGGTTTTCGCTTCCAGTTCAAGTTCGCTGTGGGCGCGGTGGCGGCACTGGCGCACGACGTCATCATCACGCTCGGCTTTTTCTCCATCATTGGCCTGGAGTTTGACCTCACGGTGCTGGCGGCGCTGCTGGCGGTGATCGGCTACTCGCTGAACGACACCATCGTGGTGTCGGACCGGATTCGCGAGAACTTCCGCAAGCTGCGCAAGTCCGACCCGCTGGAGGTCATCAATATTTCTCTCTCGGAAACCCTGGGGCGCACGCTGGTCACTTCGCTGACCACGCTGCTGGTGCTGGTTTGCCTGGCGCTGCTCGGCGGCGAGATGATCAAGGGCTTCGCCATCGCCCTGTTGGTGGGCGTGGTGATCGGTACCTATTCTTCGGTATACGTTGCCGCGAGCGTGCTGGTGCTGATGGGTGTGAGCAAGGAAGACCTGATGCTGCCAGTGAAGGAAGGGGCGGAACAAGACGACCTGATGCCCTAGCGGTGCTCGCGTGCCGGGGCGTATGAAACGCCCCGGTTAGGCCAGCGATCACCGACACGCGGGGCGACCACGAGGAAGGAACAGCGGTGGTTTTTTATTTGCCCAGCAGGGGCCTGGTCGTTTGCAACACGGCCTTGAAGCACTTCGGGTTGCCGCAGACGATGTTGCCGGATTCCAGGTAGTTATCGGAGCCATTGATGTCGGCGACCAGGCCACCGGCTTCCCGCACCAGCAGCGCGCCCGCCGCCATGTCCCATTGCGCCAGGCCAATTTCCCAGAAGGCATCCAGGCGGCCGGCGGCCACGTAGGCCAGGTCCAGTGATGCAGCGCCCGCCCGACGGATACCCGCACACTGGCCAGCGAGCACTTCCAGGCTCTTGCTGTAGGCGCCGAGATGCTGGTCGCAATGGTCCTTGAACGGGATGCCGGTGCCCAGCAGTGCGCCGTCCAGTGAGGCGCGGCTGCTGACGCGGATGCGGCGGCCATTGAGCTGTGCGCCGCGGCCGCGGGAGGCGGTGAACTCCTCGCGGCGTACCGGATCCACAATGACCGCGTGTTCCAGCTTGCCACGGTACAGGCAGGCGATGGACACCGCGTAGTGCGGTATGCCGCGCAGGAAATTGGTGGTGCCGTCCAGCGGGTCGATCACCCAGCGGTATTCGGCGTTTTCGTCGCCGCTGAGGCCGCTCTCTTCACCCAGAATGGCGTGCTCGGGGTAGGCCTTGCGCAGGTGATAGATGATTTCGCGCTCGGCGTTGCGGTCCACGTCCGACACGAAGTCATTGACGTTTTTTTCCTGCACATCGATCCGCTCGAGTTCGTCGGAGGCACGGACGATCTGTTCGCCGGCTTTGCGCGCGGCGCGCAGCGCGATTGTGACCATCGGTTGCATAGCGGTTTCCTGGGAGTGCGTGTTTTGGGGCGCGCGATTATAACAGCACATCAGGGCCTGATCCTACCGGCAATCTGCTACACTTGCGCGCTTTTACAGGCTGCGCGTGTGCGCATGATTGGGCCATGAATCTCGACAATATTCGTATCGTGCTGGTGAACACGTCGCATCCGGGCAACATCGGCGGTGTGGCCCGGGCGATGAAAAACATGGGGCTTTCGCGGCTGGTGCTGGTGGAGCCTCGCCAGTACCCGGATGAGCAGGCCACCTGGCGGGCAGCCGGTGCACTGGACGTGCTGGAAGCGGCGGTGGTGTGCCCAACACTGGATGAAGCCATTGCCGACTGCCAGTTTGTGGTGGGCACCAGCGCCCGTGAACGCCGCATACCCTGGCCTCTGCTGGACCCCCGGCGTTGTGCCGAGCAGGTTGCGGCTCGCGCGGGCGACGAACAGGTCGCGTTGCTGTTCGGGCGTGAGGACCGCGGGCTGACCAACGACGAGCTGCAGCGCTGCAACCTGCACCTGCACATTCCGTCTGATCCCGCCTACAGCTCGCTGAACCTGGCGATGGCGGTGCAGATTGTCTGCTACGAACTGCGCATGCTGCACCTGGCAGGCAGCCTGCCCGTGGTCGCCGAGGACCAGTGGGACGCCCCGTTCAGTACCGCGCAAAACATGGAGCGCTTCTATGAGCACCTGGAAGAAACGCTGGTGGGTATCGGTTTCCTCGACCCGGCCGCACCCCGGCAATTGATGGTGCGCCTGCGGCGGCTGTACGGGCGCCTGCGGCTGGACGAAATGGAGCTGAACATCCTCCGCGGCATCCTCACCGAGACCCAGAAATACCTACCCGGTGCCGGCAGCGACCCCGGGCGCGGTGGCACAGACGGCGCCGCGGACAAAAGTTGATCAATTTGGTGGGTTATTGCATACTCGGGCCTTTACGTTATCGGGTATGGTCATGCGGCTGACAACCAAGGGACGCTATGCAGTGACGGCAATGCTGGATCTGGCTCTCCACGGACAGCAGGGGCCGGTAAGTCTCGCGGAAATTTCCGGCCGCCAGGCGATCTCACTGTCGTATCTGGAACAGCTCTTCGCGCGCCTGCGTCGGCGCGACCTGGTGAGCAGCGTGCGCGGCCCGGGCGGCGGCTATCGGCTGGGCCGTGAAAGTGAAGCGATTTATGTTGCGCAGATTATCGATGCGGTCGATGAGGCCGTCGACGCCACTGGCTGTGGCGGCAAGGCCGACTGCCAGCAGGGCGAGGTCTGCCTCACGCATCACCTGTGGCAGGACCTGAGCGACCAGATTCACGGCTTCCTCAGCCAGATCAGCCTGGCGACCCTGGTGGAGCGCCGCGAAGTGCGCCACATTTCCTCCCGGCAGGATGCCCGCGCGCGCGTGAACCCGGAGAGCCTTGTCGCCCTGCGGGAACTGTAATCCCGGCGTTGGCCCCTGGATAACCATGCAAGCACCCGTTTATTTCGATTATCTCGCCTCGACCCCGGTAGACCCGCGGGTTGCTGAGGCTATGGCCAGCTGCCTGACCCTGGAGGGCAATTTCGGTAACCCCGCTTCGCGCTCCCATGTTTACGGTTGGCGAGCCGAACAGGCAGTGGAGCAGGCACGGCGCGACCTTGCGGACCTGATCCACGCCGACCCGCGCGAGCTGGTATGGACGTCCGGTGCCACCGAGTCGGACAACCTGGCCATCAAGGGGGCTGCCGCACTGGCCACCGACCGCCGCCACCTGGTGACCTCTCGCATTGAGCACAAAGCGGTGATTGACACCTGTGCCTGGCTGGAGCAACAGGGCTGGGAGGTGACCTGGCTGACGCCGGGGCCGGATGGCCTGACCAGCCCGGAGAGCGTGGCCGCTGCGGTGCGCCCCGACACGCTCATGGTAAGCATCATGCACGCCAACAATGAGCTGGGCACCGTCAACGACATCGCCGCCATCGGCGCCTGCGTGCGCGAGAACGGCGCGTTATTTCATGTCGACGCGGCGCAGAGTGTGGGCAAGATTCCTCTCGATATGGGGCAGCTGCCGGTTGATCTGCTGTCCATGTCGGCGCATAAATTCTATGGCCCCAAGGGCATCGGCGCGCTCTATGTCCGGCGCCAGCCAAGGGTGCAACTGCAGGCCCAGATCCACGGCGGCGGGCACGAGCGGGGCATGCGCTCAGGTACTCTGGCGACACATCAGATCGTCGGCATGGGTGAAGCCGCGCGCCTGGCCACCGCCGAGCTGGCGGCTGAGAGCGAGCGTCTGCTCGCGCTGCGCGAGCGCCTATGGCGCGGTGTAGCAGCCATTGGTGGCGTGCAGCTGAACGGCCACCCTGAGCGGCGCCTGCCGGGTGCCCTTAGCGTGAGTGTGGAGGGCGTGGACGGGGAAACCCTGTTGATGGCCCTGCGCGAACTGGCGTTGTCCAGCGGCTCCGCCTGCAATTCCGAGAGCCTAGAGCCATCCTACGTATTGCGTGCTATCGGTGTGCCGGATTCCCTGGCGCACAGCACCCTGCGCCTGTGCTGTGGCCGGTTTACCACCGGGGAGGATGTCGACCACGCTATCGCCCACCTGCAGGACGTTATCGGTCGCCTGCGTCAGCGCGTTTAGCGCGTGAAACCGGGCCGTAAAGCCCGTATAATTGCGCGGTTTTCACCCTGGGGCCCGCTGCCCCGATTCATTTTCTGAAATCTTTGGAGAAAGTCAGATGGCTGTTGAGCGTACCTTGTCTATCGTGAAGCCCGATGCTGTGGCAAAAAACGTAATTGGGCAGATTTATTCACGGTTCGAGTCCGCGGGCCTGCGCGTGGTTGCGGCAAGAATGCTGCGCCTGAGCGACGCCGTTGCCGGTGGTTTCTACGCCGAGCACAGCGAACGTCCTTTCTTCCCCGCGCTGATCGAGTTCATGACCTCCGGCCCGGTCATGGTACAGGTGCTGGAAGGCGAGAACGCCATTGCCCGCAACCGGGAGTTGATGGGCGCCACCAACCCGAAAGATGCGGACGCGGGCACCATTCGTGCCGACTTCGCCGAGTCCATCGATGCCAACGCCGTGCACGGTTCAGACTCCCCGGCATCAGCCGAGCGGGAAATCGCCTATTTCTTCGCCGCCAGCGACCTCTGCGGTCGCGGCTGAGAACAGGCTGCAGGTCGACTCATCATGAACGCCACCGTTATCGCCTCGTCTGACGCCCCCGGCAGGGTCAACCTGCTGGGCATGACGCAGTTGCAGCTGGAGCAATTTTTCCTTGATCTCGGGGAGAAGAAGTTCCGCGCGCAGCAGGTGATGAAATGGATGCATCACGCGGGTGTTATCGACATCGAGGCGATGTCCAACCTGGGCAAGGCGCTGCGCGAAAAGCTGCAGCGGGTTGCCGAGGTGCGCCCGCCGGAGATCGTCAGCCAGCTGGATTCGGCCGACGGCACCCGTAAATGGGCGATTCGGGTGGGCGGTGGTGGCCTGGTGGAAGCCGTGCTGATTCCCGAAGGGGGACGCGCCACGCTCTGTGTTTCGTCGCAGGTGGGTTGCAGCCTCGACTGCAGCTTCTGCTCGACCGGCAAGCAGGGCTTCGAGCGCGACCTCACCGCGGCAGAAATCATCGGCCAGGTGTGGCTGGCCATAAAGTCCTACGATGCATTCCAGGCCGGCAACCGCCGCGTGGTCACCAATGTGGTGATGATGGGGATGGGCGAGCCCCTGCTGAACTTCGACAACGTGGTCGCGTCCATGGACCTGATGATGTCGGACCTGGGTTACGGTATCTCCAAGCGTCGCGTCACCCTGAGCACCTCTGGTGTGGTGCCGGCGCTGGACCGTCTGGCCAAGGTCAGCGAGGCGTCCCTGGCGATTTCTTTGCATGCCCCCAATGATGCGCTGCGCAACCAGCTGGTGCCCATCAATCGCAAGTATCCGATAGCAGAGCTGCTGCGCAGCGCGCGCGCCTATATCGACGCGCAGGCCGACAGCAAACGCGTGGTGACTGTCGAGTACACCCTGATTGCCGGGGTCAACGACCAGCTGGAGCATGCGCACGAATTGGCCCTGTTGCTGGCGGACTTCCCCTGCAAGGTCAATCTGATTCCCTTCAACAGCTTCCCCCAGTCGGATTATCAGCGCCCCAGCGGTAACGCGGTGTCGCGCTTCTGGCAGGTGCTGGTGGATGCGGGGTACATTGTCACGATACGCACCACCCGTGGCGATGATATTGCAGCCGCCTGCGGCCAGTTGGTCGGCCAGGTTGTGGATCGCACCCGGCGCAGCGAGCGCTACCGGGCGGCCGGACAGGCCGCGGAGGTTGAAGCACGATGACAACGTTACCCCGGCGGACCACCCGTCCGCTGTGCTTCACCTGGCTGCTGGCTGCATTGCTGCTCACCGGCTGCGTCACCACCACAGACAGCGTGTACACCAATCCGCCCTCCCCGGAAGACGCGCTGGAACGCCGGGTATCGCTGGCGCGCCAATACATCGGCGAGCGCGATTGGGAGAATGCCAAGCGCAACCTTGCCCAGGCGGTAAAAATCGATGACCGCAATGCGGAGGTCCACGAGGCTTTTGCGCTGGTCTACCAGAGCACCGGGGAGAAGGAGCTGGCGGAGGAAAGCTTTGAAAAAGCCATTCGTCTGCAGCGCGATTTCTCCCGTGCGCGCAACAACTATGCCGCCTTCCTGTTTTCCGAACAGCGCTACGCGGATGCCGAGAAGCAGCTGGATTACGTGGTGAAAGACACACTCTACAGCGCCCGGCCGCTGGCGTTTGTGAACCTCGGCCTGTGCCAGCTGCAGCTGGGCAAGCGTCTGGAGGCGGAGGAGTCCTTCGGTCGCGCACTGTCAATGGACCGCGTGAATACGATTGCCCTGCTGGAGCTCGCCATTCTGAAGTACGAGGACGGTGACTATCGCATTGCGGAACGCTACTACGGTACCTATCGCACGGCGGTTCGACCGCAGAGTCCGCGAGGCTTGTGGCTGGGCGTGCGCCTCGCCCGTGCTACCGGCGACAAGGACGGCGAAAGCAGCTACGCCCTCGCCCTGAGCAGCCTGTACCCGCAGTCTCCCGAATTTCAGGAATACCAGCGGACGCTGAACAGTGGGCAGTAAGGAAACGCTCGAGCCAGCCCCCGTAGTACTGGCGCCCGGCGCACTGTTGCAGGCGGCACGTCAGGCTCGCGGCTGGACGCCCGCCGAGGTCGCGGATCGCCTGCACTGGCTGCCGGAGGTTGTAGGCCTGCTGGAGCGCGATGCCTACGATCGCCTGCGCCGTCCTGCCTTTGCCCGCGGCTACATCGGCGCTTACGCGCGCCTGTTGGGCCTGAACGAAACGGACGTGCTCGCCGGCTTTGATCTGCACAGCCCCGACGCGGTGGCGCGCTCCGCAGGCCAGTGTCCGCGTCGGCTGCGCCCCCTGCAGCGCACCGGTGTGGGTATTGTTATTGGCCTGGCGGTGCTGGCGCTGCTGATTCTGGGTTTGTGGTGGACGCAGGTCGGCCACGCCGCGACCCATCACCTGTCTGGAGGATAAGCCCATGCACAAGCCTTCTCCCATTACCCGGCGCGTCAGCCGCCAGATCATGGTCGGCTCCGTGCCGGTGGGCGGTGATGCACCGATCAGTGTGCAGAGCATGACCAACACGGAAACCTGCGACGTCGACGCCACGGTGGCGCAGATTGTGGCTATCCAGGATGCCGGTGCAGACATCGTGCGCGTGTCGGTGCCGAGCATGGATGCCGCGGAAGCGTTTCGCGCCATTCGCGCCCGGGTCGACGTACCGCTGGTGGCGGATATTCACTTTGATCACAAGATCGCGCTTAAAGTCGCCGAGTATGGCGTCGATTGCCTGCGCATCAACCCGGGGAATATCGGCAGCGACAAGAAAGTGCGCGCGGTTATTGACTGCGCCCGGGACAAGGGCATACCGATTCGTATCGGGGTTAACGCCGGGTCGCTGGGCAAGGAACTGCAGCGCAAGTACGGCGAACCCACGGCCGAGGCGCTGGTGGAGTCCGCCCTGCATCACGTGGACATACTCGACCGCTTCAACTACCCGGACTTCAAGGTCAGCGTGAAGGCCTCTGAGGTGTTCATGGCGGTGGCCGCCTATCGGCTGCTGGCAAAGCAGATCGATCAGCCGCTGCACCTGGGCATCACCGAGGCCGGTGGCTTGCGCGGTGGCACCGTGAAATCGGCGGTGGGCCTGGGCATGCTGTTGATGGACGGTATTGGCGACACCATCCGGGTGTCGCTGGCCGCAGACCCGGTGGAAGAGGTCAAGGTCGGTTTTGAGATCCTGAAAAGCCTCAAGCTGCGCGCCAATGGCATCAATTTCATTGCCTGCCCCAGCTGCTCGCGGCAGAACTTTGATGTTATCGCCACCATGAATACGCTGGAGCAGCGCCTGGAAGATATTCGCACGCCTATGGATGTGGCCGTGATCGGCTGTATCGTCAACGGGCCAGGTGAGGCGCGCGAGGCGGATGTCGGCCTGACCGGCGCCAGCCCCAGCAACCTGATTTATGTCGACGGCAAGCCGGATCACAAGGTCAGCAACCTGGACTTCGTGGACCATCTGGAGCAGGTCATTCGCCAGCGGGCCGCCTCTCTGGAAACCCAGCGCGCCGCCGACGAGGCGCAGTTGATCGCGCGATCCAAATAATGAATTTGCAGGAGTACAGGTGACAACGATTCGAGCCATCCGGGGGATGAACGACATTCTCCCGGATGAAACAGACCGCTGGCAGTATCTTGAGCGTACTGTGGCAGAGGTGCTGGCGAGCTATGGTTACGCTGAAATTCGTATGCCCATCGTCGAGCAGACGGCGCTGTTTCGCCGCTCTATCGGCGAAGTGACGGATATCGTCGAGAAGGAAATGTACAGCTTCGACGACCGCAATGGTGAAAGCCTCACCCTGCGGCCGGAGGGCACCGCGGGCTGTGTGCGCGCGGCAATCCAGAACAGCCTGTTGGGCACAGTACAGCGGCTCTGGTACAGCGGCCCCATGTTTCGCTACGAGCGGCCGCAAAAGGGGCGCCAGCGGCAGTTCCACCAGATTGGCGCGGAAGTGTTTGGTGTGCCAACGCCGGACATCGACGCCGAGCTGATTCTTATGACCGCGCGCCTCTGGCGTGCCCTGGGCATTGATGAGCACGTGGAGTTGCAGCTGAACTCCATCGGCAGCAGTGCCGATCGCCAGGCGTTTCGTGCGGCGCTGGTGGCCTATCTGTCCGAGCATCAGGCCGACCTGGATGAAGACAGCCAGCGCAGGCTGCTGACCAACCCGTTGCGCATTCTGGATAGCAAGCACCCGGGTACTCGCGCCCTGCTGCAGCAGGCTCCGGTACTGACGGACTACCTGGATGATGAATCGAAGGCAGATTTCGCCCGCGTGTGCGAACTTCTGGATGCGGCGTCTGTCTCCTATGTCGTCAATCCCTCGCTGGTGCGCGGGCTGGACTACTACAACAAGACAGTGTTCGAATGGGTGACCGACAGGCTGGGTGCGCAGGGCACCGTGTGTGCCGGCGGTCGCTACGATGGTCTGGTGCAGCAACTCGGCGGCAAGCCCGTCCCCGGTATCGGCTTTGCCATGGGCAAAGAGCGTCTGGTGCTGCTGCTGGAAGCCTTGGAGGCGTTGCCGGCAACCCTGCCTGCGGCGGACGTTTACGTCGTCAACTCCGGGGGACGCGCGGAAATTGCGGCGTTTGCTGCACTCGAGAGCCTGCGCAGCGCGTTGCCCGGGCTGCGCATTGTGCAGCATACCGGCGGCGGCAGTTTCCGCAGCCAACTGAAAAAAGCCGACAAGAGCGGTGCCCGCTGGGCGCTGATCTGGGGCGACGATGAAGTGGCCGCTGCCACGGTCACCGTCAAGCCGCTGCGCGAGCAGGGCGAAGAGCAGGCGACGCTGCCCCTGGCAGATGTGCCCGCGTTCCTCTTGCGCAGCCGTACCCCCGACACCACAACCGAAGGAAGCTAGATCGTGGAACAATATCGTACAGAAGAAGAACAGGTAGAAGCACTGCGGCGCTGGTGGGACGAGAATGGCCGCTCCACCCTGGTCGCCATTGTGCTGGTGCTGGCGGGGACCTTCGCCTGGCAGGGCTGGCAGCGTTACGATGCGCAGCGTACTGCGAGTGCATCGGACCTGTATCAGCAAATGCTGGAGGCTGCCGCGCTGGCGCAGGAGGGTGCGGCAACGGCCGCACCGGTGTCGCAGCTGGCCACGCAGCTGCGCAGGGACTTCGCCGGCACCAGCTATGCCCAGTTTGCGGCGCTGCACCAGGCGCGTGTCGCGGTAATCGCCGGGGATCTTGAGGCTGCCGAAGCGGATTTGCGCTGGGTGTTGGGCAAGGCCGACGGTGGCAGTGAAACCGCGCTCGTCGCACAGTTGCGCCTGGCCCGGGTGGTTGCGGCGCAGGGCAATGTGGAGCAGGCGCTGGCACTGCTGGCGCCGGAAGCAATGGGCAAGTACCAGGCCGCTGCCGCTATGGCGCGTGGGGATGTGCTTGCCGGGGCCGGGCGTGCGGAAGAAGCGCTCGCCGCCTACCGCGAAGCGCAGGCGCTGGTGCAGACCTATCCCGCGCAGCTCAACCTGGAAACCCTGGCCGCCAAGCTGCAAAGCCTGGCGGCCGCTATGGCAGGGGATGACGCATGAGGGTTGCCGTAACACGCTGGAGTGTCTTGCTGCTTTGTATGCTGGCGCTGGGAGGTTGCAGCACTATCAAAGGCTGGTTCGAGATTGACGATGACGAAGATCCGCGCCAGCCCGTGGAGCTGGAAAAGTTCGAACAAACGGTAAAAGCCAAGCGACTCTGGTCTACCGGCGTGGGTGATGGCCAGGGCGACGGCCTGTACCGGATCGAGCCGGTAATCGGTGACGGGCGCATTTATGCGGCATCTGCCGATGGCGAAGTGAAGGCGCTGGACGTTACTAATGGCCGGCGCGTGTGGGATGCGGATCTGGAGCTGCCGATTTCCGGTGGCGTGGGCCTGTACGAAAACAGCATTTTTCTCGGGGCCAGCGATGGCTTTGTCATTCGTCTCGACGCCAGCAACGGTGATCTGGTCTGGCGCGCCGCGGTGACCGGCGAAGTGCTGGCCCCGCCGCAGGGCAACGGCAAGGTGGTGGTCGCGCAGACCTACGACGGCAAGTTGCACGGGCTGGACTTCGCCACCGGCGAGCGGCTGTGGACGTACGATAGCAACATGCCGGTGCTGACCATTCGCGGCACCAGCACGCCCATTCTGCAGGGCAACCGCGTTATTGCCGGTTTCTCCAATGGCCGCGTAGTCGGCTTCGAGGCGGCAACCGGTGGAGTGGAGTGGGAGGCCCGGGTGGCCATTCCGCAGGGCCGTTCGGAGATTGAACGTATTGTCGATGTGGACGGTAGCATGGCGCTGCTCGGCAACGAGCTGTTTGCCTCCAGTTACCAGGGCTTTGTGGTGTCCATCGACATCAACACCGGGCGCAAACTCTGGGAGCGCCCGGTTTCCTCGGTGTCCGGTGTTTCACAGGGGTTCGGTAACGTCTACGCCTCGGATGAAGACGGCACGGTTATAGCCTTCCTGCGCACTGGCCAGGGGCAGCGCTGGACTCAGGATGCGCTGGGCTGGCGCGGGCTCGGCAGGCCAGTGCCGGTGAGCAGTTACCTGGCCGTGGCGGACTTCGAAGGCTACGTGCATCTGCTGTCCCAGGTGGATGGCAGTTTTGTGGGCCGCTTCCGGCCCGACAGTGATGGCGTGCGCGCCGACATGCTGAGTGACGGCAACGTGCTCTACGTGTTCGGTAACAGCGGCGACCTGCAAGCTTACGAACTCAGCTCCACCTCCAGGTAACCACGATGATTCCCGTAATTGCCCTGGTCGGCCGTCCCAATGTGGGCAAGTCGACCCTGTTCAACCAGCTCACCCGCAGCCGCGATGCGCTGGTCGCAGACCTTGCCGGGCTCACACGGGATCGCAAATACGGTGAGGCACGCATCGGTTCGCGGCCCTTCATGGTCATCGACACCGGGGGTATCAGCGGCGACGAAATGGGCATCGAGGCGCAAATGGCCGGGCAGTCCCTGCTCGCCATTGAGGAAGCCGACGCGGTGCTGTTCCTGGTTGATGCCCGGGAGGGCCTGAACCCGGCGGACCAGGCGCTGGCCCGCCACCTGCGCCAGCGCAACAAGGCCTTCCACGTTATCGTCAACAAGATCGACGGTCTCAATGAGGACGTTGTGCTGGGTGACTTTTACGCGCTGGGTGTAGAGCAACTGCATGGCATTGCCGCGTCCCATGGACGCGGTGTGCGCCAGATGATCGATGACGTGCTCGCCACGTTCCCGGAGGATACTGAAGAAGACGCGGCCGAGGTGGATCGTCGCGACAGCATTCGTGTCGCCATTGTCGGGCGGCCCAACGTAGGCAAGTCGACGCTGGTCAACCGGTTGCTGGGGGAAGAGCGCGTGGTCGTTTACGACCAGCCGGGCACCACCCGCGACAGCGTGTATATCGATTACGAGCGCGATGGCCAGCGCTACACGCTTATCGACACGGCGGGTGTGCGGCGGCGCAAGAATGTGCGTGAGACGGTAGAGAAGTTCTCCATCGTCAAAACCCTCAAGGCCATCGATGACGCACACGTGGTGTTGCTGGTTATGGATGCGCACGAGGGCATTGTCGACCAGGACCTGCACCTGCTCGGTCACTGTATCGAAGCGGGCCGCGGCCTGGTCTTGACCGTGAACAAGTGGGACGGCATCGAAACCCACCAACGGGACTGGATTCGCAATGAGCTCAGCCGGCGGCTGATATTTGCCGACTACGCCGATACGCATTTCATTTCGGCGCTGCACGGCACAGGCGTGGGGCACCTCTACAAGTCTATCCTCGGTGCGCACAGCTCGGCCACGCGCAAGCTGAACACCAATCAGCTGACACGCATTCTTGAAGGGGCGGTGTTCGATCATGCGCCACCGATGGTGAACGGCCGTCGCATCAAGCTGCGCTACGCCCACCCGGGTGGGCAGAACCCTCCCCTGATCGTGATACACGGCAACCAGACCGGCAGTGTGCCCAACAGCTATCAGCGCTACCTGGAAAAGGTGTTTCGTCGCGAGCTCAAGCTGAGCGGGACACCCGTGCGCATAGAATTCCGCACCGGCGACAACCCGTTTGCGGACAAGCGCAACCAGCTCACGCAGCGTCAGGTACAGCGCAAGCGTCGCCTGATGGCCCACGTGAAAAAGAACGAAAAGAAGAAAAAACGCTGACGCGGATACCATGGGTAAGCCGGATCTGGACAAGCGCGCGACCATAGAAGGGTTTGTCGACCAGTTCTATGCCCGAGTGCTAGCCGACCCCCGGCTTGCTCCAATTTTTCTTGACGTGGCGCAGATTGACCTCGACGTGCACTTGCCGCACATCAAGGACTACTGGTGCAAGCTGCTGCTCGGGGAGCAGCGCTATCGCCGCCACACCATGGCCATTCACCGCCGCCTGCACGCCAGGCAACCGCTACAAGCCGATGACTTCCAGCGCTGGCTGGCGTTATTTATTGCCACGGTGGATGCGGGTTATGCAGGGCCCGGTGCGCAGCGCGCCAAGCGCGTGGCGACGGCAATCGCCGGCAATATGCAGCAGGGGCTTGAGCCCGGCTGAACCCCGGTCCGCGACGCGCTTGCGCAACTCAACGCTTGTACATTCCCACTCTTGCACATTTCCATTCTAGTGTTATAGTTAAATATAACACCATAGCAATGAGGCGAAAGCCATGTTCACCTCGAATTCCGTCCGCCATCCCTGGCAGCGCACGTTGACCAGTCTGTCTGCGCGTCGCGCTGTGTTCAGCCTCTGCCTGCTGTTGTTCCTGCCTGCGGTGGTCAGTGCCGGGGAGAGTCCGGACGTGGTGCGGGTCACCGGGTTCGATGTCCGCAACGTGGAAGTACAGGGTGCGGTCGACGTGGAGATCAGTCAGGGCGCCACCGCAGAGTTGCTGGTTCGGGGTAGCCCGGCCAGCTTGAGCCCGGAGCCTTTTCATGTGCGCGGTCAAACGCTGGTGCTGGGCACGCCGGCGGGCAGCACGCAGGCTCTCGGTGGTGTCGCTTTCAAACTGACCCTGCCGACGCTGGAATCAGTGCTGATTGCCGGGTCTGGTGATGTCTTTGTACGTCCGCTGGAGGTTGCTACCTTTACATTGCGCATTGATGGCACGGGGGACGCTCATCTTTTTGCCCTGCGCGCTGAAAAAGCGCGCATAGACATGCGCGGGGCCGGCGATGTGCAGGTGGCTGAGCTCTCAGTGCCGCAACTGCAGTTGCGGCTATCCGGTGCAGGCGACATTCAACTCGGGCCCCTGCAAACCGAATCACTCGAAGCCGTGGTCAACGGGGCAGGCGATATTGCCGCAGCCGGTGAAGGCCGAACCGCGGAGGTATCTGTCACCGTGGTGGGCTCCGGCGATGTCGATTTCTCCGGGCTGGACATTGGTGAGGCGTATGTCACTGTGATCGGCTCCGGCGGCGTGCGGCTGGGGCCCAGCTCGCGGCTCCAGGCCACCATCATGGGCAGCGGCGACATCACCTATGCCGGTGAGCCGGATATTGACCAGAACGTGATTGGCTCCGGCCAGCTACAGCAGGAATAAGCCGGTGCAGTGGCACGACGAGCAGCCCATCTATCGACAACTGCGTGACCTCGTTGTGGAGCGGATCATGGACGGCTCTTTTGCGGAGGGTGACGCGGTGCCTTCGGTGCGCCAGGTGGCAAGCGACTACCGCATTAATCACCTCACGGTGGCCAAGGCCTACCAGGAACTGGTGGAAACGGGCCTGCTGGAGAAGCGCCGCGGGTTGGGGATGTACGTTACCGTTGGTGCCCGCTCGGCACTGACTGCCGATGAGCAGGCACGCTTTTTTGCCAGGGAGTTGCCGGCGTTTGCCGAGCGGGTGCGTAACCTGGGCCTGGATATCCAGCAGGTGGCCACGCGCCTGCTGCAAGAGGGAGAGGGGAAATGACAAGTGTTGTAGAGGCGCGGGGGCTGCAGCGTCGGTTTGGTCACCAGCAGGCGGTCGCCGGTGTCGACCTGCAGTTGGAAGCGGGTTCTGTGCTCGGCCTGATCGGGCCGAACGGCGCGGGGAAAACTACGCTGCTGCGCTCGCTGCTGGGGCTCACCCACTGCAAGGGGGAGCTGACGATACTGGGTGTTGATCCGCGGCGAGACCCTGCGCGGCTGATGCAGGAAGCCTGTTTTATCGCCGATACCGCCGTCCTGCCGCGCTGGATGCGGGTGGATGAATTGCTGGACTATACCGCCGGTGTTCACCCCCGCTTCAACCGGGCGCATGCGGTACAACTGTTGGCCGCTACCGAAGTGGGTCTGCGGCGGCGCATCGGTGAGCTTTCGAAGGGCATGACTGTGCAGCTGCATCTCGCGCTGGTCATGGCAATCGATGCGCGGTTGCTGATTCTCGACGAGCCCACGCTGGGCCTCGATATCCTGTTCCGCAAGCAGTTTTTTGAGCAGCTACTGAATGATTACTTCGACGAGGAGCGCACCATCATCATTTCTACCCATCAGGTGGAAGAGGTGGAGAATATTCTCACCCACGTCATGTTCATGAACCGTGGGCGCACGCTGCTCTGTGACTCCATGCTGGCCGTGGAAGAACGTTACGTCGAACTGCGCGCTGTCGGCGAGGCTGCGACCCGCGCGGCCGGTATCCCGCACCTGGGCCAGCGGCCTCTGCTCGGGGGCAAGGCGCTTATTTACGAGGATGTGAACCGGGAATTGCTCGCGCCGCTGGGTGACTTGCGCACGCCGGCGCTGGCGGATCTGTTTGTGGCCAAGGTGGCTGAGGACAATGCGCATGACTGATAGCAAAAGCCAACGCTGGTTCTCACTGGTGCAGCGCGAATTGCGCGAGTACCGTGTCTCACTGGTCTGGACGCCGCTGGCGACCGCGGTGCTGCTCTCGTTGCTGATGTTGGCGGGCCTGTTTGTTGCCAACCAGTTCAGTTATCTCGGCGAGGTGGTGCTCGATGCGATCACCCAGACGCCGGATACAGACGGATTGAACCTGAATGTGCAGGTGTCTATCGATGAAGACGGCAATCGCGTCACGGAAATCATCACGCGCAGCACAGAGGCCACTCCGGCCGGCGCTGAACCGCTGCGCCAGGACTATCAAGTTACGCCGGCACCGGAGCTGGCGGACGAGCACTTCTGGCAGTTCTCCTCTGATTGGCGCTTCAACCCGGCGGTCCCGGCAGATGTGCCGGGTGATGCGACAGATTCCCCCGCCGACCCGATAACCAGCCTGCACCCGCTGCTCTACGGCGTGCACGCCATCATGCTGCTGGTGTTGCTGCTGGTGAGTGTGAACTACCTGCAGGGTTGTCTGTATATCGATCGCAAGGACCGCAGTATCCTGTTCTGGAAATCCATGCCTGTATCGGCCTGGGAGGAGGTGCTGGCCAAGCTTTCGGTGGCTTTGCTGGTGGCGCCGGCCTTGTTCATCGCAGCGTCCGTGCTGACGCAGTGGGCCATGCTACTGGTGGCGCTGGTGCTGTCCTCCCGGATACAGGTGGATGCACTGGGCGTAGTGCTGGCGAATGTGCAGATAGGCCGCGTATTGCTGGATCAGGTGCTCGGCTGGCTGGCCAGCGCGCTCTGGGCGCTGCCGCTCTATGCCTGGATCATGCTCGCCTCCGCCGGGGCGCGCCGTTCGCCCGCACTGCTCGCCGCAACGCCTCTGGTGGTGCTGGCTCTGCTGGAAGCGGTCCTGTTGGGGTCGCAGTTCTTCATTGAGACGCTCTGGGCGCGCATCCCCGCGTTGGCGCCTCAGGGTGCCAGTGGCGGGTTTTTCCTGCAGGGTCTGCCTTGGCAGGGCAGCGGGTTCCTCGCCGTGGTCGCGGGCCTGGTGGTTGCCGGCCTGCTGCTGTGGGCCTGTGTCTGGCTGCGTCGCAATCGCTGGGAGCTGTGACCAGGCCCCCGTCTGCTGCGCGGGTTCTGCTGCTGCGAACGTCCGCCACGACTCGAGTGGCGCAAATAATTCATAAAATGAATAGTAAAAATACTTTCTATTTATTTCAATTATGGGCGGCTGATGGCTAAGATGCGCTGCATACCCACTTCGCAAGACAGAGGCCAGCCATGTCAGACTACCTGAAAGACGTCGAATCCTTTGCTGCACTGCGCGCTGCGCAGGGTGGCACCTGGGACAATATCCATCCCGAATACGCCGCGCGCATGAAGCACCAGAACCGCTTCCGCACCGGCCTGGACATTGCGCGCTACACGGCGGGCATCATGCGTCGCGACATGGCCGAGTACGATGCCGACAGCAGTCAGTACACGCAGTCGCTGGGTTGCTGGCATGGCTTTATCGGTCAGCAGAAGCTGATTGCCATCAAGAAGCACCACGGCACGACCAACAAGCGCTACCTGTACCTGTCCGGCTGGATGATTGCCGCGCTGCGCAGTGAGTTCGGCCCGCTGCCCGACCAGTCCATGCACGAGAAGACCTCCGTGCCGGCGCTGATTGAAGAGCTGTACACTTTCCTGCGCCAGGCAGACGCGCGTGAACTCGGCCATCTTTACCACGACCTCGACGCGGCGCGTGCTGCCGGTGACGAGGTGCGGGAAAAGGCGCTGGTTCAGGCCATCGACAACTACGAAACACATGTGGTGCCGATCATTGCCGACATCGACGCGGGCTTCGGTAACGAAGAGGCCACCTACCTGCTGGCAAAGCGGATGATCGAGGCGGGTGCCTGTGCCATTCAGATTGAGAACCAGGTGTCCGATGCCAAGCAATGTGGTCACCAGGACGGTAAGGTGACGGTGCCGCACGAAGACTTCCTGGCCAAGATCAACGCCGTGCGTTACGCCTTCCTCGAACTGGGTGTCGACGATGGCGTCATCGTGGCTCGCACCGACTCACTGGGTGCTGGCCTCACGCAGAAGATCCCGGTGTCTCGTGACCCGGGCGACCTCGCACACAAGTACAACGCCTTCCTGCAAACGGACGTAGTGGAGAGTGCTGAAGACGTGCGTGAAGGCGACGTCATCATCAAGCAGGACGGCAAACTGGTGCGCCCGGTACGCCTGCCCAATGGCCTGTACCGTTTCAAGGACGGCACTGGCGAAGCACGCTGTGTGCTCGACTGCATCACCAGCCTGCAGAGTGGCGCCGACCTGCTCTGGATCGAGACCGAAAAGCCGCACGTGGGCCAGATTGGTGCCATGGTTGACGAGATCCGCAAGGTCATCCCCAACGCCAAACTGGTGTACAACAACTCACCGTCCTTCAACTGGACGCTGAACTTCCGCCAGCAGGTGTTTGATGCCTGGAGTGCCGAGGGCAAGGACGTGTCAGCCTACGAGCGCGAGAAACTGATGAGCGCGGAATACGACGCCACGGATCTGGGCCAGGAAGCGGATCGCCGTATCCAGACCTTCCAGGCGGATGCGGCGCGTGAAGCGGGCATTTTCCACCACCTCATCACGCTGCCCACCTACCACACGGCGGCCCTGTCTACCGACAATCTGGCCAAGGGGTACTTCGGTGAGGAGGGTATGCTGGCCTACGTGCAGGGTGTACAGCGCAAGGAAATCCGCCAGGGAATCGCCTGCGTCAAGCACCAGGATATGGCCGGCTCCAACATGGGCGACGACCACAAGGAGTACTTTGCCGGTGAAGCTGCGCTCAAGGCAGGCGGCAAAGACAACACCATGAACCAGTTCGGCTGAGCGTCAGGCCGAACACCCTCACGGCCCGAAAGGGTCGTCCACGGAACGGGCCGGCTGGGTAAACCAGCGCGGCCCGTTTTCCGTCATGTAGAAGTGGTCTTCAAGGCGCACGCCAAACGCATCCGGCACACAGATCATCGGCTCATTGCTGAAACACATGCCAGGCGCCAGCGGCGTGCTGTTGTCGCGCACCAGGTAGGGCCACTCGTGAATGTCCAGGCCGATGCCGTGGCCGGTGCGGTGCGGCAGTCCGGGTAGCTGGTAGTCCGGGCTCAGGCCACCGGCGGCCAGCACGGCACGTGCGGCGTCATCCACGCTGCCGCAACTGGCGCCAATCTGCGCCGCCTCGAATGCCGCCTGCTGCGCGGCTTTTTCCAGGTTCCAGATCTCACGTTGTTGCGCATTGGGTTCACCCAGCACGTAGCTGCGTGTGATGTCGGAAATGTAGCCGTGCAGCTGACAGCCGGTGTCGATCAACACCATATCGCCCTCGTCCAGTGACTTGGGCTGTGCAACGCCGTGCGGGAACGCGCTATCCGGACCAAACAGCACAATGCAGAAATACGAACCTGCGGGTGCCCCGACACGCTTGTGCGCCTCGTGGATGAAGGCGGTCACCTCGCCGGTGGTAATGCCCGGGCGCAGGATGCGTGCCACCGCACGGTGCACCTCCAGTGTCATATCCTTGGCGCGCTGCATCAGGGCCAGCTCCGCCGCTGACTTCTGCATGCGACAGCCGGCGGTAATCGGCGTGGCACTTTGCACGCGGCACTGCGGTGCAGCCTGTTGCAGGCCATCGACGATGAAGAACGGTGCGGATTCATCCACGCCCAGCGTCGTGACCTGCATGTCCCCCAGCAGCTGTGCACAGAGCCGGTAGGGGCTTTCATGCTCTTCCCAGCAGTGCACCTCGCCAGGCACCCGCAGAAAGCCCTGCAGCGTGCCCAGCTCAAAGGCCGGTGCGATGTACCGTGGCTCGCCCTGCGCCGGAATCAATGCCCCCACCATGCGCTCGCTGGGCGACCAGCGCGTACCGGTGAAATACAGCAGGTTGGTGCCGGCATTCAGGTACAGGGCATCCAGCCCGGCAGCCTGCATCAGCTGTTGGGCCTGCTGCAGCCGCGCTGCGAACTCCGCGTCGCCGATGGGTTCTGCGCCGGCGCTCATATCCTGCAGCCGGGCGAGTTCAGTGACGGCGTCAGAGCCGCCGATACCTCGAGTCATGGGATCTCCTCATTGGCGTTCGCGAGGCGGTCGTTTATGCTCACCGCAACGGGTGGGATCATAACTGCAGGGCATGCAGGGGGAAAGGGCGATGCGTTGGACCGAGATTGATCAGCAGTTGTGTTCCGTGGCGCGCGCGCTGTCGGTGGTGGGTGAGCGCTGGACACTGCTTATCCTGCGGGATGCCTTCCTGGGTACGCGGCGCTTCGAGCAGTTTCAGCACAATCTCGGCATCACGCGGCATCGGCTCTCCGAGCGCCTCAGCAAACTGGTGGATCAGGGGGTGCTGGTGAAGGTGCCCTACAACGAGCGCCCGCTGCGCCATGAGTACCGTCTTACGCGCAAGGGGCTGGGCCTGTATCCGGTTCTCATGAGCCTCGCCCGCTGGGGCGACGACTGGATGGCAGGAGAGGAGGGCGTTCCCCTGCAGTACGTGCACCGCAGTTGCGGTGAGGTCACTCGGCCGTTGCTGGCCTGCAGTGAGTGTGGTGAACCGCTGCGCCCGGAGGGCGTGATGCCACAGCCCGGCCCCTCTTTGCAGGCGATTGCCGATAATCTTGCGAGGGAGGGGCGCCGCGATGTGCCGATTCCCGAGCTGATCGGTCGTTCGCGGCCGCAGGAGTGAAACAGCCTGCGCGGACTCGGTGAACCTCAAAGCGGATTCGGTGAAATTGTAACATTCCTGCTCTCTTCAATTTTCGGGGTAAGCAGCTAGACTCTTCGCATACCCATAAAAACAGAAGGACGCTCGCCATGACCCCTTTCCGCAAAACACTGCTCGCCGCCGCTATCGTCGCTGCGCTGCCCGTAACCGCGTTCGCTCAGCTGGAGGAAGTGGTGGTGACAGCGACCAAACGCGAGGTTTCGGCGCAGGACCTCCCGTTTTCCATTAACGCCCAGTCTGAAGCTGACATCCGCCGACTGGGTGCAACCACGCTGGAGGACCTTTCGCGCAATGTGGCGGGTTTGGCAATTCAGAACCTCGGCCCGGGCCAGAGCCAGGTGTCCATTCGCGGCGTATCGGCAGGCCAGGTGGTTCGCGACCAGCCTGGGGTCAAGGAGCAGGTCGGGGTTTACCTCGACGAAACCGTGATCTCGCTGTCGCTGTTCACACCTGATCTCGACCTGTATGACTTGAACCGCGTGGAGACCCTGCGCGGCCCGCAGGGCACCCTGTTCGGTTCGGGCTCCGTCGGTGGGACCATTCGGTTTATCACCAACCAGCCTGATTTCGAAAATCTTGAAGGGTCTGTCGAGGCCAACCTCAACACCATTGAAGACGGTGATATGGGTGGCCACTTCAAAGGCATGATCAACATCCCCATGAATGATCGGGCCGCTTTGCGCGTCGTTGGCTATGGCACGGAGTATGGCGGCTGGGTAGATGCCCTGCGTGAAGGCGGGGGCATCAGCGAAGACGTTAACAGCGGCGGGCGCTATGGCGGCCGTATAGCGCTTGCTCTGCAGCCTACAGACAACCTCACCATCACACCACGCGTGGTTTTCCAGAAAATTGAAACCGACGGTTTCAACCGCGAAGAGGTGTACAACCTGTTTGCCAACCCGTACACCACCACCCGCCCACCCGTGCAGCTCGCTGAGCGCCAGCAGTACCTTCGTCTCGATGAGGCGTTCGAAGACGAGACGATGATCGCTGATCTGGTGGTCAACTGGAGCCTGGACGC
>CAXIDF010000021.1:0-67323 GCA_964022665.1 uncultured Halieaceae bacterium
TGCGGCGGGTACAGGGTCCAGCCGGCCCCACTGGGCCCCCCGGGAACGAAGAAGCTCGCCAGCAGTACGATGACCGAAAGTAGATAGGTCCAGAAGCTGAGCATATTGAGATAGGGGAACACCATGTCCCTGGCGCCGATCATCAACGGAATCAGGTAATTGCCGAAGCCGCCCAACAGCAGCGCCGTGAGCAAATAGACGATCATGATCATGCCGTGCATGGTGACAAACTGCAGATAGGCGCTGGGATCGATAAAGTCGAAGGTGCCGGGAAAGCCCAGCTGTAGCCGCATCAACGCCGAGAGAAACAACGCCACCAGGCCGACGAAAATCGCGGTGATCGAATACTGGATGGCGATGACCTTGTGATCCTGGCTCCAGATATAAGTGGTGAAGAAGCCGTGTGGCTCATGCAGGTCCTCTTCGATCTGGTCGGCGATTGCAGGGTGTTGCATGCCATTCCCCTCAAAGCGTGTTCAGGTAGGAGAGCAGGTCCTCGATGGATTGCTCGTTTTGCACAGAGCGGGCCATGAGCACCATCTGTTGGCCATACCGGTCGCCACTGTGTCCGCCACGTATGCCCTTGCGGAAGTTCTCCAGCTGTTGGCGGATATACCAATCCTGCAATCCGGCGAGGCGTGGCGCTTGCAGTGCCTCGTTGCCCTGCGCCTGGCTGCCATGGCAGGCGCCGCAGCTGTTGTAGTGGGCTGCGCCCTGGCGCGGGTCACCGCTGACCGTGGCGGTGAGCTGTGATGCTGGCAGTGAAGCCAGCCAGGCAGACACATCTCGCACCGCCTTTTTGCTGCCGAGGACGCCGGCCATGGGGGCCATCTGTTGGCCATAGGTGTCGGCTTCATGCGCACCGCGCACACCCTGTTTATAGTGTTGCAGCTGGCGCTGTAGATACCAGGCCTGTAGACCCGCCAGTTGTGGCGCGTGCATGTCGGGGTTGCCTTCGGCGTTGGCGCCGTGGCAGGAAGAGCAAATTTCGAACTGTGCTTTACCGGCAACTGGATCGGCCTTGCCCTCACCCTCGATTTCCGCCCAGGTAGGCTGCCCAGCGAGCCACTTGTTGAAATCCTCTTCTTCCTCGACGAGGACATTGCCACGCATGGCGTAGTGGGCAATGCCGCACAGCTCCATGCACATGACATCAAAGCTGCCGGTGCGGGTGGGAGTGAACCAGATGTAGCTTACGCTGCCGGGCACCATGTCCATTTTCACCCGGAACTGGGGTATCGCGAAGTTGTGCAGCACGTCCCGGGAGCGCAGCAGCACCTTGACTGGTCGATCCAGTGGCAGGCGCAAGTTCTCGCCACGGATCAGGATGTCATCGGCACCGAGGGGATCGTTCGGGCTCATGCCAAAGGGGTTTTCAGCGGACATGAAGCGGGCATGGACCTCGCCCAGTTCGCCGTCAGCGCCAGGGAAACGATAGCTCCACTGCCACTGTTCGCCGAAGACCTCTACGACATCTGCCTCTTCAGGCACATTGACGAAATCGGCCCATACAAACAGCCCCGGCGCCAGCATTGCGACGATGCCAACGGTGGTAATGCCGGTGAGCCATTTCTCCAAAGACGCATTTTCCGGTTCATAGTCCGCCTTTCGGTTGGCTGTACTGCGATAGCGGAATATCGCCAGCGCCATGAACAGGTTGACCGCAACGAACACAAAGCCGGTGATCCACAGGGTAATGTTGATGGTCGTGTCGATCGCGCCCCAGTTGGAGGCCAGCGGCGTAAACCACCAGGGACTCAACCAGTGAAAGACCAGTGAGCCGACCACCAGCAGAACAAGGGCAATCACGATTTTCATGCCACCTCCATGTCGGCTTGCAGTTAGCAAATCGAATTTCCGGCCGCTGCAAGCAATTATTCTTATGGGGATTTTACTGGTGGCGCCAGGCGGTACCTTTTAGCGTGCTTTCAAGTTTGCGGCGGGCGCCCACAAACCAGCCCGGGGCCGCCGGGCCCTCGCCTGCAGTTGTCAGTTTGGGATGCGCGCCCACCACACGCTGCAGAATAAGTTCCTGAGCCGGATCAACGTCCACAAACAGGACATGCCTGCCCGCCCGAAGGTCTTGCGTAAAGCGTTTGAAGTCTGAATGTGGCTCCTGAATGCCTATCAGCCCCCCCTCCCATGTACAAAAACCCAGCACAATGATGGAGAGAAAAATTGGCGGAACCCAGGTGATGGTGGCCGCGATACCGGTTGCCCAGGTGACCACCAGCACACTGATGGCGCCGATTACGCCGATCACGGCACCGTACTCGGTTCTGTACACCACATCCTTGCGCAGTACCGCTTCCACATCATTGAGGTGATGAACCTGCACCCCTGCATCGTCCTCACTGAGGACGTGAATCTGCGGTGTAGAAACACCTGATTCTTCCAGGTCGCGTTCCACCTGCTCCAGGTCGTCCAGGTCATCGCTAAGAAAAAAGTGCCTTTTCATTATTGGAATACTCCTCGCGGGATGCACTGTGCGAAAAGTATAGCACCGGGATTTAAGAGCAAGCCTCGCAACTGCCGTGTGCAGATTTTTTAGTACTTTCCGAGCTTACCGCGAGGCAGGTATAGAATAATAAGTATTTAAAAAGCGCATTTTTCCTGAAATAAACGGTTATTTTTGGCCCTTCCCTCTGGCCGTTCGGGCATTTCAAGAATTTTTAAGGTTTTATTTTCATAAGAGGATTTTTTAATATTCCTGAAATACTTGACCTCCGATGGCCAGACGCCCTTTTGTAATAGCGAATCAACAAGGTTGCCAATTGGATTGCAATTAGCTGGTCGGTTTTCGTCCATTCTTTTGACCCAAGTATTTATGTTGGGCTTTAGGTTGGTATTGGTTCGTTATAGTTATTAGCCTATTAAATATAAAAGGCTAGTGGTACCGGAGGCCGGAGTCGATGGTCCGACATTTCGGCCGGTATGCGCTAGCGTGCCGCATGACATTGTTTGGTACCGGAGGCCGGACTCGAACCGGCACGCTTTTTACGGCGGGGGATTTTGAATCCCCTGTGTCTACCAATTTCACCACTCCGGCAGAGAGTGCGGGTGCCGTAGGGCAGCCCGTGGAGAGGGCGCGATTATAGCAACCCGCGCTGTTCCTGCAATGATTTTCCTTAACCTTCAGGCGGTTTGCGGGTAGACTTCGCCCGGCTCGTGCGGATTGCCGCGCGGGCATGGGTGGCGCCTCCGGGGCCGACATTCTGAGTATCGAAGGAGAAAAGAGCATGGCAATGAAATTGGTCAAGAAGACGGACGAGTACAGCATCTTCCAGCGTGGTGACGAGCGCTATGCAGTGAAAGATGCCAACCGCAAGCCGGTCAACGGCGAGGAAAAAGTGCGGATTCTGTCTGCTGAAGGCCTGGTGAAAGCGCCGGCACCGAAGCCGGTGGAAGCACCCGCAGAGGAAGTCACCGAAGAAGCAGCCGAGGAAGCGACTGCCGAGGCAGACGCACCCGCGGCGGAAGGCGATGCCGAAGCCTGAGCGTCCACTCGGAGCAGGGAGCCGGCTTGAGGCCGGCTTTTTTTTCGATGCAACTTGACGAATTCCACTACGCACTGCCACCGGAGCTGATCGCCCAGTATCCGCTGCAGGACCGCAGCGCCAGCCGCTTGCTCTCGCTTGACGGCGCCTCCGGGGCCACGCGGCACCTGGCTTTTATGGATTTGCCGGGCTGTTTGCAGCCTGGTGACCTGCTGGTATTCAACAACACGCGGGTGATTCCGGCGCGGCTCTGGGGGCAGAAAGCCACCGGCGGCCGGGTGGAGATACTCATCGAGCGTGTTACCGGTGAGCATACGGCACTGGCCCATATTCGCAGCAGCAAGTCGCCCAGGCCCGGGGGCGTGATCCACCTCGCCGCCCAGCCCGGTGAGGCCCCCGGCCCGCTGCAGCTTACGGTGACGGGACGCGACGGGGCACTGTTCAAGCTGTTATCGCCGCCCGGCGTACCGCTGCACGCCATACTGGCAGATATCGGGCACATGCCCTTGCCGCCCTATATAGAGAGGGGTGATGAGGCCGCCGACCAGGAGCGCTATCAGACAGTCTATGCGGAGCGCGCCGGTGCCGTTGCGGCGCCCACGGCGGGCCTGCACTTTACGCAGGCTCTGCTTGAGCAGCTCGACGCCGCGGGTATCGAGCGCGGAACGGTCACTCTGCATGTGGGGGCCGGCACGTTTCAACCGGTCAGAGTCGACAATATCCGTGACCATCACATGCACGCCGAGTACCTGGAGGTGGATGCCGCCTTGTGCGCTGCGGTGGAGGCGACCCGCGCCCGCGGTGGTCGCGTGGTTGCAGTGGGTACCACCGCAGTGCGTTCGCTGGAGTCTGCCGCCTGCGGTCACGGCCGGGTGGCACCGCAAACCGGCGACACTCAAATCTTCATTTATCCCGGTTACCGCTTTCAGGTCGTTGACGCCATGATCACCAACTTTCATTTGCCGGAGTCCACGCTGTTGATGCTGGTCAGCGCTTTTTCCGGCCGCGAGGCTATTCTCGGTGCCTACCGGGAGGCGATTGAGCAGCGCTACCGGTTTTTCAGTTACGGGGATGCCATGTTTCTGACGCCTCAGCCCGATGCCGTGGGGCCACGATGAGCCGCGAGTGCCATATGCAGTTTGAACAGTTGGGCACCGATGGCGCAGCGCGCCGCGGGCGTCTCACCTTTCCGCGTGGCACCGTGGAAACACCGGCGTTTATGCCGGTGGGCACCTACGGAACGGTCAAGGGCATGCTGCCGCGCGATATTCACGCGGTAGGCGCCGAGATCATTCTGGGCAACACGTTTCACCTCTGGCTGCGCCCGGGAACAGAGATCATTGAGCAGCACGGTGATCTGCACGACTTCATGGGCTGGGAAGGCCCCATCCTCACGGATTCAGGGGGCTTCCAGGTGTTTAGCCTGGGCGCCATGCGCAAGATTTCCGAACAGGGGGTGCGTTTTCAGTCGCCGGTGGATGGATCCAGAGTGTTTCTCGATCCGGAAACCTCGATGGCCATCCAGCGCAAGCTGGGCTCGGATATCGTAATGATCTTTGACGAGTGCACACCGTATCCGGCAACGGAGGCGGAAGCGCGTGTGTCCATGGAGCTCTCCTTACGCTGGGCGCAGCGCAGCCACGCCGCACATGGCGATAGCGCAGCCGCCCTGTTCGGCATTGTTCAGGGAGGGATGTATGAGAGCCTGCGCGCCGAATCCCTGGCCGGGCTGGAGGCCATCGGTTTTGACGGTTACGCCATCGGCGGGCTGTCCGTCGGGGAACCCAAGGAGGATATGATCGCGGTGCTGGAGGCCCTGCAGTACAGCCTGCCTGCACACAAGCCGCGGTATCTGATGGGCGTGGGCACACCTTCCGACCTGTTGCAGGGCGTGCTGCGCGGCGTGGACATGTTTGACTGCGTGATGCCCACCCGCAACGCACGCAACGGTTTCATTTTCACCTCCCGGGGGGTGCTCAAGCTGCGCAATGCCCGGCATAAAACCAGTACCCTGCCGCTGGATGAACACTGCGATTGCTACACCTGCCAGAACTTTTCCCGCGCCTACCTGCACCACCTCGACAAGTGCAATGAGATACTCGGCTCACAGCTCAACACTCTGCACAATCTGCGTTATTACCAGAACCACATGGCCGGCATTCGCGCCGCAATCGAGCAGGGCAGGCTGGCGGCGTTTGCAGATGACTTTTACGCGGGGCAGGCCGAGGGTGTGTAGTTCGTGAGCACGTCCGCGCAGCTGTTTGAGCGATTGCGGACAGCCTTGCCCATGCTGCGCGCGCCCTGGGCCGGCAGTGGGCGTCAGGCGGGGGTGCTGGTGGCGCTGACCGACGAGGAGAATCCCCGTGTGCTGCTGGGCAGGCGCGCCCTGCATTTGCCTTTGCACCCGGGTGAAATCGCCTTTCCCGGTGGCAAGCGGGAAGTGCACGATGCCGGCCCCTGGGATACCGCCCTGCGCGAGGCCTTCGAGGAGGTGGCCTGCCCGCCCGAAGCGGTGTGCCCGCTGGGGGAGTTGCCGCCCCTGCTCACGCGCAGCGGTTATACCATTCATCCCTGTGTAGCGAGTATTCCTGCCTCGCTGACACTGCGCGCGGATCCCGGTGAAGTTGCCGAGCTGATATTGCCGCGGCTGGATTGTTTTACCAACGCTGCAGGCTGGCACGTACGCTATATGAACGAACCCACCAGCGGTCAGGCATTGCCGGTGCCACATTTTCGCCTGCCGCATGATACGGTATGGGGCACATCGGCCCGCGCACTGTTGCTGCTGGTCAACCTGGGCCTGCAGGCAGAGCTGGATGTGTCGACATTCAAGGAGAATCTGGAATGAAGTACAGCCTCGATGGGCAGTCGGTAACGCTGGTAGGCGGCGGGCACTTTATTGCGCCCAATGCGGCAGTTATTGGTGATGTCACCCTGCACGAGAACAGCAGTGTCTGGTTCAGCTGTGTACTGCGCGGTGATGCGGAACGCATTGAAGTGGGCCCCGGCAGCAACATCCAGGATGGCGCCGTACTGCATGCGGACCCGGGTTTCCCGATGGTCGTCGGTGCCAACGTCACAGTGGGCCATAAGGCGATGCTCCACGGTTGCACGATTGGCGATGGTGCGCTGGTGGGCATTGGTGCCATTGTGCTGAACGGGGCGAAAGTGGGTCGCAATTGCCTGATCGGTGCGGGGGCGCTGGTGACGGAAGGCATGGAAATACCGGATGGCAGCCTGGTGCTGGGCGCGCCGGCGAAAGTGAAGCGGCAGTTTTCTGCTGAAGAACAGGCGGCTGTGGGCCTCAATGCCGAGCATTATGTGCAGAATGCGGCGCGTTTCCTGCGCGGCCTGCAGGAGCAGGCGTGATGGCGCAAGCTGAACCCGCGTCGCCCTGCATCTCGGTCTGCCTGCTGGACGAGAACGATATCTGCCTCGGTTGCTATCGCAGCGCCAATGAAATTACGGACTGGTTCATGGCCAGCCCGCAGCAGAAGCGTGACATGTTGCTGCGCGCTGCAGACCGGCGTCTGGCGGACGAGAAACCGCAGCTGCGCTAAGGGGTCAGTGCCGGGTTTTGCCTTTACCGTCGACGGCGCAGGCGAGCACCGACTGCACCACATTGCCCTGCAGCTCCAGAATTTCCAGCCGGTAACCGGCGATCGCCAGGCAGGCATTGCCCGCGGGGAATGACTCCAGGTATTCCAGAATCAGGCCGCTCAGCGTCTTGGGCCCATCGGTGGGCAGGTCCCAGTCCAGCGCCTTGTTGACGTCGCGCAGGTTGGCGTTGCCGGCAATGATGTAGCTGCCGTCGCGCTGGGCAAAAATGCTGTCGCCCGTATCGCCCATGCGCGAGGTGAACTCGCCCACGATTTCTTCCAGAATATCCTCCAGGGCGACAATACCCATCACCTCGCCGTATTCATCGACGACGATGGCCAGGCGCAGCTTGTTCTTCTGGAAATGCAATAATTGGGTGTGCAGGGGCGTGCTCTCTGGAATGAAGT
Source organism: uncultured Halieaceae bacterium (assembly GCA_964022665.1). Classification (GTDB taxonomy): domain Bacteria; phylum Pseudomonadota; class Gammaproteobacteria; order Pseudomonadales; family Halieaceae; genus Haliea. Next base: position 7,505 of record CAXIDF010000021.1, read on the forward strand.
AGGGTTCGTCCATCTCCCGCTCCAGCGCTCCGCGGTCCAGGCCGTGCTTGTCGATGACGCGGCTCAGGTTGCGCAGGTGCAGCACGCCGACGATGTTATTGATGTCGTCGCGCCAGACCGGCAAGCGGGTGTGGGTGGAAGCCTGCAGGCAGCGGAGGATTTCATCATCGTTGTCGTCCAGGTCGATGCCGTAGACATCATTGCGCGGCACCATCACGTCGTCCACGCTGACCTCCTCGAGGTCGAGGATATTCAGCAGCATGCCCCGATGTCGGGGCGGAATCAGCGCGCCGGCCTCGGTCACGATGGTGCGCAATTCCTCGGAAGAGACATGTTCTTCCTTGGCGGCCCCGGCATCCACGCCAAGCAGGCGCAGCAGGCCGTTAGTCACGCCATTTACCAGCCACACTACCGGGTACATCGCCTTCATCAGAGGTAGCAGAATGACGCTGGCCGGGAAGGCGATGCGTTCCGGGTACAGCGCGGCAATGGTTTTCGGGGTGATCTCGGCGAACACAAGGATCACCAGTGTGAGGCAGATGGTAGCAATGGCAATGCCCGCGTCGCCCCACAGGCGGATGGCGATGACCGTGGCGATGGCTGAGGCCAGAATGTTGACAAGGTTGTTGCCGATCAATATCAGTCCGATCAGCCTGTCTGGACGGTCCAACAGCTTGCTCGCGCGCCGGGCGCCGCGGTGGTTCTGCTTTCTCAGGTGCTTCAGCCGATAGCGGTTGAGCGACATCATGCCGGTTTCCGAGCTGGAGAAGAAACCAGACAGGAGAATGAGAACAACCAGAATGGACGACAGGAGACCCAGCGGGGCTTCGTTCAAAGCGGGGGCGAACCTTTGGCGTGAGCGGACCGACTATCTTGAAGAAAAAGGCAGGTGGGGGCAACCCCTGTGGTTCATCCGCGCTGCAGTACCAGTTCCAGCACCAGTTTGGAGCCGAGGAAAGCCAGCATCAGCAGGATAAAGCCCCCGATGGTGAAGCGCGCCGCGGTCTGGCTGCGCCAGCCGAGTTGGTAACGACCCCAGAGCAGGGTGGAGTAGATCACCCAGGCAACCAGCGTCAGCACGGTCTTATGCACCAGGTGCTGGGCAAAGAAGTCGTCGACGAAGAGGAAGCCGGTAGCGATAGCCACGGTGAGTAGTACAACGCCCATCCACACCAGCTCAAAAAGCATGGTTTCCATGAGTTGCAGCGGTGGCAGGAAACTGACGATGCCGGTGGCGCGGTGCTGTTTCAGTTGCCGGTCCTGTATCGCGACCAATAGGGCCTGCACCGCGGCGAGGGTCAGTACCGCATAGGCCAGAATGGAGGACGCAATATGCAGCAGCAGGCCGTGGCCTAGTGCCTCGGGTGTGCTGCCGGTTTGCGGTGCAAACGCCGAAATCAATACCGTGGAGGCGGACAGGGGCAGCAGCACTATCAGCAGATTCTGCAGCGGCCAGCGCACCAGCCAGGAGATGCAGGCAAGGTTGATGACAAACGAGATCAGCGCCAGGATGCGGTAAAGACCCAGGTGCACGCTGTGCTCGTCGAAAATGCTCGACCACGCCACCAGTGCATGGCACACCAGGGCAATGGCGCCCAGCGTGATGACCGAGGTGCTGAGGCGCGGCTTGCGCTGCAGGATGTGCATCAGGTGCAGCCCCGCGGCTGCCAGGTAGAGCAGCGCGGCAGCAATGGCGAGCAGAGGCAGTGGCATGGTTGGGGCTTGGACCCGGGTGGCGTATACTGCGCACCTTTGTACCGATTTGTCCGGCCATTGGCAATAGTGGCCGCCTGCTGCCGAGAGTTCCGCTGATGTTCGAGAGTCTGTCCGATCGCCTGTCCCAGAGTTTGCGCGCCATTACCGGCAAGGCGCGCCTCACCGAGGACAACATTCAGGAAACGCTGCGCGAAGTGCGCATGGCGCTGCTGGAAGCGGATGTCGCGCTGCCGGTGGTGAAGAATTTTGTCGAGGCGGTGAAGCAACGCGCCCTGGGGCAGGAGGTCAGCAAGAGCCTCAGCCCGGGCCAGGCGTTCCTGCGCATTGTGCAGGCGGAACTGGAAGCGGTGATGGGCACTGCCAACGAGGGGCTGAACCTTACCACGCAGCCGCCGGCGATCATTCTCATGGCCGGCCTGCAGGGCGCGGGCAAGACCACCTCGGTCGCCAAGCTGGCGCGCCTGCTCAAGGAACGCGACAAGAAATCGGTGACTGTGGTGAGTGCCGACGTGTATCGCCCGGCGGCAATCAAGCAGCTGGAGACCCTGGCGGCAGAGGTGGGCGTGGACTTCTTCCCCAGCGATGCCCAGCAGGCGCCGGTGGACATTGCCCGAGCGGCCATGGAGCACGCCCGTATCCGTTTCAGCGATGTGCTGATTGTGGATACCGCGGGCCGGCTGGCGGTCGACGAGGCCATGATGGCCGAGATTGCCGAACTGCACCGGGTTACCCAGCCTGTGGAAACCCTGTTCGTGGTCGACGCCATGACCGGCCAGGATGCGGCCAATACGGCCAAGGCGTTTGGTGAGGCGCTGCCGCTCACCGGCGTGATCCTGACCAAGGTGGATGCAGATACCCGGGGTGGCGCCGCACTGTCAGTGCGCACCATCACCGGCAAGCCGATCAAGTTCCTGGGGGTGGGTGAGAAAACCCAGGCGCTGGACCCCTTCCACCCGGACCGGCTGGCCTCACGTATTCTCGGCATGGGCGATGTGCTCTCGCTGATCGAGGAGGCGGAGCAGAAGGTCGACAAGCAGAAAGCCGAGCGGCTCGCGCGCAAGGTGAAGAAGGGCGGTCGTTTCGACCTGGAAGATTTCCGCGACCAGCTGCAGCAGATGAACAACATGGGCGGCATCACCGGCATGCTCGACAAATTGCCGGGTATGGGCAACATGGCCCAGATGGCGCAGCAGAACCTCGACATGAAGATGTTTGCGCGCATGGAGGCCATGATCAACTCCATGACGGTGAAGGAGCGGCGCAACCCGGACCTGATTGCGGGCTCGCGCAAGCGCCGCATCTGCCTGGGTTCAGGCACCCAGGTGCAGGATCTCAATCGCCTGCTCAAGCAGCACAAGCAAATGCAGAAAATGATGAAAAAGATGAAGGGTGGCGGCATGGAGCGCATGATGCGCGGCCTCGGTGGCATGATGCCGCCGGGCGGCGGCGGTGGGGGTGGCTTTCCCTTCCGGTAAGCCCGCAGAATCCTTGAAAAATTCCGCTGTGCGGGGCTTTCAAAACCTGCCGAAGTTCCGTATGATACGCCACCTTTGCGGCCGTAGTGCCGGTGTTTGTCGTGGATGAGGCGGCAGGTTAGCCGCAGATCCCGACTCATTTTCAGGAAATTACGGAATATGGTAACAATTCGTCTTTCTCGTGGTGGTGCCAAGAAGCGCCCTTTCTATCATCTGACGGTGACTGACAGCCGCAAGTCACGCGACGGTCGTTTCATCGAGCGCGTGGGCTTCTTCAACCCGGTCGCCCGTGGTCAGGAAGTGCGTCTCAATGTCGACGCCGAGCGCGTGGCGTTCTGGCAGAGCCAGGGTGCACAGCTGTCCGAGCGCGTGGCCAAGCTGGTCAAGGAAGCGGGCGCAGCAGCGGCCTGAGCCAGCGTCGCCGGGCATGAGTGAGGCCGCTGAGCGCCTGGTCATCGGTCGTGTAACCGGCTGTTACGGCATCAAGGGCTGGGTACGGATTCACTCATACACTGAGCCGATGGAGAATTTCCTCGAGTTCAGTGGCTGCAAGGTGCAGCGGCGCGGGGCTTATGAAACCATCGAGTTCGATGGCGGGCGCAGGCAGGGCAAGGGGCTGGTGGCCCACATTCGCGGTGTTGATGACCGCGATCTTGCCGAGACCTTCCAGGGTCTTGAGGTAAGCGTTGACAGCAGCGCGTTACCCGAGCTGGAGGAAGGCGATTACTACTGGCACCAGCTGCAGGGTTTGCAGGTGTGGTGTCATACGGACAACGGCCAGGTGTTGCTCGGCGCAGTCGACTACCTGATCGAGACCGGAGCAAACGATGTGCTGGTGGTAAAGCCCTGTGAGGGCAGTATCGACCAGCGGGAACGGCTCATTCCCTGGCTGCCCGGCACCACGGTGCGGCAGGTGGACGTGGAGTCGGGACGGATCGAGGTGGACTGGTTCCCGGAAGACTAGGAGCCGTTCACGGGAGGCGGGTGGCACACATGCATATTGCTTTGGTGAGCCTGTTTCCGGAGATGTTCAGCGCGGTCAGCGAGCACGGAATAACCGGGCGCGCGGTGCAGCAGGGGCTGGTGGGCCTGAGCCACAGCAACCCCCGGGACTTCACTGAAGACCGCCACCGCACGGTGGACGATCGCCCGTTTGGCGGCGGCCCCGGCATGGTGATGAAAGTGGCGCCTCTCGAGCAGGCGATTCGCGCTGCCAGGGAGCAGGCGAAGCAGCCGGCGCGGGTGATCTACCTGTCCCCCCAAGGGCGCAGGTTCGATCATCGCAGGGCGGTCAGCCTGGCGCGGGAGTCCGCCCTGGTGTTGATTGCGGGGCGCTATGAAGGTATTGACGAGCGCCTGATAGAGCGCGAGGTCGACGAGGAGTTATCCATCGGCGATTACGTGCTCTCAGGTGGCGAGCTGGCGGCCATGGTGGTCATGGACGCGGTGATCCGGCAACTGCCGGGTGTGTTGGGACACGCGCTGTCGGCGCAGGAGGATTCCTTCGCCGACGGATTACTGGATTGCCCGCATTACACCCGCCCGGAGAATTACCGGGAGCAGGCGGTACCGGAGGTTTTGTTGAGCGGCGATCACGAGCGGATTCGCCGCTGGCGCCTAAAGCAGGCGCTGGGTCGCACGCTGGAGCGGCGCCCGGATCTGCTGGAGGGCAGGGCCCTGACGGCCGAGGAACAGGAATTGCTGGCGCTGTACTGCCAGGAACGGGATTTGAGTTGATTCGCTAGCTGTGAAGCTACGCACGGTAAATGACAGGAGCGCACCATGAGCACCAACAAGATTATCTCTCAGCTTGACGCTGAACAGATGCAAAAAGATCTGCCTGAGTTCAGCCCCGGTGATACGGTGGTGGTGCAGGTAAAAGTGAAGGAAGGCAACCGCGAGCGTCTGCAGGCGTTCGAGGGCGTGTGCATCGCCAAGCGCAGCCGCGGCCTGAACTCTGCTTTCACCGTGCGCAAGATCTCCCACGGTGTGGGCGTCGAGCGTACCTTCCAGGCTTACAGCCCCCTGGTGGACAGTGTGACCGTCAAGCGTCGCGGTGACGTGCGTCAGGCCAAGCTGTACTACCTGCGCGAACTGTCCGGTAAAGCGGCTCGTATCAAGGAAAAGCTGACCGCCAAATAAGGCGTGCAAGCAGCATCGAAAGCGGCCCACCTGGCCGCTTTTTTTGTGCCTGCGTATCCGCCAGTTCTGTGCCGTGGCAAACGGTGCTAGGCTAGCGGCCCATGCGTGCCCAGCCCGATTCACTAGACCCCGCCATTGAGCAATACCTCGATGCGCTGTGGTTGGAGAAAGGCCTGAGCGGTAATACGCTGGACGCCTACCGCCGCGACCTCGGGCACTACCAGCAGTGGCTTGCGGGCCGCAAGGCGAGGCTCCTCGAAGCCGATCGGGTCGACTTGCAGGCCTACCTCGCCGCACGCCTCGGCAAGGGGCAATCACCGCGGTCGACAGCGCGCTTCATGTCCTGCGCGCGCGGATTCTATCGCTACCTGTTGCGCGAAGGGCGCCTCGACGCGGACCCGACACTGGATATCGACAGTCCGCAGCTGGGACGCCCGTTGCCCAAGTCGTTGTCGGAGCAGGATGTGGAGCGCCTGTTGGCGGCGCCGGATACCGGTGATGCCCTGGAGTTTCGCGACCGCGCCATGCTGGAGCTGCTCTATGCCTGCGGTTTGCGGGTGTCGGAGCTGACCGGGTTACAGCTGGTGCAGATCAGCCTGAACCAGGGCGTGCTGCGGGTATTTGGCAAGGGCAGCAAGGAACGCCTTGTACCGATGGGGGAGGAGGCGTTGAGCTGGTTGCAGCGTTTTCTGGTGGGCCCGCGGCAGGAGCTGCTCAGGGGTGTGCCCAGCGAGGCCGTGTTTCCCAGCCGTCGCGGCAGCATGATGACTCGCCAAGCCTTCTGGTATCGTATTAAAATCTACGCGCGCCGTGCGGGGATCAGTAAACCGCTATCGCCGCACACGCTGCGTCACGCGTTTGCCACGCACCTGCTGAACCACGGCGCAGACCTGCGAGTGGTGCAGATGTTGCTGGGGCACAGCGACCTGACCACAACCCAGATTTACACCCACGTCGCCCGGCAGCGCATGCAGGAACTGCACGCCCGGCATCACCCGCGCGGGTGAACTAGCGGTGTGGAACTTGTCCTAAGCGGTGTGTTCCAAACTGCCGCGGCACCACGAACTCCGGCGGCAAAGGCCGTCCGTAACCGAGGAATGTTCATGATCAACCGAGTCCTAACTGTTCTGCTGGCCTGCCTGTTTGCGGGTGCTGTTGTATCCGCCAGAGCTGCCGACCCCGTGCCTGCGGACGTGGCGGACTCCCTGCGCCAGATGCTGGAAAGCCCGGCCGATGGGCTCAAGGTGGCGACGATTGAACCCAGTGAAATCGAGGGCATGTACGCGGTACAGTTGGTTGACGGCCCGCTGGTCTACGCCAGCCGCACCGGTCAGTTCTTTATTGTGGGCGACCTGTTCACGGTGGGGCCTGCGGGTTATGTGAACCTCGCGGAAAAGCGCCGCGATGGCGAACGCGCCGAGCGGCTCGCAACGCTCTCGCCCGCCGACATGATCATATTCCCGGCGAAGGGGGAGACGCGCTCCCATATCACGGTGTTCACCGATGTCACCTGTTTCTACTGCCAGAAGCTGCACCGCGAAGTCCCGGAACTGAACAAGCGCGGCGTGGAGGTGCGTTACCTCGCCTATCCGCGCTCCGGCCTGGCCTCCGAGGGGTATCGCAAGCTGGCAACGGCGTGGTGCGCAAACGACCGCGCCGATGTTCTCACGCGCCTGAAGAACGGCGAGTCCGTGGCCGAGAACGTGTGTCAGGGGTCGCCTGTGGCCGACCAGTACCAGCTCGGCCAGTCGATGGGCGTGCGCGGTACGCCGGCCATTATCACGGCCAGCGGCCAGATGATTCCCGGTTACCAGCCCGCGGACGAGCTGATGGGTACGCTTGGCCTGCAATAGCGCCCGGCCGGCGCGTTTAGCCGGCTCCCTCCGTTGACAGCCACGGGTGTACTCAGTACTGTTTGCCACCTTTTTAGTTTGCAGCCCGTAATGGGCTGCCCAACCGAGTCCCTGTGCCGTGGAAGACCAGTTTCAGCGCATTCAGCGCTTGCCCCCCTATGTGTTCAACATCATCGGTGAACTGAAGCAGCAGGCGCGTGCGGCAGGTGAAGACATCATTGATTTCGGCATGGGCAATCCCGATCAGCCAACGCCTTCGCACATTGTCGACAAGCTGGTAGAAACGGCGCGCCGGGGCGATACCCACCGTTATTCCCAGTCCAAGGGCATACCGCGCCTGCGCAAGGCTATCTGCGACTGGTACCAGCGCCGCTACGACGTCACGCTGGACCCCGCCACCGAGGCCATCGTTACCCTCGGCTCCAAGGAAGGCCTGGCGCACCTGGCGCTCGCTACCACGGGCCCCGGCGATGCGATTCTGGTGCCGAACCCGGCTTACCCCATTCACCCCTATGGTTTCGTGATTTCGGGCGCGGATATCCGCCACGTGCCGATGGGCGACGAAAACAGCTTCTTCGACGAACTCGAGAACGCCATCCGCAACAGCTGGCCACGGCCCAAGATGCTGGTGCTGAGCTTTCCCTCCAACCCTACCGGGCAGGTGGTGGAACTGGAGTTTTTCGAGCGGGTTATCGCCGTTGCCCGTGAACACCAGATCTGGGTGGTGCAGGATCTCGCCTACGCCGACCTCTGCTACGACGGTTACGTGGCACCGTCGATTCTGCAGGTAGAGGGCGCACGAGAAGTGGCGGTGGAATTCTTCAGCATGTCCAAGAGCTACAACATGCCGGGTTGGCGGGTGGGCTTCTGCTGCGGCAACAAGCAGTTGGTCGGCGCACTGGGGCGTATGAAGTCCTATCTCGACTACGGCATGTTCACGCCTATCCAGGTGGCCGCGATCGCTGCGCTGGAGGGTGACCAGAGCTGCGTGCAGGAAATCACTGCCATGTATAAAGCGCGCCGTGATGTCCTGTGCAGCGGCCTCAATGCACTGGGCTGGCCGGTCACGCCGCCCCGGGCGACCATGTTTGTCTGGGCGCGCATTCCTGACTTCTATCAGGAAATGGGCTCGCTGGAATTCAGCAAGAAGCTTTTGCAGGAGGCGCAGGTGGCGGTGTCGCCGGGCGTCGGTTTTGGTGAATACGGCGAGGGCTACGTGCGTTTTGGCCTGATTGAAAATGAACACCGCACGCGTCAGGCTCTGCGTAATATCAAACGCATGTTCCGCGCCGATGGCCACGTGGGAACGGTGTGACGATGCATGATGAAGCAACAGGGGGAACTCCATTGCAACCCGTGAGAATCGGAATCTGCGGCCTGGGTACAGTAGGCGGCGGCACCTTCAACTTGCTGCAGGAAAACGCCGAGGCGATCGCCGCGCGCGCGCAGGCGCCTCTGGCCGTTGTGCACATTGGTGCGCGGCGCGACAATCCTGCCTGCGATACCGGCAGTGTGCGCGTCAGCCGGGACATTTTCGATGTGGTGGCCGACCCGGACGTTGACGTGTTGGTGGAATTGATCGGCGGCACGACGGTTGCCCGTGAGCTGGTGGAAGCGGCCATCCGCGCCGGCAAGCACGTGGTGACGGCCAACAAGGCGCTCATTGCCGAACACGGCAATGCGCTGTTTGCCCTGGCGGCGGAGCATAACGTTGCAGTGCGCTATGAAGCCGCGGTAGCCGGTGGTATCCCTATCATCAAAGCGCTGCGCGAGGGCCTGGCGGGCAACCATATCGAGTGGCTGGCGGGCATCATCAACGGTACGGGCAACTTCATTCTCAGCGAGATGCGCGAGCACCGTCGGGAGTTTTCCGATGTACTGGCGGAGGCGCAGGCCTTGGGTTACGCCGAGGCAGACCCCACCTTTGATGTGGAGGGCATTGATGCCGCGCACAAACTGGTGATTCTGGCGTCCATCGCTTTCGGCATCCCGCTGCAGTTTGCGTCCGTGTACACCGAGGGCATTACGCGCCTCACGCCCCAGGACCTGGATTACGCCGAAGAGCTGGGGTATCGGGTGAAGCATCTGGGTATTGCCAAACAGGGGCCGAGCGGGGTGGAGTTACGCGTGCACCCCACGCTGATTCCGGAAGACCGTCTGCTGGCCAACGTCAACGGTGTCAAAAACGCCGTGTTGGTCGAGGGCAGCGCGGTCGGCCCCACGCTCTATTATGGCGCGGGTGCGGGCGGCAAGCCGACCGCATCGGCAGTCGTGGCGGATCTGGTAGATCTGGCGCGCGACCTCAGCGCCGGCCAGGTGAGCCGGGTACCGTCCCTGTCGTTCTCCAATGAAGCGCTGCGCGATCTGCCGATTGTGCCGATGGCCGAAGTGGAAACACCCTGGTACCTGCGTATGGAGGCGGAGGATCGCACGGGCGTGTTGTCGCGCATCGCGACCATCTTCAGCGACCACGGTATAAGCATCGAGGCGCTGATCCAGAAGGCGCCGGCAGCGGGGCAGGCGACGGTCCCGCTGATCGTGCTGACCAATCGCGCGGCACAGGGCCGCGTGGATGCGGCCGTGGCAGAAATCGAGGCGCTGGATACGATCACCGGTCAGGTGGTCAGGATCCGGGTCGAGCCGCTGGACGGCTAACAGGAGCGAGCATGCAATACATCAGCACCCGGGGCCAGGCCCCCGCCCTGAACTTCGAAGAGGTCCTGCTCACCGGTCTGGCCTCTGATGGCGGCCTGTACGTGCCGGCAACACTGCCGCAGTTCAGTCGCGACGAGATCGCCGCCATGGCGGGCATGGACTACCCGCAGCTGGCGCAGCGCATCATTGAGCCCTTCGTGGGTGACTGCATTCCCCGCGAGGATCTGCGCGAGATCATCGCCGATACCTACGCGGTGTTTCGCCATGGCGCGGTCGCCCCGCTGGTGCAGATTGGCCACAATCACTGGGTGCTGGAACTGTTCCACGGGCCCACGCTGGCGTTCAAGGACTTTGCGCTGCAGTTGCTGGGGCGCCTGCTGGACTACGTGCTGGAGCGCCGTCACCAGAAAGTGGTGATCATGGGTGCGACCTCCGGGGACACCGGTTCCGCGGCTATAGAAGGCTGCAAACGCTGCAAGAACATCGATATTTTCATCCTGCACCCACACGACCGCGTATCCGAAGTGCAGCGGCGGCAGATGACCACGGTGGTGGGTGACAACATTCACAACATCGCCGTGCAGGGCAGCTTCGATGACTGCCAGGCCATGGTCAAGGCCAGTTTCGGTGACCGCAGTTTCCTGCCGGAGGACCGCCACCTGGTGGCCGTCAACTCGATCAACTGGGCGCGCATCATGGCGCAGATCGTGTATTACTTTTATGCCGCCGTTGCCTTGGGCGGTCCGGCGCGCCCCGTGGCGTTTTCGGTGCCGACGGGCAACTTCGGCGACATTTTTGCCGGCTATCTGGCGCACCAGATGGGCCTGCCTGTGGCGCAGCTGATCATCGCGACCAACCGCAACGACGTGCTGCACCGGGTGATGACCACCGCCACCTACGGCCGGCAGTCGCTCGAGCACACCCTGTCGCCGAGTATGGACATCACCGTATCCAGCAATTTCGAACGTCTGCTGTTTGATTTGTACGACCGTGATGGCGATGCCGTGGCTGCCATGATGCGAGACTTCGATCGCGGCGATATTCATTTCTCGGATACCGCGATGCAGCGCGCCCGTGCCCTGTTTTCCAGCTATCGTGTGCCCGACGAGGAAACCTGCGCGCAAATCGCCGCCGTGTGGCAGGATTCCGAGTATCTGCTCGATCCGCACAGCGCCATCGGGGTGAAGGCGGCGCTGGCCTCGGGCATCGGCAACGGCATTCCGGTGGTGACCCTCGCCACCGCGCACCCGGCGAAGTTCCCGCAGGCGATTCAGCGCGCGGTGGTGGGTTGTGAGCCACCTTTGCCGCTGCATCTCTCTGACCTGTTTGACCGCACAGAGCGCTTTGAAGTGCTGCCCTGCGACCTGGCCGCTGTGCAGGCCTTCATGGCGAACAACCTCGGCGCCTGAGCGCCCACCGGATGATTCGACGGGTTGTTCGCCGCGCGCCGGACGCGGTGCCGCTGCTCTCCTCGGGTGAATTGTCACCGTTGTTGGCCCGTGTGTACGCCAACCGCGGCGTCAGGCAATCCGCCGACTTGCAAATGTCCCTGCAGGAGCTGCTGCCACCGGATACGCTGACGGGAGCCGATGCGGCAGCGCAGCTGCTGGCCGACGCGCTCGCCACCGGACAGCGACTGCTGGTCATCGGTGATTTCGACGCTGACGGCGCAACCAGCACGGCACTAGCGCTCGGCGCGTTGCGCGCGCTCGGTGCTACGCACGTTGACTACCTGGTGCCCAACCGTTTCGAGTACGGTTACGGCCTCACCCCCGAAATCGTAGCGCTTGCGGCGGACCGACAGCCGGACCTGATCATTACCGTGGACAATGGCATTGCCAGCATTGACGGCGTGCTGGCGGCGCGCGCGCTGGGTATTGCCACGCTGGTCACCGATCATCACCTGGCAGGCAGCGAGCTGCCTGCCGCCGAGGTTATCGTCAACCCGAACCAGCCGGGTTGTGGCTTCGCCAGTAAGGCATTGGCCGGCGTGGGGGTCATCTTCTACGTCATGCTGGCGCTGCGCGCCGAGCTGCGCCGTCGTGGCTGGTTTCAACAACAGGCGCTGCCGGAACCGAACCTGGCCGAGTATCTGGACCTGGTGGCGCTGGGCACCGTGGCTGATGTGGTGCCACTGGATCGCAACAACCGTATTCTGGTGGCCGCGGGGTTGCAGCGTATTCGACGCGGCCAGGCGCGTCCGGGCGTTCTCGCCCTCCTGGAGGTGGCCGGCCGCGACCCCGGCAATGCCGTGGCTTCCGACCTGGGTTTCACGGTGGGGCCGCGTCTCAATGCCGCCGGACGTCTGGATGACATGTCTATCGGCATCGAATGCCTGCTGGCGCCCAGTCGCGCAGTCGCCAATGACTATGCGGGCCGCCTGCAGCGCTTGAACGAAGAGCGCCGGCGCATAGAGCAGGGCATGCAGGAGGAAGCGCTGGCACTGCTGGAGGGCTTGGCGCCCCTGTCCCATGAGGGCGATGTGCCGGCGGGCATTACACTGTATGAACCGGGCTGGCACCAGGGTGTGATCGGCATCCTCGCCTCGCGGGTGAAGGAGCGTCTGCACCGGCCGACTATCGTATTTGCCGACGCCGGCGCCGATAGTCCCGATCTGAAGGGCTCTGCGCGGTCGATTCAGGGCATTCATGTGCGCGATGTGCTGGATGCCATCGCAACACGCCACCCGGGGCTGCTCACCCGCTTTGGCGGCCACGCCATGGCGGCTGGCCTCACCTTGCCACGGGCTCACTACGCCGCATTCGCGGCGGCTTTCGTGGCGGAGGTTGAGCGACACGGGCGCGACCTCGACCTGGAGGCGGTGCTGGAGTCGGATGGTGAGCTGGAGGCGGCGGACTTTGATCTCTCGCTCGCGGAAACCCTGCGCCTGGGTGGGCCCTGGGGGCAGCACTTTCCGGAACCGCTGTTCGATGGGCGCTTCCGTATCGTGCAGCAGCGGCTGGTGGGGGGCAAACACCTCAAGCTGGTGCTTGGTCGGCCGGGGTCAAGCGACGTATTCGACGCCATCGCCTTCAACGTGGACCTGGACCGGTGGCCGGATGAGAGCAGGGAATGGGTGCATGCGGCTTTCCGACTGGATGTGAACGCCTTCCGCGGGCGGCGTACCTTGCAGCTCATGGTCGAGCAGCTCGAAGCGCTGTAGCGTTCAGGCAGCGTGCTCCGGCCCTGTGCCGCGCGGCCGCCTGTGGCCTGTTTTTGTTCGCTACGGTACACTGCGCGCCTTTTCCCGCAGGACTCGCTCACCATGTTAGAGATCAATCCGCTGTTACAGACCCTCAAGGATATCGAGGCACGCACCGCCGTGCTGAGGGGGTATCTTTGACTTCGATACCCGCAAGGAACGTCTCGCCGAAGTAGAGCTGGAACTCGCCGAGCCCAGCGTATGGGATAAGCCTGAGCGCGCTCAGGAGCTGGGCCGTGAGCGCGCGGCGCTGGAGAAAATCGTCTCCACCATTGAACACCTCGACGGTGCTACCGGTGATGCCGCCGACCTGCTTGAACTGGCGGCGGTGGAGGATGACGAGGGAACGGTCGACGAAGTGCGCGCCGATATCGAAGCGCTGGTCAAACAGTTGGAGCAGCTGGAGTTCCGGCGCATGTTCTCCGGCGAAATGGACCCCAACAACGCTTACCTGGATGTCCAGTCCGGCTCTGGCGGTACGGAGGCCCAGGACTGGGCGGAAATGCTGCTGCGCATGTACCTGCGCTGGGGCGAGGCCAGCGGCTTTAAAACCGACCTCATCGAAGTGTCGGCCGGTGAAGTGGCCGGCATCAAGAGCGCGACGATTCACTTCGAGGGTGAGTACGCCTTCGGCTGGTTGCGCACGGAAACCGGTGTGCACCGTCTGGTGCGCAAATCACCGTTCGATTCCGGCAACCGGCGGCACACGTCATTCGTTTCGGTATTTGTGGCGCCCGAGATCGATGACGATATCGAAATCGATATCAACCCCGCCGACTTGCGCGTCGATACCTACCGCTCCAGTGGCGCGGGCGGCCAGCACGTGAACAAGACCGATTCCGCCGTGCGTATCACGCACAACCCGAGCGGTGTTGTGGTGTCCTGCCAGACCGAGCGCTCGCAGCACCAGAACCGGGACCGGGCGATGAAAATGCTGCGCGCCAAGCTGTACGAGCTGGAGATGCTCAAGCGCAGCGAGGCCAAGCAGGCCACTGAAGACAGCAAGGCCGATATCGGCTGGGGCAGCCAGATCCGTTCCTACGTACTGGACCAGTCGCGTATCAAGGACTTGCGCACCGGCGTGGAGACGAGCAATACGCAGGCGGTGCTGGACGGGGATATCGATCTGTTTATCGAAGCCTCACTGAAGAAAGGGCTGTAGGACACCACTATGAAAGAGCAGGATCAGGCCGCGCGCGGCCCGGACGAGGAGAACAAGCTGGTCGCCGAGCGGCGCGGCAAGCTGCGCCAGCTGCGCACACAGCGCAACGCCTTCCCCAACGATTTCCGGCGCACGGGCTGGGCGGCTGACCTGCAGCGCGAATATGGCGCGAGCAGCAAGGAGCAGCTCGAAGAGGAGGACCAGCGCTTCGCTGTTGCCGGGCGTTTGATTCGCAACCGCGGCGCCTTTCTGCTGATTCAGGACGGTTCCGGCCAGATCCAGCTGTACCTCAACCGCAAGGGCCTCGACGAGGCGACCCTGGCCGAGATCAAAAGCTGGGACCTGGGGGATATCGTTTGTGCCGAAGGGCCTGTGCACAAGTCGGGCAAGGGCGACCTGTACATCAACATGCACAGCGCGCGGCTGCTGACCAAGGCGCTGCGCCCCCTGCCGGACAAATACCACGGTCTGTCAGACCAGGAGCTGCGCTATCGTCAGCGCTATGTGGACCTGATTGTGAACGCCGAGTCGCGCGCCGTGTTTACCCTGCGCTCGCGCATTGTGCGCTTCATCCGCGATTATATGGACGGGCGCGGCTTCATGGAGGTAGAAACTCCCATGATGCAGGTGATTCCCGGCGGTGCGGCGGCCAAGCCCTTCGTCACCCACCACAATGCGCTGGATCTGGATATGTACCTGCGCATCGCACCAGAGTTGTACCTCAAGCGCCTGGTGGTGGGTGGTTTCGAACAGGTGTATGAAATCAATCGCAACTTCCGCAATGAAGGGCTGTCGACCCGGCACAACCCTGAGTTCACCATGCTTGAGTTCTACTGGGCCTACGCGGACTACCGCGATGCCATGGACCTGACTGAAGACATGCTGCGGCAGCTCACGGCCAGCGTGCTGGGTGATACGCGGGTGGTCTACCAGGGTTCGGAGTACGACTTCTCGCGGCCCTTCCAGCGCATGACGGTGTTCGACGCCATTCTCAGCCACAACCCCGGTATGCACGCCGAAGCGCTGGCGGATGAGCAGGGCGCGCGCGCCATTGCGGAGGCGTTGGGTATTCCGCTCAAGCCGAGCTGGGGACTGGGCAAGGTGCAAATCGAGATCTTCGAGAAAACCGTTGAGCACCGGCTGGATCAGCCAACCTTTATCACCGCTTATCCCACCGAGGTCTCGCCGCTTGCCCGGCGCAGCGATGCCGACCCCTTCGTCACCGATCGCTTCGAGTTTTTCGTCGGCGGGCGCGAGATCGCCAATGGCTTTTCGGAACTGAATGACGCCGAGGACCAGGCGGAGCGCTTCCGCGCCCAGGTTGCCGAGAAAGACGCCGGGGATGAAGAAGCCATGCATTACGATGCGGATTACATTCGGGCACTGGAGTACGGCATGCCACCAACCGCGGGTGAGGGTATCGGCATCGACCGGCTGGTCATGCTACTGACCGATGCGCCTTCCATTCGCGATGTTTTGCTGTTCCCGCACCTGCGCCCGGAATGAGGCCAGCCTTACCTGCTGGCGCCTTAGCGCTGTTCATGCCGCGGTGTTACACTGGCAGCCTGAGGCTCAGTGCGAGGGTGTACCCGTGAGTAATCTGCCGGCGCCGCTGCTGTTGGCGAGTATGTTGCTTGGCTTGGCGGCCTGCGCCACCGTGCCGGAAGCGGCCGTTCCGCCGCAGCCGGCGCCGGCGGCCGAGACCGGCGCGGCGGCGTCTCCTGCGCCGGAGCTCACCCTGAACCTGCCCTCCCAGTCCGAGTGTGCCTGTGCCACGCCCGCCAGCCGGGATTACACCTTTCTTGAGCGGGGCTATCGTGCCTTGAGTGAAGGTGACGCCGTTGCCGCGCTGCAGCATTTCCAGCGCTACAAGCGGCTGGAGGTGGAGCCTGCCGCGCAGTGGGAGGCGGATATCGCCATTGCCTATCTGGGCATGCTGCCGGATAGCCCGTTCTACGACCACGATGCGGCCGAGGCGACCTTCCGCAGGTTGGTCGCGCAGCTCACCGCGGAAATGCAGGTGCACCCTACCGCGCTGCTCATGCGCGACTCACTGGCCGCTTTCGCGCTGCTCAACCGGCACATCTCGGATCTGGAAAGTAGCAACGCGACGCTGCGTGAAGATCTGCAAAAACGCGAGGAGGCTATCAAGCGTTTGCGGGAGCTGACGTTGGGGCCTTCGCGGGCAGCTCAACCGTAAACTCAGAGCCCACAGTGGGTGTGCTCTCCACGCTGATATGCCCGCCCATCAGCTCGCAGTACTCCCGGCAAATCGCCAGCCCCAGCCCCGTGCCGCCATAATTGGCACTGATAGCATTCTCGGCCTGCACGAAGGCATCGAAGATGCGCGCCTGCTGTGCGGCGTCCATGCCGATTCCTGTATCGCGTACCGTAAACTGCAACCAGTCCCGCCCGTCGCGGTGGGAGAGCGCCGCCGTGAGATGCACGTCCCCGTCGCGGGTGAACTTACAGGCGTTGCTCAGCAGATTGAGGAAGATTTGTCGGAAGCGCGTGGCATCACTGTGCAGCGCTGGCAGAGTCGTCCAGTCCGGCACATGCAAGCGGTTGTTACGATCGCGTAGCAGCGGGGTCATGGCATCGCAAACCTGCTGCAGAATCTCGCCTGTCGCGAAGGTTTCCAGGTGTAGGGTCATTTTTCCGGTTTCGATTTTTGACAGGTCAAGAATGTCGTTGATCAGGGCCAGCAGTTGGCGCCCTGAGCGCACAATTTTCTCCAGGTCGCTGTGAAACTGCTTTCGGTCCACCTCGCCAGGGTCCTCCAGTTCGTCCTGCAACATCTCGCTGTAGCCGATAATGGCGTTGAGCGGCGTGCGCAACTCGTGGCTGACATTGGCGAGGAAACGGCTTTTGGCCGCGTTGGCGTCGTCGGCGTCGTCCTTGGCCTGGCGTACATCCTCGATGGCTCGGCGCATTTTGTCTGACATGTCATTGAAGGCTTTGGCCAGGTCGCCCAGCTCGCCGCGGTCATCAAAGTCGGCGATCCGGTAGTCCAGGTCGCCCATGCCGATACGCTGTGTGCCGCGCTTGAGGCGCTTGAGGGAGCGCTTGGTGTAGCGCAGCAGGAAGAAGCCGAGTAACGCGGTGAGAAATATGGTGGCGATAAAACCGATTACCGTGATGCGGTCAGTGAGGGCAATGGTGCGATCGATAATGGTGGAGCGCTGCGCGGCAATAAAGGCCTGGCGTTGCTCCAGCTGGCGCAGGTGCTCAAGCGTTTCCACAAAGGGCAGGGGGTCGTCGATGTCGCTATCGAAATCGGGGTTGTTGAAGTTCCGGTAGAAGGCCAGCCAGCTGTCCAGCAGGTAGCGGCTGGCCTGCTGCAAGCGCTCATACTGGGGGCGCGTGACTTCGCTAGTCAGTGCGCCGAGTTCGCTAAGTTTGCTGTCGATGGTGGCAATGTCCGCTTCCGCATCCGCCAATTCCTCGCTGTCCAGCATGTCGCCGGTGGTTTCGCGCAGGGTTTCCAGTACCAGAATCTGCTGGCGCTGGTTTTCCAGCAGCTGGGCCGCGTCTGTCGACAGCTGCGCCGCAGTCACCGAACTGCGGTAGGCGAGCATGCTCTCCTGTCGCGCGTAGCTCCCCCAGAAGTGCGTGCCCACGTTGATGGAGAACAGCACCAGGATGGTGCAGAGGGAAAGCGTGAGGCGGCGACGCAGGCTCATGCGGGCAGCAAACGGCGAATTTTGTTCAGCAGGTCGGGGAAATCGATCGGCTTGGTGGCGTATTCATCGCAGCCCGCGGCCAGGGCACTTTGTCGGTCGGTCTCCATCGCGTGCGCGGTCAGCGCAATGATGGGGATGTCCCTGAGCGCGGGGTCTTGGCGTGCCGCGCGGCAGGCGCTCCAGCCGTCCATCACCGGCAGGTTCATATCCATGAGCACCAGCGCGGGCTGTGCGCTGGCCATAAGCTGCAGCGCCTGTTCGCCATCGGCGGCGGTGATCACGCTGAGTCCGGCGCGGGTCAGCCGTCGGCTCAACATCTCGCAATTGATTTCGTTGTCTTCAACCAGCAGGATCGGCTTCTGTTCAGCCATCATGGTATTCCTCGATGCGGTGTACCACTACGGTCTGGTCCAGGCCGCGGGCCTCCAACTCCCGGCGGTCACTCAGCGTGTAGCGGCCGCCGAGCTTGACCGCGGTGCTGTCTGATATGAGTATCTCGCCGCCCCGGCAATGGTCTTCAATACGCGACGTGACATTCATGGGGTGGCCGACAAAGCCGTATTTGCTGCGCCGCTCGGAGCCGATGTTGCCGGCGATCACCGCGCCGGTATTGAGGGCGATGCCGGTGGTCAAAGCGGGCAGGCCGGCGGCGGCGTTGTCGGTGTTGATGCCCTGCATGGCAGCCTGCATGGCCAGCGCGCAGCGCACGGCGCGGTCGGCGTCGTCGTCTCGCCGCTGGGGGGCGCCAAATACCGCCAGAATGGCATCGCCGATGAATTCGTCGATCGTGCCGTTGTGCGCCATGATGATGTCCGTCATGGCGCCGAGGTAGCGATTCAGCATGGCGACCACTTCTGCCGGGCCGAGGTGCTCACTGAGGCTGGTAAAACCGCGAATATCCGACATCATGATGGTCACTTCGCGCAGGTCGCCGCCCAGCTCCAGACCCTCCGGGCGCTCCAGAATGTCGGTGACGATCTCATCGGACAGGTAGCGCCCGAAAGTGGCGCGGATGAATTTCTCATTGCGTTCAAGCTGCTGCCGGTACTGCTCCTCACGGTCGTGCCAGCGTTTGCGTTCAATGCCCGCCTTGATTCGTGCCTGCAGCAGCACCGGGTTGAAGGGCTTGAACAGGTAGTCGTCGGCGCCGGCCTCGATGCAGGCAATGATGCCGTCCATGTCCTGGCTGCCCGATATGACGATAACCGGTGTGGCGCGCCAGTCGGGGTTGGCCTTGATGCGCCGCAACACCTCGCGGCCGTCCATGTCGGGCATCATCAGGTCGAGGAGTACGACGTCGACATCCGATTCCGCCAGCGCGCGCAGCGCCTCGGCACCGCTGGCGGCGGTCACCACCAGGTGGCCGGAGCGTGACAGATAGCGGGCCACCAGCTCACGGTTTTCCGCCAGGTCGTCCACGGCAAGTATAAAGCCGGGTTCTGCTGCCATGGCCGGTGCGCGTTGCGCTGCGGCACCGCTGGCGGCGCCTGCGGCGGCATTCTCGGTGGCCTTCAGCAGCCGTGTGAGGCTGTCGTTCAGCGCAGGCTGTTGTGTACCGATATCCTCCTGCAGCATTTCCGCGTAGCCGCGCATCGCAGAGATGGTGTTCATCAGGTCGTGGTGGCTGGCGAGCGCTGCCAGCTGTTCATCCAGCGTAATGGCGAGGCTGAAAATACGCTGCAGATCCTCCAGTGCGGAGGGCGGCATGTCTTCACCGATGGCGCTGGCCAGCGCGCGCAGGTCGGTTACGGCGCCCCGCACAATGTGGCTCCAGAGGTCGGGCGAGTCTGTGCTGTTGTTGCTCACGTGGCGCGGGTTCCAGGTCGCATAGTGGCCTGCAGTATAGCGATGCGCGGATTAGTGTGGAAATCAGACTTTCATTCGTTATATAAGTAAGCCATTGGCGCGTGCCGGTATCGGGTGGTAATTGCCGTGACAGGTGTGTTTGCCGTGACACTTGAGGTAGTATGTGGACATGGCTTCAGGGACAGACTTTGCATGAGGCAGGAATAACAAGCATGTTGCAGCAAGTAGAAATATTTCAGGGGCTCTCGCGGGAGGAACTGGACGCTCTGGCCAGCAGCAGTACCAGCCGGTCATTTCCGAAGAATACCGTCGTGATCCACGAAAATGATCCGGCGGATTCGCTGTTCGTGATCGAAAGTGGCAAGGTCAAGGTCTACTGCAGCGACAAGAACGGCAAAGAGTTCATCATGAATACACAGGGTGCCGGCGACTATTTCGGTGAACTGGCGCTGCTCGATGACTCCCTGCGGTCGGCCTCTGTGCGCACAGTAGAGAAGTGCTCCTTCTGCATCATCTTCAAAGAAGACTTCAGCCGCGTGCTCGATGAGCACCCGAGTATTGCGCGCAAGCTCATCAGCAACCTGGCGCAGCGCGTGCGCAAACTCACCGCCGACGTCAAGAGTCTGGCACTGCAGGATGTGTATGGCCGCGTCGCCAATGTGCTGATGGATCTGTCCGAAGAGCGCGGCGATGGCACCCTGTTCATTCCGGAAAAACTCACCCAGCAGGATATTGCGGATCGGGTGGGGGCTTCACGGGAGATGGTGGCGCGCATTCTGAAGGACCTCACCATCGGCGAATACATCCGTTTCGAAGGTCGCCATATCATCATCAACACCCGGCTTCCCGCCAAGTACTGAACGGCGGGGCGTTACCGCTTCGCCAGCACCTGCAGTCGCAGCTCGCCCCGCGCCAGCCGGGCGTCCAGCTGCGAGCCCTCCTGCACGCTATCAGCATCACGCACAACAGCGCCCTGTTCGTCACGCAGAATACTGTAGCCACGGCTCAGGGTGGCCAGCGGGCTGACTGAATCCAGCAACTGGGAGAGGTGGCCGAGGCGTGACGCCGCGCCGCGCAGCTGCTGGAGCACGCCGCGCTGCAGCCGCCGTTCCAGCTGCAACACCTGGTTATTCAATGTGTGCAGGCGTGCTTTGGGTGAGCGCGCCCGGATGCGATGCTCCAGCACGGCCAGCTGCCCGCGTTGCTCACGCAAATGCCCGCGTTGGGCCCGCAGCAGGCGCTGTTCCAGCTCGTCCAGCCTTTGCGATTGTTCACGCAGCAGCTGGCCGGGGTGGCGCAGGCGCTGCCGCAGGTGATGCAGATCGCGCTCGGCACGCTCCAGGCGCAGGCGCAGGCGCCCGGCCAGGGCCTGCTCAAGCCGGTGCAGCAGGGCGGCGCGCTCGCGCTGGTCGGGGCCCAACAGCTCCGCCGCGGCAGAGGGTGTAGGCGCGCGCTGGTCCGCCACCATATCGGCGATGCTGATATCGACTTCGTGACCCACGGCACTCACCACGGGCAGCGCGCTGGCCGCAATGGCCCGCGCAACCACTTCTTCATTGAAAGCCCAGAGGTCTTCCAGCGAACCGCCGCCGCGCGTCACCAGCAGGGCGTCGAAGTGCGCCTCCCCAGCCGCCTGCCAGCGATTCGCGCGGGCCAGGGCGGCGGCGATTTCGCCAGCGGCGGCCTCTCCCTGCACCGCCACCGGCAGCAGCAGAACCCGCATGCCAGGGCAGCGCCGTCGCAGCACGGTGAGCACATCGTGAATGGCGGCGCCGGTGGCTGAGGTAATCACGCCCAGCGTGCGCACCTCCGCTGGCAGGGCGCGCTTGCGTTCTGTCGCAAACAATCCTTCGGCCTTCAGCGTTTCGCGCAGGCGCTCAAATGCCGCCTGCAGCGCGCCCGCTCCCGCGTGCTCCAAGTGCTCCACAATCAGCTGGAATTCGCCGCGACCCTCATACAGAGAAACCCGGCAGCGCAGCCTGATCGCCATGCCATTGGCGGGTTTGACGCGCATGTGCTGGTTGCGATTGCGGAACATGGCACAGCGCACCTGGGCACCGCTGTCCTTGAGAGAGAAATACCAGTGGCCGGAGGAGGGGGCGGCGAAATTGCTGATTTCACCCTCAACCCACACATAGTCGAAGTGGCTTTCCAGCAGGCGCCGCGCTTCACGATTCAGTTGGCCAACGGTCAGTGTGGGCGGATTGCCGGAAGTAGGGTGTTGCAGCACGGAGTTTGGTTTACCTGTAGTGGCCAGAAGATTTATAATTGCATGTTTAGCTGCCACCCGCCAGCCGGAGACTCCCATGTTGCGTATCGCCCAGGAAGCCCTCACTTTCGATGACGTATTGCTGCTGCCCGGGTATTCCGATGTCATCCCCAGTGATGTATCGCTGCGTACCCGGCTCACCCGCGGCATCGAGCTGAATATACCGTTGATATCGGCGGCCATGGACACAGTGACCGAAGCGCGCCTGGCCATTGCCCTCGCGCAGGAAGGCGGTATCGGCATTATCCACAAGAGCATGACCATCGCGGAGCAGGCCGAGCAGGTGCGCCGTGTGAAGAAGTTCGAGAGTGGCGTGGTCAAAGACCCCATCACCATCCAGCAGAATGCTTCGCTGGCGGAGCTGCGGGAACTGACCAATGCCCACGGCTTCTCCGGCGTCCCGGTGCTTGATGGCAAGGACCTCGTGGGCATTGTGACGCGCCGCGATACCCGCTTCGAGTCGGACCCGACCAAATCCGTGTCTGAGCTGATGACGCCCAAGGAGAAACTGGTCACGGTCCGCGAAGGGGCCAGTTCCGAGCAGGTCCAGCGCCTGTTGCATCACCACCGCATCGAGAAGATTCTTGTGGTCAACGAGAACTTCGACCTGCGCGGCATGATTACGGTGAAGGATTTCGACAAGGCCGAGAGCTTTCCCATGGCCTGCAAGGACTCGTACGGCCAGTTGCGGGTGGGCGCTTCGGTGGGCACCAGCCCCGACACCGGCGACCGTGTGGCGGCCCTGATGCGTGCTGGTGTGGATGTGCTGGTGGTCGACACGGCACACGGCCATTCCCGCAATGTGATCGACCGCGTGCGGCAGATCAAGGCAGACTTCCCGTCGGTTCAGGTGATCGGTGGCAATATCGCCACCGCGGCTGCGGCGCTGGCGCTGGCGCAGGCCGGTGCGGACGGCGTGAAAGTCGGTATCGGCCCGGGGTCGATTTGCACCACGCGTATTGTGACCGGCACCGGGGTGCCGCAGATCAGCGCTATTTCCAACGTGGTCGCGGCGCTGGCAGAACACGATGTGCCCGTGATTGCCGACGGTGGCATCCGCTTCTCGGGTGACATCGCCAAGGCGCTGGTGGCCGGTGCTCACGCGGTGATGATGGGCAGCATGTTCGCCGGCACGGAAGAGGCGCCTGGCGAAGTGGAGCTCTACCAGGGGCGTACCTACAAAGCCTACCGCGGCATGGGCTCGCTGGGCGCCATGTCGCGCACCCAGGGCTCCTCCGACCGCTACTTCCAGGATGCCGGCAAGGGTGCGGAGAAGCTCGTGCCGGAAGGTATCGAGGGCCGCGTGCCCTACAAGGGCCCGGTGTCCGCAATTATCCATCAGCTGATGGGCGGTGTACGTTCCGCCATGGGCTACACCGGCAGCCCCACCATTGATGACATGCGCACCCGCCCCGAGTTTGTGCGGGTCACCGCCGCGGGCATGTCTGAAAGTCACGTGCACGACGTCTCGATCACCAAGGAAGCGCCGAACTACCCGGTGCGCTAGGGCCCAACCGCAATGACAGCAGATATTCACGCCAGCCGCATCCTCATACTGGATTTCGGGTCCCAGTACACCCAGCTGATTGCGCGTCGCGTGCGGGAGGTGGGTGTATACAGCGAGATACGCGCCTTCGACATGAGCGAGGGCGAAATTCGCGAGTTCGCGCCCAGCGGTGTCATCCTCTCCGGCGGCCCCGAATCTGTGCCATCCCCCGGCTCACCGCGGGCACCCGCCTGCGTGTTCGAGCTAGGCGTGCCGGTGCTGGGCATTTGCTACGGCATGCAGACCATGGCCGAGCAGTTTGGCGGGCAGGTGAGCGCCTCGCCGACCAGTGAGTTCGGCTACGCACAGATCCGCCTGGTGACCCAGGCAGGCCTGTTCCACGACATTCGGGATCACTTCGACAGCGCCGGCAACAGCCTGCTGGATGTGTGGATGAGCCACGGTGACAAGGTCATCGAGCTGCCACCGGACTTTGAGCTGATAGCGGCCACCGACAGTTGCCCGATTGCCGGCATGGCACACCGCAGCAAGCCGTTCTACGGCATCCAGTTCCACCCCGAAGTGACCCATACCCTGCAGGGTAAGCGCATTTTCGAGCATTTCGTGCTGGAACTGTGTGGCTGCGAAGCACTGTGGACGCCGGCTAATATCGTCGACGACGCCATCGCGCGGGTGCGGGATACCGTGGGCAGTGGCAAGGTGCTGCTCGGGCTGTCGGGCGGTGTGGATTCCTCGGTCGTGGCGGCGCTGTTGCACCGCGCCATCGGTGACCAGTTGACCTGCGTGTTTGTCGACAACGGTCTGTTGCGCCTGAACGAAGGCGACCAGGTCATGGAGATGTTTGCGCGCAACATGGGTGTGAAGGTCATTCGTGTGAATGCCGAAGACCTGTTCCTCGGCAAGCTCGCCGGCGAGGCAGACCCGGAGGCCAAGCGCAAGATTATCGGTAACACCTTCATTGAAGTATTCGACGAAGAAGCCACCACGCTGAAGGATGTGAACTGGCTGGCGCAGGGTACGATCTACCCGGACGTGATCGAATCTGCCGGCGCCAAAACCGGCAAGGCACATGTGATCAAGTCTCACCACAACGTGGGTGGCCTGCCGGATGACATGGCGATGGAGCTGGTCGAGCCCCTGCGCGAGCTGTTCAAGGATGAGGTGCGGCGCATCGGTCTGGAGCTGGGCTTGCCCTACGACATGGTGTACCGCCATCCGTTCCCGGGCCCTGGCCTGGGGGTGCGGATTCTCGGTGAAGTTAAAAAGGAATACGCCGAGCTGCTGCGTCGCGCCGACGCCATTTTCATTGAAGAGCTCCATCGGGCGGACTGGTATCACAAAACCAGCCAGGCCTTTGCCGTGTTCCTGCCGGTGAAATCCGTGGGCGTGGTGGGTGACGGTCGCCGCTATGAGTGGGTGATTGCGCTGCGTGCAGTGGAAACCGTGGATTTCATGACCGCACGTTGGGCGCATTTGCCCTACGAGTTGCTGGAGACGGTGTCGAACCGGATTATCAATGAGATATCGGGTGTTTCCCGGGTGACGTATGATGTGAGCAGCAAGCCGCCGGCGACGATTGAGTGGGAATGACCTGAATTTGTAAGATATTGAATTATAATAATAAAAAAATCTTGTTGATAATATAATCTGCATCATCAATGGTATTTTTCATGGTATTTGTTGCGTGTAGCAAGGCAACAGACATCGATACCATGAGATGAAAATTGAGCTGGGCATGGTATCGGGGGAGCTTGATTTATAGGCGATTTACAGCAATCCGATACCGGCAATTCCAGCACAGTGTTTCAGAAAAACACTACTGTTTTTCTGAAACTACTGACAGGGTAGTGACCGCATAACTTACTGAAAAAGCACTTATTTTCGTAGTTCTCCTTGTGGTGAAGGTTGGACCTCCCCACGATGCCTGTGTCTATACTCTCCACGTCTGTTGCTTGCAAAAAGTAACTAAGTACGTTACAGTTTCCCATCAAGAAGGAGATTGCCATTGATTCAAAGTTTTCGGGACCGCTGGCTAAGGGATTTTTATCTGGAAGATAAAACCAGCAAGAAGATACCCGCTGAGGTCGAAGACCGACTGTTCCGAAAGCTGCAATTAATCGATGACGCGACCTGTGATCTCGACCTACGGTCGCCTCCGAGCAATCATTTTGAAAAGTTGAGAGGGAACTTGGCCGGGAAGCATTCGATTCGCGTTAACAAGCAATGGCGATTGGTGTTTACCTGGTCAGGTGAACGTGGCGAGGCCCAGGACATCTATCTGGATAACCACGATTATCGGTGAGGCAAGCTATGAATATCACAAAGCGGCAACCCGTCAGTGTCGGTGAAATGATTACTGAGGAATTCCTCGTGCCCATGGCGCTGACTCAGGGACAATTGGCTGAAGCGATGGGAGTCAGCCGAAAAACCGTGAATGAGTTGTGTACCAATCGCCGTGCCATCACGGCTGATTCGGCACTGATGCTGGCGACCGTATTCGGGAATACCGCTGATTTCTGGTTGAATCTGCAGCAGCGCAACGAGCTGTGGAAAGCGCTCAACACGCCAAAACGACGGGCTCGCATCGAGAAGGCTAAGCCGATTGCTGCCTAAGCGAGGCGTTATGAGAGAAATCGGTACGAGCCCCAAGGAACCAAGGGGTGGCGCTTCAGGGTAGGGTGATGAAAGCGGATAAAAACATCACTGCCTATCGCCGCATGCGCAATCAGCCGCTGTGGCGGTTGCTCGCTTCTGGCAATGGGCCAACGGTGATTGGTCTGCTGCAGTCACACCTATACGAAAAGGAACGCAGCCTGCCGGCCTCAATTTTGTTTGAACGGCTGACGCGAGATCTGGAGGAACTGCGAGCCCAGGGTGACGATTTCCCTCGAACGGCGCAGGCCTATGTGTCCAACTGGCTGAGTGACGGCTACCTCGAACGGCGATTCCCGCCAGGTGCCATCGAAGAGGAATACGAGCTCTCTACCGCCACGGTTGAGGCGATTCGTTTTCTATCCGCCATCGCTGAACCTCATTCCGCGGCTACCGAGAGCCGCCTGTCGCTGGTGATCCAGGCGCTGGTGGGGCTGGCCGAGGATACCGATACTGATAAGTATCGCCGGATCGACCGCCTGATGGCTGAACAGGCCCGCATCGACAAGGAGATCGACGCCATTCAAAAGGGCCAGATGCGCGTCCTGCCACGTGATACTGCCCTAGAGCGGACCCGCGAGATCATTTCCTTGGCCGACGATCTGACGGGTGATTTCCGCCGGGTGCGCGATCAGTTCGAGCAACTCAATCGGGACCTGCGAGAGCGCATCATGGATAGCGATGGCAATCGCGGCGAGGTCCTCGACTCGTTGTTTGCCGGTATCGATCTGATTGCTGAGAGCGAGGCGGGCAGGACCTTTTCCGCCTTCTGGCGACTGCTCACCGATCCCGAGCAGGCAGCAATGTTGGAAGAGTCTCTCGACAGTGTGATGTCCCGCGAGTTTGTTGGCGAACTGGACATGCGTGAGCGTCGTTTCCTCCTGCGTCTGACCAGGATCCTTCTGGAGCAGGGCGGCACCGTCCACGAGGTGTTGCAGACCTTTGCCCGCAGCCTCAAGCACTTCGTGCAAAGCCGTGAGTACCTCGAGCAGCGTCGCGTGAACCAGCTACTGAAGGCGGCGCAACGCAGCGCGTTGTCGATCAAGGATCAGGTTAAGGCAACTGAGTCGCTGGAGTATTCCCTGGAGCTGACCAGTAGTCGCTTGCGTTCCCTATCCCAATG
This sequence comes from uncultured Halieaceae bacterium, assembly GCA_964022665.1. Taxonomy (GTDB): domain Bacteria; phylum Pseudomonadota; class Gammaproteobacteria; order Pseudomonadales; family Halieaceae; genus Haliea. Next base: position 34,750 of record CAXIDF010000021.1, read on the forward strand.
GGTGCTCTACGACCCATCGTTGCAGGCTGAGCCAGAAGCGATGCGTGAGGGCGAACCACCACCCATCGATCTGGAATCAGTCAGTGAGTTGGTGGCGCAGTCGGAAATCGATTTTCGCACTTTGAAAGAGCATGTCTGCTCTTTGCTGGAAAAACGAGACCAGGCCTCAATCGGCGATGTACTGGAACACTTCCCAGCCGAGCAGGGTCTGGGGAGTGTCGTTGGTCTGCTGGCCCTCGGCAGTCGTCATGGGATCAGGGGCGCCGAATCAGGTGGAGATGGCGTCGAGACGGTGGCCTGGGTGGGTGAAGATGATCAAGGACGTCGCGCCCGTATTCCAAAAATCTATTTCTTGAGGGATCGCTTAGATGAACTGGTCTGATAATTCGCCAGAAGAAGAGATGCTGGAGACAGAAGTCAGCGAACAGGAGTCAGACCAGGCGCTGTATCAGGGCGATAGCGGTGAGTTGTCGCTGGATGCCCGTCGTGTGCTGGTACAGCTCCTCGCCGGCCCGTCCCTGGATGGTCAGCGCCACTCCAAGCTCTGGCCAATTCTGATTCGTGATGAAATTGCCATCCGTAGCCGTTTGTCGGAGTTGTTTCTGCAGCTGGTGATCGACCGTGATTTGCAAGTGGCCTTTACCCGACAGGCCGAAACGGGCGACCTGGAAGTGCCCCGACTTCTGCGACGCGCAAATCTGACCTTTCTGGATTCCATTCTGCTGCTCCACCTGCGCCAGCGACTCACCCAGGCCGAGGCCCATGGCGACCGTGCTGTGGTATCGGCCGACGAGATCGTCGAGTTTCTCGGGGTTTACGAACAGGCCGGCAATACCGATCGGGCGCTGTTCGAAAAGCGCATCCATGCGTCGATCGAGAAGATCAAGAAACACAGCATCTTGCGCAAGATTCGCGCAAGCGAGGATCGCTTCGAGATCTCACCTACGCTGAAGCTGCTGTTTTCGGCCGAAGAGATTCAGGCGCTGACCCGAATTTACCACGACATGCAAGCAGCAGAAGCGTCGTCTGAACAAGATGAAGAGATGCAATCAGGGGAGGAGCACGAATGAGTGCTGTTGCAGGGACGCAAAACCTCTTCGCCCCGGAACAATTCCGCATGTCCCGGCTTCAGGTCTTTAACTGGGGCACTTTCTCTGATGTTCACGACATCCCGATCACAGAGCAGGGCTTTCTGTTTGTAGGCCGCTCTGGCGCAGGGAAATCGACACTGCTCGACGCCTTTTCCGCATTGCTGGTGCCGCCACGGTGGGTCGATTTCAACGCAGCGGCGCGGGAGGCGGAAAAGACAGGGCGTGATCGTAACCTGGTGAGCTATATCCGTGGCGCCTGGGCAGAGCAAAAGGATGATGCCTCGGGCGAGATTGCCACGCGCTACCTGCGCCCCGGGACGACCTGGTCAGCTCTGGCGCTCACCTACCGGAATGCCTTGAATCAGAATGTGGTGCTGGTGCAGCTCTTGTGGCTGCGTGGGAGTGCCAACGGCGCAGGTGATGTGAAGCGTCATTTCATGATCTTCGACCGACCTTTTGAACTAAATGAGTTGGAGGTGTTCGGGCAGTCCAATCTGGATGTGCGCAAGCTCAAACAGACACTTGATGATGCCTTTCATCGCAGTGAGTTCAGCGCCTACGCCGAGCGGTTTCGTCGCTTGCTCGGCATCGAGAGCGAGATGGCGTTACGCCTGTTGCACAAGACCCAGTCGGCCAAGAACCTCGGTGACCTCAACACCTTCCTGCGGGACTTCATGCTGGACAAACCAGCGACCTTCGAGGTGGCGGATCGACTGGTCAGTGAGTTCGATGAACTCAATGCGGCGCACCAGGCGGTGGTAACCGCACGCCGGCAAGTGGAGACCCTGGTTCCGGCGCGAGAGAAGCATCAGGAGCGAGAGTCGCTTCTGAATGAACACAGTAGCCTGAACGAACTACTGGCTGGAATTGATAGTTACGGTGGGCGTCGTCGTATCGATCTACTGAAAGAGCAGATCGAACGCTTGAATATTCAGGCTGACGGTTTGCAAGGTGAGATCAGCAGGAAACAGGCCGCGCTCAGCCAGCATAATGATTCCTTGCGCGAGTTAGAACGTCGGCACAGGGAGGTTGGCGGAGATCAGGTGGAAGCCTGGCAAGCGGAGAAGTCTGCACTGGAGCAGCAACGAGAGCAGTGTCTGAGGAAACAGGGACAAGCCAAAGAAGCCTGCCGTCAACTCGACTGGGTTTTTCCGGATTCCCCCCACCGGTTTGCTGAGCTGGTCGGTGATGCACGTCAGGAGCTTGAACGCTGGGAGAGTGGCAGTAGCGAAATCCGCGAAAAGCGGGATCTGCTGGTGATCCAGAAAAAGGATACCGAGACAGCATTTACGCAAACTGCCGGCGAGGTGAAGGCGCTGGAACGGCAGCCCTCCAATATCCCTGCGCACATGTTGGTTCTGCGTCAGGAGATAGCCGCTGCCATTGGTGTATCGGAGAATGCGCTGCCCTTTATCGGTGAGCTGATCGAGGTGAAACCGGATGAGGTGGATTGGCAAGGTGCCATCGAACGGGTGCTGCATGGCTTTGCGCTCTCTCTGCTGGTCGATGAGCGTCACTACTCCGCGCTTTCCAATCACATTAACAGTCGCCATTTAGGGCAGAGACTGGTCTATTACCGGACGGGACAGGTAGATCGCCAGCAAGCCCGACCGGTTGGCACCGATTCAATGGTGCTCAAGCTCAATATCAAAGAGTGTAATCAGTCTGAATGGCTGAGTACGGAGCTGCGCCGCCGGTTTGACTACGCCTGCGTCGACTCCATTCAATCCTTCCGACGTGCAGATCGGGCTTTGACCCGCGAGGGACAGATCAAACACAGCAAGACTCGTCACGAGAAAGATGATCGGCGGAGCATTGATGATCGCCGCAACTGGGTGCTGGGATTTGATAACCGTGAGAAACTGGCACTCTACCGCAAAGAGGCCCAGGAGCTTGCGGGGAAAATCTCTGATCTGGTTGAACGAATCAATGTGCTCACTGGCCAGGAGGGTGCCCGGGCCAAGCGTGCAATCCACTGTCAGACGCTGGTCAATCTGCAGTGGCAGGAGGTGGATGTTGCTCCGCTTCTAACGGGCATCGACAAGCTGGACCGCCGGATTCGTGATACCCTGGAAGGCAACATTGAACTGAAGAATGTAGCTGATCAGATCGAGCGGCAGAAGAAGGTCGTCAAGGATGCCGATGAAGCACTGCGCAAGACAACCATCGACTATGAGAAAGTTGTCGGTAAAGTCGATGAACACGAGGAGACCTTAAAGAACCTTCAGGATGATCCAACCATTGTTCGGTTGACACCTCGTCAACAGCAGGGGTTGGACGAGCGATTTGATACGCTCGTGGAGCCTGTGCGGTTGGAAAATCTGGATAAGCTCATCCGTTCTGTGGAGAGAGCGATACGCGACGAGATGGAAGCCCTGACCAAGGAGGTGGGCAAGTGCGACCGGTTCATCGAAAAGCAGTTCGACGAATTCATTTTTGAATGGGCTGCAGAAGCGGAAGGCCTTGATGCGACACTGGCTGCTGCGTCAGATTTTTTTGCCAAGTTGACCCGATTGGAGACCGATGGTCTTCCGGCCCATGAACAGCGCTTTTTTGAGTTGCTGGAGAGTCAGAGCCATCAGAACCTGGCGGCGCTTTCGACTTATCTGAGCGATGCGCGCAAGGAGATCCTGGAGCGAATGGATCTCGTCAACGACAGCCTCGCTCAGGTGCCCTTCAACCAGAGCACCAACCAAACCACCTATCTACAAATCGACCCCAGCGACCGCCAGTTACCGGATGTGCGCGAGTTCAAGCAGGAGATCCAGCAGGCGTTGAGCCATGCCTGGAGCGAGGACCGGGAGTTGGCCGAGTCGCGTTTCCTGGCGTTGCGTCGCCTGGTGGAACGCCTTTCCAGCCAGGAGACGGAGAACAAACGATGGCGACAGGCGGTGTTGGATGTGCGGCAGCACATGGAATTTATCGGTAGGGAGACCGATGAGAGCGGTGTCGAGGTGGAGGTCTATCGCAGTGGTTCGGGTAAGTCGGGTGGCCAACGACAGAAGCTGGCCACGACCTGCCTGGCCGCCGCACTACGCTACCAGTTGGGCGGCAATGAACATGGTGTTCCCATGTATGCGCCTGTGGTACTCGATGAGGCCTTCGACAAGGCCGACAATGAGTTCACCGCGTTGGCGATGAATATCTTCAAGAACTTCGGTTTTCAGATGATTGTCGCCACACCGCTGAAGTCGGTCATGACCCTGGAACCGTTTATTGGTGGTGCCTGCTTCATCGATATTAGCGACCGGCGTGTCTCCGGTGTTTTGATGATCGAATATGATTCGGAGCAGCAGCGCCTGAAACTGCCTGCTCATGCACATCAGGAGGCGAGTCCTGAAGTTTCCTGATGATGTTCAAAAGGAGTTGAAGCGCCGCTTCAAGAACAGGCATCGTGAGTGGCTTGAGGCAAGTCGCGAACCAGCGCAGTTGGAAGACAGTGCCTGGCCACTGGAGGTCAATCTGGTCATCCCCACCGAGAACCAGGCGCTGAAGCAGGTTGAAGACGTCCGTGCCTGGGTAGCAGCCTGGCAATCCTGGAATGGTGTGGGATCACTTTCCTGGAGTGAACGGCGTTGGCGCAAGCTGGGAACACAGCCTGTTCCCGAGAAACTGCTGCTGTCTGGCCCCGGCGAAGTTGCACAATGGGTTGGAGAGGCAGATCGATGGGATCGCGCCCAACAGCGATATCGAGATCTTATCGGGCGTTGGCCTCAGCTTTCCGACAGGCTGCCTCGTTACTTTGCCATTCTTGCTGATTACAGCGAGGCGGATTATCGACGCCTTATCGATATGGTCGCCTGGATCGAGAAGAATCCTGCTTCCAACCTTTATCCAAGACAGCTGCCCGTCAGTGGCCTGGACAGCAAGTGGCTTGAAAAACGTAAAGGGCTTCTGGCAGATCTCGTCGATAACGTGCGAGGTAAATCGTCAAGCGAGGGTGATTTTTACGGGCGCTGCGGACTCAAGGCACCACCACAACTCATCCGTCTGCGCATTCTGGACGAGAGCCTGAGGCAACGGGTTGGCGGTCTGAATGATATCTCTGCACCCTGGGAACAGTTGGCTGAACTCGATCTCCCTGTCAGCAACGTTTTCATTGTCGAGAACCTGCAGACTGGTCTCGCCTTTGATGATCTGCCGGGTTCGATTGTCATTATGCAGCTGGGTTATGGGGTCGACGTGCTGGGTCGTCTACCCTGGGTCGCCAAGACCCACTGCGTCTACTGGGGGGATTTGGACACGCATGGTTTTGCGATTCTCAATCGTGCCAGAAGCTATCTCCCTGAGCTGAAATCTATATTGATGGACGAAGCGACCCTCCGAAGCCATCAGGATTTATGGGTTGAAGAGAAGGATCAGCATGCTGCGGAAATATTGCCCTTGCTGACGGATCCCGAGCAGGTGGTGTATCAGGCCATCAAACGCAATGCCTGGGGGCAGAATGTCCGTCTAGAGCAGGAACGGATCGCTTGGGAAGTCGCTTGGAACGTAGTACAAAGAACAGTTTTTCCGGCCCGCTGAAGATGTCAAAATTTCGCAATCAAAAAGTTTCTGAGTATGGTATTTTTAATGGTATTACCACTTAGCGCGAAAACAAGCCATTGAATATAAAAGGCAAAAAATGCTTATTTATAATCGAGTGGGAGTGACCGGAATCGACGGGTTTTGGTCGATAAATCGGCATCGACCCCACAAACGCCGTTCTCAAAACCCGTTGGTGCGGCACCGTTAAAAACGGTTCCACCAGTTTTTGCGAACACCTCATCAATGACGAAGGTGTCTGTTTATTTTAGATGGCGTTTTGGATCCTGACGGCCATGTAGTACACAAATGATTTCAATTCTGTTGGCGGTCACACGGTAAAAAAGGGTATGACTTTCTATCGGGAGGCTTCTGACATCGGGCAGGAGTTCGAGACGCTCGGGTCCCATCAGTGGTTGTTCAGTCAGTAACCAGAATTGATTCTTTATAGTGGAAAGGTAGTTTTCAGATTGTGCTTGTCCCCACTGTCGCAGGCCGTACTGGTAAATTTCTTTGAGGTCATTTTTGGCGGCAGGCGCAATGACGAGCTGATGGGGCGCCATGAAGGTCAGCTCTTGATATCGTCAAACAAGGTGTCGAGAGCTGATCTTGATTCGACTGCGATACCTTCCCCGCGGTCTAATTGGTCCACTCCGGCTTTCAGTTGCTCACGCAGTTGAGTTATTTTGATCTCATGAACCCAGTCTTCATGGGTCTCCATAAAACGGAGTGCCTCTCGAATGACTTCGCTCGCATTGTTGTAAAAGCCGGATGCCACTTTGGCTTTAACGCGAGATTCCAGTTCAGGAGTTAGTGAAATGTGCATATTAGCCTCCGTGGGTAGACGCTTCAATAAAGGATGCTAGGCTGAAGTACAAAGATTGTCAAACCTTGTGATTTTGCCGGAAGCTAAAATGATAGGGCGCTGTATGGCGACATTAATAGGCAATTTTTCGAGTATTTTGAAGGAGTTTCCATGGTGTTACTAATTAGAGTCAAAATAAGCTTTTGAAAATAAAGGATAAAAAGGCTTATTTACAATCGAGTGGGAATGACGGCAATTGGCTGGCAAAGACTGTCTTTGGCTGGCATCTGCGGCTAGATAGTTCACCTGCTTGCCAGGTCAGCTCGCCTTCAATTCGGTTATTGAGTGACTTGCGAGCCGAGAGTTTGCTCGCCAACACCCCCCCGGGAAATACGCTATGCTGAAGAATGGCACCCCGGGAGGAGCAGTCATGGAAACAGGCAAGACCCTGCGCGGCGGCGCCCATCTGGTATTTGATGCAGTCGACGGTGTTACCCATATCGTCGAGGGCATGTACCGCAACATCGCCGCCGGGGCGTGGCCCCTGGGCACGGCCCCGGAGGGCTCCGCGCCGGGAATTGCCGGTTTCGTGCATGCCGCCATACGCAAGGTCAACGGCGTCTCCCGCAGCGGCCTCGATATCGCCTTGCGACGGTTTTCGTCGCAGCTGGACAGCATGGCACCGCCGGGCCCCAACCGCGAGGCGATCATCGCCGCGCTGAATGGTGTCTGCGGCGATCACCTGGCGCGAACCGGCAATCCGCTGGCCATTCCAATGCGGTTGCGGGTCGGCCTGCCCGGGCAGGGCTACTGCAGCGGTAAACCGGGCCGTAGGCTGCTGATTACCGTCCACGGCCTGAGCATTAACGACCGGGAGTGGACCTGGCAGGATCACAACCACATTGAGGCCCTGTCCAACCAGCAGGGCTTCACCCCGGTCTACGTCACCTACAACTCGGGGAAACATATTTCCTGGAACGGGCGGGAGCTGTCCGCGGCGCTCGCCGCATTGGTGGCCAGCTGGCCTGTACCGGTGCAGTCCATTACCTTCGTGGGTTTCAGCATGGGCGGGCTGGTGGCGCGCAGTGCCATGCACGTTGCGCAAGAGGAAGCGCAGGGCTGGCTGGAACGGGTCGACAAGGCCGCGTACATCGGCACACCGCACCATGGCGCGGTGATGGAACGGGGTGGTTTCTGGCTGCAGAAACTGCTCACCTACAGCCCCTATACCGCACCATTTGCGGTACTTGGCAGAATTCGCAGCGACGGCATCACCGATCTGCGTCACGGCAACCTGCGCGACGACGACTGGCAACATCACGACGCACACAGCGACAACGCCGACTACCGGGTCCCCACGCCGCTGCCACGGAACATCGAGCACTTTGCCATCGCCGCAACCCTGTCAAAAAAATCCGGGGAGCGGGCTGGCCGATTGCTGGGCGACGGCCTCGTGCATCCCTCGAGCGCAACGGGAAGGCACGGCAACCCTCAGTACGATCTTGCCCTGCAACCCGACCACACGCGGATTCTGTATGACCTCAGTCACCTGGCAATGCTGCGCGATCCACGGGTCACGGACCAGCTGACGGCATGGCTGGGCAAGGCGCACTAGCGCCCTGCCCCTCGATATGGGTCTGGCGCTCTCTCTGGCAGCGTGATGGCCTGACCGTCATTTACTTGGCACTCTGTATTCATTAGTAACTGGCGCAAGGGTGGTACATGCTTCGGCGTATCAAGCACTTGAGCGAATTCATCCGCGTCATTCCAGGCGATGGCATCCTGTTGACCCTGAACCCCGAGCGTCTCGGTCCAGGGCAGGATGTTGCCGGGTTATCTACAACGGGAATGCGGAGATGTGGCCGGTTGGAACACGACTTTCCGTGGGTACGCTGCGAGTCCTGCCACGCGGAGCATCTGGTCGCCTTCAGCTGCAACGCCGTGGCTTCTGCCGCTGTTTGGGCGCGCGACGCATGGCCGAGAGTGCAGCGCTGCTGGTCAATGAAGTTCTGCCCGAACAGCCTATACGCCAATGGGTTTTGAGCTTCCCATTTTCTTTGCGCTTTCTGTTCGCCAGACGGCCCAAGATCATGGGCCGACTGAGTAGATGATCTCCTTGCAAAGCCCTCGATTCAGGTCTTGAAACTCTGACGTTGAAAACCTAGATATTGAAAGCCCAGACGGTATATCAAGATAAAGACCGCAACCGTTAGAATGGGGATGAGTAAGATTGGTAACGTACCTGTTTGGGAGAAGGTATGAGTATCACCAGGCGATCGGAGTGCTGGATCTAATAGGGGGTGTCCGACGTACCGTCATCTCCTGATAGCGCCTCGATAATACGACAATTGCTGATGACGCCTTCACCTTCGCAGCAGGCGCTCAGGCGCTGTAGTTCCGCTTCCAGTGCGCTCAACTGCGCCAGTCGCTCTCGCACCTCGCTGAGGTGTTGCGAGACCTGCATATCCACATTGACGCACGGCGCATCTTTACGATCCGCTATTTCGAGCAACTTTTTCACGCTGCCCAGGCTAAAGCCCAGACGTCTGCTACGACGTATAAACAGCAGGCGCTCCAGGTGGACGTCGCTGTAGAGCCGGTATCCGCCGCGTGTGCGAGGCGGACTGGGCATTAGACCTTCGCGCTCGTAGTAGCGGATTGTCACCGCCTTGGTGTCCGATGCCTGAGCCAATTTCCCAACGGTATATGCCACGCTACTCACAACGGCGTTTATCCTCCTGTACAGCCTTGACCTTATAGTCAGTATAAGGTGTAGGGTACTGAGCTATGAATCAATACCGCAACCATGAAGTCTTCGATTCGCCGTCCTCGCGAGCCGGGCAAGGCCAAACACGGAATCTTGCACTGCTCCTGCTTGGCATGATGGCGCTATCTACTGCAGTTCGCGGCCAGGCGAACGAACATGCGCATGAGCACCACGCCGGAGAGTTGGAGGAGGTCATCGTTCAGGCGACGCGTTCGAGGCGCCGGGTGCAGGACGAAGCGATCCGCGTCGATGTGCTTTCGCAGGAAGAAATCGAGGAAAAGCTGCTCATGCGACCGGGCAATATCTCGATGATGCTGAACGAAACGGGAGGCCTGCGCGTACAGGTGACCTCGCCAGCCTTGGGGTCTGCCAACGTCCGGATCCATGGCATGCGCGGACGTTACACCCAGTTGCTGGCCGACGGCCTGCCGCTCTATGGCGGCCAGGCGTCTTCGCTGGGTTTGCTCCAGGTGCCGCCCAGCGACCTCGGTCAGGTCGAGATCATCAAGGGGGCTTCGTCGGCCTTGTATGGCGGCCAGGCGTTGGGCGGCGTGATCAACCTGGTGTCGAAGCGACCGGGACCGGAAGCAGAGGTTGAGGTCATCATGAACGCTACGACACGTGATGCGCAGGACCTTTCTGCCTATGGGGCCACGCCGCTCTCACCCAACTGGAGCGCGTCGCTGCTGTCTAACTATAACCGTCAATCGACACAGGATCTGGATAACGACGACTGGATCGATATGCCGGGCTACGAACGTGTAGCGATGCGTCCCCGACTCTTCTACGACGCGCCGGATGGTTCGAGCGCCTATCTGACCATCGGCGTCATGGCAGAGGATCGGCGGGGCGGTACGGAAGGCGGAGGGGTGGTGCCCGATGGGCAACTCTTCCCGCAGAACCAGGACACACGGCGCTTTGACGCGGGCATTGTGCTCGAGCGTCCCGTTTCGAGTTGGGGGGTGGCCCAGCTGCGCTCCTCTGCGACGCGCCAGTCCCACGACCACCGCTTCGGTGATCTGCTCGAGGAAGACCAGCACGAAACGATGTTGATCGAGGCCTCTATCTCCGGAGATGCGGCGACCACATCCTGGGTCGGTGGCATCGCCTATCAGGCAGACGATTACGAGTCCGAAACATTCCCGGTGTTCGATTATCGCTATGATGTGCCGGCGCTGTTTGTGCAGCTAGACCACGACCTGGCGGATGCTATCAGCGTTGCCGCGAGCGCACGCTGGGATGAGCACAATGAGTACGGAGGCCAGTTCAGCCCGCGGCTTTCAGTGCTGTACAGGCCCGGACCCTGGACAGTCCGCGCATCCTGGGGCCGCGGCTTCTATGCGCCGACGCCCTTTGTCGAGGAGACTGAGGCAGCCGGACTGTCACGCCTTGAGCCGCTCTCTGGCCTGGAGGTCGAGCGCGCGCAGACCGTCTCCCTCGACGTTGGCCACACAGTGGGAGCACTGGAGAGCGGGTTGACGTTCTTTGCCTCGGACATCGACGATGCGGTGCGGCTGCAGACGGTGGCGCCGGACCGCGTAAAACTGATCAACCAGGAGGGTGTCGCCCGCACGCGTGGTGTCGAAGCGCTGCTGCGCTGGCGCCAGGCACCGTTTGTCGTAACCGCCAGCTATCTGTACCTCGATACCAGCGAACCGGCTGACGATGCACCCGGTCGCCGGAGTGTGCCACTGACCCCCCGCCATTCGGCAGGCCTGGTGGCGATGTGGGAGGACCACGACCGTGGCCGCATCGGCCTCGAGTTGTATTACACGGGTGAGCAGGCGTTGGAGAATAACCCGTACCGGAACACCAGCGAGCCCTATCTTCACATCGGCCTGCTCGGCGAAATTGTGCTGGGCCGTGTTAGGCTGTTTCTCAACCTCGAGAATCTACTGGATGTTCGCCAGACTCGGGAGGATCCGCTGGTTCTGCCCGACCAGGCCCCGAACGGTGGCTGGACTGTGGACGCCTGGTCGCCGCTTGAGGGGTTTATTGCCAATGCCGGGGTTCGCGTTTCGCTTGGGCATTGAGCAGGCAGGCGATGCCCCCAGACGGTTTCAGAGATGATCCGAACGGATTTTCTCACCACCTTTCGCGCAGGCCGTAAACCAGGCGATCCACAAGGCCAGCACCACGGAATGCAATTCGTTCGACCTGATGTTGGTGCGTATCCGTCAAGAATTTTCCAGGGGTTGTGCGGGTGTCATTGCAGACGTCCTCGAACAAAGACAGTGGCCATTGTTAGCGACACCAGGGCAATGATTGCCAATGGCCAGAGACTGGCAAGGATATCGCGGGCCGGCATTGCCTTGAGAAAGCTGCCCTCCACAATGATCAAGAAATGCGTGAGAGGGACTGCCTGAGCCAGCCATTGCAGCAGCGTGGGCATGTTCTCCACTGGCGTGGCGAAGCCCGATATAAGAACAGACGGAACGCCGACGGCGAACGCGCCGAGAATGGCTTGCTGCTGGGTGGCGCTGACTGCCGAAATCACCAGGCCGATGCCTACCACCGATAGAATAAACAGCACCAGGCTGAGCAGAAGCAGCCAGAACGAGCCGCCAAAGGGAATCTGAAAAAGCCCGACGGCGGCGGCCATCATCAAGAGTCCGAGCCCCGTACCGACAGCCAGCGCCGGCAGCGACTTTGAAATGATAATTTCCGGTGTCGAAGTCGGAGAAACCAGCAACTGGTCGAAAGTGCCGAGCTCGCGTTCACGGGCAATCGACAGCGAGGTGATCAGCAGGGCGCTGAACAGTGCCAGGATGCCGCTCAGGCCGGGCACGATGAACCAGCGGTAAATGAGGTTGGGGTTGAACCAGTTGCGCACCACGACCGCGGTTGAGGCTGCGACATCCGTGTTCACCTGGGCGCCGACGTCAGCGGCAATGTTGGATAGATACCCCACCGTGATCTGGCCTGAGTTACTGCGTCGACCATCGACCAGTACCTGGACGTAACCACCGTCGCCAGCTCCGATGGCGCGTGAGAAATCCGCAGGGATATCGAGGGCGGCGATCACTTCGCCCTTGTCAATCAGGCTACCCAGCTCACCGCGGTTGGCCACATGGTGCAGTTGCTGGATAAAGTCGGCGCTCTCCATACGTCCGATCAGTTCCTGAGACCAACGGCCTGCATCCTGGTTGTGTATGGCGATATCAGCATTGCGCACTTCCAGGGTAGCCGCAAAGGCAAACACCAGAAGCTGCAGCATGGGGGGGACGAAAACCACCATCCGGCTGCGCGGATCGCGCAGGATGCTCAGTACTTCCTTGATGAACTGGGCGCGCAATCGAGTGGAGGCATAAGTACGGGGTCTTTGCGACACGCCGCTCACTCCAGATTCTTGCGGGTGGCACGCTTGGCCACGACGAAAAACAGCGTGCCGATCGCCGCCATTGCCAGCAGGTTCGGCACGAACACTGCCCATATGTCACCGACCAGAAACACGGTCTTCAGCGACGAGACGAAATAGCGTGCCGGGATCAACCAGGTAATGGCGCGAATGGGCGCCGGCATGGCGTCTATCTCGTACAGGAACCCCGACAACATGAAGGCGGGCAGGAAGCCCGAGAACAGCGCGATCTGCGCAGCCAGGAACTGGTTGCGAGTGATGGAGGAGATCAGCAATCCCTGTCCCAGCGCGGGCACCATGAACACGGCCGAGAGCAGAAGGAGCGCGCCCAGCGATCCGCGCATCGGGACGCCGAGAACGAACACGGCCAGCGCCGTCGCTGACAGGGTAGACAGCATGCCGAGCGCGAAATAGGGCAGCAGCTTGCCGATCAGAATTTCCGCGACCGAGGCGGGCGTGGACAACACCGCCTCCATGGTGCCGCGTTCCCACTCTCGCGCCACCACCAGCGCGGTGAGCATGGTTCCGATGATGGTCATGACGATTGCGATCGCGCCTGGTACCAGCGAGCGACGGCTTTCGAGCTCGGCATTGAACCAGTATCGCGGCTCAAGTATTACAGCACCGGATGGCGTGTTGGCACCGAGTCCGCCCTGCCAGGTCTGCATCACGCCGCGCGTGTAGTTGGCGACATAGTTGGCGGTGTTGGGCTGCGAGCCATCGGCGATGACCTGCACCAACGGCTGGCCGTCGCTGGCGGCCAGTCGACGATCGAAATCCTGCGGAATCACCACGAAACCCCGCAGCTTGCCGGATACGACGTGTTTCGCCACCTCGCGCCGATCGTGCACAAATGTCACATCCAGATAGCGTGTACCGGCAAATGCCGCGGCGAGCGCCTGAGCGGAAGCGGATGGCGACTCCTGCACCACGCCGATACGTACATCGCTTACATCCAACGACACTGCGTAAGCGAACAGGAACAACAGCACAACCGGCAGGACAAAGGCGATCAGCAGCGTCGACGGATCGCGCATAGCCTGCAGGCTCTCTTTGAGCACCAGCGCCCGCAGGCGCCCAGCATCGAAGCGTCGCGTGGCGTCAGGGGGTAAGTGTTCAACAGAGCGTGGACTGGTTGCACCCTTCATGTCGCCGCCTCGCCGCGCGCGTCGTCGGCCAGGTCGGCGGACTCGACCAGGTGGATGAACGCGTCTTCCATGGTCGGGTCAGGCCGCTGGGCGTTGCCCGCATTGCGTTTGAGCACGTCCGGTGTTTCCAGGGCAATAAGTCGGGCGCGGTATAACATCGCCACACGGTCACAGTACTCGGCCTCATCCATGAAATGGGTGGTGACCATCACCGTCACCCCCTTGCGGGCAAGGCCATTGATATGGGTCCAGAACTCTCGCCGCGTGATTGGATCAACCCCCGATGTCGGCTCATCCAGAAACAGCACGGGTGGGTGATGCATCAGCGCGCAGGCGAGTGCGAGGCGCTGCCTGAAGCCCAGCGGCAGCGAGTCCGGCGCCGACGACAGCCAGGGTTCCAGGCCAAAGGTGTCGATCATCGCCTCGATTCGCGTGCGCCGCGTGGCACCTGCCAGTCCGTAAACACCCGCAGAGAACTCCAGGTTCTGTCGCACCGAGAGCAAGCTGTAGAGAGAAAATTTCTGTGCCATGTAGCCGAGTTGGCCTTTCGCAGCGCCGGTGGCCCGACGCAAGTCCAGTCCTGCCACCTCCGCTTCACCGTGAGAGGGTTTGAGCAGGCCGCACAACATCTTGAAGGTGGTTGACTTGCCGGCCCCGTTGGGGCCGAGCAGGCCGAAAATTTCCCCTTTGCGCACCTCGAAGCTGACCTTGTCGGTGGCGGTGAAATTGCCGAAGCGCTTGGTCAGGTTGCGACAGGAAACGGCGATTTCAGAATCCAGTTTCACCGGGGGCAGGCGTTCGGCCAGCGCCGATTTACCTCCTGGGCCGCCGCCGAGTAGGTCTATGAAAGCATCCTCGAAGCGGGGTGGTACTGCGACGAGCTGCGCATCGACGCGAGCGGCCAGTGTCTGGATTTCCGCCGCCTCGTTCCCGGCACGCAGTACCACGCGCACACCTGCGCCCTGGATGACACCATCGCCTATGCTATCGAGCGCGAGCGCATCGGCCAGCACAGTGCGACGCTTCTCACCCACGGCCTCGAGACGGAAGCTGCGATTCTTCAGGCGCCCGGTCAGTTCTTCAGGTGGCCCATCGAAAGCGAGCTCTCCATTGTTCATCAACAATACGCTGTCGCAGCGCTCAGCCTCATCGAGATAGGCGGTGGACCAGACCACGGCCATGCCATCGTCCGTCAACGCCTGCACCATACGCCACAGATCCTGACGACTGACTGGATCGACGCCGACACTGGGTTCGTCCAGTAGAAGGACTCTGGGCCTTGCCATCAGCGCGCAGGCCAGACCCAGCTTTTGCTTCATGCCTCCCGACAGTTTTCCAGCCAGACGCCCGGTGAAGGGTGCCAGGCGCGTGAAGTCGAGCAATTCGGCGAACAGGTCGCTGTGACGGGCGGCCGCCAAGCCACGCAGTTGGGCATAAAGGCGCATGTTCTCCATCACCGACAGGTCCTCATACAAGCCGAAGCGCTGCGGCATGTAACCGCTGACGACATGGATAGCATCGTTGTCGTCTACCACATCGAAACCCGCGAGGCTGACGCGACCGGTATCCGGCGCCAGCAGGCCTGTCATGATGCGCATCAGGGTCGTCTTGCCAGCGCCGTCCGGGCCGACCAGGCCGGTAAGGCGGCCGTAGTGGATGCCTGCACTGAGGCAACGCAGGGCCTGTACGCCGCCGAAGTGTTTATTCACGCGATCGATAACAACGGCAGCACCGCTATCTGTTATAGGCGACGCGGCTGCCGTAGTGGAGCCGGCGGCCATATCAGTAACCCTCTGCATCGATTTCGTCGGTCGGCGCGGTGTCGACCTCGATGGTTACCGGCATCCCCTGGCGCAGTCCGGCAGTAGTGTCGGCGTTGTCGATCACGATTCGCAGCCGATAGACCAGGTCGGTGCGCAAGTCGACGGTCTCTACCGTCTTTGGTGTGAACTCGGCGCGTGGCGAGATGAAGCCGATCTGTCCTTCATAGGCTTTGTCGGAAGAATCGCTGTACACGCGTACCCGCTTGCCGGGCGCGATACGACCAAGGTCTGACTCGCCCACATAGGCGCGGACGTATACCGGCGAGTCCAGGCTCAGGCTATAGACGGTGTTGTGGCTGGCCACCATGCTGCCCGGCTCACGCACCCGAGCGATTACGGTACCGGAGCTCGGCGCCAGCAACTCGGTGTCGGCCAGGGCGGTGACAGCCTGGGCTTGCGCTGCTTCGGCAGCCGCCAGGCCGGCCTCGGCTGCAGCGATGTCCTCGCTGCGAAAGCCCTCGTTGGCCAGCGACAGCGCCGCCTCGGCCGCGTTCACGCCGGCGGTCGCCTGGTCTCGAGCGGCACGTGCGGCGTCGACAGCTTGCTGGCTGCTGGCGCCGGACGTAAACAGCCTGCTCTGGCGGTTATAGTTGCGCTCGGCATCGGCGGCGACGGCCAGCGCATGTTGCAGGGCCTCGTGTGCCTGGGCAATTTCCTGGGGACGCAGGCCACCACGTAATTTGTTCAGTTCCGCGCGCGCGAGACGAACGTTCGCTTTCGCCGCTGCGAGCGCATTCTCGTAGGGCTGTGTATCGAGTGTCGCCACACGGGTACCAGCCGTGACTGCGTCTCCCTCATCAAAAACCATCTCGGCCACACGGCCAGGTTGCCGGAAAGCCAATTGCACCTCGCGGATATCGACGTTCCCATACAGGCGCAGAACGCCAGCATCATCTGCTGTACGCTGCGTCCATAGCCATCCGGCGCCAACGGCGATGACCAGAACGGCGGCAATTATAATGGCGCGCCTGGCGGCGGGGGCGAGACCACTGAACTTCATTGGGTGATCCTCTTGCAGCAATTTGATTTCCCCGTATCGCCAATTCCATCGGTGGCGGGAATGCCCTCGACGAAGACGGAGTCAAAGTTCATGCCGCGCTTCGATCCCGCGGCGGTAGATTGAGAACACGCCCGGCGCATCGCGCCGGATATGTGAGACGTCGCCCGCGAGCAGCGATTGCATTACCAGTCCCTGAATAGAGCCTATGAACAGAACGGCTGCGGTATCTACGTCCAGAGTGGCATCCAGTTCGCCCTGCGCCACGCCGGCTCTGAGTAGGCGGTGCAAACGCTCTGCATAGTGATGGGTCATGGTTTGCACTATCCGCTTGGGCAGCGTTTCACCCGCTCGCTGCAGTTCGCCGAACAGCATCCTCGGTACGCCCGGCTGTTCGGAGACGAAATCAATATGTGTCATGAACATGGCCTCAAGCGCTGCGATTGGCGACTGCATACCTTCCGCTGCCCTGTCCACTCGAGAGAGAAGGCGTTCCGTAACCCAGGACAACACGGCTTGCAGGATGGAATCCTTGGTGGGGAAGTGCCGGAAGAGTGCGCCCTGGGTCAGCCCCATGCGCTTGGCGATGTCCGAGGTTGTGATGTCGCTGGGGTTCTTCTCCCCAGCCAGATCAATTACCGCTTCCACCGTCGCTGCCCGACGCTCTTCAGCTGGAAGGTGTTTGGGACGCCGACGCATTGCTTTCAAACCCTAAAGTAAGTAATCA
Organism: uncultured Halieaceae bacterium; assembly: GCA_964022665.1. GTDB lineage: Bacteria > Pseudomonadota > Gammaproteobacteria > Pseudomonadales > Halieaceae > Haliea. Next base: position 51,990 of record CAXIDF010000021.1, read on the forward strand.
ATTACTATCTTAGCACTGATTACCGTTGGATCAACAGGAATCTACAAAGGGAGCCCACCATGAAATCCCGTGATGGATGCGCAAGACGCTGATCACAGCGACCATATGGGCGGATAAAGCCTCAGGCAGCGGCAGCCGTGATAACCTGTGCGAAATTAGGCGTACAGGAGAGCAGGGTCTTGCTGAAGTGTGAAGTATTGGAACCCAACGGAACCGCCGATGCGGCGGTGATTTGGCTGCATGGCCTGGGCGCCAGTGGGCACGATTTCGTTCCGGTGGTACCTCATCTGGGCTTGCCGGCTGGCCACGGTGTGCGGTTCGTTTTCCCCCATGCACCTGAAATACCCATCACAATCAACGGCGGCATGGTGATGCCGGCCTGGTACGACATACTTGTCATGTCGATAGAGCGCGAGATTGACCTGGCGCAGATAGAATCGTCGTCTGCCTCCGTGCGGGAATTGATCCAGCGTGAACTGGATGCGGGGATTGCGAGTGAGCGCCTCGTGCTTGCCGGGTTCAGTCAGGGCGGCGCGGTGGCTTATCACACGGCGCTATCCTACCCACGGCCCCTGGGTGGATTACTGGCGCTCTCTACGTATTTCGCGACCGCAAGGGAGGTGAGCCTCTCGGCGGCAAACAAGGCCTTGCCCATCGATATTTTCCATGGCACTCGAGATCCCATGGTGCCGGAAACAATGGGTCATACCGCGAGCCAGATCCTGCAAAGCATGGGCTTCGCGCCACGGTACCGCAGCTACCCCATGCAACACGAAGTGTGCATGGAGGAAATTGAGGATATCGGGCGCAGCCTCAGGGATTGGCTGAAGCTGGTGTGAACAGCATCGCAGTTGCATAGCAGGTATCCGGTAAATCACGCCACGATGCCAGCCGCGGCGCAAAGCCATTCATCGGCTCAGCATTGAGTTGCTCGAGTCGAGGTGAAAACAGTGTGTTGGCACCGGGCCGGCTGGCTGTGCGGGGCTGCTTATGGCATGACCAGCAAGTCACACTCCAGCTCGTCAAGGACTTTCTCGGCGGCGTTGTTGTTCAACATGGCCGACAGCCCCGAGCGTGCTGACGTGCCCATTACCACCATCCCTGCGTTGATCTCTCGCGCCGTTTTGATAATGGCGTCGTGTGGCTCATCCATCACAATGTGCACGCGCTCGGCCGGCACGTCGCAAGCACGTATCAGGGAGCCCCGATCCGGTCGGTTCGCGAGGTCTTTGTAGGCGCTGATATAGTGCACTTCGGTATCGGTCTGCTCGAAGAACTCGCGACACATGTCCAGTATCTTCTGATTGAGTGTGCGATAGGCCTCCTGGTCACCTCGGGTATCCAGGGCGGCGAGAATGATATCAGCCTGATTGCCGCCATCGCCTTTGACCAGCAGTACCGGACAACTGCACTCGCGTATCAACGTCCAGTCCGAGGTCCGCTTCAGGCGGCGCTGTGCGGTAGAGTGCCGGTGGGAGGACTTCACCACGCCATCCACCTTGTGCCGCTCGGCGGCGTTGACGACGGCGCTATACCAGTCCTTGTGCCATTCAACTTCAATGGCCACCGGTATTCCCTTCTCACGCAGAGGGGCAACCGCTGCTGTCAGTACCTGCTGTTGTCCGGCGATGCGCTTTTCGATTTCGGCGTCCTGGCCGTCACCGCGCGGCAGGTCGCCGTGAATGCAGCAATAAACCCGCAGTTCCGTATCGGTATTCTCGGCGATCGCGACCATGCGCGACAGGGCGGGCTGCTGTTCCTGGGTGGGGTCGTATACGACAAGATAGTGAGTGGTGCTCATCTAAAAACTCGCTTTCTCTAAATCGGGTGTATTCTGGCCATGATCGCCAAGTCCGGGGCTTTCATCCATGCTCTCTGACCAATTTGCGGCGCTTTTTTTCCTCTATCGGTTGGGGCGCATGTGAACCAAAAAATTGCGCACTTGCAAAGCCTCTCTGTTGTCGCACAGGCAGAGGCGAGTGTCATTAATATACCCGAACAAAATGCCGTTTTGGCGACATAGGTCAATTCAGGCAGGTATTGACTGTGTTCAGATGCGCACACTTCGGGCCCAGCCCTACCGTACACCGTATTCGAGTCAGGAATCATGATGGAATTAAGTCATTCGCGCAGTCGACTTCCCGGGTCGCGTGCCCGGCGGGCTATGGCCTGCAATAACTGGAGTCGACTGGTGGCGGGCTGCCTGTTGGCGCTCGTCCTGGTTCCATCTAGCGTCTTTGCCAGTGCGGCGGAAGCCGGCGGCGGGTTTACACGGCACCCGGTGGGTTACCTGGCCGTGGCGATTTTCACGATCGCCTACATCTTCGTGATGTTTGAAGAGAAACTGCACTTGCGCAAGTGCAAGCCCGTATTGCTGGCGGCGGGCCTCATCTGGTTCCTTGTCGCTGGCTTTGCGGCGCTTCAGGGGGATACGGAAAGCGCCAATGCCGCACTCCGGCACAACCTGCTGGAATACTCCGAGCTGTTGTTGTTCCTGCTGGTGGCGATGACCTACATCAACGCCATGGAAGAGCGTCAACTGTTTGATGCCCTGCGAAGCTTCCTGGTCAGCAAAGGCTTCAGCTACCTCAGTCTTTTCTGGATTACAGGCGTGTTGGCTTTCTTCATATCACCCGTCGCCGACAACCTCACTACCGCCCTGCTGATGTGTGCCGTGCTGCTGAAGGTGGGGGAAAAAAGCCCGCGTTTCATCAGTCTGGGGTGTATCAATATTGTCATCGCGGCCAACGCGGGAGGTGCCTTCTCGCCGTTTGGCGACATTACCACGCTGATGGTGTGGCAAAAGGGCATGATTGAGTTCACCGAGTTCTTCAGGCTGTTCATTCCCTCGGCGGTCAATTTTCTGGTGCCGGCCGTGATCATGAGCTTCGCTACTCCCCGTGAACTGCCGGAAGACGCCATGGAGCCTGTGATCATGAAGCGCGGTGCCCGGCGCACCGTAGCGCTGTTCCTGCTGACAATCACAACCGCAGTACTGGGCCACAATTTTCTGCACCTGCCCGCTGTGGTTGGCATGATGATGGGGCTGGCGTATCTGCAGTTGCTGGGCTACTACCTGCGTATCAGCTTCAAGCGCGGTGTTGCAAAGGAGAGGCGGTGGGCCGAGGCCCAGCAGAACACCCGTCTGCTGGAACGGCTCGACAAGGCTGTACCCTTCGACGTGTTCAACCCGATGGCGCGGACCGAGTGGGACACGCTTCTGTTCTTCTATGGCGTGGTGCTGTGCGTGGGTGGCCTGGGCTATATTGGCTATCTGGCGGAAGTCTCTCAGTTACTCTATGCGGATTGGAGTACAACCGGCGCCAACATTGCGGTCGGCTTCATGTCGGCCGTTGTCGACAATATTCCCGTGATGTTTGCGGTACTCTCCATGGAGCCTGACATGTCTCACGGACAGTGGCTGCTGGTGACGCTCACAGCGGGGGTCGGTGGCTCCATGTTGTCAATCGGCTCAGCGGCGGGTGTTGCGCTGATGGGGCAGGCCCGTGGTTACTACACGCTTATGTCGCACTTGCGCTGGACGCCAGTCATCGCCTGCGGTTATGGGGCCTCCATCGCCACCCATATGTGGTTGAATGCGGCGCTGTTCTGAGGGGTGTGTCTTTTGCATCAAGACGGCGTCAGCCAGCGTTACACCTTCGTTGATCACCTTCGCGAATCGAACGTCAATTTTGTAGAATGCGGTTTGGGAGGTGCGAGTCAATGAAAACCGTGGATGAAAGCCAACGTCTCAGGGAACTGCTTTTGTATCGCGTTATGGATACGTCTGCCGAGAGAGTTTTTGATAGCCTGACAGAGATAGCGTCGACAATCTGTGAGGCGCCCATCAGTCTCATCAGTTTGGTGGATGACTCTCGCCAGTGGTTCAAGTCCCGCGTGGGCCTTTCTGCGACAGAAACCCCTCGTGAGCACGCATTCTGCGCTCATGCACTCGACAGGAGTGATCTTCTTGTTGTTGAGGATGCAACTCAGGACGAGCGCTTCCGCAACAATCCACTTGTGGTTAATGATCCGGGTATTCGTTTCTATGCCGGAGCGCCGCTTGAAATGGCGAGCGGGGCTACGCTTGGAACGTTGTGCGTTATTGATCGCGTGCCGCGCCAATTGACGGACGTGCAGCGTAGGTCTCTGGGAGTCCTGCGCGACGCCGTGGTTGCTCAGCTCGAACTGCGCCGCTACCGACTTGAGATGCAGTCTTTGCAGTCACTTCTCCCCATCTGTGCCTGGTGTCGTGAAGTCAGGGTAGGTGATTCCTCCTCGCCCGATAGCTGGGTGCCTCTTCACGAGTTTGTCGCCGACGCAACACCTGTGACGCACACCATGTGCCCTGCGTGCAGCAAACGTGAGAGTGGAGTAACGCCTTAGGTCGACCGGCACGGCAAAAACCTGATTCCGGAGGTTAGCTGCTAGGATTCTGCTGCCTTACAAAGGCGTTATCTGCGATCAATCCTGCATGAGCAAAGTTTCGCAAACGCTGCAGCAGGTAGTCCGAAACTATCACTCCAGCCCTTACGAGCAGAACATCGTCGATGTTGTAAATATCATGTGCTAGCTCAGCCCCCTCAGGCAGCACGTCCAGACTCACGTTTGTGATGGTATGATGTTCTTCATCTTCCTCGTTGACTGTCTCCAGTGCCGCAAGCACTTTCCCATCAAAATGGCGTGTGTTTCCTCTGAGCATCTCAAGGACCTGTTCGCCTTCATGCCCCTGGGACAGGAGTATTTGTTGTTCATTGATCAGCCGCAGAATCCTCGCACCCAGAGGAAGTGCTGTGCCATGAATCCGCTGGTCTTCAGGGTACCCGGATCCGTCGAAATTCTTGTACTGCAGGGCAATGGCTTCTGCGACACAATCAAGCCGCGGTACTTGCCTGACGAGGTTGGCGCCAACATCGACCTGATTGTGGATATGCGCCATATCGCTCTCCAGGGGTGCGTCGCCCTGGGTTATCCTGCTCATCACATCCTGGGGTAAAGACAACATGCCTATATTGCCGAGCAGGGCGGCTGTTTCTGCTTCCCAGGTGTCGGTGATTCCAAGTGCCTGACAGATCCTGGTTGCTATCCGTCGCCGCTCAGTAGCCCGGCCAAACACTACCGGGTTAGCCATTGCGAGGACTTCAACGAGAATGCTTACGCTGCCATTCACGGTATTCTCAAGGAGTACGCGCTCGGCCCTATCAATTTCGAACTTGCGTTCCGCATCCCGTATGGCTTTCTTGAGTTCGGAAAGAGAAATCGGCTTGGTAAGCAGTTTGAATACGTCCGCCTCATTAACCGCCGCGATCGCTGTGTCCCTGCTCGCATATCCGGTCAGCATCATTCGCACTGAGTGCGGGGAGAGTTCCTTCAGTTTCTTCAGGAAATCCAACCCGTCGATTTCAGGCATGTTGAGGTCGGTTGTGACCACTGAAAAGCTGTCATCCTGGCGCAATATGTCGAACGCTTCAGCTGCACTTGTTGCGGTAACGACCTCACTTTCTGCAGCGAATACGTTGCGATAGAAAACCAGTAAACTTTCCTCATCGTCAACAAACAGTAGTTTTGTCTTCATTGATCTGAAACCTGTAGGTGGTGGATAGTGTGCGAAAAACACGGGGTTGCTGATCAGTCTGCCTTTGGGCTATCGAGCACATCACGCAAGCGTCTAGCCAGATCACAGCGTCTATAAGGTTTTGCAAGGATTTCTACCTTGCGCTGGGAGGCCCCGGGATCCATGAAAAACTGCTCCGTGTAACCGGAGGTAAGAAGCACCTTGATACCCGGCCTCTCGCGCTGCGCTATCTCGGCTAGTCGGTCACCGCCCATTCCGCCCGGCATTACCATGTCTGAGAACACCGCGTTGATATCCGGGTAGTCGTTCAGCATGGCGAGAGCCTCCTCGCCGGATTTTGCACTCCGTACGCGGTAGCCCATGGATGTGACCAGGTTGATCGCGTGCTCTCTGACCAGATCGTCGTCTTCAACAACCAGGATGCACTCGTCACCACGCGTTGCTACGTCGTTTCGAGGTTCAAGCGATTCAGGCAACGTCATGGTGCTCGATACTCGCGGTACGTATAGGCTAATGGTTGTGCCTTCTCCGGGCTGTGAGTCGATAGTGATGTGACCGCCTGTCTGCTTGATGAATCCGTACACCATGCTCAGGCCCAACCCGCTTCCCTTGCCAACGACTTTGGTGGTGAAGAAGGGTTCAAAAACCTTGCTCATTACCTCCTCAGGCATGCCCGAGCCCGTATCGGCTATGGAAATCTTCACGTAGCAGCCACTCGTCACCTCCTTGTTCAGACGTGCATATTCCTCGTCGAGCACCGCGTTGGACGTTTCGATTGTGATTCTGCCTTCCCCCTGGATGGAGTCTCTCGCGTTGACTACGAGGTTTAGCAGGGCGGACTCAAGCTGTGCGGGGTCAGCGGTGGCAAGCCAAAGGTCATCATGCGCTACGATTTCAAGCTGGATGTTCTCCTCAACGGAGCGCCGCAGGAGCATGTTCATGGAGCCGAGCATGTGTTGAACGCTTATGACCTGAGGCTCAAGAGGTTGCTTTCGAGCAAACGCGAGAAGTCGCGCAACCATCTCGCTACCACGCTCCGCTGCAGAAACAATCATTTCCGCGAACGTGCAGGACTCTTTTTCCCCCTTTTCCTGCAGATATTCCACGAGGAGTTCGGAGTTGCCGAGTATCACCGTCAGCAGGTTGTTGAAGTCATGAGCCACACCGCCAGTGAGCTGGCCAACTGCCTCAAGCTTTTGTGATTGGCGTAGACGTGCTGCGAGTTCATTCCGCTCTGTCAGGTCCGCCATGCTAATGAGTGTTCTGATTGGCTCTCCATTCGCATTGCGAATAAGATAGCCGCGATCAACGACCGATAGCCATTTATCATTCGGGCCTTTGAACCGGTAATCGCATTTCCAGCGAGTCTGTTCGTCTGACAGGAATTCGTGATAGCTGGACAGTACCCGATCTCTATCGTCGCAGTGAATGCGTGCTATCCATTCCGCTTCGCTGGTCTGGTTCCCTGTTTCGAGCCCCATCAACTTCACACCCTGTTCGTTCCACCAGACGATGTCCGAAACCAGATCCACGTCTCTCACGACGTCCTGGGTGGCAGAGGCCAGCATTTGGAAACGCTCTTCGCTCTTTCGAAGCGTTTCTTCGGCCACCTTACGGTCGGAGATGTCACGCTGCACAGAGACAAAGTGAGTGAAGTGTCCGGAATCGTCCGCCAGCGGCACTATGTCCATTTCAAACCAGAGAGGCGATCCAGACTTCGTATAGTTAACGATCTCGCTGCGCACTGGGGAAAAATTCTCAAGCGCACGCCGAATTCGACGGAGCTCCGCGCGGTCCGAGAGCTCTCCTTGCAGTATCCGTGGCGTACTTCCAAGAACTTCTTCGCGTGTATATCCGGTTATTCGTACAAAAGCGTCGTTGACGAAAAGTATTTTTGGACCGGCCGGCGCATCGATAGGATTTGCTTCCGTAATCAGGAGAACATCATTGATCCGCGAAGTTGCTGCCTCTAGCAATCGCAGCGTTTCAATATTTGCGTGTTCCTGTGTGACGTCACGGAAGTGTATGGCCATGCCATCGTCGATTGCGTGTGCGGAGCCGGCAATCCAGATTCCGATTGAATCCAGATATTCCTGAAAGCAGATCGGAGCATCTTGTTCCGAAGAAGCTTCCAGCTTGCGCCGTAGCCTGGATTCCAGCGAGACTGGAATAGCATCCCACAGGTGCTTGCCGAGATAGCTCTCGCTTACGTTGCCGAACAATTGTGTGAAGTCGGAATTCACGAATGTCAGCCGATGCCCGTGATCGATGGTCAGGAAGACCGTATCCATATCGTCTACGATTTTTCTGAGCCTGCGAGCCGCGCGTACTTCTTTCTCGCTTCGCGCCTGGGAAGAAATTTGTGAAGGCGCGCCGGCATGCGTTTCAGGTGGTAGGCGCCTGGTCCATGCGTCGACCCAGGCGGGAATATGTTCGCCTTCCATCGGCTTAGCTATGTAATAGCCTTGTACGAGGTTGCAGTTCAATGCGCAGACAAACTCCATTGCTTTTTGGTCTTCAACGCCTTCGGCGGTTGTCTGTAGTCCGAGATTTTTGCCAAGTTCGATAACGGATTGCACGACCATTCTGGCCTCGGCAGAACGCCCGGAAGCAATGACGAATGATTTGTCGACCTTGATTTCAGAGAACGGCAAACGGACAAGCTGCGCCATCGAGGAGTAGCCAGTCCCGAAGTCATCCATGGAGAGAAGAAAGCCCTTCATGCGGAGGCGTGTCATAAGCTCCAGCGAAGTCGTTGGGTCCTCCATTGCGCTGGTTTCGGTAAGCTCAAGGATCACGCGCGATGTGGAAACACGGGCTTTGGCACAGTACGCCGCCAGTCTGTCAGCGAAATCTATATTGTGCAGGTTCTTGGCTGATATATTGATGGAGATTCGCACGTCGCCACCGCACTGATCCCACAGTTGCTCGTGGGTTTTGTACCAGGCTAGCGCGTTTGAGAAGATATAGCCTGTCAGGTAGTCCATCAGGCCACATTCTTCGGCGACATGAAGAAATCGGTCCGGCAGTAGCACGCCATGGGTTGGATGACGCCAGCGGACGAGTGTCTCGAAACCCTTGATACTGCTGGATTGGCAATCGATCTTTGGCTGGTAGACCAGGAAGAACTCGCGGTTGCGAATGCCGTCCACAATATCACTGTGCTTTATCGGTAGCCCTTGATGTACAGCTTTGCTCTGAAGCGTAGCGCCCAAACTTGTTCTATTCGTTAGCAGCGCATTGAACTGCTCCTTACGATAGGGTTTCGTCAGTTTTCCAATGATGCGCAGGCCGTGCTCTTCAGCCGCAAGCGCCGCGGCGTCAAGCAGGCGCTCATGGAGGCCGCTCACGAGAATTACCCTAGCTTCGCAATTTACTTTGGGAAGTCGTCGCAGTACTTCCACGCCGTCCATATCCGGCATTATCAAGTCAATGGCGATATATGCGGGACAATCACGCTCAATCGCGTGAAGGAAGTCACTCGCATTGGTAAAGACTTTCGCTGCGAGTCCAGATGCATCCGCCAGGCGTGCGAGGGTCAAGGCGACATCCGGGTCATCATCGAGTATGAAAATGTACTCGTGGGCATCACAGACATCGATCACTAGCCCGGCTTCGCGATTGTCTACCCGGTCAATGTACTTATGCTCATGCAAGCTGTTCATTTCTCCGTCATCATTTGCGTAAAAAGTTCATGTCTGCTACCTCGTCCAGCTGCTCCCCGCAATCGCCGTTAGCCGTAAGTGTTGGCGCGGGTGGTCATGGCGGTTGGGTTCAACGGCCCCCGCGCGGTACTGCTTTACCCCGCCCGAGTGGCTCCTGTCATGGCCGGAGTGGTCCGAACGGCCCTGTGAGATACTGCACAGGTTGCGGAAGGCGACCCTGTGGCATTATTTTTGGATGAGGATCGCTCGGAGCAAGACGCGCAACTCAGCGATGAGCAAGAAATACAGGCACGAGTGCAGTGTGCGTGGACGGTTTAAGGCGGCGAACCCGGTTTCGAGTAAGCCCGGCTATCTCGAGTAAGCCAGGTCAGAGCCTTGTTTGACGTCTCACTACACTCCAGTACGTCTTGAGGACTTTAGTTCTTTTTGCGACAGCTCGATATCAGGGATTCCCTGAAATTGTCCGGTGCTTTCCTATGCGTTCGTAATCGAGGTCAGCTATCGATCAAGCCCACGCGTATGCTGTGGCGGGTAAGTTCCGCGACAGAGCGTAGCTCAAGTTTGTCCATAATATGCTTTCGGTGGGATTCGATGGTTTTTGCGCTTAGGTGTAGCTGTTGGGCGATCTCGCGAGTTGAGTGCCCCAGTGCAATGAGCCTCAGTACCTGCTCCTCACGTGTACTCAGTTTGGCCTGTTCGTCTCGGGCGCCGAGCTTCGACGCGAGGCGCCGGCACATGAACGTTTTTCCAGAGAGGACCGTGTGGATTGCATCTCGCAGCTCCTCAATGGCAGCTTCCTTGAGCAGGTAGCCACGTGCCCCTGCGTCGAAAGCCTGCCGGACGAAGTGTGTCTGTGAGTGCATGGATACAACAATAACAGCGGGTTTTGAGGGCAGCCGTTGTGTTTCCTTTATGGCGATCAACCCGTGTATCTTGGGTAATTGAAGATCGATTACCAGGATATCCGGGTTGGTGCGCCGGGTCTCTGCGATGGCGGCTTCTCCGTTTGCAGCCTCAGCGACGACGTTGAATCCATCAACCGAGTGTAGGTAGGCCACAATCGCACTACGCAACATTTGATGGTCGTCGGCCACGACGATGGTAATGTCGTTCATTCTACAGCCCCGTTGTGTAATGGCGTACTCATCATGACTTCCGTGCCACCTTCTATCGGCGCACGTATCTCCAGGCGACCACCAAGACTTTCAAGTGTATTTTCACAACTCAGCAAACCGTAGCCTCTCGCTGCTTTTCGATTGCGGAGCGAATCGATGTTGAGGCCACGCCCGTCGTCGCGGATGGTAATGCACAAGCTGTTTGCGTTGTGTTCAACTTTCAGCTCTACAGTAGACGCTTCTGCGTGCTTGACCACGTTCACCAGGATTTCACGTGTACACCGAAACAAGCTGGACGCATGATCTCTATCAAGGCTGGGTGGGGTCTCACATTTGAATACCGCGTCAATCTCATACTCAGACATCAACTCCTGCAGTAGTTCCTGCAGAGAGTTCTGAAAGTTTCCACCCTGATGCACGGATGAAGCAACCCCTGACGTAATCGACCGGGTAGTGTCAATAGCTTGATCCAGAATGTCTTTCATTTCCTCCAGCATGCCAGTATGGGAAGGGTCTTTGGTCAGTTTTGACTCAAGCAGGTCCAGCTTGATCCGCGACAGCGCCAGATTCTGCCCGAGGTTATCGTGAACGAGGCGTGCGGTTTCGGCACGAAACTCATCTTCTTTTCTGTTGGCACGAACGGCGAGTTCCCTGAGCTGCCGCCTGCCACGCTCAATCTCATTCAGGCGTGAGTTTCTGTCGTCAGTGGTGGCCCCAAGGACCAGGCTTGTAGCGGTATTGACGAGAAGATAGAGGCAAAGCCCGGCGGCGAACTCCTGTGAGGATATAGCGGAAAAATGCACGGTCTCATTCAATGCCCCCACACTGGCGAAAGTCGCCACGATGACGTTGCATACGGCTGCCGCAACGGAGCCGAACCTCGCGGCCGCCCAGAACAGGCCGGGTGTAACAAGATAGATGCTCGCCGGATGCGTTGTAATCTGGAATATGAACACGGCGGCGGATATGCCGATTATGACGAACGCGAGAACGCAAGCTTCCACATATCGCTGCGGTAGCGCGATCCGACCCGAAAAGAAAAGCCAGGCCGACACTACAGCAGGAGTGACGATGATGACGCCAGAAGCCTGCACCAACGCCCATTGCGCGAAATCTACCGGGAAATCTGTTGTTGTATCTGCTGTACGCATCAACGCGGGTGCAACCGCGAAAACGCATGGCATGAGGAGGCCCGCGATAAGTACAAAATACGTCGCGCGCGTGAGAGCTGTTTGTGTATGCGAACAATAGCGTCTCAGTAATGCCGCACCAATGAGACCATCGAGTGTTTTTGACGCGGCAAAAACCAGCGCCATCAAGAGCGGCGAGGCGTAGACGATAAATTCCACTCCCAGCTGAACGCAGAAGATGACCGGTACAAGCACCCGCCACTCGCGTTTCGAGGCGAGTAGCAGTCCGGCCCAGTAGACGCCAGCTGCGAGATACATGAATGGGAGGTCGTTTCGCAGGGAGTATATGCCAACAACCATCGCTGCCAATATGGCGTAGCCGGCTGCGGTCAACGCTACAAAATGCCAGCGGATCTGTTCTTGTGCCGATTGATCAGGAAGCCAGTCGAGGACGCACGGCAATTCCTGCTGCTCGACTAGAGCTTCGGGTGTCATTCGTGCCATACGCGCCTCCAATGGAATTACGTAATGGTTACTCGGCCCGTCTGGTTCCCTGCTCGCGCCTTCTTCAGTGCCAGCTGCGGGTTTTTAGCTACCTTCAGATTCACTGTTGTTGTGCGCAGTGCTATATGCTATCGGTAAAGCTTGCGACACGATTCTTGCCGTCCTTTTTTGCCTTATACAGCGCCTTGTCTGCGAGGCCCACGAGCTCTGCTTCAGTAACGCCCGTATCAGCTTGCGCCGTACCTGCGCTACAGGTTACATGCAGTGTCTCGCCGGACGCCAACGTGAACTCGTGTTCGCGAAGCACGTGGATGAAGCGTTCCACGGCAAGGAGTCCCTGGTTTTCATCACACTCAGGCATAACAATGATGAACTCTTCGCCACCGAAGCGCCCGATGGTGTCGGAGTCACGGCTCAAAGTGTTCAAGAGTGCGCCCACTCCGCGCAATACATCGTCGCCTGCCAGGTGGCCGTGGGTATCATTGATTGCTTTGAAGTCGTCAATATCAATCATTGCAACCGTCAAGGGTACAGCATAGCGTTCGGCGCGCTTGAGTTCCTCGCGTAGCGTATCGAGTGCATAGCTGCGACGGAACGTGCCGGTTAACGGGTCTGCGACCGCGAGCGCTTCCAACTGCGCGGTGCGCTCTTTTACTTTCTCCTCCAGCCTGATATTCGCTTCAAGAATGTCTTCACGCGCTACACGTAGTTCTTCATTGGCCGCGACGAGGCGGGCACGGCTGGGAATGCTGATTGCCGTGGGCAGCAAGCGCCAGGCAACGATAGCGGTGATGGCCGATACCACGCCAGTCGATATCTTTGCCAGGCCCTCGATAAAGTAGTACCCATGCCAGACGTTGATGAGCGAAATCAGATGCGTTACGCCACAGAGGAAAATGAAGGCGGCAAACATGAGGAATACGCGGTCGAAGGTGAGGTCTTCACGTTTTCTCACCAGTCTGATCAGTATTGCGGGAATGGCGAAATAGGCAAGGGTGGTGAGTGTGTCGCCACCCACATGAAGAAACAGCAGATCCCACCGCCAAAGCAGACAGTGGCCGTGGGGCATCAGGCTGCCGTCAAGCACGCGTTGTAGCAATTCCATTTGACTACTCCCGGATCTGTTGTCAAGCATTTGAGAAGGGTTCACGCTATGCGGTCCATTCCAGCGGGCACACAGGCCACCCATCGTGCGTAATCTTTAACTTCAAAATAGCACGGCACAGTGGAAGTGCGAGCAATGAATTCTGTGAAATCCTTTCGCTTGCGCATGGTATCTGCGGGGTAGGGCAAGCGTTCACTCCGTTTGCGAATTTCTGCTAGCATGCGCGCCTGATTCTTTTTTCCAAGAATACTGGACGCCCCGCCATGCCTGACTATTCGCCGTTATTGCGCCATGTGTACTCCTCCCTACACCGAGTGTTAACGGTGTCGGCACTCCTGTTGCTCGCTGCCTGCACGGATGGCAAAGACGTAGTCTTCGAGCCCGGGCCCTATGCAGATGAGGCGCTGTGGCTCTGCAAGCCGGGGATTGCACAAGACCGTTGTCTGGAGCTCGACCAGACAATCACGTATGTCTACGAAGATGACAACAGGGCAGTGTTTCAGCACGAACCTGTGGTCGATGCCCCGTTTGATTGCTTCTACGTGTACCCCACGGTCGACTTGAGGGAGGAGCCGGGTAATACGCTGGATCTCACAAACGACACGCTCATGCTACGCCCGCTCTACAACCAGGCAGCACGCTTCACGGAGCTGTGTAACGTGTATGCACCGAAATACCGGCAAATGACCATCGGGACCTATGGTGTAGAGAACGCGTTTGAGAGTGAGTATTTTGCGTTGGGGTATGCCGATATCGAGGAGGCGTTCGACCAGTACCTGCTGGAGAACCCGGCGCGCAACTTTGTGCTCATGGGGCATTCGCAGGGCTCCCATGTTTTGCTGCGCCTACTGGAAAATCGATTCGAAAACGATGCTGCGCTGCGCTCACGGCTGATCTCCGCTCTCGTGGTGGGGCCAACCGGTGCGCTTGACGTGCCCGCGGGCCAACTTGCTGGCGGCACGTTCCAGAACCTGCCCCTGTGCAACCACGCCACAGACACAGCCTGCATTGTCGCCTTCGATAGCGTTGCGGCAGGAGGAGAGCGGCCGCTTCCATCGTCCCCCAGGCCTTGTGTGAATCCCTCGGTTCTGGCTGGCGAGCCGGGTATTGCAGCAAATGCCATCTATAACGATGCAGAGGGCATCCCGTTCCCGGAAGGCGTGGAAACGAACTGGATTGGCTATCCGGGGCTTTACAGCATGTCCTGCGAAGCCGACGGATTTCTGGGTATCGACACCGCACCCGGTCGATCAACCCCGTTCACGCCCCAGCTGATACAGGCGTTTCTCGGTTCGAGTACCCTGCACCTGGCAGACTATACCTTTGCAATCGGCGACCTGCTGCGCCTGGTCGAGATACAGGCGGATAATCACTAGGCTGTTTTTCGACGTTCCCTAGATGAGCTCATCGGGGACGTTGAAATAGTGCTGGTAGCGCGCAAAATACTGCCGTTTGCGCGCAATGTCCTCGCTGTCGCCAACGCTGTACTCGTGCCGCCCAAATTTCGCTTTGGGCTTCGCTTGCAGGTAATCCTGCATGGCATCGCGGGTTTCCGTGGTCAATTCAAACTCCAGTTGAGCGTACACCTCCGCAAGTGCGTTGAGGGGCTTCTCAACCAGGTTGGCGTAGAGTGAATTATGGCACCGGGATTTGGGGATAGTGTCGGATTCCAGCCAGTCGATGATCCGGTCCAGGTTCGCTGCCATGGCCCTGGGGTTCAGGAGCCCTTCAAAGGCGACCACATCCAGCGGTTTGTCGCTGCGCATCCAGAAGAACGTGCCGGCCAGGTTGGTCACCGATGCCTGCGCCTTCAGCGGGTCCCGATGCGTGAGGATGACATGCGCATCGGGAAACACCTTGAACAGCACAGGCAGGAAATTCAGATGCGAAGGTGCCTTGAGTAACCAGTGTTTACGCGGATTGCGCCACTGCAGCAGTTGCAACAGCCTCTTGTAGGTGCGATAGGAATATTCCCAGTTCCCCTGGCCGTACAGGTAATTGATGTAGCTGGGAATCTGGAAGAGGAAGGGGATGTATTCACTGACGAAGCTACAGGCTTGCGCGATCACGCACTCATTGGGAAGTCGTGCGTCCATTTCGTGCATGGTGGCATAGGTAGGCGTTACGCGGTTGTATTGAGTCACCAGATGCTGGCAGCGCTCTATCCTCGGGCCGGGCTCGTAGGTTGCGGCCGCGGTTGGCGAATAGGGGAATACCATTTCCCAGTGCCTGGGCGAGCC
>CAXIDF010000022.1:0-63871 GCA_964022665.1 uncultured Halieaceae bacterium
ACGGTGATGCTGGCCATTTTTGCCTTCTCGTTGAGCCTGCTGGGTACCTTCCTGGTGCGCTCCGGGGTGCTGACCTCTGTGCACGCCTTTGCCACAGACCCCGCCCGCGGCATGTTCATCCTGGTGTTTCTGGGCATTGTTACCGGCGGTTCACTGGTGCTGTATGCGCTGCGCGCCCCGGCCGTGGCCAGCCGGGTGAGCTTCACCTGGATTTCCCGCGAATCGCTGTTGCTGGTGAACAATGTGGTGTTTCTGGTCGCCACATTGACGGTGCTGTTCGGCACCCTGTTTCCGCTGTTGATGGATGCGCTGGGGCAGGGCAAGTACTCGGTGGGCCCCCCCTATTTCAACGCGGTGTTCATTCCGCTGATGGCATTGCTGGTGCCGTTCATGGGCGTTGGGCCGCTGTCGCGCTGGAAGCGTGACAGTGTCCGCCGCTGGCAGGCGGAACTGCTGGTGCCGGGGCTGGTCACGCTTGCCTGCGCGCTGACGCTACCCCTCTTGCACGCCGGCGACTACAACCTCTGGGTGGCGCTTGCAGTACTGTTTGCCGGCTGGTTGGTGGTTGGCCTGCTGCGCGATCTGGCCAACCGGGTTCGCAACAGTGCCTCACTGGGCGCGGGCTTGCGCCGCCTCACTCCCAGTTACTGGGGCATGGTGATCGCCCATGTGGGCTTCGCCGCGACCATTATCGGCGTGGTGCTCACCAGTCAGTACACGATCGAGCACGACCTCAAAATGAGCCCGGGCGAAAGTGATACTCTCGCCGGCTACGAGTTCAGGTTTATTGATGTGGGCGCTGTGCAGGGCCCGAACTTCGTGGCCGACGAAGCGCGCTTTGTGGTCTATCGGGACGGACGCGAGGTGGTGCGCCTGGCCCCGCAGAAGCGCCGTTACCTTGCCAGCGGCAGCGTGATGACGGAGGCCTCCATTGATGCGGGCCTGTTCCGCGACCTGTTTGTCGCCATGGGTGAGCCGGTGGGTGTCGATGGCGCCTGGGCTATTCGTCTGCATTACAAACCCTTCGTGCGCTGGATGTGGGCAGGTGCTCTGCTGATGGCGCTGGGCGGTTTCATGACGGTGGCGGACAAGCGCTACCGTCGCCAGCGCACAGTGGCGCGTGAAGGTCTGCGTGAGGGGGGTGTGCGTGGCGCCCAGGCTTAAGCTTTTCCTGCCGCTGGCGATCTTCGTGGTGCTGGCGGGGTTTCTGTATCGCGGCTTGTCGCTGGACCCGATGGAGCTGCCTTCAGCGCTCATCGACAAGCCGCTGCCGGCATTTTCCCTCACTGCGCTCGCGGATGGGCGCGCGCTCACGCGCGAGGATGTCATCGGCGAGCCGGCGCTGTTCAACGTCTGGGCCACCTGGTGCATTTCCTGCCGTGCGGAACATCCGTATCTGCAGCAGCTCGCCGACACTGGCATTCCCATCTACGGCATCAACTACAAGGACGAAGACGAAGCCGCGCGCCGCTGGTTGCAGGAACTCGGTGACCCCTACCGCGCCAATATCGTTGATCGCGAGGGCTCCCTGGGAGTGGACCTCGGTGTTTACGGCGCCCCGGAGACCTATCTGGTGGACGCTGACGGCGTGATCCGCTATCGGCATGTGGGCGTGGTCGATGACCGTGTGTGGCGCGATACCCTGGAGCCGCTGTGGCGCGAGGTTCTGGCCATGGCACAGGAGCCATGATCATGCGTGCCTGCGTGTTTGGAGTGATGCTGTTACTGAGTGCGTACGCCGCAGCAGTGATAGAAACCTACGAGTTCAGCACGCCGGCATTGGAGGCACGCTATCAGCTGCTGAGCGAAGAGTTGCGCTGCCCCAAGTGCCAGAACCAGAATATCGCCGATTCCAACGCGCCAATCTCCCAGGATCTGCGGCGCCTGCTGCACCAGCAACTGGAGGCCGGCGCCAGCAATGAAGAGATACTGGAATTCATGGTTGCCCGCTACGGCGAGTTCGTGCGTTACCGGCCCGCGTTCAACGCGGCGACCGCTGTGCTGTGGTTGGCTCCCCTGTTGCTCTTGCTGGCGGGCGTGGCCGGTTTGCTATTGCTACTGCGCGGTCGCCGCCAGGACGGCGGCTCACTTACCGCGGACGACGAAGCGCAGCTGGCGGCGTTGCTCAAGAATTCGGAGAAAGACGCTTGACCACATTCCTGCTCGCCTGTGCCGGCCTCGTTGTGCTCAGTGGCCTGTTTCTGCTGTTCCCCGGCTGGGCGACCAGGCGCCCGGTTGATGATGGCGCGCAGGCCAATCTTGACTGGTACCGCTTGCGTCGCGCGGAGTTGGCGGATGCCGGGGAAGCCGATCTGGAGACCGATACCCAGCTGCGTTTGCTGGAAGACCAGCAGGGTCAGTTGGCAGCCGCTGCAACCGAGGAGCCTGCGCGCCGAGCGTTTCCGCTGTGGGCGCTCGTACCGGTTGTCGCAGTGATGGCCGCAATCCTCTATTACCAGCTGGGCTCGGTGACCGATGTCAGGATTGCACAGCAGCTCGGCGATCTGGGTGAAACACCGACAGAGGCGCAGCTCAGCGAGCTGATGGTGGCGATCGAGGAGCGCGCCGTGCAGCGACCGGACAATCTCCATTACCTGGCGCTGTTGGGTCGTTACCAGATGGGGCAGGGCGATTATGCGCTGGCTGCGGAAACTTACGATCGCCTGGTGCAGGCCGCCCCGGAGGACCCGCAGGCCCTGGCCTATGCGGCCCAGGCCAGGTTCCTGGCGGACGGGCGGACGCTCAGCCCGAGCGCGCAGGCCCGTGCGGAGCAGGCGCTGGCCATTGACCCGCAGCAGCGTACGGCCCTGGGCCTGCTGGGCATGTCGGCGTTTGAGCGTGGGCAATTCCGCGCTGCTATTCAGTACTGGGAGCGCCTGATTGCCATGGAGACACCCGGTAGTGAGGGACAGCAACTGATTGCCGGCGTCATCAATGAGGCGCGTCAGCGACTGGGTGAAGCGGTATCCCCCACCGACGAGGTGGCGGCCCCGAGCACCGGTGTGACGGTCACCGTAGCCCTGCCCGAGGGCGCGTCGCTGGCTGATTCCGACACCGTGTTCGTGCTCGCGCGAGCGGCTGGCAGCGAAAGCCGCATGCCGATTGCGGCGCAGCGCCTGGCGGCCAGCCAGCTGCCGGCCACCCTGCGCCTGGACGACAACAGCTCCATGGCGGGCCAGAAACTCTCCACGGCGGGCGACATCCTGGTGCTGGTGCAGGTCTCTCCGGCGGGTACCCCTGGCGAGGAGAACGCCACCTGGCTCGGTCGCCTCGGGCCGTTGCAGCCCTCCCTCTCTGAAGAACCGCAGCTTATCACCCTGCAGCCCCGCCAGGGGTGACGCCACATTAAGTGCCTCAGGCATAGTGTTGCCGGGGGAAGTTGGGTACACTACATCTAGTGTTATCGGGGTGGCAGTCAAGCCGGGTTTTCGGGCATAAATGCTATATAAAACAGTAAGATACAACACAAATTTAAAGTGATATGCGACTAAAATCCATCAAGCTTGCCGGCTTCAAGTCGTTTGTCGATCCCACTACCGTCAACTTCCCCAGCAACATGTGTGCCGTGGTTGGGCCCAACGGCTGTGGCAAGTCGAACGTCATCGACGCCGTGCGCTGGGTGATGGGCGAGAGTTCTGCCAAGAACCTGCGCGGCGAATCGATGACCGATGTCATCTTCAACGGTTCAGTCAACCGCCAACCGGTGGGGCAAGCGTCCATCGAACTGGTGTTCGACAATAGCGATGGTGGTGTGGGTGGTGAATACGCCAGCTATGCCGAGATTTCCATCAAGCGCCTGGTCACCCGCGAGGCGCAATCGGAGTATTTCCTCAACGGCAGCCGCTGTCGGCGGCGCGACATTACGGATATTTTCCTGGGCACGGGCCTGGGGCCGCGCAGCTACGCCATCATTGAACAGGGCATGATATCCCGCCTGATCGAGTCCCGTCCGGAAGATTTACGGGTGTTTATCGAGGAAGCGGCGGGTATTTCCAAGTACAAGGAACGGCGCCGGGAAACCGAAACCCGCATGCGCCGCACCATGGAGAATCTCGAGCGCCTCACGGACCTGCGTGACGAGCTGCAACGTCAGCTTCAGCACCTGCAGCGCCAGGCGCAGGCGGCGGAAAAGTACAGTGAACTCAAGGCTGAAGAGCGCACCCTTAAAGCGCAGTTGCACGCGTTGCAGTGGCAGCAGCTGGGCAGCCAGGCCGGCCGCTGCGGCCAGGCGATTGCTGAACTCGAGGTGCGGCTGGAAGCCGTGAATGCGGAACACCAGCAGGTGGACACCGGCATTGAGCAGCACCGGCAGGATTACACCGATCGTACCGACAGCTTCAATGCCGTGCAGGCCACCTATTATGCGCTGGGCGCGGAAGTGGCCCGTCTGGAACAGGCCATCAAGTTCCAGAAGGAGCGCGCGCAGCAGTTGCATGCCGACCTGCGCCAGGCGCTGGACAGCCTGGAGCAGGCAGAGGCGCATTTGCAGCAGGACCAGGACAAGCTCGCAACCTGGGAGCTGGAGTTGGAAGAGCTGGCGCCGGAACTGGAGTTGCTGCAGGCGGCTGAAGAGGAGTCCGCCAGCGCGCTGCAGGAAGCCGAAGACGCCATGTTGCACTGGCAGCAGCAGTGGGATGAATTCAACCACCAGGCGGCGGCGCCACGGCAGCAGGCCGAAGTGCAGCAGTCGCGTATCCAGCACCTGGAGCAGGCGCAACAGCGTCTGCAGCGACGTGTCCAGCAGCTCGAAGAGGAGCGCGCAGGGCTGGTTGTAGGCGAAGATGATGCCAACCTCGAGGCCGCTGCCGAGGAGATCGCGCTGCTGGAAGAGCAGATGGCGGTAGCTGAACTGCGCAGCGATGAGCGCGTGGAGGAACTTGCGACGGCGCGCGAGGAAGAGAGCCGGCTGTCAGGGCAACTGAACGAAAGCCGCTCCCGCTTGCAGCAGTTGCGCGGTCGCCAGGCGTCTCTGGAGGCGCTGCAACAGGCGGCTACGGAGGATCGCGACCAGGGCGTCAGCCAGTGGCTTGCCGCTCAGGGCTTGCAGTCGCGTCCGCGGTTGCTGGACAACCTGCAGGTGGACGAAGGCTGGCAGCAGGCGGTGGAAACCGCGCTGGGGGATTACCTGCAGGCGGTTTGTGTCGAGCAGCTGGGTGAGCTCGCTGATTGCCTGCAGGCGCTGGAGCAGGGCCAGGTCAGTCTGGTGGAAAGTGGTGCTGCACAGGGCAACCCGGGGCCGCAGTTCCTCGCCTCACATGTGCATGGCAGCGCCGCTGCTGCGAGCCTTCTGGCGGGTGTGCGTGTGGCAGCAGACCTGCCCGCTGCGTTACAGCTGCGCGCCAGCCTGGGTGCGGGTGAGTCGGTGATTACCGCGGACGGGATCTGGCTGGGCCGCGACTGGTTGCGCGTGACGCGCCCGGGCAAGCAGGAAGGCGGCGTGATTCAGCGTCAGCAGGAGCTCGAGCGGCTGTTGCTGGAAGTCGACGCCACGGCGCAGCAGGTCACCGAATTCGAAGGCGCGCTGGATGGACTGCGCGAGCAACAGCAGGGTCTTGAGGCCCAGCGCCAGGATAGCCAGCGCGAGCAGCAGCAGCTGTCGCGACAACACGCGGAGCTGCGCGCTGCACTGTCGGCACAGCAGGCCAGGCTGGAACAGATCAGCGCACGCCGTGAGCGCCTTGCCGCGGATATCGGCGACACCCGCGGGCAGTTCGGCCAGGAGCAGGAGGCCGTATCGGAGGCGCGCCTGCTGCTGGCAGAGGCGATCGAACGTATGGAAACAGACTCGCGCCAGCGCGAGGAGTTGCTCGCGCGCCGGGATGCGGCGCGCAATCAGCTCGACAGCGTGCGCCAGAGGGCCCGTCACGACAAGGATGCCGCCCACCAGTCAGCGATGCGTCACCAGTCGTTGCAGACGCAATTGCGGGGCGTGGCGGAAACCATGGAGCGGGCGCGCTCTCAGGTCACACAGTTGCAGGAGCGGCGCGAGGCGCTGCAGGGCAGCCTCATGGCGAGCGATGATCCGGTAGTGGCGTTGCAGGACGAGCTGGAAGCGCAGCTGGCGTTGCGTCTGGCGTCCGAGACCGAGCTGACCCAGGCGCGCCAGGCGGTTGCCGAGGTGGAACACGCCCTGCGCCAGGCCGAGCAGCAGCGAGCCGCCATTGAACAGCGTGCACAGAGCGTGCGCGCCGAGCTGGAGCAGCAGCGGTTGCAGCAGCAGGGTTTGCAGGTGCAGCGGGAGAACGTGCTGCGCCAGCTGCGGGAGCTGGAGCAGGACGTCGATACGGTGCTGGCGAACATGCCAGAGGGCGCCGAGGAGACGGAGTGGCAGCTTGCCCTTGAACGTGTGGGAGCCAGGGTGGCGCGGCTGGGGCCGATCAACCTCGCGGCTATCGATGAATATGCCCTGCAGTCCGAGCGCAAGCATTACCTCGATGCCCAGAACGAGGACCTGGAAACGGCGCTGGAGACACTCGCCTCCGCCATTCGCAAAATCGACAAGGAAACGCGCAGCCGGTTCCGCGACACGTTCGACAAAGTGAATGCCGGCCTGCAGGACCTGTTCCCCCGCGTATTCGGTGGCGGCAATGCCTACTTGGAAATGACCGGGGACGACCTGCTCGATACCGGCATCACCATCATGGCGCGCCCACCGGGGAAAAAGAACAGCACCATTCACCTGCTTTCAGGCGGGGAAAAGGCGCTGACCGCCATTGCCCTTGTGTTTTCGATTTTCCAACTGAATCCCGCGCCGTTCTGTATGCTTGACGAAGTGGACGCGCCGCTGGACGATGCCAACGTCGGGCGTTACGCACGCATGGTCAAGGAAATGTCCGAGAAAGTGCAGTTCATTTATATTACCCACAACAAGATCTCCATGGAGTTGGCGGATCAGTTAATGGGTGTCACCATGCACGAGCCGGGCGTATCACGCCTGGTTACCGTGGATGTCGAAGAGGCAGCGGAACTGGCGGCGAGTTAGGACAAGCGGAGGAAGCGGGCGCAGCTGTGATGGACTTGACGATACGCGATTGGATGGTGATTGCCGGTGTGCTGCTGATTCTGGCGGTGCTGCTGGATGCCTGGCGGCGGGTGCGCAATGAGCGCCGTGCGGCAGTGCGCATCAAGTTGGTCGGCGAAGAGGGGGAGAGCACCGGCGAGCCGGATATTGCCGTGTTCCGCGAGCTGCCCAACGGCGGCGCCCGCGTGGTGCACCGCTCAGACCTGCTGGATGCGCAGGCCCAGCACAAGGCCAGCGATGCCCGGGCTGTATCATCCCAGGCCTCCGATGCCACCGATGAGCAGCCGGCGAACGCAGCCCCTGGACGCCCGTCGGCTGACGGAACCCCCGGGGAGCCGCGCACGACCCGGGGCCGCGCTGCGCGCAAACGCACGGCAAAAGCAGAGCCTCCGGACGATGGCCTGGTAAGTGGCTTGAGTAGCCGCGATGAGCCCGAGAACCTCGACTGGCTGGATGCTCTGGACGCCGAGGAGCGGGAGCTGTCCGCCAGCGAGGAGCCGGGCCGGCTGCCGCGTGAGGTACAGCCTGAAGTCTTCATGTTGAACGTCGTGGCGCGCGACCCCGAAGGCTTCCGCGGCGACGAAATACTGCACATCCTGCTGGCCTGCGACTTGCGCTTTGGCGATATGAGTTTCTTTCATCGTCACGAGCAGGAGGCGGGGCGCGGGCCGATACAGTTCAGCGTTGCCAACATGATGCAGCCGGGTGTTTTCGACATCGACAACATGTCCGATTTCAGCACGCCGGGTCTGGTCTTTTTCGTCACACTGCCGGGCCCTGCGGACATGATGCAGGCCTTTGACTACATGCTGGAGACAGCGCAGGCCGTGGCCCACAACCTGAAGGGTGACGTGCTGGATGAAACCCGCAGTGCGTTGACCCGGCAGACGCTGGAGCACTCGCGGCAGCAGATCCGCGATCTCGAACGCCGTATGCTCGCCCACGCGCGCTAGGGTTCAGGTACATGGCAGACGCGGTTGCAGCGGGCGAAGAAGCAGCCCGCCTGCGTGAGCAGCTGGACAACTGGAACTACCAGTACCATGTGCTGGACGACCCCAGCGTGCCGGATGCGCAATACGATCGCTGCATGCAGCGTCTGCGAGAACTTGAGACGCAATTCCCCGACCTCTGCGTGCCCGACTCGCCTACACAGCGGGTGGGTGCGACCCCGCTCGCCCAGTTCAGCCAGGTGCAGCATGAGGTCCCCATGTTGTCGCTGGAAAACGCATTCGACGCCGGGGAGCTTGCGGATTTCAATCGGCGCCTGCTGGATCGTCTGGGGCGCGAGGCGGACGATGCTCTGGAGTTCGCCTGTGAGCCGAAGCTCGATGGCATCGCCGTCAGCCTGCTCTATCGTGCAGGGTGCTTACAGCGTGGCGCCACCCGGGGTGATGGCACCACCGGTGAGGATATCACTCACAATGTGCGCACTGTAGCCTCCGTGCCACTGCGCTTGCGCGGCAGTGGTTTTCCCGAACTGCTTGAGGTGCGTGGCGAAATCTACCTGCCGCGCGCCGGGTTCGAGCAGTTGAACAGGGAAGCGCGCGAGCGCGGTGAGAAGACCTTCGTCAATCCGCGCAACGCAGCGGCGGGCAGCCTGCGTCAACTCGATGCGCGTATCACCGCCCGACGTCCATTACAGATGTGTTGCTACAGTGTTGGCCTGTATCAGGGCGGCGAGCTGCCCGGTCGTCACTCCGAGGTGCTGGCGCGCCTGCATGACTGGGGCCTGCGCATCAATGCCGAATCGAAAGTGGTCACCGGGATTGCAGCCTGCGAAGCCTATTACGTGGGGCTTGCGGCGCGGCGCGCAGAGCTGCCCTACGACATCGATGGCATCGTTTATAAAGTCAACGATCTCGGCCTGCAACAGCGGCTCGGCTTCGTGTCGCGCGCACCGCGCTGGGCCATCGCGCGCAAATTCCCGGCGCAGGAAGAAATGACCCGGCTGCTCGCCGTGGAGTTTCAGGTGGGGCGCACCGGCGCCATCACGCCGGTCGCGCGTCTGGAGCCGGTTTTCGTCGGTGGTGTGACCGTCAGCAATGCCACACTGCACAACGCCGATGAAGTGGAGCGGCTGGATGTGCGCATCGGTGATTGCGTAATCGTGCGTCGCGCTGGCGACGTGATTCCCCAGGTGGTGGCTGTTGTGAGCGAGCAGCGCCCCGCCAACGCGCGCCCCGTGGTCTTTCCCGAGCGCTGTCCGGTGTGTGGCTCGGTGGTTGAGCGTGCCGCCGACGAGGCGGTGTTGCGCTGCATGGGCGGCCTTGTCTGTCCGGCCCAACAGAAAGCCGCAATCCGCCATTTCGTGTCCCGTCGCGCGCTGGATGTGGAAGGTCTGGGCGACAAGCTGGTCGAGCAGTTGGTCGACCAGGGGCTGGTGCATACCGTGGCGGACCTTTACACGCTGCCGCGAGAGGCCTGGCTGCGGTTGGAGCGCATGGGGGAGAAATCCGTGGACAATCTCCTCGCGGCGCTGGAAGAAAGCAAACTGACCACACTGCAGCGGTTTGTCTATGCGCTGGGTATTCGCGAAGTGGGGGAATCCACGGCGGGCAATCTCGCGCGCCATTTTGGCCGCTGGGAAGCGCTCGCCGCGGCGAGTGAGGAGGCCTTGCTGGCGGTGCCTGATGTGGGCCCTGTGGTCGCTGATCACCTGCGACAGTTTCTCGACTCTGCGGACAGTCTCGCCGTGGTGCAGGCGCTGCGCGACGCCGGCGTGCACTGGCCCGACCTCGAGGTGCAGCCGGCGAAAGCCTTGCCACTGGCGGGTGAAACCTGGGTGGTCACCGGCAAGCTGGAGTCCCTGGCACGCAGCGATGCCAAGGCGTCGCTGGAAGGACTTGGTGCGCGGGTTGCGGGTAGTGTTTCGGCAAAAACCACAACCGTGGTCGCAGGGCCCGGTGCCGGTTCCAAGCTGGGCAAAGCGACCGAGCTCAATATTCCGGTGATCGATGAGGCGGCCCTGTTGGCCCTGTTACGTTCCCATGGTGTGCCGCTATGAAACGCCTTCTGCCGTATCTGCTGCTGCTCTTGCTACCCGCCTGCGCCACAACGCCGCCTGGCAACGTGGAAAACGCCTGCAGTATTTTCCGCGAAAAAGATGGCTGGTATGACGATGCGCTGGCGGCGCAGAAGGCATGGGGCAGCCCGGTGCCGGTGATGCTGGCGATCATGCATCAGGAGTCGCGCTTCGTTGCGCAGGCAAAACCTCCGCGCACACGTATTCTGGGCATCATTCCCGGCTTTCGCCCATCCAACTCCTACGGTTACAGCCAGGCCATCAAATCAACCTGGAAAGCCTATGAGCGAAGCACCGGTCACTATGGCGCGGACCGCGATGATTTCGGTGACTCCATGGACTTTATCGGCTGGTACAACAACGAGTCGCTGCATCGCAGTGGCATCGCGAAGAACGACGCCTACCGTCTGTACCTGGCGTACCACGAAGGACATGGAGGCTATAACCGCGGCAGCTATCGCGACAAGGCCTGGCTATTGCGTGTCGCCACCAAGGTGCGCGATCGCGCTGCGCAGTATACGGTGCAGCTGAACGGTTGCGCTGACTCCCTGCCACGTGGGCGCGGTCTCTTTGGCTGGTTCTGAGCCGGGACGCGGGTGGTTCAATAATGCTGTCAGCGCAGCGTTAAACACCGCATAACACAGCCCCCGGGGCGCAAATGGGGGCGCGTGGTGATGCAAAGGAATGCGCTTTATGACACACTTCAGGTGTGTGCCGTCATGGTCGCGAGCCCGCTACATAACGTTCAAAACAGGTCTTCGCTGTGAACCCTACTGATATCAAGAATCCCGAGTACTTCCACAAAGTTGTCGATTGCCAGTATGCCTGTCCCGCGCATACGCCGGTTCCGGAGTACATCCGTCTGATCGCCGCGGGCCGCTACGACGACGCCTACATGGTGAACTGGGAGTCCAACGTGTTCCCCGGCATTCTGGGGCGCACCTGCGACCGGCCCTGTGAGCCGGCCTGTCGCCGCGGTCGTATCGCCAAAGGTGAGGAGCCGGTAGCTATCTGTCGCCTGAAGCGTGTTGCGGCTGATAACAAAACCGATATCAGCGCGCGCCTGCCGCAGATTCCGGCCCAGAAGAACGGCAAACGCATTGCCCTGATTGGCGCCGGCCCGGCATCCCTGACGGTGGCGCGGGACCTCATGCCACTGGGTTACGACATCGACATCTACGACAACCAGTTTGCCGGCGGTGGCATGATGCGCAGCCAGATTCCCTCTTTCCGCCTGCCGGCCTCGGTCCTGGACGAGGAAGTGGGATACATCCTCGACATGGGTGTGGTGACGCAGTTCAACACGGAAGTCACCAGCTTGAAGAGTGTGCTCGACAAGGACTACGACGCGGTCTTTGTCGGGACGGGAGCTCCCCGCGGCAAAGGGCTTAACCTGCCGGGGCTGGAGGAGGCCGGGAAACAGGTTCATATCGGTATCGACTGGCTGGCCAGCGTCGCCTTTGAGCACACCAGTGCGATCGGCAGGCGGGTGCTGGTGCTGGGTGGCGGCAACACGGCAATGGATTGCTGCCGTACCTCACGCCGGCTCGGTGGCGAGGATGTGCGCGTCGTGGTGCGCAGCCCCTTTGCCGACATGAAGGCATCGCCCTGGGAGAAGGAGGATGCCATGCACGAGGGCATCCCCATTTACGACAACCACGTGCCCAAGGAATTTGTAGTCGAGAATGGCAAGCTGAAGGGCATGCACTTCGAGAAGGTCGAAGCGCACTACGACGAAAACGGCAAGCGGAGCCTGGTGCCCACGGGCGAGGACCTCGTGTTCATGGAGGCCGATGACGTACTCATGGCCATCGGGCAGGACAATGCCTTCCCCTGGGTTGAGCGCGATCTCGGTATCGAATTCGACAACTGGGATATGCCCGTCGTCGACAAGGCAACCTTCCAATCCACCAACCCCCGGGTATTCTTCGGCGGTGACGCGGCGTTTGGTCCGGAAAATGTCATTACCGCCGTGGCGCACGGCCATCAGGCAGCTATCAGTATCGACCTGTTCTGCAAGGCGGAGCCTGTGAGCAACCGGCCGGCGCCCATGACCAATCTGCTCAGCCAGAAAATGGGTATCCATGAGTGGAGCTACGACAACCAGATCGAGAACGACAAACGGTTTGTCGTACCCATGGCGCCACTGGAGGAAACGCTGCGCAATCGCAAGCTGGAAGTGGAGCTGGGTTTCGACCAGGGCACCGGCTTCAAGGAAGCGGAACGTTGCCTCAACTGCGACGTGCAAACTGTGTTCGATACCCCCCGCTGCATTGAGTGCGATGCTTGTGTCGATATCTGTCCGACTGACTGTATCTCCTTTGTTGAGAATGCTGAGGAAAGCGAGTTGCGCACACGTTTGACCGCGACGGCCGGCAATCTTGCCCAGGATCTCTATGTCTCGACAGAACTGCCGACACAGCGGGTCATGGTCAAGGACGAAGACGTCTGCCTGCACTGCGGCCTGTGCGCTGAGCGTTGCCCAACTTCTGCCTGGGACATGCAGAAATTCCTCTACAGCGTCACTAAAGCGGGGCAATAAACCATGCAAGCGCTGCAATCAGTCAATGAGTTCGTCATCAAGTTTGCCAACGTAAACGGCACCGGTAGCGCCAGTGCCAACAACCTGTTTGCCAAGGCTATTTTCCGCATGGGGTTGCCGGTGTGCCCCAAGAACATTTTTCCCTCCAACATCCAGGGTCTGCCGACCTGGTACGAAGTGCGCGTCAGCGAGCGCGGCTACCTCGGCCGCCGCGGTGGCGTGGATATCATGCTGTCGGTGAACCCGCAGAGCATGCCGCAGGACATCAGGGAAGTGGAGCCGGGTGGTTACTTCATCTACGACAACACCAAGCCCCTCGACCTGCGCCTGATGCGCAATGATGTCAACATCATCGGCATCCCACTCACGCGTATGTGCAACGAGGAATACGAGGATCCGCGGCAGCGCCAGCTGTTTCGCAACGTGATCTACGTGGGGGCGCTGGCAGCGTTGCTGGACATCGACTTCGCCGTGCTCACCGGTCTGGTGGAAGACCAGTTCAAGGGCAAGGACAAGCTCATTCTGCCCAATATCCACGCGCTGGAGCTCGGCTACCAGTACGCCCAGGAACACTTCGATTGCCCGCTTGGCATTCGTGTGCGCGCCTCCGACAAGGTGGGCGACAATATCCTCCTCGACGGCAACACGGCCCTTGGGCTGGGTGCCATTTACGGAGGCGCCACGGTGGCCGCCTGGTATCCGATCACACCGTCCACATCCGTGGTTGATGCCTTTGATCGCTACGCCAAACGGCTGCGCATTGACCCGGGCACGGGGCGCAAGAACTACGCGATCCTGCAGGCGGAAGATGAGCTCGCCGCCATCGGCATGGTGGTGGGTGCAAGCTGGAATGGCGCGCGGGCATTCACCGCCACCAGTGGCCCGGGTCTCTCCCTGATGAGCGAGTTCCTCGGCCTGGCCTACTTTGCCGAAATCCCCACGGTGCTGTTTGACGTGCAGAGAGCAGGGCCGTCCACCGGCATGCCCACCCGCACACAGCAGTCCGACGTATTGTCCGCCGCTTATGCTTCCCACGGCGACACCAAGCAGGTGTTGCTGTTCCCGTCCACGCCCAGAGAGTGCTTCGATTTCGGCGCACTGTCTTTTGACTTGGCGGAGCGCTTGCAAACCCCCATCATTCTCATGACCGACCTCGACCTGGGCATGAACGACAATATGTCGCCGCCACTGACCTGGGACGATGCGCGTCGCTACGACCGCGGCAAGGTCCTGAACGCAGAGCAACTGGAAGAAATGGAACGCTACGGACGCTATCTGGACGTCGATGGCGACGGCATCTGTTATCGCACCATTCCCGGCACCCACCCTGACAAAGGGGCGTTCTTCACCCGTGGTACCTCGCGCGACGAATATGCGGTATATACCGAGAAAGGCGAGGAATACGAGAAGAACATGCATCGCCTCATGGCGAAGTGGGAAACCATCAAGGAATGGGTGCCGCGCCCGGTGGAAACACAGAGCGAGCAGGGCACCGATACCGCCATCCTGTTCTATGGCACCAGCGAGGAATCCTCGATGGAGGCCCGCGATTACCTGTCCGAAGACGGCGTGCCGCTGAATGCCATGCGTGTGCGAGCCTTCCCCTTCAACCACGAAGTCGCGGACTTTATCGCGCGTCACGAACGTGTTTTTGTCATTGAGCAGAACCGCGATGCGCAATTGCGTACGCTGCTTATGGCCGAGTTTGAATTGGGTCCGGACAAACTGAAGTCCGTACTCTGTTTCGACGGCAATCCCATCAGTGCCCGGAACATTCGCAAGCAGATATTGCAGCAGATGCCCGGCTACAACGTTACCCCCTTGCGTCGCGAGCGCGTGGTCGCCGGCGCGGAGATCAGCTCATGAGCTATCAGCTTCCCAAATTCCGCCACCCGGACCTGCCAGTCAACACGCTTGGCTACACCCGGGCCGACTATGAAGGCGCTATCTCCACGTTGTGTGCGGGATGTGGCCACGATTCCATATCCGGTGCCATCGTGCGCGCCTGCCACGAGTTGGCACTGGAACCGCACAGGATTGCCAAGTTGTCCGGTATCGGCTGTTCGTCCAAGGCACCCACCTATTTCCTCGGCAAGTCTCACGGTTTCAACTCCGTGCATGGGCGCATGCCCTCGGTGGTAAGCGGTGCCAATATGGCCAATCGGGATCTGCTCTATCTGGGTGTCTCCGGCGACGGCGACACGGCATCCATCGGCATGGGACAGTTTGCCCACGCGGTGCGGCGCAACCTGAACATGGTCTATATCGTCATGAACAACGGTTGCTACGGGCTGACCAAGGGGCAGGACTCGGCCACCGCCGATGCCGGGTCGGCGAGCAAGAAGGGCGACCCGAACCCCTTTTCCGCCATCGACCTGCCGGGCCTCGCCCTGCAGCTTGGGGCCACCTTTGTGGCGCGCAGCTTTTCCGGCGACAAGGGCCAGCTGGTGCCGCTGATCAAGGCCGCCATCTCGCATCGCGGCTTTGCGTTGATTGACGTCATCTCGCCCTGCGTAACCTTCAACAACAACCCGGGCTCTACCAAGAGCTACGATTTCGTGCGTGAACATGCTGAAGCGACCGGTACGGTGGATTTCGTGCCCATGCGCGAGGAAATCACCGCCAGCTATCCGGCCGGCCGTACCCAGGATGTCACGCTGCACGATGGCTCCGTGTTGCACCTGGAGAAGCTCGCCCCGGACCTGGACCCGTTCGACCGCGTGTCCGCCATGGTGGCGCTGCAGAAACACAGCGCCGAGGGCCAGATCCTCACCGGCCTCATTTACATGGACAAGGACTCTCGGGACCTGCACGACGTCATGGAAACCTCACGTCGTCCGCTGAACAGCCTGACCGAGGAAGATCTTTGCCCCGGCGACAAGGTGCTGGCGAACATCAACGCAAGCCTGCGTTAGGCAGGAATTTCCCTTGCGGGCCCTCTGTGGCGGCGGAAAAGCCGTGACAGGGGGCCTTTTGTCATTTTATTGTCACAATTTCCTCATCTAATACGCACTATCCAGTGCGAATGAGGGGACAATGTGACCAATGAATGAACGTCAGGTATTAATTGTTGATGATGAGTTTGCCATTCGCGACATGTTGCGTATGGCGCTGGAGATCGCGGGATTCCGCTGTCTGGAAGCGGAAAATATCCAGGATGCGTTCACCTTGATCGTCGACGAGCGCCCCGATATGGTGCTGCTGGACTGGATGCTGCCCGGCGGCAGCGGCCTGGAGCTGCTGCGGCGCCTGAAGCGCACCGATACCACCCGCGATGTGCCGGTGATCATGCTGACTGCGAAGACCGCTGAAGACAACGTTATCCAGGGCCTCGATGTGGGCGCTGATGACTATATTACCAAGCCGTTCGCGCCGCGTGAGCTGATCGCGCGCATCAAGGCGCTGATGCGTCGCTCCGCGGGTGGGGATGAGCAGGATCGCATCCAGGTGGCGGAGCTGGTACTCGATGGCGAAAGCCGACGTATCTTCCTGCTGGATGAGCCGGTCGATATGGGGCCCACGGAATTCAACCTACTGCAGTTTTTCATGTCACACCCCGAGCGTGCTTATACCCGCAGCCAGTTGCTCGATCAGGTCTGGGGGGCCAACGTTTACGTCGAGGAGCGCACGGTGGACGTGCATATCCGTCGCCTGCGCAAAGCGCTGCAAACCCCCCAGGCCGATTACAGTGACCTTGTGCAAACGGTTCGCGGTACCGGCTATCGCTTCTCTGCCCGCGGCGTTCCCGCGCGGTGAGTCCACAGGCTGCCTGGCTGGCAGAACTGCGCCGGCTGGTTGTACTGGCTGCTGCGGCACTGGCCGTGGGCTGGCCGCTGGGCCTGCCCTGGGAATTACTTTCCGTTGTACTGATTGTGCTCGCCACGCGCTGGCTGTGGCAGATGCGCCGCTTGCTGCGCTGGCTTGAGGACCCTGCCATTGAACCCCCGGAGGCGCTGGGGTTCTGGGGGGAGATGTACGACCGTCTCTACCAGCTGCAGCGCAAGGCACGGGAGCGTGAGAGTGATCTGCGGTCACGCCTGGATTACCTGCAGGATTCACTGTCATCGATGCATGATGGCGCCATCATGATCACAGCCGCCGGCTCGATCGAGTGGAGCAATCATGCCGCGCAGCGCCTGTTGGGACTGCGCTATCCGGCGGACCGCGGCCAGGCGCTGCTGAACCTGGTGCGCTTGCCCGCCTTTCACCGCTACTATATCGCGGGTGCCTTTGATGACCCGCTGCAACTGCGCATGCAGGGAGAGCGCGAGCAGACGCTGCAGTTTGCCATCACGCTTTTCGGCAACGGTGACCGCCTCGTTTTCGTGCGCGATGTGACCAAGGAGGCGCACCTGGAGCAGATGCGGCGCGATTTCGTGGGCAACGTATCGCACGAGCTGCGCACGCCGCTGACGGTCATCAAGGGTTACCTCGAGATGATCCTGGCGAACGCGCAGCAACTTGAGGCACGCTTTCGGCGCCCGCTGGAACAGATGTCACAGCAGACCGAGCGCATGGAGAATCTGCTCAAGGACCTGCTCTGGCTGTCGCGGCTGGAGAGTGTGCGCACGCAGGCCCGGCGCGAGCAGGTCGATATCGCGGGCCTGCTGCAGGAACTCGTGGATGAGCTGAGAACCCTGTACCCCGAGCGCACGCTATCGCTGCAGCTGGACACCCGGGAAAAGATCCCCGGTGACTACCGTGAGTTGCACAGCGCGGTCTCCAATCTGATTCTCAACGCCTTCAAGTACAGCAAAAATGACAGTTCGGTGACAGTTTCGTGGCGGCAGCGTGACGATGAGCTGCTACTGGCGGTGGAGGACGAGGGCATTGGCATTGATGCTCTGCACATTCCGCGGCTCACAGAGCGTTTCTACCGCGTTGACGACAGCCGCTCGTCGGCTACCGGGGGTACGGGGCTGGGCCTGGCGATCGTCAAACACATCGCTGCCGGACACCGTGCGGAGCTGCGCATTACCAGTATACTGGGCAAAGGCAGCACCTTTACTCTGGCATTTCGGCGCTGACGTGCGTCCCGACATGCCATTGTCATAATAGTGTCACATCTTGGCGGTACTGTGTGGCCCGACCAATTCCGCTATACACAGGAGTGCTTTATGTCGATCAAACAGTGGCTGAGAAAGTCGGTAGCAGTGGCGGGAGCCAGCGCTTTCGTTGTGGGCATGGCGCCGGTTGCATTGGCGGAGCTGGACCCCGGTCTGAAAGACTACGAAATTGCCAGTGGCGTGTCGGGTAACCTGTCCAGCATCGGCTCCGATACGCTCGCCAACCTGATGACACTGTGGGCTGAGGACTTCAAACGCGCCTACCCCAACGTCAACATCCAGATTCAGGCCGCAGGCTCGTCCACGGCGCCGCCGGCGCTGACTGAGGGCACAGCCAATATCGGCCCGATGAGCCGTGACATGCGCGACAAGGAGATCGAAGCCTTCGAAACACGGTATGGCTATAAGCCAACTGCAATCCCGGTCGCTATCGATGCCCTCGCGGTTTACGTGCACAAGGATAACCCCATTGAGGGCATGTCGATTGCCGAGGTGGACGCCGTGTTTTCGTCTACGCGCAAATGCGGGGCGGCTAAGGATATTGGCCAGTGGGGGCAGCTCGGCCTTGGCGGTGCCTGGGAAGATCGTGATATGCAGTTGTTCGGTCGCAATTCCGTTTCCGGCACCTACGGCTATTTCAAGACCGTTGGACTGTGCAAAGGCGACTTCAAGAACAGCGTCAATGAGCAACCCGGATCGGCGTCCGTGGTGCAGTCGGTGTCCACCTCCATCAATGGCATCGGTTATTCAGGCATCGGCTACCGCACCTCCAGCGTGCGCACGGTGCCCATCAGCAAGGACGAGGGCGGCGCCTACGTCGAGGCGGATGCGGAAAACTCCATCAATGGCAGCTACCCACTGGCGCGGTTCCTTTATGTGTATGTGAACAAGGACCCGAACAAGCCGCTGTCGCCACTGGAGCGTGAGTTCTTCAAGCTGGTGTTCTCGCGCCAGGGTCAGGATGTGGTGTTGAAAGACGGTTACATTCCGCTGCCCGCCGCAGTCGTGGACCGTTACAGTCAGCAATTGGGCCTGTAAGGTATGAAAATCGCCAGGCCAGGCTGCCTGCAGCCTGGCTGGTGCCGACAATCGCCGATCGAGTGATTCTGTCTTGACTAAATTGAGCGAACACGTGTCTCCCTTCACACCCCGCTGGAGACACTTCAAGGATCGCGCCGCTACGGTGTCCGTCACGGCGGGCGGCGCTGGTGTACTGGTCGCCATCCTGCTGATTTTCTTCTATCTGCTCTATGAAGTGGTGCCCTTGTTCGGCAATGCCTCAATAGAGACGCGTGCCGAGGTTGTCTCACCCTTTGCATCCGCGCCGTTGTATCTGGCCGTGGAAGAGCAGACGGAAATAGGCTTTGCGGTTTTTGCCGACGCGCGCGGCAGCTTTTTCCAGTTGGATAGCGGGCAGGTTGTTCTCGAAGCGGACCTGGCAACTGACCTGGGGCCGGTTGCTGCGGTGGCAGAAGAGAGCGCAGGCAAGCGGTTGCTGGCGGTCGCCCACACCTCTGGCGCGGTGTCTGTGCACGCGCATGAATATCGCCTCAGTTACCCGGGTGGCGAGCGCATGATAACACCGCGAGTTGAGCGTCGCTATCCGCAGCTTGCCATCCGTATCGGCGAGGGCCCGGTGCAGAAGCTGGCGCTGGGTG
Organism: uncultured Halieaceae bacterium; assembly: GCA_964022665.1. Taxonomy (GTDB): domain Bacteria; phylum Pseudomonadota; class Gammaproteobacteria; order Pseudomonadales; family Halieaceae; genus Haliea. Next base: position 19,310 of record CAXIDF010000022.1, read on the forward strand.
ACAACGACGAGGCGCTGCTGGTTGTTGCCCAGGATGCCGCAGGTGCCCTGCACGCTCAGCGCTATAACCGTTCGGAGAACTTCCTGACCGGCGAGGTGAATTTCGACCTGGAAATATTGCCTTTGCCAACACTCGCGGGCGAGACGGCGGATTTTCATATCGACGAAAATCTGCATTGGCTCTACCACATCGACAGCAAGGGTGGCTTCGCGGTTATCAACCTGCGGCAGCGTGACGGGACGGGCAAGCTCGAGGTGGCGAGCCGCGGTGAACTGTTTTCCGGCGGCGGCCAGTTGAGCGAAAGCGCCATGCTGCTGGGCGGCATTTCCCTGCTGGCGGCCTCTGACCGTGCCGAGCTGGTGCAGTATTTCATGGTCCGCGACGGGGAGGGTGGACACCGCCTGCAGCGCGTCCGCGAATTTGATACGGATGGTGTCAGCATCGCCACGCTGTTGCCTGAACATCGCCGCAAGGGGTTTGTGGCGCTGGGCCGGCAGGGCGAGGTGCAGATCTATCACACAACGTCGCATCGGCGCCTGTTGAGTGAAAGCGCACTGCCTCTGGGCGCGGGCGCAGCCGCTATCTCCCCGCGTGCTGACGCGCTGCTGCTGGTGGACGCCGATGGCAGCTTGCGCAGCTGGCACATCGATAACGAACACCCGGATGTCTCCTGGTCGGCGCTGTGGAGCGAGGTGTGGTACGAAAGCTACGACGAGCCGGCTCACGTGTGGCAGTCCTCCGCGTCAGACAATGACTTCGAGCCCAAGTACAGTTTTGCGCCGCTCGCCTTCGGTACCCTGAAAGCCGCGTTCTATACCATGATGATTGCCGCGCCGCTGGCGATTTGCGGTGCCATCTACACGGCCTATTTCATGGCACCGGCCTTGCGGCGCAAGGTCAAGCCCGTGATTGAGCTCATGGAAGCGCTGCCTACCGTGATTCTCGGTTTCCTCGCCGGCCTCTGGCTGGCACCGCTGATAGAAGACAAGCTGACAGCCGTGGTCACCCTGATGCTGGCGCTGCCTGTTGGCGTGATTCTGTTCGCCTTTCTCTGGTCACGCCTGCCACTGGCGATTCGCGGCCGGTTGCCCGACGGCTGGCATGCCGCGGTGCTGGTTCCGGTGGTTCTGTTCATCGGTTACGCCAGTTTCGTCAGTAACGACATGCTGGAGCTGTGGTTTTTTGCCGGTGACATGCGCGGCTGGATTACCACGGAACTGGGCATCTCCTTTGATCAGCGCAACGCGCTGGTAGTTGGTATCGCCATGGGTATGGCCGTTATCCCCACTATTTTCTCGATTGCGGAGGATGCCATTTTCTCGGTGCCCAAGCATTTGAGCTATGGCAGCCTGGCACTGGGAGCGACCCCCTGGCAAACCCTGGTGGGTGTGGTGATTCCCACGGCCAGCCCGGGTATTTTCTCCGGCCTCATGATCGGCCTGGGCCGCGCGGTGGGTGAGACGATGATCGTGCTGATGGCGACGGGCAACACGCCGATCATGGATGCAAATATTTTTGAAGGCATGCGTACGCTGTCAGCGAATATTGCAGTGGAAGTGCCGGAAGCCGAAGTGGATAGTACGCACTATCGTGTGCTGTTCCTGGCTGCCTTTGTGCTCTTCATGTTCACCTTCATGGTTAACACCGTGGCCGAGCTGGTTCGGCAGCGGTTGCGCATCAAGTACGGGTCACTTTGATGAACAAGATGATCAACGAGCAGGAACTTCACAGCGACCGTGCCCCCGGTGTGGGCAAGTGGTTGCGCGGCGGCGATCCGCTGATATGGCTTAACGGCGCCGCGGTGAGTGTGAGTGTGATTGCGGTGGTGGGGCTGCTGCTACTTTTGGCAGTGCGCGGACTAAGCCACTTCTGGCCGGCGGATGTGCTGGCGGTCTCCGTCAGTTACCAGGGGCAGACTCGTGAGCTGTTGGGGGAGGTCGTCGAACAGGTTGAAGTTCCGGGTGCCCAGTTGCGCGAAGCCGGTTTTGAGCTGCAGGGTCCGGGGCCGTTTTATCAGCGTACCCTGATGAAGCAGGGCAACCGCGATTTTCTCGGCACGGACTTCACCTGGCTTATCGATGAGCAGTTTGGCCCCCGGCGCTATCCTCTCGATTTGATGGTCGTGGAACGCCTTGAGTGGGGCAACTTCTACGGCTACCTGCGCACCGTCAGCCGGTTTGGCGAAGACCCGGTGACCGTAGCCGAGCACGGCGAGGCGGCGACCCTGGAGGCGCTGCAGGCCTTGATTGTCGACACCGTTGCCGTGCGCGAGGAAATCCACGATATCGAGCAGGGCGAGATTGGTGCCATCAACTACGAGTTGGAGCGCCTGCGCCTGCGCGAGCGCGGGCTCGAGCTGGAGGGTCGACTGGATGCAGCAGCCCAAGCCGACCTGGCGAGCAAGCGCGCAGAGCAGGAAGCCAGTTTCCGCGCTTTGCAGGAGCAACTCTACACACTGTACGACAGTATAAAAGACCACAGCTATAGCGCGGAGCTGGCTGATGGCCGCGTGGTTACCTTGCCCATCGCCAAGGTGGTGCGTGCCTACCAGCCCAATGCCATGAACGTTTTCGCCAAGATGGCAATGTATTTCGAGCGTCTCTGGGAGTTTCTCTCCGAGCCACCGCGCGAAGCCAACACCGAGGGCGGGATATTCCCGGCCATGTTCGGCACGGTGTTGATGGTGATTCTCATGTCTATCATCGTCACGCCTTTCGGCGTTGTGGCGGCGGTGTATCTGCGCGAGTATGCCAGTCAGGGTTTTGTCACTCGCACCATACGCGTAGCCGTGAACAATCTGGCCGGGGTGCCCTCCATTGTTTACGGTGTTTTTGGCCTGGGCTTTTTTGTCTACTTTGTGGGTGGCGAGTTGGACCAGCTATTTTTTCCCGCCTCACTGCCGCGTCCGACTTTCGGTACTCCGGGCCTCATGTGGGCGTCACTGACGCTGGCGCTGCTCACGCTGCCAGTGGTTATCGTGGCGACTGAAGAGGGGTTGGCACGTATACCCTCCACTGTGCGCGAGGGCTCTCTCGCGCTGGGCGCCACTCGCGCGGAAACGCTGTGGCGGGTGGTATTGCCCATGGCCAGCCCGGCTATGATGACCGGCCTTATTCTCGCCGTTGCCCGCGCGGCAGGGGAGGTCGCGCCTTTGATGCTGGTGGGCGTGGTGAAGCTCGCGCCCTCGTTGCCGCTGGACGGGAATTATCCCTACCTGCATCTCGACCAGAAGTTCATGCACCTGGGCTTCCACATCTACGACGTCGGCTTCCAGAGTCCGAACGTGGAGGCAGCGCGCCCGCTGGTGTACGCAACAGCATTGTTGCTGGTGCTGATCATCGCCCTGCTCAATCTGGCCGCCGTCAGTTTGCGCAACAGGCTGCGCGAGCGCTACAAGTCACTCGAACACTAAACAGGAACCTGTCATGCAAACCCACGCATTGGATATCCAGGCACTGAAACGTGATCAGGCACCGGCAGCGGGCCCGGCAGGGCCGGCGGAAACCAGCCTGCGCATGGAAAACCTTAATCTATTCTATAACCAGAACTCGCAGGCGCTGTTTGATATCAACCTGGAGATACCCCGTCAGCGGGTAACGGCGTTCATTGGCCCCAGTGGCTGTGGCAAGTCCAGCCTGTTGCGCTGTATCAATCGCATGAATGATCTGGTGGATGGCTGCCGGGTGCAGGGCCGCCTGTTGCTGGACAATGAGGATGTATACGATCGCCGCGTTGACGTGGCTGCGTTACGCCGTCGTGTCGGCATGGTGTTCCAGCAACCAAAGCCGTTCCCCAAGAGCATCTATGAAAATGTGGCTTACGGCTTGCGTATCCAGGGCATCAACAAGAAACGTGTGCTGGATGAGGTGGTTGAAAAATCACTGCGCGCAGCGGCCCTGTGGGATGAAGTCAAAGACCGTTTGCACGAGAGCGCGCTGGGCATGTCCGGTGGTCAGCAGCAGCGCCTGGTGATTGCCCGCACCATTGCCGTGGAGCCGGAAGTGCTCTTGCTGGACGAGCCGGCATCGGCACTGGACCCCATCTCCACGCTCAAGATCGAAGAACTGATCTATGAGCTGAAGTCGCGCTACACCATCGTGATCGTCACCCACAATATGCAACAGGCTGCCCGTGTGTCGGATATGACCGCGTTCATGTACATGGGCAAATTGATTGAGTACGACGATACCGATACTCTGTTCACTAACCCGGAACAGAAGCAGACCGAGGATTACATCACCGGCCGTTACGGCTGAGGACAACGCCATGCTCCATCAGGACAGCTACAAGCAACATATATCCGCCCAATTCAACGCCGAATTGGAGTCAGTCAAAAACCACCTGCTGGAAATGGGCGGGCTGGTAGAGCAGCAGATTGGCAAGGCGGTTGAATCCCTGTTGAATCGCGACAGCGGCTTGGCGGAAGAGGTCATCGCCGGTGACGAACAGGTCAACGAATTGGAAATCAACATTGATGAAGAGTGCTCACGCATTCTCGCCAGGCGCCAGCCGGCCGCCAGCGACCTGCGTCTGGTGCTGGCGATTTCCAAAGTCACAACCGATCTCGAGCGTATCGGTGACGAGGCGAGCAAGATTGCGCGGCAGGCGGTGAAGGCAACGGAGGAGGGCGCTGCAAGCGCCAGCAGCTTCGTCGAGATTCGCCACATCGGCAATCACGTGAGCGACATGTTGCGGCGCTCGCTTGATGCGTTCGCCCGCCTGGATGTGGATATGGCGGTGCAGACGGTGATCGCGGACAGGGAGGTCGACTCCGAGTACGCGAGTGCCATGCGCAGCCTGGTGACCTTCATGATGGAAGATCCGCGGACCATCGGCCCGGTGCTGGGCCAGATGTGGTCTCTGCGCAGTCTCGAACGGGTAGGTGATCACGCGAGCAACATCGCAGAGCATGTCATCTATCTGGTGCGTGGCCTCGACGTGCGTCATGTGGAGCCGGACGACCTCATGGCCCAGGTTGAAGAGCACCAGTAGCACGACCTACTGCCCTCAAAAATTCGTCGCTGTCATGAAAGTGTCATGAAAATCGCATAATATTGACATTTTAGTGTCATGCGCGGCGGCGCGTGCACAGGCAGACGAGGAACAATCATGAACAGACTCTCCCTGGGGCTGGCAGTTGCCGCCGCATCCCTTGCTTCTGTGGTCTCACCCGGAACGGCTATCGCGGCGGTCAGCGAGGCCGACTTCGCCCGGCTGCAGGCGCAGATGGCGGGCCTGATGGCCCGCGTGGCGGCATTGGAAGAAGAGAACGCGGAGCTGCGCGAGAATACCGCGAATGCCGTGTCCGAGATTCGCCTCACCCGTGAGCAGGTGGCTGCGGTGCCGCTGCGCGCAGCGCCCCCGGGTGCCGAGGATACTCTGCAGTTTTCCGGTGACTTCCGTTACCGCTACGAAGAAATCGATATCGGCCAGCGCGTTGTGCGCACGCGTCACCGTGTGCGAGCGCGGGCCGGGTTTGTTGCACAGCTACCACAGGATGTGCAGGTTGGGCTGAAAGTGGCGGCGGGTAATGATTCGCCGGTGTCCGGCAACGCCACCCTGGGCGGTGGCGGCCAGAGTAAGGATCTTTATCTGGATCAGGCCTGGGCGACCTGGCGGCCTTTCACGGGCGCTTACGCGACCGTGGGTAAAATGAAAAACCCCATGTACCGTCCTGAGGGCTCGGGCCTGCTCTGGGACTCGGATTACACGCCTGAGGGTATTGCACTGGGCTGGGCGAATGACGCGCTGTTCGTGAATGCGGTGGCACACGCGCTCGACAGTGACAGCGCGCGCACCAACAGCGCGTTCTATTACGGTGTGCAGTCCGGCTTCAAACTGGCACTTGGCGACACCCTCGGCCTGACGGCGGGCGCTGGCTATATCGACATGCCGGTCAAGGGCAAGAACACCTACTTCGGCAGTTTTGATGTGTTCTTTGGCAACAGTTTCAGCTGTGACTCGATCCTGCTCACCTTCTGTACCTATGACAACAACTACGAAGAGCTCGAACTCTTTGCGACGCTGGATATTGATGGCCTGGGTATGCCTGCCGCTGTGTACGGCCACTACGCGCAGAACCTGGATGCAGACGACGAGGATACCGCCTGGTCGGCGGGCGCGCGTCTGGGCAAGGCGAGCGCTGCGGGCAGCTGGCAGGTCGCCTACGAGTTCGCATCGATCGAGGCGGACTCCCTGCTGGGGCTGCTCAGTGACTCCAACATCGGTGGCGGTGGCACGGATGTGCGCGGTCACAAGCTCGGTGCCGTGTTTGCAGTGGACAAGCAGTGGCATGTTGGCCTGACGCTGTTCATCGACAACGAAACCCTGAGCAGTCGCTTCGATGACCCGATCGATTATGACCGGGTGATTTTCGACACGTCCTTCAAGTACTGACCCCCGCAGGCTGCGCCGGGGGCTATGCGCTATTGCTGCCATGCCAGTGCAACCGCGTTGCGTTGCCCGGCGTGGCTTGAGTACAATATGGACCTCGGCATTTCGGCCGATGCGTCTGCGTCCCCTTCGTCTAGTGGCCTAGGACACCGCCCTTTCACGGCGGGAACAGGGGTTCGAACCCCCTAGGGGACGCCATTTATCGGAACTGCTCATGAGTCGTTACTGGAGTGACGTGGTTCGGCGTCTCACGCCTTACGTGCCCGGCGAGCAGCCGCGGCACCCCCGTCTGATCAAGCTCAATACCAACGAGAGTCCTTACCCACCGTCGCCACGTGTGCTGGATGCCATTCACGAAGTGGATGGCGATGCCTTGCGGCGTTATCCAGATCCAGAGTCTGTGGCGCTGCGCGCGGCATTTGCCAGCGCGGCGGGTTTACAGCCGGAACAGGTATTCCTGGGCAACGGGTCCGATGAGGTGCTGGCGCACGTATTCATGGGTTTGCTGCAACACGATGCGCCCCTGTTGTTTCCCGATATCAGCTACAGTTTCTACCCCGTGTGGTGTGATCTTTACGGCATCGCTGGAGAGGGCGTGCCGCTGCGTGATGATTTCAGTATTGCGGTTGAAGATTATGCGCGGCCCAACGGTGGCATTATCCTGCCCAACCCCAATGCCCCCACGGGTATGCTGCTGGGGCTTGGCGACATACGTCGACTGCTGCAGGCCAATCCCCACAGCGTTGTGGTCGTCGATGAAGCCTACATTGATTTCGGCGGCGAGTCGGCGGTGGCCCTGGTGAACGAGCATGACAACTTGCTCGTGGTGCAAACCCTGTCTAAGTCGCGGGCACTTGCCGGCTTGCGGGTGGGGGTGGCGTTTGGTCACGCGGACTTGATTGACGGCCTGCAACGGGTCAAGAATTCCTTCAATTCCTACCCGGTGGATGCCGTGGCGCAGCGCGCTGTGCTGGCGTCGCTAGCGGATGAAGACTGGTTCCGGACCTCCTGCGACAAGGTGATTGCCAGCCGCTCCCGCCTTACCGCCGGGTTGGAGCAGCTCGGCTTTCAGGTGTTGCCCTCGAGTGCAAATTTCGTATTTGCTGCGCCAGCACCGCAACACGATGCGCAGGCGCTGTTTCTGGCCCTGCGAGAGCGCGGAATCATCGTGCGGCATTTCAACAAGCCGCGGATCTCGAGCTTCCTGCGTATCAGCGTGGGTACCGATGCCCAGTGCGAGGCGTTGCTTGAGGCGCTGTCGGAGTTACTCGCCGTCGATAGCGTCTAGACAGGTTGCGTAGTAGCGGCGCGAGCCGCCTCGCAAGCTCAGGGTGCGTGGGAGAACGGCTCAGCGGCGCTGCAGGATAACGCTGCCTATGCTGTAACCCGCGCCAAAGGAGCACAGCACGCCGAGGTCGCCGGGGGAGAAGTCCGCGCGATGCTTGTGGAAGGCAATGACGGAGCCGGCCGAACTGGTATTGGCGTATTCGTCCAGAATGGTGGGGGCTTCTTCCGCTGTTGCGTCGCGCCCCAGCACCTTGCGCGAAATCAACTGGTTCATGCTCAGGTTGGCCTGGTGTAGCCACAGGCGCTTGAGTTGCTCGGGGGCGATGTGCAGGCGTTGCAGCTGCTCGCTGATCTGCCGCGCTACGGCCGGGCAGACCTCTTTGAACACCTTGCGTCCCTCCTGTACGAACAGTTTGTCGGGTTTGCCTACACCCTCTTCAGCGGCGCGGTTGAGAAAGCCGAAATTGTTGCGAATATTGTTGGAAAACAGCGTTTGCAGCCGGCTGTCCAGAATACGGTACGTCTCGCTGGCAGAGGCGCTGTCGGCCCGCTCCAGAATGATCGCGGTGCACACGTCGCCGAAAATGAAATGCGAGTCGCGGTCGCGAAAGTTAAGGTGACCACTGCATATCTCCGGGTTCAGAATCAGCACGCAGCGCGCGCTGCCGGCGTTGATACTGTCGCGAGCCTGCTGGATCCCGAAGGTGGCCGATGAACAGGCCACGTTCATGTCAAAGCCGAAGCCTTCAATACCCAGGGCGTCCTGCACCTCCACAGCGATGGCCGGGTAGGCGCGCTGCAGGTTGGAGCAGGCAACGATCACAGCATCAATGTCGGCTGCCTGCTTGCCGGACTGGGCCATCGCCTCACGCGCGGCGGTAACGGCGATTTCGCACTGCAAGGAGGGGCTGCTGTCGGGCCGCTCGGGAATTCTCGGCACCATGCGCTGGGGGTCGAGGATGCCCGCCTTGTCGATCACGTAACGCGACTTGATGCCAGAGGCCTTTTCCACAAATTCCGCGGAGGAGGGTTGCATGGGCGCAATCTCACCCGCGGCAATGGCAGCGGCATGTTCCGCGTTGAACTGTGCGACCCAGGCGTTGAATGATTCGACCAGTTCAGCGTTGCTGATGGACTGCGTGGGCGTGTATAGCCCGGTGCCGCTGATGACAACCTCGCTCATGACCTACGGATTTCCTGTTGCGTGACGTTAATGGATGAGTGTAACCAAAAAAGGCCGCAGGAGGGCGGCCTTTTTCGGGGTGACAGCCGGCTTTAGCCGCGCTTGTCCAGTGCGACGAAGTCCCGCTTCGGGTGACCCGTGTAGAGCTGGCGCGGGCGACCGATACGGTAGCTGCCGCTGATCATCTCGTGCCAGTGTGCAATCCAGCCCACGGTGCGGCCGACGGCGAAGATCACCGTGAACATGCTGGTGGGGATGCCGATGGCCTTGAGAATGATGCCGGAGTAGAAGTCCACGTTGGGGTAGAGCTTGCGCTCGATGAAGTAGGGGTCTTCCAGCGCGATCTGTTCCAGGCGTTTGGCAATGGCCAACAGTGGGTCGTTGTCGATGCCAAGCTCCGCCAGCACATCGTCCGCCGCTTCCTTCATGACTTTGGCACGTGGGTCGAAGTTCTTGTAGACGCGGTGGCCGAAGCCCATGAGACGGAAGGGGTCGTCCTTGTCCTTGGCGCGCGAAACGAACTCGTCGATGCGCGATACATCACCGATTTCTTCCAGCATTTCCAGTACCGCTTCGTTGGCGCCACCGTGTGAGGGGCCCCAGAGTGCAGCGATACCCGCGGCGATACAGGCAAACGGGTTGGCGCCCGAGGAGCCTGCCAGGCGCACGGTCGAGGTGGAGGCATTCTGCTCGTGATCGGCGTGCAGGAGGAAGATTCGGTCCATGGCGCGCGCCAGAACCGGGCTCACATTGCTGGGCTCGCAGGGGTTGCCGAACATCATATGCAGGAAGTTTTCCGCGTAGCCCATGTTGTTGTCGGGATACATGAAGGGCTGGCCGATGGAGAATTTGTAGCTCATGGCGGCGAGCGTGGGCATTTTCGCAATCAGGCGAAATGCCGCAACCTGACGGTGGTGCTCGTCGGAGATGTCCAGCGAGTCGTGATAAAAGGCGGACAAAGCGCCGACAACGCCGCACATGACGGCCATCGGGTGCGCGTCGCGGCGGAAGCCGTTGAAAAAGGTGCGGATCTGTTCATGCACCATGGTGTGGCGCTTGACCGTGCTGACGAAGGTATCTTTCTGCTCAGCGGTCGGGAGCTCCCCGTACAGCAGCAGGTAGCACGTCTCGAGGTAATCGCTGTGTTCGGCCAGTTGATCGATGGGGTAGCCGCGGTGCAGCAGTACGCCCTGGCCGCCATCGATATAGGTAATTTGCGACTCACAGGCAGCGGTGGAGACGAACCCCGGATCGTAGGTGAACATGTCCCTGGAAGTGAGTGCGCCCACGTCGATCACGTCTGGACCGAGGGTGCCGGAGTACACGGGAAGTTCAATGGTTTCGTCCAGCCCGTCTACTTTCAGGGTTGCTTTTTTGTCGCTCATGAAAGGTCCTGCGATGTGGTTCTGTGGGGTGCCCAACTATAAAGTCTCGACAGCTTTTGTCAATTGATCTGGGTCTATTTGCGAGTATCCTGAGCGTTTTGGTCGCTAAAGTCCCGGATCGCGAAACCCGAAGATCGGCGACGTTCGCGACTTGCCCGCCGGCTCTGCCTGCTGTGGGTGCCGGTTTGTAATTAGAAGCGCATCCCTCTATAATTCTGCGCGCTTTCTCCGCAGGATTTTTGCGCAAAGCAGCAGCGCCAGGCCGCCTCGGCTGGCTCCATTTAATCGCCCTTTGTGGCGTCCGTAACGGTGGAAACTGAACTGTGAAAGACAAACGTCCCGTGAACCTGGACATCGGCAGCATGCGGCTCCCCATAACCGCATGGGCATCGATTACCCATCGCGCCTCCGGTGTTTTTCTCTTTTTCGCCATGGTCTTTTTGGTGTGGGCCCTCGACATGAGCCTGCGCAGCCCCGAGGACTTTGCCGTGCTGCAGGATACGCTGACCGGTCCGCTGGCCAAGCTGATTCTGTGGGCCATAGTGGCAGGGCTGATCTACCACGCCCTGGCAGGCATCAAGCACATCATCATGGATTTCGGTATCGGCGAGAGCTTTGAGGGGGGCGCCCTCGGCGCTCGCCTGGTGATTGGTCTGTCGGTTGTCCTGACGCTGTTGGCGGGGGTTTTGATATGGTAACTGCAGTCACGAGTTTCGGTCGTTCAGGCACAGCCGACTGGCTGGTGCAGCGTGTCAGTGGCGTCATTCTGCTGGCTTACTTCCTGTTCATCGGTTGGGTGGTTGTCAGCGGTGTGGATTACGCCAGCTGGAAGAGCCTGTTTGGACAAACCTGGGTGCGCGTATTCAGCCTGATGGCGCTGCTGTCGCTGGCGGCGCACGCCTGGATTGGCTTGTGGGCAGTTGTAACTGACTACCTGACCGAGCGCATGATGGGTACAACTGGCAATGTGCTGCGTATATCGTCTCAGCTGGCGATAGCGCTGGTGCTTTTTGTATACGTGGTCTGGGGCGTGCAGATCCTCTGGGGATATTGAGATATGACAGCATTGCGAACGATTTCTTTTGATGGCGTGATTGTTGGCGGCGGCGGAGCTGGCATGCGGGCCGCGCTGCAACTGGCGCAGTCCGGCTACAAGACCGCGGTGATTTCCAAGGTGTTCCCGACGCGCTCCCACACGGTGTCTGCGCAGGGTGGCATTACCTGCGCTATTGCCAGTGCCGACCCGAACGACGACTGGCGTTGGCACATGTATGACACGGTCAAGGGTTCCGATTACATCGGCGACCAGGACGCGATCGAGTACATGTGTAGCGTGGGCCCGGAGGCCGTGTTCGAACTCGAGCACATGGGGCTGCCTTTTTCCCGCACGGAAGAGGGGCGCATCTATCAGCGTCCCTTCGGTGGCCAGTCCAAGGGGCCGGACGACCCCACCCAGGCGGCGCGCACCTGCGCGGCAGCGGACCGCACCGGTCACGCACTGCTGCACACGCTGTATCAGGGTAACGTGAAAAACAATACCGTTTTCTTCAATGAGTGGTACGCCACCGATCTGGTGAAGAACCAGGACGGCGCAGTGGTAGGGGTTATCGCCATCTGCATGGAAACCGGTGAAACGGTGTACGTGAAGTCCAAGGCAACTGTCTTCGCGACCGGTGGCGCAGGGCGCATTTACGCCTCCACCACCAACGCCCACATCAATACCGGTGACGGCATCGGCATGGCGCTGCGTGCCGGCTTCCCGGTGCAGGACATCGAAATGTGGCAGTTTCACCCGACCGGTATTTACGGCGCCGGTACGCTGGTCACCGAAGGTTGCCGCGGTGAGGGTGGCTATCTGATCAACAAGGACGGCGAGCGTTTCATGGAGCGCTACGCGCCCAACGCCAAGGACCTCGCCGGCCGGGACGTGGTTGCGCGCTCCATGATCCTCGAGATCATCGAAGGCCGCGGCTGCGGTCCTGAGGCGGATCACGTGTTCCTGAAGCTCGACCACCTCGGTGAGGAAGTGCTTGAGTCGCGTCTGCCCGGTATCTGTGAGCTGTCGCGCACGTTTGCGCACGTGGATCCGGTGAAGGCGCCGATTCCTGTCGTGCCTACCTGCCATTACATGATGGGGGGTATCCCCACCAACGTGCACGGTCAGGCCCTGACCGTGGATGCCCAGGGTAACGACCAGATCATCCCGGGCCTCTACGCCTGTGGCGAGGTTGCCTGTGTGTCTGTGCACGGTGCCAATCGCCTGGGCGGCAACTCGTTGCTCGACCTCGTGGTATTCGGCCGCGCCTCCGGCTTGTTCATCGAGAGTGCGCTGCGCGAGGGTATCGAGATGCGCGATGCTTCCCAGGGCGATATCGAGCAGGGCATGTCACGCCTGCGCCGCCTCGACGAGGCCACCGGCAGCGAGAAGTTCCCCGACCTGCGCAAGGAGCTGCAAAACGTCATGCAGAACCACTTCGGCGTATTCCGCAAGGGCGAGTTCATGCAGGATGGTATTCGCAAGCTGGCTGACCTGCGCGGCCGCATTGAAGGTGCAGCCTTGACCGACCGCAGCAGCACCTTCAATACGGCGCGTATTGAGGCACTGGAACTGCAGAACCTGCTGGAAGTGGCCGAGGCGACTGCGATTACCGCAGAGGAGCGCAAGGAGAGCCGCGGTGCGCACGCCCGCGACGACTTCCAGGAGCGCGACGATGAAAACTGGCTCTGCCATTCCATGTATTACCCGGAAGACAAGCGAGTGGGCAAGCGCGACGTGAACTTCACGCCACGCACCGTGCCCACATTTGAGCCGAAAGCCCGTACGTATTAAGACTGTGTAGCTACCCAGAGGTCACTAACATGCTGCAAGTAAGCATTTATCGTTACAACCCGGAAACTGACCGGCAGCCCTACATGCAGGATTTCCAGTTCGACACCGAAGGCAAAGACCTGATGGTGCTGGACGTGCTGGAGCAGCTCAAGGCACAGGACAGCTCGGTTACCTATCGTCGCTCATGCCGCGAGGGTGTGTGCGGCTCCGACGGGCTCAACATCAACGGCAAGAACGGTCTGGCCTGCATTACGCCGCTGTCCGCCACAGTGAAGAACAACAAGCTGGTGGTGCGGCCACTGCCCGGCCTGCCGGTGATTCGTGATCTGGTGGTCGACATGAGCATGTTCTACGCGCAGTACGAAAAGATCCAGCCGTACCTGCAGAACAACACACCGGCGCCGGCAATTGAACGCCTGCAGTCTCCGGAGGACCGCGCCAAGCTGGACGGTCTCTACGAGTGCATCCTGTGCGCCTGCTGCTCCACCGGCTGCCCCTCGTTCTGGTGGAACCCGGACCGCTTTATCGGCCCTGCCGGCCTGCTTCAGGCCTATCGCTTCCTGGCTGACAGCCGCGACACGGCAACCGATGAACGCCTGTCGCGCCTGGACGACCCGTTCAGCGTTTTCCGTTGTCATGGCATCCAGAACTGTGTCAATGTGTGCCCCAAGGGTTTGAACCCGACGCGGGCTATTGGTCACATTCGTACTATGCTGTTGACTCGGGCAACCTGATTACGAACGCGGTGCTATCAGCCGGAACACCACCGGCCTAATCCAATCCCGGAAGGGCATGATGCAAGAGAGTCCGATGGAGCTCCTGAAAAGGAGCTCCCATATTGCCGGCGGCAACGCCACCTATGTAGAGGATTTGTACGAATCCTACCTCCGGGACCCCAACGGCGTTCCGGAACAATGGCGGGATTACTTCGACAAATTGCCTCGCGTCAACTCTTCTGTGGCGCAGATGCAGGACGTGCCGCACTCCACCATCCGCGACCGGTTTGCGCAGATCAGCAAGATGCGGGTGCGTACGGAAGCGACCGTGGCCCACGACTCCCAGGCCACCGAATACGAGCGCAAACAGGTCAAGGTGGTACAGCTGGTGTCCGCTTATCGCCAGCGTGGTCACCAGAAGGCAAGTCTGGATCCGCTCAGCCTGCACGTGCGGGAACCGGTACCGGACCTCGACCTGTCGTTCCACCAGCTGTCTGCGGCGGATCTGGACACGGTATTCCAGACCGGCAGCATGTACATCGGCAAGGCCGATGCCACTCTGGGCGAGATCGTCGACTCGCTGGAGGCAACCTACTGCAACACGATCGGTGCCGAGTTCATGCACATCGTGGATACCGAGCAGCGTCACTGGATCATGAAGCGCATGGAGTCCGTGCGTTCCGCACCGGCTTTTTCCGACGACATACGCAAGCAGATCCTGCGCCGGTTGATCAAGGCGGAGGGGCTGGAGAAGTCCCTCGGTTCGAAATACCCGGGCACCAAGCGCTTCGGCCTCGAGGGCGGTGAGTCGCTTATCCCCATGCTCTCGGAGATGGTCCAGCGCATCGGCTCCTATGGTGCCAAGGAAATCGTCATCGGCATGGCCCACCGCGGCCGCCTCAACGTGTTGATCAACATTTTCGGCAAGAAGCCCTCGGACCTGTTTGCCGAGTTCGAGGGGCGCGTGGTCTACGACAAGTCCGGTGACGTGAAGTATCACCAGGGCTTTTCCTCGAACCTGATGACCTCCGGGGGCGAGGTTCACTTGGCGCTGGCTTTCAACCCCTCACACCTGGAGATCGTGTCACCGGTGGTAGAGGGCTCCGTGCGCGCGCGGCAGGACCGCCGCGAAGACCCGGCCGGGGATACCGTTGTGCCGGTGGTTATCCACGGCGATGCAGCATTTGCCGGGCAGGGCGTGGTGATGGAGACATTCCAGATGTCCCAGACGCGGGCCTACAAAACGGGGGGCACGCTGCACATCGTGCTCAACAACCAGGTTGGCTTTACCACCAGTGATCGCGAGGATGCGCGCTCCACGGAGTACTGCACTGACGTTGCCAAAATGGTGCAGGCGCCGATTTTTCACGTCAACGCGGACGATCCCGAAGCGGTGCACTTCGTCACCCAGCTGGCGGTGGATTTCCGCAACACGTTCAAGCGCGACGTGGTGGTCGACCTCGTGTGCTATCGCCGGCGCGGTCACAACGAGGCCGATGAGCCTTCGGTGACCCAGCCACGCATGTACGAGCGCATTCGCAAGCAGACGACAACACGCGACCTCTACGCGGCAAAGCTGGTTGAAAACGGTGTCCTCAGTGCCGAGGAAGACGAGTACCTCGTCAATGAGTACCGCGAGTCGCTGGACCGGGGTGAGCCACTGGTCAGCGGCCTGGTGTCCGAACCCAACGTCAGCCTGTTTGTTGACTGGAATCCCTATCTGGGCCATGAATGGACGCTGCACTGCGACACGCGCATGGACATGCATGCACTGCAGCAGCTGGCACAACTGACCAACACGCCGCCGCCCAGCTTCCCCCTGCAGCGCCAGGTGAGCAAGATTCTTGAGGACCGCCGCAAGATGGCGGCGGGCGCCATGTCACTGAACTGGGGCGCCGCAGAAACCCTGGCCTACGCCAGCCTGCTTCAGGCCGGCTACCCCGTGCGCCTCACAGGTCAGGATGTTGGCCGTGGCACTTTCTCGCACCGTCACGCAGTGCTGCACAACCAGAAGGATGCTTCTCGTTACGTGCCCCTGCAGCATATCAGCGATGAACAGGCCCCTTTCGATATCTATGACTCGCTGCTTTCGGAGGAGGCGGTGCTCGCCTTCGAGTACGGCTATGCCACCACGTCGCCCACCGGGCTGGTGATATGGGAAGCGCAGTTCGGCGATTTCGCCAACGGCGCGCAGGTTGTGATCGACCAGTTCATTACCAGTGGTGAGCACAAATGGTCGCGTCTTTGTGGCCTCACCATGCTCCTGCCGCACGGTTACGAGGGGCAGGGCCCGGAGCACTCCTCAGCGCGTCTGGAGCGTTTTCTGCAGCTCTGTGCAGAGCACAATATCCAGGTGTGTGTGCCCACCACCCCGGCGCAGGTCTTCCACATGCTGCGGCGTCAGGCCATCCGGCCGCTGCGCAAGCCGCTGGTGGTGATGTCGCCAAAGAGCCTGTTGCGACACAAGGAAGCCGTCTCCTCGTTGGAGGATCTCGCGAACGGGCACTTCCACAACGTGCTGGATGACTCCGACGACCTCGACAAGGCCGCAGTAACCCGTCTTATTCTCTGCAGCGGCAAGGTGTATTACGACCTGTTGGCCGCTCGCCGCGAGCGCGGCCTCGAGAACGTGGCGCTTATTCGGCTCGAGCAGTTGTATCCGTTCCCGGAGGCGGAGCTGCTGCAGGTGCTCGGTAACTACCCTAACGTCACCGACGCCGCCTGGTGCCAGGAGGAACCCCAGAACCAGGGGGCCTGGTATTCCAGCCAGCATCATATGCGGCGTGTGATGTATGCCCATAACCCCGATGTGTATCTGCGCTACGCGGGTCGGGAACCCTCTGCGGCACCGGCGGCGGGCTATATGGCCCTGCACCTGGCGCAGCAGGAAGCGTTTATCAACGATGCCCTGGCACCGACCTGGCTCGAAGAGAACCAGAACTAGCACTTTCCAAAGGAACCGAAATGGCTATCGAAATCAAGGCCCCAGCATTCCCCGAGTCCGTTGCCGACGGGGAAATTGCCACCTGGCACAAGCAGGAAGGGGAGGCGGTCTCTCGCGACGAACTGATCGTGGAGATAGAGACCGACAAGGTGGTGATGGAAGTGGTGGCTCCGGAGGACGGGGTGATCACCAAGATCCATGCAGCCGAAGGTGAGACCATCCAGAGCGAGCAGCTGCTTGCGACGCTGGAAGCGGGCGCATCGGCGAGCGCTTCACCCAAGACGGAAAAGGCGGAAAAGGCGTCCGACAAATCCGCCGACGGCGCCGATGAAAAGGACAGCGACGAGGCAGATGGCCTGATGGGTCCGGCCGCACGCCAGCTGGTTGCCGAGCACAAACTCGATCCCGCCAGCATTGCCGGAACGGGTAAGGGCGGTCGTATCACCAAGGAAGACGTGTTGGCCCACCTGAAAGACAAGCCGGCACCTGCCCCTGCAGCGGCCGCCAGCCCGGCCAAGGCCAGCGCCAGCAAAGACGGCATGCCGCAGGTGCCCGCCGGTCCGACCGGTGAGCGCGTAGAGAAGCGCGTGCCGATGACGCGCATGCGTGCCCGCATTGCCGAGCGCCTGCTGGAAGCCACGCACGGCACCGCGATGCTGACCACGTTCAACGAGGTCAACATGGCCCCCGTCATAGCCCTGCGCGAGAAATACAAGGAGCAGTTCGAGAAAGTGCACAACGGCACGCGTCTGGGCTTTATGGGTTTCTTCGTCAAAGCCTGCTGCGAGGCTTTGAAGCGATTCCCCGAGGTCAATGCGTCCATCGATGGTACCGACGTGGTATACCACGGCTATCAGGATATCGGTGTTGCGGTCTCCGCGCCCGGCGGACTGGTGGTGCCGGTGTTGCGCGATGCCGACTTCATGAGCCTGGCAGATGTGGAGGCGGCCATTCGCGACCTTGGCCTGCGCGCCCGCGACAGCAAGCTGACGATTGATGACATGACCGGTGGCACGTTCACCGTCACCAACGGCGGCGTGTTCGGGTCGCTGATGTCGACACCGATTCTGAACCCCCCCCAGACGGGTATTCTGGGCATGCACAAAATCCAGGAGCGGCCCATGGCCGTCGATGGTGAAGTGGTGATACTGCCCATGATGTACCTCGCGCTGTCCTACGATCACCGCCTGATTGACGGCAAGACGGCGGTACAGTTCCTGGTGGCAGTCAAGGACCTGATCGAAGATCCGGCCCGCATTCTGCTGCAGCTGTAAGCACTCGACGGGAATAGGAAAGACAATGGCTGACAAATACGACGTAGTGGTAATAGGCGCAGGCCCCGGCGGCTATGTGGCAGCGATCAAGGCGGCCCAGCTCGGCTTGACCACGGCCTGTGTTGAACAATGGGTGGATACGGAAGGCAAAACCCGCCTGGGTGGCACTTGCCTGAACGTGGGGTGCATTCCCTCCAAGGCGCTGCTCGACAGTAGTCAGAAGTTTGTCGAAGCCCGGGATCATTTCAGCCTGCACGGTATCGCCATTAACGAGCCGCGCATGGACATTGCGGCGATGATGGCGCGTAAGACCAAAATCGTCGACCAGCTCACCGGGGGCATTACCGGCCTGTTCAAGCACAACGGTGTCACCAGCATCCAGGGCCGCGGCAAGGTGCTCGCCGGCTGCAAGGTTGAAGTGACGGACAAGGATGGCAAGGTCAGCGTTGTTGAAGCGGAAAACATCATCATCGCGGCAGGGTCCAGCCCCATCGCCATCCCGCCAGCAACGGTGGACAACGAGTACATTGTCGACTCCACCGGTGCACTGGAATTCAGTGAAGTACCGCAGCGGCTTGGCGTCATTGGCGCGGGTGTCATTGGCCTGGAGCTGGGCAGCGTCTGGGCGCGCCTGGGCTCCGAAGTGGTGATGCTGGAGGCACTGGACGATCTGCTGCCGATGATGGACGCACAGATTGCCAAGGAAGCCGGCAAGATCTTCCGCAAACAGGGGCTGGATATCCGCCTCAGCACCCGGGTGACGGGTGCGGAAGTGAAGGACGGCAAAGTGGAGGTCACCTTTACCAATGCCGACGGCGAACACCGCGAGGTGTTCGACAAGCTGATTGTGTCCGTCGGCCGCCGCCCGCGCACGGAAGACCTGTTGGCGACGGATTGTGGCGTCAACCTCGACGAACGCGGTTTTATCTACGTCAATGACCACTGTGCCACCGAGGCGCCGCACGTGTTCGCGGTGGGCGACGTTGTGCGCGGCCCGATGCTTGCGCACAAGGGGTCGGAAGAGGGTGTCATGGTGGCGGAGCGTATCGCCGGCAAGAAGGCGCAACTGAATTATGATTGCATTCCGTCTGTTATCTACACGCATCCTGAGGTGGCTGCCGTGGGGCGCACTGAGCAGGAACTGAAATCAGACGGCGTAGACTTTAAAGTGGGTGTTTTCCCGTTTGCTGCCAGCGGACGTGCACTCGCGGCAAATGACACCGATGGCATGGTCAAGATCATCGCCGATGCCGAGACCGATCGGGTGCTGGGCTGCCACATTGTTGGCCCGTCCGCCGCCGATCTGGTTCAGCAGGTGGTGATTGCCATGGAATTCGGCTCCAGTTCGGAAGATCTGGCGCTGACCGTTTTTGGACACCCGACCTTGTCGGAAGCAGTACACGAGGCCGCCCTTGCGGTGCATGGTCATGCCATTCACATCGCCAATCGCAAGCCTCGGAAATGAACTTTGCCCGGTCGCGCGCGCATAAAACCTATTCTGGCGCAGACGAGGCACTGGGGGGTATGGGCCGTTAGGGCGCATTCCAGGACACTAAGCAACACACAGGACAAAGCATGAACCTTCACGAGTATCAGGGCAAACAGCTGTTTGCCGAGTACGGCTTGCCCGTATCCAAGGGGTATGCTGTCGATTCGCCGGAAGAGGCGGTCAAGGCAGCGGAGACCATCGGCGGTGACATGTGGGTCGTCAAGGCTCAGGTGCACGCGGGCGGCCGCGGCAAGGCGGGCGGCGTCAAGCTGGTGAAAACCACTGACGAAGTGCGCGATTTTGCTGCCAAGTGGCTGGGCCAGAATCTGGTCACGTACCAGACGGACGAAGGCGGCCAACCGGTTAGCAAGATCCTGGTCGAAACCTGCACCGATATCGCCGAGGAGCTCTATCTCGGCGCGGTGGTTGACCGTGCTACCCGTCGCATCGTTTTCATGGCCTCCACTGAAGGCGGCGTGGAAATCGAGAAAGTTGCGGAAGAAACGCCGGAAAAAATCCTGCGCGCCATTATCGACCCGCTGGTCGGTGCCCAGCCTTACCAGGGCCGTGAACTGGCGTTCCAGCTGGGCCTCGAGGGCGACCAGATCAAGCAGTTCGTCAAGATCTTCATGGGCCTTGCACAGCTGTTCAAGGATAAGGACCTGGCGCTGATCGAGGTCAACCCGCTGGTGATCACAGACCAGGGCAACCTGCACTGCCTGGACGCCAAGCTGGGCGTTGACGGCAATGCGATGTACCGTCAGCCCGCGCTGCGCGAGATGCACGACCCTTCGCAGGAAGATGCCCGCGAGGCGCACGCCGCCAAGTGGGAACTGAACTACGTCGCTCTGGATGGCAACATCGGCTGCATGGTCAACGGTGCTGGCCTTGCCATGGGCACCATGGATATCGTCAAGCTGCACGGTGGTGCACCGGCGAACTTCCTTGATGTGGGCGGCGGCGCGACCAAGGAGCGCGTGTCTGAAGCGTTCAAGATCATTCTCTCCGACGACAAGGTCAAGGCCGTCTTGATCAACATTTTTGGCGGTATCGTGCGTTGCGACCTGATTGCGGAAGGCGTGATCGGCGCCGTGCAGGAAATTGGGGTGCAGGTGCCGGTTGTTGTGCGCCTGGAAGGCAACAACGCCGAGCTCGGTCGCCAGGTTCTCGCCGACAGCGGCCTGAACATCATCGCCGCTACCAGCCTCACCGATGCTGCCCAGCAGGCAGTCAAAGCAGCTGAAGGAGCCGCCTGAAATGAGTATTCTGATTGACAAGAACACCAAGGTGATCTGCCAGGGCTTCACCGGCTCCCAGGGCACCTTTCACTCCGAGCAGGCGATTGCCTACGGCACCCAGATGGTCGGTGGCGTAACGCCTGGCAAGGGTGGCCAGACCCACCTCGGTCTGCCCGTGTTCAACACCGTGGCGGAAGCCGTGGCGGCCACCGGCGCCGATGCGTCGGTGATTTACGTGCCGGCGCCCTTTTGTAAGGATTCCATCCTGGAAGCGGCCAATGGTGGCGTGAAGCTCATCGTTTGCATCACTGAAGGTATTCCTACCCTCGACATGCTCGATTGCAAAGTGAAGTGTGATGAGCTGGGCGTGCGCCTGATCGGCCCCAACTGCCCCGGTGTTATCACCCCCGGCGAATGCAAGATCGGCATCATGCCGGGCCATATCCACCTGCCCGGTAAAGTGGGCATTGTGTCGCGCTCAGGCACGCTTACTTATGAAGCCGTCAAGCAGACCACGGACTCAGGCTTTGGCCAGTCCACCTGCGTTGGCATCGGTGGAGACCCTATCCCCGGTTCCAACTTCATCGATATCCTGGCGATGTTCGAGAAGGACCCGGCGACTGAAGCCATCGTGATGATCGGTGAAATTGGTGGCACCGCCGAAGAAGAGGCAGCGGCCTTTATCAAGGCCAACGTGACCAAGCCGGTTGTGTCCTACATTGCCGGCGTTACCGCGCCGAAAGGCAAGCGTATGGGCCACGCGGGCGCGATTATTTCTGGCGGTAAAGGTACAGCAGACGAGAAGTTTGCTGCGCTGGAAGATGCCGGCGTGAAGACCGTGCGTAGCCTAGCCGATATCGGCAAGGCGCTCGCCGAGGTCACTGGCTGGAAATAAGCCGTTGCCGCAGGGGGCGGTAGCTCGGTAGTAGCCTTCCCCGGCAAGAAAAAAGCCCGCTCAGTGCGGGCTTTTTTTGTCTGTATGTTGCGTGATCAGTCGCCCGGCACCTGAGATTGCCACTGCAGTGGCGCCACCGCACGAATGCGCTCCGCGTCTTCGGGGAGCAGGAATCCGCCTTCCAGTGCGCGGTCAAGTGCTTCCGCGACAGCCGCTTCATAGCCCGCCTGGTCCACATAGAGTGCGGCCATTTGTGCGGCATCAAACAGTACAGTGGTGCCGAACAGGAAGCACAGTCGGTCTCCCTCCTGACCTTCTCCCGAGAGCACGGCGACCGGTGCATCCACCCAGGGTGTGCGCACACCGCCCTGGACGTTGCCCTGCTCATCCTTGACGAAGGCGCTGTTGCTGTCGTCCACGCTGAGCAGTTCTTCCGTGGGTGGCGGGGTACCGTCGCGCACCCACGTGTCCAGTGCGCGCAATGCCGCACTGAAAACCCAGGCCATGGGGCCGGCGTTCACCGGCCGCGCGCAGTTCAGGAAGCCTGGAATGCCATTGGCCTCTTCAACCAGCAGGAAGCGTGGATCGGTGCCGGTGTCTTCGCGGCCGATAATGAAGGAGTAGTAGTCACCGTGCGCAGTGCCGGCAACCTCCCACAGCCGGAAATTGTCGCTGTCGGGCTGACGGTCACTGATGGCGCCCAACAGCAGGACATCCGTCTCGGTCTGGAAGTTGAATACCGGCACGTTCAGGTCTTCCCGTACGCGGACACTCTCTGGCGTCGGGATCTCGGCTTCAGGCTCCTGGGAAAGGGGAGAGCTGCCGTCCCCGCGGCTGTGCACCATGTAGCCGTCGAAGGTGTTGTACAGCGGGTGGATAGCATTGATGTAGGTCATCAGGCGCCCGGCGGACTGGGACTCCCCCAACGCGATCATCTGCTGCACCTCAAGGCCTTCCAGCAAGTCGACATCGGCCGGTTCGCGCAGCGCCTGTGCCGCCTGGGAAAACATGTCGTAGGAGAAGCTGTCGCCCGGGTGTTCCAGCGAGCCGTAGCGCGCCGGATTCACGGCTTTGAGGTTCAGCGGTGCCACCGGTGTGCCGGAACCTTCTATGCCGACACGCTGTGCCGACACACCCACCCATACATGCCCCTGGCGCAGCATTTCCACATGCCCGGAACCGTAGGAAGGGCCGGTGTCAAAGCCCGCAGTAACGTTCAGCCATTCCACCAGCACGGTGCCGCTGAAATCCGCCGCATCAACGGGGCGATAGACCACCACGCGTGTGCGGTAGTCGGCGCTGCCCGCGGGCTCGGCCTCCCAGACGCCGTCACTGGTCAATTCGTTCAGGTTGCCAAACGCGGTCGCTGTGCCCGAGAGGAAATACTCGCGCTGCTGGTAGCCGACGTCAGCCAGGTCAAAGGTGGTGGAGAGCAGGAACAGGTCGCCTTCATCCGGCGGGTCGGCCACTTCGGGTTGAGCAATAGGCAGGTAGTCTGGCTCTACCGGCGGTGGTGGCTCCGGCGGTGCAGGCACGCCATCGCTGCCATCGCTGCAACCGACGAGAAGTGAGAAAGACAGCCCGAGGGCAAGCGGCCAGCGGTGGGTGATCGGGTTCATACCGTTGCTCCTGATTGTTATGAGGCTAATATGCATTAGCCTGACTTGAAATGCCAGCGCTTAGCCCCCACCTCTGCAGTTGCCCAAGGCAATACACCCATTTACCTGTCACTACTCGCGAGGGACCCATGACTGCGGATGTGAAGAAAGAAACTCTTGGTTTTCAAACCGAAGCGCGCCAACTGCTGCACCTGATGATTCATTCCCTGTATAGCAACAAGGAGATCTTCCTGCGCGAATTGATCTCCAACGCCTCGGATGCCATCGACAAGCTGCGTTTTGCTGCCCTTGCGGATGACGCGTTGCTGGAGGGGCAGGGCGAGTTTGCAGTGCGTGTGGATGTCGACAAGGACGCCAATACCATCACCATCAGCGATAACGGCATCGGCATGAGTCGGGAAGAGGTGATCGAGAACCTCGGCACCATCGCCAAATCAGGCACGGCGGCCTTTCTCGAAAACCTGAGCGGTGACCAGAAAAAAGACTCGCAGCTTATAGGGCAGTTCGGTGTGGGCTTCTACTCCGCGTTTATCGTTGCCGACCGGGTGGAAGTGCATACCCGCAAGGCGGGCGCGGAGAATGACAGCGGGGTGCTGTGGGAGTCCCACGGTGAGGCCGAGTTCACCATCGAGGCGCGCAGCAAGGACAGCCGTGGTACCACTATCACCCTGTTTCTGAAACCCGCCTGCAGCGAGTTTGCAGATGACTGGCGCGTGCGCAGCGTCATCAAGAAGTACTCCGACCATATTTCGGTGCCGGTGATGATGCTGGAAACCGCTGCTGGCAACGAGTCCGACGAGGAGTCTGTGGAAGAGGCCGCCGAGCCGGAATCGGAATACAAGCCGGTTAACGAAGCCACCGCGCTGTGGACACGGCCGCGCACGGAGATCAGCGATGAGGATTATGCGGCGTTCTATCGCCACGTCTCCCACGACTTCGACGAACCGCTGACCTGGAGCCACAACAAGGTCGAGGGCAAGCAGGAATACACCAGCCTTCTCTATATTCCGCGTCGTGCGCCCTTCGACCTGTGGAATCGGGACATGAACCGCGGGCTCAAGTTGTACGTGCAGCGCACCTTTATTATGGATGACGCCGAGCAGTTCCTGCCGCTGTACCTGCGCTTTGTGAAAGGTGTGGTCGACTCCAACGACCTGCCGCTGAATGTGTCGCGCGAGATTCTGCAGCAGGACAGTGCGGTTGACGCGATGCGCAGCGCCCTGACCAAACGCGTGCTCGACATGCTGGCCAAGTTGGCGAAAAAAGAGGGCGATGACTACGCCAATTTCTGGAAAGAATTTGGCCAGGTACTCAAGGAAGGCCCCGCGGAAGATTTCAACAACCGGGAAAAAATTGCCGGCTTGCTGCGCTTCAGCACCACGCATACCGACCAGCCCGAGCAGGACCAATCGCTCGCGGATTATGTCAGCCGCATGCAGGAAGGGCAGGAGAAAATCTATTACGTGGTGGCGGAGAACTTCAATACCGCGCGCAAGAGTCCGCATCTCGAAGTGTTCCGCAAGAAGGGCATTGAAGTGCTGCTGCTCTGCGATCGCGTCGACGACTGGCTGATGAATCAGCTGCAGGAATTTGACGGCAAGAAACTGCAGGATGTGGCACGTGGCGCGCTGGATCTCGAGGACGATTCCGAGGAGGCGAAAGCCGAGCAGGAGAAATTGAAAGAGACCAGCGAAGCTCTGGTCGAGCGGCTGGGCAGCGTGCTGGGCGATGCGGTTGCGGAAGTGCGTGCCTCGGCACGACTCACGGAATCACCGGCTTGCCTGGTGGTCGGCGACTTCGATATGGGCGCACAGATGAAGCGTATTCTGGAGGCCGCCGGTCAGCCGGTGCCAGACAGCAAGCCCATTCTGGAGATCAACCCTTCGCACCCGCTGCTGCAAATGCTGGACGCAGAACAGGACGAGGCCCGCTTCGGTGATCTCGCACACGTGGTGCTGGATCAGGCGACGCTCGCGGAGGGCGGCCAGCTGGAAGACCCCGCGAGTTTCGTTAGCCGCCTCAACAGTCTGTTGCTGCAATTGAGCAAGGGCTGATCTCCCGTCGCGGGCCCGGCGCTTGCCAGGCCCGCGCTACGCTGCCAAGCTGGTGCGCATAAGAATAGGGAGTACGTCATGCCTCGTTCACACCGGGTTGCCGTTCTCGGCGGGGGCAGTTTCGGAACGGTGATCGCCAACCTGGTTGCTGTCAACGGCCACCGGGTCGCCCTCTGGGGGCGCAACGCGGAACGCGTTGCGCAGATCAACGCCCACCACGAGAACACCGATTATCTGCCCGGTTACCGGCTGGACGGCCGCTTGCGCGCCACCATCTCGCTGGCGGACGCGGTGACGGACACCGATACCGTGTTCGTCGCTGTACCGAGCGCATCCTTTCGCCAGATCGTGCGGGACGTTGCGCCACTCGTTGCGTCCCATACCTGCCTGGTCAGCCTGACCAAGGGCATTGAACCCGGTGGTTTCAGCCTGATGAGCGAAATTCTGCGTGCCGAGGCGCCGGACAATCCGCGTGCGGTGCTCAGCGGCCCCAACCTGGCCAGTGAAATCGCGGCCGGGCACGTGACGGGGTCTGTAGTCGCCAGCGACAGCGATGCCCTGAACACGGCATTACATGACCTGTTGCACAGCGAGCGTTTTCTCGTCTACGCCTCGCAGGACATGTTTGGCGTAGAACTGGGTGGTGCGCTGAAGAACGTGTACGCCATTCTCGCCGGCCTGGGAGCCGCACTGTTGTTTGGTGAAAATACGGTGGGCATGTTACTGACGCGAGCGCTGGCCGAAATGTCGCAGTTCGCGGTGCAGCTGGGGGCCAACCCGCTGACCTTTCTGGGTCTGTCCGGGGTGGGTGACCTTTTCGTGACCTGCTCCTCGCCGCTGTCGCGCAATTACCGGATCGGCTATGCGGTGGGCAAGGGGCAGCCGCTGGAGGCCGTGCTGGCGGATATGGACCAGGTTGCCGAGGGCATCAATACCCTTGCACTGTTGAAGGCCGAAGCGGACCGGCGCGGTGTGCACATGCCGTTGGTCAATGGTTTGTTCGGTATTCTGTATGAGCAGCGCCCGGTATCGGAGATCTTCAGTGATATGATGTCTCACGAGCAGGCGCGTGATGTCGAATTCGCGGTGGGCGATTTACGCGCGGCGCACAGGGCAGGGAGAGAGGATTGAAGTCTTTCGTGCAATATTGCAGAGCGGCGGTTTGTTTACTGGCCTGGGTCGGCGCTGTAGGCGCCAGTGCGACACGGGCGGCAGATTACAGCCCCCAAACCTTGCTGAATGAGTTGCTGTCGTTTCCTCACGCTGTGTCCATTGCGCGAACAACCGATGTGGTGAGAGACCACGAAATAGGCCTTGGCCCCATCCAGAAATCCATGGGAGCGTGGGTGTTTCGCGACAGCGTGCGTATGAACGGTGAGCTGCAGCGCGCCACCTGGCAGATTGTCGATGGTTTCACGTCGCGCGAGGTGCTCAAGCGGCTGGAGCGCAATCTCGCCGGGCAGGCCACCGCCACGCGTTTGTTTGCCTGTGATGGCCGGGCCTGCGGTTCGGGCTCGCAGTGGGCTAACCGGGTGTTTGGCCAGCGTCTGCTGTACGGCCGCGCCGACGACCAGAGTTATCGCGTGTATGCAGTGGAGGGTGCCGAGGGCGCTTACCGTGTGCTGCTCTACAGCGGCGCGCGCACGGCGGACCGCCAGTATTTGCATGTGGACATTCTCACCCTGGCGCCGGAAGCCGGCGAGGGGCTGCTCTAGCGTCCGAGCTGCAGCAGCGAGAGAAACTCGTCGCGTGTTTTCTGCTCGGTGCGGAAGCTGCCGAGCATCGCCGAGGTCTTCATCACCGAGTTCTGCTTTTCTACACCGCGCATCATCATGCACATGTGTTGCGCTTCGATAATCACACCCACACCTTCCGCTTCCGTCACATCCATGATGGTCTGCGCGATCTGCGTGGTCAGGGATTCCTGGATCTGCAGGCGCCGCGCGAACACATCCACGATGCGCGCTACCTTGGAGAGGCCAAGTACCTTGCCGGTAGGTATGTAGGCCACGTGGCATTTGCCGATAAAGGGCAGTACGTGGTGCTCACAGAGTGAGTACAGCTCAACGTTCTGTACCAGAACCATTTCACTGGAGTCGGAGGGGAACAGGGCGTTATTGACCACGTCTTCAACAGACTGATGGTAGCCGCGCGTGAGAAACTCGAAGGCCTTGGCTGCCCGCTTCGGTGTATCGGCAAGGCCGGGGCGTGACAGGTCTTCGCCAATCGCCTCGATGATTCTGGCCCACTCTTGTTCCATGCGTTATTTCCCTTTTTATTGCCCGCCCAGCGGCCGGCCGGCGATAGTAGCAACCGTCCCCGGCGAAGGCAAACCTGCTGGCGTTCGACTCGCCCCGTTGGAGGCCCATGTATGGGGCAGAGGCGTGCGACACTATTGCAGCTGCGGTGGATGATTTACACTCGCGGCATGCAGACTATACCGACACAGGCCGTGGCCGCTGCGGCGACCGTGGGTGAAGCGCTCGAGGCGGTAGCCGCCGCGCTGGAGGCTTCCCCGGCGTACTATGGCCACGGCACCGACAACGCCTGGGATGAGGCTGTGCAACTGGTGCTGTGGTGCGCGCAATTGCCGGCAGACAGTGACGACCGGGTGTTGCCGCTACCGCTCGCCAGCGCACAGGCGAGTGCAGCAGCTGACCTCCTGCACCGCCGAGTCACAGAACGGGTGCCGCTGCCTTACCTGACTGGCGAAGCCTGGTTTGCCGGGCTGCGCTGGCACTGCGATCCCCGCGCTATTATCCCGCGCTCCCCGATCGCGGAATTGCTGCGCGCGGGTTACCAGCCCTGGTACCGGGGCCCCGGTCCTGCCCGTCTTCTGGATCTCTGCTGCGGTGGCGGCTGCATCGGGCTTGCCAGCGCATGGTACATGCCGGACGCGCAGGTCGACCTGCTGGATCTGGACGCCGACGCCCTGGCTTTGGCCACGGTGAACGCGCGTGCCCTGGGGCTGGAACAGCGGGTGCGCATACTGCAGTCCGACCTGTTTCATGCCGTGGCGGGTGAGCGCTATGACATCATTGTGACCAACCCGCCGTACGTAGATGCCACTGACCTGTCGGAGATGCCCGCTGAGTATGCCCACGAGCCTGCACTGGCATTGGGCTCGGGTGAAGACGGGCTGGATGTCACTCGGCAGATTCTGATGCAGGCAAAAGCTCACCTGCAGCCCCACGGCCTGCTTGTCCTCGAAGTCGGGAACAGTTGGGAAGCCCTGGAGGCTGCATTTCCCCAGTTGCCTGTCACCTGGATCGAATTCGAACACGGTGGCCACGGTGTGTGCGTGTTGAGCGCGGCGGAACTGCCTGAAAGTCGGCCAAGCGCGGCCTGATAGCGTATACTGGCGCCTTTCTGGCGGAGGTTGGTTAACCATGTCTGGCAATACTCTTGGCAAGCTGTTCACGGTGACCAGCTTCGGTGAAAGTCACGGTCCGGCGCTGGGCTGCATCGTGGATGGCTGCCCCCCGGGGCTGAGCCTGACCACGGCAGACATGCAGCGCGACCTGGACCGGCGCAAGCCAGGCACCTCTCGCTTCACCACGCAGCGGCGGGAGGCGGATGAAGTGCAGATTCTGTCCGGGGTGTTTGAAGGGCGCACTACCGGTACCTCCATCGGCCTGCTGATCGCCAACACTGATCAGCGCTCCAAGGACTACTCAGACATCGCCAATACCTTCCGTCCGGCACATGCGGACTACACCTACCAGCAGAAGTACGGTTTTCGCGATTACCGCGGCGGCGGGCGCTCATCGGCTCGCGAGACCGCCATGCGCGTGGCCGCCGGAGCGATCGCCCGCAAATTTCTGCACGAACGCTATGGCATTCTTATCCGCGGCTATCTGGCTCAGCTGGGCCCCATCCGTGCTGAAACCGTGCAGTGGGACAGCGTGGAGAGCAATCCGTTTTTCTGCCCCGACCCGTCAAAAGTCAGCGCAATGGAAACTTACATGGCGGCGCTGAACAAGCGCGGGGATTCCATTGGCGCACGTATCAATGTGGTGGCCAGCGGCGTCATGCCGGGCCTGGGCGAACCCGTTTTCGATCGCCTCGACGCCGATATTGCCCACGCCATGATGGGTATCAACGCGGTGAAGGGCGTGGAAATCGGTGCCGGCTTCGCGGTTGTGGAGCAGCAGGGCAGTGAGCACCGTGACCTGCTGACGCCGGAGGGTTTCGTCGGCAACAATGCCGGCGGCGTGCTGGGCGGCATCTCCAGCGGACAGGATATTACCGTGAGCCTGGCGCTGAAACCCACCTCCAGCATCCGTCAGCCCGGTGCGACCATCGACACCGCAGGTAGCGCGATGGAGATGGTGACCCACGGGCGTCACGACCCCTGTGTCGGCATTCGCGCCACCCCCATCGCCGAGGCGATGCTGGCGATTGTGCTTATGGACCATGTGTTGCGTCACCGCGGGCAGAACATGGATGTGAGCTGTGCCACGCCCGTTTTACCCGCGTCGGCACCTGCACCGGCGCCGTCGCGTTAGGCCCTGCCATGGCACGCTCCAGACGCCGTTATCTGCGCACGCTTATTCTTGGGTTGCTGGCCATGGCGGCTCTGGTATGGGGTGCGGTGGACAGTTTCGATATTCCCCCCGAGCGCATCTGGGACATATTCCTGATGACGCTGACGGTGGTTGGCTTGCTGGTGCTCGCCGCGGCCCTCGCGGCCGCGCTGTGGGTGGGCTTGCGTCGCCTGTCAACGCGCGACTGAACCCGACCCCAGGTCTATTTCCAGGGTCATTTGTTCTGCAATGCCGTCTAGCGCATCAGTGAGCGCCTCCTGCGATGCACCCTGGGGTATCTCCGCGAGTATTTCCGCGCGAAACAGGGGCTCACCACTCATCGGCGCGCTGCTGACTTCACTTTCCATGTCGATAACATTGACCTTCTCTGCGGCCAGCGCCCGGGAAATCTCCCGCACAATGCCGGGCCGATCCGGCCCGAGCACTGCCAGGGTGATGCGCTGACCCGCAGCGGGTGCCGCGGCGACACTCGCGGGTGTAACCCGCACGCTGATGCCGTTGCTGGCCAGGCCCTTGAGCGCTTGCTCCAGGGTATCCCCGGCGTCCTCCGCCAGGGTAACCAGCACCAGGCCTGCAAACTTGCCGCCCAGCTGCGAGAGCCGGCTTTCCTGCCAGTTGCCGCCGCAACGCTCAATCGCGCTGGACAATTGTTCGACGAGGCCGGGGCGGTCGTCGCCAATGAAGGTTACGATAAAAGAAGATTGCACGATCAGGCTCCACATTCTCTGCCACAGCCCGTATATTAACCCGCAACCCCATGTGGCAGAAGGAAACAACCATGAAATATGTACTGGCACTGTTATTGGCCGTGGCCCTGGCTCCGGCGCATGCGGCTCTCGATTGGGAGAGCGCGCTGAACGGCGAGCAACGTTCCGCAGAGAACAAGGCGCGGGACAGCTCCCGTCACCCGCGCGAGACGCTGGAGTTTTTTGGCCTCAAGGAAGGCATGACCGTGGTCGAGCTGTCGCCCGGTGGTGGCTGGTATACCGAAATATTGGCGCCGCTGGTGGCCACGGACGGTCAGCTCTACGCCGCACATTTCGGCATGAACATCTCGTCGAATGGCTATTTCCGCGACGCGTTGGGCGGATTCCTGCAAAAGCTCGCCGCCAACAATGATTTGTACGGTGCCGTCACGGTGACACAACTGGCGCCGCCGGCTGAGACCACCGTTGCCCCCGCAGGCTCTGCGGACCTCGTGGTTGCTTTCCGCAACATCCACAGCTGGATGCGCATGGGTAGCCTCGACGCAACGCTCGCCGCCGCGTTCACCGCTCTCAAGCCCGGCGGCGTGCTGGGTGTTGTGCAGCATCGTGCCCCTTCAGGTGATGACCTCTCCGCAATGGCGAAGAGCGGCTATGTCACCGAAGCGCATGTCATCGCCGCCGCAGAAAAAGCCGGCTTCAAGCTGGATGCGCGCAGCGAGATTAATGCCAACCCGCGGGATACTGCTGATCACGCCGCTGGCGTCTGGGCACTGCCGCCGGCGCTGCGCGGCGCCGAAGAAGACCGCGCCAAGTACGAGGCAATCGGCGAAAGCGACCGCATGACCCTGCGCTTCGTCAAACCGGCGTGAGCTTTGGCTGACCTGCTCGAGATACCGTCTTCCCGCCTGTCGCCAGAGGTGCTGGGCGCGCTGCTGGAAGAGTTTGCCAGCCGCGATGGCACAGACTATGGCGACCGGGAGCTGAGCTTGGGTACCAAAGTGCAGCAGTTGCGCGCCCAGCTGGACGCTGGTGAGCTCGTCTTGCTGTACGACGGCGACAGTGAAACCTGGGACCTGCTGCCGCGTGACAGCGCCCGGGTTTTGTTGTCCGGCGGGGTGCTGTCGTGACCTGCGCCGCAGACCACACCCTGGATGTGAGTGGGCTGTACTGCCCGGAGCCGGTCATGCTGTTGCACAATTGTATTCGCGACATGCAGGTGGGCGAAACCGTTCGCGTGGTCGCGACCGACCCCACCACCCAGCGCGACATTCCGAAGTTCTGCTCCTTTCTCGGCCATGAACTGCTCTCCGAGACGGAGGAGGCCGGCAACTTTCTATTCCTGTTGCGCAAAGGCGGCTGATGTTGTCCACCACCCAGCTTCCTTGCGCCCACGCGCCCGTGTTCTGTGCCCGCCGGGTGGAGCGTGTGTTCGCTCAGTGCTTCCTGCAGTCTGAAAACACGCTGCTGTGCGGCGGTGCAGACGAGCCGCTGTATGCGCCGTCGACCCAACTGGGTGAACCCCACCGGCTCTGGTTTCGCGAGGACTACTTTGCCAGCGCGCTGCATGAAACCGCGCACTGGTGCATTGCGGGCGCCGCGCGCAGGCAACAGGTGGACTTCGGGTATTGGTATGCGCCGGAGGGCCGTGATCCTGTGGCACAGGCCGCCTTCGAGTCGGTAGAGGTACGGCCGCAGGCACTGGAGTGGTGTTTTTCCATTGCCTGCGGCTTTCCCTTTCGGATCAGTACTGACAACCTTGCAGCAGAGGGGGGGGAGGCTGGCGACCACAGCGCCTTCGAATCCGCCGTGCGTCGTGAGGCCCTGCGCCTCGCCGGAGCCACCTTGCCGCGACGCGCCGCAGTATTTTTCCGCGCGCTGCAGGCCGAGTTCGACACGCGTGGCCCCCTGACGCCGGCGTTGGTGAGGGCAACGGCGACGCCCTCAGCTGACCCCCGCTGATGCGCATTCTCGCCGACCAGAACATTCCCGGGTTGCACGACTGTTTCGGCCACTTGGGCGAACTGCGGGCGGTGGAGGGGCGCCGGATTACCCCCGCGGACTTGCGCGCCGTGGATGTGCTGCTGGTGCGCTCGGTGACGCGCGTCGACGCGGCGTTATTGCGCAATAGCCCGGTGCGATTCGTTGGCAGTGCCACCGCGGGGCTGGACCATGTGGATATTGACTGGCTGCGAGCGGCCGGTATCGCGTTTGCGGCAGCCCCCGGTGCTAACGCCAATGCAGTGGTGGAATACGTGCTGGCAGCCATTGCGGCGCAACCCGGGATACTGGAGCGGCTTCTCGCCGGAGGCTGTGCCGGTATTATCGGCTATGGCCACGTTGGCCAGTTACTGCGGGCGCGCCTGAGCGCGCTGGGAGTTGCCAGCCTGCAGTATGACCCCTGGCTGCCAGCGGGCGCCATGCCTGAGCCGGCGTCTTTGGCCAGCGTGTTGGCGTGCGATGTGATTTCGCTGCACACCTCACTCACCCGCGCCGCGCCCTGGCCCAGCTACCACCTGCTGGGCCACACGCAACTCGCACAGCTGGATGCCGGTTCCCTGCTTATCAACGCCAGTCGGGGGGAGGTGATCGACAGCACCGCACTGCAGGCGCGGCTGGAGGCGCCGGCTGCACCGCGCTGCGTGCTGGATGTCTGGGAATTCGAGCCGGAGGTGTCGCCGACATTGCTGGAGCGGGTGGCTATCGGTACATCCCATATCGCGGGCTACAGTCTGGATGCGAAGCTGACGGCGACGCGGCAACTGGCGCAGGCGCTGCAGCAGGAATTGGGTGCGGAAGATCATGTATCGCCCCTGACCGCCGTGCCTGAAACCCTGCAATTACCGCCGCATTTACGGGGTGTGGACGTGCTGCGCTGGTTGTGCGCGGCGCGCTATGACATCCACGCAGACGACAGTCGCCTGCGCGAGGTGGTGTTTGGTGCACCTGTGGAGCAGGCGCGTCACGCTTTCGATCACCTGCGCAAAACCTATCCCGTGCGGCGGGAACTGGCGGGAAGTTACGTGGCGGCAGCCAACCCCGACCAGGTCGATTGGGTGCAGGCTCTGGGCGCAGTCGTAGTATGAGCGGGCAAGGTTGAGCTTTACCAGGGCAGGCAGCGATAAGCAGATTGAGATAGGTTTGGTATTGCGGAATGGAGCGGGAAACCGGGTTCGAACCGGCGACCTCAACCTTGGCAAGGTTGCGCTCTACCAACTGAGCTATTCCCGCAGCTCTTGGGTGTGAGAGAGTGGCGTCCCCTAGGGGGTTCGAACCCCTGTTACCGCCGTGAAAGGGCAGTGTCCTAGGCCACTAGACGAAGGGGACGCAAAGGCTCTCAATCAAGAGGCGCGCATTGTAGGTAGAGAGCCAGAAGACGTCAATACCTGAAGGTGCACTTTTTGCCATCTCGCGGCGGCAGCGGGCGGGTCAGGTGAGTTGCAGGCGTGCGGCGGCGTTACCCTGATAGTCAAACAGCTCGCCGCGAGCGGCCGCCTCGAGGCGTGCTTCATCCAGCGCCTGGAAGGTCGCGATTTCCTCATCGGTCAGTACGTGCAGGCAATCGCCGCCCAGAAACCACAGCAGTGTGCGTGGGAACGTAGGGGCAAACTCGGGTTGGTGCGTAAATAGCCGCATCACCAGCGGAGGGCCCTGGGTATACAGCGTCTCATCGGGCAGGCGATAGCAGGCATCGGCGAGCTCACGCAGCGGGTTCTCCGAATCCAGGCCTGCTGTGCGTTGATTGAGGGTCGTTGCGAACTCGCGCCAGAGCCCGCGGCAGTGCTGTAAATATTGCGTATCGTCCATCGTCTCGTTCAGTGCCGCGATTGCAGGTACAATGCAGCGCTTGAATTCTCCCGTGGGTTTACCGAGGCGGCATGATACCAGCACTGACCATTGAAAATCTCACCAAGCAATACGCCGGCGGCTTCCAGGCCCTGAAAGGGATAAGCCTTGAAGTGCAGCATGGCGATTTTTTTGCGCTGCTCGGCCCCAACGGGGCCGGCAAGTCGACCACCATTGGCGTGATCTGCTCACTGGTGGCAAAAACGGCGGGCAGTGTGGCGGTATACGGTACTGATATCGACGAGGACTTTGCCGGGGCCAAGAAGAACATTGGCATTGTGCCGCAGGAATTCAACTTCAACATGTTCGAACAGCCGTTCGACATTGTGGTCAATCAGGCGGGTTACTACGGGATGCCGAAGGCGCTGGCCAGTGAACGCGCCGAGCAGTACCTGCGCGAGCTGGGCCTGTGGGACAAGCGTCATGTGCCCTCGCGCATGCTCTCCGGCGGCATGAAGCGGCGACTGATGATTGCCCGTGCCCTGGTACACAACCCGCGCTTGCTGATCCTTGATGAGCCCACGGCCGGCGTGGATATCGAGATGCGCCGTTCGATGTGGGACTTCCTGCAAAAGCTCAATCAGGAGGGCACAACGATCATTCTGACCACGCACTACCTTGAAGAGGCCGAGGCCTTGTGCCGCAATATCGCCATTATCAACCACGGTGAGATTGTGGAGAATAGCTCCATGCGCGACCTGCTGCGCCGGTTGCACCGCGAAGTGTTCATCTTCGATGCGGTGGACGAGTTGCCCGACCTGGTGGAGATCGAAGGGTTTGGCGTGCGGCGCGTGGATGAGCGCACGTTGGAGATAGAAGTCGAGAAGGGCCAGCATATCAACGAGGTGTTTGCGGGGCTCAGTCAGGCCAATATTCGCATCAGCAGCATGCGCAATCGCGCAAACCGGCTGGAAGAGATGTTTGTACGGCTGGTGGAGGGTGCGCAATGAATTTTCAGGAACAATGGGTTGCCCTGGTCACGATCCTGCGCAAGGAGGTCAAGCGCTACCTGCGTATCTGGACCCAGACACTGCTGCCGTCCGCGATTACCATGTCCCTGTATTTCGTGATTTTCGGTTCGCTGATCGGGTCGCGCATCGGTGACATGGGTGGCTTCACCTATATGCAGTTCGTGGTGCCGGGCCTGATCATGATGGCCATTGTGACCAACTCCTACTCCAATGTGGTGTCGTCTTTTTTCGGCTCTAAATTCAACCACAGTGTTGAAGAGCTGCTGGTGTCGCCCACGCCGAATTACATCATTCTGCTGGGTTACGTGGTTGGCGGCGTTAGCCGCGGGCTGCTGGTGGCGGTTATTGTTACGCTGGTGTCGCTGTTCTTCACCGACCTGCACATGCACAGCTTTGCGGTCGTAGTGATCATTGTGCTGATGACCTCCATCCTGTTTGCGCTCGCGGGTTTTATCAACGCGGTGTATGCCAACAACTTCGATGACATCTCGATTATTCCAACCTTTGTGCTCACGCCGCTGATTTACCTGGGCGGCGTGTTCTATTCGATGGACCTGCTGCCGGATTTCTGGGCCGCTGTATCGAAGCTCAATCCGTTGGTGTATGTGGTCAATGCGTTTCGCTATGGCGTGCTCGGTGTGTCGGATGTCAGCCTGGGTGTGGCCTTTGGCATGATCACCGTGTTTACCGTGGTGGCCTGGTGCTACAGCATGCACCTGTTGAACACCGGCAAGCGGTTGCGGCAGTAAGCCGTGGCGCTCGACTCGGAAGCGCTGCTGCTGGGCAAGCAGGTACCCGCAGCCACCCAGTATGCGCCGGAACTGCTGTATCCCATCCCCCGCCGGGAGGGGCGTGCTGGGCTTGGTTTGGCCGGGCAGCTTCCCTTCGAGGGCATTGACGTCTGGCATGCCTACGAACTCTCCTGGCTGGATAGCCAGGACAAGGCGCTGGCCAGAGTAGGGCGTTTTACCATTCCCGCCAGCACGCCGAACCTGGTGGAGTCCAAGTCTTTCAAGCTGTATCTGAACTCCCTCAACAACACGGTGTTTGACGATGAGGCTGCGGCCCTGGCCTGTATTGTGCGGGATGTCAGTGCCGCGGCGGGCGGTGAGGTTGCACTGGCAGTATTCGCCCCCGATGACCCAGCCCTGACGGCTGCAAGGCCCGATGGCCTGTGCATTGACAGCGCCGCCGGGCGTTGGCCCCGACGGGAGCCCGAGGCCAGCATGCTGCAGTGTGCGCCCGCAAGCGTGGTTGAGGAGCGGCTTTACAGCCACCTCCTGCGCTCTCTGTGCCCGGTGACCGGCCAGCCCGACTGGGCAACGCTGTGGTTGCACTACCGTGGGCCCGCCCTGGATCACGCGGCCCTGCTCAGCTACATCCTGGCCTATCGCGAACACCAGGAGTTTCATGAGCAGTGCGTGGAGCGTATCTTCTGCGACCTCCAACAAGCCTGCGAGCCCGAATTCCTGCACCTGCAGGCCTTTTACACCCGCCGCGGTGGGCTGGACATCAATCCATTTCGCAGCAGCGGTGGCGGTGAGCCGCCGTGGCTGCGTTTGGCGCGGCAGTAGCGCCAGACCCGCGTTTGGTGGCCAGAACCCGCGCTTGGGGGTCGCCGATATGGCCTGCCAAGCGGGCCTTGACTCCGGCGCTGTCCTCGGCAACAGTTATGCGACAACAACAATAACGTTTATTGGAGTTCGTCATGGCTGAAGTTCCTGTCCACTTTCTTGCCGTTCTGGCCGCCACGTTCACCGCGTTCGTGATCGGCGGCCTGTGGTATTCCCCCCTGCTGTTTGGTGCCGCGTGGATGCGGGCTGCCGGCCTGAGTGAGGCGCAGGTAAACAGCGGAAACAAAGCCAGAATTTTTGGCCTCGCCTTCGTTTTCCTGTTGGTGATGGCGCTCTGCCTGGAGCGGTTTCTGGCCGCACCCGGCGTGACTCTGGCCACCGGCACGCTCTACGGCTTTCTCACAGGGTTTGGCTGGCTGTTTTTTGCCACGGGGGTTATCACCCTGTTCGAGCAACGCCCCTGGTCGTACCTGCTGGTAAACGGGGGCTATTGGGTGGTAGCGCTCACCGCGATGGGTGCGGTGTTGGGCGGCTGGCGCTAGCGAGGGCGCCAACGCGGTAGAACAAACTGCCGCTAAAACGCTGGCAAGCGCTGGCGGTTATGTTATGATCCGCGCCCTCACGGTGAGGTGGCCGAGTGGTCGAAGGCGCACGCCTGGAAAGTGTGTAACGGGCAACCGTTCGAGAGTTCGAATCTCTCCCTCACCGCCACTATGCATCCCAAGTTACTGATATATAAAGTTAAATAAGCAGTATTGATGCTGTTACCAACAAAAAATCCAACATTCTGTAGTTAGGCTCTACCCACGTATGGACTCCTCCTGCACCCCGGCGGTAGGATCGATTGCTCACGTGTATCCGGCCTCTCGATCGTGCCATTGGCACGGGGCCTTGATGGGCTATTCGCGCGCTGGCTCCCAAACGTTAACTCGGGTTTTTCTGCCCTTTGGGTAGATCGGGTTTTGCCTACGCCGGTTCGACCTGTTCGCCGTCAGTCAGACTCCTTTGCAATCGTAGGTGGACTAACTCTGTTGCTGGCTGTCGGAGCCGCTAAGCCGCGGCAGCGGACCAGCTCTCATCGTATTCACGCTCGTGGCGCAGCAGCGCCCAGGCCATGCGGGCGGTCTTGTTGGCCAACGCTATCGCCACGACATTATTGTGGCGCCTTTCTCCAAGGCCGTTGATCCAGCGACTCAGCGGGTCAGTTTTCCCCCTGGCTGCCCATACTGCCGCTCTGGCCCCGTGGATTAGCAAGGTGCGCAAGTAAGCATCGCCGCGTTTACTGATGCCCAGGATGCGCTCCTTGCCGCCGGTGCCATGGTGTTTCGGCGTCAAGCCGAGCGTGACGGCGAAGTCCCGCCCTCGGACAAAGCCCTCGCCGCTGCCGAGGGTGGCGACCAGTGCAGTGGCTGTGATCGGTCCAACGCCCCGCAGTGCCATCAGGCGCTGTGCGGCGGGTGACTCCTTCATAATTGTGGCGAGTTCGTCATCTTGTTCCTTGATCCGCCCATCGAGATGGCGCAGGTCGTTGGACAGGCCGACCAGCAGTCGCCGAAATCGCGGGCTCAGGCCATTGCTCGCATCCTCGAGCCACCACGACAGTGCCTTGCGCAGGGCATCTACGCTCTTGGGTGCAACCAGCCCGTGCTCGCCGACGAGGCCCCTGATCTGGTTGACTTTCGCTGTGCGCTGCTTGACCAACTCCGAACGCACTCGGTGAACCGCCAGTACATCCTGCTGTTCGATGCTCTTAAGGGGAACGAAACGCATCGAGGGCCGGCTCATTGCCTCGCAGATCGCCGCGGCATCGTTGCGGTCGCTCTTGTTGCTCTTGACGTAAGGCTTCACGAACTGCGGCGCCATCAGCTTTACCCGGTAGCCCCGGGCGGTCAGCTCACGCCCCCAGTGATGGGCTCCCGCGCAGGCTTCCATGCCTATCTCGGCGCCTTCGGGCACACGCTTCTGAAGTTCGGCCAGCCACTCCCGGCGACGCAGCCTCTTCTGCCAGATAGCTTTCTCCCGGCCATCCACACCGTGAACCTGAAATACATCCTTTGCCAAATCGACTCCAACTCTTCTAATCTCCATCGGGGACTCCTCCTCGCTTCGTAGACTGGTTGCTACCATGTCCAGTCTGGCACCTAGGTGCCGAAAGTGGGTGAGGAGGAGTCCATCCCATTGTTAATGATGAAGAGCCTGTAGTTATCAACCCTATAGCTACTATAGAGTCAACAGATTGGGTTCCGAAGTGAACCCCTGGTTGCCACGGAGCAGGATTTACTGCTGGTTGACCCTTTTCAACACCTGAGCCAGATCTTCGGGCACTGGCATTGGTGCAAACGCACTGACGTTCGCACGCCCCGTATTACCAACCGGAACCCAGATTCGAGAGAATATCAGGGCCGCAAACGCTCGGGTTAGCTGACCCAGAACCTCACGAATGTTTCTCGTGCGCCAGCCTAGCTTGAGCATGCGCAGGTGGGTTGCCGAATGCGCCAGTGGAAAACTCTGACTCAGAATGTGGGCTCGTTCAAGATGCATGAAAGCTTGCGGGAAATTGCCCAGTGCTTCCATCTTACGCGCTGCGTCGAGTTCAGTCTGGTAGAACTGCTTCAGCTCGTTGTCCATTCAATGCTGCCCGCAGTCACGTTTCTTTTCAATCCTGCTTGTCTCACAACATCTTTCGCTCATGTCGACTTTGTTCTGAGATGTGGGGCTGACCCCACAGCTAGCGACGAACTGTAAATCGTGACCACGCCACTGAGGCCAGGCATCTTTCAATACCTTCACCGAGGAGTGGAGGTACAAAAACGCCAGACCGACACCGACGACCAGATCCGGCCACAGCGATTCAGAGAGCATCACCAGTCCTGCGGCGACGAGAACACTCAGGTTAGCAATGACATCATTGCGTGAACACAGCCACGTGGAACTCATATTGACGTCGTCGCTACGGTGGCTGTAGAGCAGCATCAGGCAGCTAAGGTTGGCGATTAGCGCAAATCCACCAATCAGGCCCATCCATCCAGCCTCGGGCACCACGCCGATGATGCTTTTGCGTATTGCCTCGGCGATGATCAGGGCACTAAACATTGTGAGAAAGCCACTCTTGAAAAGTGCAGCCCCCGCCCGGGCGCGGACACCCCGGTGTAGCACAAAGAGTGAGATAGCATACACAAGGGAATCGCCGAACATGTCTAGCGAGTCGCCAAGTAGTGCAGTTGAGTTAAGGATCCAGCCGGCCGCGAATTCGACGATGAACATGACAGCATTGATCGCAAGAACGATATAGAGCACCCGCTCCTGCCGTTCGCGCAGTTGGGCGAGCTCCTTGTCCTTGTTGTTACAACAGTCATCCATTGTTCAGCCTGTTTTGGATTAACTTCAGATGCTATGCTGATGGTTATAGTTACTATAAGGTCAAGTAAATTTACTCAAAGCAGAGAACTCGATGCACTACACCGTAGGCAAACTGGCCAAGGCCACTGACACGAAAGCGGTAACGATCCGTTATTACGAGAGCCAGGGGTTATTGCTTTCGGCAGAGCGCACAGCCGCTGGTTACCGTCTCTACACAGACAAGGAGCGTGACCGCCTGCTCTTTATCCGGCGAAGTCGTGCACTGGGTTTCACTCTGGACGATATCCGGGGGCTTCTTAGTCATGCAGACCACCGAGAAGCGTCGTGCGCTTCGGTGGATGCCAAGGTCAAGGATCAGCTCGAACAGGTTCGGTTGCGGCTGGCAGACCTGCGTGCCATGGAGCTTGAGCTTGAGCGGTTAAGCGCATGCTGCGAAGGCGGCGTTATCGGCGAGTGCAGAATTGTCGAATCCCTTTCTGGGCGGAGCCAAAAACCAACGGTGGCTGGCCCTCCGCCAGGCCCCTAACGCCCGTAACTGGACTTCCCCTGGTTCATGGAGATTTTTGGCCTATCCCAACTCCCGGATCGTGGTGGCCGCGCCTTAGTCGTACCTTATCTAGAGCTCTACTCCCCAGATACGGTGTTTATACGAATACATGTACTACCTCCAATCTAGTCCAAGTTTTCGTCCGCACCCCCAAAGGGGACACTTCTGAGTTGGGTTGACAGAAGTTGCTTGGCCTAACGCCTGTGAAATGGTGGGCCGCGTGGCTGACCGGGCCGCACAGATTCACGGCTGTGCCGGCTATATTGCGGAATATGCGGTAGAGCGGTTTTATCGGGATGTGCGCCTGTTCCGTCTCTATGAAGGTACTATTGACTGGGTTATTGGTGATCGAACAGGCGCGGGTGGATTTGGCTCTAGATCGATTACTGCGGTTATCTGGCCTCCGGAGCGCAGACCAGTGTTTGTAGCATTTTATATAACAGAAATAGCGTCATTCGAATAGGCGAATGCTGCAATAGCTGAACTGGGGCGTGTGCTGGTCGAGTTAATAGATGTAAGCGATTAATTGCACAACAGAGCACAGTAGTTCGTGGCCTTCGTCCGCCGGACGCTCGTAAACTCGCGCCACTGTGCTTTGGGTTAGCTGCTACTCAGGCATGACGAACACAGAGGTTCCCTGGGGCGCTGCGGTATTGAGCCGAAGAGTCAGGCATGGCAGGCCCTTCTGGCCCATTCACGGGCGCGTCTGTTTATAGACAAGCAGTTTTGCTATAGTAGGGTCTTGTTCCGACGGGTGGCCCCGATGGTTAAACACTGGATCATTTTGGTTTTGGCGCTAATGACTGCTTTGCAGTCAGCGGTTGCTAGTGCCGATTTGGATCAGGTTTTTCATCCTGGAGTTGACCACTACGATACTGAACAATGGCACATCTCCGACAGCTATGTAGACAATCAATCAGGCGAACAGGCCCCAGCCGAGCATGACTCTGCATCTGGGCATTGCCATCAATGCCACTGTCACCTTCAGGTAGTGCTACTTAATGGTGCGTCCAATGCGTTGGGTGCTCTACTCGATAGTGGACCCCTGAACTACCAGATCAACCTTACCTCTGGGGCTCCTTCCGCGCCGTACCGTCCTCCTATCTCCTGATCCTGCGACCGCATTCCCCTCCTGGGGAATAACTGTCATTTAGACTTTCGTAGGAGCAGTCTCATGCTGTCTGAAAGGCCCAGACGTACTGGGTGGTGCGCTATGCCGTACCACGTTGTTATCCATGTGTTTTCCCTGCTGGTAACGGTTTTTAATCCCGCCGTCGCCTATTCGGGAGAACAGCCGTTAACCCTCTCCGAAGCGCTATCCCGAGCCATGGCGCAAAACCCCAGCCTGCAGGTTTTCGACCTTCGTCTTGAAGCCCTTGAGGGCGGCCGCTTTACCGCGGATCAAAGTCCCGCCCTGGAGACTGGCCTGGAAGTAGAAAACTTCCTGGGCAGTGACAATCTGAAGGGTGTCGACGGGGCGGAGTACACCCTATCCCTGTCGTCGGTACTCGAACTCGGGGGCAAGCGCCAGGCCCGCGTCAGCGTAGTTGAATCTCGATACGGACTGATGGAGGCTGAACGCCGAGCGGAGACCCTGGATGTACTGGGGCGGGTGACCCAACTTTTTGTTGCCACTCTGGCGTTGCAGGAGAAGCTCCAACTGGCCGCAGAGGCAGTGAGCCTGGCCGAGACCACCCACGAGATCATCGCCCGGCGCGCCACCCGGGGTGCCACGCCCGAAGCCGAAGTTCTGCGTGCCAGGGCCGCGCTGACCCAGAGCCAGATCGAGCGGTCCCGTCTTCAAACCGAATTCGAGAACCGGAAAATGGCTCTGGCTTCCCTGTGGGGTGGTACCAATCCGAACTTCAGGCTGCTGGAAGGCGACCTGTTTCAGTTCGGTTCGTCGGACGGCTTCGAGGCACTCTATCAGCGGGTCAACGACAGTCCGGTCATTCAGGTCTATGCCAGCGAGCAGCGCATCCGTGAAGCCGAAATTCAGCTGGCACGCAGTCAGTCCGAGAGTGATATCCGCTGGGAGGTTGGCATCCGCCGCTTCGAGGAGATGGATGACACTGCCCTGACCGCGGGCCTCTCCGTACCGCTGTTCGCAGGACGGCGCAATCGAGGGGAACTACAGGCTGCCCAAGCCGCACGCAATGAGGTCGGCTTTCGTCGGCAGGACACCCTGCTGCGTCTCCATTCACGTCTGTTTGAAGCCTATCACCTGCGTCAGCAGAGCATCGAGGCAGTGGAGCGGATTCGCAGCCAGATGCTGCCCGATCTGAGCGAGGCGTTAACCCAGACCCGCGATGCCTACGAGAGCGGCCGCTACAGCTATGTGGAGTGGACTGCCGCGCAGCGAGAGCTGCTCGCCGCACAGATGGCACTGGTTGACGCTGCCACCACGGCGCTGCTCAACCAGGCTTTGATCGAACAACTGACGGCACAGCCGCTCGCGAACATTCCGGGCGCTAACCCACAAATTCAGGATTCCAGCCATGCAACTGATTAAACAACTTTCTCTGCTACTGGCAACCATCTGCCTTGCGATCAGCCCGCTGCACGCTGCTGAGCAACAACAGGGCGAATCGCAAGCAGAAGCCAAGGGACCTCACGGAGGTATTCTGTTGCAACAGGACAATGCCACGGTCGAACTGCAAATCTTTGAACAGGGCGTCCCTCCCGAATATCGCGCCTGGGTCACAGACAATGGGGAGCCCGTGACCGACGACATTGAACTTGGCGTCAATCTCACCCGGCTGGGCGGACAAGTGGACACGTTCGACTTCGATTATCAAAGCGACTACTGGCTTGGGGACGGCGTGGTGGAAGAACCCCATTCCTTCGACGTGGAAGTCACGCTTGCCATGGAGGGCAAGAATTATCGTTGGCAATGGGAGTCCCACGAGGGTCGTACCCGTATCGCGCCGGATATCGCCCAACGTGCAGGGATTGCGACGGCTGAAGCGGGAACCGGAGCCATCAAGCGCACAGTGACTACCTACGGCAACCTGACCATGGCACCGCAGCAGCTTGCAAGGGTCAGTGCCCGCTTCCCCGGCGTCATTACCCGGGTCAGCGTTGATCTGGGCGATCGCGTCAATAGAGGCGATCTGCTGGCACAAGTGGAGTCCGATGAAAGCCTCAAAACCTACGAGCTGCGCGCTCCCATTGACGGCGTCGTGATAGAGCGCCGGGGCAGCAGCGGGGAAATGGCCGGAGCGCAATCTCTGTTCGCTATTGCCGACTTGACCACCCTGTGGGCCGAACTCAAGGTGTTCCCTGGTCAGAGGGCCGAAATTGCCGTCGGCCAGAAAGTCCGGCTGCGAGCCGAGGGTATTGATCGGGAAGGCATCATTAGCCATCTGCTGCCTGCTCCCGGTAATGCGCCCTACACTCTGGCCAGGGTCGAGGTAGACAATGCTGACGGCTTGCTCACTCCGGGGTTGCTGGTGACCGGGGAAATTGTGGTGGAAACGGTGGATGCCACACTGACCGTAGACAATCGCGCCTTGCAGTCCTTTCGCGACTGGACCGTCGTTTTTACTCAGGTGGACGACACCTATGAGATTCGCCCGCTGGACCTCGGTCGCAGCGATGGCATCCGAACTGAGGTGCTGGAAGGCCTGCGTGTGGGTGACCGCTACGTGGTGCAGAACAGCTACCTGATCAAGGCCGATATCGAAAAATCCGGCGCATCCCACGA
>CAXIDF010000023.1:0-59958 GCA_964022665.1 uncultured Halieaceae bacterium
TGGATGGTGTTCTGTCGGCACTGGTGGCGGTAGGGGTCACCCGGCTTGAGATCGGTGAGGTTGTGGTCACTGGGCATGAGCTTGCGGCGTTCGTCGGCATAGCGTTTGGAGAGCAGGCCGGCGATGGGCTCTTCCGGTGGCGTGTAG
Organism: uncultured Halieaceae bacterium; assembly: GCA_964022665.1. Taxonomy (GTDB): domain Bacteria; phylum Pseudomonadota; class Gammaproteobacteria; order Pseudomonadales; family Halieaceae; genus Haliea. The sequence continues at coordinate 148 of CAXIDF010000023.1, forward strand.
GGGTCACCGTAGTAGAAATCCCGGTCGGCGAAGGCGAGGTTCATGGCCTGGTACAGCGTGTGGATGTAGCGTGTGCTGTTGTAGCCCATGGCTTGCAGATCGAAACCTTCCAGCAGGTTCAGTGCCTGCAGCAGGGCGGGCCCCTGGGTCCAGGTGGTGAGCTTGTAGACGTCGATCCCGCGGTAGTTCACGCTCACCGGCTCCTCGAGGATGACCTCCCAGTCGGCGAGGTCTTCGGCGGTGATCAGGCCGCCCGCGGCGCGGTTGCTGCGTACGATTTCGGCGGCAATGTCGCCGCGGTAGAAGCGCTCATAGGCGGTCATGATGGCAGCCTTGCGGTCGGCCCCCGCCGCCAGTGCACGGGCTTCCGCCTCCACCAGTTTTTGCAGCGTGGCGAGTAAATCGGCCTGCTGGAACACCTCGCCGGGTGCGGGCGCTGCGCGCTGCTCTGGGGCCTCGCTGTTGTAGTGGGGCAGGAACACGCGCTGGGAATCCGGCCACTGCGCCAGGATATCCCGGCGGCTCTCGATGAACCGCGCCTGTGTGGTTTCGATGGGGTAGCCGCGGGCCATTTCCATGGCGGGCGCCAGCACGTCAGCCAGGCTCAGGCGGCCGAATTCCGCCACCATCACCATCAGGCCGCCCGGCGTACCGGGCGTCACCGCTGCCAGTGGGCCGTATTCCGGTGGGTAGAGCATGCCCTGTTGGCGGAAAAACTCGGGCGTTGCACCCGTGGGGGCAACCCCCAGCGCGTTCAGGCCGATCACTTTGCCGGTGTTCGGGTTGTAGATGAGTGCCTGGGTTTCCCCGCCCCAGCCCAGCACGTCCCACATGGTGGCGGTAACGGCGAGCATTGCCGCCGCGGCATCAATGGCGTTGCCACCCTGCTGGAACATCATGGCGCCCGCGGTGGCGCCCTGTGGTTTGCCCGTTACGGCCACCCAGTGCTTGCCCAGCAGCACCGGGCGGGCCGTCTTCTGGGCGAATGAGGCCGTGGGCCAGATGATGCTCAACGTGAGGGTGAGCGCCAGGGTGCGTTGAATGAGCCGGGTTGGAAAGCGACCGTGCATGGGTTTCTCCTCTGACAGTGGGCTGAAGATAGCAAAGTTGCGCGCGTTTGGCGCAACAGGATGCCCGCGTGGGTGCGCACTTCGCGCAGGTAGAGGGCGCTCAGCGACTGCACAGTGCGCTACTGGCGGTTCACGTGGCTGCCTGTGCTCGTGCCACAACTGTCGGCGCTCGTGCTGCGCTAGGCGAAGCCAAAATGTGTTACGCTTCAGGCACTTGTCCTGAAGGTGAACGTTCATGCACTGCCCATTCTGCGCTGCCGATGATACCAAGGTAATCGACTCGCGATTGGTTGCCGAAGGCGACCAGATTCGCCGCCGTCGCGAGTGCCTGAGTTGTCATGAGCGGTTTACCACCTACGAGGTGGCAGAGCTGGTGATGCCGCGCATCATCAAGCACAACGGCAACCGCGAACCCTTTGATGAGGCCAAGCTGCGTGCCGGTTTCCAGCGCTCACTGGAAAAGCGCCCGGTGCCGGTGGAGGACGTGGAAGCCGCCATCAACCACATCAAGCATGCGCTGCGGGCGACCGGTGAACGGGAAGTGGGGTCGCGTGTGGTCGGTGAGCTGGTGATGGAGCACCTCAAGCAGCTGGACCAGGTGGCGTACGTGCGGTTCGCTTCTGTTTACCGCAAATTCCAGGACATCGCCGAATTCAGGGACGCTATCGAGTTGCTGGAATCCGAGCCGCGGCCCGAGCGCGGCAGCGCCTGAGTCGCGCGGCAGGGCGTTTTTATGGCTGACACGGCGTTTGATACCCGCATGATGGCGCGGGCCCTGCAGCTGGCTCGCGAGGGCCGCTATTCCGCCATGCCCAATCCCCACGTGGGCTGTGTGCTGGTGCGCGACGGCCAGGTAATCGGCGAGGGGTTTACCCAGCCCGCTGGCGGCAACCATGCCGAGGTGGAAGCACTGGCGGCGGCCGGCGAGGCCCGGGGTGCCACGGCCTATGTCACGCTTGAGCCCTGCAGCCACCACGGTAAAACAGGCCCCTGTACCGAGGCATTGCTGGCAGCCGGGGTAGTGCGTGTGGTCGCCGCCATGCAGGACCCCAACCCGCAAGTGGCAGGCAGCGGCCTTGCCCGCCTGCAGGCCGCGGGCGTGGCCGTTGAGTGCGGCTTGTTGCAGGCTGAGGCGGAGTCGGTGATTCCCGGTTTTATCGCGCGCATGCGCCGTGGCCGGGGGCGGGTGCGCGCCAAACTGGCGATGTCGCTGGACGGGCGCACCGCCATGGCCTCCGGCGAGAGCCAGTGGATTACCGGCGCGGCGGCCCGTCGCGATGTGCAGCGGTTGCGGGCGATGAGTTGTGCCGTGGTCACAGGCGTCGGCACGGTGTTATCCGATGATTGTGCGCTCACTGTACGCGCGTCCGAGCTGGGATTGCCCGCTGCGCTGGCGACCCGCGCGGCTGCGCGCCAGCCGCTGCGTGTCGTGTTGGACTCGCGGCAGCAGGCACCGGTCCGGTCGCGGGTCTTCAGCGAGGACGCGTCAACGCTGTGGTGTCACGATGGCGCCCACACGCCGGTCACAGCCGCACCGTCCCCCTTTACCGAGCTGCTGGCCCTGGGCTGTGCAGACGGGGGGCTCGACCTTCAGGCGCTGTTTGCCGAACTCAACAGGCGGCAGTGCAACGAAATTCTGGTAGAATCCGGCCCCCGTCTGGCAGGTGCGCTGTTGCAATTGGGCCTGTTGGACGAATTGATCGTATATATGGCGCCCACACTGCTGGGCAGCACCGCACAGCCGTTGCTGGCGTTGCCATTGGAGGCCATGGCGGACAAGGTGCCGCTGCACCTGCGCGACGTGCGGCAGGTGGGCGAAGACTGGCGATTTACGGCCGTACCAGGCGCCTGAGCCGCGCGCCACTAACCGGCGCGCGACACCAAATACAGGGCAGACTATGTTCACAGGAATCATCCAGGCCGTCGGGTCCATTGCCACGCTGCAGCCGGCGGGCGGCGACCTGCGCCTGCGGGTCCATAGCGGCAAGCTGGACCTCGCCGATGTGCAGCTCGGCGACAGCATTGCCACCAATGGTGTGTGCCTCACGGTGACCGAGTTGCCCGGCGATGGCTACTGGGCGGATGTGTCCCGCGAAACCCTGGACTTCACCACACTGGGTGGCCTGCAGCCCGGCAGCCGGGTCAACCTGGAAAAGGCCCTGACCCCGGCGAGTCGCCTTGGCGGCCACATCGTCAGTGGCCATATCGACGGTGTGGGTGAGGTGGTTAGCGCGGTGGAAGATGGTCGCTCCTGGCGCTACGTGATGCGCGCCCCGGATGGCCTCGCCAGGTATATCGCACACAAAGGCAGTATCTGCGTCGATGGCACCAGCCTGACCGTGAATGTCGTACACGGCGCGGAGTTCGAACTCAACATCATTCCCCAGACGCGGGCGGAAACCGTTTTCGCCGAATACCGTCCCGGCAGCCGGGTGAACCTGGAGGTGGACGTGATTGCGCGTTATCTCGAGCGGCTGGTGCTCGGCGATGCCGCCGCTGTGCCGGGCCACCAGGCGGGTGTTTCCCTCGCTACCCTGGCTGAAAATGGCTACCTGCGCGGTTAGCCGCGCACCGTCCCACAAGGATCGCAAAGGCATGCAGACAAACAGCGTAGACGAACTGATCAGCGACATTCGCCAGGGCCGCATGGTGGTGCTGATGGACGATGATGACGACAGCAACAATGAAGGCGTGGTGATGGTGGCGGCAGACCATGTGAGCGCCGCGCACGTCAACTTTATGGCGCGTCAGGCCCGCGGCCTGGTGTGCCTGGCGCTCACCGAGGAGCGCTGCCGCCAGCTGGACCTGCCGCCCATGGTGCCCGCTGCCCACGGCGAGAAATCCAACTTCACGCTGTCTATTGAGGCGGCGGAAGGCATCGACACAGGGATTTCGGCGGCAGATCGCGCGCGCACCGTGCAGGCCGCTGTGGCGCCGCAGGCGGTGCCCACCGATATCGTGCAGCCCGGGCACATTTTCCCGCTTACCGCACTGCCCGGCGGCGTGCTCACCCGCGCTGGCCACACCGAGGCCGCCAGTGACTACGCGGCGCTGGCGGGCCTGCTGCCGGCGGCGGTCATTGCGGATATCCTCACTCCCGAGGGCTTGCTGGCGGATGGTCCCGCTCTGGTGGAGTTCGCCCGCAGCCACGATTTGAAAATAGGCACCATCGCCGATCTTATCCATTTCCGCATGGTCAACGAACGCACCATCGAACGTGTGCGCGATGGCGAGATCGACACGGTCTACGGCCGCTTTCGCCTGCTGGCCTACCGCGACAATACGGCGGGAGAGCTGCACCTCGCCCTGACCTGCGGCGAGATAACCGCGGACGAGCCGACGCTGGTGCGGGTGCACGTGGCCTCGACCCTGCGCGACCTGGTGGCAAGCCGCATCGACGGCCGCGCCTCGTGGCAGTTCGGCGCCTGCATGGCGCGGGTGGCAGAGGCGGGGCGTGGTGTCATCGTGCTGCTTGCCGGCGATGAAAGCGATGAGCAGTTGCTCGACAGCATTGACATGGCGCTGGGCGAGGCGCCCTCCAGCGCCCGCGCGCTGCCCGATACCTATACCAAGGTGGGCTTGGGCTCGCAGATTCTGAAAGATCTGGGGGTGGGAAAAATCCACCTCATGGGCGCACCCATCAAGTACAATGCCATTTCCGGTTTTGACCTGGAAGTGCTGGAATACCTGGCGCCCTGACGCCCGGGCACACATGAACAAGGAATTCGCATGACAAACATCAAGACAATCGAAGGGGATTTCACGGCTGCCGATGGTCAATACGCACTCGTGGTCGGCCGCTGGAACAGCTTTGTGGTTGAGCACCTGCTCGAGGGCGCGATTGACGCCCTGCGCCGTCACGGCGTGAAAGAAGAGCAGATGACCGTGGTGCGCGCACCGGGTGCCTTCGAAATACCGCTGGTATGCCAGCGCGTAGCCAAACAGGGCGGCTTTGACGCCATTGTGGCACTGGGCGCCGTGATTCGCGGTGGCACCCCGCATTTCGAGTATGTGGCGGGCGAGTGCACCAAGGGCATCGCACAGGTGAGCCTTGAGCACGGCATTCCCATCTCCTTTGGCGTACTCACCGTGGATTCCATCGAGCAGGCGGTTGAGCGCTCCGGTACCAAGGCCGGCAACAAGGGCGCGGAAGCGGCGCTGTCGGCGCTGGAAATGGTCAGCCTGCTGGGCCGGATCGGGAGCTGAGCGCTGCCGTGAGCAAACAAGCCCGCAATACCCTGGCCGCCGAGCGCCACAAGGCGCGGCACTACGCCATGCAGGCGCTGTATCAGTGGCATATGGCGGAAGCGCCGGTGAGCCAGATCGAGGCGGAGTTCCGCAGCGATTACGACTTCAATCACGTGGACCTGGAGTACTTCCAGGCCCTGTTGCACGGTGTGCCGGGTTGCGTGGATGAGCTGGAGGCGACACTCGCGCCACTGCTGGACCGCAAACTCGACGAACTGGACCCTATCGAGCGCAGTCTGCTGCGCATGGGCATTTTCGAGCTGCAGCAGCGCATCGACGTGCCCTGGAAAGTGGTGATCAACGAAGCCGTTTCCCTGGCGAAGAAGTTCGGTGCCACGGACAGCCACAAATACATCAACGGCGTTCTCGATAAAGCGGCTCGCCAGTTGCGCAAGGCCGAAACCGACGCCAGCGCCTGATGCCGGCTGACGAATTCTCCCTGATCGCCCGTTATTTCTCCGCCCTCGGTGCCGGCCCGGCCGTTGAGCTCGGGGTGGGTGATGACTGCGCGATTCTCGCGCTGCAAACCGGTGAGCGCCTGGCCACGTCGGTTGATACCGTGGTCGAAGACGTGCACTTCCCCGCGGATAGCCTGCCTGAAGATGTGGCCTACCGTGCTGTGGCCGCCGCCGCATCAGACCTTGCCGCCATGGGGGCGCGGCCACTCGGCATGACCCTGGCGCTCACCCTGCCTGCCGCCGACGAACTATGGCTGCACAGCTTCAGCCAGGGTCTTGCCGCCGCGGCGAGCGCTTTCTCGCTGCCGCTGGTGGGCGGTGATACCACCCGCGGCCCCCTGACCATTACCGTGCAGGTGCTCGGTGCGCTGCCCCCCGGGCTGGCACTGACCCGCGGCGGGGCACAGCCCGGTGACGCTGTTTACGTGTCGGGTACCCTGGGTGATGCCGCCGCAGGATTGGCGGTGCTGCAGGGCCGCTATCGCCCGAGCCTGGACGCCGCCGAGTATCTGGAACAGCGTTTTTTCCGGCCCACGCCGCGGCTGGCGCTGGGCGCCACCCTGCTCAACACCGCCACGGCGGCGATCGACCTCTCCGACGGCCTGCTGGCTGACGCGGGGCATATCGCCGCCGCCAGCGGCGTACAGCTGCGTATCGACGCGCAGGCGCTGCCCTTGTCCTCGGCTCTGCAGGCCCATCCTGACCGTGCGCAGGTGCTGGCCTGGGCCCTGGCCGGCGGCGATGACTACGAACTGTGCTTTTGTCTCCCCGCTGCCGTGCAAGCGCCAGCGGGCTGCAGCCGAATTGGCGAGGTGACTGCGGGGGAGGGGGTTGTGTGCCCCGGGTTTGAGCCGCTTGCGCCGGGCTATAACCATTTCTGAGGCGGGCCCTGGGTAGACCCGGCCCTCGCGTGGGAATGAAATCACCGGTTGTTCCCGCGTCAAAGCACAGTAAACTGGGCGCTCGACCGCATGGATACACGCCCCATGGCCCAGTCTGCCGCTCCACCGCCCCCTGCATTGCTGCGCAACCCGGTGCAATTGCTCGCCTTCGGTTTCGGCAGTGGCTTGTCGCCGGTTGCTCCGGGTACCGTGGGCACGCTGGCGGCGGTGCCGCTGTTCCTGCTGGTGGATGCCGCGCTCGCCAGCACTGCGTTCCCGCTGTTGTGGTACACCCTGTTTGTGCTGGCAACGGCCGTCGCCGGCGTCTGGATTTGTGAGCGCGCCAGCCAGCAGCTGCAGGTGCACGACCACCCGGGTATTGTCTGGGACGAGTTTGTCGGCTATTGGATTACCATGTGGGCCATGCCCGCTGGCTGGATGTGGGTGGTGATCGGCTTTGTGGTGTTTCGTGTGTATGACATCGCCAAACCCTGGCCGATCGGCGCGCTGGACCGCAAGGTGGCCGGCGGTTTCGGCATCATGATCGACGATATTGTGGCGGGGATCATGGCCTGTATTACCGTGCATATCGCCCTCTGGCTGATGGCGGCCGGGTAGCGTGTTGAGCTGCGCCAGCCTCTGGCAATCCCGGCTCTCCGGCCCAGTCTGCAGGCGCTGGTTGGTGCCAGTGGCGCTCCTGCTGCTGGCGCTTGCCAGTGGCCGCTTGCTCGCCGCTTCGGTGACCGTGGAAGCGCTGCTGCCGAACACCGCGGTGTTGATGATCAACGGCCAGCGCAAGACCCTGCGCGCCGGCGAGAGCTTTGACGGGGTGAAGCTGATCAGTGCCGATGCCACTATCGCCCTGCTGGACATCAACGGCGCGCGCCAGCGTGTAGGGCTGAATCGTAATATCACCACCAACTATGTGGCGCCCGAGCGGCGCGAAGTGCAGATCCCGCGTAACGAACGCATGCAGTACATCACCAGTGCCCTCATCAACGGCCGCAACGTGCAGGTGATGGTGGATACCGGCGCCAATGTGGTGGCACTCAATACGCGGCAGGCCGCGGCACTGGGCCTGGACTATGAAGCCGGCATGCCGTCTACGGTGGAGACTGCGAGCGGTGTGGCCGACGCCTGGGTGCTGAACCTGGAGCGGGTAGAGGTGGGTGGTATTCCGGTGGAGGGGGTGCGTGCCACGGTAGTGGTGGGTGACTACCCGACCACCATCCTGCTGGGTATGAGCTACCTGCAACATGTGGAGCTGCGCGAGCGCAGCGGCGTGTTGTCGCTGTCCCGTGAATGGTAGTGCCCGTGCCCACACCCGCGGCGATTAAGTGCTAAACTACGCCCCTTTTTTTCGCCACCGGATTGCCCCGTGCCAGTACGTTACGTAGAGACCTCCCGCCTACCCACCGCCTGGGGCGTGTTCGATATCCACGGTTTCGAAGACCCGGATTCGAACAAGGAGCATATTGTGCTCACCATGGGTGATGTTGGCAGCGGTGAACCCGTACTGGCGCGTATCCACTCCGAATGCCTGACTGGCGATGCCCTGTTCAGCCTGCGCTGCGATTGTGGCAACCAGCTCGAGGCGGCCATGAAGGCAGTATCGGAGGCCGGTTGCGGGGCGATCTTCTACCTGCGGCAGGAAGGCCGCGGTATTGGCCTGCTGAACAAGATCAAGGCCTACAAGCTGCAGGATGCGGGCGCCGACACCGTTGAGGCCAACGAACAACTGGGCTTTGGCGCCGACATGCGCGATTACTCCATCCTGGGCCCCATGCTGCGCCATCTGCGCATCAGCCGGGTGCGCCTGATGACCAACAACCCGCGCAAGGTGGCGGCGATGGAGGAAAACGGCGTCGAGGTGGTGGAGCGCGTGCCGCTACACTGCGCGAGCAACCCTCACAACGAAAAATACCTGAAAACCAAGGGTGCCAAGCTGGGGCATTTGTTTACCGGTCACGGCGGGTAGGCGGTGGCTGCCTGATTCGGCGGTGCAGCTGATTGCGATACCCCGTAGCACAGGGCACGAAACCTGCTGCTAGAGAATCAACCCCAACTCCGATTGGTGAGCAATCTGCTGCAGGCAGTGCGAGGGGGCCGTACTCTTCACGCCGTCGATGGGCACCACTTTCTCGTGCAGTAACCCGGTCAGTTGCTCAACCTGCGTAACATTCAAGGCGCAGATCAAATCGTGTCGCCCCAGCGTCGTGGCGACAAAGCTGACTTCCGGGATGAGGGCCAGTGCCCGGCACACTGAGCGTCCGCTGCCACCGTATACGTCAATACCGACAAAGGCCGCACTCATCGGGCCATCGCGGTGCACCTGCAGATACTCGAAGCTGATCTGCCGCGTGTGCTGCATGCGCTTGATGCGGCTGCGTACCGCCGACTCCGATGCACCGATCTCGGCGGCAACGGCGCGGTTACTCTTGCGGGCATTCTGGCGCAGGCTGGCGACGATCCTGCGGTCGATGGTGTCCAGAGGCCTGTGTTCACGCGGTGCATCGTCCGCGGAATGGGCCTGGTAGCCGCGTCGGAACTTCCATACATCCAGGGCCATGGCGGGCGTTACCCGTGCGATGCCCGCGATGCGGGGCAGTGTTTCGGTAAGAAAGGTGCTCACTTCCTCCCGGCTGGGCAGGGCGGCCACCAGCTCGATGTCGTGCCGCCCCAGTACCACGTTTACCGTGAGGGCAGCGGGCAGCACGGCAATGGCGTGCGCCACATCGAAGGGCGAGATGTGCTCCACGTTGATGCCAATCAGCAGCAGGTTCGGATAGCCGGCGGCGTACAGGTCCACCAGTGGGGCGAGGCTGATAACGCCCTGCCCCAGCAGACGTTCGATACGCCGTCGTACCGTGATGGGCGAGGCCCCGACCGTATTGGAAAGGGATTGGGCAGGACGCCGGATGTCACCCTCGAGCGCCGCCATGATGGCGGCGTCGAGGGTGTCCGGCTGGTAGGTGTCCAGCGCTGGTGCCATGCGCTCAGATGCGCAGCGTAAGGCTCAGCTCGACCGTGCGTGGCCGGTTGTAGCTGCCCTCGAAATAGCCGAAGAAGCCGCTGCCGTCAAAGCCCGAGTTCAACACCCGCTTGTCACCCAGATTGGTGCCAATCAGGCCCACTTCCCACAGCTCGCTGGGTGAGGTGTAGATCAGGCCCGCACCGAACAGGGTATGGCCAGGCACCTGCAACACCGAGCTGTTCACCGCGTTGAGATAGTAGCTGTCGGTATAGCGCATATCCGCGCGGAACAGCAGGTCGCCCACTTCTCCCAGGTCGTAGTTGTAGTCGGCGGCCATATTGAAGGTCCACTCCGGGGTGTGCTTGAGTTCGGTGTCGGTGTAGTCACCGGTGACGTCCACCCAGCCGTCGGAATCATCATTCAGGTAGCCCACGCCGGCCTGCAACTGGAACGCCTCGACGGGCAGCCAGGTGGCTTCCAGCTCGACGCCCTCAATGCTCGCGTTGGAGGCGTTTTCCACGGCCACAGAACCCGCGCGTGTGATCAGCACCTGAATGTCCTCGTAGTCGTTGTAGAACACAGCGCCGTTCACCCGCAGGCTGCGGCCCAGCAGGTCCGCCTTGATGCCGGCCTCATAGCCGGTGAGAATCTCCGGTTCGTACTCCTGCAGGTCCGCCGCGCTGCCGAAGGCGCGGCCATTGTAGCCGCCGCTGCGGAAGCCACGGCTGACATGGGCGTAGGCCATCACGTCATCGTTCAGCTGCCAGGAGGCGCCGATTTTCGGCGAAGTATTGGACCAGTCCTGGGAGCAGTCGAAGTAGGCTGTGGGCTCGTCAAATGCGCAGCTGCTCACCGGCACGCCGGGGATAGCGAAGACATGCGGCACACCGAAATCGTAGTTGCTGATTTGCTGGGTAAAGTCCTTCTCTTCTTCCGTGTAGCGGATGCCGGCAAACACATCCACTGCGTCGGATACTGCATAGCTCGCCTGTGCATAGGCGGCGTAGCTGGTGGTTTCCTGCCGGTTGTCGAAGGATACCGACGTGCCCAGGCCCTGGATGATGATCAGGTCCGTCAAGTCGCGGGTATCTTCCGTAAAGTAGTATAGGCCACCAACCCATTCCAGCGCGCCACTTGTGCCCACCAGCTGTAGCTCTTGGCTGAACTGGTCGTGGTCCTGGTCGTGAATGTCACCCGAATAGTTCAGTGCGCTGTTGTCGCCGTCGCGCCCGAAGAGTGCTTCGGTCTCGCGGTAGCCGGTGATCGATTTGAACTCCAATGTGTCGTTCACCTGCCAGGTGTTGGTCCAGGTAACGCCCATACCCTCGACGTCGTCGTTGGGCAGCGGGCCCTCGATGCCGGATACATCAATGTTGGCGTTCGGCGTGCAGCAGGGGGCGTCGGGGTTCAGCTGGTTCCACAGGTCGCCAAACAGGGTGCCGTCCTGCCAGGTGAGCATCACGTTGGGGTAGCCCGTCTGGTCCAGCTCGTGCCAGTCCACGGACAGTGTGGACTCGAAGCTGTCGGTGGGCGCCCAGTTGAGGATGGCGCGGGCGGTCGACAGGTCGATATCGCCGGCATCGTCGCCGGGCCGCTCCTGCCAGCCGTCTGCCTTGCGCCGCAGGTAGGAGATGCTGCCTGACAGCGTGTCAGTCAGCGCCGTCTGGCCGTAGAACGACACTTCGCCCAGATTGCGTGAGCCTGTGGCCAGGCCAAATTCCGCGCTGCTCTCTCCGGTAGGCTTGCGCGTGATGACACTGATGGCGCCGCCAATACTGTTCTTGCCGAACAGCGTGCCCTGCGGGCCACGCAGCACTTCAATGCGCTCCACATCCGCCAGCTCCATATTGGCGCCAAAGGCGCGCGCCAGGTAGATGCCGTCGAGGTAGAGACCCACAGACGGGTCGGTGGTGAGGATGAAGTCCGACTCACCCACCCCTCGCAGGAACGCGTTGACCGTGGAACTGCCACCGCCGGTGCCCACTGTGAAGTTAAGGTTCGGTGTTTGGCGCTGAATGGCGGTGAGCTGGTTGATGCCGGCGCGTGCCAGCTCTTCACCCGAGAGCGCGGTAATGGAAATGGGCGTGCTCTGCAGGTTCTCGGCGCGCTTCTGGGCAGTCACTACCACTTCCTCCAGCGCGGCGGCGTGGCCGAGCGAGGGCAGTGTGGCGGCGGGTAGGCCGCTGGTGAGTGCGGCGATGGCGAGCATCAGGCGTTGTTTTTTCATGGCTGTTCCCCTGTAGGGTGCGGTAGGCGTGTGTGGGCGAGCGTCTCGTGCGCTCTGATTTCCTGCTTTTGCAGCTACTTACATCTTATAGGGTGATATAGGTGTGGCTTTGCGTCTATAAATTGTAAAAGGACACGCAAAACAGTAATCGATGGTTCAAAATGAAGCGCCGCTGTGGGGCCAGGCCGAAGCCGCTAGCCCGATGCGTGTCAGGCCTGGCGCTGGACTATAAAGCGAGCGAGACCACGCAATGCGTCGGCATTGTTGCCGAAGCACGTCAATGCCTCAAGCCCGTCGGTAAGCAGCGCGTCGGCCGCCGCGCGAGCGCCGTCTGGACCGAGCAGGCTGACGTAGGTGGTTTTGCCCGCAGCGGCGTCCTTGCCGCCAGTTTTGCCCAGGGTGGCCGCGCTGCCTTCCACGTCCAGGATGTCGTCAACCACCTGAAAGGCCAGGCCGAGATGTTCGCCGAATACTTCAAGCGCTGCTTGCTCTTCCCGTGAGGCGCTCGCCGCAATGGCGCCGAGACTGAGTGAGGCGCGAATCAGTGCGCCGGTCTTCAGCGTGTGCAGGCCTTGCAGTTCAGTCAGTGCCAGCGGGCTACCGGTGGCCGCAATATCCACAAACTGCCCGCCGACCATACCGCCAAGGCCTGCGGCTTGCGCCAGTACCCGGACCATACGCATCCGGGCCTCGGCGGGCAGGCCTTCGGCATCCACCAGCAATTCGAACGCCAGTGCCTGTAAGCCGTCTCCCACCAGAATGGCCGTCGCTTCATCGAAGGCTTTGTGCAGCGTGGGACGCCCGCGACGCAGGTCGTCGTTGTCCATTGCCGGCAAGTCGTCGTGAATCAGGGAGTAGGTGTGCACCAGTTCCATGGCGCAGGCGGCGTTATCCAGCGCGGCTGCAATGGCCTCGCTGTCGCCTGCTGCCTGGGCAGCGGCGTACACCAGGCAGGGCCGGATACGCTTGCCGCCCGCTTGCAGGGCATAGCGCACCGCTTCTTCCAGGTTGCCCAGCGAACCCGTGGCGCGCGCATCCTGTGGATGGATATGGCTCAGAGACTGCAAGCGCGTTTCACAGCGCTCGCGGCTGCGCTCGATCAGAGCATTCACGGCCGGGGTCACTCCGCAGCGCCCTCCTCATCCTCGTTGTGGAAGGGCGTGGCCACGGGTTTGCCCTCCTTCTCCAGAAGCAACTGCACTTTCTGCTCGGCCTCTTGCAGGGATTGTTGTGCCTGGCGGATAAGCTGGACGCCCTGTTCGAAATCCTGTAGTGATTGTTCGAGAGACGTGTCGCTATCCTCGAGGCGGGTGGTGAGGGCTTCGAGTTGGTTGAGGGTTTCGGCGAAGGTGGGGGGCTGCTTCTTGCTCATGGGGTCCCGGCTGGTGTGGTTGGGGTGGGGTAATGATACCAGCCGTCGACCGCGGGGTGGGTAGAAACGTGGTTCAGCGGGATAGATCCACGGCGACCGGCACATTGCCCATCCTCGGCATACCCGTGTAGGGGTCGAAATCCACCTCGGTGTTGAGCAGCCGCCCGGTATTGCTGCCGAGCTCCCGGAAATGAGCCTCCTGACCCGGCAACCCACCAAAGCCATGAGTCATTGCGATCACTCCGGGCCGCAATGTTGGATCAGCTTCCACAATGGCGTCAATCTGGTCCCAGTGTGATCGCAGGCGTATCACGGCGCCGCGCTCAATACCCAGACGGGCGATATCGTCCGGATGCATGAACGCGGGGTTCCAGGTCTTGTTTGCCTGAAGCTTGCGTATGTTGCGCCCGGTGGAGTTCATGAAATTGTTGCTGCGTCGCGGGATGAGGCGGAATGGGAATTCAGCGCCGGCGTGGGCTGTGGACGGCGTCGGAGCCGCCCATGCACGGAGCTCCTGCATCATCGTAGGGTCGTCCAACCGCAGGCGGGCAGTGCAATCGGCGTCAGCCGGCGCGATAGGTACCTGTGCTTCCTGCAGCAGGCCATGTGGGTGAGAGGCAACCAGGTCATAGTCGAGTCTTGCGTTGGCGCACATACGGCGATAAAGGCCCTCCGTGTCCAGCACCTCGGTTCTGCTCACGTGAAAAGCGGCCATGGGTGACTCTGCGTAGCGACCAAAACCGTAGGCCATGCCCATATCGAGGTCCAGTTCCAGGTGGCGCGCGATATCACGGAGGAACTGCCATTCCTCGACCACGTCAGCGCCCGCTGGGGCGTCGACAATGGCGGGGCTGATCTGTCCATAGGCAGCGGGAATGCCCATGCCGAGGCCGTAGTACTTGCCCGTTTCCGCCGGCTGGCTCATGCCGGGTGTTTCCAATGTCATTTTAGGCGCGATGACATAGTCTGCCAGCTGTGATGTTTCAGACAGAAAAGGGTCGAAGGTGACGAGGAGGTCCAGCGCCTGCATTGCTGCCATGGTTTTGCGCTGGTCGGGCCAGGCTGTCATCGGGTTCCCGCCGAGGCAGATCAATGCCCGCACCTGACCTGGCCCGGGCAGCAGGATGTCTTCGGCCAGCGCCGCCGTAGGCATGCCCGCGACAGAATCGCCGAGATCGCGCACACGCATCTGTTCGCCGAACCCCCAGGCGGGGAACGGCGCAAGCGCTTGTGCCCTGGGTTCCCAGGGTGGCAGGAGCCCGTTGGGGCGAGTGACGGGGTCACCGGCTCGCGGCCAGCGGCCACACAGTGTTGTCAGGCCGAGCGCCAGGTACTCAGTGAGGTTGCTGTTCATGGAGAAGCTGGCACCAGTGCCTGTATTGACGGCACCGCGATTGCCTGCGGCGAACAACCGCGCGGCGTGCAGCAGCTGCTCCACCGCAATGCCGGCGCGTTGGGCAACCAGGTCGGGTGTGTATGGCTCCACCTGATCGCACAGAGCGTCCAGTCCCTCGGCGTGCTGAGCCACGAACTCGTGGTCGTAGAGCGATTCACGCAGAATTATGCGGATCATGCCGGCAAGAATGGTGGCGTCCTCACCGGGGCGAGGCTGTAGATGAATGGCGGCGCGGCGGGCGGTTTCCGAGGTTCTGGGGTCAATGACAATCAGTTGCATGCCCCGCTGTACCGCTTCCTTGAGCTTCTGTGCGGGATTCTGACAGGGAATGCCGGCAGCCTTGGATATGACGGGATTCACGCCAATCAGCAACCAGGTATCAGCGTGCTCGAAGTTCTGATCGCCGCCCCGCCAAATCCCGTGCAGTGCCTGCGCAATTTGCTTGTTGGGCTGGTCGATCGTGTTGGCTGTAAAAAACATGGGGGAGCCCAGGGCGCGCAGCAGGGCATAGGCGGCCAGAGGGCCGCCCGGGTAGGGCAGTGAGTTGGTGCCGCTGTAAACCGCGACAGAACGAGGCCCGTATTTCTGCACCAGCGCCTGGAGTTGCTCGGCGATCTCCCGGGATGCCGCTGTGCTGGCTACCGGTTTCAGGGCGCCCGCGGCGTCTCTTTTCTGGCTGCAGAGCAGGCGCTCCGGGTGGTTGTGCAGCTCGGGCAGGGCGCGCCCCTTGGGGCATGTGTAGCCTTTGAACAGCGGGTTTTCAGGGTCGCCGCTGACGTGAGTGAGCTTTCCCGCTTCGACGGTGGCAAGGATGCCGCAGTGTGCGATACACAGGCGGCATATGCTGGGGCTTATGTGTTCTCCCTGCGCGGTGGCGGGCATGGGCGATTGGGACATCGCAGCGGCCTCGGCTATCTGCTTCTTATGGTTTCTCAGGGTAGTTGATACGGGCGTGTGAGCTCAGCTCTGGTTCGGTTCGCCATGCACAGAGACTGTGATTGGTTTATCAAGTCATGATGTTGGCTGCTTCTGGTCGCGTGGTGACCATGGTGTGACAATCGCCGGATTCGGGCGAGACACGCCGCGGGTCAGCAGCGCGCGTTGGCGCGGTGTTCCCTGAACCACTCGTAGGTGCCCTGCAACCCCTCTTCCAATCCTATCGACGACCCCCAGCCCAAGGCCGTCAGCTTGGACACATCCAGTAGCTTGCGGGGGGCACCATCGGGTTTGCTCGGGTCGAAATCAAGTTCCCCCTCATAACCGGTGATGCGGGAGATCGTTTCTGCCAACTCGCGGATTGAGCAGTCGACGCCCGTGCCTACATTGAGGTGGCTCAGACTCGGCTGGGTATGTTGGCGGTACAGCTCGCGGGGAAGGCCCATGACATGCACGCTCGCGCTTGCCATGTCGTCGACATGGAGGAATTCACGCTTCGGTGTGCCCGTTCCCCAGACGCTCACACTATCCGCTCCCGTTGTTACCGCCTGGTGAAATCTTCGCAGCAGGGCGGGTATGACATGCCCATTATCCAGGTGAAAGTTGTCGCCGGGCCCGTACAGATTGGTGGGCATAACGGAACGGTAGTCGCGATTGTGCTGACGGTTGTAGCTTTCGCAGAGTTTGATGCCTGCGATTTTGGCGATGGCGTAGGGCTCGTTGGTAGGTTCAAGTGGACCGGTAAGCAGCGCATCTTCACGAATAGGTTGCGGAGCAAACTTCGGATAAATACAGGAGGACCCGAGGAACAGTAGCTTCTGTACGTTGGCGCGGTGGGCGGCCTGGATGATATTGGATTGGATCAGAAGATTCTCGCCAAGAAAGTCTGCGGGGAAGGTGTTGTTGGCGTGTATGCCTCCGACCCTGGCGGCTGCCAGATAGACTGCGTCAATTGTGTTGTGACGAAAAAAGGCCTCTACATCGGCCTGGCGGGTCAGGTCCAGTTCCTCGCGTCCAGCGGTAAGCAGTTCAATGCCTGCACAGCGCGAGAGCCGACGACAGATAGCGGCGCCAACCATGCCTGTATGGCCGGCGACATAGATGCGTTCTCGGGACATTAACCTTCCACCGTCAGCGGTGTGTCGTGGCCGTGTAGTTTGAGGAATGCATGTCGACGAGCGATTCTGAGGTCCTCGGAGACCATCTCTACGCACAGCTGTCTCGCCGTCACCTCCGGCGCCCAGTTGAGTTTGTCCCGGGCACGTTTTGCATCCCCGATAAGGCTTTCGACCTCCGCAGGGCGGAAGTAGCGTTCGTCAACGCGCACAACGACATCACCTACAGAGACCGCCGGCGCATCTTTGCCTCGAATGGCGCAAACCACGCCGACCTCGTCCAGCCCGGTACCCCGGAACTGTAGCTCAAGGCCGAGCGTTTCAGCAGCCCAGCGGACAAAGTCGCGAACCGAATGTTGCTCGCCACTAGCGATGACGAAGTCTTCGGGCTCCGTTTGTTGCAGCATCATCCACTGCATCCGTACGTAGTCTTTTGCGTGCCCCCAGTCCCGTTGTGAATCCATGTTTCCCATGTACAGACAGGACTCGAGTCCCTGCGCGATGTTCGCTAGTCCGCGCGTAATCTTCCGCGTCACAAAAGTTTCCCCACGTCGCGGGGATTCGTGATTGAAGAGTATGCCGTTACAGGCGTAAATGCCGTATGCTTCCCGGTAGTTTACGGTGATCCAATGCGCGTATAGCTTGGCAACAGCATAGGGAGAGCGGGGGTGAAATGGGGTCGCTTCGCGTTGGGGTGTTTCCTGGACCAGGCCGTAAAGCTCCGAGGTCGAGGCCTGGTAGAATCGTGTTTTGTCCTTAAGGCCCAACAGGCGTATGGCTTCCAGAATTCTGAGTGTTCCCATTGCGTCGACGTTGGCAGTGTACTCCGGGAGCTCGAAGCTCACTGCGACGTGGCTTTGGGCTCCTAGGTTGTAAATCTCGTCGGGCTGAACCTGTTTGATTATGTTGGTTAGACTCGATGAGTCGGTGAGGTCGCCGTAGTGAAGGATAAAGCGTTGATTGTCGACATGCGGGTCCTCGTAGATGTGATCAATACGTTCGGTATTGAACGATGAGGCCCGGCGTTTTATGCCATGCACTTCATAGCCTTTCTCAAGCAGAAACTCCGCAAGATAAGAGCCGTCTTGACCAGTAATGCCAGTGATTAATGCTGTCTTTCGCACCGTCGCGCTCTCAGTTCTCTTCATGCCTGTTTGTGTGGAGATAGTAGCATGAGCAGTCTGATTTATTCAGAGTTGGAAGCGTGAAGTCGACCATACAAATCTCCTTATAATCAGTACAATATGCAACGATCTCTTACGCCTTGCGTCAAAAGACTCCGGACTTTGTTGTAGTTGCCTTGGAGGTCGGGGTTTGTCAGGGTGTGTGCATTTCAAGTCCGCGACAAAAGCGCTTTATAGATCCTATCGGGAAGATACAGTGTTATCTCTTGCTCCAACTCCGACTCACCCCTGCGTTGCGCCCCTGGGTCATAGGCAGGCGCACAAGAATGTTTGCCTATGAGTCTTGCACACTCGTTGAAGTGGTCATTCTTCGCTGAATTCGCCGCCAAGGCTATTACCCCGATCGTATTCATTGTTCTCGCAAGGCTGCTGACACCAGAAGATTTTGGTGTCATGACGGCGGCAATTATGGTGGTTGGCTTTTCCCAGATATTCTGGGAGGCTGGTATGGGTAAGGCGCTGATACAGCGCCAGACGGATGAGTCGGCGGCCGCAAATGTCACGTTCTGGGTCAATTTGCTGCTTGGATGTGTAATATCAAGTGCGCTGTATTTCTCATCCGACGTGATTGCGTCCTTGTTATTCCAAGATGAACGCGTTGGCATAGTGCTCCAGTTGATGACCATCCATGTGATGCTCGGCGCCTTATCTTCCGTTCCGACAGCACTGTTGCAGAAACGGATGGGGTTCAAGAAGCTCTTTTGGGTCCGCTTGCTGACGGTCTCGATTCCCGGCTTCGCATCGATACCGTTGGCGTGGCTCGGTTTTGGGTACTGGGCGCTCGTTGCAGGCGCCTTGGTGGGGCAGGGTATTCAATCCATCATGCTGTGGTCCATGTGTAAATGGGCGCCGTCCTGTCGTTTCGAGATTGATGTGGCGCTCGAGATGGCTAAGTTCGGTGCCTGGGTTTGTACGTCCAGTCTTCTGGCTTGGTTCTATTTATGGGCTGATGCACTGGTAATCGGGCAGTACCTGGGTACTCATGACCTGGGCCTGTATCGCGTCGGGAATCAGTTCTCCACGTTATTTTTCACTATAGCGTTTGGACCCATCCTGCCAGTCCTGTATAGCTATCTGTCCAAAATCGCCCACGACAGAGACAGAATACGGAGTTATGTGCAGGTGCTTATAAGAATAATAAGTCTTATAGCAGTCCCGGCAGCTGCTGTTATTTTCGTTTTTTCGAGCCAGATTGAGGTGCAAATTTTCGGCGTCGAATGGCAAGGGGTAGGCTTGGTGATCGGGGTGCTGGCACTTACACACGGGTTCAGCTGGATAGCTGGAATGAATGGCGATATCTACCGTGCTATTGGGAAGCCGTCGTATGAGGCAATCGTGACGGCGGGAACGCTCGTCGTGTATATGGCCGTGTACATCTGGACTGCAAGAATCGGATTCGAAGTGTTTGTATGGGGTCGGCTATGTCTTGCAGTTGGGGCGCTCTTGTTGCACCTTTGGGTGTTGTGGCGGGTGCTTAAGGTCCCCGTCTATCCGACCTTGGCTTACGCAGCAGCGCTCTTTTTCATTGCATTGGGCGTATCAGCATTGGTTGAATGGTGGGTTGTTAGTCATGTTTCGCATGGATGGATGCAACTCATTGTTGGTGGGGGCGTCAGTGCTCTGCTGTTGTTCGGGGGACTTGCCGTCTACGAAAGGCGGAGGTCTGTGGAAGATATGCTGGTCCTCCTGAAGAGCCGATGATGCAGGTGAAAGCGCAAGAATGTACTCGCCCTTGGCCATGCAGATAATAGGATGGGTGATGGCCGAAAAGAATGTGAGTGTGCCCGGGGCGTGATGCGTTCGTATATTCGAAAGGTCTCGGGATACGCTGACTATATACTGCGCCGTGCAGTTACGCCGTGGTACGTGGCGCAGCGATCCCGGGCGGGCCGGTTTGATGCCGCGGAAAGTTCGCAGTTCCGCAGGCTCAAAGCGAATACGCTGAGGTTCGTCGAAAGTGTTCGAGTAGATGAAGGCGCGTACCGCCATCTTTATGCTCCGAGTTGCGTCAAGCCCACGCTCTACGCCTCGGCCTACGCATGTATGACAAGGAGTATTCTTCGCGACCTTGACGGCCTCAGCGATCAGGAAAAGCAGCGGTGGGCACAGTACTTCGACTCCTTTCAGCAGCCAGATGGGCTTTTCCATGACCCGGTTGTGGCGAATGACGCGTATGCTGATTCTGATTGGTGGGGGGCGCGTCATGTGTCCTTGCACATGGTTTCAGCTTACGCGGCGTTAGAGAGGCGTCCGAAATATGCCTTTGGGTTTCTCCGGCAGTACTATGGTGCGGGTGCTGCACTGAAGTTGCTTGATGGGGTGGATTGGCAATCCGCCTCTATCGGTGACACCGATATAGATAACAAGATCATGAATATAGGGTGCCTGTTACAGTATCAGCGTGATGTTTGGCACGACCTTGATGCCCGGGCGTCGATTGAGGAACTCAAGTGTTCCTTGCGCGAGAGAATAATGCCAGAGACGGGTATGTGGGGTGGATTCGATCCTCGCAACAAACATGAGCTGTCCAGGATGGTGCAGTTTGCCTATCACTTATACCCTTTGTTCTTTTTTGATGAAGACTTTGAATTCGATGCGGAACGGATCGTATCACTTGTCCTCGATACACAGAACGAGTACGGAGGGTATGGTGTGCGGGTCAACTCAAGTGCGTGCGAAGATATGGATTCGATCTACATACTCATACAATTTTATCGGTACCTAGGAGGGCAGACTCAGGAACGAGTTCGTGCAAGCCTTCGAAAAGCTCTTTCTTGGGTGTTGCTCAATGAGGTCGATACGGGAGGTTTCGTGTTTCGTCTGAATGAAAAGTTTCAGTACGGTAGCGAGTACACAAGAAGCCTCCCGCAAGAAGCGGGGTGTATGCCAACCTGGTTTCGCGTGCTCTCTATAGCTTACCTGGCGCGATTCTTCGCTGTTGACGACCAGTTCAAGATTACACCAGTTCCCGGGTATGAGTTTTGAAGGCTGACGTATTGATGTGCTTCGCGTCAGTGCGTGATGCCTACCTTAGACGAAGATTCCCCCAATTGGCGCAGGCATTCGCTTGTGAGTCACACCTTACACTGCCTGAGCGAGTCAAGCTGTACAGCCTGGCGCGGGGCTGCGGTGTGATGGCGGAAATTGGCTCCTACCTCGGCGCTTCCGCATGCTGCTTTGGAGCTGCGGCAATTGAAACAGGATCTACGAAGGTCATTTGCATCGATACTTGGGGGAATGATGCCATGACTGAAGGTTGCCGTGATACATGGCGTGCTTTCTCCGAGAATACATTACTCTATGCGTCGTCGATCGTACCGATACGAGGATATAGTTCAGAGGTGCTGGAACAGGTTCAACGGGAAGCCGATGCACTGGATCTACTGTTTGTAGATGGAGATCATTCCTATGAGGGGGTGCTCTCGGACTGGCGATCGTACAAGCGACTATTGAGGGCGGGTTCGGTAGTGATTTTTCACGATTATGGCTGGGCTGGGGGCGTAAAGCGCGTGATAAGGGAGGAAGTGGCGCCTGTTGTGATTAGATCGGGAGCTTTACCCAATATGTGGTGGGGTATTCTCGCATGAACGATTCCTGTGGCCACAGTAGTGGAGGATGAATTGCTACTGGTATGGATGATGGCTTTCGCTTCGAGTCAACTTTTGCACTGATGTGCATGTTTTTAAATGTCGGATGAGTGACGAAGTATGATCGAAAGGATATTTCATGAGAATCGGCTCCTTGCGGTCTTGTTGCGCACAGGTTTTCAGGATGATGGTATCCAGTTTTTTACACCGGAGAGCTTTTCGCAGCAACTCGGATACATGCATCGTCCACAAGGGTATGTGATTCCCCCACACGTGCACAATGCGGTATCCAGGCAGGTAGACTTCACCAAAGAAGTGCTTTTTCTGAAGTCTGGCAAGGTTCGTGCAGACTTCTACGACGATGAACAGATCTATCTGGAGAGTCGGATTCTACATCCTGGCGACGTGATCCTGCTGGCTTATGGCGGCCACGGTTTCGAAATGCTCGAGAAGTCCGAGCTGATCGAGGTGAAACAGGGCCCTTACGCCGGTGAGTCTGACAAGACGAGATTTGAAGGTATTTCTGCTGCGCAAGCCAGAGTTATCGACAATGATGGATAAGGCGGGATCACCAGTGGCGGAACACACTGCCTTTTCCGCATGAGTATTTCCGTCATCATTCCAACTCGAAACAGGGCTCGGTATCTTGAAATCGCGCTCAGGTCGATTTCAAATCAGACGCTGGCAGCTTCCGATTTCGAAGTAATCGTAGTTGACAACGGCTCGACCGACGCGACACGTCTCATTGTAGACCAGGCGGCCAACTCATTATCCAACCTCCGCTACGTTTATGCGCCGGTGCCGGGTTTGCATGTTGGTCGGCATGTTGGGATGCACCTTGCCTCACATGCAAACCTCACGTTTGCAGACGATGACATTGAAGCGTACCCGACATGGTTGGAGACGATTGATGGTGTGTTTCTAGATGATTCAGTTGCGATGGTGGGGGGCAATAACCTGCCGCGGTTTGAGGGTGAACCACCTGACTGGTTTCAGGATCTCTGGAGGCCACCTGTTGGCAGCAAGACTCAAGTGCTCCACCAGGTGAGTATTGTGAATCTGGGCGATGAAGCGCGGGAAATAAGTCCTTTTCTAGTATTCGGATGCAACTTTTCTATTAGGAAGTCCACGCTTCTTGAGTCGGGCGGCTTTCATCCAGATGGCATGCCTCGAGAGAAGGTTTTTCTCCGTGGTGACGGTGAGTCCAGCGTTTCGGCATATGTTAGTGAGCAATCCTACAAATGCATTTTTCACCCTGGTGCGTCAGTTTTTCATTGCGTTCCACAAGCCAGGATGACGCTGGACTATTTTCATCAAAGAGGATTCAGTCAAGGCGTTTCAGACTCCTATTCCAGTTTGCGCTCCACCCGGGATAAGGAGCGCGTAGAGAATCTTCTTCCGGCGCTGAGAAGGATACGCAGTCGTCTCGACAGTATAGTCAGGCGTCTTGCACTCTGTAGTTCCGGTGCACGGAAGGCGATGCGAGCTTATCGTGCAGGCTACAAAGAAGGGTATAGTTACCATCAGGACTACTATTCCAGATCGGGCAGCGTTCGGGAGTGGGTGCACAAACGGGATTATATGGACGTGATGTCAAGCGACATTAGATGCGAGACACTTTCGTAGCACAACGAGTGCCCGGGACGCTGAAGCTAGCGGGCAGCGTAAGTAAATCAAAATGGTGGGGTTCGATAGTGCGTCCGCCAGCCTGTAAAGTATGGGACGATTTTCAGAAGAGCGGATTATGGCTTTAGACGGTGCACAGTTCTCTCAAGTTAGCGATTTTTACGATCTCCTCTATGAGGACAAGGATTATCCCTCGGAGGTGACGTATGTCGCCGATGTCCTGGCGCGATACGGCGTTCACAACGGAGATATTCTTGAGTTTGGATCCGGTACGGGTAGGCATGGTCGCTTGCTCGTAGAGCGCGGCTACAGTGTGTTCGGTATTGAGCAGAGCGCTGGAATGGTCGCCCGTGCAGTCCAAACGCCGGGGTTCACGTGTAGCGTGGGTGATATATGCTCTGCGGAAACGTCCCGACGTTTCTCCGCCGTTATCGCGCTGTTTCACGTTATGAGCTACATCACGGATAACGACAGATTGTCCAAGGTTTTTGCGAATGCCGGGCGGCATCTTGAGGCGGGTGGTCTGTTTTTCTTTGATGTCTGGTATACCCCTGCAGTACTCAGTGAGAAGCCAGAGGTCAGAGTGAAGCGGGTTAGCACTGATACATTGGATATCGTGCGACTCGCCGAGCCCGAGATGCACGTTAACCAGAACCTGGTCGATGTCAGTTATACACTATTGGTGACTGAGAAGTCTTCCAACCACACATCGACAATCTACGAA
Organism: uncultured Halieaceae bacterium; assembly: GCA_964022665.1. GTDB lineage: Bacteria > Pseudomonadota > Gammaproteobacteria > Pseudomonadales > Halieaceae > Haliea. The sequence continues at coordinate 23,946 of CAXIDF010000023.1, forward strand.
AAGCATACACTGCGGCATTATACTATTCCAGAGCTGGATTACCATGCCGAAGTCGCTGGATTCCAGCGCGTACTTTCTGAGGAGTTTCTCTCCAGGAAACTCCCGGGAATTGATACCTGGGGTGTCGCTCTGCTATATCAGAAGGTATAAGACGATGGGTGGCTTTATTCCCGTAAACGAACCATTGCTCGACGGCAATGAAGAGCGATACCTCGTCGAGTGTATCAGATCTGGCTGGATATCTTCTGAAGGACCTTTTGTTTCCAGGTTCGAAGAGGAGTTCGCAGCTCGCGTAGGGCGGCGCTACGGTGTTTCCGTAACCAACGGAACAGCAGCTTTGGATGCTGCAATCGTTGCGCTTGGTATAGGCCCCGGAGACGAAGTAATCCTGCCCACTTTCACGATAATCTCGTGCGTACAGCAAATTGTAAGGTCAGGCGCTACCCCGGTATTTGTCGATAGTGACCCCGCAACCTGGTGTATGGATGTCTCTCTGGTTGAGGCAAATATCACGGCGCGGACCAAAGCTGTTATGGCTGTGCATATATATGGCATGCCGGTCGATATGGATCCGCTACTGCAACTGGCGAAAATACACGATTTAAGGGTCATTGAAGATGCGGCTGAGAGTATAGGCGGACTCTACAAGGGGCGTCCATGTGGCAGCTTTGGCGATGTCAGCACGGTAAGCTTTTACGCGAACAAACATGTCACAACGGGAGAGGGTGGCATGGTACTTACCGATGACGCAGAGTTGGCCGAACGCCTGCGTAGTTTACGTAACCTGTGTTTTGAAAAGGAACGTTTCATCCACCAGGAGCTTGGGTGGAACCTCAGAATGACGAACGTACAAGCAGCGATTGGCCTCGCTCAGCTTGAACGTCTTGATCATTTTGTTGATTTGAAACGTAATATGGCACTACGTTATCGCGAGAATTTGTCTGCGACCCCAAACCTGCGACTACCCATTGATTCCGCGGACTACGCTCACAATGTCTATTGGGTTTTTGGCATACTTCTTCCCCGACTCAATGGTGTTGACGCGTCGGATATCGCGCAGCGGCTAGCCAGTCATGGCGTGGGGACAAGACGTTTCTTTTTCCCGTTGCACCGCCAGCCGGTCCTGAACAGGCTGGGATATGGTGTAGGCGAAGTGCATCCGGTGGCAAATACCTTGCGCGATCAGGGGATTTATCTACCGAGCGGCCTTGCGTTGAGCATGGAGCAAGTCGATAGGGTTTCCGAGGTGCTCGATTCAGTTCTGCGTGAGCTGGATGTCGGTGCGTAATGTGGCTTGTGCGGTCATGAACTTGGGGCACCGGGTCAGTTCGGTAGGTGTGTTTGCGCTCACCAACGATGACGAACACTATGAAACTGGCGTAACGGAGTTCAATATCGACCTGATCATACAGTTGTGTAGGTCATTCACCGACATTCAATTCTGTCTCTATCTCTCTCCTCGCAACGCAACGCGTTTTGGGCACATCGCCTTCCCGAATCTGAAAAAGCAGGTTATTGCTGTGAGCGCGCGTAACACAGGCTTCCTCGCGAGACTTTCATCCAAAATCCTCGGCGATGCGTTGGGTCTGCAGCGATTTTCGATTCACAATTCTCTGTATCAGCAAGTAGCCGCGCATCGTCGACATGACGTTTATCTCTACACGGTTTTCGGCCTCTTTCAGGGTTTCCCGGCCTATCTGGCTCGCGAGAATAAAGGTTATTGCATTTCGTTTATCCACGATGTGCGTTTCGAGAGGCCCACGCGGATGTTTGATCTGCGTGCAAGGTTGAGGCAATGGATTGACCAGCGCTCCTTCTCGAGACTTGTGCAAAGTTCCAGATTTGTTGTTGTTCCCTCAAGCGCTGTACGGGAAACAGTTTGCGCCTTTGAAGCAAGGGAAAAGGTTCGTTTGGGCTTCTGCGTTCCATCTTTAGAAGAACTGGACGGGGAGGGTAAGTCCGATGTTCTTCAGAAGAGTGGTTTACCCGGCAATTTTCCCCGCAAGTTTCTTTTTTTTCCCGCAACGATTGTCGATACGAAACGCCATATAGATCTTATACGGGCGATGGTCGCCTTGCGTGCGCTTAATCCGGACATTCATCTGGTGCTCTGTGGCTCGAATTGGAGTTCAGAGCTTGGTGAACGACTACGTCGGGAAATCTCTGAATTAGGACTGAGTTCATGCATACACCACTTGGGTTTTGTCAGCGGTCGTGCGAAAGTTGAGCTCTACCGTCGAGCAGTCGCGCTCGTGGTGCCATCAAGTGGCGAATCCTTCAATCTTGCAATATGGGAGGCTTTCGGACTCGGTTGCGTCGTGACCTGCTCGAACGATCGTGATTTGCAGGAGCAGGTTGGTGATGCAGGTGCCGTATTCGAAGTTGGTGACTCGTCGTCACTTGTACAGGTGCTGGGGTTGGTTATTCGTGATCCTGAGCTGAGGAACCATTATGCTGAGCTAGGAAGGCTCCGTTATCAGCGTGCCAGGGCGAGTTCACTATTATCGGATTGGGCGCCCGCAGCATTTAAGATCACTACACGATGATTGGTCCTCGATTGAAAAATGCTATTCGCACGGTGTTGCGACAGGTCAACCTGGATCTCCGAATTCTGAGTGTGGAGTGGCATCCTGGCCTTCAGCTCGCGCAAGCTTTGAATGCAGCGGAAATTGACACAGTATTTGATATTGGTGCGAATGAAGGCCAGTTCGCCACCATGATCCGGTCATGCGGATTCAAAGGCAGAATAGTTAGTTTCGAGCCTCTGGCCAGTCCTCATGCCGCGCTAGTGCGCCGAGCGGAAGATGATGAGGAGTGGCTGGTACACCCCCGAACGGCTTTGGGAAGCTTCTGTGGTGAGTCCACAATAAACGTATCTGCTAATTCTCTATCCTCCTCGATACTACCGATTCTGGATCTACACACGGACGCCGCGAGTGGTTCCGAGTTCGTACGAACAGAGAGCACGCCGGTGGTTTCGCTTGATAGTGTGATTGACGACTATATCGATAGTAACAATCGGTACCTGATAAAGATTGATGCACAAGGCTATGAGTGGAAAATTCTGGATGGTGCGGAAGAGAGTTTGCGAGCGGCTGCCGGAGTTCAGTGTGAAATGTCTGTAGCGCCTCTCTACGAAGGGCAATATCTTTGGAAGGAAGTATTGGCGCGACTAGAGAGTCTGGGGTTTGTGTTATGGAACATACAGCCGGGCTTTTGTGATCCCGCGAATGGGCGCACATTGCAGTTCGATACTCTGCTGCTCAGGCAGCGCCAGTAGCTCGACCGTGGGTGTTACGCTGCTATCTGGGCCTGCGATGTTTTGCGCGTCCGGTTAGACGCTGGAATATCCTCGTAATGTCTGGCGCAACTCTGCACAAATAGTACGCAAGATAGCCGTGATACTCTTTGAAAAGTTTGGCTTTGTTTGCCTCAAATGCGCTATCTGCAGTTGTGGAGCTCAGGCCCCCTGTGTCTGTGAAGCGAGCGACATCAAGGGCCAGATAAGCGAATGGATAGTCTTTCATTAGCACAATATTGTGAGCCCAGTCCGATTTGATCGGGTAGGTGAGGGAGTATGGTCGGTTCAACAGCACCGCTGTAGGAAAGAACATGGACTGATGACATATATTACGGAATATTAGCTTCAGGGGGGTGAAGCGACCATCGTATCTGCGATCGTCCGATGAGTAACGCACATTGGCGTAGTAGATACGTTCCCCTTTCAGTTTTTTGAGCGCCTCCCGAAAGTCCGGTAGAAGTCTGTCATCGCCCCCCATGAAGAAAATCCACTTGGTCTTGGTTTTGGAAGTGGCGCGGTTCATTGCATCGTATACACCCTGGTCGCGCTCAATGCTGTAAGTGAGATAGGTTGCTTCAGACTGACTTAAAAATTCTTCTGTCCCGTCACTGGATCCGCCATCTTGGACATGTATTAGAACTTTTCTTCCCAGCTCTGGCCCAAGCACGCCACGAATACTCTTGATGCATGCCTCGAGATTATGGAGATTGTTGAACGTGGGTATCGCGATCGTCAGCAAAGCGTGCCCGGGTTCTGATCGGCTGACTTTCAATTGTTAGCTATCCGGGGCATGCCGTATTTCACGGCGAGCTGAAGTTTTCTGGGTACCCAGGTAAACCCCTTCAGGTAGTGATTCCATTGTGATGCTCTTTTCTTTTGTACGCAGTGCCTATGTGCTGCCAGTAGTCTTTTGTTGCTTGCGACTGAAACAATAGCACGCCAGTAGATTTGAGTGATCGGGCGACGGTCGCATGAAAACAGGGATAGGGCCAACCCTTCCAAGAGTAGCAATACAACGTGGATGAGCAGGGCGGGAAACAGAAGAAGGGGAGGCTGCATCAGAATCAGAACGTATGTCTTATTGCGTTCGCTGAGATATCTTCTGCGGTAGGTTGTTGCCAGGCCTTGTTTGGTTGCTCTATTCCCACCGAAGCTGACGCCTTGCCTGTGGCGGTAGCCACTGGTCGGTGTGGCGCGAACCTCCAGACCGCAGAGACGCGACAGACAACACAGATACAAGTCTTCCCCGATTGATTCAAACCACTCCGGGAACCCGCCCAACTGCTCCCACTTACTTCGCCGAATCCACAAGCACGCCCCAATCACCATCGCCACCTCACTACGCTCCGGGTCCAGATTGGGTACTGGGTTGTAGAAAGGATCCAGCATACAGCCGCGGTCCACGAGGTTCCCGCTCTCCCAGTCATACTGCGGAAGGGTGAGGATTCCTGGCGATGTCTGCTGCGCAGCGGTCGATGCCAGCGCGGCCAGGGCGCCAGCAAGCAGGGCGGCATCGTTGTTCAGTAGTAAAACGTACTCGCCACGTGCGTGCGCCACCATACGGTTATTGGCCACACAGAATCCGACGTTTTCACGGCTGGCGAGCAGTTCAACCTGAGGGTACTTTTCGCGGAGGAAGGCGACAGAGTCGTCTGCTGAGGCATCATCGTGCACGATAATCTCGACAGTGAAGTCGCACTGTTGCTCAAGTACCGAATCCAGGCAGGCGGCAATGAGTTCTGGCCCTCGATAGTGGGCGATGCATACCGAGACCAGCGGCTCATCTGGCCGGTTCAGGGCCGGGTAGTGTGCAACCAGTGCCATGTTCTTTTCAGGCCCTCATCCAATGAAACCTCAGGCTGCCAGCCCAGTGCCTGTCGCGCATAATCTATGTTGATGATGACTTTGCTGGCATCGACGGTGCGGCCTTGTACATAGTCACGATGCAGCGTTTCACCGCTGGCTGTTTCGGCCCGGGTGAAAAGTTCGTTGAGGCTAATACTTTCACCGCTCGCTGCATTGATCGTGCGCACGTTCCCCTCTGGTGGCGCCGTGAGTGCCGTCAGAGTCAGACCAATCAGGTCATCAATATACAGGTAATCACGCAGAGCAGAGCCATCCCCCCACACGCGCAACGTTTCTCCGCGTCGGATACAGCCGAGCATGGTTGGCACAATTCCAAACCCGGCAACTTCTGCCTGGCCAGGCCCGTAAATATTTGATGGCCTTATGATTGTTGCGCTGCCCGCAAATTGCCTCGTCCAGGCTCCGATGAACTGTTCTGCCGCAACCTTGGCTGCACCGTGGTACGAGCGAGGTTGAGGCAGGTCGGCTTCCCCCGAAGCCAACACGGCGTGTTCGTCGTAGATCGCGCCGGCTGAAGAAAAGTAGACCAGCGGTATCGAGGGGTGCGCTTGCAGCGCCTCGAGCGTCAACAGCAAGGGTGCGAGATTCGTGTTCAATTCCGCCAGCGGCTTGCCGGCACTGCTGCCAGGTGTGCTGCTCGCAGCGAGGTAGACCAGGGCGTCGACGCCTTCCAGCAAAGCGGCCAGGTCGGCCGGGTTTTTGCATCCGCTGGCAACCTGTTCGGCGGCCGCGAGGCTCGGAACCTGTTCGCCACGTACAACAGCTTTCACGTGAGCACCCTGATCGCTGAGCGCGCGGCACAGGGACCTGCCAATGAAGCCCCCGGCACCAATGACTAACACGCAACTACGCATCAGGATGGCTCAGCAGCGCGTTGTATATTGTCAGGTAGCGATGGGCGCAGTCATCCCAAGTGCCAACGGCTTCCTGCACCCAGCTGCGAGCATTGGTGCCACATTGCATGTTAACGGCGCTATCTTCGAGTTTTTGCATTCCGACAGTGTAGTCTTCCCGCTCACGGCACAGTGCACCTGTGATGTTGTTCTGCACAAGGCTGGCGTGGGCTGGCATATCCGAGGCGAGAATGGGCAAGCCTGCGGCCATGGCCTCCAGCATAACCTGCGGGCGGCCTTCTGCGTGCTCGCTGAGCGTTATCAGGCCGTGCGCCTTGGGGAACCACCGGGTTGCCAGCTGCTCTGGAGTGGCGGGCCCGTGGTAGTGCACCCAGCTTGGGATTTCTGTTTGCTCCTGCATGGGTCCCAGAAGGTGCAACTGCCTGGATTTGCCCTTGAACAGCGGTTCTGACCATTCGAACAGTGGACCCAGTTTGTCGCGAGTCAGGCGGGTGACCGCCAACCATACCGGTTGTTCTGGCTCCAGTTTTCGTTCGATGTCATACCACAGGGGGTCGATGCCAAAGGGAACCGGTTGAACCTGTGCAACATCACCAAATGTACGCTCGAGAATGGGCTGCATCCACTCGGCATTGGGGCAGATGGCAACCTTGCGGTCACGCATCACGCGCCGTAGCAGCGGCTTCACCAGAGGTAGTTTGAGCAACTTCAGGTCCGTACCCAACACGGTAACCAACAGAGGCTTTCCGTCCCTCGGCAGCGGCAGCGCGGTTTGCAACCAGTTCAGGTGATACAGTGCCGTTGTGGATTCCCTGCGGTACGCGGCGTGCAGGGAGCGCAGCAGCTTCAAGGGCGCCAACAATGCACTTGGCTGCAGGCTGCGCATGACATGCGCAATGCCACCGGCGGCCATCAGGGCGTTGAGTGTGCGTTCCTCTGCTGGTGTCGGCACGTAGCGAACGTTATCGGGTAGCGGCCCCGGTGGCGCCCAAACCGACAGTTCGAGGTCGGAGCGGCGAGCAAGCGCATCAACCAGATGACGAATAAATACACCGCGCCAGTCATTGAGGTTGGCGGGGTAGGATGTCGCTGCACAGAGAACCTTGATCGCGGGCACGCTTCAGGTGGCCTCGGTGTTCATTCCGTCACCCCACCACCGGCACAGCACCAGCCCGAACTTCGGCCCGCACCAGTCCCGCATCCCCCAGTCGCGCAGTAATCGCCGCGGTAATCCCCGCCACATCCAATCCCGCTGCCGCATACTGCTCCGCCTGACTGCCATGTTCCACAAATTCATCGGGAATACCCAGATGCAAGCAGGGCGTATCCCGCTGGTTGGCAGACAACACTTCATGCACACCGCTGCCCGCACCACCGGCAACGGCGTTGTCTTCCACCGTGACCAGCAAGTCGTGCTTGCCGGCAAGCGCCAGCACCAGGGCCTCATCCAGCGGCTTCACCCAGCGCATGTCGACCACTGTGGCGTCCAACGCTTCGCCGGCTTCCAGCGCGGCTGGCAACACGGTGCCAAAGGCGAGAATGGCCACGCGCTGGCCTTCACGCACGGTCACGGCCTTGCCGATAGGCAGTTCGCTCATGGTTTCACTGATCAGCGCGCCTTTGCCGGTGCCGCGTGGATAGCGCACGGCGGCGGGCCCCGCATGTTGATAGGCCGTGTAGAGCATCTGCCGGCATTCGTTTTCGTCGGAGGGTGCGCCAATCACCATGTTCGGTATGCAGCGCAAATAGCTCAGGTCGAATGCTCCGTGATGGGTGGGTCCGTCCTGGCCCACCAGGCCGGCGCGGTCGATGGCGAAGGTGACGTCCAGGTTCTGGATGGCCACATCGTGTATGAGCTGATCGTAGGCGCGCTGCAGGAAGGTGGAGTAGATTGCAACTACGGGTTTCAGGCCGTCACAGGCCATTCCCGCGGCGAGCGTAACGGCGTGCTGCTCCGCTATCGCCACATCGTGATAGCGTTCCGGGAAGCGTTGGGCAAATTCGACCATGCCGGAGCCTTCGCACATGGCGGGCGTGATGCCGGCCAATTTCGGGTCCCGCTCGGCCATGTCGCACAGCCAGCGCCCGAACACGTCCTGGAACTTGGGCTTGCGCGGCGCGGCAGGGGGAGGGGGCAGGTTGGCTTGCGGTCCCTTGGGCACTGCCTCAATTTTGTTGATGGCGTGGTAGCCCACCGGGTCTTGCTCGGCGGGCGCAAAACCTTTGCCCTTCATGGTGCGAATGTGCAGGAACTGAGGCCCTTCCAGGTCCTTCATGTTTTCCAGCGTTTGCAGCAGCTGCGGCAGGTCGTGCCCGTCCAGCGGGCCAATGTAGTGCCAGCCCAGCTCCTCGAACAGGGTGCCGGGGGCGACCATGCCCTTCATATGCTCTTCGGTACGCTTGGCCAGGTCCCAGGCGGGCTTGATGCGTTTCAGTATCTTCTTGGAACCTTCGCGCAGGCTGATGTAGGTCTTGCTGGCCCATATCTTGGCGAAGTAGGTGGCGAGACCACCGGTGTTGTGGCCGATGGACATCTGGTTGTCGTTGAGCACAACCAGCATGTTGGGGCGCACGTGGCCGGCGTGAGCCAGCGCTTCAATGGCCATGCCGCCGGTAATCGCGCCATCACCAATAACTGCTACCACGTGCCGGTCTATGCCCTGCTGCCGGGCGGCCAGCGCCATGCCCATGGCGGCAGAGATACTGGTGGATGAGTGCCCCACCCCGAAGGTGTCGTAGTCGCTTTCGCTGCGTTTTGGAAAGCCTGCCAGGCCGCCGGCCTGGCGGATGCTGCGCATGGCCTGCATGCGTCCGGTCAGGATTTTGTGGGGGTAGGTCTGGTGGCCCACGTCCCACACAATGCGGTCTTGTGGGGTGTTGTATACGGTGTGCAGCGCCACGGTGAGCTCGACAACGCCCAGCCCGGCGCCAAAATGGCCGCCGCTCTGGCCCACGCTATACAGCAGGTAGGCACGTAGTTCGTCACACAGCTGTTCCAGCTCTGCCTCATCCAGCGCCCGCAGGGGCTTGCCCTGGTCAACGGCGCTGAGCAGGGGCGTGTTCGGCAGTGTGACGGGAATATCGCGTAACATGGGCGGATTTTAGCGCATTCGGAGAGGAATGCGATGATTTCCGTGTGGTAGCACTGCGCCTTAATCCTCCCCGGGCAGTTCCTTGAAGCGGTGGATCTGCCGCCGTTGTTTCTTGGTTGGCCGGTGTAGTGGCCGTTCGATCATGCCGCCGGCAGCCTTGCGCGCTTCCGCCTCGCTTGCCCGGCGCGTCACGCTGGCTTCGGTTTCCGTGTACAGCTGCTGTGCCTCCGGCGCACCGCGGCGCTGGTCAGAAAGCGCCGCAACGATGACTTCACGCACATCCCAACCCTGGCGTATCAGCAGTCGTTCGCCCACGGCAATTTCCTTGGACACCTTGATGCGCTGGCCGTCCAACTGCACCTTGCCGCCTTCAATGGCGGCTTTGGCCAGGCTGCGGGTCTTGAAGAAGCGCGCCGCCCACAGCCATTTGTCGATGCGAAGTTTGTGCTCGCTCACCGTGCAGTGCTCGTGGGGTGGGGTTCAGGCATGATTTCATCGAAGTGGTGAATGCCGGGAAAGCGGGTATCGAGGCGTTTCTGCAGCTGGCTGTCGGGTTGCAACAGGGTGAGCAGGTGCGCAATCCCGTAGTCATGCGCGGACTGCAGGACACTCTCGGTGTCATCAATGAGTAAGGTGCGCGCGGGGTCGAAGGGGTGCAGGGCTTGCAGAGCATGCCAGAAGGCCTGGTCTTCCTTGGGCGCGGCGAGGTCGTGCGACACCACCAGGCGGTCGAACCACGGGGTGATGTCCACCTGGGCCATTTTGATGTCCAGCGTCTTGCGGTGGGCGTTGGTGACCAACACCACCTCGCACGGGCCGGCGTGCAGGCGCTGCAGGAATTCCAGCGCGTGGGGCCGCAGTTTGATCATGTGCCGCAGCTCCTGCTTGAGCGCCGGTACGTCCATCTCCAGTTGGTCGCTCCAGTAGTCCAGTGAGTACCAGTCCAGGGTGCCCTGGCGTCCGTCGAAACGCCCATGTAACGCGGTGGTGGCATCCGCAGCCGCAATGCCGCGTTTCTCTGCATACAGGCGCGGCAGGTGGTCCAGCCAGAAGTAGTTGTCGAAATGCAGGTCCAGCAAGGTGCCGTCCATGTCCAGCAGAACCGTATCGATACTGTCCCAGGTGATCATGCGCGTGACTCAGCGTTGCGTTGGGGCGCACTAGTATGCCGTGTTTCGGGGCCAGCCGCATGCCGGTGGGCAATGTCGTCGGCGTTGGTCGCCGCCAGCCACAGCGCTGAGCGACGGCTCCCCACTGCACCGCGAAACGTCCTCGCCCACAGTGTTACAATTGCCGCACCACTGCTCAGGTAGCTATCGTGCACGATTTGACCGCGCTTGTTCCCCCCCTGCTGCAACTCTGCCTGGATGCAGGGAAGCTGATCTGCGACCACTACCATGCGCCGGGTGACAGCGGGCTGCGTGCCAAAACCGATAACTCGCCGCTCACGCATGCAGACATGGACTCTCACGCCTGTCTGCGCGATGGCCTGGCGGCGCTCACGCCGCAGTTGCCGTTGCTGTCCGAGGAATCATCGCCCGCGCAGAAGGCGCAGCGCCACGCCTGGCCCCGGTTCTGGATGGTGGACCCGCTGGACGGTACCAAGGAGTTCATCGCCGGCACCGGGGAGTTCACCATCAACATCGCCCTTATCGACCAGCACCGTCCGGTGTTGGGTGTGTTGTACATTCCATTGCAGAAAATGGCCTGTGTCGGTGTGCCGGGTGAGCTGTCCGCGCGTTTCATAGCCGATGCAAACGGCCAGTGGCGGCAAGCGCCGTTGCATACCCGTGCGCTGCCCGGTGCGAAGGCGGGCGTTACGGTATTGGCCAGCCGGCGCCACCGCAATGCTGCCCTGGATGCCTGCCTGGCGTGGCTGGGGGCGCACTGTGGCCCACTGCAGCGCGAGAACAGCGGCAGTGCACTCAAGTTCTGTCAGTTGGCGGAAGGCCGCGGTGACGTGTACCCGCGCTTTTCACCGTGCAGCGAATGGGACGTGGCCGCCGGTCAGGCGGTGGTGGAGGCTGCAGGCGGCAGTGTGCTGGGCCTGGACGGCAACCCCCTGCGCTATAACTGCCGTGACTCGCTGCTCAGCCCGCACTTTCTCGCGGTGGGGGACGCACACAATGCGCTCTGGCCCGAATTGCTTGCCCACCAACGGCAATTGGGTGGTGATGTATCGACGTGAGTGCGGCTGTTATCGAGGCGGTTGTGATGGAAGCCAATACAAAACCGTCTTGCATGGCGCTTGTGCGGGGAAACCCGTTAGGTATAGAGTTGAACACGATTCGGACACTGCCCGTGCAGGAGGCAGCCCAACCATGAACGAGCCACCGCGCAGCCCATTCGGACGCGGCCACATCGCACCCGACGCCGCCAATGAAGAGCCAACACCCGCCATGCGGCTGATGGAGCTGATGGCACGCCACCGTGCGCTGGACGAGAAAATTGATGAACTCTACGAATTTCCCTACAAGAACCAGATATTGCTGCAGCGTTTGAAAAAAGAAAAGCTACGCCTGAAGGACACGATTGAGCACTTAAAAGATGATCTCATTCCTGACCTCAACGCGTAAGGCACTCACGACAACCGCAAGGAGGTAGCTCCATGTCCTCATTTACAACGCACTGTGCACAGTTCCTGCCCGTGGCGCCGCGCGCTCTGTTCCCCGCCGCGCTGCTCTGTTTGGCAATGACATTGCCCCTCGCGTCGCCGGCTGGCGCCGACAACCACGGCGAGCTTCCCGAGGTCACCACCACAGCACTCACCGGCACGCTCCACCTGTTGCAAGGTCGCGGCGGCAACGTGGTCGCTTCGGTGGGGAAAGATGGCCTGCTGATCATCGATGACGATTACGAGAACATGGTGCCGGCCTATGAAGCGGCGCTTGTGGACCTGGCCGGTGCGGATGCCAACCCGAGCTTCGTGCTCAACACCCACTGGCACTCCGACCACACGGGCGGCAACCTGTTCTGGGCTGACCGCGGTGCGGTCGTCGTCGCGCACACCCGCGTGCGTGAGCGCATGGCCACGCGACAGGACATACCGACCATGAACCGGGTGGTAGAGCCCAGCCCCAAGGGCGCGTTGCCGGTGGTGACGTTCGGCGATTCGCTGGCCCTGCACTTCAATGACGATGACCTCGACGTGCAGCACTACGCCGCAGGTCACACCGATGGCGACAGCGTGGTGTATTTCACCGCGGAAAACGTGGTGCACATGGGAGACCTGTACTTCAAGGACCGCTTCCCGTTTGTCGATATCGCTTCCGGAGGCACCGTGCCGGGCTACATCGCGGCAGTGCAGGCCGTGCTGGAGCGGGTGGATGGCAGCACGGTAATTGTGCCCGGACACGGCAGCGTGGCCAGCAAAGCGGACCTCGAGCGCTATCTCGATATGCTGCAGCTCACGTCTACCTACGTGTCCGACAAGCTGGAAGCGGGCGAATCCGTGGAGGCCATCACCGAAGCCGGCCTCGGTGAGGTGTGGGCAAGCTGGGGCACAGGCTTCATCAATGAGCCCACCTGGATCAGCTTTATTGCCAACAGTCCATGAGCCTCCAGCGCAGTAAATGGCCCTCAGCGCTTTGAATGACCGTCAGCGCGAGACAGAGTAGCGAGCGACCAGCGCGAATTAAATGCTTTTGCCGGAGGGTGGGACCACTCCCTCCTCCGTCAAGCTCCCCTCCAGTTCCAGCAACAACGCTTTCGCGGCCAGCCCGCCGGCAAACCCGGTCAGGCTGCCGTTCTCGCCAATCACGCGGTGGCAGGGCACGAGGATGGGTAAAGGATTGCGCCCGTTCGCTGCCCCCACCGCGCGCACGGCTCGTGGGTTGTGCAAGGCACAGGCAATGTCTCGATAACTGCGCAGCTCGCCCCACGGAATCGCGCGCAGTGCCTGCCAAACTGCCTGCTGAAATGGCGTGCCCCGCGCATCGAGTGGCACGTCAAATGCCCGCCGCGATCCAGCAAAATACTCTGCCAGTTGGGCGCTGGCCAACGCCAGCACGGCGTTGCTCTCGCGTTCCTCCGCTGCAGCTTCGTGCTGTCCCGGGAAGTGGATGGCGGTCAGTGCCGAGTCGTTCGCGACCAGCTGTAACGTTCCCAGGGGACTTTCGATCAGGCGGGTGACGGTGGTAGTCATGTCCAGTCTCCTCGGCGCGCGGCGCAGTGGGGGTGACGTGAGGGTGGCGTTGCGCAACGCTCGCTGTTGCGGTCGGACTTACGCACCGAGGCTGCGCCACAGCAGGTTGGCTGCGTAGGCCCGCCAGGGGCGCCAGTGTTCGCTGGCAGGCGCGAGCGCTTGGGTGGCTTCAGGCAGCGCCTCCCAGGCACGCATGAGGCCGAGATCCTTGGGGGGAAACGCATCGGGGTGGCCTTCACCCCGCATCGCGATCATGGCGACGGTCCAGGGGCCAATGCCCGGCTCGGCCAGCAACGCTTCAGCCGCTGGGGCTTCTCCGCTGGCGAGTCGGCTGCAGACCCGGCGCAGGGTGTCGCGCCGGCGCGTCGGCATGGGGAAGTGGCTGTCATCCAGGGCCGCAACCGCTGCAGCGGCGGGAAAGGTCGCGGCTTGTCCGGGGCGCTGTGTGGCTTCGGCCAGGCGTGAGCAGACTCCGCGAGCGGCGGCAATGCTCACCTGTTGGCCCACAATGGCACGCAGGGTGGCTTCCTCCGCGCTCCAGCACACCGGAGAGCGTACCCCGGGGAAGCGCTCCAGTAGAGTTGCCAGTGCCGGGTCCTGCCGCAGGCTCGCAGCAATCACCTCGGGGTTGGCATTCAGGTCAAACATTCGCCGTACGCGCTGTACCACGGGGATCATGTCCGCCAGGTCGGGCAGGTGCAGCTCCAGCTCGATGGCGTGGCGCGCCGGCGCATGGCGTACACCGAATGTGCCGCTGTGCGCACGCAACGGGATCTGCCTTCGGTACACGCCGTCGTCCACGGACTCAACGCCGTTCACCGCGTGGCGCTGGAAAAAGTCCAGAACACCGGCCCAGTCGTAGGGGGGGCGATAGCGCAGCAGCAAGCGAATGCCCTGTTCGGGAGAGGTAGTGGCTTGTCCGCGGCGCATGGCACCCGGTGTTTTCCCAAAACTGTCCTGAAACGCGCTGTTGCAGCGCCGTACGCTGCCAAAGCCGGCGGCATAGGCGATGTCCGTTATCGGCAAGGCGGTTTCCTGCAACAGCTGGCGGGCAAAGAGCAGGCGCTGGTTTTGCGCGACGGCGTTGGGTGAAACCCCCAGCTCGCGCTGAAACAATTTGCGCAGGTAGCGCTCACCCACGCCGAGGCGCGTGCACAGTGCGGCGAGCGAACCCTGGTTCAGGGCACCCTCGCGAATCAGGCGCAACGCGCGCTGTACGGTAACCGGGCTGCCCTGCCACGCAGCGCTCGCCGGTGCCGCCTCAGGACGGCAGCGCAGGCAGGGCCGGAAGCCGGCAGCGGCCGCCTGGCTGGCTTCGCGGAAGTACACCACATTGTGTTCGGCGGCCGCGCGGGCCGGGCAAATCGGGCGGCAATAGATGCCCGTGCTGCGCACCCCAAGGAAGAACTCGCCGTCGAAGCGCAGGTCGCGCGAGAGCCGGGCCCGGCGGCAGGTTTCCGGGTCCAGGGCGGTGTGCAAGGGCGCACCGACGTCGGCCACGGCACTGTTTGGCGAGCACTGGCTCAGGTCTGGTGTGATGCGCTTGGATGATGACGTCTGCATGCACGCACTCTAGCCTGCCCCTGCAGCGCTGACTAGCCAGAAACGGCCCTGGCCGCATTGGATGTACCCTTGCGCCGCAGCAGCTGGCAGACTTTGCCGTTACTGCGATGGAGAGCTATGATGGGGACATTGGCATTCGACTCGCTCCAGTACGCCCGTCGCCTGCGCGCGGCGGGCGTGCCCGAGCCGCAGGCAGAGGTGCAGGCGGAACTCATGGCCGAAGCATTCGGTTTCTATGCGGACAACATCGTCACCCGGGACTACCTGGATGCAACGCTGCGCGCCGCATTTGCGGAGCAGGAAACGCGCATCGAAGTGCGTCTCGCAGAGCAGGATGCTCGTCTGGAGAAGCGGTTCGCAGAGCTGGAGTCTGGTCTGGAGAAGCGATTTGTCGAGCTGGAGTCTGGTCTGGAGAAGCGATTTGTCGAGCTGGAGTATCGTGTCGAAATGCGGTTCACCGAGCAGGATGCTCGCCTTGAGAAGCGGTTCGCGGATCATGAGGTGGCTCTTGGAATGCGCCTTGGCGAGCAGGAAGTGCGCTTCACCCGCGGCTTCGGTGAGCTCAAAGCGCAATCGCGCTTGCTGATGCTGATGATCAGCGGCACCTGGCTACTGGTCGGCTACCCGCTGTTGCAAAACGCCTTGGCGGGCTAGCACGGGCTTTTTCGGGGATCCCCACGGCGGGTGCCGAGGTGTGCTAGATACTCGGCAGTTTGCGCACCGACCACAGCACGTGCAGGCAGAGCACGGCCACGATGGCATCGCCCGCAATACGCAGCTGTTGCAGCGAAGACCAGGTGGCCAGCGGCAGGTCCGGGCCAAGCAGCAGGGCACTGCCGCCGCAGGTGGCCACCGCCACAAACAGCGCGAAACGCGAACGGCCGAAGAGGCCAAGCGCTATCAACAGGTAAATGCTGCCCACCAGCGCGGTGAGCAGCACGTCCTCACTCAACCGGTTGCGCCACAGGGAAGCCACCTGCAACACACCGCTGACGGTGACAATACTGGCGGCAAGCTGGCGCTGCAGGGCAATGGAGGACACGGGCATGAAGCGTTCCGGCGCGGTTTGCGCTGCACTTTATCATGCACCGCGTGCTGCCGGGAACGTCAGCGGGTGAGCGTCAGCCGGCCGAGGCAAGCAGCGCGTTGGCGGCGCGGGAACCATTGCGTCGCCCCAGCGCCTCCGAGATACGCGCGCCCGTGCTCACCAGCGCGCCGAGATCGATGCCGGTGTGTATGCCCATGCCGTTGAGCATATACACCACATCTTCCGTGGCAACGTTGCCGGTGGCGCCGCGCGCATAGGGGCAGCCACCCAGCCCGGCAACGGAGGCATCGACAGTAGCAATGCCGTTTTGCAGGCCGACCAGAATGTTCGCCAGCGCCTGCCCATAGGTGTCGTGGCAGTGCAGCGCGAGTTGTTGTGCCGGTATGTGCGGCAGCAGTGCGTCCAGCAGGCGTTGGGTGCTGCCGGCCGTACCCGTGCCGATGGTGTCGCCGAGCGACACCTCGTAGCAGCCCAGGCCAAGCAGCGCACGGGCCACATCCAGTACGCCCTGCGGCGCAATGTCGCCCTCGTAGGGGCAGCCGAGTACACAGGAGATGTAGCCGCGCACGCGCACGCCTGCGTCTGCGGCACGCGCCATCACCGGCTCGAAACGCTGCAGGCTCTCGGCTATGCCACAGTTGATGTTCTTGCGCGAAAACGCCTCCGAGGCCGCCGTGAACACGGCCACTTCGTCCGCGCCGGCGTCCAGTGCCCGCTCCAGGCCTTGCAGGTTGGGGGTCAACGCCGTGTAGCGAACGCCAGCGCGCCGCTGCAGGCCATGGAAAACCTCGGCACTGTCCGCCATCTGTGGAATCCATTTGGGATTGACGAAACTGCCGCTCTCAATGACGCTAAGCCCCGCTGCGGCGAGATCATCGATGAGTCGCAGTTTGGTCGCCAGGGAGATGCTGGCGGACTCATTCTGCAGTCCGTCGCGTGGGCCCATCTCGACCAGGGTGACAGACGTTGGCAGATTCATGCCTCGGCCTCCTCGCTCGGGGTAAATGCCAGCAACGGGGCGCCGCCGTCCACCAGGTCGCCGGCGGCGAAGTAGAACTGGCTTACCGTTCCCGCGCCCGGTGCCCGCACCGTGTGCTCCATTTTCATGGCCTCCATGATCATCAGCGGCGTGCCGGCTGCAACCTCGGTGCCCGGTTCAATCAACAGGCTGACCACTGTGCCGTTCATGGGGGCATTGAGGCCACCCGTTGCCGTATTTTCGGAGGCTTCACCCGTGTCAGGGGGAAGCTCGCGGAAGTGGCAGGCACCGTCGGCCAGGTACAGGGTAAAGCCATCCGCTGTGCGTGCCAGTGTGGCGCGTCGCCGGTGCCCGTCCAGTTCGAATACCAGCTCGTCCCCCTGCAGGGCACCGCGCAGCTGGCTACGCTCGCCGTCGATCTCAATGCAGAAGCCGCCGCCGGGCAGTTGTTCCAGCGTGGCGTGCACGTCGCGCTGATGACAGTGCAGCAACATGTGATGCACGTGGGGCTCGTTGAGACGCCAGGCCGTGCCGCTGGCCCATGGCGACCACGGGTCGAGGCAGCTGCGCGGCGCGGCCTCACGCTGACGCTGCAGGAACAGGGCGAATGCGGCCATGGGCAGATCGCGCAGCAGGTCGTGCTGCCGTTGGCGGAAAATCAGCGACTGATGGCGTTCGATGAACCCGGTATCCAGTTCCGCCTGCTGAAAGGGTGCGGCCGTGGCCAGGTTATAGAGAAAATCGAGGTTGGTCACCGTGCCGCCAATACGGTAATCCCTCAGGGCAGCGGCCAGGCGCTGCAGAGCACGCTCGCGCGACTCGTCCCAAACAATAAGCTTGGCGATCATGGGGTCATAGTGGACGCTGATCTCGTCCCCCTGCTGCACACCGGTATCCACCCGCACATGCGCAGACTCCTCGGGCGCCTGCAGATAGGCGAGGGTGCCGGTAACGGGCAGGAAGTCGTTGTCCGGGTCTTCGGCGTAGACGCGCGCTTCGAAGGCGTGGCCGCGCAAACTGAGTTCCTCCTGCTGCAGCGGCAGCACCTCACCGGCCGCCACGCGCAGCTGCCACTCCACGAGGTCCTGCCCGGTGATCATTTCCGTTACCGGGTGTTCAACCTGCAGGCGCGTGTTCATCTCCATGAAATAAAAGCGGCCGTCTTCATCCAGCAGGAACTCCACCGTACCGGCACCGCGGTAGTCGATGGCGCGGGCGGCCTGCACCGCCGTGTCGCCCATGGCGGCGCGCAGGACCGACGTCATGCCCGGTGCGGGGGCCTCCTCAATGACTTTCTGGTGCCGGCGCTGCACCGAGCAGTCGCGTTCCGCGAGGTAGATTGCGTTGCCGTGGTTGTCGCAGAACACCTGTACTTCCACATGGCGCGGTTTGGTCAGGTACTTCTCCACCAGCATGGTGGCATCGCCAAAACTCGCGCTCGCCTCCCGCTGCGCGGCGGCGAGGGCGGCATCGAATTCATCGCCCGACCACACCTGACGCATGCCCTTGCCGCCGCCGCCGGCGGTCGCCTTGAGCAACACCGGGTAGCCCATGCGCTCCGCCTCCCGGCGCAGCAGCGCCGGGTCCTGATCTGCGTCGTGATAGCCCGGCACCAGGGGCACTCCGGCCTCGCCCATGATGTGCTTGGCGGCGGACTTGGACCCCATGGCCTCGATAGCGCCGGTCGGCGGGCCCACGAACACCAGCCCCTGCTCCGCGCAGGCGCTCGCGAAAGCGGCGTTTTCCGACAGGAAGCCATAACCCGGGTGGATGGCCTGCGCCCCCGTGTCCAGCGCCGCGGCGATGATGCGTTCCGCCACCAGATAGCTTTCCCGTGCGGGTGCCGGGCCAATATGTACCGCTTCATCTGCCATGCGCACGTGCAGCGCATGGCGGTCTGCATCCGAATACACGGCAACAGTGGCGATACCCATACGGCGCGCCGTGTGCATGATGCGGCAGGCAATCTCTCCGCGGTTGGCGATCAATAGCTTGTTGAACATGGCTATCTCTCCTGCCAGTTGGGTGTGCGTTTTTCCAGAAAGGCGCTCAGGCCTTCCTGGCCTTCGCTGGAGACCCGTATATGGGCGATCCGCGCGCAGGTATCCTCCACCAGTTCAGCTGTCAGTGACTCCCCGGCAACGTTGGCGATCAGGTCTTTGGCGGCGCGCACGGCTTCCGGGCCGTTGGCGAGCAGCGCACTCACCAGCATGTCCACATCGGCATCCAGTGACTCCTCGTCGGCCACTTCGCTGACCAGGCCGAGCGCCAGTGCCCGATGAGCATCGAAACGCTCTCCGGTCAGGAAATAGCGCCGTGCCGCGCGCTCGCCAATCGCACGCAACACATAGGGGCTGATCGTCGCGGGTACCAGGCCGATTTTCACCTCCGACAGCGCGAAACTCGCCCCACGTGTAGCAACGGCCATATCACAACAGCTCACCAGCCCCACGGCACCGCCCAGTGCCGCACCCTGAATGCGGGCGATGGTGGGTTGGGGAAGTTCATAGAGGGCGCGCAGCATGCCTGCCAGCATCTCGGCATCGTGCAGGTTGTGGCCGTAATCGTAGGTGGCCATGCGTTTCATGTAGTCCAGATCGGCGCCGGCTGAAAAGTGCTTGCCCTCGGAGCGCAGCACAACAACACGCACGTCGTCGCGCTCACGGAGCTGATCGAAGGCGAGGCGCAGCGCGCTGATCATGGCGTCGTCAAAGGCGTTGTGCTTGGCCGGGTTGTTGAGGGTGACAGTGGCAACGCCGCGGTGGTCGGTGGTGGTGAGGACTGTGCTGGTCATTGGTTGACGTTCCTTGCAGCGGGTTTGTTGGCGCGGGTGGAGATTGCGGGCTTCGGGTTCGGTGCTGGCAGTGTGGCGGTGGGGCCGGAGTTGCGGGACCCGCCGCGAGTACGTCCATGTAGGCTCGGCGGCGGCGATCCATGGCCGCCGACGGTCCCGCAACTCCGGCCCCACCCCCACACTGCCTCGACTGCCGCACGTTGTAGGGGGCCCAACAACAATCTGGCGTTGTTTACGATTTGGTGGTGGACACTCCACAAGCCCAAATTCACTGCCACATTCAGGGTGGGGTGGCGGGGAGGCGCTGGCCGGAACGTTGGCGGCCATGGATGGCCGTCATCGAGCGCACATGGACGTGCTCGTAGCGTTTCCGGCCAGCGCCTCCCCGTCGCCCCGCCCGAAAACGAAGCTCCCACGCACTCACCCGCACACGAAGCACCCACAACACCGCCCACAGGGCAGCTGCCAATCACGCTGGCGTCCAACACCCCGCTCACATCCGGAACACCCCAAACCGCGACTCCTCAACCGGCGCATTCAGCGCCGCGGAGATAGCCAAACCCAGCACCGTCCGCGTGTCCGCAGGATCAATTACCCCGTCGTCCCACAACCGCGCCGACGCGTAGTACGGGTGGCCCTGTTTTTCGTAGAGATCCAGAATCGGTTGTTTGAACGCGCGCTCCTCATCAGCCGTCATCGCCTTGTCCTCACGCGCCAACTGGTCCTGCTTCACCGTGGCCAGAACCCCCGCGGCCTGCTCACCGCCCATCACCGAGATACGTGCGTTAGGCCACATAAACAGGAAGCGCGGTTCGTAGGCGCGACCACACATGGCGTAGTTGCCCGCGCCGAACGAGCCGCCAATCATCACCGTGAACTTCGGCACGTTGGCGCAGGCCACGGCGTGCACCATCTTTGCGCCGTGGCGCGCGATACCGCCGGCCTCATACTGCTTGCCCACCATGAAGCCGGTGATGTTCTGCAGGAACACCAGCGGGATCTTGCGTTGCGCACAAAGCTCGACGAAATGTGCGCCCTTCACCGCGGATTCGCCAAACAGAATGCCGTTGTTGGCGACGATACCCACCGGGTAGCCGTGGATACGCGCAAACCCGCAGACCAGGGTTTCGCCGTAGAGCGCCTTGAACTCGTCGAACTCGGAGCCGTCGACCACACGCATGATGACTTCGCGCACGTCGTAGGGTTGCCGGCTGTCAGCGGGTATCACGCCGTAGACTTCCCGTGTGTCGTAAAGCGGTTCCTCGGGTTCACGCAGGTCGAGGTTCACCGGCTTGACACGGTTCAGGCGGGCTACGGCGCGGCGCATCAACTCCAGGGCGTGGTGGTCGTTGTTGGCGTAGTGGTCGGTAACGCCCGAGGTGCGGCAGTGCACATCGGCACCGCCTAGCTCTTCCGCTGTCACCACTTCGCCGGTGGCCGCTTTTACCAACGGCGGGCCGCCGAGGAAAATGGTGCCCTGATTCTTGACGATGATGGACTCGTCGGCCATGGCGGGCAGGTACGCACCGCCGGCGGTGCAGGAGCCGAGCACCGCGGCGATCTGCGCAATACCCTTGGCAGACATGCGAGCCTGATTGTAGAAGGCGTGGCCGAAGTGCTCCCGGTCTGGGAACACTTCGTCCTGCAGGGGCAGAAATGCACCGCCGGAATCCACCAGATACAGGCAGGGCAGGTGGTTTTCTTCTGCGATGGTCTGTGCCCGGCCCTGCTTTTTCACGGTGAGCGGATAGTAGGTGCCGCCTTTTACCGTGGCGTCGTTGACGAAAATCATGCACTCCTGGCCGGCAACACGTCCAATCCCGGTGATGATGCCGGCGCCGGGGACCGGGTCGTCGTAGACATCGAGGGCGGCCAGTTGTGACAGCTCCAGGAAGGGCGATCCGGGGTCCAGCAGTGCCTGCAGGCGCTGACGGGGCAGCAGCTTGCCGCGCTCAAGGTGGCGCTCCTGCGCTTTCTTGCCGCCGCCTTCGCGCAGGGCCGCCACCCGCTCGCGCAGGTCATCGACCTGAGTCTGCATGTGGTCGCTGTTGGCCTGGAACGTTTCGTCGCGCGGGTTCAGGCGGGATTGCAGGACGGTCATGGGAGCACTCCGGTCAGGCGGTTTCGTTGAACAATTCGCGGCCAATCAGCATACGGCGGATCTCGGAAGTGCCGGCGCCAATCTCATACAGCTTGGCATCACGTAGCAGGCGGCCAGCATTGGCATCGTTGGTGTAGCCAAACCCACCGAGCGCCTGAATCGCCTGCAATGCTATCTGCGTGGCCTTTTCCGCGGTGTAGAGAATCACCGCCGCGCAATCCTTGCGTGTTTCCTCACCGCGATCGCAGGCGCCGGCAACGGCGTACAGGTAAGCGCGGCAGGCCGACAAGTCGGCATACATATCGGCCAGCTTGCCCTGCATGAGCTGGAATTGGCCGATGCTTTGGCCAAACTGCTCGCGGGTATGCAGGTAGGGCACCACCTCATCGAGACAGGCCTGCATGATCCCCACCGGTCCGCCGGACAGCACCGTGCGCTCGTAGTCCAGCCCGGACATCAGCACTTTCACGCCCTGCCCCTCGCCGCGCAGGATGTTGGCAGCGGGCACCGGCGTGTTATCGAACACCAGCTCGCAGGTGTTGGAGCCGCGCATGCCCAGCTTGTCGAGTTTGGGTGAGCGGGAAAAACCCGGGAAGTCCCGCTCGACCAGAAAGGCGGTGATCCCCTTGGAGCCGGCCTCGGGGTCGGTTTTCGCGTAGATGACGTAGACATCCGCGTCCGGGCCGTTGGTAATCCACATCTTGTTGCCGGTAAGGTAATAGGTGTCACCCTCCTTGCGTGCCTGCAGCTTCATGCTCACCACATCCGAGCCGGCGTTGGGCTCGGACATGGCCAGTGCGCCCACGTGCTCCCCGCTGCACAGCCGTGGCAGGTACTGCTGTTTCTGCGCTTCGCTACCGTTTTTCTGGATCTGGTTCAGGCAGAGGTTGGACATGGCTCCGTAGGATAGACCGACCGACGCCGATGCGCGGCTGATCTCCTCCATAACAATACTGTGCGCGAGATAGCCCATATTGGAGCCGCCGTACTGTTCTTCGACGGTGATGCCCAGCAGGCCCATGTCGCCAAACGTGCGCCACAGGTCCTGCGGAAACGCGTTGTCGCGATCGATCTGGGCGGCGCGCGGTGCGATCTCCTTCTGGCACATCTGGTAGACCGCGTTGCGGAGCATGTCCAGTTCTTCGCCTAGGCCAAAGTTGAGCGTGGGGTAGCCGGTATTCATGGTGATGTGTGCCTCAGTCCGTGGTTATGGGGTGGCGGGCCAGCGTCGCTGGGTGCGTCCTGTAGCCTTCAATCTGCATTTTCCAACCCTTGCTCACACAGGGCCTGTACTTCGTCCAGGCCCGCCAGCATGTCCTCAATGTCCCGCTTCTGGCGCAGCAGACGCTCGCGTTTGTCCTGCACCGTGTGTATCAATGAGTGTAGCTGGCTGCGGTTATTGTGTGCGGGGTCGTAAAGGTCAATCACCTCCACACTCTCCTGCAGGCTCATGCCAATGCGCTTGCCGCGCAGGATAAGCTTGATCCGCACACGGTCACCGGCGCTGTACACGCGCTTCTGCCCCTGTCGGCGGGGGTGGATGAGCCCTTTTTCTTCGTAGAAGCGAATGGTCCTGGTGGTAATGCCGAACTCCGACGCCAGCTGCGAAATGCTGTAGCTGCGGTCTGTCACTGCACCTGCCTGATGAGGGTGTGGCTGAAATATAGCCTACGTTTACGTTAACGTAAACAATGTGCTAACGCGGGTGCGCGCGGCCTACACCCGGCTGTATGGAAAGGCGTGTTGGTTCAGCGCGCAGCCAGCTGCTCTTGCAGGCGTGCTTTCATCGGTTCCACCCAGTTTTCCTTCAGGGTGGGGGACAACAGCCCTGCCTCCTCCAGTTCATCACACAGGCGCATCTGGTGGGCGAGATCGAAAAGGTCAAATTGCCGTATGATCTTTGCCTCATCATCGAGTGTGATGAATGAGACGCCCGGTGTTTCGTAATAGTCCCCATCACTGCGCTCTCCCGGCCCGCGGTTCATCCAGTGGGTGATGAGGCGGTTCTCGCTGCCGGTATAGACGCCGAGGTAGGGAAAGGTCCAGCCCTCCCAGCCAACCTGCATGTCGCGGCCGTAGTGAGTGGCCTTGATTTCGTCGATACCGCGGGCCGTTACCTGCATGACGCCGGCATATTCACAGGTGTAGACGCAATCACGCGCGTAGATCTGATCGACAAAAAAAGTCCATTCGTTATCGAGGGATGCCTGCGCGTGCGCCCGTATCAGGGCGTCGGCGGCAGCGCGCAGCGTAGCGTCGTCGAGCTTGGGCATGGCGAATCTCCAGAGGTTGAGCTGTGGGCGGGCGAAACAGCGTTTGTAGCAGTCAACTCTGGCCTGAAATGTGGCGCAGGGCCAATTGCGCTGGTTATTCAGTTGAACCGTGGCAGGGTTTGCTATTATTCGCGCCATGTTTCATTGCCCGGTAGCTCGCCAATGCCCAATACCACCCTGGTGCCCCTGCTGGCTGATGGCCAGTTCCATTCCGGCCAGGCGCTGGCCAACGCACTTGGCCTCAGCCGCACCGCCGTATGGAAGCAGTTGAACCGACTGCAGTCTCTGGGCCTGGACGTGGAGTCCGTTAAAGGTCGCGGCTACCGCATCCCAGGCGGTGTAGAGCTGTTGGATGAAAGTCGTGTGTGCAACGGGTTGCAGCCGCCTGCGCGCGCGCTGCTGCATGAATTGCGGCTGTTGGAGACGGTCGATTCAACCAACGCGGAAGTGCTGCGCCGGATTGCGGCGGGTACTGCCCCGGGGCTCGTCTGCAGCGCCGAGCAGCAAACTGCTGGCCGCGGCCGCCGCGGCCGACAGTGGGTGAGCCCCTTTGCGCGCAATATCTACCTGTCGTTTTCCTGGGAGTACCACCAGGGCGCAGCGGCGCTGGAGGGCTTGAGCCTCGCGGTGGGCGTGGCGGTGGTGCGTGCCTTGTGCGGTTTGGGTGTGAGCGGCCTGCAACTCAAATGGCCCAACGACCTGCTCGCCCAAAGTGGCAAACTCGGCGGCGTGCTGCTGGAAATGGCGGGCGATGCCGCGGGCCGCTGCCAGGTGGTGATCGGTGTGGGCATCAATGTGGCCATGCCCACAGCCGCCGCCGATACCATCGACCAGGCCTGGACAGACCTCACCCGTCTTTGCGACGGCAGCCCGCCCGGACGCAACGCTCTGCTGGCGGCCCTGCTCAATGAGCTGCTGCCGCTTGCGGCCAGCTTCGGCGATACGGGTTTTGCGCCCTGGAGGGCGCCGTGGATGGCGCTGGATGCCTATGCCGGCACGCCTGTGGTGTTGCACAGCGGCGAGAAGCGCCAGGCCGGGGTGGCCCGCGGGGTAGACGACCGCGGCGCGCTACTATTGGAAACGACCCTCGGTTTACAGCCTGTGTTTGGTGGTGAGATATCCCTGCGGGCGGCCTCCTGATGACTGCGCAGTGCCTGCAGCTGGATATGGGCAACAGCAGCGCCAAGTGGCGGCTCAAGGAGGGGCCAGAGATCATTGCCCGCGGCGAGTTTCGTCACAGCGCCCCGGAGACCATGGAGGAGCTACTCGCGCAGCCCGCCGAACCCGCGCATATCTGGATCGCCAGTGTCTCCAGCGAGGCGACGGAGGACGTGGTGCGTCGCCGGCTGCAGCAGCGGTGGCCGCAGGCGGAACTCTGGTTCGCTCGCAGCGAGGCACGCAGTGGTGATTTGGTGAACAGCTATGCGCAACCCCTGCGTATGGGAGTCGACCGTTGGCTGGCCATGCTGGGCGCGCGGGAGCACAGCCGGCAGCGATTGGTGGTTGCGGATGCGGGCTCCGCTCTCACCATTGACGTGGTAGCTGCCGATGGTCGCCACGAAGGTGGCTATATTATCCCCGGCGCGGCGTTGATGGAACGTGCACTCTTGCTCGATACGGACCGGGTGCGCTTTGCAGAACAGCCGGTCTACGCCCTGGCGCCGGGACAGTCCACGGCCGAGGCAGTGCGCCACGGCATTGCCCTCTCCCAGGTCGGGTCGGTATTGCTGGCGCTGCGTGAGGCGGGCGACCCGGCGCCCGAGCTGCTGTTCTGTGGTGGTGCAGGGGAGACTTTGCAGGCGCTGTTGGGCGGCGTCGGAAAGCTGCGCCCTGACCTTGTGTTCGAAGGGTTGGAGGTGCTTGCCGGGTTGCGTGGCGGGCAATAGATTGTTAATTCACCTTTCACCCGCGTCGGTTTGGGCTTGCGTGGCACCTGTGCTTTGTCTAGAATCTGCGGCCTTTCCGGGGCATGCGCCCCACCCACGCTTAGCTGGCGTAGCTCAGTAGGTAGAGCAGCTGATTTGTAATCAGCCGGTCGGGGGTTCGATTCCTCTCGCCAGCTCCATTTTCAGTCGGTGCATTCCGGTCACATAGGTTGCACTTTATTCCGAGGACATGGGTAACACTTTTGGAGCGAAGGGGTTCACACCCACTGGCTCCACCCTGTTCTCGGTCTGGTCAAAAAAGCCTAGATCATAATCCATAAAACTGACAAGCCAGATCCTGTCTTCAACTTCCCGTATTCCCACTGTTTGGCCGGCAAATACACTGCTCAGGTTGATTTTGCGTTTGCCGATGCAGATTCGGCCGCATTGGGTAACGTGTACCGAGCGATCGTGATAGGGATATTCAGGCTCCTCAGGAGCTCGGTAAGCCCTGCCTGAAGGTGTATACAAGTCACCCGGGTATTGCCCGTTTAACGACTGGTGTGGGCGCTCGTTGTTGTAAACCTCTACAAATTTATCAAAGCGGTCCTGTTGTTGCAGGAAATTGAACGAGGCTGGCTTGGTCGCTTCCTTTTTCAGTGTCAGATGCATGCGCTCGTGCCTTCCGTTCTGCTGAGGATTGCCTGGCTTGATCCGCTCGATATTGATCCCCAGCCGCAGCCACCAGATCGATAGTCCACTCAGGCCAAACAGCGCATTGGGAGAAGCGAAAGGCACACCATTGTCTGGGCGTATGGCGTCCGGCAGCCCAAACTCCTTGAAAACTCGTTCAAATACGGCAAACGCGAAGGTCGACTTCGTGGATTCCAGCCCCTCGCACGCCAGCAGGTAGCGAGACTGGTAATCAGTGATGGTGAGCGAGTAACAATAAT
This sequence comes from uncultured Halieaceae bacterium, assembly GCA_964022665.1. Lineage (GTDB taxonomy): Bacteria > Pseudomonadota > Gammaproteobacteria > Pseudomonadales > Halieaceae > Haliea. The sequence continues at coordinate 50,779 of CAXIDF010000023.1, forward strand.
GATGGCTACCCAGCAAGAACTCACCCTTGTAATCGACACACCACAGTCCATTAGGCTTGGACGAATGGGTCAGTGATGTCCCTTGGGCCTTGTAGCGACGCTGCTTACGCCGTTTGACCAAGCCGTGGCGGTCAAGCACAGCATGGATGGTGCTCTTGGCTGGCGGTTGGATCATGGGGTATTCCCTGATCAATTTATCGCGGATCTTGGGGGCGCCCCAGGTTGGGTATTCTCGCTTGAGCTGCAAGATTGTGCGCTCAATCTGGAAGGGCAACTGATTGGCGTGGCGGTAAGGTCGACGACTACGATCCTGCAGGCCATCGAGGCCACAATTCCTTCTATCCACTGAAGATTTTGTAACCTGTGGGTCTCGAGATACCAAACTCGCGGCACAGAGATGACATTTTCTCGCCATCCAGGAGCCGCGCTACAAACTTAAGGCGTTCATCCATTGACTTACACTCTTTCCAGGGCATTTGGGCATCTCCCAAATACCCAAAGGTGTAAACCATGTCTCCGGCGGCTGGCGCTCCGGTATTTGCTGTAAGTTATGTCTCAGGTACTACATCGGCCCGATGTCATTGTGAATGAGTGGGTCGGTCGATGTTCCTGATCTCAGCGAACCGGGCGGCGAGCTCGGAAGCTTTGTCCGGGTAGTCCATTATCAGATTTCGTGACTGCCGTGGGTCAGTGCGCAGATTGTAGAGCTGTGCCGGCGGCGCATCGGGTTTTAGGTTTCCCTCTCCGTTGAAATCGGAGTTTTTCAAGCCCAGCGCTTCGAACTGAACGGCCCAGGTCATGCCGACCTCCGTGGTGATTCCGGCGGAGCCCTGTGTTGGAACATAGACCCAATCACCGGAGCGTAGTGCCTGCCCGGTGATGCCGAGCATGTACAGCTCGTTACGGATGGGCTGCGTGGTTTCGGTCGTGAGCAAATCCAGCACATTGATAGAGTCTGGCGCGGCGTCTTCTGGGGGGCTGATTTCGGCGGCAGCCCAGACTGTTCTGGCAATATCCATCAGCGAAAGCAAGGGTTCAATGGTGCCGCCCTCCGGAATCTTGCCTGGCCAACGGACTACGAACGGCACGCGATGACCCCCTTCCCAGACATCGGTTTTCTGACCGAGCCAATCAAGATTGGAGTTTTGGCCCTTGGCCAGGTATTCCCTGTGATAAATTGCCCCGTTGTCGCTGGTGAAAATGATGAGCGTGTCATCGGCTAAACCCAATTTTTCAAGGGCGGAAAAAAGCCGCCCGATGCTCGCGTCCATCTGTTCTACGTAATCGCCATACCACCCGAGGCTATTGCGGCCCTTGAACATTTCGTTCGGGGAAATGGGTACATGGGGTGCCACGTAGGCGAGGTTAACGAAAAACGGCTTTTTGCCGGCATTCTCTTTTATGAACTCGATAGCTTGCTCGGTAACGATCTGGTCAATCTCGACGACTGGACGCGCAGCGTGCGCTGCCGTTGCGCCGCGGCTGAGGCCCCAGTTCCATGACCCGGGCTCTATTTTCGGATCAGTGACCTCGATCGGGTCGTTCGGATCAAGGTCGACAACGTGGCGGTCTCGCACGAAGACAAACGGCGGTTCATTATGCGAAGCAGGCGTGCCGAAATAGGTGTCGAATCCCATTTCCAACACCCCACGAGGTAACTCGGCGTTCCAGTCGATATCCTGTCGATGCGTGCGTGTCGGGCTGCGCTCACCCCAACCAGTGTGAACTTTGCCAAAATAGCCGGTGGCGTAACCATGATCGCGGAAAACCGATGCAATAGTCGGGCGATCCGCCTCGATCAGCGCCTCCCCGTTCCATTGATAGGGATAGCGGTGGTAGTAGCGGCCGGTAAGCATGGAGTAGCGCGAAGGTGTGCAAACTGCTGCTGTTGAATGTGCATCCAGTGCCCGCACACCTGCAGCGGCTAGCTGGTCGATGTGCGGTGTTCGGATCCATTTAGACCCATACACTCCGACATCGCCAACGCCCAGATCATCGGCGACAATCAACAGAACATTGGGGGGTAATGATGTCTCATTTCTGCATGCAGCAACTGAAAAGCAGATCGTGGCGACCCAGAAAAACACTGCTAGCCGTCTCATGTCCGTTGTCCCTTTGGTGAATGAGTGCCAGCGTCTTAACGACAATCCGGCGGAGAGTAAGGCGCGGCGTTCAGGATCGCCAGAACGCGAGTGTGTAAAGCGGGTAATAATTCCGACTCGAACCAGGGGTTTTGCGCGAGCCAGCGGTTGTTGCGCGGGCTGGGGTGGGGGAGCGGCACGATGTCAGGCCAGTACGACCGCCATTCTTGCACGCGCGCCGTCACCCCCACGCGGGGGCCGCCGAGATGCCAGGCTTGCGCGTACTGCCCCAATAGCAGGGTCAGTTCGAGTCGCGGCAAGTGGTCCAACAACGGCTGACGCCAGGAGGCCGCGCATTCTGGGCGGGGTGGCAGGTCGCCATTCTTACCGGTACCCGGGTAGCAAAACCCCATGGGCAGGAGTGCCACGGTGTGCGGGTCGTAGAAGCGCTCCCGCTCAATACCCAGCCACTCCCGCAACCTTGTGCCGCTGGGGTCGTCAAACGGCACGCCTGTCTCGTGCACCTTGCGACCGGGCGCCTGCCCGGCAATCAGGATGCGGGCGTCTGGATGCAGCTGCAGGACCGGCCTTGCGCCCAGCGGCAGCTCGGCTTCGCACAGGCGGCAGGCGCGCACGCGGGCCAACAGCGCGTCTGTGGCGATCATGATTGGCGGCTACGGTTGTTTTAACGCGGGATAGCGTGCCCGCGCCATCGCGGCAAACCCTTCCCGCCAGCTGATGCGGCAGGGGCCGATCAGCTCAATCCTGCGCTGGTTGTCGCTCACCCGTGACGGTATCGACTGGCTGTCGTCTTCGCGAAAACGCGGAGTCTTCCCAGCCAGCTCGCCGAAGTACTGGCACCAGGTGCGTACATCGATGGGCTCGTCGCCACTCCAGTTGACGATGGTCGCTGGCACGGTCGCTGCGGCCAGCAAGCGCTCCACCTGCTGGTTGATGTCGTCCTGGTGAATGCAGGTGTACCAGGCCTCGCCACCTGCGGGTAACACGATCTCCTCGTCCCGCATGATCGCATCGAGGTGATAGGCCGGTAGCCCGCCATTGGCAGAGTAGGACACGTTCATGCGGGCGATGGTTGTGGGGAGAGCGTAAAGCCTTGCGCAGCTGCGCGCGACGGCTTCCTGCGCAATCTTGGAAATGGCATAGGTCGGCGAGTAGGGCTGTTTTGAGTCTCCCAGCGGGTGATCCTCCCGGAACGCGTGGCGCGGCTCGGGGTGCAGCGCATACACGGCGCAGGTAGACATGACCAGGCAGGCTTTCGCGCTGCGGCAATGCGCCATCAGTAGCGCGGTTCCCTCGGCATTCACCTGCAAAGCGTAGTCATAGTCTTGTCCGGCCAGTTGGAATACGGCGAAATGCAGTACATAGTCGAAGTCCTGCGGCAGGTCGCCGAACTCACCGGTTGCGAGGTCAACCGCGCGGGTGATCATGCCCGCCTGCTCACAGCGCTCCCGGGAGCCAGGCTCGCTGAAGCGGGCAACGCCCCAGACTTCATTGTTGGCGGCGAGAAACTGCCCAAGGGGAAAGGCAATCTGGCCGGCAGCGCCGGTCAGGAGAATTTTCTGGTCTTGGAGCATGGCTTCTCCTCAGGTATGCGGGTTTTGGCGCGATTAGCGAGCTTGAAGGTCAGCGTTGAATATACGGGGTCGAGTGAGTCAGGGGAACCTGCGAGACTGCGTCAATCGCGTATCAATAGCGCCGGATCATCTGCTGCACGACGTGGCCCAGAGTTTTCCGCCAGGCCGCCTCCACATCCGCATTCCATCGCAGGTCAAAATCACTCGCGGTTGCGATGAGGTTGTCGATCCACACGGCGTAAAGGTGTGGCTCTATATCGAGGTGCTCGCGATCGTGTGTGGTGGCGCGCTCGTTCACCTCGCGCAGGGCTTCCGTGCGCCCCGCCGTGGCTTCCGCGCACAACAGCAGCGAGCGGCGCAGCATGGCGTTCTGCTTTTCGAAGTCGGTGAAGCGAAACTTGGTCTTGATCTCATCTGAGGCGTCGAACAGCTGCTCATAAAATGCCGGTATAAAGGCATGGTCTTCCATGCAGCGCGTCACGCTGTGCAAGAACAGCTGCTTTGATGTCGGCTCCTTCATGATCAGCGTCCCTGTCCGGCCATTGCTGGAAGTCTAGTTGAAGATGGTCTGTTGTGCTGTAGCGGCTTGCTAGCGCAAGCGTGGGCGAGGTGGCAGCACTGTACAGTGCTGGCCGCAGCGGTATGATGTGCGAATGACTGCACAAATGACCGTTTCACGTGGCGCGTGGAGGTGGCGGGTCGCCGCCGGCCTGCTGGGCGTACTGTCCGCTACGGGCATGTATCTGTGGTGGGTCCTGCTGGGACCTTGGGGGTATGCCTTGCCGCCGGGCTATAACGTTCCCGAGGGGCCCTGCGATCAACGCGTCTTTGTGTATGGCACCCTGCGTAATCCGCTGGTGCGCTGGTTGATTGTTGGGCGCCGCATTCCCACCGTGCCCGCTGCGGTATCGGGCTTCGACAAGCAGCGCCTTGACATCCAGCCGCTACCGGATGGCCGCGTCCCCGGGGAGGTGTTTGCTGTCGGTCCCAGAGAGCTGGCGCGCCTCGATCGCTACGAGCGTTTGGGGGTGCGTTACGAGCGTGTGTGCCTGGTGCTGGATTCGGGTGAGCCCGTGTGGGTGTATCGGCGGCTACCGGTGTGAGCACAGGAACAGGCCCTGTGGCGCTGGCGCCGCGCCGCGAAATTTTCGGCTGGGCGATGTTCGACTTCGCCAATCAGGGTTACACGCTACTCATTATTACGGTGGTTTTCGGCGACCTGTTCACGCGCGTGATCGTGGGTGACGCGCCGGACTACCGGCTGGGCAACCTGCTCTGGAGCATAGCCCTGGCGGTGAGTTACGTGCTGGTCGTGTTTGCCAGCCCCCTGTGCGGTGCGATCATGGATTACTCGCGCAGCCGCAAGCGATTCCTGTTTGCCAGCTATTTGCTCACCGTAGCGGCCACCTGCCTCTTGTACCTTGTGGAACCCGGTTGGATTGTGCCGGCCATGCTGTTGCTGGTGGTCTCCAATTTTGCCTATGCCATCGGTGAAGGGTTTATTGCCAGTTTCCTGCCGGATCTGGGGCCACGCAGTGCGCTCGGCTGGATTTCCGGGCTGGGCTGGAGCCTGGGCTATGTCGGCGGCCTGGTGGCGACAGCGTTTACCCTGTTGGTGCTTGGCGATGTGTCGCTGGCGAACTATGACCGCATCCGCTGGGTGGGGCCCTTCGCTGGTGGATTTTTCCTGCTCGCCGCCATTCCCACATTCCTCTGGTTGCGTGAGCGGGGTGTTCGTCGTCCCGGTTTGAGTTCGCCGGCACTGCTGCGCATGGGCGTCGCCCGGGTGCTGGCGACGCAGCGCGCGTTGGCGCAGTTCCGCGATCTGCGCTCCCTGCTGGTGTCGGTCTTTTTCGCCATGGCCGGCATCTACATCATCATCGCGTTTTCGTTTATCTACGGGGCCCAGGTGATCGGATGGGATGAGTCGGTGCGCGTGTGGATGTTCATTACGGTGCAGATCACCGCGGCGCTGGGTGCACTGGTATTTGGCCATTTGCAGAGTCACTGGGGCGCGCGCCGGGTTTATCTGTTCACGCTTGCGCTGTGGCTGGTTGCGATTCTCGCAATCTGGCAGACACCGGCGCTCACGCAGCTGGCGCATGCCTGGCTTGACGTATCGTGGCAGGTGCAGCACGTATTTCTGTTTGCGGGCGTACTTTCGGGGCTGAGCCTGGGTTCTTCACAATCGGCGGCGCGTGCGCTGGTGGGAGTATTGACGCCGCACGCCAAAGCGGCTGAGTTTTTCGGTTACTGGGGCATGGCGACCAAGGCTGCGGCGGTGTTCGGGATTTTCGGCCTGGGCCTTGTGCAGTGGCTGCTGGGCCTCGCGGATGCGATCGTGTTCTGCCTGGTGCTGTTTGTGCTGGCGATGGTCGCGGTGCTGCCGGTTAACGAAGCGCGCGGTGCGCTGGCGGCAGACGCCTGGAGGGAGTGAGCCCCGCGCAGTGTTTGCCGCGCGGGGCTGTGCGGTCAGTCGCGCCCGAGAATCAGTGCTCCGGTGGGCACCCCTACGCCGCTGCTCACCAGCACATGCTCTACATCTTTCGGTTGGCTGGTCGACGTGCCGCGTACCAGGCGTGCGCCTTCGGCAATGCTGTTCATGCCGTGGATGTAGGCCTCTGACAGCAGGCCGCCATGGGTGTTGTTGGGCAGGCGGCCATCAATGTCCAGGGCCCCGTCGCGCACCATGTCCTTGCCCTCGCCACGGCCGCAGAAGCCGAAGCTCTCCAGCTGCATGATAACCTCCGAGGTAAAGGCATCGTACAGGCAGGCGGCGTTGATATCGTCCGGCCCCAGCCCGCTCTGGGCGTACACCAGCCGTGCTGCCATCTCCATTTCAGGCAGGGAATCGAGCTCATCGCGGTAGTAGCTGGTCATCTGCTCCTGGCCGCGGGTGGAGGCCTGCACCACACCGCGGATGATGGCCGGCTTCTGCTGCAGGTCGCGGGCGCGCTCAGCGCTGGTGACCAGAATGGCGCAGCCGCCATCGGTTTCCTGGCAGAAGTCGTACAGTCGCAGCGGGTCGGCTATCATTTTCGAGCCCAGATAGTCCTCCATGGTCAGCGGCTTGCCGTGGAAGAAGGAGCGCGGGTTACTTTGCGCGTAATTGCGCTGCGAGATGGCGACCCGGCCCAGGTCTTCCGCGGTGACGCCGTAGTGGTGCATGTACTTGTTGGCGATCATGGCGATCCAGGAGCCCGGTGTCAGCATGCCGTAGGGCATATACCAGGACCAGTGCACCAGGTCCGAGCTGACAATCTGCCCGGAGATGCCCTGGCCCATGCGTTGGCCCGAGCGGCCATTCATGGCGCGGTAACAAATGACGTTGTCGGCTACACCGGTGGCCACCGCCATCACGGCATGCAGGATGGTGCCTACGGCTGCGCCACCACCGTAGTTGACCTTGGTGAACAGCTTGAGGTCGCCGGCGCCCACGGTGCGCGCGAGCTCGATTTCATCGGTGGAATCCAGTGTGTAGCTGACAAAGCCGTCAATTTCCGAGGGAGGTAGTCCTGCGTCTTCACAGGCGGCGAGGGTGGCCTGGGCAGCCAGAGACAGCTCGGATACGCCGGATTTCTTCGAGAATTCGGTGAGTCCAATACCGGCAATGGCCGCCTTGTCCTTGAGAAACTGGCTCATGCCGGGGCTCCTTGTGCGGGCTGGAACATGGGTAGACGGAAGCCGTCCGGATCTTCATGCATGATCATTTCCACAGGCATGCCGAACTCGACGGCCTCTACGCTGCAGTTGATCAGCTGTGACGTGAAACGTGTGCCTTCTTCCAGCTTCACGAGGATGATGATGAGCGGGTAGTCAAAGCCGGGGAATTGCGGATGATGCAAAATGGTGAAGCTGTCCAGGGTCCCCCGACCTGACGAAACGACGTGGTCCCATTCCAGCGACTGGCAGTCGCCACACATTGGTCGCGGGGGATGTCGCAGTGTGCTGCAGGCCTTGCAGCGCTGAATGGCGAGATTCCCCTCTGCCGCTTGCTGCCACCACCAGCCGTTGTCTTCCCCCATGGGGGGCTTCATTCGGAAACTTTGCGCCATGTGCACACCGCCGTTTAGTAATTGCTGTTTATTGAAGTATGACCGCGGTAAAACATAATTGAAATTGAATATAAATTCAATTATGTTGTCGGTCGAGTTGGATCACGAGTCAGCGGCACGCATGCCGCACCTGCATTTCTACGGAGCCTCAAAACCATGAGCAGCGATAACATCAGCGCCTTCGAGGAAAAGATACAGGCCTTCGTCGGCCGCGAATGTGGTTCCTCCACCGCCAAGGACGCAGTAAACAAGGCCATGATTCGCCACTGGTGCGAAGTCATGGGCAACAGCAATCCCGACCACCTGGATGAAGCCGAGGCGGCTGCGGGCTCCCGCGGTGCGTTGGTGGCACCGGCAACGATGTTGTTCGCGTGGGGCCAGGCCGGTTACGCGGTAGCGGCCCAGGGGCGTGAGCAGGACCCGCAGACCCAGCTGTTCGACCTGTTTGATGAGCACGGCTATGTGGGTGTGGTTGCGACCAATACCACCCAGGAATATGACCGGGAGGTGCGCCTGGGCGAAGTGGTTCACGCGCGAACGGTGATTGATAACATCTCCGAGCGTAAAAAGACGGGGCTCGGCGAGGGCTACTTTTACGAAACGGTGACCGAATTCACCAATCAGGACGGGGATCCGCTGGGTCGCCAGAGTTTCAAAGTGCTCAAATACTGTCCCAAAAATGCCGGCGGGGAGGCTGCCCAATGAGTGATCAAATCAAGCAGGGGCAGGTCAAGGTCGGTGACACATTGCCGCCACGTGAAATTGCCATCACCACGTCACTGATCGTCAGCGGCGCTCTGGCGACGCGCGACTTTCAAAAGGTCCACCATGATAAAGCGGTGGCGCAGGCCAGCGGCATGCCGGATGTGTTCATGAACATCCTGACCACCCAGGGCCTGACCGAGACCTATCTGCGCGACTGGTGTGGCCGCGATGCTGTATTTCGCAAGCTGACCATTCACCTGGGGGCGCCCAATATCCCCGGCACCACTATGACTATGAGCGGCGAGGTGAAGTCCTGTGCAGACGGGGTCGTCGAGGTCGAGGTCGTCGGCCAGAACAGCCAGTGGGGCATGCATGTAAAGGCACAGGCGACCATCGCACTCCCTGCCTGAGGCGCCCCGCGGGTTCCCGTTTGGCATGGCCGGGCAGGTGGATGATTTTGTTTGATTTATCGGTTGACAAAGGATAGGGCCGTCTGGACAATATGCCGCCTTTCGGAGGGGTTCCCGAGTGGCCAAAGGGATCAGACTGTAAATCTGACGCGAAAGCTTCGGTGGTTCGAATCCACCCCCCTCCACCAGGTTCAACGCCGTGGCAGAAGTCGTGCTTTAGCATGCCGCCGCCGCGGTTAATCCGCCAGATACTAGCGGGTCAGGCGGGTATAGTTCAAAGGTAGAACCTCAGCCTTCCAAGCTGATGATGCGGGTTCGATTCCCGCTACCCGCT
>CAXIDF010000024.1:0-53610 GCA_964022665.1 uncultured Halieaceae bacterium
AGGACCATAGCTCAGTTGGTTAGAGCGCTACCTTGACATGGTAGAGGTCGGCGGTTCGAATCCGCCTGGTCCTACCATATTCACTCTCCCTTGAAGCTGTCGACAATCGCCCGCAGGCGCGATTCACTGGCGTTTTTTGCTTCTTTCAGCTGTTTACCCGCCTCATCAACTTTATCCTGTAGCTCCTGCGTGCGGCTCTTCATTTCCGTCTGCAGGTCGGCGCGCGCCTTCTCGCTTTCCGCCTCGGCCATCTTGCGTTCCGCCTCGGCTTGCTCCGCATCGATCTTGTGATTCAGTTGCTCAATGCGTTTTTCAATCATTTCGGTAGCAGAATCGAGTAGTGACATCCGTATTTCTCCGTGAAGTTGGCGAAGTGAAGCCGGGGTCGTGCTTGACCCCGGCAACGTACTTACGGTGACGGCGGTTTGCGGCCAGACACCAGGTGGATGACCAGCAGGATGATGCCGATCACGAACAGTACCCAGGATATCTGCCCGGCGATGGCGGCGATGCCGGATGCGCCAAGCAGGCCGGCAACAAGGCCGACAACCAGGAATATAAGTGCCCAATACAGCATGGTAGTTCTCCTTTATAGTGGTTCTTCTGGTGATAAACGGCGGCGCGACTAGCGCCACCGGTGCTGCGCTGTTTATCAGCTATTTACCTGTAATTCGTTATTCACGCCTTTCACGCCATCAACCTGGCTGGCAATCTCGCCGGCGAGGTCTTTCTCTGCAGCGCTATCAATACGACCGCTGAGGGTAACTTCTCTGCCGGTGGTATCGACGTTGATCTGCAGGCCGCTGGTTTCGCTGTTGGCCAGCAGCAGGGTTTTTACCTCAGCCGTGAGGGTCGCGTCTTCGACCCGTTCGGAGAAATCGCGTCCATTCTCGTTCCCACGGGTGTCATTGGCCACCGTCAGGCGGTTGGTCACGTCCGTGACTCCTTCCACACCTTGGGCGAGCTCACCGGCCAATTCCTTGCTGACCGCAGAATCCACCGTCCCGGTAAGGACGACCGCGCCATGGGCAACTTCAGGGTCAATGGTGAAATTGTTCAGGTGCCGGTTGAACAGGTATACGGTTTCCAGTTTGCCTTCCAGCCAGGCGTCGCTGGCTTGCTGCTCAAGATCGGTAGCCATTTGCGTCTCGCGGTCCTTCGCTTCGGCCGGCGTCGGCGCTGTCACTTTGCTCGCCGTGTGGCCTTGACCTTGCTCGCTGGCATGCAGCGGAAGTGAAAGAAGTGTGCCTACTGCAAGGCTGGCACAGAGCAATCTGGCTGGTTTGCGTGTATCTATCATGTATTACTCCTTTAGTTGCGCCTGATGCATCGCCGACTTTGTTCTGTGGCGACACGAGCGGCTGTCGGGGAGGGTCATGCGAGAACCGTGCCAGCTATGCCAGTCGCGAGCCGCATTGGCCGCCGCAACCTACTCCCGCCAGGAGCCCTGGTTGCCTGCCGGAATGGGCCCGGAAGCCGCGTGCGCGGGGCTTCTTGCCGGGGTGAGTGAGTGCGCTGTGCGGCGTTCTGGCCCGCGTCGCAGGGGCCTCGGCAGCGCGACCGGATCCGCTCCGGGTCGGCGGGGGGTGGGGCAAACGGGATTGAAAAAATGACTGCTCGCAGAAGATCTTTTTACAAAATGTGCTGCGTCCCCTGGCTGGTACCGCGTGCGTCCGGCGCAATTGCGCGCCGTGGAGCGGCCGGGATGGGTTGGTGCGAAACCTGCATGGTAAAGGGGGACAGAAGTTTCAAGAGGGTGCCGATGTGGACCAGGGAATGCCATCCTCCAATCTGCTGGGAGCCCAGGTTTACACTGCCGACGGCGTGAAGATTGGAGTTATCTCGGAATTGCAGATTGATCCCGCGGCAGGGATCGTCAGGTTTGCGAGCATAACACGGCCCGAGCGGGATACCGTGCTTATGCCTTGGGCGGCGATGTTGCGGGTGAAACACAAGCGCGGCTTCGTGCTGACCCACCGGGGCGAGGAGCTGTTGCAGGGAAACAAGGATTAGCCAGCAGTCCTCGCGAGTGGTGCCCGGGGGCTTCCGGTCAGTCCTCTTCGTCGTATTCCTTGAGTTTGTTATACAGCGTTTTCAGGGCGATGCCGAGTGCCTCGGCCGCCTCCTTCTTGTTGCCGTTGCAGGCTTCGATGGTGGCCAGGATTTGCTGCTTTTCGGTTTGTTGCAGAGTTTCACCCACCGAAATGCGCAGATACTCTCCGGCCTGCTCGATCTGCCCCTCAGGCAGATGTTCCGGCTCCAGCGTCTGTTCCGCGAGGATGTAGGCCCGTTCCACAGCACTTTTCAGTTCGCGCACATTGCCCGGCCAGGGGTAGGCGGCAATTGCTTCGATGGCATCCTGCGAGAAACGCTTTGCGCTGTCGTGTTCGGCGTTCAGCTCATGTAGAAATGCATGCGCTAGCCCCGCAATGTCGCGCTCACGCTCGCGCAAGGGTGGCATGCGCAGGCAGAACTGGGCGATACGGAAGTAGAGGTCCTCGCGCAGCAGACCGTCGCGAATGGCCGTTTCCGGGTCGCGGTTGGTGGCGGCGAGGAAGCGCACATTCATGGTGAGGTCCTGTGTGCCACCCACCCGGCGGAACTTGCCGGTTTCCAGAACGCGCAGCAACTTGACCTGCAGGTCCAGCGGCATTTCACCCACTTCATCCAGCAGCAGCGTGCCTCCTTCGGCCCGTTCGAAGTAGCCCGCGTGGCGTCGTTCCGCGCCGCTGAAGCTGCCCTTTTCGTGACCAAAGAGTTCACTTTCGGCCAGCTCGCTGGCAATGGCGCCACAGTTCATGGCCACGAAGGGGCCGCTGGAGCCGGACATCTGGTGCAGCGTTTGCGCGGCCAGCTCTTTCCCGGTGCCGCTCTCGCCAACGACCAGTACGGTGGCGTTGGTGGGCGCCACTTTGCGTACCACGCGATAGAGCTTGCGCATGGCCGGGGAGTTGCCGCGCATCATGCCGAACTGGTCGATGGCGACACTGTCGTCGACACCGGCCTGTGTGCGCTGCTGCTCATATTCCTGGCTGATGTCCTCGAGCAGTTCCGAGACGAATTCGGTGTCCAGCGGTTTGCGGAAAAAGTAGCTCGCCTGCTCGCGTATGCCGCGCTGTGCTCGCGCCGGGTCGTCGTCGTGATGCATCAGGGCGACATCGGTGTGATCCTGCAGCAGGCTTTCTGCTCCCAGCAGTTCAAGCCCGTCACCATCCGGCAGGTCCAGCGCAACAAAGGCCACTGCGATAGCGCTGGCCCTGTCCTTGAGGGCCGCCCGGCTCTCGGCGATGGAACTGCAGTGCAGCACGTCAAAGCCCTTGTCCGTGAGCAACGTAGAAAGTGACTGGACGGTATCCCCGTCGGGGTCGATGATTAGGCCCAGTGGCGCTGGGGCGCTTTGCGTTACCACCAGGGGTAGAAGTCAGGCATGGCGGATGCCTTGCCGGTGAAGGCTGGCTCGCGCTTTTCGCGGAAGCTGGCGACGCCTTCCTTGCCATCACCCAGGCTGGTGTAGAACATGGCAATGGAGTCTACTTCGTGCGCCCTGCGGGGATGCTCGGCGGCCGCGTTGCGGTAGAGCATCTGCCGGGCCAGCGCCGTGGCAACCGGCGAACGGTTGCTGATAATGCGCAGCGCGAGCGCTCGGGCTGCCGGCAGCAATTCATCGGGTGTATATACGGCTTTCACCAAGCGACCGGTAAGGGCTTCCTGTGCATCGAAGATGTCGGCCGTGTACACCCACTCAAGTGCCTGCTGAATACCCACGATACGTGGCAGGAACCAGCTGGAGCAGGCCTCGGGCACAATGCCGAGCTTGCCGAACACGAAGCCGATGCGCGCGCGGTCGGAGGCCAGGCGAATATCCATTGCCAGCGTCATGGTGGCGCCAATGCCCACTGCGGGCCCGTTGATGGCAGCGATGACGGGCTTCGTACAGTCAAAGATAGCCAGTGTGACGCGGCCGCCCGTGTCGCGTACGCCATCGAGGATTTCCGGGTCGTCACCGCGCTCGCGCACATCGTCGATGGTCGGCGTGAGCGACTCGTCGAGGCCGAAGGGGCTGCCGTTCTCAGACAGGTCCATGCCGGCGCAGAAACTGCGTCCGGCGCCGGTTACCACAATGGCGCCGATGGTGTCGTCGTTGCTGGCCCGGCCGAAGAAGTCGATGAGTTCGTGGGCCATTTCCACGGTGAAGGCATTCAACTGCTCCGGGCGACTCAGGGTGAGGGTGCAGACCCGGTCTTCAATATGGGTAGTGAGTGTCTGGTACTGATACACGGTGGTCTCCTAGAGAAATGGTCCATCAACGCAGCCGCGGCGTCCATCGGGGGCGGCACAGGCGCCGCAAATGCCCACGCCGCATTTGGTGAGGTAGTCGATGGCGCTGAAGATCTGCCCCGGCTTGCAGAACTCGCGCTGTACGGCTTCCGCGGCGTGTACCATGGGCTCCGGCCCACAGTTGTAGAACACCAGCGCGCTCCGCTCAGCATCGCTCATGTTGCTCAGCCGTTCCCGCAGCAGCTCGGTCACGCGGCCGTGGAAGCCGCAGCTGCCGTCGTCTGTTGCCACGTGCAGGTCGGCGATTTGCGCGCACTCGTCAAGAAAGTAAAGCCGGTTTTCGCTGCGTGCGCCAACAAAGATTTCTGCATCGCCGAAATCCCGCGCAATCTGGTACACCGCGGCCAGGCCCGTGCCCCCGGCAACCGCCATGATGCGGGCGTCCTCCGGTGGCTCCACCGGCACGCCGTGCGGCCCGCGCACATAGGCTTCGGTGCCCACCGGCAGGTCCATGAGCGTGTGGGTGAACTCGCCGAGGTCGATGACAACCAGTGAGAAGGGGTCGTCGGTCAGCGCCGAGAAGGGCTTTTCGCCCAGGCCCGGAATCCACAGGAAGATAAACTCCCCGGCCTGCACGTTTATCTTGCGGTCGAAGGTGAGAATGGCGATGTCATCGCAGACCCGCTGGTTGCTGACCAGCGATACCGGGCGGAACTGCATGTCGATGTCGTAGCGTACCAGGCTTTCGGCGCGGTCCTGTGTGTGGTCCAGGTCCAGCTGCAGCGTGTGGAAGTAGGCCTGCATGTCGGCGGTGGTCATACCCACCAGTGCTGAGCCGACACCCACCACGCTGGCACCGGCGTCAAAGAAGGCGCGCACATCGGCCGCGCTGCTGGCACCGCCGCAGCCGATCACGGGCAGCCCCGTGGCGGCGACAACCTCTCTGACGCATTTCAGGGCGATGGGCAGCACGCCCTTGCCGGACATGCCGCCGGCACCATTGCTGAGCACGGGGTGACCGTGTGCAGAGGTGTAGCCGGGTCCCAGGGTGTTGATGGCACAGAGTGCGTCAGCGCCGCCCTCGGCGGCAGCCCGCGCAATTTCGGCAATGTTCGGCGTGTTGGGGGTGAGCTTGGGGATGACGGGGATATCCACCACGGCTTTCACCGCGGCGGTAATGGCGCGCACCATTTCCGGGTCCTGGCCCATGGCCATGCCGTAGCCCGTGGCGTGCGGGCAGGACAGGTTCAACTCGAGGCCGTCGGACACCGGGGCGAGCAGCTTTGCCACCTCGACGAATTCCTCAAGGCTGCCGCCAAAAATGGAGGTCAGCAGGAAGCGGTCCTGCGGCACACGCAGCTGGCCCAGTAGCGCTACGGATTCTTCTGCGCCGGGGTTGGTCAGCCCCACGGCGTTCACAAAACACCCCGGAGCGTACTGGCTGAGCACGGGTTCACGATTGCCGAGGCGCGGCTTCAGGCCGATGCTCTTGGTAGTGACGACGCCCACTTCGGGCATGTGGTCGAAAACATACTGGATGATCGACGTCGCCGTGGTCACGATACCGGACGGAATCGTGAAGGGCCCGGAAAGGGTCTTGCCGAAAAATTGCGTAGTCAAGGTGTCACTCGAAGCATGGGCTGGGCGAAGCCGGCATTATACTGCCTTGCCCCAGTCGAGTCGAAACACGGGGTGCCGCGGGCCCCGACCGGGGCATCAGCTGCGCGCACCGGCCGCTCAGGTACCGCAGAACGTCTGGTAGACACGCTGCCCCTCCTCGGGGGGCAGGGCCAGCGCATGGCTCCCCGGCTGCCACTGAGTGGGTTCCGCCAGGCGCTCGACAAGGATGTGGAAGGGCGCGAAGTCGGCGTTGTCGGAGGCCGCTGCCAGCGCCGCTTCGACCAGGTGGTTGCGGGCTATGAATACCGGGTTTGCACGGTACATCGCGGCCTGGCGCTGTTGCGGCTCGCACGCTTCTCGCGCCAATCGTTCCCGCCACTGTGCCAGCCAGGGGTCGAACGCGTTGGGCAGTGTATACACCTCGCCGATATCCTGCGGGTTGCCGGGAACGGGGTGCGCCAGGTCAGCCAGGCGGCGGAAGGTCAGGGTGAAGTCAGTGGCGTGCTCCGCCATCAGCGTATAGAGCTGCTCGATCAGCGCCGCGTCATCGGCCTGTTGCTCGCCCAGCCCCAGCTTGGCGTTCAGGCCCTCGGTGTGTGCCTGCAGGAAGTGGTCGCTGAAGGTATCGACGGCCGCCTGCGCCAGGGCCACGGCCTGCTCGGCATCGTTGTGCAGCACCGGTACCAGAGCCTGCGCCAGCGACGCCAGGTTCCAGTGGGCGATGCCGGGCTGGTTGCGGTAGGCATAGCGCCCCCCGTGGTCGATAGAGCTGAATACGGTGTCCGGGTTGAAGGCGTCCATGAAGGCGCAGGGGCCGTAGTCAATGGTTTCTCCGCAGAGCAGCATGTTGTCGGTGTTCATGACGCCGTGGATAAAGCCCAGCAACTGCCATTGGGAGACCAACCGCGCCTGCGCCTGAATAACGGCGTTCAGCAGCGCCAGCGCGGGGTTGTCGGCGTTGGCCTGCTCCGGAAAGTGGCGCTGCAGGGCATAGTCCACCAGCAGGTGAAGTCCGTCGATGTCCTTGCGTGCGGAGAAATACTCGACGCTGCCGATACGCAGATGGCTACTGGCAATGCGCGCCAGAATGGCGCCGGGCAGCATGCGATCTCGCATCACCGGCTCCCCACTGGCCACAGCAGCCAGAGCCCGGGTGGTGGGCACACCCAGTGCGGCCATGGCCTCACTAACGATGTACTCCCGCAGCACGGGGCCCAGCGGTGAGCGCCCGTCCCCGCCACGCGACCAGCGGGTGCGGCCGGCGCCTTTCAATTGCAGGTCGAACAGCCGCCCCTCGCCATCGCGCAGTTCGCCCAGCAATATGGCGCGACCATCGCCGAGTTGCGGGTTGAAGCCGCCGAACTGGTGCCCCGCATAGGCCGCTGCCAGCGGGCGGGAGCCCGGCGTTATCGTATTGCCGGCGAGCCATTCGGTGCCAGCGGGCGAGGACAGCCAGTCCGCATCCAGGCCCAGGCACTGCGCCAGCGCACGGTTGACGCGTATCGGGGCAGGCGCCGCAACCGGGGTAGGCTCGAGCGCTTGATAGAAACGCTCGGGGAGCTCGGCGAACGTGTGTTCCAGGGTGGGGGGTGTGCCAGGGGTGGGCATGAGGAAACTCTCTCCGGATCAGGCTTCCACGTCTGCAGCGCTGGCCTGACGCATGTGTTTTGGAACGCGCAGCAGCAGAACCATGGGAATGGCCGCCAGGTTTACCCACATCAGCAGGTGGAAGTCGTTCACGTAGGCGATCTCCGCCGCCTGGCGGCTCACTACGGCCACCACCTCCCCGGGTAGCGCAGTCAGTATCCCGGGGTCGTGCATGCCGCGCGGCAGTCCGGACTCCGGTGTCAGTCGCGCGGCCAGTTCCTGCTGGTTGATCCACATATTTCGGGTCAATAATGCCATGATCATGGAGACACCGATACTGCTGCCCAGGTTGCGCGACAGGCTGAACAGTGCCGCGCCCTCATCGCGCAAATGCGGCGCGAGTGTCGCGTAAGCCAGGGTCGTTGTTGGAATGAACACCAGCCCGAGGCCCAGGCCCTGTACAAATCCGGTAATCGCCAGCGTTGTCTGCCCCACCTCCATGGTAAAGCGGGCCATTTCCGCCAGCGTGAGGCTGGCCGTGCACATGCCTGTGATGATCAGCAGGCGCGGGTCGATACGCTGCATCAATCGTGCGACCACCATCATGCCGAGCATGGTCCCAACGCCGCGGGGCATCAACACCAGGCCGGTAGTGACCGCCGGATAGCCCTTCCACACCTGCAGGAAGGGCGGCAGCAGGGCCATGGTCGCCAGCAGCACGATGCCGACCAGGAAGATGAACAGGACGCCGGTGACGTAATTGCGGTCGCGAAACAGCTCCGGCGACACGAAGCGCTGGTCGCTGGTGAGGGTGTGCACGGTAAAGAGATACAGCCCGAGACAGATCAGGACCGCATACAGCTGTATTTCCAGCGACTCGAACCAGAGCACATGCTCGCCGCGATCGAGCAGCAATTGCAGTGCGCCGACGGCCACCGCCAGCAAGCCGAAACCGAGCAGATCGAATCGCTTTGCCACGGTCGCGGTTTTCGGTACGAACCAGTAGATGCCGACCAGTGAGGCCACCCCGAGTGGTACATTGATGTAGAAGACATAACGCCAGGAGTAGGCATCGGTCAGCCAGCCACCCAGCGTGGGGCCGAGAATGGGGCCGATCATGATACCCATACCCCAGATACTCATGGCGGAGGCGTGTTTTTCCTTGGGGAAAGTGTCCAGCAGAATGGATTGCGACAGTGGCGCGAGTGAGGCCCCGAAGGCACCCTGTGCAATACGCCACATCACCATTTCATTCAGGCTGTCGGCCTGGCCGCAAAGCATGGACGTCAGGGTGAACCCGGCCACTGACCACAGTAGAACCGAACGGCGGCCGAAACGCTGCGCCATGTAACCAACCGGCAGGGTCATGATGGCGGCGGTGACGATATACGAGGTGAGAATCCAGATAACCTGGTCGCTGCTTGCACCGAGGCTGCCCTGCATGTGCGGGAGGGCCACGTTGGCGATGGTGGTGTCGACGACCTGGATAATGGTGGCCGGCATGACGCTGGCGGCCACCAGCCACGGCGCTACGGTGCGCGGGCTCACAGCGGTCTGGCAGCCACCTGGTTACCGCCGGGTGCGGGCAGCGCTTGCGCATTCGACAGCGGTTCGGACGGCTCCGTGGCAATGCGCACTTGAGCACTCATGCCGGCGCGCAGTACGGCGTCTTCGGGTTTGCTCTCCAGCCGCAGGCGCACGGGGATGCGCTGCACGACCTTGACCCAGTTGCCGCTGGCGTTCTGTGCCGGAATCATGGCGAACTCCGAACCGCTGGCGGGGCTCAGGGTATCTACACGGGCGCGCAGTACCTGTCCGGGATAGGCGTCTATGGTCACCTCGGCCACTTGCCCCGGGCGCACATCTGTCAGCTGCGTTTCCTTGAGGTTGGCCTCAATCCAGATCTCGTCCGTCGCCATCAGGGTAACGACGGCAAAACCGGCCACCGTCATCTCGCCGAGCTGGGGTACCTCGTTCGCTACCGTGCCTGCCGCAGGCGCGGTGATGCGGGTGCGCGACAGCTGATAGCGGGCGCGGTCCAGCTGCGCCTGTGCCACCTGAATGTCGGCCTGGGCTTCCAGCGGCACATCGGGGCTGCCGCCCAAAGCGGCCCGCAGGCCGGCGAGCTTCTGCCGGTTGATGGCGATTTGCGCCTGTGAACGCGCCAGCTGCTGCCGCGAATCATCGAGATCCGCCTCGGATATCGCCGAGGGCCCCATGCGCTGATTGCGTGTCAGCTGGCGCTGGTAAAACGCGGCGTCTTCCTCGGCCTGGCGAATCTCGGCTTCCACTTCGGCGTAATCGGCGCGGCGCACCATGATCTGGTTCTGTACCTGCGCCAGGTGCGCTTCGGCCTCCGCCACGGCGAGCTGGAACGGCTCGTCCTCCAGCTGCACCAGTAGCTGCCCTGCGGCAACCGGCTGGTTGGGCTGCACCAGCACCGCCTTGACGATGGCATTCACCTCGCTGGACAGCGCCAGCTTGTTGGCTTTCACGTAGGCGTTTTCGGTGCTGATGCTGCCTTGCCCGCCCAGCGCGAACCAGGCAACTGCCAGGGCACCGGCAACCAGGCCTGCGCCCATCAGCAGGCGCCTTTGCAACAGCTGTGACATGGTCGTGTTACTCCTCTTTGCCCAGATTCAGGCGAATGCGTTCCAGCAGTGACTTCAACTGCACGATTTCATCGAAGGACAGGCCTGCCAGGGCCTCGCCGCGGGTGAGCTCCGCCAGCTCGCGCAGCGTGGTCAGCGCCGGTTGTGCCGCCGCCGTCAGGTAGATGCGGAAACAGCGTCGGTCCTGTTCGTCGCGGCGGCGCTCCAGCAGGCCCTCCTGCTCCAGTATGTCCAGCTGCCGGGTCAGGCTGATGGGCGCCACATCCAGTCGCTCGGCAAGCTCCGCCTGCTTCACGCCTTCTTTTCTCGCCAGGGACCACAGTACCTGCCACTTCGAGCGGGTCAGGCCGTGGGCCCGGGCGCGACGGTCGTAGTTGCGTCGCAGCAGGCGCGCCGTGGTGTGCAGTTCGAAGCTGAGCTGGTCGGTGGCGTCGTTGCGCGCGCGGCTCACGTGCGTGCCCTCTTGGTTGTAGGGTGGCTTATTATAAGTATGCTTATGAAATTATCAAGCGGGAGGGGGAGATGACCGACACTGTGTATAGTGGTTCTGGTACAGAGCTGGCGTAACATCTCGCGCTGCGGAGCGCTTTACTACACCCTTCGCCAATGGCAGATTGTCGCTACCCATAACAACAGCCCCCGCGATCGGGCACGGAGCCAACACAACATGAGCACAACCTGGGACACCCTGATCACGGACGCACTGGTTTTTGATGGTAGCGGGGAGGCGCCCGCCACGGTCGATATCGCCATCCGGGACGGCAAGGTGGCGGCTCGCGGCGCCGGGCTCCCCCGCAGCGAGGCGGCCCGGGTGATCGACGGCAGCGGCCAGTGGCTGATGCCCGGCCTGCTGGATATTCACACACACCTCGACCTGGAGGTAGACCTGGACCCCCGTCTACCCGAGGTGGTGCGTCACGGCACCACAACCGTTCTGGTCGGCAACTGCAGCCTGGGCATCTGCTTCGGCCAGCAGGTAGAGGGTGAGCAGAATCCTATCGTCGATTGTTTTACCCGCGTGGAGAACATTCCGAAAAAGGTGTTGGGTAAATGTGTTGAGACAATTACCTGGGACAACACCGGCGACTACATGGACCACTTTGATGGTCTCGCCCTCGGGCCCAACATCGCCGCGTTCGTGCCACACTCCATGCTGCGTGTCGAAGTCATGGGCCTGCGGGACAGCATTAGCCGCAAGCCTACCGATGCCGAGTTGACCCGCATGGAAGCGCTGCTGGAGCAGGCGATGGAGCAGGGTTATTTGGGCTTGAGCACTGACGGCCTGCCGTTTCACTACCTTGCCAATGCACCCCACACCGACCAGCGTATCCCCACCCAGTTTGCCGGCTACCGCGAACTCAAGCGTCTGCTCGGTGTGGTGCGCCAGCGTGGCCGGGTATGGCAGACCACGCCGCTGATTGAGAATCGTGCCAAGGGCCTGCTGTATTTCCTCTTCAGCAGCGGCCGGTTGTTCGGTAAACCGCTGAAAACGTCTGCGCTGTCGGTAATGGAATTCGTGCTCGCGCCCAAGGCCTCCAATGCGTTTCTGGGGCTCTCTAAACTGATCAACAGCTCATTGCTGAAAGGCCGTATTCACTTTCAGGCCCTGGGTACCAATTTCCGTCTCTGGTCGGACGGCATTGTCAGCCCTGTATTTGAAGAGTTGCCCTCCACCTGCAAGCTCATCGCGAAAGAATACGATGACGTTGCCGGCCGACGCGCACTGCTCGACGATCCCGGGTTCGTCGCCGAGTTCCGCCGCGACTGGGAGCATGGCCGCAAGGGGCACAACCTGGCGCACCTGAAGGCGAAGCTGGGCTTGCCGGACAAGCTGGTCATTCGGGATCTCGACCGCATGATTTTTGATGGTGCCCCGGTGCAGGACTGGGACGGCGAGAGCATGCAACAGGTGTTTGACCGGCTGCAGCGTGTGCAGCGTGGGCAATCTGGCGAGGCGCGTTCGGAAGCCGAGGCCGCAGCCTTTGCAAAATTTCCCGCACCCACCACCGACGACGTCGATTTCATGCTGCACCTGCTGCGCGAGTACGACAAGTCGTTTCGCTGGTGGGTGGATGTGGGCAACAAGGACAACCGCGCGACGCTGGGCTACTTGCTGCACCCCAGCGCTTTGCCGGGTTTCAATGACTCCGGGGCACACCTCACCAACATGGCATTCTTTGATGGCAACCTGATGTCACTCAAGCTGGCGCAGGCCGAGGGCACGGCGACGGTTGCCATCATGGTTCGGCGCCTGACCCGTGAGCCCGCTGACTTCTTTGGCCTGGATGTAGGCAGCCTCGAAATCGGTGCGCAGGCAGACATCACCATGGTCGACCCGGAGGCGCTGCAGACATGGGATAGCAACGACCATCGTACCCTCATTCACCGGGAGCTCTTCGACCACAAGCAGATGGTGAACCGTTCCGACGGCGTGGTGACGCGGGTACTCATCAAGGGCGAGCCGGTGTGGCAGGAGGGCGACTTCACCGAGGTGTTGGGTAGCCGCCGCCTGGGGCGGGCGTTGCGGGCTGCCTGACCGCTGCAGCCTAGTTGCCGTCGGAGTCTTTGCCTTTAAACAAGCGTTGCAGGAAGCGTCCCCCTTCCTCTTTGGCCTTGCGTTCGAGTTCGTTGCGGGTCAGGGAAGTTATGATCTCTTTACTGTCGACGCGGCACCAGCTGGCGGGGCTGCCATCAAGGGTGCCACTGCATAGTACGGGCCAGCTGATCGCGGTGAGGCGCTCATTGAGCCGGCAGGCCGGGTCGAGTTCGCCGAGGGTGGGTGCAAGTCGCGCACTGAATTTCGCGTTGAAAGTGTTGCTGTCGAGATCCAGACTTCCGGTCCCCCGCAACCCCATGTGCGCCAGGTCGGCCTGTAGCGGGTCGAGCTGCGCCTTGCCGTCGCCCAGCGTCACGCGGGCACTCAAGTCTTCGAATGTGCTTTGCTGGGGCAGTTCCGTGCTCAGCGACTCCTGATTAACCTGTGCAACCACTTCGCACAGCATGCGCTCAACCCCAAACTGCTGCAGTACCATGTTGCGGGTTGTCAGATTCATCGGGCCCTGCAGGTTGTGCACCAGTGTGTCGCTGGTATTGCCGCGGCTTTGCAGTTCCCAGCGTGCGTCCGCGAGGCCTGCGAGCAGTGGCTCCGACTCCAGCGCCGCGAGCAGCGCTGCGCTATCCAAACCGATGAGTTCACCGCGGGATGACAATACCGCGGTGGCGCGGTGTGCATCCAGGCTGGCGCTGGCGTTCAACGCCCCGC
The DNA here is from genome assembly GCA_964022665.1 of uncultured Halieaceae bacterium. Lineage (GTDB taxonomy): Bacteria > Pseudomonadota > Gammaproteobacteria > Pseudomonadales > Halieaceae > Haliea. Next base: position 13,360 of record CAXIDF010000024.1, read on the forward strand.
CATGCAAGGTGCCGGTGATGGTGTCCATTTTCAGTACGCCTTCCAGCGCCCGCAGGCGCAGGCGCAGGTTGTTGATCGTGTGCGGCCCGAACACGGCGCGCTCAACCCGCAGGTCGGCCCGGGTGTCGGCGAGGCGGATGGCGTCCAGCGGCAGTGCGGTGTCTTCACCTTCAGTGTCCGTGCTTGCGCTAGCGGCAGCATCTGGCCCGGCCAGTAGCAGCAGCGCGGGGTCCAGCAGGTTCAGGCGCAGTTCCGCATCAATTTGCGGGCTTTCGAAACTGCTGTAGGCCAGTGTGCCCTGGCCGGTGATCTCACCGCTTGCCAGCTCCAAGGCCAGTTCTGCCCGCTGGGTGTTGATACCGATCGTGCCGCTGGCCTGGAGTTCCACCGGTTCCGGGGTGGCCCCGGTGATGGTGACATTGAGTGCTTCCACTGTGGCCTTGCTCTGGTCGGCACTGACCGTAAAGCGGGTTTGTAGCGTGATAGCGAGCGCTTGCTCGCCGGCGATCTCTACGCTTGCATTGAGTTCGGCAGGCCGGCCCTCAAGGTTGATGTCATTCGCCTGGAGCGAGGGAATTTCGATGACCTGCGGCGCTGCGCCGTTGGGCTGTAGCAGGCGCACGCGGGCTTCACTCACGGCGACATTGGCGATATTCAGGGCCAGCGGCAGGCCCAGTGCCGCGCCCGCGCCGGCCTCGGCACCGGCGCTCAGGGCTTGCCGGCGCTGCAGGTAGAAGGCCTGCAGCTCGGCATCGCTGAGGCCGGCGGTGGTGCTGGCGGGTGCGGCTTCGGCTGCGGGCACGGTCACCTCAAGGCCGGCCAGCTCAATACCCTTGATGGCCACTTCCTTCGAGAGCAATGGCAGCAGGAAGACTTCCACCGACAGTCGCTGCACGCTGACGTCCGGCTGTTGCTCGCCCGGGAGTTGCAGTTCGGTATCCTCCAGGCGCAGCGACAGGCGGGGCAGCAGCGACAGCCCGGCATCGCCGTTTACCCGCAGTTTGGCGCCACTGCGCTCTTCCAGAGTTTCCGTCGCGATCTGTATCAGCCGCGCTTCGTCCAGAAGCAGCGGCAAGAGTGCTGCGACCGCGAGCACCAGCACCAGCGGAATTGCAAGGATGTAGATCAGTAGTCTGGGCATGAGAGCAACCATCGTGAAAAAACTGTCCCGCGATGGTAGCAGAAATCGCCGCGAATCCGCGCGTTGCGCACCGCGCTAGAAGTTATAGCCCAGCGCCAGGCCGTAGGTTCGCGGCTCGATCGAGAAGACATTGGTGAACAGGCCGGAAGACGGATCGGTGACATACATGGCCACCAGGTGGTCGTCATCAGCAATGTTCTTGATATAGGCCCGGGCGTACCACTGCCCGTCTGCCGAGGTGTAGGTAGCCTGTGCATTCCAGATGTCCCAGGCATCAATGCGATCGATGGGGCGGTTGAACAGTCGCGCGTACATGGCGTCCTGCCAGTAGTAGTCGACACGCAGTGACAGTGCGCTGCTATCGGCAAACGACAGGTTGTACTGCGCGCCCAGGCTCAGTGACCATTCCGGGGCGTTCTGCAGTTGGTTGCCATCCAGATTCTGCGCAATGCCATCGGTAATCGGCACACCGGCCGCCGCCAGCGCACTGCAGCTGGTGAACGGTGAGCCAAACTGCGCGGCGTAGACGTCCGGCGCCAGCAGGGCCACACAGTTGGATGCGTTGGACAGGTCCTTGAGCAGGGTGACGTCGCTGCGCCCCGCGGTGGGATCGCGGGTATCGAAGCTCTCGAAGTCCTTCACCTCGGTGTTCAGGTAGGCGAGGTTGGCGTTGACGACCCAGCTCGCATTCGGGGCAAACACCAGCTCCGCCTCGCCCCCCCAGATCTGCGCATCGGTGTTTTCGTTGAACGAAGTACGGTTGACGATCTTGGATACCTGCATGTCAGTGTAGTCGTACAGGAAGGCGCTGAAGTTTGCCTGCAGGGTGTTGTCGAGCAGCGTGTTCTTGGTGCCGATCTCCAGCGCGTCGACAAACTCCGGCGCGAAGTCCGGCTTCTGGCTGGGGAACTGCACGGGGTCGAAGGGCGGATTGAAGCCGCCGCCCTTGTACCCACGGGACAGTGAGGCGTAGGCCAGTGTGTCGGCCGTTACGGACCAGTCGATAACGATGCGCCCGGTGGTTTCCCGCCAGTCGTTACTGGCGCGCCGCGTGGCGGTGGGTATGGGCAGGTCTGCGCCCAGGGGCTGTAGTACGGGGGCGCCAGTCACCGGGTCGTTGTTGAACAGGATCTGCCGGTCTTCGATGGTTTTGCGGTCCTGGGTGTAGCGCGCGCCTACGGTCAGTTTCAGCGTGTCAGTCAGCTCGTAGTAGATTTCGCCGAACAGCGCCTGCGAACGAATGCCGTAGTCACCGGTTTCATTGTTGAACTGGGGGCCTACCCAGCCCACCCCGTCGAGGCCCAAGGCTGCCGCGGGGAACACACTGGCGAAGTAGTCAAAGCCGGATGAGAACACCCAGTACTGGTTGTCCAGTTCAACATCCATCCAGAAACCGCCTACGAGAAAGTTCAGCGGCCCGTCAAAATCGGACTGCAGACGCAGCTCCGCGGATACCTGCTCCGAGGACTGGTTGGATTGGTCGTAGGCTTCCAGGCCCGGACTGAAGGAGTCGATATGGCCGCCAACACTCCCGGTGGAATTGGCTGAAGGCGCGGAAATGGGCCACAGTCCATCGGCATACAGCGTGCCAGCGGCTGTGGGGGCGACTACGGGCAGGAGTGCCGGAATGGGAAACGGGTCCGCCACGGTCCACTGGTAGTCCATTTGCGAGAGCACGGTGGTGTCCTGGTAGCCGCCGACAAAGGCCAGCGTGTAATCGCCCAGTTCCTGCGCAATGTTCAGGGTGACCAGTGTCTCATCGGCGCGGTAGAGTGGCTCCCGCTCGCTGGCCACCTGGCGCAGGTCCCGGGGTACCTCGCCGCGCACGTTGGAGCCGAGTGTGAAAGCGCCGAGCGGACCGAGCAGGGCGTTGGAAGCCAGGATGTTGGACAGCTGCGACGAAGGGTTGGGGACATCGAAATCGAGGCGGTCGGGCAGACAGCCCATGACGCCACTGGGGTCGTTGTGGCACAGGGTTTTCTGGCTGCGGGTGCGGGTACTGTCTTCATCGAACCAGGACAGCATCAGGTCGACCTGCGTGGTATCCGTCGGTACCCAGCGCAGGGATGCGCGCAGCGATACCTGGTCGCGGCCATCGACATCGCTGCCGTTGTACACGTTCTCCGTGTAGCCCTCACGGTCCAGCCACAGTCCCGCGAAGCGCAGTGCCAGGCTGTCGGTCAGCGGCAGGTTGATGGCGCCACTGAGTTTCTTGTGATCGTAGTTGCCGTACTGCCCCTCGAGGTTGCCTTCCCAGCCATCGAGGTTCGCCGCTCGCGTAATCATATTGGCGGCACCGCCGGTCGAGTTGCGGCCATAGAGCGTACCCTGCGGGCCGCGCAACACGGCCACCTGCTCGATATCGTAGTATTCGGTTTCGAACAGGCGCGGCGAAATCAACGGGACTTCGTTGACGTGAACGCCCACACCGCTGTCCGCGGACGCCGCAACGAGGTTGGTGCCTACGCCGCGAATCTGGAAGTTGTTACCGGTGAAGTTGCCCTTGGTGTATGACACGTTGGGCGCGGTGAAACGCATGTCTGCAAAGCCGTTGATCTGCTTGCTCCGCAGGGCCTCTTCGTCGAACGCGGTGATGGCGATGGGCACATCCTGTGCCGACTCGGCCCGTTTCTGTGCCGTGACGATGACCTCTTCCAGCTGTGCCTGTGCAACAGTCGGCAGCGCGCTGGCGCCGACGGCAATCAGCGCCGGCCACAAGCGGCGCAATGTGGTGCAAACAGCGTTTTTCATTCCAGCTCCTGATTTATCATTATTGGTGTCAAGCTATGCTGGCCCGGTGCGGGTTGGTTCAAGTTTATGCACAATCAGGTTACCGTAGCAACTTGGCAACTTTTTTGGCCGCAAGGGAAAAGCCGGTGAAAATCACGCTTCAACAACTGCAGCGCAGTGTGGGTTTAACCCGCATCATTGTTCATTCGCTGGATTTCAGCATTTACCTCGCCTACGCCGATTTCGGTGGCGATCCGCTGCTGGTCACCGAGGCCGACGGCAAGCCACTGCGCACGCACAACATTACCGCGATGAAGCAGCGCCTGGCAGCAGTGCCAGTCCCGGCCCTGTTTCTGCGCCAGCAGAGCGCTTACGATGAAATGGTGGGGCAGCCGGTGCGCGCCGGCGACAACAGTCTGGAGGTACCGCTTTCCCGCGATTGGGGTGACTTCCCGGAAGGCCAGTAGCATGGACAAGCGCGCGCACGCCATCGTCAACCCCATTCATTCACTCAACCTGCTCTCGCAGGCGGAAATCGAGGCCTTTACCACCACCCGCGGGGAGCTGTTCGACCTCTACCGGCGCTGTGCACTGGCTATCCTCAACACCGATAGCGACAAGGACGACGCGGCGAAGATCTACGCTGACTTCTCGGACTTCGACCTGCAGTTTGTGCCACAGCCACGCGGCCTGCGCCTGGAAGTGTTTAATGCCCCGGCGCAGGCCTTTGTCGACGGGCGCATGATTCGTGGCCTGCGGGAACACCTGTTCGCCGCGCTGCGTGACATCGTCTACACGGAGATTCGCCACTCGGCGCAACCGGTAGCCGGCGCGTCAGACCCCACTGATCAGGTGTTTCGTATTCTGCGCAACGCCGATGTTGTGCGCCCCAACCAGGAGCCTCGCCTTGTGGTGTGCTGGGGCGGCCATGCCATTCCGCGCGACGAGTACGACTACGCCAAGGCGGTGGGTTACGCGCTGGGCTTGCGCGGCCTGGATATCGTCACCGGCTGCGGTATTGGTGCCATGAAGGGCCCGATGAAGGGCGCCGCCGTTGGCCATGCCAAGCAGCAAATCAAGAGCGGCCGCTATATCGGTATCAGTGAACCCGGCATTATCGCCTCAGAGTCGCCCAACGCGATCGTCAACGAACTGGTGATCATGCCCGATATCGAAAAACGCCTGGAAGCCTTCGTGCGGCTGGCGCACGCCATCGTGGTGTTTCCCGGGGGCGTCGGCACGGTGGAGGAGGTGCTGTACCTGCTGTCGATTCTGATGCACCCCGACAACGCGCAGAGTCTGCCGCTGGTATTCGCCGGGCCAGAACGCTGTGCCGAGTACTTCAGCGAGTTGGAGCGGTTCCTGGTGGGTTGCCTGGGAGAGGGTGTACGCGATCATTACAGAGTGATACTGGGCGCCCCCCATGAAGTGGGCGCCGCCGTGCGCAAGGCGGTGCAGGCCCAGCACGTGCGTCGACGCAAATTGCAGCAGGCCTACTATTTCAACTGGGAGCTGGCTATTGCCCCGGCACTGCAGCAGCCTTTCCTGCCCACCCATGAGAATATGGCGGCGCTGGACCTGCGCTCGGCGCTGCCCGGCCATGAGCTCGCCAGCCAGTTGCGCTGCGCGTTTTCAGGCCTGGTGGCTGGGAATGTAAAAACCTTTGGCATTGAGCAGGTGGCGCGTCACGGGCCGTACCAGTTACACGGCGACGCCGTATTGCTACAGCACATGGACCGATTGCTGCGCCTGCTGGTCAAGGAGAAGCGTATGAAGCTGGGTGAGGGTGAGTTCGACTACCAGCCCTGCTATCGCATCTGACCGTCGTTTTCCTCGATACGCACCCGGTCGCGGCCGGCGGCCTTGGCGGCATAGAGCGCCTGGTCGGCGCGCTGGATCAGTTCGTCCGGGGTGCCTTTCTCCGCAGGCCAGGCCGTGGCGCCACCCACGCTGACGGTCAGGTAATCTGAAACCGGGCTGTTGGGGTGGGGGATTTTCAAGTCCTTCACCAGTGAGCGGATACGCTGTGCCACTTGCGTCACCGCGCCGATGTCTGCACCGGGCAGCAGCGCCAGAAACTCCTCGCCACCGTAGCGCGCCACGAGGTCTTCGTCGCGCAACACGCCAGACTGCAGCGCTTCTGCCACCTTGCGCAGGCATTCATCTCCGGCGATGTGGCCAACGGCGTCGTTATACTGTTTGAAACAGTCGATATCCAACATGATGATACTGACCGGTGCGTGCTGCTCGCCGCACTGCGCCCAGGTGCTATCCAGGTTTTCATCCAGAAAGCGTCGGTTGGCAAGCCCGGTGAGGCTGTCGATGCGGGAGATTTCCTGCACCTTTGATAGTGCAATCTGCAGTTCGCGCGTGCGCCGGTTGACCAGAAGCTCGAGATGCCGCTCGCGCAGCATCGCGCGACGAATGGCGAGGTGGTAGAGGCGGTGGGCGAGCAGCACTGCAAGCAAGCCGGCTATGACCCGGAACCACCACGTCTGGTACCAGAACGGTGCCCGGTGTATGTCCAGGTGAACTTCCGCGCCGCGTGGTGATGCGTCCTGGGCGGCGTCGTGGTTGGATGCCGCTACTCGCAGGGTCATTGCCCCGGGAGGCAGGCCAGTGAAGTACGCGGTGCGCCGGCTGCCCACCCGGTGCCAGTCGCGGTCAAAGCCTTCCAGCAGGTATTCGAAGCGCAAGGTGTGTGGCGCACCCAGTCGCGGCACCGTGTAGTCCACTTCCAGGGTGGAGGCGTCGGCGGGCAGCAGCAGTGGGTCCGCAAGTGGGATGTTCTCGCCGTTCACGCGCACCGCCTCAATCAGCGGCGGCGGCGGGGGTGACAGGGCGCGGAAGTCCCCTGGCACCACAGCGATCAGCCCCTGGTTGGTCGGGAACCAGAGTCGCCCATCGCGTGCCTTCCAGCCGGCGGGCTGGTAGCCACCGAGGAATTGGGCGGAGCGCAGGCCGTCTGTTTCATCATACAGCCTGGCCCGAAACCTTTCTGACTCGCCTCGGGCAACGGCGTTCAGCGCGGCGCGCTCGATCGAGACCAGCCCGTCCGCACCGCTCATCCACAGACGCCCGGCGTCATCTTCGAGGATCGCCAGCACGGAGAGCTGCGGCAGGCCGTGCTCCAGGGTGAACTGAAACAACTGATCGCCCTCCAGGCGCGCCAGTCCTGATTCCCGGCTGCCTATCCAGAGCACACCCTCGGCATCGGTGTAAGTCGTGCTTATCAGGTTGCTGCCCAGGCCTTCCTCTTCAGTCCAGAGCGTGTAGCCGTCTCCGGTGAGTTGCATCAGGCCACCGTTGCTGGTGAGCCAGAGGCGCCCCAGCGCATCGCTGCGGATCTCCCGGAGCAACGTAGCCGGCAGGCTTGTTTCCTCAACAAAGCGCTTCCTGCGATGATCAAACCATACCAGCCCGCCGTCGGTCACGACCCAGAGACGACCGCTGGCATCGCGTTGCAGCCCCATGACGTGGCTGTTGATCAGGCCTTGTTCCTTGCCGTAGTGGGTGACTGAGCCGTCGCTGTGCAGGTGGTTCAACCCGCCGCCAAAGGTGCCTACCCAGAGCGAGCCATCGGGCTCGGCGAGCAGTGAGGAGACGTCATTGCTGGATAGTCCCTGCTCGCGGGTGAATTGGGTAACCTCATGATCGGTATCCAGGCGGAACAGCCCGCTGCCTTCGGTGCCTGTCCAGATGCTGTCGTCTGGCGTTTGCGTGACCACGAAGGTGGCGGCGCCGATGCCTTCCGCCGGGCCGAATTGCAGGAAGTCACTGTCACGCAGGCGGTGAACACCGTGCATGGTCGCCGCCCAGACGTTGCCCTCGGCATCTTCGGACAGCTCAAAAACATAGCCGGGTTGCTCGGTGGTGAGCGGGAACGCTTCCAGGCCACCATGCTGTCCTAACCGCCAGAGTCCATCACCATAGGTCCCCAGCCACAGATTGCCGTGGCGGTCGCGCAGTGCCGAATGCACAATCATCCCCGTCTGCAGCGCCGCACTCTCGTGGGTTACGGGCCCTGACTCGGTCAGGCGGTATGTGCTGCCCGCCGCCGTTGCGGTGATCGGTCCCAGTTGGGGGTCGTTGTAGAGGAGGTGTACCTGGGTCGAATCCAGGCCACTGCCCTCGGTGAAGTTGGTGAAGTGGATGCCGTCGAAGCGGCTGAGCCCGTTGGTCAGCGTGCTTACCCAAATGACGCCGCCCGGTTCTTCCAGCAGGCGGAAGGTGCGGTTGTCCACCAAGCCATCGTCCTGCGTCCAGCTGCGCATCTCCTTGCCGCGCAGTTGCGACAGGCCGTGGCTGGTTGCGAACCACAGTGTGCCGTCGGCGGCTGGCAGCACATCGTGCACGATGTCGTCGCTGAGCCCCTCCGCTGTTGTATACGCAGTGAACTCCCCGTCGACATAATGCAGGACACCCCCGCCGTAGGTGGCGAGCCACATGCTGCCGTCATCGAGGATTTCGATGTCGCGGATGTCGTTGGAGCGAAAAGCCGGTTGATTCTGCTTGTTGAAGAGCGTGAAGCTGACGCCGTCGAAGCGCGCCAGGCCGTTCTTGGTTCCCAGCCAGAGGAAGCCCTCCTGGTCAGACCTGGCAATCCAGACGGTATCGGAGGGCAGGCCTTCTTCGCGGCCGAAGCGGTCGAAGAGGTACTGGCTGGGCAGGCGGTCCGGGTTCAGCGCAAAGCCGGAAGGCGATAGCAGACTCGCCAGCAGCAACCACGAGAGGAGTAGCCAGTTGCGCAGTAACCGGATTGTTGTGCGTGAAGAGTTCAGGATGGAGCCACCATCTTGCCAAGCGAAGCAGGATACGTCAGTGGCGTACCGGCCACAACTTGTTACATCAGTTGCTGTGACCCGGTTCGCGTCCTGACAGGGTCAGTCCGTGGTCGCGTCCCTGCGTACCAGCCATGCGGCGAGTTGTGCCGCCTTGTCTGTGAGGTAGTTGCGCGCGCGGGCCAGCCAGCCCTGCTCCGTGCGCAGCGCGTAGTCCTCGTGAGCGCGTGAAATCACATAGGCGTGGATGTTGTCTACCTGCGTGGCATCGATCACATCATCAAAACGCGGCATGCCGGCCTGCTCCATCAGCCCTTCCCGGACCACAGCGGCAAAGTTCTCGTGCCACACCGGTGCCAGATAGCGCAGGTCGGGGATGGAGCCGTCACCCACCACGTCGGCGCCGTGGCAGCGGGCACAGAAGCGGTTGAACAGGTTGCGCCCTTCGGCGATCTGGTCCTCACTCGCCTCCGGCATAGGGGGTGGCGAGGGGCGTTCGACGGTGGGTGTCACGGGCAGTGCGCCAGATGCGCCGAGTTTGAAGGCGACCAGCCGGTTGTTGGGGTTGCCGGTGGGGTAAGTCTTACCCATGTTCATCATCAGTGCCCCGCCGCGCCCCGCCGTGACCGCGATGTACTGCTCGCCATTGACCCGGTAGCTGATCGGCCCGGCCATGACACTGGTCTCCATCGGGAAGGTCCAGAGCAGCTCGCCATTGTCGGCGCGTACGGCGATGAAGCGCCCGTCCGAGGTGCCCTGGAACACCAGGTTGCCGCCCGTGGCCAGTACCCCGCCATTGTGCGTGTAGGGGTGGGGCAGCTTCCAGGCCGCTTGCTGGCGTACCGGGTCCCAGGCCAGCAGGCTGGCCTTGGGCAGGTGCGTGAGCATGGCCTGGGTGAAGGCCTGGGAGTAGGCCTCACCGGTGAGTTCGTAGCCGGTGTTGTAGTGGCGCCGCAGGTGCTTGTAGTCCACGGCATCGATCTCGTTGAACTCCATGCCCATGTCCAGCTCCGGGATGTAGAGTAAACCGGTATCCGGGCTGTAGGCCATGGGGTGCCAGTTGTGCCCGCCCATGGCGGAGGGGAACACCATGGCAGGCTCACCGTCGTAGTCCTGCCCCGGGTTTTCCTGGGGGCGGCCGGTATCAAGGTCGTAGCCACTGGCCCAGGTTACAGTGGTGTAGGGCTCTGCGGAGAGCAGTTTGCCGGTTTCGCGGTCCACGATGTACACAAAGCCGGCCTTGGGCGCATGCAGTATCACTTTGCGTTGCTCCCCTTTCCAGGGGATTTCCGCGAGTGTCATCTGCTGGCTGGCTGTGTAATCCCAGTTGTCGCCCGGTACCTGTTGGTAGTGCCAGAGGTATTCGCCGGTGTCAGGGTTCAGTGCCACGATGGAAGTGAGAAACAGATTGTCTCCGCCCCCCGGGCTGCGGATGCGTCGGTTGTGTGGCGCACCGTTGCCTACGCCGAGGTAGAGCTGGTTGAACTCGGGGTCGTAGACGATGCTGTCCCACACCGTGCCGCCGCCGCCATACTTCCACCACTCGCCATTCCAGGTCTCAGCCGCGCGCTCCATGGCGGCGTTCTCGAAGCCGTCGGCAGGGTTACCGGGCACGGTATAGAAGCGCCAGGCCAGTTCGCCGCTGGCGGCATCATAGGCGCTGACGAAGCCTCGGGTGCCAAACTCGGAACCGCCATTGCCAATGAACACCTTGCCCCGCGCCACACGCGGCGCGCCGGTGATTGAGTAGGCCTGATTCGGGTCGGTGGTCTGTGCCGACCAGCGCAGGGTGCCGGTGGCGCGGTCGATGGCGATGAGTCGGCCGTCCAGCGTGCCGATATACAGCAGGTCCTCCCAGGCCGCGAGGCCGCGGTTGAGCACACCGCAACAGGCGGTAATGCTCTTGCTGCGCGGCACCTCGGGATCGAAGGACCAGAGCATGTTGCCGCTGGCGCCGTCCACCGCATACACGGTATTCCAGGCGCCGCTGAAGTACAGGATGCCGTCGATTGCCAGTGGCGTGGACTGCAGGCCAAGGTGAGTGTCGGTTTCAAAGTACCAGGCCATGCCCAGTTCCGACACGTTGCCGGCATCGATCTGATCCAGGGGTGTGAAGCGTTGTTCGCTGTAGTCGCGGCCGTAGCTCAACCAGTTGTCCACGTCGTTGCTGGCGGCGAGCAGGCGCGCTTCGGTAACGGGTTCAGCACTTGCCAGGCTGGCAATCAGGCAGGCGAAGATGAAGGGTATAGCGAGGAAACGCATGCGATCAGGCACTCTTGCGGGTTATCGTCGGGGTCAATTCTGACCTATTGGGCCGGAAAAACCCGGTTGTGGCCATGCTTCCCGGCAGCGCCCCGGGCGTGGCGTAAATACTTGAACTTTCCCGGGGTGCGCGGTCACCGCGCCTCCGCGGGCGCGGGTTCATTGTTTTCCGCCGTGGCCGCCTGTGGATAGATCACCTCGGCGATGTGGAGGATACGCTTGGCGCTGTCTTCCAGCAGGGCCACCACATGCAGCCTGCGTGTGGCCTCTGGTGCGCTCAGCAGGCCAGAGCCGATCTGCTCCAGCAACTCGGCCCGCCGCTGTCGACGCAGTCGTTTCAGTAGCTGCTTGCGCTCCAGGCGCGCCTCCAGGGTCAATTGCTTGAGTTCGCCGCTGCGCATGAGGCCCAGCAGTGCCTCCTGCAGAGCCGGTGTCAGTGCTGCGGTGATGTCCGCTTGCGGAATTTCCGCCAGTTCCAGGAACAGGTCGCGCAGTTGCATGCATTCCTCGCGCACCCAGTTCAGATTGAGAAACTGCTCGGACAGGCCGTTGTCGAGGTGCTGGGCACCAATGCGGTTACCGTATTCGGCGATTGCCGCCAGCAGCACACCGGTGTGCAGTGTTTCTTCTACTGCCGGTTCCCGGTCCGGATCGATGATTATCCCCCCGCGCGAGAGCAACTGCTTGAACACGCGCTTGATTTCGGAGTGCATGGCATTCACGCCCATCGCCGGCAGTGCCAGCACCGTGTCGTCGAGGTAGCGCAGCCGTTCGGAGGTCAGTTCGGGCTGCTTCACCCAGCGCTCCACCAGGCGCAGCAACCGGTCCGCAAGCAGCCACATCAGCAGCAGGCCGAGCAGGTTGAACAGCGTGTGGAAAAGCGCCAGCCCGGTGCTGATATTGGTACGCCCGGCGCCGCCGCCGGAGAGCTGCTCCGACACCCACCACAGCGGGCCCAGCAGGATCAGCGCAATCAGGCCTGTGAACAGTTTTTCCGCGACATGCACCAGCGCCAGGCGGCGCGCGTTTGCTGTGGCACCAATGCTGGCCAGCAGGCTGGTGGCGGTGGTGCCGATGTTGGCGCCGATGACGAGTGAGGCGCCCAGCAACGGCGTCAATACGCCTGTAACCGATGCGGTGAGCACAATGGCCAGCGCTGCGGAGGACGATTGAATCAGGGCGGTGAGCAGGGCGCCGAACAGCACACCGAGCACAATGCCGATGGCCCCGGAGGTTCCCAGGCGTTCAATGGGTATCCAGTCGGCAACGTCAATGAAGGCATCACGCAGCATGCCCAGGCCGAGGAACAGCAGGCCAAAGCCCGCGAGGGCGATGCCGATATGTGCTGCGCGACGGTTGTTGCCAAACAGTTTGAGCAGCATGCCGAGGCCAATCAGCGGCAATGCCACCACCTCAACCTTGATGCGCAGGCCGATGAGGGCGACGATCCAGGCCGTCATGGTGGTGCCGACGTTGCTGCCGAAGACTACCCAGGCAGCCTGTTTCAGCCGCAGCATGCCGGCGTTGGTAAACCCCAGGGTGGCAACGATGACGGCGCTGGAAGACTGTACGACGGCGGTAATGCCGAAGCCGGCGAGCGCCGCGCGCAAGCGGGTACGGGTGGAGCGCTCCAGAAATCCCTGCAGTGCGTTGCCGGCGGCGGCTTTGAGACCGTCGGTCATCATGGACATGCCCAGCAGTAGCAGCCCCAGCCCGCCGAGGGACAGGGTCAGTGTCATCCAGGCCATGGTGGGCTCACGGCGGGCGCTGTCACCTGGGCGCGGAAGTCATCGGGCACGGCCACCACCCGGTGGGTCTGGTAGTCGAAGAACAGCAGGGTGGTTGCAACCCGCGCGACCTCCTCGCCACTGTCGTCCTTGCTGATGCGGTAGACGAACTGAAAGCTTTTCTGCTCAACCTCACGCGCCCCCAGCTCCACCCGCAGCCGGTCGCCATAGTCCGCTTCCGCCAGGTAGGCGGTTTCCGCGTGCGCCATGATCAGCCCCGCCTCTTCGAAGGCGATCGCCTTGCTGTGGCCGAGCTGGCGGATAAAGCGCAACTGCGCCTCCATGGCGATGGACAGCAGGCGGTCGGCGCCCAGGTGGTTGGCAGCGTTCACGTCGCTGTAGAGCACGTCGTAGTGCGTTGCGAAGAGAAAGTGTTCGGGCAAGGTGATGGTTCTGCGTGGCATAGCCGGGCTCGTCCGGTTGCTGGAGTGACGAGCGCAGTCTAGCGCTGGTGGTGCCAATTTGCATGATGCGCACGCGACCGGGTATGCCGTCGGAACACGGGCTGTGGGGTGTGCGGCGTCTCTCTCTACTTAAATAGGTAATAATGGCAGAATAAGGCAGCAATATAGTCCATATATATCGCAACTTTCTCCCTTTGACGGGTGGCACGTCGAGCGTAGGCTGCTCGACTACGATAAGAGTTCCGACCGCGCACAGCAGCCGGAACCCCGCAATCACGTGTTCGACAGGAGTACGCCCCATGGCGACAACCCAGCAATCCCAGGAACCCAATGCCGTGCAGCAGGAAATTGCGGCGATGATGGAGCGCGCTCGCGCGGCGCAGGCAGCGATTGAGCATTACACCCAGGAGCAGGTGGACGAGCTGATTACCGCCATGGTCTGGTCGGTGGCGCGTGAAGGCGTATCAGAGAAGATTGCCCGCTTCACGGTGGAGGAAACCCAGCTCGGTAACTACGACGGCAAGTTCCTAAAAATCCACCGTAAAACCCGTGCAACGCTCATGGATATTCTCCACGACAAATCCGTGGGCGTGATCGAGGAAGACCCGGTGCGCAATATCATCAAGATTGCCAAGCCGGTGGGTGTGATCGGAGCACTGTCGCCTTCCACCAACCCTGAGGCCACCCCGGTGATCAAGGCGATTTCGGCGGTGAAAGGCCGCAATGCCATCATCATTGCACCGCACCCGCGCGCCAAACTGACCAACAAGATGATCTGCGATTACATGCGCGAGGCGATTGTTGCCATGGGCGCGCCGGCGGACCTGGTGCAGAGCATCGATGTGCCCTCGCTGGACAAAACCAACGAACTGATGCGCCAGTGCGACCGCATTCTTGCCACCGGCGGTGAAGCCATGGTGTCGGCGGCGTACTCGTCCGGCACACCGGCGCTGGGTGTGGGCGTGGGCAACGCGGTGATTACGGTCGATGACACGGCCAACCTCGAGGAAGCCGCAGAGAAGATTCGCATTTCCAAAACACTGGACCTGGCGGCCTCCTGCTCGTCGGACAACTCCGTGCTGGTGTTTGAATCCATCTACGACGAGTTTCTGGAGAAGCTCCAGCACGAGGGCGGCTTTATTGTCGACGGTGACGACAAATCGAAGCTGCAGAGCGTGATCTGGCAGGACGGGCACTTGAATGCCGCCATCGTGGCGCAGCACGCCATCACTATCGCCGGGCGTGCCGGCATCGATCTGCCGGAGGGCAAGCAGTTCTTCATCGTGCCCGAAGTGGGGGCGGGCCCGGATTACCCCTTCTCCGGCGAAAAGCTCACGGTGACGATGGCCCTGTACAAGGTGCGCGACATCGACGAGGCCATCGAGTTGACCAACCGCATCCAGGCCTATCAGGGACAGGGTCACAGTTGCGGTATCTACTCCAACAATGATGAGAACATTCTGAAGCTGGCTCTCGCCACGCGCACTTCGCGGGTGATGGTAAACCAGCCGCAGTCTGCGTCCAACAGCGGCAACCTGTGGAACGGCATGCGCCAGACCTTCTCGCTGGGCTGCGGTTCCTGGGGTGGTAACAGCATCAACCACAACATTACCTGGCGCGACCTCATCAATGAAACCTGGGTGTCCAAACCGCTGGCGCAAACCAAGGTGATACCGCCTGATGCAGAGCTGTTCGGCAAAGTGATGGACCGCTTCTGAGGAGGGTTGACCATGGATTTTTCCATCTCTGAAGAGCAGCAGGCATTTGTCGACAGCGCCCGTGCGTTTTCCGATGGTGTGCTGGCACCGCAGGCGGCGCAGTGGGACGAAGAGTCCTTCTTCCCCAAGGACGTGCTGCGCCAGGCCGGCGAGCTGGGCTTTATGGGCATGTACACGCCGGAAAGCGCGGGTGGGCTTGGCATGGGGCGCCTGGATGCGAGCCTGATTGTGGAGGAGCTGGCGCGCGGTTGCACCACCACCGCCGCCTTCCTCACCATTCACAACATGGCGACCAGCATGATCGGTCATTACTGCAGCGACGCTGTGATCGAGGCCTGGTGCCCCGAGTTGGTCAGCGGCGAGAAGCTGGCTTCCTATTGCCTCACAGAGCCCGGCGCGGGTTCCGACGCCGCCTCCCTGCGCACCTCCGCCCGGCGCGACGGCGATGACTATGTGATCAACGGCAGCAAGGTGTTCATTTCCGGTGCCGGTGAGACCGACGTGCTGGTGGTGATGCTGCGCACCAGCAACGATGGCGCGCGCGGTATTACCGCGGTTCTGGTGCCGGCGGACGCCGAGGGCATCAGTTACGGCAAGAAGGAAGCCAAGATGGGCTGGAACGCCCAGCCTACCCGCATGGTCACCTTTGACGACGTGCGGGTGCCGGTGGCAAACCGCCTGGGCGCCGAGGGCCAGGGTTTCTCCATCGCCATGATGGGGTTGGATGGCGGGCGCATCAATATCGCCACCTGCAGTGTGGGTACGGCGCAGCAGGCGCTGGAGGAGGCCGCGGCCTACGTGCAGGAGCGGCGCCAGTTCGACACGGCCATCGCCGACTTCCAGCACACCCAGTTCAAACTCGCGGATATGCTCACCGAGCTGGTTGCGGCGCGGCAGATGATACGTCTCGCCGCCAGCAAGTTGGACAACAAGGACCCGCAGGCGACCACCTACTGCGCAATGGCTAAGCGCTTCGCGACCGACGTTGGCTTTCAGGTCTGCAACGATGCCCTGCAGTTGTTCGGCGGCTACGGTTACATCCGCGAATACCCCATGGAGCGCCACGTGCGCGACACGCGTGTGCACCAGATACTCGAGGGTACCAATGAAATCATGCGCGTCATCGTGGGGCGCAAACTGTTAATGGAAGGCGCACTGGAGGTCATCAAATGAGCCTGAGTACATCGGAAAAATTGAAAGTCGAGATTCGCGGTCACACCGCGCTGGTTACCATCGATAACCCGGCGGCCAACACCTGGGATACCGACAGCCTGCCCGCCCTGCGCGATCTGGTGGCGGCCCTGAACAGCAACCTGGATATCTACGCGCTGGTGCTGACCGGCGCCGGCAGCAAGTTCTTTTCCGCCGGGGCGGACCTCAAGCTGTTTGCCGATGGCGACCCGAAAACAGCCGATCGCATGGCCTGTTTTTTTGGCGAGGCCTTTGAAGCGCTGGCGGATTTCCGCGGCGTTTCCATTGCGGCAGTGAACGGCTTTGCCATGGGCGGCGGGTTGGAAGTGGCGCTGGCCTGCGACCTGCGCATTGTTGAAGAGCAGGCGCAACTGGCGCTGCCCGAGGCCCGGGTAGGCCTACTGCCCTGTGCCGGCGGCACCCAGCGGCTGGCCTGGTTGGCCGGCGAAGGCTGGGCCAAGCGCATGATTCTCTGTGGCGAGCGCATCAATGCGGCCACGGCGGAGCGCATCGGCCTGGCGGAAGAAGTGGTCGGCACCGGTGAAGCGCTGGAGCGCGCCCTGGCCCTGGCGGAGCAGGTCTGCGAACAGAGCCCCAGCTCCATCGGGCGCTGTAAGCAGCTGATTCACTCGGCTCGTGACAAGGCGATCGGCGATGGCCTGGCGGCAGAGCGCGAACTGTTCGTCGAGCTGTTCTCCACCGAAGACCAGCGCGAGGGCGTGAACGCGTTTCTCGAGAAGCGTAAACCCGAATGGAAAAACCGCTAAGGATTCAAGCATGTCAGATGCCCCTGTCATCGTTGAGGTAGTGGAGTGTGCCGAGCGCAAGCTTGGTCACCTCACCCTCAATGTGCCGAAAACCCTCAATTCACTGACCCTGCCGATGGTCGACACGCTACAGGAACAACTGGACGCGTGGCGCGACGACCCGGAGATTGGCGCCATCCTGATTGACGGCAGCGGCGAGAAGGCTTTCTGTGCCGGCGGCGATGTGCAGGCCCTGCACCGTTCCGCTACCGCGACCCCGGGTGGCCCCTGCGAGGAGGCGGAGGCCTTTTTCGCGCGGGAATATCGCATGAACTACACCCTGCACACCTACCCCAAGCCGATCATCTGCTGGGGGCACGGTATTGTCATGGGCGGCGGCCTCGGGGTAATGGCCGGCTGTTCGCACCGCGTGGTCACCGAGGCCACGCGCATCGCCATGCCGGAAGTCACCATCGCGCTGTTCCCGGATGTGGGCGGCAGCTGGTTCCTCAACCACATGCCCGGCAAATCGGGGCAGTTCCTCGCCCTCACTGGCGCGTCCATCAACGCGGCGGACGCGGTGTTCACCGGTCTGGCGGACCGCTTCATTGCCAGCGAGCACAAGGGCGCAGTGCTGGAGCAGTTGCGGCGCAGCAACTGGGCGGATGATTGTGCGGCCAACCACGCGCGCGTGCGCCACATTCTGCGACCGCTCACCGAGCAGAGTATCGCCAGTATGCCGGGCGGGCAGGTGGAGCCGCACCTGAGCCGGATCAATTCCCTCTGTGACGGCGACGACGTACATCAGGTGGTGGACAATATCGTCAATCAACAAACCACCGACCAGTGGCTGTCTCGCGCGCGCGACGGCCTGGCACACGGGTCGCCGTTGGCGGCACTGTGGATCAGCCGTCAGCTGCAGGAAACCCGGCACAGCTCGCTGCGGGAGGTGTTTCAGGCGGAGCTGCAGCTCGCCACCAATGTGGTGCGCTACCCCGAATTCGCCGAGGGCGTGCGCGCCCTGCTGCTGGACAAGGACCGCAACCCGGCCTGGGCCTTCAAGAGCACGCGCGAGGTGCCCCAGGCGCTGATCGACGGTTTCTTCACGGCCCCCTGGGCAGACAACCCGCTGGCCGACCTCTAATCGCACAGGAGAGATTCACCATGGCGCAAGTTGCATTTATCGGCCTCGGCAATATGGGTGGGCCGATGGCCACCAATCTGATCCACGCGGGGCACAGCGTTACCGTATTCGACCTGTCGGAGGCGGCCTGCCAGCAGCTGGCGGAGGCGGGCGCGCTGGTGGCCGCCTCGGCCGCCAATGCGGTGGCGGGTGCCGATTACGTGATTTCCATGCTACCGGCGGGTAAGCATGTGGCCAGTGTGTACCTCGGGGAGGACGGCCTGCTGGCGCGCCTGGGCACGGAGACCACCGTACTTGATTGCAGCACGATAGACGCCGAAACCTCGCGTGAAGTCGGCAAGGCAGCGGCGGCCCTGGGCATCGGTTTCATGGATGCGCCGGTTTCCGGTGGCGTTGCGGCCGCGGCCGCGGGCACGCTGGCCTTCATGTGTGGCGGCGACGCAGCGACGTTCGAGAAAGCGCGGGTGATTCTGGCTGGCATGGGCAAGAATATCTTCCACGCCGGCCCTGCCGGTGCCGGCCAGGTGGCCAAGGGCTGCAACAACATGCTGCTGGCGATCCACATGATAGGCACCTGTGAGGCGCTGGAAATGGGGGTGCGCAATGGTCTGGACCCGGCGGTGCTCTCGGAGATCATGCTGGCGAGTTCGGGTCGCAACTGGTCGCTGGAAGTTTACAACCCCTATCCGGGCGTGATGGAGAAAGCGCCGGCCAGCAATGGCTATAAACCGGGGTTCATGGTCGACCTGATGGCCAAGGATCTGGGCCTGGCGATGGATATTGCCAGCCAGAGTGGTGTGGACAACCAGATGGGGCAGCTGGCGCGTGACCTGTATACCCGTCTGCAGGGGGCAGGCATGGGACAGCAGGATTTCTCCAGTGTGCTCACCCTGCTTGAGCAGAAAAGCTGAGGGCAGTTGCAGACCGCGGGGCGTCTGCGCTCCGCGTCTCGGTGTTTAGCGCGGCTTCAGGCGTCCCAGGTCTGTTCAGCCCAGACAATAGCCCCATCGTTATTGCGGTCCCAGGACTTCTGGCCCAGGTGGTTGATGCGTAGTACGCCGTCGTCTTCCTGGCGGCTTCCTGTAATGGGCCTCGCCTGCAGCACATAGCCCTTGGCGTCGGCCGACTCGATGGTCAGCTCATAGTGGGCTGCCCGGTTGAACAGCGCTTCGCGGCGAAAGAATTCGGCGGAGGGTGCCGCCGGCGTGGGCGCACCGTGCTCTGTGGCGCCGGCGTAGGTGCCGCCAAGCGCAAGGTGTTGCTCCATCGCGCCCGCCAGGGCCAGCAATGCGGCCTTGGCGTTCGAGCGGTTTTCGCCGGCAGAACGATCCTGGTAGGCGGGCAGGGCCAGAGTGACCGGTATCGCCAGCATCGCCACAAAAACTGCGGCAAGCAATCGGTCGAGCAGCTTGAAACGGTGGGGCGTAGCAGTGCGTGATTGGCGAGTCATCTGAGTGTACCCTCGCTGGGTGCCTTAATCTCAGTATCCTAGATACACGATGGCGCCGAATTTGACGATGATTTCCGCAATGCACGTTGCCAGGATGTGATGCGACTCACGGTTCCCGGCACAGGGTCACGCCGGGTCGCCCTGCCACCGCATCAGGTTGAGGAACTCCCGCCGGGTTTTCGGCCCGTAGGTCTGAAAGTGCGGGTCGGGCGCGCTGCGGTAGGCGGCGCGCTGCAGCGCCACGGAATCGAGGCTGAAGCGCGGCATCAGGTCCCGCACATGCTGGCCGTAGGGCTGCAGTGCATTCAGCCCGAAAACCTTGGCGCGCAGGGCGGCAGTCATCTTCGGGTAGCCGTACATGGCTTGCAGCTTGTCGGCAATCTGGAAGGTGCGAAACGCCTGTATCTGGTCCTGCGGCGATCCGTACCAGATGGAGTCGGTGCCCCAGAGCACGTTGTCTTCGCCGACGTAGGTGAGCAGCTTGCCCAGGGTGTGTGCTGCGCTGTCCGGGTCGCGCATCAGATAGCGCCAGGTGCTGCCCATTTCCGCATACACATTGCTGTTGGCTGCGATGTTGTTGTCGCGCAGGGATGTGACCAGGGCGTCCACCCCGTCTTCACGGTTGGGGTCGTAAGGCCCCTCGGCACTGCCCGCAACGTAGCCTGAGTGGTACACAAGAAAGCTGATGTCCGGGTAGCGCCGGGCCACACGGCCGATGTCGGCGCAGGTGGAGTGCTCGTAAGACTCTTTGCCGAAGGGCAGGCCCTTGTGAATGGCAACGATCTTCACCCCCAGCTTGCGCGCTTTTTCCAGAAAGGGGATGCCTGTGTCTTCATCGTCGAGCCAGAAGCCTTTTCCTTCCGGGCCCCACTGGGTGTAGGTCTTCCAGGCGGCAACGCCCCAGTGTTCGGCCAGCTCGTCCATGGCGTCCAGGTCGCCGTCCTGGTTGGGGTTGACCCGGCCATGCAGAAGCAGGCGGTGTGTGCCCTGCATCTGCTCGACGATCTCCGCCGTGGCGGCGGCTTCCTCGATTGTCAGCGGCTCGGCATCGGAGCGTGAAGGCACGAAGGAGAGCACCATCAGGTCGGTATCCGAGTCGAGGAAAACATCCTGTACGAACCGCTCGGCGTTGAAGCAGTCGAGGTAGGCACGCCCCGGCCCTTCTCCCGCAACACAACTGGCGTTGGGTAGCCCACTCAGCGGGCGGGCAGCGTCCGGCAGTTTTTCCGTCCAGGCGCCGGTGGGATTCACGAAGTGGCCCTGCACATCAAAAATGAACTCGTTGCCGCCCACCTGTGCGGCGGCCAGTTGCGGGTCCCACTGTGCGTCGGGCTCCAGCTCAAAATAGCCGCCGCGCTCGCCGCCGCTGGCATAGGCCCGATTGAAGGCCAGCAGCGTGGTGGCGGCGCCGCAGGCGCTGGTGAGAAAGGCGCGCCGCCTGAGCCCGCTGTGTCGCGCGGCGGCATCTGCGGCGTTGCGTGCCAGCCGGTTGGCGTGGTGGTGGATCGCCTCCAGCGGGATGGGCATGAACTCGCCGTTGGATGTGGTGTCGAGCTTTATCGGCAGGCGAATGCCGTCGGGGTCCTGTGGGGTGCGCTGGGCCATGGGCTACTCCAGATCAACGGTTCAGGTGTGTTCATGGTAGAACATCGGCCGAAAGCCTGCTCAGGTGTCGAAATCACCATGGCGGCCGGCCCCGCCCGCAAAGCGTGCGGCACCGCCCAGCGCCTCGCTGGCGATAACCGGGTAACCCCCGCGACCTTCCTCTTGCAGTGCGCTCTCCAGTGGCAGGCTCCACTGGGCGAGGGTGGACGCGCGGTCGGCGCGCAGGCAGTGCTGCGGAAAGGCCGCGATTGTGGCGGCCAGCGTCTCTGCGGCCCGCCGCGCCTCGCCGTCTTGTACCACCCGGTTGGCCAGGCCGATCTGCAAGGCCTCTGCGGCGTCCACCGGACGCCCGGTGAGAATCATGTCCAGGGCGCGACCCTGGCCGACGATCCTTGGCAGACGCACGGTGCCGCCATCGATCAGGGGTACGCCCCAGCGCCGGCAGAACACGCCAAAGGTCGCGGATGCCTCGGCGATGCGCAGGTCGCACCAGAGCGCCAGTTCCAGGCCCCCGGCCACTGCGTAGCCCGCAACCGCGGCAATCACCGGTTTTTCCAGCTGCATTCGCGTGGGACCCATGGGCCCGGGACCGCTGCCGTCTTCCCTGACCGTGTTGCGCAAGGCGGGGTCGCCCATGGCGGCGAGGTCGGCCCCGGCACAAAAGTGCCCACCCGCGCCGGTGAGCACAGCTACGTGCAGCGTGTCATCGTTGGCGAAGTCGATGAAGGCGGCGTGCAGGGCTTCCGCCGTGTGTCTGTCGACCGCATTGCGCTTCTCGGGCCGGTTGAGAATGATCGTACACACAGGGCCTGCGCGCTCGGTGATGACGGGCGGTGTGGGCATGATTTCCTCCGTTGCGCCTGCGTTGTCTCAGCCGCTCTGGGCGAGCAGCCAGTAGAGGGTGGGCAGGGTGACTAGCGATAACAGGATGCCGATACCGATCAGGCCCGCGACCAGGCGTGGTGCCAGACCCGCCATGATCGCAATGGTGCCGGCGGAGATCATCGGTGGCATTGCGGCCTGGAATACGGCGATTTGCGTGGCCAGCCCGCGCTGCCCCAGGGCTTTCCACAGCAGAAAGGTACACAGCGGCATCAACACCAGCTTGATCCCCAGTGCGACTGCCAGGGTGAGCCGTTCGCTGCGTGCCAGACGGATGCTGATCTGGAAGCCTACGGCGATCATCACCAGTGGCACCAGCGTGGCGGCAACGGTCGCGACCAACTGCTCCACAAGGGGGGGCAGCGTGGTCCCGCGCAGCGCGAGCCCGCCGAGCAGGGCGAGAAACGGTGGGAAGCTGATGATGCGTGTGATGATAGCGCGGGCAGAGGGCGCCTCCACCTGAGGGCTGTAGAAGGCCGCGATCACCACCGCATAGCTGGCCAGCGCGAGAAAGGAACCCAACTGGTCGTACACCATGGCGTAAGGCATGCCGGCAGTGCCGAAAAACGACTGCACCAGTGGAAATCCCAGGTAGGAAGTATTGCCTAAAGGCAGCACGATCAGCAGGGCCCCCACCACCTCGCGCGGCCAGTGCAGCAGGCGACCCAGCAGAATCACCAGTGGCACCACCAGCAACATGAGCAGCCAGGGGGTGATGGCGGGAATCAGCAACGCGCTGGAAAATGTGAGCAGCGGCACATTGCTGAGAATCACCGCTGGCAGTGCCACGTTGAGTGCGTAGGCGTTCAGCACCTCTGCGGTATTGCCGGGCATGCCGCGCAGCCGGCGCAGGCACAGGCCGATGCCGAGATAGGCGAGGATCAGCAGGAAATTGTCCATGTTGGGCGGTGGTGCTCGGCGGCCGGAGCGCACATGGTAAGCAAGCGGCGCGGGAATGGGTAGTCGCGCATCACATGCCTTTGCAAATGCCGCCGACGCCGCTACGCTGGCACCTTTTACCAGAGACAGCGAGAAGGCCTGAACCATGGACCCCGGCGCTATGGATATACACCGCACAGCGCTCGAACAGCAGGGCTATACCGTGTTGCCCGACTTTTTGTCAGCGCAGCAGTTGCGCCGGGTCAACCAGCTGTTCGACCACTGGCTGGGCGGTCATCGCGGGCGCAATGCCTTTGAGGGGCAAGCCACCGAGCGCATCTACACGCTGGTTGCCCGTGACAGGGTGTTCCAGGATATCGTCGAGGACCCCCGTATTCTCGCCCTGTGTGCAACGCAATTGCTGCCCAATTTCCTGCTTACGGCGAGCCAGGCCATTGTGATCGGGCAGGGTGAAACAGCGCAGCCCTGGCATACCGACGATGCGTTCTACACGGTGCCGCGGCCGCGGCCGATGATCAGTCTCTCCACCATCGTAGCCGTCGAGGATTTCACCTTCGAGAACGGTGCTACGCAGGTGGTTCCCGGCAGCCATCGCTGGTCGGATGCGGAGTTGGCGGGCGCCTACCTGCAGGGCGATGAGCTTGCGGGCGAGGCGCTGGACCAGCGCGTGGCAGCGCAGGTGCAGACGGTGGCCATGCGCGCCGGCAGCTGCCTGGTGTTCGCAGGGACCCTGCTGCATCGCGGCGGTGCCAACGCGAGTTGCGGAACACGTCGGGCCTTTTCCAACCAGTACTGCCAGCCCTGGGCCCGGCCACAGGAGAACTTCTTTCTCGGCATTCCTCCGCAACTGGCATCCGCAATGTCGCCACAGCTGCAGTCGCTGTTGGGCTATTCCATCCACCCCCCTTTCATGGGTCAGGTTACTGCCTATCACCCGCACCGCGCGCTGGACCCGGATTTCGTGGCGCCGGTACTGCGCGATCTCTGGGGCGCCGGGCGCCGATGATCCACGTCTTTCCCTCAAACAGGCTGGAACACCTGACAGGCGCGCTGGCCGCCTTGCTCAATGTGCCCGCTGCGTCGCCGCTGGCGCCGGAGCACATACTGGTGCAGCACCGGGGCATGCAGCACTGGCTCAGCATGCAGCTCGCAGAGCATCCGCAGCGTGGCATCGCCATGAACCTGCAGTTTCCGCTGCCCGTGCGTTTCATGTGGACGCTGATTCGCACAGTGCTGGGCGAGGCCGCCGTACCGGAGGCTTCTCCCTACCAGCGGGAAGTGCTGGTTTGGCGTGTTTACGACCTGCTGGGCAGCTCATCGGTGACCGCAGACCCCCTGTTTTTGGAGCCCACACGCTACTGGCAGCAGCAGTCCGAGCGGCAGCAGCCGCTGCGTCGCTACCAGCTGGCAGAGGAGCTTGCGGACCTGTACGAGCAGTACCTGATGTACCGGCCCGACTGGATCGAGGCCTGGGATCGCGGTGGCCGTGGGCCTCGGGAGCCCAACCCGGGAGCGCCGCTGCACTGGCAGGGGCTGCTCTGGCGCCTGTTGGCGGCCGAGGTGCCTGCACACCCGGTGGCGTTACTGCGCGAAGCGATGCAGCGCCTCAAGCAGCCGGTGGCCGGGTTGCCCGAGCGCTTCTTCGTGTTCGGTGTGAACTCCCTAGCGCCACTGTGGCTGGATTTCCTGCGCGCGCTGTCTGCGCAGCAGGGCCTCGAGATTTTTTTGCTCTACCTGAACCCCAGCAACGAGTTCTGGCAGGAGGCTGCAAGCGAGCGCCAGATCGCGCGTCGGCGTGCTTTATGGCTGGCAGAGCACGACAGTGAAGACGGCTTCGTCGAGGAGCCGGGCAACCCGTTGATGACCAGCTTCGGCCAGCAGGGCCAGCAGTTCGTGCGCCTGCTCGCCGACTGGACGGACACGGAGACCGAGCTGTTCGCGGAACCTGCCGCCGACACGCTGCTGACGACACTGCAACGCGACATGTTCCGGTTCGTCGACGGTCGCGAAGCACCCACGCCCGTGTCTGATGATTCCGTTACCATCGTCTCGGCGCACAGTGCGCTGCGCGAAGTGCAGGGACTGCACGACTGGCTGCTGCACCGGTTCAATGCCAACCCTGCCCTGAAACCGCGCGATGTGGTGGTGCTTTGTCCCAGCGTGGAGGACTACGCCCCCTTTGTCGAAGCGGTATTTGCCGGCCGCTATGAGGGCCTTGGTGACGATGTGCCGCCGCTGCCCTGCTCGATTGCCGATCGCAATCCCGGCGACGCGGACCCCACGATTGCCGCCTTCCTCGCGTTGCTGGCGCTGCCGGATGCGCGTTTGCAGGTCGGCCAGGTGCTGGGCTGGCTGCAGGTGCCCGCCATCCAGCAGCGCGCTGGCATCACGCCTGCGGAACTGGTGCGCATCGGCCACTGGCTGCAGGCCGCCGCGGTGCACTGGGGCCTGGATGGTGAACACCGCCGGGAATGGGTGCCGGGCACAAGCGGCGACGATTTCACCTGGGCCCAGGGGCTGGAACGCCTGTTGCTGGGTTTTGCCTGGGGTGACGAAGAAACGGTGGTAGGTGAACGTTTACTGCTGCCGCAGGTCGAGGGCGCGGATGCCCTCCTGCTCGGACGCCTGTGTGCCTTCATCGATGCCTTGCGGGCGCTGCGCCGGGACCTCGGCGCGCTGCGCAGCGTTGCCGACTGGCAGCAGTTCCTGCACGACAGACTGCGCCTGACCTTCCTGGCCCAGGGTGGCCCGCTGGACGCGGCGCATGAAGACCTGGTCGCGGTCATCCGGGAGCTGGGCGAGCACATCACAGCCGCGGGTTTTACCGGCGAGCTGCCGCTGGCGGTGGTGCG
The DNA here is from genome assembly GCA_964022665.1 of uncultured Halieaceae bacterium. Taxonomy (GTDB): domain Bacteria; phylum Pseudomonadota; class Gammaproteobacteria; order Pseudomonadales; family Halieaceae; genus Haliea. The sequence continues at coordinate 38,953 of CAXIDF010000024.1, forward strand.
GGAGGTGTTGCAGCGCAGCCTGCAAAGCCCCACCCGCACAGGACGGCAATTCCTCACCGGGCAGGTAACAGTCTGCTCCATGGTGCCCATGCGCTCGATTCCCTTCAAGCTGGTGGCAGTGCTGGGGCTCAACGACGGCGAGTTTCCGCGCCAGCGTCCGCCGCTGGGTTTCGACTTGATGGCGCAGGATCGGCCGCGACCCGGTGATCGCTCGCGCCGCGGCGATGATCGCTACCTGTTCCTGGAGGCACTGGTTTCTGCGCGGGAGGCCTTGTACCTGAGCTATCAGGGTCACGACGTGCGCAATAACAGCGAGCGCCAGCCCTCTCTGGTGCTGGCAGAGCTTGCCCGGTACCTGGAGCAGGCATCGCACTGGCGCCGCAGCGATCTCAGGACGCTGCCACTGCAGCCCTTCAGTGCGGACAATTACCGGGGCCATCTGCGTACCTTCGACCCCCACTGGCGGCGTCTCGCTGCGCCGCTTGCTGCGCCCCTGCGGGTGGTGAGCCTGCCAGCGCCCGAACAGCTGCCTGAAACCCTGCCGCTCACCGCGCTGGTGCGGGCCCTCGAACACCCGGCGCGACACTTTGCCGAGCAACGCCTGGGCCTGACCCCGGAGCGTACTGCCGCCGCGCTGCTCAGCGACAGTGAACCCTTCGTCGCCACGCACCTGGATCGCTATCGCGTGCAACAGGACATGCTGGGCCAGCTGTGGGCGGGTGACAGCGCCGGGCTGGAGGCGGTGGTCAGGCGCGAGGTGCTCTCCGGCCGCTTGCCTGCCCACCCGGTAATCCCGCAGCAGATTGCGCAGTGGCAGGAGCAGGCGAGTGGGTTCGCGCAGCACCTGCAGTCACGTTCAGCGCCGCCAGCGGGCGAGGAGGTGGCGCTGGCGCTGCACGGCCTGCAGTTGACCGCCACGCTGCCGCGAGGTGCCGGGGGCAGCCTGGTGTTTGCGCGTCTGGCCAACCCCAAGGCCCGAGACTACCTGACCCTCTGGCTGCACCACTTGTTGGCCAATTGCCTCGCCCCCAGCGATACGCTGGGGTTTTATCGTGGCGAGGACAACGGCGTGCTGGAACTGTACGCGGCGCCTCTGCCAGCGGAGCGCGCTCGGCAGCTGTTATCGGACTGGTGTCAGCTGTGGCAGGACAGCCTGCTGACGCCGCTGCCGCTGCACGGCAGCCTGGGTTTGTCGGCCTTGGAGGAGGGCTTCGTGGAGACCCAATTCCCCGCGCTGTGGGCGGACAGTTATCAGGGCACGGGGTTGGGCGCGGATCCCTGGCTGGCCTGGTTCTGGCCCGAGCCCCCGGATCCGCAGCCCCTGCAGGCGCAATTGCTGCCGCTCTACGGCCCCATGCTGCAGCACCTCGAGCACACGCAGATTGCGCTGGAGGCAAGCGATGGTTGAATCCCTGCGGGCACAGACCCTGCCGTTGCAGGGACGACAGCTGATCGAGGCCAGCGCCGGCACCGGCAAGACCTTCAACATTGCCCGTCTCTACCTGCGCCTGCTGCTGGAGCGGCAGCTGCCGGTGCAGCAGATCCTGGTGATGACCTTCACGCGGGCCGCCACGGCAGAGCTCAAGGGGCGTCTCGCCGGGGCAATCAACGCGGCCCTCACACGCTGGGGCAACGACGTCGATGATCCGTTCTTCGTCCACCTCTATGCGCAGCAGCCTGAGCCGCGCGCGCGTGCCCTGCTGCGCCGCGCGCTGCTGGATATGGATGAAGCTGCGGTGTTTACCATCCACGGGTTCTGCAAGCGGGCGCTGACCCAGCAGGCCTTTCGCAGCGGCATCAGTTTCCATGCCGATATGGAAGCGGAGACGCGTGCGCTTGTTCTGGAGGCACTGCAGGACTGGTATCGGCAACAGAGCCAGCAACCGGGCTTTGCGGCGCTGTATGCGCTGTGGGATGGACCGGAGGCCTTTTACGCCAGCTGGGGCCGGGTGATTGCCGGCACCGAGCCTGTACAGGCACCGGACATGCCGGACCTGCGGGCGGACTGGGACGCACTGCGCGCTGCCTGGGCCGAGGAGTCTGCGGCGTTTCAGGCGCTGGATGTGGACAAGCGGCGCTCGCCGCACACCCGGACGGAAGCCGCATCGACGCTGCACGCGCTCACCGAGGCACTGGACGTCGAATGGCATCCGGCGCAGGCGGGGCAACTGATGTCGTTGCTGCCGGGCAAAACCTACGTCAATACAGAGGCCAAGCAGGTCCGAATGCCGCGGCTGTACGCGCTGATGCAGCAGCTCCCCGCTGCGGCGCGCGCCTACCGTGCCAGCGTGGCGCAGGCGGGTATCCGCTTTGCCCGTGAACACCTGTCTGTGGCCAAGGACCGGCTCGACCAGCTGGATTTCAATGACCTGGTATCACGCCTGCGACAGCGTCTGCACGACGGAGAGCAGGGCCCGGCGCTGGCTGCGGCGTTGCTGCAACAGTACCCGGTGGCACTGGTGGACGAGTTCCAGGATACCGACCCGGAGCAGTACGACGTGCTCGACGCCATTTACGCTGCGGCGGCCCCTTCACCGCCATTGCTGTGCATGATCGGTGACCCCAAGCAGGCCATTTACGGATTTCGTGGTGGTGATGTGTTTGCCTACCTGCAGGCCCGTGATGACGCCGACACGCAGTGGGTGATGGACACCAACTACCGCTCCAGCCAGGGCGTGATCCGCGGTTACAACCGGCTCTTTTACGGCGCCGAATTGTCCGCCGCCGCGGGCAGCGATGTCTTTGGCTTCGGTATCGACTACCACCCTGTGCAGGCAGGGCGCACCGATCTCGCGGGCCTTGAAGACCCGGTTCCGCGCGCCGATTTCCAGTGGTGTCTGTTGCCCCATGACCCGACACTGCCGGGCGCGGACAAACGCGGCACGGGCTACACCCGGGCCGGCCAGCAGCATCTGGCGCGTTGGGCTGCGCAAGAGATCGCGCGTCTGTTGCGCGAGGCCTGCCTGGAGGGCGAGGCCCTGTCGCCGGCGGACATCGCCATTCTGGTACGCGACCGTTTCGAGGCCGCCGAGATGCAGCGGGCGCTGCGCGCGCTGGGCCTGGATGCGGTTTACCTGAGCGCCTCGGACAATGTTTTCAACAGCGATGAGGCGGCCAGCCTGCAGCAGGCGCTGCTCGGTATCCTGCACATGGAGGATGACCGGCTGCTGGTGGCAGCGCTGGCCACGCCGTGGCTGGGCTATGATACCCCGGCCCTGTATGCCCTGCGTCAGGACGAGCACCGCTGGGCCGCGGCCTGCGCCGATGTCGCAGCACTGCGCCAGCAGTGGTTTGCCCAGGGCTTCATGAAAATGGCGCTGGGCCTTTATCAGAAACACCTGCAGCCGCTGCCTGGCAGCCATGAGCGAACACTCACCAACAGTCTGCACCTGCTGGAGCTGCTGCAGGCGGCCAGCCAGCACCATCGTCAGCCCGAGGCCCTGCTGCACTGGTTCGCCAACGCCCGCCGGGAAGCCGAGGGCAGTTCCGGTACGGAAACACAGCAGCTGCGCCTGGAGAGTGACGGCAGGCTGATCCGTCTGGTAACGCTGCACGGGGCCAAAGGGTTGGAGTATCCCGTGGTGTTCCTGCCGTTTATCAGTTACGGCCGGGATCCGGCCCGCCAGCGCCCCGGTATTGTGCGCTACCACCGGCGCGATGACTTCAGTGCCCGGCACGCCCTCGAACCATCCGATGACGAGTTGGCATGGTATCGCGAGGAGCAGGCTGCGGAGGATGTGCGCCTGCTGTATGTGGGAGCGACACGCGCTGCGCGCCGCGTCTACCTGATGGCAGCAGCCTTTACCAGCCTGCAGGCTTCGCCGCTGGCGCGTTGTCTGAAAGTCACCCGCTGGGACGCCCTCGAGCAGCAGGTGCGCGCCATGGCCGATGCCGGCGACTGCGCCGTGCTGCAGCTGGAAGCACAGGATACGGCAACGGCCCCTGCCACCGCTGCCGCAGCAGACATCACTCCGGCAGCGGCTGTGTTCACCGGGCGCATTGAGCGCGACTGGTGGCTGTCATCCTTTTCCGCACTGACCCGCAACGTGCGCCACGGCGGTCTGTCGACACCGGACAGGGACAGCGAGGTCGCCACGCTCGCCGAGCCTGGTCCCGACTCCCCAGGGGCACTGCGTTTCGCGCTGCGCCGCGGCGCCGAGGCGGGCAACCTGCTGCACGATCTGCTGGAGAACCTGGATTTCCAGCGCCCGGACCTGGAGCGCGCGCTGGACCAGGCGCAGCGCCGCTATCCCAACCTGCTGCTGGATCATCCCGGCTGGCGCGCGGCGCTGGCGGACTGGGTGGCGCAGCAGCTGGCGACGCCCTTGCCCAGTGGCGCGCGCCTGGGGGACCTGGCGCCGCAGCAGACCCTGCGCGAGGTGGAATTCTATTTTCCCATGCAGGGTAGCGCGGATCCCGAGGCGCTCGGTCGCCTGCTTGTGCGCCATCGGCGCGGCGCCGAGGCACCGCTGCCGGCTCCGGTACGGCTGAAGGGCATGATGCACGGCTATATCGACCTGGTGTACCAGTGGCAGGGGCGCTACTACGTGGTGGACTACAAGTCGACCTACCTCGGCAATCGTCTGGGCGATTACCACACCGATGCCCTCACCGCCGACGTACAGCAAAACGTCTACGATCTGCAGTACCTGCTCTATACGCTGGCACTGCACCGCTACCTGCGTACGCGGCTCGCGGACTACGACCCCGCCCGGCATCTGGGGGGTGTGCACTACCTTTACCTGCGCGGCCTGCACCCGCGGGGGGGTACAGGGGTTTACCACCGCGATGTGGATATCGATGGTCTCCATGCGCTGGATGGCTTCTTTCGCGCGCAGGAGGCTGGCGGATGACGCTGTCGACCGACGCTCCTGCACTGGACCGCGCCCTGGCACAGGCCCTGTGTCGTTGGTATCGCTGTGACGACGACTGGTTGCGCTTTACGGTGATGGCTGTCAGTGAGGCGCTGCAGGAGGGGCACAGCTGCCTGTACCTGCCTGACTGGGCCGGCCGCGGCGTCGCGGGCGCGTTGGGGGCGGGTGCCTTGCCCACGCTTGATGACTGGCAACACAGGCTGTCGGCGTTGCCGTTGGATGCGGCCAGCGCGACGCCGCTGGTGCTCGATGGGCCGCGACTCTACCTGCGGCGCTATTGGCAGTTCGAGCAACGCCTGGCGGCGGCACTGCGTCCGCGCCTGGCGCCCGCCCCGGTGGCCGATCCGGCGCAGGCGCGCGTGGTGCTGAACACGCTGTTCCCCGAGCGCGCCGCGGGCGAGCCGCCCGACTGGCAGAAAGTGGCGGCGGCAAACGCCCTGCTGCAGTCGTTCAGCGTGGTGGCCGGCGGCCCCGGCACGGGCAAGACCTACACCGTCACCCGCCTGCTGGCCTGCCTGATTGCCTGTCTGGCGCCCGGGCGTAGCGCGCCGCTGGCGATTGGCATGGCGGCGCCCACCGGCAAGGCCGCCCAGCGGCTGGCCGAGTCGATAGCGGCGGCCCGGTCGGACCTCCAGGGGCTGTTGCCGTCCGAGGTGCTCGATGCCATACCGGATACCGGTATCACGCTGCACCGTCTGCTCGGGGTGCTGTCACATGGCCCCGGTTTCCGGCACCGCGCAGACAACCCGCTGCGGCTGGATATCCTGGTGGTGGACGAAGCCTCCATGGTCGACCTGCCCCTGATGACTCGCCTGTTTGAGGCGCTGCCGGCGCACTGTCGTGTGATTCTCCTGGGCGATCCCGACCAGTTGCCCTCAGTGGCCGCCGGATCGGTGCTCGCGGACCTCGCCGCCGGTGCCGGCAGAGGCTACAGCGCCGCGCGGTTGGCCGGGCTTGCCGCGCTGGGCGTGAGGCTGGAGGCAGCAGAGGCGGGGTCCGGCGAGGCGGATTACCTCACGGTGCTGCGCCAGAGCCGACGCTTCGATGGCAGCGGCGGCATCGCCCAACTGGCGCGGCAGGTGCTGGCAGGCGACAGCGCGGCGAGCCTGCAGACCCTGAATACCGCGGGCGACACACTGGCCCGGCTGGACGACGCGGGCAGCGGGGCAGCGGTGACACGCTGGCTGGATCTGCACTACCAGCCCATTGCCAGGGCCGATAGTCTGGAGCAGGCATTCCTGCACCTGCAGGGGTTTCGCATTCTGTGCCCGACCCGGGGTGGCCCGCGTGGCGTCGAAGCCATCAACCGCCTGGCGCTGGCGCGGATGAACCCTGCGGGGCTGGTGCACTACCGGGGCAAACCCATCATGATCACCCGCAATCACCACGACCTTGGCCTCTACAACGGTGACATCGGCCTGCTCTGGCCGGATGATGCGGGCCAGTTGATGGCCTGGTTTCCCTCAGCGGGCGGCTTCCGCCCCATGGCGCCCGGGCGGCTCCCCGAGCACGAGGTGGTGTACGCCATGACGATTCACAAAACCCAGGGGTCCGAGTTCCAGCGCGTGGCCCTGCTGCTCCCTGAGCAGGCCCGCGCCGGGCTCACCCGGGAGCTGCTGTACACCGCCATCACCCGCGCTCGCGAGGCGCTGGAGGTGGTCGGGAGCCAGGCGGTGTGGTGTGCCGGCGTAGAGCAGCGGGTACAGCGCGACTCGGGCCTGCCGGGGTTGCTGCAGGCCCGGTAGTTTGCTCGCTTGTCACGATTTTCCCACCCACACACCGTTCCTGCCATAGGCCTGCCAGCCCCAGGCCACCCAGCGCAGTAACCGGTTGGCCAGCCAGAGCGCCCAGATGAGCATCACAGCGCGATAGACCATCAGATTGACACTGATCACGGTGGCCGTGGGGAAGCTGTCCGCGCCCGCCCGGTCCTGGAAGAAGTTGTAGACGTGCGACCAGCTGTTATTGCCGGTGACCAGCATGTTCGGGCTGGACAGCAGGCCCAGTGGGATTGCCGAGACCAGGGTGGCGAGCGTGATGAATGCACCAATGCCCAGTGCCACCTGCATCAGGTTGAACGTCAGTCGGCTCATGCCGGCGGGATCCATACGCTGCCGCAGTGCCAGCAGGAACAGGAAACCGGCGACCACCAGTACCCCGTAGCTGTTGACCGTGGAAAGCCCGATACCGAGCAGCAGCCAACCGGTCAAACCCACGGGAATGCCGGCCTGGATACGCCGGTTCAGCCAGTGCAACAGCAAGGCGCCGAGTACGATGACACAGAATACGCCCCAGTACAGCATGGCGGGCCCGATTGCCGGCCCGCTCAGGTACAGCGGCCAGCGGTCCTCGGGCAGGGTGTAGGCAAGGGAAATGTTGCTGGCGCCCCTGGGTAACACCACCTGGGGCGTCTCACTCCACCAGCCGCTGCCACCGTCCTGCTCGAAGGCCAGGTTGATGTGCTGGCGACCGGGCTGCAGGGCCACGGTGACGATATTGCTCTCGGGTAGGTTCAGCTCGCGGCCGTTGCGACTCAGAGCCGTAACACGGCTGCCGGAGGGCAGCGTCAGGTCGTAGTCTTGCCCCATGCTGGCCTTGATGTCCAGGGCGAGCTGGCTCTGGCGAACCGCCGTGCCCGCCTGGAAGGACAGCGTCACCGCCTCGACGGTATGCGTGGGGCCGGCAACGCCCTCCGGGCGCTCGAACGTCAGCAACAGCGATTCCCCTGGCCAGGGTTTCCACAACGGCTGCAGGCTGTCGGCGCCGCCGAGTGGGCGGGTTGGCGGCAGGCCCTCATGATGCAATCGCCACAGCGCGGAGGGGCGCAGGCGCCAGGTCTCGACATAGTGATCTCCGCTCGCGGCCTGCAGCTGGAGCTCACTCACCGGGTTGATGCTGGACTCCCAGCTGACCTGCTGCTGGCGCTCGCTGAACTGCAACTGAGCCTTGCCGTCGGAGAAATTCACCGCGCTGGACAGGGGGCGCTCCAGGTCCAGCAGGGGAACCTCCACGGCCACCGGCCCCGCGGCCGGTGCCAGCCGCGTGACCCGGGTCACGACCCGCCACTGCAGGCCGATGTGGAATTCGCGGTGCACGGCGAAGAAGGCTGCAATGGGGTCGGGCTTGATGCGCTTGCCGGCCTCTGCCCGGGCGGCGGACAGGGCGCGCAGGGATAGCGTGCCCGAGGGCACACGGCCGTCTACGAGGCCACTCAGCTGCCATTCGCTGCCGCGGGTGCTCAGGTTGTGGATCGCCACGGGCAGGCTAACGCTGGCCGTGTCTCCCTGCAGTGGTCCACCCAGGCTGACGATGTGGTGGCCCCGGGGCAGCCGCACAGACAGGAACCCGTCGTGCAGGCGAGCGCTGGCATCGGTACCGTTCACCTGCAGTGTCGTCACCTGCCAGCCCTCGCGGGGTGTGGGCAGCTGCAGCAGCATATCGGCGGCCGCATAGGCGCTGAAGCCGATGGTGAGGGCGTTGCGTTCGGTGGCGATGACGCCTTCGTCGAGGGCGACGCAGTGCGGCGTGCAGGCCGGCGGCTGCAACAAACGCTGTTCCAGTTCCTGCAGCAACGCGGCTGGCGGGAAGGCCTGCGCCACGGCAGGTGTTGGCAGGATGTGGAGCAACAGGCCCACCGCCAGGGCAAGGGATGCCACAGTGGCGGTACCGCTGCCGTGAGTGCCCGCGTCTTCGGTCGGTGGCGAGCGCAGTTTGTGCAGCAGCGCGAGCATCAGCAACCCGGCATAGCCAAGGGTGAGCAGAACCCCCAACACCTGCCACAACCGCGTCAACCACGGGGGGCTGTACATGACTGAGAGTCGGGCACCCACCGGCACCGGACTGCCGGAGCGCAGCTGTACGGTTTTCCATAGCCAGTTGGGTGCCCCAGGCCCGGTTTGTACACGGTCGGTATCCGCCAGAAGGTAGGCGTTCTGGGTGGGCGCTGGAGGCGCGGCAGCGCCGAGTGCTTTGCCTGCGACGGAGGATCGTTGTGCGAGGGCTTCGGCGCTGGACTGCACACTGTCCGCAACGGCGGCGACTTCCCTCGCCTGAAAATCGTTGCTGTAGTCATAGACACCCACCGCGCTGCGCTCCAGTGAGGGATAGATGGCCAGGCGGAAGTTGCTGATGGAGAACGCCACCAGCGCCAGCGCTGCCGCGATGCCGGTGAAGGTGGCTGCAACGGCGATGCTGCGCCGCATGCGACCGCGGGCAACCGCGGCAAGGGGTAATAGCAGCAGCAGGGTTGCCAGCAGCGCAGTGGGCATGCCCGGCTCATGGTAGCCGGCCAGCAGGGCGATGCTGGCCAGCGCCGCGGCCCTCACACCGAGGAGTTTGCGTGTGGCGGCCACCATCACCAGCAGCAGGAAGATATCCCAGAGGTCCCAGGCACTCAACCAGGTGCCCTGCACGCCTTCCACGCCGCTCGCGTGCAGGACGCGCCAGCCGGGCGGGATGTGCAGTGTTGCGTCGAAGGTGTCGGCGCGGCTTTGCCAGCCGGTTGCCGAAAAATCTGTGGGTGATGCAATACGGGTGACTGCTTCCAGCGCGATGTCCGGGCTGCGGATTTCCACTCCCTCCGTGTCCGCATGGCGCGTGACCAGTACCGGCTGGCCGGATACGCTGGCACTGCCGAGTTGTGTGTCGGTCTGCGCGTTCAGCCGCCAGTCCCTGCGCATGGCCCCGGTCACCTGTTCCACACCGGTGAGGGCGGTGCCGTCGAAGTCCAGCCACAGGTTTCTGTTCACCGCGAGGCTGTTACTGGCGGGAGACTGGTCGCCACGGTATTCCGTGGTCAGTTGCAGTGTGTCACCAGCGCCGAGGCGCCAGGCCGGGAGATTTTTCCAGTCCTCCGGAATCGGTGCCTGTGACGTGTCGATGCCGGTTGTACCGGAGAGTTTCAGCTGTCGCAGGTTGCTGTCGGCGGCAAAACTGAGGTACTCCACGACCGGCCAGGGCGCACCGTGCTGTGTGGCGGCAAGCTGCTCCACAGGCCGCAGGAAGCGCGACAGCGTGGTGATGGTGTGTCGCCCCGCGGTGAGCTGCACGCGCAGGTCGCCGTTATTCTCCACGCGGGCGGGCAGCGGGGAATCAATGCGCATCAGCGCCGTGCCCGGCCAGGCGAGTTGGCCCGTCTGTACTTCTCGCGGTTCGCCGCTGACTGTCATCACCACGCGTGTTTCCAGGGTCATCGGTACCCCGTCTGTCAGCTTGCGAAACACCTCGATGTCCAGTGAGTTGCTTTTTTTCACCGCGGCTGTTGTGCTGTCGCGGTTCAGCAGTACCTGCTTGCCGCGACGCTCCGCCGTTGCAGCCTGGCTATCTTCAGTGACGCTGACCAGGGCAATCGAGTCTGGCACCGGGAGGCTCGCAGGACGTCGCTGCCAGCGGAACTGGCCGCTGATCCGGTGCTTGCCGCGCGCCAGCAGCGCCTGCGGTTGCCCGGCCTGGTCGAGCACTGCCGCCCGTGCCCCGTTTACGGTGACGTTCAGCGGCCAGATACCCGGGCCGCCGGGTAGAGGTACTGGGGCATCGTCCTGGAACACGTCCACTTCGTAGTTGAAGCGCAGCCCTTGAGACTGCACATCGAGTGTGAGCCTGCCGGGCCAGATACAGGCCCGCTCCGGGGTGTCTGTGAGCACCCAGGGGCAGTTGTGTGCCGGGTGCTTCTCCAGTATCCACGCCTCCCAGCCCTGCAGTGCCTCCGGGTTGGCAGCAGCGTGCAGGCTGACGAACAGGCCGACAACGCAGGCCAGGCTTCTGAGGACAGCATGGGGCATGTGCATCTCCGGGGCGCGGGAACATGGGAGTAAACATAGCATCCCCGCACCCGTTCGCGAGAGAATAGTATGCAGATTCCGCCCGAATGAGAGCGGCAGGTATGCCCGAGTTTGCCGATCATTACGGCGAGTGGGGCCCGTGCGGAAACGATTCAGTACATGGGCAAGGCGGCGAGTCTGTTCGGAAAGCCCTGCCCTCCCGCGGACTGGTCAGCGCGGCTGGGCAGGCCGGTTATACCGCGCCCGTCGTCAGTGCGTCCCAGGTGCCCTGCTCGTCCTGCGCCAATGTATCGAGGTATTCGATTACGCTGCAGATGCGACCCTCGCGCAGGGTGAAGACCATGCAATAGTCGTTGCGGTAGGGGCTGCCGTTCGCCAGGCGAGCCTGCATGGAGAATTGGGCGACCACACTGCTCTGGTCAGGGATCAGCGGCTGGAGAGTAATTACCATGCTCCCGGCTTCGTAAACCCCCACGCCGCTGTGCAGCAGGTCCATAACGGCAGCATGGCCCACGCGCGGATTGGGGGTGATGTGGGGGTTGCTGCGCGGTACCTGCCAGGTGACGTCGTCAGTGAAGAAGTCTGCGAGATCGCGATCACCTGCGAGGCCCTGGATCACGGCGAAATAGTGTGCGATCAGTGCGCGGTTTGCCTCCGCCGGGTTGAGCGCTTGGGACATCGTTCGATCCATGTTTTTTGCCTTGGTGTTTTCCGTACCTGATCGTCGGGACGTCAAAGTGACGATCCCAAGTATCGTTGATCGAGCGCGTAGATCAAGTGCAGCTGTCCTGTGGAACATGGGGCTTCACAGTCCCCCTCGTGCTGTTAGGATGGTCGCATCCGGCCTCGGTGAGGAATTCCCACCGGTTGAGTGAACGCGTTGCAGGAGCCCGCTGATGTTGAGACGTTTCCTTTTTGCCACTGCCATCGCTGTTGTGGTGGGAGCCTGTTCCACGAGCAAGGTTTCCGTTTCTGAGTCGGGCATCGATCCCGCGCGCCTGGAGGCCATGGTCAAGGTGCTGGCGTCAGACGCCTTCGAGGGGCGCGCGCCGGGCACGCCGGGCGAGGATAAAACCATCGCCTATCTCATTGAGCAGTTTCAGGCCATCGGCATCCAGCCGGGCGGGCCGGATGGGCAGTGGACACAGGCCGTGCCCATGATGCGCACCCTCCTCGAGTCACCGCAGTTGGCGTTCACTTATCCGCAAGGCCAGATAAAGCTGGTGCAAGGTGAGAATATAGAGGTTAGCACCGTGCGTGCAACGGAGCACATCCACGGCGAGGACGTGCCGCTGGTGTTCGTCGGTTTTGGCGTAACGGCCCCCGAACGAGACTGGGACGACTACGGTGACATCGACCTGACGGGCAAGATTGCCGTGTACCTGGTGAACGACCCCGACTTCGCTGCCGAACCCGGTGAGCCCGTTGCCGGGCGCTTTGGCAATCGCCGCATGACCTACTACGGCCGCTGGGCCTACAAGTACGAGGAGGCCGCGCGGCGCGGTGCCTTGGGCGCACTGGTGATCCACGAAACCGAAGCGGCGGGTTACGACTGGAGCGTGGCCGCGGCCGGTGCCGGGGAGCGCGTGGCGCTGGCCAGGAACGCAGCTGGACCCGCCCCGATCGCGTTACAGGGTTGGCTGCATGAAGGCGCTGCCACAGAGCTGCTGGCCATGGCCGGACATGACCTTGCGACACTGCGCAGGGCGGCGCGGCAACCGGATTTTTCCGCGTTCGAACTCGACGGGGTGCAATTCCGGGTGCACTCGGACGTCACCGTGACCCGCTTCGACAGCCGCAACGTGCTGGGCCTGTTGCCGGGTTCCGCCCGGCCTGATGAGGTGCTGATGGTGTCGGCACACTGGGACGCCTACGGTGAGGGGCCACCGGACGCGCAGGGGAGAACCGTGCGCGCGGGCGCCAACGACGATGCCCTGGGCACGGCGGGTGTGCTGGAGATCGCCCGCGTGCTGCAGGCGGGCCCGCCGCTGGAGCGCAGCGTGGTGTTCGCACTGTGGACTGCGGAGGAGTCCGGCCTGGTGGGATCCAGGGCCTACGCTGTGGACCCGGTCTATCCCCTGGAGACTACGGTAGCCAACTTCACGCTGGACATTCTGCAGACAGCCGGCGCCGCGCGGGATGTGATTCTCGTCGGTGAAGGACAGAGCAGTCTCGAGGACGATCTGGCGCGGGTTGCCGCAGCGCAGGGGCGTTACGTGACGCCCGAGAACCTGCCCGAAAACGGCCTGTTCTACCGCGCTGACCATTTTTCCCTGGCGCGCGCCGGAGTACCTGTGCTCCTGCTGATGGGCATTGCCGGTGGCGCCGACCTGGTGGAGGGCGGTCGTGCCGCGGGCAACCAGTGGATCGCCGACTACGTGGGCAACTGCTATCACAAGCCCTGTGATGCCTGGTCGCCCGACTGGGACCTGAGCGGAGCGGTGCAGGATATCGAGCTGTTTCGCCGGATGGTGGAAGACCTCGGCAACGCGCGCCGCTGGCCGGAATGGCGTCCCGCGTCCGAGTTCAAGGCCGTGCGCGACCGCAGCGCCGCGGCGCGGCGCGAGGACGGGTGAACCGACCGTGACCCGGCAGCAGGAATGCCCCGCCGCGCCGGGCCTGCGGAATTACACTGCATTGCCACTGGAACCGGGGGAGCGTGAACATGTCGCCTGCAAAAACGTTTGAACAGGTGCGCGCCGAGCAGCTGGAGTACAACGCCAAGCGCGAGTCGGGCTACCGCGAACGTGCGTTAAAGCTGTTCCCCTGGATCTGTGGCCGCTGCGCCAGGGAGTTCGATCGCAGAAACCTGTCGGAACTCACCGTGCATCACGTCGACCACAATCACGACAATAACCCGGGTGACGGCAGCAACTGGGAGCTGCTTTGTCTCTATTGTCATGACGAAGAGCACAGCAAGTTCGAGGCGTACGTGCGCTACGGCAGCAGCCAGGCAAGCAAGGGCAAAGCGGCCACTCACCGGCCGTTTGCGGATTTGAAGGCAAACCTGGAAGGCAGCAAGGATTGACGGATATCTGCGCAAGCAGCTTGTTCAGTGATCTAGCGTGGGCTGGGTGTCAGAAAAGTGGTCATTTCAGCAACATAATTAAAAAGTGTTGTGTTATTGGCAACAGGCGTTTGCGGGCTCGGTCCCTTGAAAAATTGGCTCCGGGCCTTGTCTGATTTTATTTATATTTAAAAACAATGGGTTATAAATTTTCTTGGCGGTATCTGAAAAGTTGGCATCGTTTCTGCAATACCCATGGCAAGGAGCAGCAAACAGCGACTCCCAACCAAACAGACACCCGAGGAGATACATCATGAGCACAATCACTGTAAACGACCTGAACGACAACTGCGCGCTGAGCAACGAAGAACTCGCCACTGTGAACGGTGGTTGGTACTGGCTCTATCAGCCTGCCTACAGCTACTACTACAACCCCTTTGTGTCATCGCTGCAGTCTTCCTGGGCCTCACGCGGCACGTCGTTTGATACTCAGCACAACAACTTCATCAGCTTCCTGCGCTCCTGAGGCGCCAGTGCAAAGCCCAACCCGCCCTGTGGCGGGTTTTTTTATGCCCGCGGTTCCTGATTGTGTAGACCAGGTTATTTCTCCCCCAGGCCCCCAGGCCCCCAGGCCACCAAGCCACGGGCTCTCTCCATGGTTGCCAGGCGCGGCGCCTGTCACCTGCCGTCTGCGACGAGTTGCCTGACCTAAAGCTACGGCCCTGAAACGCCGGCCCAAATGCGCCTGGGCTCGATCCAGGCATCGGGCTCAACAGACGGGTTGGTTGAAAGTTCTCTGGCACCCGACAATTTAAAAAAAGTGGTCTTCAAAGAAACATCCTGCGCTGTTCACGGCGTCGGCGGCCTGCCTCCAAAACCTTGCGAAATAAAATATATCGTTAATTTACAATGGCTTGAAAATTATTTTGGCTGGAATTACAGAGTTGGCATCGTTTCTGCAATACCCATGGCAAGGAGCAGCAAACAGCGACTCCCA
>CAXIDF010000025.1:0-46543 GCA_964022665.1 uncultured Halieaceae bacterium
CAGGCCATACAACATCCGCAGGCCCGCTTGGTGAGCAATGGTATCCAGGCGATCGAAGCCAACGGCATCCGCACCGTGGATGGCGAGCTGCATGAACTGGATGTCATTGTCTACGCCACCGGTTTCCACGCCGATGCTTTCATGCGCCCCATGTCCATCACTGGCCGCGATGGCGTGCAACTCAGTTAATTCTGGCGAGAGCGGCCCAAGCCCTACCTCCCCGTCACGGTGCCGGAGTTCCCCAACCTGTTCATGCTGAACGGCCCCAACGGCCCGGTGGGCAACTTCTCGTTGATCGACATCGCCGAACACCAGTGGGGCTATATCGAGCGCCTGATGGCGCGCCTGGACGCCGGTGAGTGCGATGCCATCGAGCCCAGTATGGATGCCATGGAAACATTTGAAGAAGAACGCGTGGAAGCGGCCAAGCAAACCGTGTGGTACCGCGGAGGCTGTGTGAGCTGGTATCTGGACGCGCAGGGCATCCCCTCCAGCTGGCCGTGGAATTTCCAGCGCTTCGTCGACTGCATGGCGGAACCGGACTGGAGCGCTTTCAACCTGCCGGCGCCCGCGGCAGCGAGCCACATCTAACCGGAAGCCTGCACTGCCCTGAGAACCAGGCCGGTCCATCTGCCATTGCGAGGGCGTCCTCGCTTGCGTATGTTTGCGCGAGCAGCGAACAACGACGGTAACAGGGCATGAGCAAACACCGGCAGGACTGGGCACCCCTTCTTTCCGCGCTCCAGGAGCGCGCCGCAACTGCCGCCGCCATGGGCGGCGACGAGCGCATTGCACGCCAGCATGCACGCGGTCGACTCACGGCACGCGAACGCATCGCGGCGCTGGTGGACGAGGGCTCTTTCCGCGAATACGGCCTTCTCGCCGGCGGCCATCACCCGCAGGGGCAGCCCGCTGTTGCGGCCGACGGGCTGGTGGGAGGCGTGGCGCGCCTGGACGGTCGCAGCGTTGTGCTGCTGGTTGAGGACTTCACCGTGCAGGGAGGCTCGATTGGGCATCCCAACGCCGCCAAGCGCGCGCGCCTGGTGCGTCTTGCCCTGGAAACAAAACGCCCGCTGCTACTGCTGCTCGATGGCGCGGGAGAACGCGCCAGTAACCAGGCGGAACGCTACCCACACGCGCCCGGCGACCTGCAGCTGCTGGCGGATATTCAAGGCCGCGTACCGGTGGTTGCGGTGGTGCTCGGCATGTCGGCCGGACACGGCGCCCTGGCCGCGATGTTCGCCGATATCATCATCATGCACCGCGACAGCGCCCTGTTCAGTGCCGGCCCACCCCTGGTCAAGGCCGCCATGGGCATTGATACAACCGCGGCCGAGCTCGGTTCCGCACAGTTGCACACCCGGGAGAGCGGTGTGGCGCACCTGAGCTGTGACTCCGAGCGCCAGTGCTTCGAGAGTGCGCGCCGGTTTCTCGCCTATGTCTGCGACAACGCGCCTGCCGACACAGACGCGAACGCCAGGCCTGCACACCGCAACGAGACATTGCTGGATATCATCCCGCCAGACGTGTCACGCCCTTACGACATGCGCAAGGTTCTGGGTGAGGTGGTGGACAACGGCAGCCTGCTGGAGGTGCAAGCCGACTATGGCCGCACACTCATCACGGCCTTCGCCCGCATCGGGGGCCAGCGCTGCCTGATCGTGGCTAACCAACCGGCGGTCGAGGCCGGCGCCATCACCCGGCAGGCAGCGGAGAAAGCCTGCCACTTTATTGAGCTGGCCCACCGCTTCCACCTGCCACTGGTGGCACTGGTAGACAATCCTGGCGTCATGCCCGGCCCGGCGGCAGAGCGCTCAGGCGTCCTGCGCGCGGCGGGCAACATGTTCCGTGCCCAGCGACACTATCGCGGGCGCAAGGTCGTGGTCACGCTGCGCAAGGCTTTCGGTTTTGGCAGCTCGGTGATGGGCATGAACCCCTGGGACCGGCAAACGGTCAGCCTCGCCCTCCCCGGCGTCAGTCTCGGCGGCGTGCCGGCACTCGGTGCCGCGGCGGCGACCGGGGCCAGCGCCACAGATGCCGCCGCGCTGCAGGAACGGCAGACTGGCGCCTGGGCAGGCGCCGACAGCATGGCTTTTGACCGCATCATCGACCCCCGGGATTTGCGTGAGGAACTGCGGCAGGCCCTGTTGGGCTGATTGGATCACCGGCCTGCGGGTTCACTTGCGGTATACTGCGCCGCTATGATCGCTTCCCTCTCTGTTTTACAGTCCGTATTCGGCTACCCCGCTTTCCGACCCCTGCAGGAGCGCATTGTGCAGCAGGTGGTGGACGGAGGCGATGCGCTGGTGCTCATGCCCACGGGCGGCGGCAAGTCGCTGTGTTACCAGGTACCCTCCCTGGTGCGCGAGGGCTGCGGCATCGTCCTCTCTCCCCTCATCGCGCTCATGCAGGACCAGGTCAACGCACTGCGCGAACTGGGTGTACGCGCCGCATACCTCAATTCCACGCTGGCTCCGGAGGATGCCGCCGCGGTTGAATCAGCGCTGTTGCGCGGCGAGCTGGACATGCTGTACATCGCCCCCGAACGCCTTGTCCAGGGGCGTATGCTGCGACTGTTGGAGCAGGCCCGTGTCGCCCTGTTCGCCATTGATGAAGCACACTGCGTATCCCAGTGGGGTCATGATTTCCGCGCCGATTACCTGCAGCTCAGCCTGCTGCACGAGCGCTTTCCACAGGTGCCTCGCATTGCGCTCACTGCCACCGCCGACGCGCGCACGCGAGAGGAAATCATCGCCCGTCTGGACCTTGCCGGCGCAGAACATTACATCGCCGGCTTCGACCGCCCCAATATCCGCTACCGCATTGCACTCAAGCAGAGCCCCAAGCAGCAACTGCTGCGCTTCCTGAAATCTGAGCACCCGCGGGATGCCGGTATTGTGTACTGTCTGTCCCGCAACAAGGTAGAGGAGACTGCCCTCGCGTTGCAGCAGGCGGGTTACACGGCACTGCCCTATCACGCCGGCCTGCCGGCGGCCCTGCGCAGCAACCATCAGGCGCGCTTCCTGCGCGAGGACGGCGTGATCATGGTGGCCACCATAGCCTTTGGCATGGGCATCGACAAACCCGACGTGCGTTTCGTGGCCCACCTCGACCTGCCCAAGACCATAGAAGCCTACTACCAGGAGACGGGGCGTGCGGGCCGTGACGGGCTGCCCGCGGATGCGTGGATGGTATACGGGCTGCAGGACGTGTTGAAACTGCGCCAGATGATGGGGCAGTCCGAGGGCAGTGAGGCACACAAGCGCGCCGAGCAGCAGCGCCTGAATGCGATGCTCGGGTTGTGTGAAATCACCACCTGTCGGCGCCAGGCGCTGCTGCGCTACTTTGGCGACACACTGCCGCAGGCCTGCGGCAACTGCGATACCTGCCTGGAACCGGTACCCACCTGGGACGGTACCGAAGTGGCACGCATGGCGCTGAGCGCTGTCTACCGCACCGGCCAGCGCTTTGGCGTCAACCACCTCATCGATGTGCTGCGCGGCGCCGAGAACGACCGTATTTTCCAGTACGACCACCACACGCTGCCCACCTTCGGCATCGGCAAGGCACTGGACAACCACCAGTGGCGCTCGGTGTTCAGGCAACTGGTCGCGCGTGGCTACCTGCGCGCTGACCTGGATCATTTCGGCGCGCTGCGCCTGGAGGATCACTGCCGTCCCCTGCTGCGCGGGGAGGAAACGCTGGAATTACGCCGCGACCTCGCCCGGCCCGCCACTCGCCAGCAGACGCGCCAGCGGCTACCGGACGACATTGACACCGAGCTCTGGGAAGCGTTGCGCGAGTGCCGGCGCGCCCTTGCAGAAACCCAGGGTATTCCGCCCTATATCATTTTCCACGACCGCACCCTGCAGGAAATGTGTGCCGAACTGCCGCGCACCGTGGCCGCTTTCGGCGCATTGAGCGGTGTGGGTGAGCGCAAGCGCGAGAAATACGGCAAGGATTTCCTGCAGGTCATCGACGAACACCTGCAACGCCGCACGGGCTGATCGGCCCGGGGCGCGAAGCAGGGGCGCAGCCGTTGCTTGCGCCGCCACCCCCTTTTTTCTACTCTGGCGGCTTTTACCGAGGACACCGCCATGAGCAACAGCAAGATCCCGCGCTCCAACGAGAACGACTACAGCGCTGACATCATCGCCGAACGTCAGGCCTTTATTGAAGAACAAACGCCAGCCCGCCTGCATCACACACGCCAGTTTTCTTTCGACCCGGAGGCCATGTCCGGCAACATCGAAAACCTGTTTGGCGTAGCACAGGTGCCGATTGGCCTGGCCGGTCCGCTGTTGATTGACGGAGAGCACGCCCAGGGCGAGTTTTATGTGCCCATGGCGACCGTCGAGGGCACCATGCTGGCCAGCTATAACCGGGGGATGAAAGTCATTCGGGAAAGCGGCGGCGTCAAGACCACTGTCTGCGGCGAGGCCATGCAGCGGGCGCCCTGCTTCGTGTTCCGCGATGCGCGCGACGCACGCGACTTCAACCTCTGGCTGGACGAGAACTTCAGCGAGATCAAGGCGGTTGCCGAAAGCACAACCTCGGTGGGCAAACTGAACGAGATCGAGCACTACATTGCCCACAACATGGTATTCACGCGTTTTGACTACACAACCGGAGATGCCGCAGGCCAGAACATGACCAGCAAGGCGACCTTTGTCGCCTGTGAATGGATCCGCGAGCGCTTCCCGCAGATGCGGCATTACCTGCTCTCTGGCAACTTCGATACGGAGAAGCGCACATCATCGGTCAACTCCCTCAAGGGCCGCGGTCGCCGGGTCACTGCCGAGATCACGATTCCCCGCGATGTGATGCAGGCGCACCTGCGTATCACACCCGAAGCCATGCACTACGGTTGGGGCATCACCACCGTGGCCTCATTCCTCACGCATTCCTCCAACAATGCCGCGCACCCGGCCAACGGCCTCGCCGCGCTGTATCTGGCAACGGGGCAGGACATCGCCAACATCGGCGAATCCAACCAGTGCAGCGTGTACACGCGGGTGACCCGGGAAGGCGACTACTTCTTCTCCATTACCCTCCCAGCCCTGATTCTCGCCACCTACGGGGGTGGCACCAACCTGCCCACCCAGCGCGAATGCCTGGAGATCATGGATTGCCACGGCCAGGGCAAGGCCCTCAAACTGGCGGAAATTGCCGCCGGGCTCGTCGTGGCGGGTGAGTTGTCGCTGGGTGCCGCAACGCGTGTCGATAAGGAAACCCGGCAGAACGAATGGGTAAACGCCCATGAACGCCTGGGCCGCAACCGCTGAGTCGGCCCCACGTGGTACGCGAGCGTGGTTGGGAAGCTCGCGTATCTCGTGAATAGTTAAACCAGAAACTCCCGCCTTGCGGCGCACACAAGCGTTGGCTTGAAATGCTGAACCGGCGCTCTGGCACCTGTTGTCGTCAGTACTATGATAGGTGCATTAGCGCCATCCGGCGCCGCGCCGACGAGAGCAGAGCATGACAACAGAGACCGACAATAAAGCCCGTGTACGCCAGTTTCTCAACGACCTTAGCGCAGGCAATGTCGATGCGGTCGTTGCCGCCTACGCCAAAACCGGCAGCGTGGAGACCATGGGTGCCACTCTGATCTCCGGCACCACAGAGTACGCCGATCTCACGGCGGCCATTGCCAGCATTGTCGATGTATTCCCGCAGGGTCTGCGTTTCACCATTCGCGGCATGGTGGCAGAAGGTGAAAAGGTGGCTGTCGAGGCCAGCAGCGAGGGCGAGCACACCTCCGGCCAGACCTACAGCAACGATTACCACTTCCTGTTCGAATTCGACAAGGGCCTGCTGATAAAGCTCACCGAGTACATGGATACCGAACAGGTCACCGACGTCCTCTGTAGCGGCCAGCGTCCTCCCTACCCACTGGACTGAGCGCGGCGCCCGGGCGAGGGGCAGGTGGTTTGTGTCCAGCTGGCGGGCGAATTACACTGCAGTTTTCCGGAGCCGTCACGCGCATGAACCAGCCCGTTCACCCCGCCACACGCACCCAGCGGCTGCTCGCCGGTATCGAGCGCGTGGGCAACCGTTTGCCCGATCCTGCGGTGCTGTTCATCGCCCTGCTGTTCCTGACCTGGGCACTGTCGCTGCTGTTCTCCCGTTTCGAATACGACCTGGTTGATCCGCGCAGTGGCGAAGCGCTGCGCGTGGTAAACCAGTTCTCCGCCACGGCCATGACCCAGTTCCTGTCGGACATGGTCACCACCTTTGCCCACTTTCACCCCATTGGCGTTGTGCTCGTGGCCATGCTGGGTATTGGTGTCGCGGAACACACCGGATTCATCAACTCCACCTTGCGCGCCATGCTCGGCGTCACCGCACGCTGGCTGCTGACCCCCATCGTCATTGTTGTGGGCATTGTCAGCCACACCGCCGCAGACGCTGGCTATGTACTGGTCATACCGCTGGGCGGCATCATTTTTCACGCCGCCGGGCGCCACCCCCTGGCCGGCATTGCCGCGGCATTCGCCGGCGTATCCGGAGGGTACTCCGCCAACTTCGTGCCCTCCTCGGTCGACCCGATGTTGCAGGGTATCTCACAATCAGCAGCACAGATCATCGACCCGGCCGTGATCCTCAACCCGCTGAACAACTACTTTTTCACCTCCGCATCCTCGCTGCTTATTGTGCTGGTGGGGTGGTTGGTGACGGACCGTTTTGTTGAGCCGCGCCTCCACCACACGCCCATCGACGCCCACGTCGCCGACGAAACCGGCATGCAGCCGCTCAGTGCGACGGAGCGCCGCGCGCTGCGACTCGCCCTGTGGAGCATGCTCGGCGCTGTGATCCTGCTGTTCTTGAGTGCAGTACCTGAAGATTCAGCCTGGCGCGGACCCGGCGGCTACTTGACCGAGAACGGTGCGCCGCTCATGGCCTCCATCGTGCCGTTGATCTTTCTGCTGTTCCTGCTGCCGGCCATCGTTTATGGCATAAGCGCCGGCACGGTGACGAGCAGCCGGGACGTGATCGAGGGTATGACCAAAACCATGCAGACCATGGGCTATTACCTGGTCATCATGTTCTTCATTGCGCAGTTCATCTATGCCTTCGGTGCTTCGAACCTGGGCATACTGCTGGCGGTGAAAGGGGCGCAAGGGCTGCAGGCACTGGGCCTGCCCGGCGCCCTGACCATTTCCGGAATCGTCCTGCTAACGGGCTTTCTCAACCTTTTCGTCGGTTCGGCCTCGGCCAAATGGGCGCTGCTGGCGCCCATTCTGGTGCCCATGCTGATGAAGCTGGGCGCCTCTCCCGACCTCACCCAGGCCGCTTACCGCATAGGGGACTCGACCACCAACATCATCACACCGCTGATGCCCTATTTCCCCCTGGTCGTGGTGTATTGCCAACGCTACATACGCAGCGCAGGCATCGGCACCGTCACCGCGCTGATGCTGCCCTACTCCATCACCTTCATTATTCTGTGGACCCTGTTTCTGCTGGGCTACTGGGCGCTGGGCCTGCCACTGGGGTTGCAGTCCAGCTATACCTACTGAGCAGCCTGCTGCTCCTGTTGCGCAGCCCAGAGCGCGGCGTAACGCCCGCCGCTGGCGAGCAACTTACGGTGACTGCCCTGCTCTACAATTCTGCCTTGGTCCAGCACCAGAATACTGTCGGCGTCCACTACCGTGGAGAGCCGGTGGGCGATCACCAGGCTGGTATGGTCCAGGGCTATCTCCCGCAGTGCTGCCAGAATCGCCTGCTCTGAGCGACTGTCCAGGCTGGATGTGGCCTCATCGAACACCAGAATCGGTGGCCGCTTGAGAATGGTGCGCGCAATCGACACACGCTGCTTTTCACCGCCAGAGAGCTTGAGTCCTCGTTCACCCACGCGGGTTTCCCAGCCGTCGGGCAGCTGCGCGATAAAAGCGTCGAGATGGGCCATGCGGGCAGCCTCAGCGACCTCTGCGTCACTCGCATCGGGTTTTCCGTAACGCAGGTTCTCGAGCAGGGTATCGTTAAACAACACGGTATCCTGCGGCACAATGCCTATGGCCTTGCGCAGCGATTCGCGGGTCACCCCCGCGATGTCCTGCCCATCGATCAGGATACGCCCGGCACTCGGGTCATAGAAACGAAACAGCAGCTTCACCAAGGTGGACTTACCGGCCCCGCTGGCACCCACCACCGCCACCTTTTTGCCCGCTGGAACCTCAAAGCTGACGGCGTCGAGAATGCTGCGCGTGGCCTGGTAGCGGAAGGCGACCTGCTCAAAGCGGATGCCCCCACCCCGGACCACAAGCTCGGGCGCGTCTGGCCGGTCCACCAGCGCCGGGCGCACGTCCAGCAGGGCGAACAGACGCTCGATATTGGCCATGGCGCCTTTCATCTCCCGGTAGACAAAACCGAGAAAACCCAGCGGCAAAAACAGCTGGATCATGTACTGGCTGATCAACACGAAATCACCGAGGGTGAGCTGCCCATTGCGCACCTGAAGGACCGCCAGGCCAATGATACTGGTTTGCGCCAGCGCGATGATCAGTGCCTGGCCACCGTTGAGCCCGAACAGGGACAGCCGGTTGCGCCGGCGCGCCTGCTCCCAACGTGCCAGATCCTCATCATAGCGCTGTGCCTCGAAGCGTTCGTTGCCGAAATACTTCACGGTTTCGAAATTGAGTAAGCTGTCGACCGCGCGGGTATTGGATGCTGAGTCGGCTTCGTTCATCTCGCGTACAAAGCGGGTGCGCCATTCCGTTGCGCCAAAGGAAAACCAGCCATAGGCAATCACCGACACCAACGTCACCGCAGCATAACTGGCCCCGTAATTGAACAGGAATACACTGACCACGACGGCAATCTCAAACAGCGTGGGCACGATATTGAACACCATAAAGCGCAGCAGAAAACTGACACCGCTGGTACCGCGCTCAATGTCCCGAGCGAGCCCGCCGGTGCGTCGCTCCAGGTGAAAACTGAGGTCCAGCTGGTGGACGTGGCGGAACACCGTCAAACCCAGAGAACGCATGGCGCGCTCCGTGACCCGCCCGAACAGCGTGTCGCGCAATTCCGCAAAGAGAACGCTGGAGAAACGTGCGAGGCCGTAAGCTGCTACCAGGCCAATGGCAACCTGCGCGGCAAGCTGCACACCGGATTCGAGGTTCAGTCCATCCACCATGTGTTTCATGATGAAGGGGATGACCAGCATGGCACCTTTGGCCAACAGCAAACACAGCATCGCCAGCGCGATGCGACGCCGATGATCGCGTAAATAGGGCCAGAGCCGCGGTAAAATTGACCAGTCGAGTACCTGGCCGGGCTCAGCGTCAGTCGTGGGGCGCATGTGGGTAATCAGTCCTCAAGCAGATGCCGAAAATGCTCCGGCAGGAACCCGCGATACTGCATGAAGCGCATGCGGCGGGCTTTTTCCTTGAGCCGCTGCTGTTGTTCTGCGCGGCGGGCCTGCCCGGATACAGGGTTATCGAGCGGTTCAGCTGGGCTCTCGGGTACAGGGTCAAACTTGCGCGCGAACACCTGCTCCGCCGCCTCCCGCCAATCGGGTGCAACCGCTTCCAGCGCAGCGGCGACACGCACGGGGTCCACGCCCCTCTCGCGCATCTCCTGTTGAATACGCACGGGCCCATACCCGCGACCCAAACGCTGCCGTAACAGACTCTCTGCATAGCGGGCGTCACTCTGCAGGTTTTCCGTCGCCAGGTCATCCAGCACACCCGCTACCAGCTCGGCATCGGCAAAGCGACGCTGTAGCTTGGTTTGCAGCTCACCGCGTGCGTGCTCGCGTCGCGCCAGAAGGTCCATCGCGGCGACACGTACCTCGTTTACCGTTGGCGGTGAATTTGAACGATCAGACATGGGCGCCATGATACCGCGTGCCACACACGAAGTGATGCAGAATAAAAGAGGTGTCGGGCACGCGAGAGTGGGGGTGAGTGGAACCCGACACCTGAAAAGAGGCCCGGGCACGTCGAGCCCGGGCGAGGGAATTAGGCGTCGTCGGGCTCATCGGCTTCGACAGCCGCGGCGGCATTCTTGGGCGGCGGTGTTGCCGCGGCCATGGTCTGGCGGCGGATTTCAGCCTCGATTTCGTTCGCGATGGCCATGTTTTCTTCGAGGAAACGTGCCGCGTTGGCTTTACCCTGGCCGATCTTGTCACCCTTGTAGGCATACCAGGCGCCGGACTTGTCGACCAGGTTGAGTTTTACCCCCCAGTCGATCACCTCGCCCATGTGATAAATGCCCTTGCCGTACATAATCTGGAACTCGGCCTGTTTGAAGGGGGGAGACACCTTGTTTTTCACCACCTTGACGCGGGTCTCGTTGCCGACCACCTCATCGCCCTCCTTCACTGCGCCAATACGGCGGATATCCAGGCGCACCGAGGAATAGAACTTCAGCGCGTTGCCGCCGGTCGTGGTTTCCGGGTTGCCGAACATGACGCCGATTTTCATGCGAATCTGGTTGATGAAGATCACCAGGCAATTGCTGTGCTTGATGGCGCCGGTGAGTTTGCGCATGGCCTGGCTCAGCAGCCGCGCCTGCAAACCGACATGGGAATCGCCCATTTCACCTTCGATTTCGGCCTTGGGGGTCAATGCGGCCACCGAGTCGATTACCAGTACGTCCACAGCACCGGACCGCACCAGCATTTCGGCGACCTCCAGTGCCTGTTCGCCGGTATCCGGCTGCGACAGAATAAGGTCGTCCACGCGTACCCCAAGCTTCTCGGCGTAGCTGGGATCCAGGGCGTGTTCCGCATCGATAAATGCCGCCGTACCGCCCGCTTTCTGTGATTCTGCGATCACCTGCAGGGTGAGCGTGGTTTTCCCCGAAGACTCCGGGCCGTAGATTTCACAAATACGCCCTTTCGGCAGACCCCCAATGCCGAGCGCGATATCCAGGCCCAGGGAGCCGGTGGAAATGGCGGGGATAGCCACGCGCTCGGTGTCGCCCATACGCATCACCGTGCCCTTGCCGAACTGGCGTTCGATCTGGCTGAGGGCTGCATCCAGTGCTTTCTGCTTGTTGGCGTCCATAATCGACGGCTCCTGTCATTGAGTGCCTGTACGGCGGGAGTTGATGAGGGCCGACCGCTTCGACCCAAGTACTGTATATATACTCAGTGTATTGCGGAGGAATTGCAAGCCTTCTGAACCACCAAATCCGGCCGTCGTAGCTGGATGTGTCTGTCAAGGCTACAGGTACCGCGAGTGCGACAGCCCGTGTTACACCGGCGCCGTGTAGAACAGGCAATCATTGCGCGCAATAGTCGCGTTGGTGGTGATCATGAACAGCGTCATGCGAGTGGCAGGATACAGGCGGCCATCTTCGACCCGCAGCAGTCGGGAAAGCACACAACGCCCCCCGGCGTCCTGCGCCCAGAACAGGCTGCGCAACTCACCGTGCGCCCAGCCCAGGTGTTCCTCCGGGCCAACCGTGGCGAAATTGAAGTGCTCGAGATCCTGCCGCAGGGTCACCGCCGCTACGGGGTCCGGGGCCTCGCCATAGGCCAGTGGCACGCCAGGATTCAGATGCAGGCGCACGGGGTCGCAGAGCACCTCCAGATCCCATACCGGTGCGTCACCGGCCAGTACCCGTTCACTCTCAAAGTAGCGACACAGGCCAGACCAGGCCAGGTCGTGCGCGCTATCATCAAGCCGTCCGCCCACTTCGACGGTGACAGTGGGATAACTGTGCTCACTGATCTCCATCAGCGCACCGAGATTCAGCCGCGTTACGATCATGCGTTCGGTAAACAGCGCGACCAGCGCGTCGTGCTCGCGGTCGAGGTGCGTGCACACACCGAATGCGGGGCCACTGCCGGAGGTATTGTGCATATCGACAACCGCCTCAGGGTGATGTACCCGGAGAATTTCCAGTATTTCCTCTGCCAGCAGGCCTTCGGCACCGTCGAAGGGCGGCTTGAAGCAGCGATTCAGATCGCGCGCCCCCGGTAGCATGCGGTGCGTGAATAACGGCGCGCGCGAGGCTGCCTCCACCGCACCAACAATACACACACAATTGACCGCGGGCTGTCGACCCGACTTTAGCCAGCGGAACAGCGCCATCAATCCGGAGGGTTCATTGCCGTGCAACAGGGTCACCAGAACCCGGGTGCGGCTGGTATCGACGCCATCGAGAAAGATGCTTGCGGGCCCACCGAGAAACTGCAGAAAGTTCTCGAGGCTGGCTCCAACTTCAGTGGCCAGTGGATTGCGCAGAAACCGCACCCGCCTCACGGCGTCCACTCCGCCACGGGTGTATTGCTGTCACTGCGGAGGCGGTAGTCATTGAGCATGTGGCGCAGCTGCTCGAAATCGGGGCGTTGCGCGCCCGCCTGCGCCTGCCCCAGGCGCGACAGCTGCCAGCGCGCCCCGGTTTGCCCGCTGGCCAGGCGCTGTTCGATGATACCGAGGTAACGATCAGACTCGGCTGCGGCAATGCCGATGGCATCCAGCCCGCGTCGCGCCACCGGCAGCATGGCGGCGACCAGAGCCGCGGCGGGCTGCTCCTCGCACACCGTCTGTTGCGGCCGCGGCCAGACCAGTCGTGCCGACAGCCCCTCCTGCGCGGCGCGGTAGAAATTGTGTTCCGCAATCGGAAAAGGCAGCGCGGGTAGCCAGTGCTGCAAGCCCGGTTGCAGGCCCTCCGCCATGCCAATCAGGAAGGCGGCGTTGGCGACCATGTCGGCCGCGGTCGGCCCCGCCGGCAGGGCGCGCATTTCGATACGCAGGTGGCCGCCGGCGGCTGCATCGTAGACCGGGCGATTCCACAGCCACACCGTGCTCTGGTGAAGCTGCAGGGCGCGCAACTCATCCGCCGCGGGGCCATTCACCTCCTCTGTACACACAGGCAACAGTGGCTGGTACAGACGCACCGCTTCGGCAAACAGTTCCAGTGCGTCGCGTCGCACCCAGCCTTGGCCGAAATTCACCCGCGCGGGTTCTTTCCAGCTGTAGCGGTCTGGCAGACGGGTGTCGATGGATTGCTTGAACAGCGGGATGCGGGTTTCCTGCCACAGGCTGTGGCCGAACAGTGTGGGCGAATTGCCCGCCACCGCGAGGGCCAGCGGTGTGACTGCCTGAATCGCATTGAACACATCGGCGAACCGCTCGGGAGCCACCCGGTAATGCACCTGGAAGGACGTGTTGGCCCCCTCCAGGGTGATGTCGTCCATCGCGAGCTGCAGTGGATGCAGGCCGTTGATATTGACAGTGAAGTGCCGCCCACGACGGGCAATCAGCTGTGCCACCAGTGCGGCAAAACGCCTTTTGGGCGTCATACAGGCCGGGCCGAAGTCATCCCGCCGTAGGGTGGGCAGGATGCCGACAGGCACAATCTGCGCAGCCTGCTGCGCCGCCAGTGCCCGTAACGCGCCAAGCTTGCGGCATATTTCCTCTTCAAGCGTCAGAAAAGGGTTGGCCGCGAGGGCAACCGGCGTCAGGTTGTACTCTAGGTTGTAGCGGTTGAGCTCCAGCGTCAGCTGCTCATCATCCGCGGCCGCCTGCAGCTCCTGATTGAGATGCGCCGGACGACCGGAAGGGTCCACAACATAGAGCTCCAGTTCAGCACCCAAAGATGCCGGCCCGGCACCGAACCCGGGCGTAGCCAGCCGTGCTTCCAGGCGCTGCAGATTTGCTTCCAGCTGTTGGCTGAAGCGGCGATAATCGTCGGCGTCAAACTGCACTGTATGGATATCGGTGCCCATAGCGTCGTTATAGCACAGAAGCTGGTGGAGGATAGTCCGGGCATGACGTAAAATCGGCGCTTCACTCTAGCCACTGGATTACCCATGTCCGCTCCTGTTACTCCGGACCGCGCACTGCTTGAGCGCTGGCTGAACGCCGGCGCGGTACAGAACTACCTGTGCGAACACTGCGACAACCTGCATATCAGTGAAGTCCGCTCACAGGAGGGGGTGCTCGATAGCCGGCTCATTCCGGAAAGCTTCGGCCTGCTGTTTACCACCGAGCTGGAAATCCGCCCCATGGCGCTGCTGGCACTCACGGCAGATCTCGGTCGTCTGAACATGGAATACCCGCTGCTCAAGCTGTTTCTGGATATCGTGGACGATGCCACGCCACAGCTGGTGGCAGCCGCCATCTTTCCCGGCAACGCCGGCATCACCGAGACCCAGTTCAACCACTTCGTGGCCATGACCATGCAGGCGATGCTGCAGCTGGCGGAAGAGTGCCTGCGTCTGGACTATCTCTTCTCCGAAGACGGCGCGACCCGGCAGCGTCCGCGCTCTGTGGTGCACTGAACGCCAGCCTCGCAAAAACTGGCCGTATTTTTGGGCGCCGCCAGAGCCGAACCATCCACCGAACAGGCACCACGCACACGATGACCAGCGACACAGCACCAGCGCACACCCCCATGATGCAGCAGTACCTGAAAATCAAGGCGCAGCATCCGCGAGACCTGGTGTTCTATCGCATGGGCGACTTCTACGAACTGTTTTTCGATGATGCCAGGCGCGCCGCCGAACTGCTCGATATCACCTTGACCGCGCGCGGCAAGTCCGGCGGTGAGCCGATTCCCATGGCCGGTGTGCCCTATCACGCCGCTGAGGGCTACCTGGCGCGACTGGTCAAGGGCGGCGTATCCGTAGCCATCTGTGAGCAAATCGGTGACCCGGCCACCAGCAAGGGGCCGGTGGAGCGCCAGGTGGTGCGGGTGGTGACGCCGGGCACATTGAGTGACGAAGCCCTGCTCGAAGAGCGCAGCGACAACCTGCTGCTGGCAGTGGCGCAACAGCGCAGCCAGTTCGGTCTGGCCTGGCTGGACCTGGCCAGCGGGCGCTTTCGCGTACTGGAAGTTGACGGGGAGGAAGCTCTGGCCAGCGAGTTGCAGCGACTCAACCCGGCGGAAGTGCTCTATCAGGACAGCATCGGGCTGCCCCTGCTCAGCGCCCGCCGCGGTGCGCGCGCGCAACCAGCCTGGGAGTTCGAGCAGGACAGCGCGCGCCGCGCCCTGAACCTGCAGTTCCAGACACACGACCTGCAGGGCTTCGGCTGCGACGGGCTGGGCCTGGCCGTGGGCGCCGCCGGCTGCCTGCTGCAGTACGTCAAGGATACCCAGCGCAGCAACCTGCCGCATATACGCAGCATCGCGCACGAAAACCGCGCCGAGAGTGTGATTCTGGATGCCGCCACCCGCCGCAACCTCGAAATCGACCGCAACCTTGCCGGCGGCGATACCCACACCCTGTTCTCGGTGATGGACCAGTGCGTGACCGCAATGGGCAGCCGGCTGCTGCGCCGCTGGCTGCATCGCCCGCTCACCGATACCGCCGTGCTGGGGCAACGGCAGGCGGCCGTTGCCGCACTCTGCGCGGACTACCAGCATGAGCCGGTGCGCGCCGCCCTGAAACCGATCGGCGATATGGAGCGCATACTCAGCCGGGTGGCACTGCGTTCGGCACGGCCCCGCGACCTGACGCGCCTGCGCAGTTCCCTGGCGGCCCTGCCAGCCCTGCGCGAAGCGCTGGACGCCTGCGAGGCGGAACGGCTGGCCACACTCTCCGCACAGGCGGGGGAATATCCCGATCTGTGCCAACTGCTGCAGCAGGCAGTGTGCGAGAACCCGCCCGTAGTCATTCGCGAAGGCGGTGTGATTGCCACGGGCTATGACGAAGAACTGGATGAGCTGCGCCGGATCAGCAGCAACGCGGGCGACTATCTGCTGGAAATCGAGGCCCGGGAACGCACCGCCACGGGAATCAGTACCCTGAAGGTAGGCTACAACCGCGTGCATGGCTATTTTATTGAAATCAGCCGTGCCCAGTCCGGGCGCGCACCGGACACCTACCAACGCCGCCAGACCCTGAAAAACGCCGAACGCTTCATCACTCCCGAGCTCAAGACCTTCGAGGACAAGGCGCTGTCAGCGCGCAGCCGGGCACTGGCGCGGGAAAAG
This sequence comes from uncultured Halieaceae bacterium, assembly GCA_964022665.1. Lineage (GTDB taxonomy): Bacteria > Pseudomonadota > Gammaproteobacteria > Pseudomonadales > Halieaceae > Haliea. Next base: position 15,898 of record CAXIDF010000025.1, read on the forward strand.
GCGTTGTACGAAGCGCTGATCGAAACGCTCAACGAACAACTCGCGGCGCTGCAAGACAGCGCCTCCGCCGTGGCCGAACTGGATGTACTCGCCACCCTGGCCGAGCGCGCCGAGCGCTTGCGTCTGTGCCAGCCGGAATTTACCGAGGAGCAGGTATTCGAGGTAGAGGCCGGGCGCCACCTGGTGGTGGAGCAGGTGCTGGACGACCCTTTTATCGCCAACGACACCCTGCTCAACGACCATCGGCGGATGCTGCTGATTACCGGGCCGAACATGGGGGGCAAATCGACTTACATGCGCCAGAACGCGCTGATTGCACTGCTGGCACACGTCGGCAGCTTCGTTCCCGCCAATCGGGTGCGACTATCGCCGATGGACCGCATCTTCACCCGCATCGGCTCGTCGGACGACCTCGCCAGCGGGCGCTCGACCTTCATGGTGGAGATGACCGAAACGGCAAACATTCTGCACAATGCGACCGAGCGCAGTCTCGTGCTGATGGACGAGGTGGGCCGCGGCACCAGTACCTTCGACGGACTCAGCCTGGCCTGGGCCGCCGCGGTGCAGCTGGCGCGCAGCGTGCGGGCCTTCACGCTGTTTGCCACACACTACTTTGAACTCACCGCGCTGCCGGAGCAGTGCCCGAGCATGGCCAACGTGCACCTGGACGCGACCGAACACGAAGACCACGTGGTGTTCCTGCACAATATTCAGGAGGGGCCGGCAAATCGCAGCTTTGGATTGCAGGTGGCGAAACTGGCCGGTATCCCCGACAGCGTGCTGCGCGCGGCGCGCGAGAAACTGCAGGCGCTGGAACGGGCTCCCGGACGCCCCGAGCCGCTGCCAGCGCCCGCCCAGGCCGAGCTGTTTGTCAGTGCAGAACCCCATCCGGCCCTCACCCGTCTGGAAGCGATAGACCCCGATGCACTCAGCCCGCGCGAGGCACTGCAGCTGATCTATGAATTGCGCGGGACCCTTTAAAACTCCCCGCGCAGCGGGTAAACTTGCGCCCCGAAAGGGTGCCCGCCGGGCAGAGGCACCCCTGGCAAACGAGGCATTACTGGCATGACTTTTGTTGTTGGCGAACAGTGTATCAAGTGCAAGCACACAGACTGCGTGGAGGTGTGCCCGGTCGATTGTTTTTACGAAGGGCCCAATTTCCTCGTCATTCATCCTGACGAATGCATTGACTGCGCCCTGTGCGAGCCGGAATGCCCGGTAGACGCCATCTACTCGGAAGATGAGCTGCCCGAAGACCAACAGGTGTTCCTTGAGCTCAATGCTGAACTGGCGGAGATCTGGCCGAACATCACGGAAATGAAAGCCCCCCCTGCTGACGCCGAGGAATGGGCCAACAAGCCGAACAAGCTGGCCCTGCTGGAGCGCTAGGCGCTCAGCGGAACAACGCGTCGCTGCTCAGGCCCTGGGTTTCCATAATCTGGCGCAGGCGACGCAAGGCTTCCACCTGAATCTGCCTGACCCGCTCACGTGTCAGGCCAATTTCCCGCCCCACTTCCTCCAGCGTACTGCTCTCGTGGCCGCGCAGGCCGAAGCGTCGCGTTACCACTTCGCGCTGTTTTTCCGATAGCTGGTCCAGCCACTGGCTGATACTGTCACGGATATCGTCCTCCTGCAGCAGCTGTGAAGGGTCACTCTCGCTGGAGTCGGCAATGGTCTCCAACACTGCCCGGTCCGAATCCGCACTCACCGGCACGTCGATGGAGGTGACGCGCTCATTCAGGCCCAACATGCGTTTGACGTCACCCGCCGGGCGATCAAGCATCTGCGCGATCTCCTCTGCGGTGGGCTCATGGTCGAGTTTCTGGGTAAGTTCTCGCGCCGCACGCAGGTAGACGTTGAGTTCCTTGACCACGTGGATAGGCAGCCGAATGGTCCGTGTCTGGTTCATGATGCCGCGTTCAATCGTCTGCCGAATCCACCAGGTCGCGTAGGTTGAGAAACGGAAGCCGCGTTCGGGGTCGAACTTTTCTACCGCTCGAATAAGGCCCAGGTTACCTTCTTCAATCAGGTCCAGCAGCGTGAGTCCGCGGTTGATGTAGCGGCGTGAAATCTTCACCACCAGGCGCAGGTTGCTCTCGATCATGCGACAGCGCGCCGCTTCGTCCCCCTTTAACGCCAGGCGCGCGAAGTGCTTTTCTTCATCGGCGGTGAGCAGGGGCGAAAAGCCGATCTCGTTCAGGTAGAGCTGGGTGGCGTCCAATGACTTTTCGCCGGTACGGGCTGCTCGCGCGCGATCGAACGCGGCAGTGTCGTCGCCTTCGCCGGCATCGTCGCCGGAATCAGCCGCGGCCAGGCCCTCGTGGGCATCGCTGTCCGCGTCTTCTGTATCCACTGCGTAAGTCGGTTCGTCCGCCTCGCGGACTGATTGGGTAACAGCTCGCTGACCTGTTTTTCTTATTTCGACTTCCATGCCACACCTCTGTCTCACCTGCTGCCAGATGAGCGTTTTGTCGCCGGTGGATCAGGTTACCCCATGCTTACAATTCATTACAAGACACCGGGGTTGGCTGTTTAGCGGCGCGGCAGGAGCTGCAACGGGTCGATGGGCTTGCCTTCCTTGCGGATCTCGAAGTGCAGTTTCACGACATCCGTTCCCGTACTGCCCTTCTCCGCAATCTGCTGCCCGGCGGCTACACGCGCTCCCTCGGCGACCAGCAAACGGTCATTGTGGCCGTAGGCACTGAGGTAGACGTCGTCGTGTTTGATAATCAACAACTCGCCGAAGCCGACGATACCGGTGCCGGCGTAAACCACGTCACCGGCGGCTACCGCCACCACCGGGTCGCCCTTGCCGCCACCGATATCGATGCCCTTGTGCACCGTGGCCGAGTAGCGCCGGGTGACCGGGCCATCCGACGGCCAACGCCAGGCGCTGACCGCTGGCAGTCGCGCTGCTGGCGGCGTCCTTGCCGCCGCTAACGGAGGAGCCGGGGCGGCGCTGCGCGCCGTGGCCGGGGCGCCGGTTGCCGGGGCTGCAGGTGACGGTGTGACAGGCGCCGCACGCGTCGCGGGCGCCGCGACCGGGGCCGGGCGAGCGGTGCTGGTCTCAGGCGCAGGCCGCGGTGAACTGTGGGGCATCTGCTGGCTGCCAGGGCGAATAATCAGGTTCTGGCCGGGATATATCGTGTAGGGGGAGGCAATGCCGTTGGCGGCGGCAACGCTGCGGAAGTCCATGCCGAAGCGAAAGGCAATGGCGTAGAGCGTATCACCGCGGCGCACCACGTAGCGCTCCGAGGCAACGCCGCCGACCGCAGAAGGGGAATGCCGATCCTCAATAGGCGCCCGGCCGCCGCTGCCACAACCTGTCAGGAGCAAACTACAGCCCAACAACAGTAAAGCCGAGACTCGCAGAAATCGCGACAGCGGCAGACTTAGCACCGGAAAACTGTCAACGCCCACCCCAGCGCCTCTCTATCAACCACACCAGGGCGAAGCCGATAATCATGAGCAACAGGCACGAGGCCAGCCAGGGCTCGTTGGCAAAATTCCACGGCAACACCGGTACCTGCTGCGCTGGCCGGGGCACCCCATCGCTGCCCAGAACCCAATCCAGCGGGTGTTTCCACGGCCACACCACAAGCAGCGAACCAAACAGAAAACCGGTCAACAGCGCCATGGTGGCCGCGTGGTAGCGGCGCAGTAACCAGTGCAATACGCGCGAAAAGCACATCAGGCCAAGGGCGGCGCCAACCGCAAACGCCAGCATCACAGACAATTCGAGGTTTCTCACCGCGTGCAGCACTGTGGCATACATACCCAGCAGTATGAGGATGAAACTGCCGGAAATACCGGGCAGGATCATGGCGCAAATGGCAATGAAGCCGGCGATGAAGACCGCCGGAAGCCCTGCCGGCAACGCCACCACGGGGCTCAGGGCAATCGCCGCGGCGATTGCAAGCCCCGCGGCCAGGCAGGCGCACCGGGCTGCGGTCCAGTGCGGCACCTGACGCAGCAGTACCAGCGCCGAGGCCAGGATGAGGCCGAAGAAAAACGCCCAGAGGGGAACAGGATAGGCGTCCAGCAGCCAGGCGATCACCCGGGCCAGAGACAGAATACTGGTGGCAATACCCGCCCCCAGCGTGAGCAGAAAGGCACCGTCGACATGCTTCCACGCACGGCGCACTTGACCGCGGGAGAGCAAGCGCAGGAACTCCAGGTCGAAGGCCCGAATGCTGCCGAGCAGACGATCGTAAATACCGGTAATAAAGGCCATGGTGCCGCCGGACACCCCGGGAACGATATCCGCCGCCCCCATCAGGACCCCGCGGAGAAAAACACCCATCGGTGTCATGGCGCTACTTGACCGTGCCGGAACGCAGCGGCACAAAGCGCACCGCCTCAACCAGCCGCGTATCGTAACCTTCGCTGGTGCGGGTGATCACCTGCAGGTTCTGCAGGGAAGCACCCACGGGGATGACCAGGCAGCCGCCAGGTGCCAGCTGCAGAAGCAGGTCCTCAGGGATGGTTTCGGGGGCTGCGGTGCTGATGATGCCGTCAAACGGAGCGCCCTCAACCCAGCCCAGTCCACCGTCTGCATGGCTGAAGCGCACATTGCGCAGCTTTAACTGGCGCAGCCGGGCACGCGCCTTGTCCAGCAGGGGCTTGATGCGCTCGATACTCCAGACTTCTTCCACCAGCTGCGCCAGCACCGCCGTCTGGTAGCCGGACCCGGTGCCGATCTCCAACACGCGGCTGCGCGGCCCCTGCTCAAGCAGCAACTCGGTCATGCGGGCCACAATATAGGGCTGGGACAGGGTTTGTTGAAAACCGATGGGCAGGGCGGTGTCCTCATAGGCCCGATGCGCCATCGCCTCATCCAGAAACAGGTGTCGGGGCGTGCGCCGCATCACGTCGAGCACGCGTTCATCCTGGACACCCTGCTCTGCGAGGCGTCGCACCAGTCGCTCGCGCGTGCGCTGCGAGGTCATCCCGATACCCTTGAGATCGACGTTATTCACTGCGCCCCTCACGCTCTCGATATCCTTCCCTGTAATCCAGTAATTCCGCCAACACGGCGGTGGCATAGCTGCCAGGCGGCAGGCTGAATGTCAAAATCAGCGACTCATCATCACAAAAGCGCCAGGAAAAGTCATCCGGCAACAGCCGCGCTGCACGATACGACAGCGTCAGGCCGGCGCGTTCCAGAAACTCGCACACCGCTGCCTCGGACGACAGCAATGCCTTCTGTGCAGCCACCAGGGCGGGACTCTGCAGGCTGGCGCCACTGCCCCAGAGCGGCAAACCCGGGTGCACATCGCCGTCCACCGCGCGTTGCTGCAACGCGGCGTCCAGCTCGGTGCAGGGAAACAGGCTGCGGCTGCCCTGCAACAGGCAGACGTCGCCCTCGCGCAGACACGCCCAGGTACCCGCCTGCACCCGCTCCGCCAGCAGGCGATTGAACAGCTCGCTACGCAACGCGGACAGAAACAGGCCGCGTTTACTGTGGCTCAGTTTGCGCGCCCCGCGCTGCATCCAGGCGCGCGCCTGCAGCAGGGTGGCGCCGCCGCGCCCGAAACGCTGCTCGCCAAAATAGTTCGGCACGCCGCGATCGCGTATGCGCTCCAGCGCACTCAGCAAACCCGCTTCGTCGCCCTGCAGCTCACGCAGGTGGAGCGTGAACGCATTGCCGCGGTGCACGCCGCGCTTGAGCTTGCGCGAATGACGGCAGCAATCCAGCAGGACAACTTCACCGGACACCTGCAGGTGCTGCCAGTCGGGCTCGGCCTTGCCCGCCATACGCACGCTGATCCACTGCCGGGTAACGGCGTGACGATCTTTCAGGCCGCTATAACCGATATCGCGCGGGTGTATGCCGGCAAGCGATGACACCCGCTCTACCAGGTCAGGCGTGGTCAAACCGCGTTTCTCGATGTGCAGAAATACGTGCTCACCCTGGCCGTCAGGCGCGAAGCCCAGTTGCTCGTCGACCAGAAAATCCTCGGGATTGCAGCGAATCAGCGCGCGCGCCTGCGCGACCGGGCCTACCCGGCTCAGTTCAGGCATCATGCGCGGGCGGCACCCTGCAAGAGCACCACCACATGCGCGGCAATACCCTCACCGCGGCCGGTGAAGCCGAGTTTTTCTGTGGTGGTGGCCTTCACGTTGACTTGCCCGACCTCTACCTGCAAATCCTCAGCCAGATGACTCTGCATGGCGCCGATGTGCGCCGCCATGCGCGGCGCCTCCGCAATCACGGTGGCATCAAGGTTGACCAGTTGCCAACCGCGGGCGTGCACCTGCTCAACCACGCGACGCAGCAGAATCCGGCTGTCTATGGCCGCAAACGCAGGGTCGCTATCGGGAAAATGACGACCGATATCTCCGGCCCCGATCGCGCCGAGCAGGGCATCACACAGCGCGTGGATCAGCACATCGCCATCCGAGTGGGCCACGAGCCCCTGAGTGTGCGCAATAGTCACCCCGCCGAGCACCACGGCGCTGCCCGGGCCGAAGCGATGAACATCGTAACCATGCCCGATGCGTAAGCGGTTCATGCCTGCCCCCCGCGGTCGATACCCAGATAGAATGCGGCCAGCTCGAGATCCCCCGGGATTGTCACCTTGAAGTTGGACGCGGACCCCGGCACCAGCAGGACGGGATGACCACCCCACTCCATCGCGGACGCCTCATCGGTGATCTCGACTCCGGCTGCCAGGGCAGCCTCCAGCACGCTGTGCAGCTGGCCCAGCGCAAACATTTGCGGCGTCTGGGCACGCCACAGGCCGCGGCGATCCACGGTCGCCTGCACGTAGCCATCGGCATCGACGCGCTTGAGGGTGTCGACCACGGGCTCGGCCAGCAGTCCGCCGCAGCCTTTCGCCACGACCTGCGTCACCAGCCGCTCGCCATCCGCAGCTGCGAGGCAAGGGCGCGCCGCATCGTGTACCAGTACCCAATCATCGCCATATGCAGTTTTTTGCAGATAGTGCAGCGCAGCCAGCACGGAGTCGGCGCGTTGGGCACCTCCCTGCACGACCCGCACCCGTTCGTCTGTATCGCGGTAGTCTGCCGCACGCGGATCGTCAGGGGCGAACGCAACCACCACCCCCTGCATGCCCGGAAGCCCAAGCAAGGCCTCCAGGCTGCGCCGCAGCAGCGTTTTCCCACCCAGCAGTAAATGCTGTTTGGGCTGGGCATGCCCCATGCGCACTCCGGCTCCCGCGGCGGGAATGACCCCCCAGCACCGGGCCACTTCGCTCACTGCTGTGGCTCGGCGCGCGGTGCCTGTGTTTGCCCACCGCCGTCGCTAGGCACCACCTGGTAGAAGACTTCGCCTTCGCGCACCAACCCGAGTTGCTCGCGTGCGCGCTGTTCGAGCCCGTCATTACCCGATTGCAGGTCCAATACTTCCCGCTCCAGAACGGCGTTGCGGGCGCGCAGCTCACGGTTAATGGCTTCCTCGCGCTGCACCTGCTGCTGCAAACGATGCTTTTCGGCCAGGCTGCCCTCGGCGAACCACAGCCGATACTGCAGAGCGACCAGCAACAACAGCATACCGGCCAGCAGGTACTTCATCTCACCCGCGCCGGCCGGCGATTTCGGCGAGCCCGCGGTAGGCGGCACGCGCACCCAGCTCCGCTTCAATGCGCAGCAGGCGGTTATATTTCGCCACGCGATCGGAACGGCACAGTGAACCGGTCTTGATCTGGCCGGCGGCGGTAGCAACTGCCAGGTCAGCGATAGTCGTGTCCTCGGTTTCCCCGGAGCGGTGGGAAATCACTGCGGTATAACCGGCCTTGCGTGCCATGGCAATGGCGTCCAGGGTTTCCGACAGGCTGCCGATCTGGTTGAATTTGATCAGGATGGAGTTGGCCACACCTGTATCAATACCGCGCTTGAGAATACGCGTGTTGGTGACGAACAAATCGTCGCCAACCAGCTGCACGCGGTCACCTATCTTGTCGGTGAGCATCTTCCAGCCATCCCAGTCCGACTCATCCAGGCCGTCTTCTATCGACACAATCGGGTGTGCGGCAGCCAGATCAGCGAGGTAGTCGGTGAACTCTGCACTGCTGAAGCGCTTGCCTTCTCCCGCGAGGTCGTACACGCCGTCGCGATAGAACTCGGAGGCCGCGCAGTCCAGTGCCAGCGTGATGTCGCTGCCCAGACGATAGCCCGCATTGGCGACGGCCTCGGCGATCACTTCCAGCGCTGCCTCGTTGGAGGGCAAGTTCGGTGCAAACCCGCCCTCATCGCCCACCGCTGTGCTCAGGCCACGCTGGGACAGCACCTTCTTCAGGGCATGAAAAATCTCGGCACCTGCGCGCAAAGCCTCGGCGAAGGTCGGGGCCGCCACCGGCTGCACCATGAACTCCTGGATGTCAACGTTGTTGTCGGCGTGCTCGCCACCGTTGAGGATGTTCATCATCGGCACCGGCATACTGAGCGCCTCACTGCCGTTGAGTTCGGCAATGTGCTGGTACAAGGGCAGCTTGCGCGCCTGTGCCGCCGCCTTGGCGGTGGCCAGTGATACGGCGAGAATGGCGTTGGCGCCGAAATGCCCCTTGTTCTCGGTGCCATCGGCGTCGATCATCGTGGTATCGATATCCCGCTGGCGGCCCGGATCCATGCCCAGCAGCAGCGCACGAATGTCCTTGTTGACGTGGCCAACGGCGGTCAGCACGCCTTTACCCAGGTAGCGGCTACTGTCGCCATCGCGCAGTTCCAGGGCCTCGCGCGAGCCCGTAGAGGCACCGGACGGGGCGCAGGCGGAGCCCACCTCACCGCTGTCCAGGGTGACCTCGGCCATGACGGTCGGGTTGCCCCGGGAATCCATGACCTCAAAGGCCTGTACATTGGCGATCTTGCTCATTGCGTCAACTCCAGATGGCTGTTCAATCGATGGTGAGGGTCGGCAGTTGCTTGACCAGGTTGTCCACGGCCTGCACCTGCGTCAGGAACGGTTCCAGCTGGTGCAGCGCGAGCGCGCTGGGGCCGTCGCACAGCGCGCGTGCCGGATCCGGGTGGGCTTCCAGAAAGAGCCCCGCGAGGCCCAGGGCCATGCCCGAACGGGCCAATTCCAGCACCTGTGCACGGCGTCCACCGGAGGCGGCACCCGACGGGTCCCGACACTGCAGTGCGTGGGTGACGTCGAAAATCAGCGGGCGGTCGTTGCAGGCCTGCTTCATGACGCCAAAACCCAGCATGTCGACCACCAGGTTGTCGTAGCCGAAATTGCTGCCGCGCTCGCAGATCAGCAGGCGTTCATTACCACATTCCACAAACTTCTCAACCACGTTCGCCATCTGCGACGGGCTCAGGAACTGGGGCTTCTTGATGTTGATCATGGCACCGGTGGCCGCCATTGCCGCCACCAGGTCGGTCTGGCGAGCGAGGAAAGCCGGCAACTGGATGATGTCGCAGACCTCTGCCGCCGCCGCGGCCTGCTCCGGGGCGTGCACGTCTGTGATCAGCGGCACACCGAACTCCGCTTTCACCGCTGCCAGAATCGCCAGTCCTTCTTCCAACCCCGGGCCGCGAAAGGAATGAATCGAGGAGCGATTGGCCTTGTCGTAGGAAGCCTTGAAGACCAGGGGGATCGACAGACGCGCGCAGACGTCGACGTAGTGTTCCGCCACGCGCAGGGCGAAGTCCCGGCTTTCAAGCACGTTCACGCCGCCGAACAGCACGAACGGCTCGCGATTGCCTAGGGTGATGGCGCCGAGTTGCTCTACGCGTGCACTCATCGCCTTGGCCCCCCTGCCCAATCAGCCGCGGGCATGCGCCAGCGCTGCCTCGATATAGCTGGTGAACAGCGGGTGCCCGCCACGCGGCCGGGAGGTGAATTCCGGGTGAAACTGGCAGGCGATGAACCAGGGGTGATCGGGCAGTTCGATCATCTCGACCAGGGCGTGATCAGCAGACCAGCCGCCCACCCGCACGCCGGCAGCCGTGAGCTGCTCCACGTAATTGTTGTTGATTTCATAGCGGTGACGATGCCGCTCTACCACGCTGTCTTCGCCGTAGATAGCGCGCACCTGGGAGCCGGCTTCCAGGTAGCAGGTCTGGGCACCCAGGCGCATGGTGCCACCGAGGTCGGAGCTGGCATCGCGCTGCTGCGTGGAACCATCGGCGTTTTGCCACTCGGTAATCAGGGCGACAATCGGGTGCGGCGTTGCGGCCTGCATTTCGGTGGAGTTGGCACCTTCCAGGCCCATGACATTGCGAGCGTACTCAATCAGCGCAACGTGCATACCAAGGCAGATACCCAGGAAGGGCACCTTGTTCTCACGGGCGTAGCGCACGGCAGTAATCTTGCCCTCAACACCCCGGTCACCGAAACCGCCCGGCACCAGAATGGCATCGGCACCCGCCAGCACAGAGGTGCCGTGGCGCTCGATATCCTCGGCATCGATGTAGTCGATTTTGACCTCCGCCAGGGTCTGCAGGCCGGCGTGCTTGAGCGCTTCGTTCAGTGACTTGTAGGCATCCAGCAGATCCATGTACTTGCCGACCATGGCGATGCGCACGGTGCCACAGGTGTCGCTGAACTCGCGGCACAACACGTCGTCCCACTCGGCGAGGTCTGCCGGCGGGCAGTCGAGGTTGAAGCGCTCAACCACAAACTCGTCGAGGCCGTAGGCGTGCAGCATGCCGGGAATACGGTAGATGGAATCGGCGTCGAGCAATGGAATAACCGCCCGCTCCTCCACGTTGGTAAACAGGGATATCTTCTTGCAGGCGCTCTCCTCGATGGGCACGGCGCAGCGACAGAGCAGGATATCCGGCTGCAGGCCGATGGAGCGCAGTTCCTTGACCGAGTGCTGGGTGGGCTTGGTCTTGATTTCCCCTGCGGTGGCGATATACGGCACCAGCGTCAGGTGCATCAACAGTGCCCGGCTGGAACCCACTTCCACGCGAAGCTGCCGCGCCGCCTCCAGGAACGGCAGGCTCTCGATGTCGCCCACCGTACCGCCAATCTCGACGATAGCGACATCCGCATCGCCCGCACCCAGGATCACCCGGCGCTTGATTTCATCGGTGATGTGCGGAATGACCTGCACGGTGCCACCGAGATAGTCACCGCGGCGCTCTTTCTTCAGCACGGTGTTGTAGACCCGTCCGGTGGTGAAGTTATTCGTGCGCTTCATGGTCGCGCGGGTGAAACGCTCGTAGTGCCCCAGGTCCAGGTCGGTCTCGGCGCCGTCTTCGGTCACAAAGACTTCACCGTGCTGGAACGGGCTCATGGTGCCAGGGTCAACATTGATGTAGGGGTCGAGCTTCAGCAGGGTGACCTTGATGCCGCGTGCCTCGAGCACCGCCGCGAGGGATGCCGCTGCAATCCCTTTGCCCAAGGAAGAAACCACACCACCGGTGACGAAGACATAACGCGTCATGCAAAGCCTATCTGTACGCTGTGAACAAGGGCATCACGGGGCCTGCAGATGGAGGCTTGAAGCTGCTTCCGAGGCCCGCAAGACCTGCAAAAAGATGGGAAATCAGATTACCAGAAAGGCCCTCAGAGCTCAATCGCGCGGGCGTCTGTATTTCGCCTCCAGCGCACCCGCCAGACATCTTTGCCGCCGTCCCGGACAAGCCAGCTGCCGTCACATAGCCAGAGGTCAGCCACCGCCACCAGCACCCCATCGTGGTAGAGCAGCGGAATATCCTCGCGCCACCAGGGAGGAATACCCGCCTCCTGCAGCAGCGTTTTCAGGCGTCGACTGCCCGCTCTCCCCGGCAGACGGCAACGCTCGCCACCACGGCGCCAGTGCACCGTGAGCACCGAGCCTTGTGGCAGCTGAATGCCTGTGTCGTGCCCAGCCGGCACCAGTGACAGCTGCCCAGCGCCGAACTGCAGCGACTTGCCCGGCGCCAGTTGCGCGCCGTCTGTGTCGCGCTCGCGCGCAGGGGGCAGCAGGAATACGCCATCGCCAAACCGGCGTAAGGCGTATCCCTGCCAGGTCAGCAACGGGCTGCCGCCCCCCGCGTGAAGCTGGCGCAAGAACTCCGCGACCGTGGCCCCCGGCGGCAAAGGCAGGCCCGCATCCTCCAGCCAGCCGCGCAGCGCCATGGCGCCCGCCGCGCCAGGTCGCGCGAGAAGATCCTGCAGGTCCAGGCCCGGGTCGCCGAAAACGCTGGTCACCGCCTTCGGCGCGGGCAACAGGTCTTCCAACACACGTTCCGCGGCGCCCAGCTGATGCGCAGAGCGCTCCACGCTGCCGCGGTAACCCGGCCAGCGCTCAGCGATGGCCGGTAACACCGTATGCCGCAGGTAGTTGCGGTCCAGTGAGGTATCGACGTTGGAGGGGTCATCGATCCAGTTAAGCCCCTCGGCGACGGCATAGGCCTGCAGCGCGCTGCGGGGGTGCCCCAACAGCGGCCTGGCCAGTTGTCCTCGCCCCAATGCGCGCTGTTGCGGCATGCCTTGCAATCCGCGCAGGCCGGCACCTCGCAGCCAGCGCAGCAGTACGGTTTCCACCTGATCGTCCTGGTGGTGAGCAAAGAACATCACATCACCCGCCTCCAGCAGAGGCTCCAGCGCGGTATACCGCGCCTCGCGGGCGGCCGCCTCCAGGCCAGAGCCTGTTTGACGCACGCTGACGGTACAGACCTCCAGCGGCACGTCCAGCGCTGCACAAAACGCGCTGGCCCGCTGCTGCCATTGCTCTGCCGCCGGATGCAACTGGTGATTGATGTGCACGGCACTGATGGGCGGAGTCTGCCCTGCGCTGCGCTGGGAACAAAGCAGGTGCAGCAACACTGTGGAATCCAGCCCGCCACTGAAGGCGACCCACCAACGGCGCGCGTTGCGCCAGGGGGCCAGTGCGGCCCCCAGCGCCGCGCTGTCAAACGGGGTCGTAGTTGAGGGCGCGGTCACGGCACCGGACTGGGCGGCGCTCAGTTGCCGTAGGACATGAGGCGCTCGTAGCGCCGTTCAAGCATCTCCTCGACCGGGGATTGCTCCAGGCGGTCGAGCTCCTTGATCAGGTGCGCCTGTATGCGCTCAGCCATCAGGTCGACGTTGCGATGCGCCCCACCCATGGGTTCAGGGATGGTGGCGTCGACGATACCCAGCTCCTGCAACACCTTGGAGGTCACCCCCATTGCCGCCGCCGCTTCCGGTGCGTTGGCAGTGCTCTTCCAGATGATGTTGGCACAACCTTCGGGGGAAATAACGAAATAGGTGGCGTACTGCAGCATCGCCAGGTGGTCCCCCACACCGATGCCCAGCGCACCGCCGGAACTGCCCTCGCCAATGACCACACAGATGATGGGGGTGGCCAGCCGTGACATCACCGCCAGATTCTGCGCAATGGCCTCGCTGATGCCCCGCTCCTCGGAGTCAATGCCCGGGTAGGCGCCGGGAGTGTCAATCAGGGTAATAACCGGCATCTTGAACCGCTCGGCCATGGACATCAGGCGCAGCGCCTTGCGATACCCTTCCGGCTTCGGCATGCCGAAGTTGCGCAGCACCTTGTCTTTCACTGCGCGCCCCTTCTCCTGGCCGATAACCACCACCGGGCGCCCATTAAGGCGTGCGGTGCCGCCGACGATGGCGCGGTCATCCCCGAAGTGGCGGTCGCCGTGTAGCTCATCGAAGTCGGTGAAGAGACGGGATATGTAATCGAGCGTATAAGGCCGACGCGGGTGACGCGCCACCTTGACGATATCCCAGGGGCTCAGGTTGGCATAGATCTTTTCGGTGAGCTTGGCGCTTTTCTCGCGCAGGGTGCGAATCTCTTCGCTAATATTGATGTCGGCATCGGTCCCAACAAGTTGCAGCTCTTCGATCTTGACCTCAAGCTCGGCAATGGGCTGTTCAAAATCAAGGTAATTGGGGTTCATGCGCTCTCGGACTCAGCAGTTCACAAGCGCGCAGTGTACAAAATTAATCCTGCGCACACCAATTCCCGGCCGACAGTTGCAGGCAGGTACAACCAGCAACCGCTGCCTACACGCCAACCAGGCTGATCATCACCCCCGCCGCCACGGCAGAGCCGATGACGCCCGCGACATTGGGGCCCATGGCGTGCATCAGCAGGTAGTTACTGGGGTTCGCCTCCAGGCCCAGGCGATTGCTGACGCGCGCCGCCATCGGTACCGCGGAAACACCGGCGGAGCCGATCAGCGGGTTAAGGGGGTGACTGCCAAACCGGTTCATCAGCTTGGCGATCAATACACCTGAGGCCGTGCCGATGGCAAAGGCGACCACACCCAGCAGCATGATACCGAGGGTCTCGATATCCAGAAACTTGTCGGCAACGAGTTTCGAGCCAACCGACAAGCCGAGAAAAATGGTGGTGATGTTGATCAGGGCATTCTGGGCGGCATCACTCAGACGCTTCACCACACCACACTCTTTCATCAGGTTGCCAAAACAGAACATGCCCAGCAGAGGCGCCGCTGCGGGCAACAAAAGCGCCACCAGAATCAGCAACATCAGCGGAAATACAATCTTTTCCCGCTGCGACACCTCGCGCAACTGAGTCATGACAATCTCTCGCTCCGCTTGCGTGGTGAGCGCGCGCATAATCGGCGGTTGAATCAGGGGTACCAGTGCCATGTAGGAATACGCCGCCACCGCAATTGGCCCCAGCAGGTCCGGTGCCAGCAGGCTGGCGACGTAAATGGCGGTGGGACCATCCGCGCCGCCAATGATGCCGATGGCGGCGGCGTCCGCGAGACTGAAATCCATCACGCCCAAGGTGCTGAGGCCCACCGCGCCCAGCACGGTGGCAAATATGCCGAACTGCGCGGCCGCCCCCAGGAACAGCGTGCGGGGATTGGCCAGCAGCGGGCCGAAGTCAGTCATGGCGCCAACGCCCATGAAGATGACCAGCGGTGCCACACCGCTGGCAATGGCCACCGTGTAGAACGTATACAGCATACCGTCGCTGAAACCCGCCGCTACTGCGGCACTCTCCGCTGCCTGCTGCACCGGTGCCGCCGCCAACCCCAGCGCCTGCAGGAGCGCTTCGGCATCGCTGGCCACTGACTGTCCCAGCAACCGGGCCATCTCCGCCAGCACGGCGGGGTCCGCGCTATGCAACGCATTTTCGGCGGCGGAATACGCAAGGCCGGCGCCGGGAATGTTCGCCAACACACCACCAAAGCCGATCGGCACCAGCAACAGCGGTTCGAACTGCTTGCGGATAGCCAGGAACAGCAGGCAGAGGCCGATCAGTATCATCACCACCTGGCCGGGCTGAAAGTGGGCCAGCCCGGTGGAGTCCCACAGACGCAGCAGATTGCTCATCGGGTCAGGCCAGGGTGATCAAAGTGTCGCCAACGGCAACAACATCGCCCGCCTTCACCTCGACGCTCGCGACCCTGCCGTCTTGCGGCGCGCGCACCTCGGTCTCCATCTTCATGGCTTCGAGCAGCACAATCACCTGGCCAGCGGACACCGCATCACCCACCTGCACATTGACCTTGAAGATATTGCCAGCCAGCGGTGCTGGCACGGAGATGGCGTCTGCTGCCGCTGCAGGCCGGGCTGCCGGCTTTGCCGCCGGCGCTTCCGCCGCGGACTCGCGTACCGTGTCGACTTCACCACCGGCGCTGACTTCTACCACGTACGACTGGCCATTAACCCGGACGGTGTAGACGCCGGGCTGCTCTGCTGAGGCGTTTTGACTCGCCGTTGAGGGCTCTTTATTAGCCGCTGAGGGCTCTCTACCAGCGGCTGAAGGCTCTCTACCAGCCGCTGAAGGCTCTTCCCCCGGCGCCGGCTCAAAGGCCGAGGGATCACCGCGGTGCTGCAGGAAGCGCAGGCCGATCTGGGGAAACAGCGCGTAGGTGAGCACGTCGTCGACTTCCTGCTCGCCGCTGGCCAGCGTGATGTTTTTTTCTTTCGCCAGTGCGCGCAGTTCGCCGGACAACCCATCCAGCTCCGGCTCCAGCAGGTCGGCCGGGCGGCAGGTGATGACCTTGTCGCCCTCGAGAACGCGCTGCTGCAGGGCTTCGTTAACCGCCGCGGGAGTGGCGCCGTACTCTCCCTTGAGCACGCCCGCGGTTTCCCGCGATATCGACTTGTAGCGCTCACCGGTCAGTACGTTCAGCACGGCCTGGGTGCCGACGATCTGTGAGGTGGGGGTAACCAGCGGGATAAAGCCCAGGTCCTCACGAACTTTCGGTATCTCCTCCAGTACTTCGTCCATGCGATCCAGGGCGCCCTGCTCACGCAGCTGGTTTTCCATATTGGTCAACATGCCACCGGGGACCTGGGCCACCAGGATGCGCGCA
Organism: uncultured Halieaceae bacterium; assembly: GCA_964022665.1. Taxonomy (GTDB): domain Bacteria; phylum Pseudomonadota; class Gammaproteobacteria; order Pseudomonadales; family Halieaceae; genus Haliea. The sequence goes on from CAXIDF010000025.1 coordinate 32,107, forward strand.
TCCACGCCGCGCAGGGAGCCCTCGAATCGGGCGTATTTCTTGCGCACGCCGCGGAAGTAGCCGGCGATGTCGGCGAGCTTTTCCAGATCGAGGCCGGTATCGCGCTCGGTGCCGGCCAGTATCGCCACAACGGACTCTGTCGGCGAATGGCCATACGTCATCGACATGGAGGAGATGGAGGTATCCACGTTGTCGATCCCGGCTTCCACGCACTTGAGAATGGTCGCCGTGGACAGCCCGGTGGTGGCGTGGCACTGCATATGGATGGGAATATCGCAGCTTTCCTTGAGACGTCGCACCAACTCGTACCCCGTGTAGGGCCGCAGCAGGCCAGCCATATCCTTTATCGCAATGGAATCGGCGCCCATATCCTCTATGCGCTTGCCCTGATCCACCCAGGCATCCAGTGTGTGTACGGGGCTCAGGGTATAGGAGATCGTACCCTGGGCATGGCGTTCCACCGCCTTTACGGCTTTCAGCGCCACCTCGATGTTGCGCATGTCGTTCATGGCATCAAACACACGGAACACATCGACACCATTCACCGCAGCACGCTCTACAAAGCGCTCGACTACATCGTCCGCGTAGTGCCGGTAACCGAGAATATTCTGGCCGCGCAGCAGCATTTGCTGACGCGTGTTGGGCATGGCTTTCTTGAACTCGCGAATGCGCTCCCAGGGGTCCTCGCCGAGGTAACGGATGCAGGCGTCGAAGGTGGCGCCGCCCCAGGTTTCGACCGACCAGTAACCCACCGTATCCAGCTCTGCGGCCACCGGCAGCATGTCCTCAAGACGGACCCGGGTTGCCAGCAGCGACTGGTTGCCGTCGCGCAGAACCACGTCGGTGATGCCCAGGGGGTGCTTGTTTTCAGCCATGCGGTTTCAATCTCCTCGAGGTGTTCAGCCACTGCGGCCACGATGACGGTGCTGGTGCACCGCGGCGGTAATGACCGCGATGCGCTCCGCGTCCAGTAAGGACTCTGCCGCTGCAGGCGCTGCGCTGGTGCGGCGCTGTGCCACGGCTGTCGACTCTGCAGGCTGCGGAAAAAACCGCAGGATCACCTGCGAAGCCAGACCAATGGCCAGAACCAGCAGGGAGAGGAAAATCACCACCGCACTGACGCCAAACAGCATCAGCTCCACACCCTGCATGAAAAGTTCGTCTTCGCGCAAAACCACGTCCCGCTTCAGCTCACGTTCGCATCATAAATCATCTTGGCTGCGGGGCGCCAACGTGCGCTCCGCAGCCACCGCCTCAGCGCTTAACCCGGCAGGCGCACAGCGGTATACTGGCGCATTGACCGGAGACCCGATGTGCGACTCATTCTCGCCCCCATGGAAGGCGTCATTGACGCCGGCATGCGCGCCCTGCTGACCCAGATCGGCGGGCTGGATCGCTGTGTGACCGAATTCGTGCGGGTCAGCGACCGCCTGCTGCCGCCGCGCGTATTCCATCGGCTGTGCCCGGAATTGCGGGAAGGAGGCCTTACCCCGGCAGGCGTACCGGTATTTTTGCAATTGCTGGGCGGACAGGCGCAACCCATGGCGGACAATGCGCTGCGGGCCGCTGAACTCGGCGCACCGGGCATCGACATCAACTTTGGCTGCCCGGCGAAAACGGTTAACCGCTCCGATGGCGGCGCCGTTCTGCTGCGCGAACCTCAACGCGTGGGCGCAATCGCGGCCGCCGTGCGCCGTGCTGTACCCGCCCACGTGCCGGTTACCGCAAAGATTCGCCTCGGCTTCGAGGACCGTTCACCGTTTCTGGACAACGTGCGCGCCCTGGCCGATGCGGGCGTCAACGAGCTGGCTATCCATGCCCGCACCCGCAGCGATGGCTACAAGCCACCCGCCTGGTGGGACGAAATTGCGCGGGCGGTGGCGCTGGTGGATTTCCCTGTCATCGCCAACGGCGAAATCTGGAGCCCCGAGGACAGCCAGCGAGCGCGCAGCGCCAGCCACTGTGAAGACCTGATGCTGGGCCGCGGCGTACTGTGCCGACCGGACCTGCCCAGACTGGTGCGCGCAGCCACTGACGGCGTGGACGCCCGGGGACTGTCCTGGCTGGATATAGCCGAGTTGCTGCAGGGCTTTGCGCAGCAGAAGCAACGGGAGTGTGCAGAGCGGCACGCCGCGGGGCCGGTCAAACAGTGGCTGGGTTACCTGCGTCATTACTACCCCCAGGCCGCGGCGCTGTTTGTCGACGTCAAACGCCTCACAGACCCGGAAGCGGTCTGCGCGGTCATTCGCGCCCACACACCCTCGCGAACCGGGGAACACTCCACGGCCGTTGCCGCCTGAGGCAGCTGCATCAGCACAGAAGGCTCACGTTATGCCCCATACCGCATTCATCACTGGCGCCACCTCCGGTTTTGGTCGCGCCTGCGCCCACCGTTTCGCCGATGCCGGCTGGAACCTTGTTTTGAGCGGCCGGCGCAACGAGCGCCTGCAGCAAGTTCAGGACGAACTCCAGCCGCGCTGCGCCGTGCACACAATCTGTCTTGACGTGCGCGACACCGCGGCAGTGCAGGACGCCGTGGCAAGCCTGCCGCAGCCGTTCAGCGAGGTGCATGTACTGGTCAACAATGCCGGGCTGGCACTCGGCACCGCCCCGGCACAGCACAGCGATCTCGAGCAGTGGCACCGTATGATCGATACCAATATCAAGGGGCTGACCACCGTGACGCACGCCCTGCTGCCGACGCTGGTGGCCCGCGGTCGCGGCACCAGTATTATCAATATCGGCTCCGTTGCCGGCCACTGGCCTTACCCCGGTGGCAATGTGTACTGTGGCAGCAAAGCCTTTGTCGAGCAGTTTTCACTCGCGCTGCGCAGTGACCTGCAAGGTAGCGGCGTGCGTGTGAGCTGCCTGGCCCCGGGGCTCTCGGAGAGCGAGTTCACGCTGGTGCGCACCGGCGGTGACCAGGCGGCCTACGATGCGCTCTACGCCGGTGCCGACCCCATTCAGCCGCAGGACATTGCCGACACCGTATTCTGGCTGGCAACCCTGCCGGCACACCTCAACGTCAATTCGCTGGAGCTGATGCCGGTCAGCCAGTCCTGGTCACCCTTCACCATTTCCCGGCGCTGATTTGACCTGAATCAATAGCAGGCATTGGCGGGCTTGCTCCCATCTGTTACCGCCCCCATCATGAATACAAGGGTATTCACCGGGAGGGGTTACAATGACATCCACTTCACCGTGCCACCGTCTTTCACTGGGGGTCAGCCTGCTTAGCGTGCTCGCACTGGCACCCGCCGTGGAAGCTGAGCCCCTGCGGGATCGCGCCAACGACCTCTTCAACCCTGTTCCGGCAAGCGGCAGCAGCGCTGCGGGCGGCGAGCTCAACCCGGATCAGGTCGAGCTGGGCAAAATGCTGTTCTTTGAACCACGCATTTCCGCCAGCCATTTAATCAGCTGCAATACCTGCCACAACGTCGGCTTTGGTGGTCACGACTACCTGCCCACCTCCATCGGGCACGGCTGGCAGCGAGGCCCGCGGAACTCGCCCACCGTATTCAATGCGGTGTTCAATGCGGCCCAGTTCTGGGACGGCCGTGCGGCCGACCTCGCCGAACAGGCTAAAGGCCCGGTACAGGCCAGCGTGGAAATGAGCAGCACGCCGGCGCGGGTCACCGCAACGCTGAACAGCATGCCGGAGTATGTCGAGCGCTTCCAAACCGCCTTCCCCGGTGCAGCGGAGCCCGTGAGCTTCGACAACATGGCGTTGGCCATAGAAGCCTTCGAAACCACCCTGACCACGCCGGGCTCGGCGTTTGACGCCTACCTGAACGGCGACAGTGAGGCGTTGACGGCGCAACAAAAAGCCGGCCTCGGCCTGTTCATGGACAAGGGCTGCGCGGCCTGCCACACCGGTGTCAATCTGGGCGGCCAACACTACTTTCCCTTTGGTTTGATTGCACGGCCCGGGGCTGACATATTGCCGGTAGGCGACAAGGGGCGCTTTGCAGTAACGCGCACCGCCTCCGATGAGTATGTGTTTCGCGCAGCCCCGCTACGCAACGTGGCCCTTACCGCACCCTATTTCCACTCGGGTGCAGTCTGGAGCCTTGAGGAGGCGGTTGCCATTATGGGCCGTTCCCAGCTGGGCGCCGAGCTGAACGCCGAAGAAGTCAGCCAGATCACTGCATTCCTGGAGTCACTCACCGGGAAACAGCCGCACATCGACTACCCGCTACTGCCGCCCAGCACGGCGGAAACACCACGGCCCGACCCGTTGTGGAAACCGGCCGCAGGCCACTAGGATAAATACACAGGGACGGCGCGCCGCCCCCATTGCTACGGCGTCAGTGAAGCCTCCCGGGCTGCCTTGAACTCCACGCCGTCACGCCATTCGGGAAAGTCGCGGTTGGACGCCAGTTCGCGGCCCATCTCCAGCAACAACAGCACTTCCTGCGCCGCTCCGCTCAGGTCCCAGGCGGGATCGTATTCATCCGACGGCTTGTGGTAGTGGTTGGCCACGTAGTCACGCAGGCGCGCATCGCCCCAGGTCTTGCCGTGCTCAACGCTGTCGGTCGCATTGGTCAGGTACAGTGCGGGAATGCCCACCTTGGCCAGGGAAAAGTGATCCGAGCGATAGTAAGAGCCCTTTTCCGGGTAGGGCTCCTGCACCACCACCCGACCCTGCCGCTGCGCCGCACGCAGCAGATAGTCCTCCAGTTCGCTGTTGCCATACCCCACCACGGCAACGTCGCGAGTGCGCCCGAGGTTTCCCGCCGCGATGTTATCCATATTGAAATTGGCCACTGTTTTTTCCGGGGGAAACAGCGGGTTTTCAGCGTAGAACTTCGAGCCCAGAAGTCCGGACTCCTCCGCCGTTACCGCGAGAAACAGTATCGAGCGCTCGGGCGGCTCCCCGCCGGTGAGGAATTGCCGCGCCAGGGCGAGCAACCCCGCCACCCCGGACGCGTTATCGCTGGCGCCGTTGTAGATATTGTCACCGGCATCGCCCGGGCGCACGCCGAGGTGATCCCAGTGGGCGGTGTAAATGATCACCTCGTCGGGGTGTTGCGAGCCGGGAACCAGGCCCGCCACATTGTGTGACATGCGGTCTGACAGGCTGTTGTTGAGCGTCACCGAAGCCTGCATCCCTCCCAGGGCCACCGCCTCGAAATCCGCCTGGGCCGCAGCTGCCTTGTCGGCGGCGTAGTCGCGCCCCGCCGCGGCAAACAGCTCCTGCGCCTGTGCTAGCGGAATCCAGCCTTCCACCGCCAGCTTGTCGCGATGGCGGTTCTCTGCCGTCAGGCCGATTTTGGCACCCGACCAGCTGTTGCGCACCACTTCCCAGGGGTAGGCGGCGGCATCGGTCTCATGCACGATCAAGGCGCCCGCGGCACCCTGCCGGGCTGCTTCAGCGTACTTGTAATCCCAGCGCCCGTAGTAGGTCATGGCATTGCCGTTGAACAGCGCGGGATCCTGCGTGGCAAAGCCGGGATCGTTAATCAGCACCACCACTGTTTTACCGCTCACGTCCACGCCCGCATAGTCGTTCCAGCCCCGCTCGGGCGCGTTGATGCCATAGCCAACAAACACCAGCTCGGAATCGGCGATACCGGTGGTTGCCACCTGCTGTTGAGTCGACACCATCATCTCCTCACCGTAGGCCCAATCAGCATTGAAGGCATCACCGCGTATGGCCAGCACGGCTGCGGGGTCAGTGGTCACCGCAGTGATGGCCACTTCCTGTAGCCAGCTGTCACCATTGCCGGGCTTCGCCCCGAGCGCGGCAAAGTGCTCAACCAGCCAGTCGATGGTCATCTCTTCGCCGGCTGTACCCGGTTCACGGCCCGCGTAAGTATCCTGCGCCAGTTCGGCAATATGGAAATGCAGGTCTTTCTGCACCTGCTCGTCAACGGTCAGCGCAGCGGCCGCCTGTGGCCATGCGAGCGTGGCAGCCAGGCCACAGGCGGCGACCAGGGTAGCAAGGGGTAATGTCATGGGAACTCCAGCGGTTGCAACAACGTGACCCGAAGCATAGACGGTTTCACCCTGCGCCGCACGAGCTCCCGCGGATCACACTCACTGCGGCTGGGGACTGCGCAAAGTCACCCTATGAATGGTATTCTCCAAACCAGCGCCAGGCGCCCACACCCCATCGCCACCAGGAACCTGTGGAATGACAATAACAGCCAGCCCCGCTCCCTCGGACGACACCGCTTTTTTCGGCCATCCCCGCGGCCTCTACGTATGCTTTGCCACGGAGTTGTGGGAGCGCTTTTCGTTCTACGGCATGAAGTACCTTTTGTTGCTCTACCTCACCAAGTACCACCTGTTTTCGGATGCCAACGGCCTGGAGGTGCTGGGTGGCTACGCCGCACTGGTTTACGCGATGCCCGTGATCGGCGGCCTGCTCGCCGACCGCTATCTGGGCATGCGCAAGTCGGTGGTGTTTGGCGGGCTATTACTGGTCCTCGGCCACCTTGGCATGGCGGTTGAGGGTGAGCAGGCGCGGCTGATCGGCGATACCGTGGTACGCGATGACCGCGCCCTGCAGGTGTTCTACTTTTCGCTGGCCCTGATCGTGGTCGGCGTCGGCTTCCTGAAGCCCAACATTTCCACCATTGTCGGCCGGCTGTATGGCATCGATGACCCGCGACGGGACGCCGGTTTCACCATCTTCTACATGGGCATCAACCTCGGCGCGCTGACCGCCACGCTGGTGTGTGGCTACCTGGGGGTGACCTACGGCTGGGGCTACGGCTTCGGTGTGGCCGGTATCGGCATGTTGTTTGGCCTGGTGACCTTCCTGCACGGACAGAAGCACCTGCGCGGCCACGCAGAACCACCCGTACCCGAGCGTCTGCGAGAACGTGCACTGCCGGGTTTGAACAAGGAGTGGGCCATTTACCTGGGTGCCGCCGCCGGCGTCGTCGCCGCCTGGCAGATGCTGCAGTTCCACGGCGCTGTGGGCGTGCTGCTGAATGTGCTCGCCATCGTCGTACTCCTGGGCCTCACGTGGTTCATCGCCTTCCGCTGCAACCCGGTAGAGCGCAGCCGTATGCTGGTACTGGTTGCACTGACCATCTGCAGTGTTGTGTTCTGGTCGTTGTTCGAGCAGAGCGCCGCGTCGATGACGCTGTACGCCGACCGGGTGATGGACCGCACGGTCTTCGGCATCAACTTTACCGCCGCGCAGTTCGGTTTTTTCAACGCGTTCTTCATCTTCCTGCTGGCACCGGTGTTCGCGTGGCTGTGGACCGTGTTGGGCCGACGGGGTATCGAACCCTCCACACCCGTGAAGTTCGGTCTGGGTGTGGCGTTTGCCGGGCTGGGCTTTGGCGCCCTGGTATTGGGTGCCGCGTCCCCCAATGAGGCGGGCCTGGTCATCGGCTACTGGATGGTGCTGGCGTACCTGCTGCACACCGCCGGTGAACTCTGCCTTTCGCCAGTCGGCCTGTCTGCGGTCACCAAACTGTCAGTACCCGGTGTGGTGGGCGTTATGATGGGGGCCTGGTTCCTCGCCACCGCCTATTCACAACACGTGGCGGCGCAACTTTCCAAGCTGGCGGCACTGGATCTGCAGGCCGGCGCCGGTGACGTCGCCACGGCTCTGGCCACCTACACGGAGCTTTTCACGAGTCTGTTCTACGTCGGCCTCGGGGTGGCGGCAGTGCAATTCCTGCTGGCGCCCCTGCTGAAGAAAATGATGCACGGTATTCACTGAGCGGCACAGGACACAAGCCATGACAAGCGCGGATCGCGAATTCGACATTATCCTTTGGGGGGCCACCGGTTTTACCGGCCAACTGGTCGCGGAGTACCTGGCAACGAGCTATGGCGCCAACGGCACCCTGCGCTGGGCGCTGGCGGGCCGCAATGAAGCCAGGTTGCAGGCCGTGCAGCAATCGCTGATGGCACACACCGGCGGCATAGCAGTTCCACTGGTGGTGGCCGACAGTGATGATGAGCAGAGCCTGCGTGACCTGGTGGCACGCGGCGCGGTGGTGTGCAGTACGGTAGGGCCTTACGCACGCTATGGTACGCCACTGGTCGCGTGCTGTGCGGAGAGTGGCACTCACTATTGCGACTTGTCCGGAGAAGTACAGTGGATGGCGCGAGTTATACCCGCCTATCAGGCCGCGGCGGCTGCCAGTGGCGCACGCCTGGTCCACAGTTGCGGCTTCGATTCCATTCCCTCGGATATGGGCACCTGGTTCCTGCAACGTCAGATGGTGTCACGCCAGGGGGTGGCAGCACGCCACGTAAAGTCCCGGGTAGGCCGCAATCGCGGCACCGCGAGTGGGGGCACCATCGCCAGCATGCTCGAAGTTCTCGATGAGGCACGCCGCGACAAGCAAATTCGCAAGCTCCTGGCCGACCCCTACTCCCTCTGCCCGGAGGGCACTACCGGCCCCGATGGGCGCGACCAGGCCGGCGCTCGCTACGACGCCGACTTCCAGCGCTGGACCTGCCCCTTCATCATGGCCGCCATCAACGGTCGCGTTGTGCGCCGTAGCCATCACCTGCTCGGCATGCCCTGGGGCGAGGACTTTCGCTTCGACGAGGCACAGCTGTGCACCTCGCGCGCGCAGGCCCTGCGCAACACACTGGGTATGGGCGGCGCCATACTGGGCCTGTCGACCGGACCTGGGCGCAAATTACTGCAACGCTTCCTGCCGGCCCCGGGAGAAGGCCCCGACCGGGAGCAACGAGAGGCCGGACACTACGAACTGTTCTTCCACGGCGTACACCCCGAAGACAGCGCCTGCGACATGCGGGTGCGCGTAGCCGGCCAGCTCGACCCGGGCTACGGGTCCACGGCACGTATGTTGGCCGAGTCCGCGGTGAGCCTTGCACAGGACCCGCTCACCTGCGGAGGCGGCTTCTGGACGCCCTCCTCGGCGCTCGGTGAGCATTTGCTTGAGCGCCTCACCTCGCGTGCCGGCCTCACCTTTGAGGAAGTGGCGATCGATTAGCCCACACGACCGCACACAACACGGCCGGAGATCGCCCATTGCCTGACCAACCCTCTACGCAGGCCTCAACGTCCGGGTGGAAACGTTTCAATCTTGTGTTCTCGGGAGAGATCCTGAGCGGCACCGACCCGGCCGCGGCGCGGCGGCATTTCGGCACACTGTTCCAGATTGACGACCCGACGCGTATTGAACGCTTCTTCAGCGGCGCACCGATCATTCTGCGCCGCGGCCTGGAGCAGAAAGCTGCTGCCGCCTGGTTTGTTCGCATGCGCGGCCTTGGCCTGCAGGCTCACCTGCAACCTGCAGCCGGGTTACCGCCTGTATCGACCGCAGATACACCCGGCAGGCGGAACCCGGCTCCACCCGCTGCAACCGGCACGGCCCGCTGGGGACCCAACCCCTACACACTGAGGCCCTACCGTGCGCCGGCTGCCGTGTCCGAGCGCGCGCTGCAAGCCGGCAAGCGCGCCCACGTCGCCCTCGGCACGGCACTGCTGGCCATCTGCCTGCTGTTCGCGCTCACCACGCTGGCGCAGCTGGTGCCGCCCCCCCCCGCCGTGCCCGCACTGCGCGCAGCGGCGAGTAACGACGCGGGCGACCTGATGCTGGCAACCGGACAGCTCCTGCTGCACCACGACCGATCCGGCGCCGCACTGGGCACCCTGTCGCGCGCACAGCTTGGGCTCACAGCACCTCTGCAGCAACTCCTCTGGCTGGATCGGGAGCGCCTGCTGGTGCAGGTAGCAACCACCGAAGGCGGCAACCTTTACCGCTGCGTAATCGCCGAGGCGCAATGCAGAGCCTTTGCCGGCGATCAGGGGCACTGGCGCGCAGAGGCCATGGTCCGGGTTCCCAATAGCCAGCACCTGGTACTCGCCGACAGCGCGAATGGCAGGTTGCTGCGCGTGGACAGCGCCGGCAATGTGGTGGCCGAGCGCAGCAGCGCTCTGCCGACCAGGCCGCGACTGCGCATCCACGACGGACTCCTGTTCGCGAACAGTGCCGCTGGCCCTGCCCTGAGCGTTTTTCGCTATGAGGTCGCAGCGTTTGCCGAGCAGCTTGATGAGCTGCTGCTATTGCCAGCGGCCGCCGTCGCCGCCGAACTGGGTAACGTGCAGGACTTCGCACGGGTCGGTGCGTTCTGGTGGGCGGTGCTCGAAAATACGAATACTGGCCAGCGCGGCGTATTTCGCTTCGACGCCCAGTGGAATGCGCTGCCAACCGTAGTGCCGCCGGCGCCGACACCCGCCCTCGCGCTGGTCCCCTGGGAGGAGCGGTTATTGCTGTTACCGGCCGGCGCCTATGCTCTGCAGCGTTACGCAGCAGATGGCACGGTGGGGGCGGCCCTGGAGGTGGAAGCACTCAATGTGCGCGCAACCGAGCGCAGCCGCGCGCTGCAGCTGCGTACATCCCTGCTCGGGATTGCACGCGCCCTGTTGCTGCTGATCAGTGTACTGGCCGCATTTTACGGTGTCTGGCAGTACGCCAGACACCGGGTGTTCGCGCTGGATCGAGGACGTCATGCCCCCATGCTCGGGCCGCGTATGCAGCACGTCGAGTGGCTGCAGCCCGCTCACACCACGACGCGGCGCGGCTTTCCAGGCGGGCACGCGGCGCAGGGGCGTGGGCACATCGGCCTGCTCGGCCCGCTGCTGGTTCTGGTCGACCACCGCGGGGTCTATCATGCCGGCAACGGCATACAGGTTCAGCGGCATCCGCGGTTCCTGCGTATCGAAGGAGTTCAGGTGCCCACCGGCTCAGCCAGAAAACCGCTTTTCACGACTTCCCGCTGGCCCGATGTCGAAAGGCTATTATCCGGCTGTAGCCGTGGCGACACCGCCGGCGTTGTAGTCACGATGCTGGAAGCCAGACAGCCGCTGGCATTGGCGGGCGCCGCCATGCTGGTTCTGCTCGTTACCGCTTTGGTACTGGGCCTGATGGCCTGAGCACGCTGCGCCAAACACTACGCGCGCGGGGCAAATTCGTTATACTCGGCGTACGCTAACGCCTTGCCAGACGGCAGCACACGCGGACAGAAACAAGGACCTCGCATGGACAAGCCACACCCAAAACGCAAGCGCAGCCGTCAGCGGCGCGATGTGGCATTGATGGTCACCTGCCTGGCAGATCTGATGCGCCCCTCAGTCGGTTTTGCCGCCATCCGCCTGCTGGAGCGCGCCGGCTGCCGGGTGAGCGTACCCGAACAGCAAACCTGTTGCGGACAACCCGCCTATAACAGTGGCGAAATTGATGCGGCAGTGCCCGTTGCCCGCGCGGTCATTGAGACGTTCGAGCCCTTTGACTACGTGGTCGTGCCGTCCGGTTCCTGCGCGGGTATGCTCAGCCACCACTATCCCGCACTGTTCGAGGGCGAGTGGCATGACCGCGCCCTGGCCCTTGCCGCCAAAACCTGGGAGCTCACCCGGTTTCTCACGGAAGTGGCGCGCCTGCCGGCACCCAAGCGTCCGCCGCTGGAGAGCGCCATCACCTACCACGACAGCTGCGCCGGATTGCGTGAGCTCGGCGTGCAGCAGCAGCCACGGCAATTACTGCAGGAGCAATGTGGCGCCCAGGTGCAGGAGTTGAGCCAGAACAAGGTGTGTTGTGGCTTCGGTGGCACTTTCTGCGCGCGCATGCCGGAAATCTCCGGAAAAATGGCTGACGACAAGCTGGACGATGCGGTGGCCAGCGGCGCCACAATCATCGCAGGCGGCGATCTCGGCTGTCTCTTGCATCTCGCCGGCCGCGCGCGACGCAGGGGTGTGGACCTGGAGTTCCGGCATGTTGCCGAACTGCTGGTCGGCGAGCCTCGCGGTCCGGGCATTGGGGACGGCCGCGAATGAAGCTCGCCAGCGACAACTTCATGCAGGAAGCAAGCGCTGCGCTCAAGGCGCAGGAAAACGTGGCGCGGCGCAACCTGCTCGGCCAGTTCCTGCCGCTGGCCCGAGACAGCGCCGCCAGCAAATACGGTGACTTCGACGAATTGCGAGCGCACATGAAACGGGTGCGCCGACATACCAGCGAACACCTCTCCCATTACCTGCAACAGTTCGAGGAAGCTGCGGTACAACACGGCAACCAGGTGCATTTCGTTGCCGACGCCGAGCAGCTCAATAGTAAGGTGTTGTCGATCTGCCAGGCACACAGCGCCAGGCGGGTAGCCAAGGGCAAGTCGATGGTTACCGAGGAAACCGGCCTCAACGAGCTTCTGCTCAAGGCCGGGCTTGAGGTGTTGGAAACCGACCTCGGTGAATACATTATTCAACAGGCGGGTGAAACCCCCAGCCACATTGTGGGCCCGGCCTTTCACAAGTCGATGGCCGAGATCCGGCAACTGTTTCTCGACAAACACAAACTGGGCGAGCGCGGCCTGGAAACGGCGAGTGAGGTCGTGGAAGAGGCGCGCGGGATTCTGCGCGAACAGTTTCTCGCAGCGGATGTGGGCATCATTGGCGCCAATGCGCTGGTCGCCGAACACGGTACCAGCATGCTGGTGACCAACGAAGGCAACGGCGACCTCTGTGCCAACCTGCCGCCGGTGCTGATTGTGTGCACTACCTTCGAACGCCTGTTGCCCCGCGCGGAAGACGCCGCGGCACTGCAGCGCCTGCTGGTGCGCTCGGCCACGGGTCAGCCGCAAACCTGCTACACCAGCTTCTATTCCGGCCCGCGGCGGGAAGAGGACCCCGATGGCCCGCTGGAAACCCACATCATTCTGCTCGACAACAAGCGCAGCGACATCCTGGCCAGCGACTACCGGGAGATACTCGACTGCATCCGCTGCGGTGCCTGCCTCAATCACTGCCCCATTTACATCGGCGTAGGCGGCCACCCGTACGGCTGGGTGTACCCCGGGCCCATGGGGTCCGTGTTGACACCGCTGCTCACCTCGCTGGAGCAGGCGCAGGCCTTACCCAACGCCTGTACCAGTTGTGGTCGCTGCGCCGAGGTATGTCCGGCAAACATACCGCTGCCGGACCTGCTGCGCGACCTGCGCCAGGACGAAAGTGTGCAGCGCATCAAGCCCGCGCGCTGGCGCCACGGGCTGCGCCTGCACGCCTGGCTGTTGCGTCAGCCTGGCCTCTACCAACTTTCCACCGGCTGGGCCATGAGCCTGTTGGGCTGGCTGGGCAAACGCCGCGGAGCCTTCCGGCGCATGCCCTTCGCCAGCGGCTGGACTGGGCAGCGCGACTTTCCGGCACCCGAAGGCGGTGGCACCTTCATGCGCCAGTACGCGGCACGCAGGCGCAGGGGGGCACGACGTGGCTGATTCCGTACGCGCCCAACTGCTGGCGCGACTCCGCGCGCAGGAAACAGAGACCGAACCAGAGGCGATAGCGCGCGCGCTGGCTGCTCTCGGCCATGCACAGGCTGCCCGCGCGCCCCACCCCGATGTGCATACGGCCTTTCTCGCCAATGTACTGGCCAATCAGGGCACGGTCGAGCTGGCGCGGGACCGTGGCGCCGCGGTGCAGGCGATCGGTCGCTATCTCTACCAACGCTTTCGCACGCACAAGCTGGTTGCCGGCAACGACCCCAGGCTGGCCGCCATGCCCTGGCGGGACGGCGGCGTGTTACCCCGTTTCGGGGCCGCGGAGGCCGGCGATGCCGCCGCGCTGAGCTACGCAAAACTGGGCGTTGCCGAAACCGGCGCCATTGTCACTTTCACCGGGCGCGCGAACCCGGGACGCAACAACCTGCTGCCCGAGGATCATCTGGTATTGGTGAACCGCGAAGATGTTGTGTCGACCCTGGAAGAGGCCTGGGTGCGGATACGCGAGGACACTCAGGCCGGCAGTTGGCCGCGCGGCATTCAGTTTATCGCCGGGCCCTCAAGCACTGCTGACGTGGAGGCGCAACTGGTGCTGGGCGCACACGGCCCGCGGCGCTGGCATGTCATCCTGGTGGGTGACACGCCAACCTCGGCTGTGGATGCCGCCAGGGAAAGCCTTGCGGCTGTCCCGCTTTAGTTCGGAGTGAAGTTGAACTTCTGTCCACCCAGGGTCGCCTCGTACATCAGGCCACCCTTGGCGATGGTAAACACCGCCATACCCTTGCGATAGCCCAGGCTCGCCGTGGAAGCGTCATTGCGACCACCGCTGACACCGGCGCTGACACCGCCACCCGTGCTCGCTTCTGCCGAAACACCGGCAGTGATCGCGACCGCGGTTGCCTGAGCGCCGAACTCGAAATTGCCGCTGGTGAACTGCTCCAGTGCGCTGGCATTCTCAAAGAAAATAATCTGGCTGAATGCCTGGCCACCCAGCTGAAAGCCGACCGTGAGTTGCGTCATGGTCGCCTCGCCAATGACATTTCCCTGTCGAAACACTCGCCCCTTGCCGTGAGCACCGCCGATACCAATACCGCCCTTACCGATGGTCGGGAACAGAGCGTAGCCGTAAGCCGAGTCGAAATAGACGGCACTTTCGCCGGCGTCGCGAAATGATTCCAGCGCTTCAGTATAATTGTCTGCCAGCGCCAATGGTGCCAACACCAGTGCC
>CAXIDF010000026.1:0-45579 GCA_964022665.1 uncultured Halieaceae bacterium
AATCAACGCGGCGATTTCATTTTCCTCAATGCGCTGATCCCCCCCCTCGACGAGGAGGTGCCGGCGCGCACCGCAATCGTGTTTGGCGAAGGCTACACCCGCACGCCCTACAGCACATTTTCCTTCTTCAACATTTCGGCCATGAGCTTCGGTGCCATTTCCGCGCCCGCTGTGCGCGCCTTGTCCCGCGGCGCCGCCAGAGCAGGACTCTGGCTGAATACCGGCGAAGGCGGCATTTCCCCCTTTCACTACGAGGGCGGCTGCGACATCGTTTTCCAGATAGGTACTGCCAAATACGGGGTGCGTGACGGCGAGGGCCGACTGAGTGATGAGCGGCTGCGCGACATCGCCAGCCACGAACAGGTGCGCATGTTTGAAATCAAACTTTCCCAGGGTGCCAAGCCCGGCAAAGGTGGCATTCTTCCCGGGGCAAAGGTCACCAGCGTGATTGCCAGCACACGTGGTATTCCCGAGGGCCAGGATTCGATAAGCCCCAATCGGCATCCAGAGGTTCGCACCATAGACGACCTGCTGGACATGATTCATCACATACGTGAGGTTACCGGCAAGCCGACCGGCATAAAGTTCGCACTCGGCGAAAGCAGCTGGCTGGATGAGTTCTGTCGGCGCATCAATCAGCGGGGGCTGGAACACGCTCCGGATTTCGTCACTATCGACAGCGCCGATGGCGGCACGGGAGCGGCGCCCCAAAGTCTCATTGACCTGATGGGCCTGCCCCTGCGCAGCAGCCTGCCATTGGTGGTCGACAAGCTGGTGGAGTATGGCCTACGCGACCGCGTGCGCGTGATCTGCTCTGGCAAGATGATCAATCCCTCCGGTGTGGCTGCCGCCCTCTGTATGGGCGCCGATTGCGTCAACTCTGCCCGCGGCTTCATGTTTGCGCTGGGCTGTATTCAGGCACTGCAGTGCAACAAGAACACCTGCCCCACCGGGGTGACCACACACGATCCCGACCTGCAGCGCGGCCTGGACCCGAGTGACAAGGCCGTTCGCGTTGCCAGCTACGCCACCAACCTTATGCACGAAGTGGAGATCATCGCGCACTCCTGCGGTGTACCCGAGCCACGCCTGCTCGATCGGCGTCACGCCCGGGTCATCAATCCGCAGGGGCTGCCTGTGCCACTGTCCGAGGTTTACACCTCACCTCAGTCCGACACCGGTAATGGTAACGGCAAGGGAGCAATCCATTGACTGTCGCCGGCCGCATCAACCTCATGGTCGTCAGCACTGCCAGTGTGATGGCACTGCTGATCCTTACCGCCACGGGTATACGGGAGTACTTCCTGCAGCGCGATAGCCTGATCAGCACCCTGACGACCGAAATCACGCGGGAAACTGCACTGGCCGCCGACCTGCAGCTGCGGGAGCGCCGCACGCTGCACGACTTTCTCGAACGCCTGCAAACCCTGTCGCCCGCCATCAGCTATGTGCGCATTGATACCGTTGACGGCGTCGAGGTGGTAGAACAATCGGCCATTGAGGATATTGAAGGCAAACTGCCAGCGCTGAACGTGCTGCGCGGGAGGGGTAGTCACGACAAGACAGGTTTAACAGTACAAGAGGGGTTGCCACCCCCGGATGCGGCGAAGCTGATGGCATCGCTCACCGGCGGCGAACAGGTGCTGAATGCTTCCATCCCTATTCTGTCGGGCCTGAATCCCCTGCGCGAGGACCTCACGCGGCGCGACTTCGGGGCGTCGCTCGCACAGCCGACGGGCAGCCAGTTTGTCGCCGGCTTCGTGCACGTGGGTATCAGCCGCAGCATGCTGCTGGTGTCGCTGCTGCCAACGCTTGGTACCATTGCCGGCATCACCCTGCTCCTGCTGCTGATCGGCAGCCTGATCGTCACGCGCTATACGCGCAAACTGACCGGCCCCCTGGCCAAACTCGCGCGCATGGCAGATGACATCACCGCCGGCAACGTCGGCGAACCGTTGACCATAGACGGCGAGGGCGAAGTCAAGGAAATTGCCAACGTACTTAACGCCATCATCGGCGGTCTGCACAATTACAAGACACAAATCGGCGTTGACCACCAGCTGCTGAGCATGAAGGTCGAAGAGCGCACCGCGCAGCTTTCGCAGCGCAATCAGGAACTGAACCAGGCCGTGCGGCAGGTCACCGAGACCAAAGACCGCCTGCGGCAGATGGCGTATTTCGACAGCCTCACCTCTCTGCCCAACCGGCGCTTGTTCACGGAGCAACTGGACCTGCTGTTGCGCCTGAGCAAACGCAACAATGAAAAGCTCGCCCTGCTTTTCCTCGACCTGGACAACTTCAAGCGCGTCAATGATTCACTGGGCCACAGTGCGGGCGATGCGCTGTTGAAGGAAGTCGCGCGGCGCCTGGCTGCCTGTGTGCGGGAAAGCGACGTGGTCGCACACTTTGTCGACTCGGATTCGCGCATTGATGTGTCGCGCCTGGGTGGCGATGAGTTCACTGTGGTACTGAACCAGGTTGAGGATGAACAGGCAGTGCGCACAGTCGCGCAGCGCCTGCTTGATACCCTGCTGCAGCCCGTGGTGATTGACGACCACGAACTGGTGATTACGCCTTCCATAGGTATCGCCATGGCCCCCGACCATTCCACCGAACTGGAGGGGCTATTGAAAGCAGCCGACACGGCGATGTTCCACGCCAAGTCGCAGGGCAAGAACACCTATGTCGTTTACACACCGGACATGGACGCCGCCGGCGTCGAGCGCCTGCGCTTGGAGACGGACCTGCGCAAGGCGCTGGAACGGAACGAGCTGCTGTTCCACTATCAACCGCAGGTAGACACACTCACCGGCACGGTGATCGGCGCGGAGGCCCTGATTCGCTGGCAGCATCCGGAAAAGGGCATGATTCCGCCTTTCCGCTTTATTCCGGTTGCCGAAGAAATAGGCCTGATCGGGGAGCTGGGCAGCTGGGGTATCCGGCAGGCCTGTCGCGACCTGGTCGACTTGCGCCAACAGGGTTTCATCCTGCCCAAGATCGCCGTGAACGTATCGGCCCTGCAATTCACCCGCAATTTTTGTCCCACGGTACGCGAAATACTGCAGACCAGCGGGCTGCCGGCCTCCTCCCTTGAACTGGAGCTCACCGAGAGCATTCTGGTGGAGGACAGTGAAACCACGGTGCGCGCACTGCGTGAACTGAAGGCCATGGGCCTGCGGCTCTCGATCGACGATTTCGGCACCGGCTATTCTTCGCTGAGCTACCTGAGCCGCTTCCCTCTCGACGAATTGAAAATCGACCGCAGCTTTGTGATCGACTTCGACAAGAGTGACAACGACGCCAGCCTCGTGCGGGCCATTATCGCCATGGGCCAGTCGATGAACCTGGACCTGGTCGCCGAAGGCGTGGAAACCAACGAGCAGTTCAACTTCCTTACGGACCAGGGTGCGAATGTTATCCAGGGCTATCTGTTCAGCCGCCCGGTGACAGCCGAGGAATTGAAGGCCATGCTGGCGCCAGGCCACTTCCTCGAGCAGATTCGCGAGATCCGCGCGGATCTATGAAGCGGTGCAGACCCCAGGCACGGCGCAGTTCTCTTAACCGGCGGCGATCGCTTCAGGCATCGCCCTGGCCCTCACCGGACTCAGCACGCTTCAAACGCTGGATGTTCTCCAGGTTCTGCTTGTAGGCGGCGGCCACTTTCTCAACCCCCGACTCGTGCAGGCCACCGGAGTTGCCGGCCACGGAATAGGTGGCATACACCCCGGAGGCAGTCATCAATGCGGCGGAAACCACTCGCGTGGATACGCCTTCATTCTTCATGGTATTCGCCAGTGCGATAAAACGTTCCATGCACTGTTGATGATTTTCCGCGTCAGCTGCACTCATGGGTCGGCATTCTCCTTAAAGTCATTTGCGCCAGTTTAGCACCAGACACGTCCGGCTTCACCGGCGCGAAGCCAGAATCGCTCCTCAGCACAATTCCGGTAACAGGAAGTCCGCGCTGGACAGGGCCCAGTCGCCAAACAGTCCGCTGCTGAACCCCCCCAGATGTTTGCGATAAGCTTGCATCGCAGCTTCCAGTCGCGGCGGGTCGCAGGCCAGCGCCTCTACCTGCAGCCAATCGCGCCATGGCCGCGCGAGCGACCAGCTGGGGTCATCAATCTCGCAGTTGGGCAGCCGATAATGCAGCGTAGGCCGCGAAGACACGCGGCCATCCGCAATGGCGTCACGCACACGCGAGGCATCGAGGTGGGCAAACAGGGGCAACATGTCCAGAGCGCGGTTGCGCGTGGGGTTCGCCGCCAGATAGTCAGCAATTAACTGCGCCTGGTCGGGCGCATAATCAGCAGCGAGCAGTCGGCTCACATAGTTTTTGTCGTAGGGATCAATATAGGGCGTGATGCGGCGGCTCAAATTGACCTTGCTGCGCACCCGGAGCCAATCGGACAGACAGCAGAACGCGCGCAGGTAGTTCAGAATCGTTGCGGCATCAAGGCCCGGCAGCTCGGGGTTCAGGTGCAGGCCAAAGGCATAATGCGGCGCGTCAGCCGTACCGCGGGCACCGCTGCTCTGCAATACCCGCAACACTGCGCCCAGGCGCCACAGGTCCGCCATGGGAATGGGCGGGCTGACCACTTCAAACGGCACCAGCTGTTCGGCCGCCAGTTTTAGCACGCTTTCGCCGAGCATACTCAGTTCGTCAGTGGTATCGCTGTCCCGCTCCCGACCGCGGCGCTTGAGCCAGGCGGAATCGAGTTCGACCTTGAAGTCGCCGAGATCGGTGTTGCGCACCAGACTTTCATAGGGCGAAACGGACTCCAGCTCCCCGCCGAGTTGCTCGCGTATCAGTGCCGCTATCTTCTCCAGCCGAAGCCCCGAGAACTCCAGCTCCACACCCACTCTGCGCGCCGCGCCCTCTGCAGTGAGCGCCTCAGGCGGCATTGGCCACTGCGCAGACCGGTAGTGGTCATCCAGTGCGGACTTCATGTCATTCAGCTCCTGCAGGTCTCGCAAGACGGCGCTGCTGCCACTGCAACACCATCACCGTCAAGGCGGGTAGCAGCGTCAGGGTAACAGCAGCAGAGCCCAGAATACCAAACATCACAATCACGCCTACCCCGCGATACAGCTCGGTACCGGCGCCCGGCAGCAGCACCAGGGGTGCAAGACCGCTGAGCGTGGTAATGGTGGACATGGCAATAGGCCGCAGCCGCGCCTCTACCGCTTCCTGTACCGCCGCAACCACCTGCATACCCGCGTCGGATACATTGGCGACAGCACGGTCGACGATAAGAATGGGATTGTTGACCACCGTGCCCATCAAGATCAGGAAACCCAGCATGGAAATCATGTCAAATGGCTGCACAATTTCCGCGAGCCCGAACAGCGGCAGCCACCCACCCACCACATTCAGCAGCCACAGGCCAACCATGCCACCAGCAATGCCGAGTGGAATCGACGTCATAATCAACAGGGGATACCCCCAATGGCTGAATATCGCCACCAGCAGCAGGTAGACGATGAGCAGCGCCACCAGGTAATTGCTCAACAGCGAGGCACGGGTTGCATCGAGCTGGTCCGCAGCACCGGAAATTGCCAGGCTTACACCGGCGGGCACTTCACCCGCGGCTGTCAGCGCATCCACCACCTCTTCACGGACAATGGCGACCCCGGTTTCCAGCGGTACCGACCTCGGGGGGATGATATTCAGCGTGACCGTGCGCCGGCCATTGACTCGCCGCACCTGTGCGGTGTCTACCGTCTCGGTGATCGTCGCCAGGGAGCCCAGGGGCACCACCGTTCCCACCGGAGTGTAGACGGGCAGATGAGGCAGCGCGTCAAGTGAGCCCGACTGGCCGGCGTCGCTGTAGAGGTAAATATCCACCTTGTCATCGGCGAGAAAGAACTCATCGATGTAGCTGCCATCGGTCAATGCCGCAACGGTGAAACCTATCGCCTCCGCATCGAGCCCCAGTTCGGCGGCGCGCTCCCAGTCCGGGTGCACCTCAACCAGCGGCTGGGCCAGGGTCAGCGATGACGGCCGACTCTGGATGCGCGGATTCTCGAAAGCCGCTTCGGCACGCCGGTACGCGGCCAGCGCCACCCTGTAGATATCGGTCAACTCGGCCCCGGAAACATCCAGGTTCACGCTGCGCGTACCCCCGTCGTTGCTGGTGATAATGGAGCCTCGCGCCGCGAAGGCGCGCATGCCCGGGTAACGCTCAAATGCAGTGCTGAGCGCGTCCATCAGAGCATCCACCTCGGCGGCGTTGAGCGGTTCAGCAATGATGCGTAACTGGTCCGGCGCCACGCGCATATTTATGTAAGCAAGTGCCGGCATGCTGGTTTCGCCGCGGGCGAACGCATCCGGGTCGGCATCCACATACGGTAACAAGGCAGTGCGTACTTCCTCGGCGATCTCCGCCATGGCACCGAGGTTGTAGCCCGGGGGCGCACTCATCAGGGCAAAAACTTTCGGCTCTTCGCCCTCGGGAAGGTACTCGGCGGCGGGCGTCAGCGTGATAACCGCCAGGGAACTGGCAGCGACCACCAACACAACACAGCCCACCCGGCGGCCGCCGGTCGCAAGCAACCAGGCAACCCCCTGCAACGTCTTGTCCCGCAAGCGCGGTCGCGATGTCTGTGCCGTATCTTTGCGCCCAAGGGTCAGGCGCGCCGCGGCGGCCGGCAACACGGTGATGGCCACCAGCATGGAGGCCAGAATGGCCGCGGATATCGCAATGGCCACATCCGAATACAACTGACCGGCTTCTTCCTCCACAAACATGACCGGAATGAACACCAGGATCGTGGTTGCGGTGGAGGCAAACACGGCGGGCCACACCTGGCGCACCCCGTCGACCGCTGCACGCAGGCGGGACGCACCGCGCCGACGTTCCAGAGCGATGCTCTCCAGCACAACGATACTGTTGTCCAGGGTCATGCCAATGGCAAAGGCGATACCTGCCAGGGAAATGACATTGACAGTGCGCCCTGCCAGTAGAAGGCCGAGAAACGCCACAATGATGCACAGGGGCACGCCCATCACGCCCACCAGTGTAGCGCGGGCAGAGCGCAGGAACAGGTACATGACCAGGGTGGCAAACAACGCGCCCAAGATGAGGTTCTGCCAGACGTTACGTACCGAATCCTGAACATAACGTACGTCGTCGGACACCGGCACCATCTGCAGTCCCGCCGGCTCAAGTACCTCTTGATTGACGGCATCGAGTTCCGCCAGCATCGCGCGCTTGATGGCAATCACATTGGAACCGGACTCGCGGCGCACAGACAGGAAGATGTTGGTCTGGTCATTGAAAAACGAGAGGGTGCGGGATTCAAAACTGCCCAGTGTCACGTCCGCCACATCGCTCAAACGGGTAATCGCATCGCCGCGCCGCAACAGAATCAGCTGTTCCAGAGCGGCCTGGTCCGCAAAACGGCCCACGGTGCGCAACAGGTACTCCCGCTTGCCCGACTGCACATCGCCGGCGGACCGGTCGCGGTTGCGGGAACGCACGGCATTGCGCACGTCAGTCAGCGTCAGGCCACGCTGTGCCAAGCGGGCCGGGTCGATCAAAATCTGGATCTGTCGTTCAGCTCCCCCGCCAAGACTCACTTCGGAAACGCCGGGCACCCGAGCCATGCGCGGCTTCACCGTATCTTCGATAAAATCCAGTGCCAGGTTCACATCCACCTGGCGCGGGTTACCCGGCAGCGGCGTTATACTGAAAAACATGAAGGCATTGGCCGAGAACGAATTGGCAAAAATGCGCGGCTCGTCGACGTTTTCCGGGTAGTCCGGGACCTGGCTAAGCGCGTTGCTGACCCGAATCAGCATTTCCGTAATATCGGTGCCAAAGGGAAATTCCAGCTCGATTTCTGCGCTGCCGGCGCGCGCGGTCGCCACAATCCGCGACAGGCTCGGGAGGTTGCGCAGGTACTCTTCCTGCTCGATAAGGATCTCTTTCTCCACATCCTGGGGCGTGGCGCCGGGCCAGGTGGTTCGGACACTGATCACGCGAACGTCGAGATCCGGAATCATCTGTACGGGTATACGCAGCGCCGCAATAATACCCACGACCGTCACGATCAGGGCAATAACGGTCACCAGTGTGCCCCGGCCCACGATACGCTCGAAGACGCCGGCTGAAGCCTGCGTCATGGCGTGTCTCCCGTGGGTGCAAGCAACAGGCCGGGCTGCAGGGCTTCGTTGCCCCGCACTACCACCTGCTCGTTTACCATCAATCCCCGAGTGATTTCGATTTGGCCGGCGAACGCGAGGCCGGTGGTCACCGTATTCTCCCGTGCTACTAGCGCCCCGCCCTCGGGCTTGGCAGTCCACACCACAACCCGTCCGTCCGGGTAGCGAACGAGCGCGTCGCGTGGCACTGAAATACCCCTACGTCCAGTGGCGAGGGCCAGACGCGCACTGACCGACATTCCGGGCAACAAGGCATCACGTGCAGTGTCGGCCGGTGCGATGCGCAAGAGGAAGGTACGCGCCGCCGTATCGGTAACCGGCACCAGGCTGGCCACCGTACCGGTAAATTCCTGCGCCGGCCTCGCCGCCGTGGTAAAGGTAATGGGGGCGCCCTCCTGCAGGGAGGCCAGATAGTCTTCCGGTACGGCAAAATCGAGGCGCAGGTCCTCGAGACCCACCAGATCAAAGACCGCCTGGCCCGGCGTCAGCCATTCACCGCGCTCTGTGCGGCGCAGGCTGATCACGCCGGCAAAGGGAGCGCGCAGCGTATGCCGGGCCAACAGCGCCTGCGCCAGCGAAGCCTCGGCGGTGACCTGCTGCAGTGTCGCCCGCGCGGCATCGCGGTCGGCGACCAATTCCCGCACCGTGGTTTCGGCAATGCTCCGTTGCGGCAGCAGCGACTGCGCCTCCCGCAGCCGCCGCTGGGCATCCCGTGCGCGCACTTCTGCCTGCGCCACCTGGGCCTGGGCGGCCGTGTGACGCAATTCGGCAAGCTCGGCATCCATGCGCAACAGTACATCCCCCGCAGCGACCTGCGCCCCGGTATCGACCACAATGTCCGCCACCAGGCCTGCCGCAGCCACCGACAGGCTGGCATCATGCTGTGCCGTGACCGTCCCGGTCAGACGCAGCTCGCGCAGGATATCCGTGGTCTCGACAGTTGCCAGCCCCACACGAACCCCGGTATCCGCCGCGCACACACCCGCCAGGAACCAGAGCAATAGCGCCCACCTACCAGTGCGTCCCGCCATTGCCCGTCGCCTAAAATAATGCACCTGGTCTCCCCTTTCTCGTTGAATGTTGGCTCCACCGCAATGACGGCCCTGCTGATCATACAAGCTTACGCAAAGCACGCCGGATCGTCTCAGACTGCCAGATGCGCTGACCTGTGCTAGGGTAACTGAACGGGACACAACGTTCCCGCTTGTTCACTCGAATGAGAGGCATCAGCATGAGTACAAAATACCGCAGGGAGCAGTCCCTGGATGTGGACGGCACACGCTATACCATCTTTCCACTGGATGGCGCCGGCGGAGACACACAAACCCTGCCCTATTCCCTCAAGCTGCTGCTGGAAAACCTCCTGCGCCATGGCGCCGAACCTTACGTCACCGACGCCGATATAGAGGCGCTGACCCAATGGGACCCCGATGCACCGCCCAGCCAGGAGATCGCATTCGTGCCCGCCCGGGTGCTGTTGCAGGACTTTACCGGTGTACCGGCTATCGTAGACCTTGCCGTAATGCGCGATGCCATGGTGGATCTTGGCGGCGAACCGGGCAAGATCAACCCGCTTTCACCCGTTGAATTGGTCATCGACCATTCTGTCATGGTCGATTATTTTGGTGGTGAAGACTCCCTTGAGCGCAATACGGCGGTTGAAATCGAGCGCAACCGGGAACGCTACCAGTTCCTGCGCTGGGGACAGGAAGCCTTCGACAACTTCAAGGTGGTGCCGCCCGGCACGGGCATTGTCCATCAGGTCAATCTCGAGTTCCTGGCGCGCGGCGTGTTCAGCGCGGAACAGGACGGCCAGACCCTGGCGTACCCGGATACATTGGTCGGCACCGATTCGCACACCACCATGATCAATGGCCTCGGCGTACTCGGCTGGGGTGTGGGGGGCATAGAAGCCGAGGCCGCCATGCTCGGCCAGCCGGTGACCATGCTGATTCCGCAGGTGGTTGGATTTCGCCTGCAGGGCCAGCTGCCCGAAGGGGCAACCGCTACCGACCTGGTGCTCACCGTCACCGAACAACTGCGCAAGCACGGCGTGGTCGGCAAGTTCGTCGAGTTTTTCGGCCCCGGCCTCGCGCATTTAAGCCTGGCGGACCGTGCCACCATCGCCAACATGGCACCTGAGTATGGCGCTACCTGCGGCATCTTCCCGGTCGATGAGGAAACCGTGAAGTATTTGCGGCTCACCGGGCGCAGCGAGGAGCAACTGAACCTGGTCGAGCACTACATGAAAGCCATGGGGCTTTGGCACGACGCGAATAGCGTGGACGCCCGCTACAGTGCCACTCTCACGCTGGATCTGGGCGACGTTGAACCCTGCATTGCGGGCCCGAAAAGACCCCAGGACCGGGTGCCCGTAAACAAGGCCAAGCAGGCGTTCACGCAGGTGCTTCGAGAATTCCAGGAACTTACCGTGGTATCGGAGGATGAAGGCGGCTGGGAGCAGGAAGGTGGCACGGTCAATGACGAGGAGGCCACCGCCCTGAACGGCATTACCGTGCAACGCGGCGGGGAATCATTCCAGCTGCAGCACGGTGCCGTGGTCATTGCGGCCATCACCAGTTGCACCAACACCTCCAACCCCGCCGTGCTCGTTGCGGCCGGTCTGGTTGCACGCAAGGCCCGGGCGCTGGGCCTGCGCTCCCGCCCCTGGGTAAAGACCAGCCTCGCGCCCGGCTCCAAAGTCGTCACTGAGTATCTGGAGAAGACCGGGCTCATGGACGACCTGGAGGCCCTCGGCTTCTACCTCGTGGGGTACGGCTGTACCACCTGCATCGGCAATTCGGGGCCACTGCCGGACGACATCAGCGCCGCCATCGCCAAGGGCAATCTGCTGGTGACTTCGGTGCTGTCCGGCAACCGCAATTTCGAAGGCCGCATACACCAGGATGTGCGTGCCAACTACCTCGCTTCGCCGCCGCTGGTTGTCGCCTATGCACTGGCCGGCAACATGGACGTCGATCTGTTCAACGATGCGCTGGGTGAAGATGCCGACGGCAACCCCGTAACGCTTGCTGATCTGTGGCCGAGCAACGCCGAAATTCGGGAGATTGTCGACGGTGCCGTCAACGCAGGCATGTTCAGGGAGAAATATGCCGACGTCTACAGCGGCAACACGATCTGGAATGATCTCCCCGTGGCCGACAGCGAACGCTACCCGTGGCCGGAATCCAGCTACGTGCGCAAGCCCACCTTTTTCGACGGTATGCCACCGCAGGCGGCTGACACACAAGCCATAGATGCGGCGCGCTGCTTGGTGATGGTGGGCGACAGCGTCACCACCGATCACATCTCACCGGCAGGCGCCATCGCGCCGGACAGCCCCGCCGGTCTGTACCTGCAGGACCGCGATATTGCGGTGGATGATTTCAACTCCTACGGCTCACGCCGCGGCAATCACGAAGTGATGATGCGCGGCACGTTCGCCAATATCCGCCTGCGCAACGTGCTGGCACCCGGCACAGAGGGCAGCTGGACCACCTGCTTCCTTAACGGCGAGCAAATGTCCATTTTCGAGGCCGCGGAACGCTATCGCGAAGAAGGCGTCCCGCTGCTGGTTCTGGCCGGCAAGGAATACGGCACGGGGTCGTCTCGGGACTGGGCGGCGAAGGGGCCTTCGCTGCTCGGCGTGCGCGTTGTCATTGCCGAAAGCTTCGAGCGTATTCACCGCTCCAACCTGGTGGGCATGGGCATACTGCCACTACAGTTCAGCGAGGGAGAAAACGCAGAAACGCTGGGTCTGGCGGGCGATGAGCAATTCAGCATCGCAGCGGTCGAGCCCGGGCAGAAGCACATTACCGTGCAGGTCCGCAGTACAGACGGCAAGGAAAGCGAGTTCCGGGCACTGATCCGGATCGACACGCCCAATGAATTCAGCTATTACCGCCACGGCGGCATCCTGCACTACGTCTTGCGCCGGCTAGCCGGCACGGCCGCAAAGGAGGAGTGAGACGCAGGAAATAGCTTATCCACGCTGCTCACGAAAGCGCCGCCGGGAGTGTTCCATCAACGCCCAGAGGATGTTTCGTGAGCTCACTTGCCCCACCAGCACGCCGTCCTCAACCACGGGGCGGCGTCGCTGACGGGTCTCCAGCATGGATTGCGCCACTTCCACGATGCTGTCTTGCGCACTGCAGGCATTGACCGTCGATGTCATCACCTCGCTGACCAGCGCGTGCTCGGGATCTCCATCGTTGTAGATGGCGGTCAATATGCCGCGCAGGCAATCCAGCTCGGAGAGCACGCCCTCCACCGCGCCACTGGCATCGGTGACCGTGAGCCCCGTGAGGCCGTGCTCGGTGATAATATTCACCGCCTCCACCAGATTTGCATCTGGCCGTATGGTGAGCGGTTGACGGTGCATGCAGTCTCTGACCGTGGTGGGTTGCGTCATACTGGATTCTCCCCAAGTGAACAATGACTGCCAGTATAGCCGAGGTGAGCCCGGACTGAAGCGGGTACACGCCACCGAACACGGCATATTCACGCTGCAGCCGCGTTGTGGCACCGCCTGTAGCCTGTATACTACCGCCCCGTTGATCGCCCCACCCCCAAGGTATTCCCCATGACCACCGAACTCACTGACGCGACTCGCTTCGCGGACCTGAACCTGCCCGATTTCCTCCTGCGCGCACTGACTGCCGTTGGCTACGAAACGCCATCGGCGATTCAGGCGCGCACTATCCCACCGTTACTGGAGGGCTGTGATCTGGTGGGGCAGGCGCAGACCGGCACGGGCAAGACGGCCGCCTTCGCGCTTCCGCTGCTCGCCGGGTTGGACGTCAAGCAGAAAACGCCGCAGGTCATGGTGCTCACTCCCACGCGGGAACTGGCCATTCAGGTGGCTGAAGCCTTCCAGAAATACGCCGCCTACCTGCCCGGATTTCATGTTCTTCCCATTTACGGGGGCTCCGACTACCGCGGCCAGTTGCGTCAGCTGGAGCGTGGTGTACATGTGATCGTAGGTACACCGGGACGTGTCATGGACCATATGCGTCGCGGCTCACTGGACTTGCGCGGACTGCGCTCGCTGGTCCTGGACGAGGCCGACGAAATGCTGCGCATGGGCTTCATCGATGATGTCGAATGGATTCTGGAGCAGACACCACCCACGCGTCAGGTGGCCCTGTTTTCCGCCACCATGCCCACGGCCATTCGCCGCATTGCGCAGCAGCACCTGAAATCACCCAGAGAGATTACGATTCAAGTGAAATCGATGGCCAACGAGGCCATCCGTCAACGCGTGTGGATGATGGCCGGCGTACACAAGCTTGATGCCCTCACCCGCATTCTGGAAATGGAAGACTTCGACGCCATTATCATGTTCGTGCGTACCCGCATCGCCACCACGGAACTGGCTGAGAAGCTTGCCGCCCGCGGCTATTCAGCGGCGCCCCTGAACGGCGATATTCCGCAGCAACAGCGCGAAAAAACCGTGGAGCGCTTGAAGAATGGCGGTCTGGATATTCTGGTGGCCACCGACGTTGCGGCGCGCGGGCTGGATGTCGAGCGCATCAGCCACGTCATCAACTACGACATTCCGCAGGATGTAGAAGCCTACGTACACCGCATTGGCCGCACCGGCCGTGCCGGGCGCAAGGGTGAGGCCATCCTGTTTGCCGCCAACCGCGAGCGCCGCCTGCTAAAGGCCATTGAACGCGCCACCTCCAACGTCATCGAACCCATGCAGCTACCCAGTGCGCAGGAAGTACAGGACAAGCGCAGTGACCGCTTCAAGCAACAGATCACAGAGACACTGGACACACGCGACCTGGATGCTGCGCGCAAGCTGGTCAGCGACTACCAGCATGAATACGGCGTGCCCATGCTGGATGTCGCCGCAGCGCTGGTGCTGTTGGCCGGCGGCAAAGCCGATAGCCCTGCACCCGTAAAGGACAGCCCCACACCGGCCACGGGCGGGCGGGAGAAACCGTCACGCGGCGATACCCGGCCACCGCGGGAAACCCGCGAACCGCGCGACAAGCCCCGGCGGCAAGAGCGCGACAGCGAACTGGCAAAAGGCATGGAACGGTTCCGCATTGCCGTCGGCCACACGCACGGGGTCAAGCCGGGCAACATCGTGGGTGCCATCGCCAATGAAGCCGACATCGACAGCGAGCACATCGGCCGCATTATCATCCACGACAGCCACAGCACCGTCGACCTGCCCGAGGGCATGCCCGAAGAGATCTTTGATCATCTGCGCAATGTCTGGGTGAGCGGACAGAAGCTGAACCTGCAGCGGGACCAGGGCGCAATGCCGGCTGGTAACGACAAGCCGGCGGCAGCGCGCAAGCGCACTGGCAAGCCCGGCCAGAAGCCCGACCACAAGCCGGGCAAACGCAAACCGAAAGCCTGAGCCTGCAACCGCGGCGGGGATCAGTGCAGCAACTGGCTTATCATCCGCGCCAGCCCAACCAGGCTGACCGCCAGCAGCCCAACGCCGAGCACGCGAAAAAACACCGCAGTGTCGGCGCGCAGCGTATAGGCGTGAAAACGCAGGCCCAGCACGTGGCCGACGGCAGCGCAGGGCAGCAGCCAGAGGTGCTGCCGCCACTGCAGGTCGACCCCCGTCCAGGCAAAAGCGGCCAGCTTTATGGCAACCAGCACAAACCAGAGTACAAATAGCGTATCGCGCAGTTCGTGACGGGCCACCCGGCTCGCCGCTACCGGCACCACCAGCGGCGCAGCGATCAGCGATGTGCCACTCACGTAACCACCCAGCATGAGCAGGCCGGCATCCACCCGCCGGCTGTTGCTCTTGAAGGGTCGCTGCAGGATGTAACTCACGGCGTAGACGCCGACCACCACGAAAATGAAACTGCTGACCACCGATGCCGGCAGTGTCAGCACACCGGCCACACCGATGAGTTTCGGCACCAGCATCAGCGCCAGGGCGTAGCGCAGGAAAGGCCAGTTCACGGTGTCGGGGTCGCCGCGGGTGGTCCCGCGGGCCCGCACATGCGCCTGCACAATCGTCAGCCCGGAAAAGAACAGCAAATGCACAGAGATGATGGGCAGATAAACCAGCGGTGCGTTGTACACCATCAGCAAAAAGGGCAAGGTGAGCACCGCACCACCGAAACCGAGGCCCGAGCGCACAAACCCACCCCAGACAAAGAGCAGCCCGATGAGTGTCATTTGCCACCAGGCGAGATCAGCCATGCGCACTCCGGTAGGTCGCCAGTTCACTTTCTATGCGGTCAAATCCCTTATAAGCCGCGAGCTCAGTCGGACAGGCATCAACCGCCTGCAGTAACGAGGGTATCGCATCGGGAACCGAAGCCAGGGCAGCGAGCGGACACAGATACACGCGTATCGTGAAGAGAATCGCAGCGGTGTTGGGGAGACGGCACAATGATTGGCGTTCGCAGCGGTAGTGCAACGGCCCCACCGCTGTGCCACCCTCCCTGACGCAAAGAGCATCCCCACACTGCAGGCCCCAGTTGAACCGCACCACAGGGAGCTCGGGGCGCAGATGCTGCAGGAAGCGGTTCACGCGCGGCTGCAGTGCCGGCGTAAATCCGGGAACATCATCGTGAATGGCGGTCAGCGGCTGCTCGAATTTGTCTTCCAGACGCCAGTGGCTCGGGCTGCAGAGGCTGGCAGCAGTCAACAGATACTCGTCATCGCGCTGTTGCAGCAGCAAGAGGTCATCAGCAACGGCCAGGGAGATGTCCCAAAGCGGTTCAGCGCTGTGCATCTCTACACTGATAGCGCCTGCCACAGAGTGCAGAAACGCCCCGTCCCTGCGATAACACCCAGGATGATCACGCTCGAGGTGTGCCGCAAGCAGCTGACTGGCCTCACGCTGCGCCGGCAAGGACGCCGGGAGTGCGCGAAAAACCCGGGAGTCGAGCCTGCTGCGTACTGCCTGCTTGTGCCGGAAGAAATGCGGCAGCGCGTCATCCGGCTCAATCCATGAGCGCGCATTCAAGGGGGCTAGCCCCATGCTCAACACATGCGGGTTGCGTAGGTGGGGAAGGTAGGGAATCGGCAATGGCACGCAGCACAGGTCTCCTCGATGAGGGAATGCATTCTGCGCGGTTGTGGCCGTTCGGGCAAACCGCGCAACGTTCGATTGCACATAGCTCAATGAGCACACGCGGCGGCGCGGCGCAAGACCTTGTCGCACAGGCCGGCATTGGTTAGTCTCGCTTTTCCGTCTCGACCGCCATCAGGACCCTTGGCATGCAACAGCCGAGCATTCACCTGTCCGGAGTCGTCGCCCTGACTGCGTGCTTGATGTCTCTGGGTGTCGTAGCCGAAGAGGAAGCACCTGCAATCCCGGCAACCCACTATTTTGCCGAGCTCGGCATTGGTGCCGAGTACGACACCAACGTCACCATTGATGAACTGGACGCCAGTACTCGGAAAGGCGACGCGGCCGCCACCCTTGAAGGCAAGGTGGGCATGCGCACCTACTTCAGTCCGAAAACCGACCTGCGCCTGACCTACGACTTCAATCAGGACATGTATCAGGACTTTTCAGACCTGAACAGGCAAACGCATATCCTTGGCGCCAACCTCAAAACCCAGCCCGGTAGCTTCGACGCCGGATTCTCGACTTTCTACGTTAACTCCCTGCTCGACGGCAACGGCTTTCTGGAACTGTACCGGGCCTCGCCCTATGTCTCGGGCTTTCTCAGCCAGAAATGGTTCAGCCGCATGGCCTACGTGTTTTCCGACAAGCAGATCAAGGAGAGAGCGGAGCGCGATGCCACCACGCACACCGGGGAAATCGACCTCTACTTTTTTGCCCGGGGACTGCGCAGCTACTACAACATGGGTTACCGGTTCCGCGATGAAGACGCCAACCTCGAGCGCCTGGACTTTACCTCACACGCCGCCAAACTGCGTTACATTCGCCGCGTGGATATCGGCCGCAAAGTACTCAAGGTGGAAATGGCGTATCGCTATGAAAACCGCGACTACAGCGGCGTAACGCCGGGCATTGGCAGCATAGAGGGTGAACCGCGCAAGGACGAACGCCACCGGGTGCAGATCGACCTGGAGTACCCAGTGACCAAACAGGGCGCCCTGCAGCTATACCTGGCTTACGGTGACTACCAATCCAATTTCCCCATCAGTGACTTCGACCAGGGAATCGTCGGCAGCCGCTACGTCTACCGCTGGTGATCAGCCGTTTACGCGCAGTACACCGTAGCCATAAACGTCATCTCGTCCGGGCACACCCTCGTCCTGCACGCTGCTGAGCAACGCCTCGCGCACGTCCTCGTAGGGCGTGAGCAAACGCAACCTGGCAGCGGCGGTGGCCACGAAGGGTACCGCAAACGAAGTGCCCGACGAAGTGGCGTAGCCACCGCCGGAGCGGGCATGCAACAGGCCAACACCGGGTGCGGCAAGGTCGACATAATCGCCGCGGTTCGCCAGCCGGAACACACGCCCGTGAGAGTCAACGGCCGTCACCGCCATCACCGATGAATAGGCCGCCGGGTACATGGGCTTGGCCATGGGCCCACCGTTACCGGCTGCCGCAAGAATCAACACCCCGCGACCGGCAGCGCGGCTGAGCGCCTTTTCCAGCAAGCGATTTGGCGGGCCGGCGAGGGAGATATTCACCACGTCGACACCGGACGAAATCAGCCAGTCGAGGGCGCGTACCAGGCTCACTGTGCTGGCGATTTCACCGCGCGCGGCGTCCTGCTCGAACACGGCAGCCGCATACAATTCGGCGCTGGGGGCCAGCCCGACATAATCCGTATCACGGCCAGCAAAAATCGAGGCGATGGCCGTGCCGTGGAAAGCGGGCAGTACTGCACCCTCGGTGGCGAACGCACGACTGTGGATATTCGCTTTCTGCAGCGCCGGGTGCGCCGTATCGACAAGGCTGTCGATCATGCCCAACCGCAGCGCCAGATCGTCCATTCCGGCGGGGAAATGCAGCACGTTCCGCGGGCTGGCGCCCTCAACGGTGTGATGCACCGGGGCTCCCGCGGTGTAGATATGGTTCAGGTCAACCTCTGCGCGTCCGCGGCCGACCACGTCGATCACGCCTTCCCGCACGTCGTAGATCTCGAAACTCGACGGCGCCTCGACCTCTGCCAGCAAGAGGCCCATACCCGGCAAGTCGGTAACGCGGTCAAACAGATACCCCTTCACCGCCAGTTCATCGAATACCTCTGGCTCGGCCATCACCAGCCACTGCTGCGTCTTGATGCGGGCCTCGTCGATTTCCAGCTGGCTTTCCAGGTCTTCGAGCACGGTGGCGATTTCGCTCTCCAGACGCTCCTCGATGGCCGCTGCAATGCCGACCTCGACCTCACTCTCTACCGCGGCGGTCACCGACTGCTCGACCGTCTCCTCAACGGATTTCTCCACGGCACTGGCGACATTCTGCTCGACCGTGGTCTCGACGGAGTCCTCTACCGCCCCCGCGACCGATTCCTCTACCGTGGTTTCGACTGCTTCCTCGACTGCACCCGCTACCGATTCTTCTACACTGCTCGCTACCAAATCTTCAACGCTGCTCTCGACGGCGTCTTCCACCGATGTCTCTACGCTGTCAGCTACAGTTTCCTCAACAGATTTCTCCACCGACTCATCAATGGCCTCCTCGATCGAATCTTCGATGGAATCCTCGATGGTCTCGCCAACGGCCTGGTCTACAGCAACTTCGAGCTCCTCTTCGAGGCTCTCGGAGACTTCTTCCTCGATTGTCTCTTCCAACTCGCCTTCATCGAAGCAGCAGGGAACTTGGGCATTTACCGCTCCCGGCGCCAAGAAAGCAGCCGCAACTGCGAGTGCGGAAACGGCAAGCAAACGCGAGACTGCACGAGCAGCGGAGCGTTCCTCGTGATCCACACCCTGCAAAACGGACGTTCCGATAGACTCTCGCACGGCTTTCACCCTCCCCATGGCGGATGCCATTTATAGTAAAGACGAATCATGGCGCGATAAATTCCCCCAAATGGAATAGAATCCGGCGGCTAATCGTCATCTCCATAACAGGATCATTATGCCATCGCTGAGCCACTCACAGCGAGAAGTTCTGATGGCAGAGCTGAGCAGCTTGCGCCGGTTCTGCCTGTCCCTGAGCGGAACGCCGGCCGATGCCGACGATCTGCTGCAGGCGACTGTAGAGCGGATCCTGGAAAAAGGCATGCCGGAGGATGCCGATGCAGCGAAATGGGCGTATCGCGTGTGCAGAAACGCCTGGATCGACGAGTTGCGCTCGCGTGAGGTACGCCAGCGATACCCACTGCAGATGGCATGGGACACAGACGAGGCACCATCGGCCGAGGACGACGCGGATCTCGAGCGCGCCCTGGAAGCGGTCTCTGTGGCGCTCAATGCACTGCCGCCGGAGCAGCGAATGGCGCTCTCACTGGTGGCGGTAGAAGGCAAGAGCTACGCCGAAGCCGCAGACATATTGGAGGTGCCGGTGGGCACCATCATGAGCAGGATCGCCCGAGCGAGGGCAACGCTGCTGAAGAACCGGGATACCCCGGATTGAGGACGATGTGAAAGGCACCATAACGGAACAGGACTGGGAGTTACTGTCAGCCTACCTGGACGGCGAGTTGCCGCAGGCAGCGCGCGAGGCCTGTGAGCAGCGCCTGGCGCAGGAGCCCACTCTGGCAGCCAACCTGCAGGCAATGCAGGCGCTGCAACAGCAACTGCACGACACGCTGCACACCGCCAATACCGCCCGCCCCCTGCCTGAACATGTTCAATCCCTGCTGGATAAAACGCCGGTCACCATCAACGCCGAGCCACACCGGCTGCACCGCTTTACCCACGGCCGGGCCCGCGGTTTCGCCGTGGCGGCATCACTGGTTGCCGCGGCGGCTCTGTTGCTGGTTCCGCAGTGGCAGCAGGAACCGCAGAGTGACTCCGCAGCACTGCTTTCCGCCGCTCTGGAAAAGGTGCCCTCCAGCGCCGATGACTGGGAAATCCTGCCCGATGGCAGCCGCTTGCGCCCAGTACTCAGCTTTCCCACCCAAGAC
Source organism: uncultured Halieaceae bacterium (assembly GCA_964022665.1). Lineage (GTDB taxonomy): Bacteria > Pseudomonadota > Gammaproteobacteria > Pseudomonadales > Halieaceae > Haliea. The sequence continues at coordinate 20,155 of CAXIDF010000026.1, forward strand.
GGTAGCTGGTGTCGTGAATACCTGCTGCACAACCCGGAGAAAACCGTCCGTGGCGTTGCCTGCCGCAATGACGGCCAGTGGGAAACCCGTGTCGCCTCGGCGCAAACGATCATGCACGATGCTGAGGGTGACGCCTACCGTCCGGCCAGCGCGGCAGACAGCGACCCGATCGCCACCTTCGTGGAGACCAATGCGAATGGTGATGCGGCAGGGGCAAAAAGAGAAGCAGGGCTTATAACCAGAAACTGGCAATAAACCCTGTGGCCCCGATACCCTGAATTATTGTCAGCGGCCCGCTCACTGCTCCAGGGCGAACGTGACATTTACCGTAACCCGGTAGCTGTTCTCACCACCGGCAATGGGGACGGAACCCGCATCCGACATCATCTCAGTTCTCGCCATCATCATTGGGCGGGGCTGATAGGATTGCTCGGATATCTCGAGAATTCTGCCCAGGCCCACATCGGCTGCCGCGGTGAGGGTGCGGGCCCTGGCCAGGGCGTCCTGCATGGCGGCACTACGTGCCGCGCTCAGCGCCGCGGCCGGATCTTCGTTCAGGAAACGGATCCCGCCACCCTGATTCACGCCGAGACGCACCGACATGTCTATGACGCCTCCCAGGCTGCCAAGATCGCGTACGCGCACACTGAGCGCGTTGCTCACGGTGTAACCGACGATACGCGGTGTGGAGGGCTCACCCTTCACCTGCGCCGGTTCATCACGGTAGCGTGGCTGAATGGCAAACTGCTCCGTTTGCAGGTCACGCTCCTCGATACCCGCCTTGCGCAGGGCCGCGAGCACCTCTCTCATAGCCGATGAGCTTGCGTCTAGAGCCTGCTGTGCCGTTGGGGCTTCGCGGGTGACGGCAAGCGCAAGCACTGCCATGTCCGGCGGCAGGCTGGCCACACCCTCACCACTGACGCGGATCTGTGGATAGGGAGCGGTCTCCGCGGCGGCGGCCGGCATTGCGAGCCCCACCGAGAAAAGTAGCAGCATATAACCGTGAATCAGCCAGGTTTTCATCATGTTTTCTTCCTCCAGCAAAAATGGCCCCAGGCCATCAATTAAAACGCAACCGGACACGCGCCCCGCCTTGTCCGGCTGAATCAATCGTCAGACCACCCTGATAGCTCGCGGCGATGTCCGCCGTTACTGACAGGCCGATACCCTGGCCCTCGCCGCGGCTATCCGCGCGGAAGCCGCGTTGCAGAATCGCCCGACACAGGGCCGGCGCAACACCCGGCCCGTCATCCTCCACGATAATGTCCAGTGGATTCTCATCCCCACCGGCAGCGCTGATGCGAATACGGCGTTGCGCATATTTGCAGGCGTTGTCCATCAGGTTGCCGAGCATCTCCATGAGGTCACGCTCGTCACCGCGAAACATGCATCCGGCTTCTACCAACAGCTGGATATCAAGCCCGCGCCCCGCATACACCTTGAGCAGACTGTCGCGCAGGCGCTCCAGAACCGGTGCTACCGGCACCCGCTGCAGCAGGCGCGCACTGCCACCGGTGGCCCGTTGCAATTGATAACTGACGATTTCCTCCATGCGGTCGGTCTGTTCCCCTACCACGGCTGGATAGTCCAAAGCATGCGGGTCCGCTGTTCGAATCACCGCCAGGGGGGTCTTCAGGCTGTGCGCCAGGTCACCCAGGGTGCGCCGCACCCGCTCCCGCCGTTGCTGCTCACCCAGTAAGAGCGTATTCAGATTGCGCGTGAGCACCTGCACCTCACGTGGATAGGGTCGCTGTAGCAATGCTGTTTCGCCCGCCTCCAGCCGCGCGATATCCGCTGCCAGCGCTCGCAGGGGTCGCAGCCCCCACCCCAGTATGAGCAACTGGCAGGCCAGCAAGGCGAGGGCAGAGCCACCGAGCCAGAGCAACAGGCTGCGCCTGTATTGCGCCAGATCCGCCTCAATCGGTGCGGTTGTCTCCAGCACCGTGAAGCGCAGGGGCACATCCGCCCCGGAGGGCGTTTCCCAGAGTACCTGCAGTGAAACACGCAGCAGCCCGTTGATCCGGGCGCTGGCGCTCCCGCCGGGACGCAGGGGAGGCATTGCCAGTTGTATTGTGCCGAGATCCAGGCCGAGGGCGGAACGAGACGACCATAACAAGGTGCCGGAGGCATCGCTTATCAGCGCGTAGAACCCCGAGCCGGGTTGCGCCAGACGCGGCTCAAGCAGATCGACCGGCATTTCCAGCACGGCGTCAAACTCGGCCTGCGCCAACAGGTTGAGGAGCTGTAGCTCCAGGCGCTCGGCCTGCGCCGCCTCCAGACTCAAACGATGACTGCGTTCGAGAAACCAGCCGGTAGCCCCCAGAAACAACGGCAACAGCAGCGCGCTGGCCAACGAGAGACGCGCTGCGAGCGAGAGCCCACTTCTCACCTTGCCACCGGCACAAGTGCAAACCGGTAGCCGGCACCACGCACGGTTTCAATTGGCTGCAGCTGCCCACCGGGGTCCAGCTTGCGCCGCAGCCGTCCAACAAACACCTCAATCACATTGCTGTCACGATCATGGTCCTGTTGATAGAGGTGTTCCGTCAGCTCGGTTTTGGACACCACAGTACCCGCGCGATGAGCCAGATAGGCCAGCGTGTTGTACTCATACGCAGTGAGCTCCAGTGCCACGTTGTTGAGGTTGACCGTTCGCGCGCTGAAATCGATAGCGACAGGCCCGTAATCCACCCGCTCGGTTGTGCGCCCGGACACGCGCCGCAACAGCGCGTTCACCCGCGCTTCAAGTTCTTCCAGATAAAAGGGCTTGGTGACGTAGTCGTCGGCACCGGCTTCGAGTCCCTGCACTTTTTCCTGCCAATCGGCGCGCGCGGTGAGTACGAGCACGGGAAACACCTGGCCGGCGAGGCGCCAACGGGAAATCAGTTCGACACCGGGCACGTCGGGCAAGCCCAGGTCCACGATCGCCAGGTCACAGGGGAACTCACGCACGAGATAGTCCGCCTCCGCCCCCTTCTGTGCCTCATCCACCACCCAGCCCTGTGTGCTGAAGTGCGCCGCCAGCCGCACACGCAGCCGGGCGTCGTCCTCCACTACCAGCATGCGCAACTGTCAGCCCTTGACCGTAACAGTGATCACTCGGCCCGATTCGAGCAAGAGCTTCACCCGATAGACGCCGCCCTGCCGGGAAACATTGAGCACCTTGCCACCGTGTTGTGCCCGCGCCTTTGCCGCGGCTTCGCGCGGGGTCATGGTGCTTTTCTGGGCACTGGCTCCCGCCTGTTGCGCCACTGCCGGCGCAGGCGCAAGCCAACCGCCAGCAACGACCAGCACACAAGCAAGCAGCAGGAACACGCCTATACGTTTACCCATCATGGCCCTCACGCGTAACTCCTTCCGGCAGACACCAAACACACCGCACAACAGTGTGCCAGATGCCACCCCCCCAGCGGTAGCGCTGGCTGGCGCCACCCGAATTTCCAACGCGAGCAGCTTAGTCCCTACAAGCTGAACAGCAGCTGAATGCACCCGGCAAATAAAACGCCCTGCATTCAGGCCGGGTTCAGTCGGCAGGCGCCACTATGGCCATCACAGGCACCGATAGAAGGAGTACAAGCATGCACAAACCCCTGGTTATTTCTGCGTTGCTCGCGTTGCTGGGTTCGGCCTCCGCGGTAGCGGGGCCGGATCCAGCTCACAGGACATTCAAGCACTATCACGCCACAGGCCACAAGGTCGTCCTGCAGCACAACCATCGACACCACTCTGCGCACGCACACAAGCATCGACACGGGAACGATCTACGCCACTGGCGCAGGGAAATGTATTCGCACAGCGATAGACGCCGGCACAGCGTAGGCGCCTTTTTGCTGGGCTCCGCCCTGACTTATAGCCTGGTACACGATCATCACGACAGCAGCTGCCGCGAGCGGCACCGCAGCGCGCGCGGGCACGTCAGTCACCGCTGAGCAGGCATCAACGACAAGGAGACCTTGGGGGCGTATGCCCCCTTTTTTATTCGTGTTTTCTTCAACCCCGCGGACGGTCACGCTACACTCAACAGCGACGACACTGCGGAGACGCGCTCATGCACTTCAGATCACTGTTTTTCCCGGCCGCGATACTGCTCGCTGCCGGCACCGTACAGGCGGCAATCGATAACGCAACACTCGATGCCGCCTACGCCGCCGTGGAGCCACGCGTCATTGAGTGGCGCCGCGACCTACACCAGAACCCCGAGCTTTCCAATCGCGAATTTCGCACCGCAGAGAAAGTGGCGGAGCACCTGCGCGCCCTGAAATTCGACACTGTTGAAACAGATGTGGCACACACAGGCGTGGTGGGCACACTGCGCGGCGGCAAGCCCGGGCCGGTGATCGCGCTGCGCGCGGATATGGATGGATTGCCCGTACAGGAGCAAACCGGGTTGCCCTTCGCTTCCAGTGCCCGCGGCGAATACATGGGCAAGGATGTGCCGGTCATGCACGCCTGCGGCCACGACACCCACGTCGCCATGCTGATGGGCGCTGCGCACATACTGGCGCAACACCGCGAGGAACTGGCCGGCACCGTCAAATTCATCTTCCAACCCGCTGAGGAAGGCGCACCGCCCGGTGAGGAAGGCGGCGCAGCGCTGATGGTGAAAGAGGGGGTTCTGGAAGGCCCCGATGCACCGGAGGCGGTCATTGGCCTGCACGTCTGGCCCGATGATGCAGGCACGCTGGTGTATCGCAGTGGCAGCTTTATGGCCGCGGCCGACAGTATCGAAATCACCATCACCGGACGCCAGACTCACGGCTCCTCGCCCTGGCTGGGCGTTGACCCCATCTACGTTGCAGGCCAGGTACTGAGCGCGCTGCAGGGCATACCGGGGCGCCACATCGATATCACCCGCGGCCCTGCCGTGCTGACCATTGGTAGCATTCAAGGCGGTGTGCGCGGCAATATCATTCCCGATGACGTGACGATGCTGGGCACTGTCAGAACCTTCGACCGCGGTGAGCGCGAGCGCTTGCTGGAGCGCCTGCGTGCAACGGTCACAGCCATTGCCGAAGCGAACGGTGCCAGTGCCACCGTCGATGTCACCTACTCTACACCCGTGACCGGCAATGACCCGCAGTTACTGCGCCAGATGATGCCAACCCTGGTCAGGGCGGCGGGGGAGGACCGCGTTTTCGAAGGCAACCTGATTACCGGCGCTGAGGACTTCTCCTACTACCAGGAACACATCCCCGGCATGTTCATCATGCTGGGCGTGGGTGACCCGTCGGTACCGCGCAGCGAGCGTCCGTCCAACCACTCACCCTTCTTCACCGCGCAGGAAGACGCGCTGATTGTGGGTGTGCGCACACTGGTGGGCTTTGCCATGGACTACGCAGAGCGCGGCGGGCTTTAACCCCCACACGCGCCTGCTGCGGCGGCGTCAGGCGTTGATCTGCGGGATCAATCCGGCAAACTTGTCGATCAGCGGCATGATTTTTTCGGGTTGGTCCCACATGTCCACTGCAACACCGATGACCACCCGCTCAACACCCATGTCACGGTAGCGCCGGAGCGTATCCAGATCGGGCGTTATCAGCGTTTGCAGGGTCACCGGCACAGCGTCCGGGTCACGACCATTGGCCGACACCTGGGCGCGAAACGCACTGAGCCCTTCCGCCACATCACCCATGGCCACATCCACCGGCATCCAACCGTCTGCCCACTGTGCGGCATGCTTCACGCCAAGTGGTCCCATGGCGCCGAAGATCACGGGCGGCCCCCCCGCCTGGGCCGGTTTCGGGTTGCACCAGACCGGGTCAAAATCGATATAGTCGCCGTGGAACTCTGCCTCGTCGTCGCGCCACAACGCGCGGGTGGCCATCACCGTCTCACGCATCACCCCGTAGCGCTTACCCCAGGGCTGCTGTGTGCAGTTGACGAACTCTTCCTCGTTCCAGCCGACACCGGTGCCGATCATCAGCCGCCCGCCGCTGAGGCGATCGAGGCTGGCGATGGTCTTGGCCTGGGAGAACAGTTCGCGCTCCATCAACAGGGCGATGCCGGTGCCCAACTTCAGCGTGGACGTGACCGAGGCCGCCGCCATTAACGTGATGTAGGGGTCACCCATGAGCTTGTAGGCTTCCGGCAATTCATCACCTGCCGGATACGGCGTTTTTCGCGAAACCGGGATGTGACTGTGTTCACCGGTCCACAAGGATTCAAAGCCGCGTTCCTCCAGCGCTCGCGCCAGGTCGCGCGGGTCCGGATCGTGCGGGGTGTTCATGAAACTGAAGCCCAGATGCATGGGGACTCTCCTTCCCTCTCGTTTATTGTTGCGCCGTCAAACGGCGCCTGAACACGCAGTGCATTTTACACAGAATACTGGAGCTACCGGACGCTGCACAGCCGCCTGGAGCCATTCACTGCAACAGGAAATCGTCGGGGTCTGCGTGGCGTGTCATCTTCCAGTAATCGATGATACGGAAGGGCAGATTGGCCGTCACGCGGCCCGAAGCGTTCTTGTACCAGTTATCGACCAGCGGTGACCCCCACGCCGTACCCGCATTCACGGCGTCAACACGCTCATTGTAACGGTCGTGCACATCCTGGCGGCACTCCAGGCTCTGCAGGTCATCCTCCAGCAACAGGCGGATGCACTCCAGGATATAGTGCACTTGGGACTCCGCATTGTGCGCGATACTGCCGGCCACCACGAGGTTGGTGTTGGGGCCGTAAATGCAGAACAGGTTGGGGAAGTTGGGTACCGTAATGCCCAGATAAGCGCGGCCATTGGTTTCCGCCCACTGCGTGTTGAGCTGCACACCGCCGCGACCGCTGAAATGCATGGGAAAGAGAAAACGGTCCGCATGAAAACCGGTGGCGCAGACAATGGCGTCCACAGCGTGATGCCGACCGTCCTCGGTCAGCACGCCCTGCGCGTCCACAGCGCGGATACCCGTGGTGACCACCTCCACATTATCGCGTTGCAGCGCCTCGAGATAGCAGCCGTTGTCCTGCAGAATACGTTTGCCAAACGGGGGATAGGTGGGCAGCACTTTCTCCAACAGTTCCGGATCCTGTATCTGCGACTGTATCCAGGCGGTCAGGGCTTCGCGCATGGCGTCGTTGGAGGCACTTACCGAGCGGGTACTGCGCCATTCAGGGTCCACCAGAGTCTGGTTATACACGCCTTCAACCGACGTGTAGAACAACCAGAAACGGTACCACTTGGAGTAGTACGGCAGTTTTTCCAGCGCCCAGCGCTGCGCCGCTCCCACCTCGGTGTGGTAGCCGGGGTTGGGAAACATCCACACCGGTGAACGCTGCAGCGCCACCAGCTGTGAAGCCGTTGCCGCCAGTTCCGGGATGATCTGGAACGCACTGGCGCCCGACCCGATGACCGCCACCCGCTTGCCGGCGAGATCCAGCCCCTCGGGCCAGGCGCCGGAGTGCACAACCGGGCCATCGAAGTCGGCAAGGCCGGGAATCTCCGGCATTTTTGGTCGATTCAGCTGCCCTACTGCACTGATGACGGCGCGTGCCGAGAGCACAGATTCCACACCCTGCCCATCGCGCACCTGTACCTGCCAGCAGGCGGTGTCTTCATCATAGTGCGCCGCGACGACCTCAGTGCTGAATCGAATATGGGGTGTTACCTCGAAACGCCGCGCGCAGCTGTCGAAGTACGCGCGAATCTCATCTGCCAGCGGGAAGTGGCTGCTCCAGGCGTGATTCGGGGCAAACGAGTAACTGTAGCTATGCCCAGGGACATCCACCCTGCACCCCGGATAGCGGTTTTCAAACCAGGTACCGCCCACGCCAGGGTTCTTCTCAAGAATCGTGTAGGGGATTCCGGCCTCTGCCAGGCGTATGCCCGCAAGCACGCCCCCCATGCCAGCGCCAATCACGACCACAGGGAATTGCGCCGCCCGCGCCTTGAGTTCCGGATCATCGAACTGCAGACCGCGCCGGTCAACACCGTCGAGTGCCACCTCTTCATCGATAAACTCGAGGTATTCCGGATCGACGTCCGCGCCACACATGAACCGGTAGAGGGCCTGAATGGTGTCAGCGGTAAGCGGTTCGAGAGGACAACCACGCGCTTGCCAGTCGGCAATCGCAGACAGTGCCCAGTGGTGTACCTGCGCCACCTGAGCCGCTGTGTAGCCGCCCTCCAGCAAATCTTCACCGTCCTCGGCACCGGCCGCCACCACGTCCAGTGTGCGCGGTGTCGGCAATTCGTCCAGCAATGCGGTGTCACCTGTCATATGCACCACTGACATGACCAGCGCTGCCGTATTCAGTTCCTTGAGATAGTCGGCAATTACCTCCGGACTTTCCGTGATCGGCTGCAGTTCGGGCGTGGAAGGCATGGTCATGGGAGCAACTCCGGGGCGACATACAACCCATGATAATGCATCGGTAAGGTTGTCTTGTCCTCCTTCAAATGGGTGAGAGGTGCGCCAATATGTCGCATTCCACCGGGCGCGAGGATTTCTATAATGTGCGCCCGAATACGCCAACGAGGACACCGACCCATGCCACTGGACCGCACACCCCATGCGCTGGCAACAGCCGTATTTCTCGCCAGTGCCGCCCTCGTTGCTCCTGTGCAGGGGCACGACCTGGCCATTGAGCTGGTCGAGGTGACTGCGCGCGCAGAACCTGCCGGTGGCAACACGCTGCTCAGCGAGACGCCCATTACGCGCCCCACTCACGACGCTGGCGAACTGCTGCGCTCGGTAACCGGCATGACCGCGCTGCGTCGCGGCGGCCGCGGGTTCGATCCGATTATCCGCGGGCAGAGCCAGAGCAATCTCAACGTCATCGCCAACGGGGCCTACAGTTACGGCGCCTGCCCCGGGCGCATGGACCCACCAAGCACCTATGTTGGCGTGGACAGCTTCGACTCCGTGTCCGTGATCAAGGGTCACCGGTCGGTCATCTATGGCGCGGGCGGTAGCGGCGGCACGCTGATCTTTGAACACCTGCGCCCGGAGCTTGGCAGCAATGGCATGACCGGTTCATTCACGACCGGTTACACCGGCAACTCGGACCTGAGCAGTGTGGGGGGGGACTTCGCAGTCGGCAACGAAAAAAGCTACGTGCGCGTCTTTGGTGCCATTCGGGAATCCGACAACTACGAAGACGGCAATGGCGATCGCGTGGCGTCGGCCTTTGAATCGACCAGCGGCGGGTTGGTTGCGGGCATTGATCTACAACCCAACACCTACCTCGAAATCAGCCATGAGCAAGCCAGCGAAGATGATGTCTGGTATGCCGGCAACGGCATGGATGCCGTATTCGCCGACTCGGCCAGCACCAGTGCCAAATGGGTGCAGCGATCTGTGGGCGCCATCGACACGCTGGAGCTGACCGCCTACCTCAGCGATGTCGATCACCTGATGGACAACTACAGCGTACGCAACCGCTCCATGATGCCAAATGGCGCAGCAGCGCCGTCGACCTCGACTACATGGGGTGGCCGACTGCTGGCGACCGTAACAACGGAGCAGGCCGAGCTGCGCAGCGGCATTGACTACCGCGCGAATGACCGCAGCGCTGACTTGTACATGGACCTGGGCAAGGATGGCAGTTACGACATGCTGGTCTCGCGTATGTGGCCTGCAGCCGAGCAGCGCCAGGCGGGGCTGTTCGCGGAGGTGGACTATCGCAGCAGCCCAGATGACACGCTGCGCCTTGGGCTACGCCTAGACCAGTTCGATTCTCAGGTGCGTGAAGCCATGTTGAGTGCCGGCATGATGGGCAGCGCAGCGCCGATTCGCCTCTACGAGCAGTTCTATAACACCACCGAGACACGCACCGATGACTACGGCCTCAGCGCGGTGCTCGGCTGGGACCGGCGCCTGGACCCGGCACATACGGTGAGCGTGAACCTGAGCCGTTCGGTACGCACACCGGACAGCTCGGAACAGTGGATAGCGCGCAGCGCCAACGGCGCGTTCTGGGTGGGCAACCCCACGCTGGACGCCGAAATCCACCAGCAACTGGACCTGACGCTGATGCATGAAAGCGGCCGGTTGAGCTGGAATGCAAGCGTTTTCGTGGATGAGGTTAACGACTACATTGAACGCTATGCTGAGGGCAGCGCGGACCTCTACCGCAACATCGACGCCACACTGTTCGGCTCGGAACTCGACGCCGCCCTGCAGATCAGCGAGCGCTGGCGTGCCCGAATGGGTATTGCTTACACCCGCGGCCACGGCGACAACGGCGACCTGGCACAGATTGCCCCTCTGGAAACGCGCCTGAACCTGGATTACCAGCACGCAGACTGGGCACTGGGACTGGAGTGGGTCGCTGCGCAGCGCCAGAATCATTTCGACCCGGCGGTCGACGTTGACGCGGCCACGCCGGGCTTTGGGGTACTGCATCTCTATGGCCACTGGAACCTGACCGGTCAGCTGCTACTGGAGGCGGGTGTTGAGAACCTCTTTGACAAAGCCTATGCCTACCATGTGAACGCCGGCAACCTGGACCCGTTCAACCCGGAAGCGGTACGCGTCAATGAGCCAGGGCGGCAGGGCTGGGTGAAGCTGCGCTATGCGTTCTGACCGCAAGTAGGCGGGTGAGGGTTGTTTACTGCACCGCGCAACCGGGATAATGTCGCCGCGCTGCTCCGTTCATAGCCCTGAGGATTTTCCCGATGCGTAAACACCTGCGTACCCTTGCCGCCAGCGTGCTGTTGGCGGCGACCACCCTCTCCAGCTCATACGCCGCCGAGGTTGAATTCCTCAACGCCAGTGGCGCGCTACCCGCGAACCTGCCCTTCTCTGATGCTGTGCGCGTTGGGAACCTGTATTTCCTCTCGGGACAGCTGGGGGTTAAACCCGGCACGATGGAGCTGGTGCAGGGAGGCATGGAGGCAGAGGCACGGCAAACCATGGAAAACATCGCTACCGTGCTCAAGGCCAATGGCCTCGCCATGAGTGATATCGTCAAATGCACCGTCATGCTCGCAGACATGGCCGACTGGGGCGCTTTTAACGAGGTCTATCGGAGCTTCTTCACGCCACCCTACCCGGCACGCAGTGCCTTTGGCGCTACGGGACTGGGCCTCGGCGCTCGCGCCGAAGTGGAGTGTATTGCCGCAGATCGCGACGCAACCGCGCCATGAGTTCGCTGCGAGCAGTTTTCTGCGCCCTGCTCGGTGGCGCGCTCGCCATTGCGCCGCTTCTCGCTCCGGCTGGGGATAGCGACCCCTGGGAGACCATTTACCCCGGAGGCGACACACAATGCGCCACCGGCACCCCCTACAGCTTCCATGTGCGCCGGGCAAACCCGGAAAAAGTCATGGTTTTCTTCAATGGCGGCGGCGCCTGCTGGAGCACGGGCAGTTGCGATATCAGCGGGAAGCCCACCTACCGCCCCTTCGCCAATGCCGAGGCGGGCAACGACCCACGCCACTATGACGGCGCCTTCGCCCTGAATAACCCTGAAAATCCGTTTCTGGACTGGTCTCAGATCTTCGTATCCTACTGCACCGGGGACGTGCACCTGGGCACTGCGGAACGCGAGTACACCCGGGAAGACGGCACCCGCTTCATCATCGCGCACCAGGGGTGGGCAAACAGTAGCGCAGCACTGGAGTACCTGTTCAGCAGCTTCCCTGCGCCGGAGCACGTGGTCGTATCAGGTGGCAGCGCAGGTGCTCTGTCATCGCCCCTGTTCGCCGCGCTGATCGCGAGGCACTACAACAAAGCGCAAATCACTCACTTCGCCGGTGGTGCCGGTGGCTACCGTCTGCCGGCGCCTGCCGCGTTATGGCAGCAATGGGGTGTGTTCGCCGCGTTCCCCGAGTGGTACAACGCGCGGGGCGAGACGCCTGAGACACTGGCCATGCCAGACCTGTACCTGCTGGCCGCTGACGCTGCACCCGGGGTACGCTTTCACCTGTTTGACCACGCCTATGATGCCGTACAGGAAGATTTCCTGCGCATGCTCGGCTACCCCGCCGACCTGCTGCCCGGCCTGGATGCCAACGTCGCCGAGTTACAGACCGAGATCCCCTCACTGCGCAGCTATGTCAGCGCAGGGGAATTTCATACGCTGCTGCGCTACAGTGAGCTCTACAGCCGCAGCACCAATGGCGTGAGAGCCGTTGACTGGGTCAGGTCCATCATCAACAGCGAAACCGTGGACGATGTGCATTGCACTGCGCCTGCGGGCTGCCGCCAGTAGCGTCGCCGCAGACACTCACAGGAATACCGCATGGTTATCAACCGCTGGCTGAACTCCGTCGCCTCCGCAGGCAAACACCTGCTGCGCCGATCCACACGGGAACGCAATTCGATGGCGTCCCTGTGCAGCGAACTGTACTCCAACAAGGGCGAGGCACTGGGCATCGCCCTGGCCGACGAGGTGGTCAACGCCTATGCCACGCTCGACAGCGGCGAGAAAGTAACATTCTTCAACGTGTTACTGCGCGACTATAGCCCCGACCCGGAACTAATCAACCGCTGCGCCGAGGCCTACCGCAGCGCGCTCACACCCGAGACCTACCGCGCCCTGGCGCAGGCGGTTGAATCGCCGCGACAGACCCTGTTCAGGCGTATCAACATGGCGCCGACCGGAACTCGCACCGTCATTGACATGCGCGAGGACCTGCTACAACACCTTTCCGAGCACCCGGAGTTGCGCCTGGTCGATGACGACCTGCAGCATCTACTGACGTCCTGGTTCAACCCGGGGTTCCTGCAACTGCGCACAATGGACTGGGACACCCCCGCAGCCGTGCTGGAAAAACTGATCGAATACGAAGCCGTACATGAGATGCAGGGGTGGGACGACCTGCGGCGACGCTTGGATGCGAAAGACCGGCGTTGTTTCGGCTTTTTTCACCCCGCTTTGCCGGACGAGCCACTGATTTTCGTCGAAGTCGCGCTTGTCCCGGCGGTATCCAGTTCAGTACAAACCATCCTCGCACCTCACGAGGGGCTCGTTGCACAGGAGCGCATCAGTACCGCGATTTTCTATTCCATCAGCAACTGCCAACCCGGCCTGCGTGGCATCAGCTTCGGTAACTTCCTGATCAAGCAGGTGGTAATGCGCCTTAAGGAAGACATGCCGCAACTCACTGAGTTCGCCACGCTTTCACCCATACCCGGATTCCGCAAATGGCTGAACTCGGCACTGGCCAACGATCAACAACCGCTGCTCTCAGCCGAGGATGCGTCGCTCCTCACCGCCCTGGACACACCGCGCTGGCTGGAAGACACGGCCCTGCAGGCACGCCTGAAGCCACTGCTGATGCGGCTCTGCGCACGCTACCTGCTGCGGGAAAAACGCGGCACTGCCCCACTCGACCCCGTGGCACGGTTTCACCTCGGCAACGGCGCCAGCGTGGCCCGGCTCAACTGGCTGGGTGACACCTCTGCCAAAGGCCTGCAGCAGTCTGCCGGCCTGCTGGTGAATTACGCCTACGACCTGGAGGAAGTTGAAGAGCACCACGAGGCCTTCCTCAACCGTGGCGAAATTGCCTGCGCGCCCGCCGTGAAGAAACTGCTGGCGAGCTGAGGGCCTCGCCAGCGGGTACTGATCGGGGCGTGAGATCATCCTGGTCTGCGTCGTCGCGCACCGGCAGCATAGAGTCCTCCCTGGTGATATCCAGCATCAAGAGAATACCTGCGAGCAACGATCTGCCAATCAATCTGCTGCAGTCGGGACAGAACACCACGGGCTCACCCCGACTTTACCGATGACTCCGCCCAATTCAAATCGACGAAGAAGTAAGCAAGAAAAATCAGTAGCATTACCGCTGATACCAGGCAGATGAAACTGCCCCTCCAAGCCGCACTGGAAACCCGAAGGTTAAGATAAATCATCAATATTTGCTGTACCTTGAAGCCGGCACTCGCCAGCACAACGGCGATAACCCCAATCGGCAGAGGCAGCCACCCTGATTGGCTACCCAATTGCGCCGAGGCCATAGACAGCAGCGTCAGCACCATCAACAGTAACCAGGTGATTAGCAGGCGCCTGGTGCCCGGCAGTGTTTCGTTCATACTTATCTCAACAGGTACAGCAATGGATAGAGCATCACCCAGATCAAATCCACCAGGTGCCAAAAGGCAGTTACGATTTCAACATTGACGCGCGACGTTCGCCAGCTCGCCAGTGCCAGCAAGGCCAAGCCATACACTACATGGAGGAAATGAAAACCGGTCAGCAAATAATAATAGGTAAAGAAAGTATCGGTTTCCGGCGTCAGTCCAGCGCTGAATTTATCGAAATATTCCAGCACTTTGATAACGCAGAAAATTACGCCCAGCACCATCGTCAGGCCCAGCCACCGGCGGCAACGTCGCTTGTTGTTATCTGCGATTGCCTGGATAGCAAAGGCGGCACACAGGCCGCTGGTAAGCAGCACCATGGTATTCAAACCGCCGCTAATAGGATCGAGCAATTGCTGGGAAGCGTTGAACAGCGCAGGATCAGCAGCGCGTTGCCAAGCGTACAGCACAAAGAACGCTGAAAAAACCAGCATCTCGCTGAGAATAAACACCCACATCAACGGGTTACCGGGCAGCGAAGAAAATGGCCCCCAATCGTCTTTCTTCGCTGTGGTCAAACGTGTTTCCTCACACCAAACCACTGGCTTTTTGGTGCACCGACAGGCGACAGCCATGACAAGCCAGCAAATCGCGATACCATTACGATGGTAAACATTTTTGCTCCCCACAGCGTGATTATGGCGCAACAGTCTATCACTACCGCGGTTTTCTACTCCATCCGCTACTGCCAACCCGCCTGCACACACCACGCTGACTGGACGACAACGCCTGCCGTCAAGTAACTTCTGGCGAGCTGAGGGCCCGCCAGCACATGGTGTTCACGGGGTGAGCTCATCCTGGTCAGCGCCTTCGCGCACCGGCAACATCAAGTCTTCCTTCGTGACACCCAGCATCAAGAGAATATTGGACGCCATGTAAATGGACGAATAGGTTCCCACCGTAACGCCCACCAACAGCGCGAGGGCGAAACCGAAGATCATGTCGCCGCCAAAAATCGCCAGTGACACCAGCACCAGTACGGTGGTCAGGGATGTCACCAGCGTGCGTCCGAGCGTTTCCGTAATCGATCGATTCACGATCTCCATTGGCGACAGGCCGCGCAGCTTACGGAAGTTCTCGCGGATGCGGTCATACACGACAATGGTATCGTTCAGGGAGTAACCGATTACAGCCAGAATGGCCGCCAGCACGGTAAGGTCAAACTCCAGCCCGGTGAGCGAAAAGAAGCCCAGGGTAATGACGATATCGTGCACCAGTGCAATCACTGCACTGACCGCGAACTTGAACTGAAAGCGGAATGCGATATACAGGGTGATCAGGCCAAGTGCCAGCAACATCGCCAGCCCTCCCTGCTCACGCAGTTCATCGCCGACCTGCGGGCCCACAAACTCCGTGCGCCGGAGCTCAACCCCACTACTGGCATCCTGACGCAGCAGTTTCAGCACAGCATCGCCCGCCATCTCCGTGTGCCCCTGAGGCAGGCGAATCAACACGTCCCGGTCTGTACCGAATGCCACAACGGTGGCACCGTGAAAACCACCCTGCTCCAAACCCGCCCGCACACGAGCCAGGTCCGCCGTTTCGGCGAAATGTACTTCAACCAGGGTGCCACCGGTAAAATCGAGGCCCCAAGCCAACTGCCGGGTAAAGAAAGACGCTACTGACAGCAATAAAAAGCCGACAGAAATCGCCAGCGCAATCCTGCGCCAGCCCATAAAATCAATGACACGCATGAGTAATTACTCGCGAAGATGTACCTGGAATTCCTGCGCAACCAATACCGGTGGCCCGGGCATGGTGCACCGCACAGCAAAGGATTTGCTCAGCTGACTGTGGGTGGCCCCTGGGGTACGCGCGAGGAACGTGTGATATGCAGGCGCAGTGCGCCTGTCGCAAGCGGGAACGCCCTGATGCTCTCCGTGAAAAAAGCCGCGAAAGGCGTGAGACGAGATGCTACCAGCTCGACATCATCTGGATTATCGAGGGACCGGCTTTCTGCGGGAAGTGCAACGCCCGTATCAAACAACGGCTCCAACTGCCCCTGACTCGCCGGCTGCTGCTCCGAGATCAGCAATCCCCCGATCAGGGCGAGCGTTAGCAGCAGGTGGTTACCACAGAGTGCAACGGGTGCCAGCCAGCGGATAATAGACATTGTGACTTGATGGACTCGGTCAACAGATTGGCGTTGTTATACTCGCCTCTCGGGAGGACCGCTAGACGGAATTTTACCGGTTTGCGCGGGGAGCGAGCAGACGGCCGGGGGCAACCCCGGCCTCCGCGATATCGCCCGTTATTTGCGGAACTTGAGAACCTGTAGCAGTGAGGAACCCTGAACTTCACGGTATTCTGCACGGTTACCGCTTTCATCCACCATCGCCTGCTCGCTCTTTTCACTCCAGGCCGCGTATTCCTTCTGACGCTTTTCACCCTCGGCACCACTGGGAACACTCTCAATGATGCGAATGATGTAGAGGTCTGGCTCCCCCTTGCGGGCATGCACGTTGGACAGTATCACATAGTCTTTGATCCAGCCTTTTGACTTGGCGAACTCACTATTTTTGCGCCATTCATCCGAGAGCCACTTCGTATATTTCCAACTACCGCCATCCTTTACATCGACTGCCGTCACGTCCCAATAATCGGCGCCGTACATGGGCCATTCTTCCTCCGCCATCGCCTGCGTAGACAGCAGCAGCGAACCAGCGCCCAGAATGAGTCCGCCAAAAACGTTCTTATTAATTATTCTCATTGACTGTTTCCTCATGCGGCAAGCCGCATAGTGTGTTGTGCTGTATCGAACTCGGCCACAGCATGGACGAATTCGAACTTTGACTGCTTCGCAGCCATAACTGAGTGTAGTCGAGTACAGCAGTTCCCGCGAAGTTTGATGATAGAGGGCATAAGTGGAACCGCACCGCCTATCGCCGGCAGCGCCGGCAGTGCAACACGGGCCGCATTTTTATTTTATACTCGAGTTAAATAGACGGGACTCAGGGCTACAACATGGGAAAAGTGATACGGGATATTTCCTCCAAGCATCTCAATCCATTTAAAGAGGAGCCGGAGGAGAAGGTGGCGCAGGAGCGGGTCATCGATCAGAACGCCCTGGAATTCGTCAAACAACTTGCCTCCGACTTACAGCAGGGGGAGTTCGACCTTCCGCCCTTCCCCGACACGGCACTGCGAGTACAGCGGTGCATCAAGGACCCTGCTGCGGACAACCGCTCACTGGCTGCAGTGATCGCAACGGAGCCCGCTCTCGCTGCACGACTGATGCGCATGGCAAACTCGGCGCTGATGCGGCGCGGCCCCATGGAAGTCACCGACATACCCACCGCAATCTCGCGCGTTGGCATGACCATGGTACAGAATGCGGCCATGTCTTTTGCCGCCCGGGAGGCCTTCAAGGCTCCGCCCGGCAGCGCCTGCGTCAGCGAGTTGAACAGCTTGCGGCAGACTAGCGTCAAGGTGGCGGCGATAGCCTATGTGCTGGCAAAGGAAACACGCAGCCTGCGCAAACCCGACGAGGCCATGCTGGCTGGCTTGCTGAGCTCGGTGGGCAAGTTCTATATCTACACCAAAGCCGCCGATCACGTCGAATTGTTCGCAGACCGCCGTACACTGGATCGCCTGATCGCGCAGTGGCACACCGGCGTTGCCCGCGCCATTGTCGAATCCTGGCAGTTTCCAGATACCGTTGCCCAGGCTGTCGACGAACAGGAAGTTAAAGAGAAGAACCGCATCGACGGGGCAGACTTGAGCGACGTGTTGCTGATTGCGAACATCATCGCCCGCGCTGGCGTCAAGGCGGCGGAGCACCTTGGGGACCTGGACTCACTGGCGCGCCTGAGAATGGACGCAGATACACTGCGCGCTACGCTGGAAGCCGGCGAGGAAGATATTCAGTCGATGGTGTCGGCGATGTCGTGACAGAGAGTGCTTCAGCCCAATGTCTGGAACAAGCGGGCAAGATTAAGGAAAAGTGCTATGTTGCGCTACCTGATCGGACTGCCCCTGTTGTCCTTACTCATTACCGCTGCCGTGTGGGCACAACCCGCGGTGCAAGAACCCGGGGTGTCTGCGCGCGAATTGCTGGAGGCAGAGAAGCAGGTCGAGGAACTGGTAGAGCGGCGTACTTCCACAGACACGACGGCGGCCAATGAGCAGGCAACTCCACTTGCTGCAATGCTGGGCCTGAGAGCCGCCATCCGCGCCAATGACTATGAGGCGTTTGGGAAATTCCTGGACAGGCGCTACATCGACGAGGAACTCGAGTCCTATACCAACCAGCAATTGTTAAAGGCGCTGAGCTACGTTTTCAACCGCCAGAATATTATCGACCTGACTGCACTCAGCGATAGTCCCGACGGGCGCCGCAACGACGGGTTGCCTGACTACCGCGACCAGATTGGCACGGTGAACCTGGTTAAAGAGTCCATTCCCGTTTATCTACAGCGTGTGCCCGACGGCAAGGGCGGCAGCGTATGGAAGCTTTCGAACGCGACCGTCGCCAGGATTCCCGATATGTGGAATGAGCTGGGCTACAGCGATACAGCACTGAGACTCGGCCAATGGCTACCCGACTTCCATGTGATGGGTATGGAGAACTGGCAGGTTGCAGGGCTGCTGCTGTTTTTCCTGCTGGCCTGGCCTCTGGCCAGCCTGATCAGCTATCTTCTAATGCGGATTGCACTTCTGATACCCAACCGCTTCCCGTTGGGTATTCAGCAGTTTTTCCGTCGACCGATGCGGTTTTTCATCTTCATTTTGATTGCCCG
This sequence comes from uncultured Halieaceae bacterium, assembly GCA_964022665.1. Classification (GTDB taxonomy): domain Bacteria; phylum Pseudomonadota; class Gammaproteobacteria; order Pseudomonadales; family Halieaceae; genus Haliea. The sequence goes on from CAXIDF010000026.1 coordinate 38,909, forward strand.
CCTCCTGATCGACGAGCTTGGCCTGTCGATGACAGCGAGCATATTGCTGGATTCTTCCGGCATTGATTACATCGCATTCACGGTCCTGCTTATGGGGCTTCTGTCTCTACTGCGTGACTACCAGATACGCAAAATGCAGCATGCCGGGAATACACATTATGTTGCCCTGCTGAAACCATTCACCATTATCGCCAAGATACTGGTCATCACCATCATCGCACTGTATTGGGCAAAGCAGGCCGGCTTCGATATGTCGACCATTTTGGCCGGCCTGGGTGTGGGTTCGCTGGCAGTGGCACTGGCAGCGCAAAAGACCCTGGAAAACCTGATTGGCGCGATCACACTTTACACCGCCCGCCCCGTCAGCGCCGGTGACCTCTGTCGCTTCGGTGACGTGGTTGGCGTCGTTGAGGAAATAGGGCTTCGCTCAACGATCATTCGCACACTCGACCGCTCAATCGTGGTGATACCGAACTCCATGTTTTCCTCTGTCGAGATCGAAAACTTCTCCCGGCGCGACCGCATCCGCTTTTACCGCCACTTCCGCTTTGAGGTGCCCACTCCAGATCAGATGCGCTCAATACTGGCCGCTGTTCGCGCGCTACTGCAAAGCCACGAGCAGGTTGTGGACGATACAGTCAGTGTCCGGTTCGAGAACATTGTGGATGCGAATGCGGTGCTGCGAGTGGACGCCGCCGTTGCCACAACGGATTACCAAACATTTCTGCGGGTGGCCGAAGAAATCAACCTGGGCATGCTGGACATTGTTTCGCGCGCCGGCGCGCACTTTTCTGGCCCGGCCCAGTTGCATCAGGAGCCGATGAACAAACAATAAACAGGGTTTGGTGAAAATCGGTCTGCCACCCGTTATGTGAGGAGAGCCGAACCGGGCCGATATACAGAAAAGCACTGATTTACAGGGCGGAGGCACCGCCCGAATAGCCTGCTTAAAGCATTGTTTTATATAGTCTTTACTAAACACAAAGCCATGTTATACCCCCAAAAATACGCCCAATTCTATTTGTCACCCTGATTTCAGCTTTTGCATTTAGGGGATGTAAGAATGCGCCTACCACGACGGTCCACGGCTTTGAGCCTCGGGATATTCACCCCCCCTACCTGTGCAGGTCATTATCATCAACAACCCTGTGCTCAGTAACTACCCGCCAATACCGAGAATCCGCGCAGCCCGCCACCCGTATTCCACAGATTCAAAAGAAGAACCTACCCAGGGGGTGGCGTAGAACCTAATAAAACTTAATATGTAGCACACGGCGGGTGCTTCCCAGGCTTTCACCATGCGGGGGCGCAGAGTCGCGCATTCTCGCTAGACACACTGCACCCGGTGCCTGGTTGTTGTTTATGTTGGGCGGGTCCTACCGGAGCGCAGGAGATAGCGGACTTGGCCGCTTCCACCTCAAGGCGGTCTTTCGCTCGGGGCAGAATGCCTGACCTTAACGGCTGCCTTGTGCCACTTTACGACATCGCCACCAAATCGCAGACAATAAAAAGCCCACCGAAGTGGGCTTATATCAGGAGTACTGCTCAGACTTTCTTGCGCCTTGACCATCCAAGGCCCACGAGTCCAAGTCCGAGCAGGGCGAGGGTGGCGGGAACCGGAACGTCGGCAGTCTGGCTCCCAGTAATTTCGAATGTGCCTCTACCGCCTTCTCGCCACTCGAAAACCGAACCGCCTGCATCAAACCCAACTTGGATTGAATTCGCGGTCCAGCTGAGGGAAAGAGTCGGGAGTACTTGCGCATTGCCCTCCCCGGGTGCATTGAACAGATCAACAAGGCTGGAGGTAAAGCTAACTCCCGTAATGATGCCTGAACCGCCAAACCAATCAAGATCCTCCAAGAGGATCTCACTGCTCCGATAGTCGGCGAAACTACCAAATCCAATCAGATCAAAATATGAATCGAACACATCAACTGAAGATCCACCCCCACAGGAACCGCTGACTAAGTCCGCTTGGGGAAGCTCAACCCCCGCACCGACGGTGACGCCCGTAGTCCCGTATACAGCGCAAGGATCCGAGAAGGGCGAATTAAGGGAATGTGATGCCGTTATGTCGATTGAATCCCCAATCAAGGAGGCTGAAGCAAAGGACGCAAACCCGAGAGTAGCTCCCAAAGAAATCACTGAGGAAATTGCTAGTTTTCGAATTGTCATGGTGATACCCCGTCGTTCTTCAAGATAGACACCATGTTAGCTAGCAAAAGTCATGCCATCTGAGGAAACACAATGGCTCCAGCGGTTCGGGCCTTCCAGATAATCCATACTTGTAAAAAAAACTGACACATAATTGTATAGAATATGCCGGCTGCTAATGACACTCCTGTGTAGCTGACCGTCATTGTGCTGTCGGTGCCAGCTTGTCTGACGTTAGGCGAAAGCGGCGGTCACGAATGTAATGACCCAGCTAAAACTGCACAACTATGCAGCTAATCTATAGACTTGCCGCGGTGTTTTCATCTTCAGCGCCTGGTGTGGGCGCTCCTCGTTGTAATACTCAAACCACGCCGCCAATGCCTGCCGCGTATCTTCCAGTGATGCGAAGTTATGGAGCCATAGGCACTGCTCTTTAACAGATCGAATAAGCCTCTCGACCATACCATTCTGTTGAGGCGTATGCGGCCGGATAAACTCCTGCTTGATCCCGTAGCGATACACAGTGCGCGTGAAGCGCCGGCTGGTGAAGACCAAACCGTTATCTGAGCGAATCGTGAGTTCATCCCTGGCTTTGCCAAGTAATCCATACCGCTGAATCAGGGCTTCCTCTAAAGCCGCTTCAGCGGTTTGCGCATTACCCGTTCGGCTCAGGCGCCAGCCCAGTAGCTCTCGCGTATAACAATCCATCGTCAGTGTCAGAGCGCGCCAGCGATGGTGGCCGCCGCACCAAACACGGGCCATGTCCGTGGCCCAGCGCTCGTTGGGCCGACTGGCTACTGACGGCAAGGCCTGCACCCGAGGCCGATGTCCAGAACGACGCTTGCGAACCTGCCAGCCTTTGAGCTGAAAGATACGCTGCACGGTATTCTTGTTCTCACCCAGAAGCCAAGCGACAGTGCGGTAGCCCGCGTACGTTAAGGCGCCAATCACACGTTTAATACTGGATGCCAGTGCATCGTTAATCTTTCTCGGGCGTCGCTTGGCTTGGTAGTAGAACGACCGACGAGAAAAACCCGCCCAAGCGCAAGCCTTGCTGATCATCACCGGGGTGCCCTCACTCGCCATCTCGTCGATAAGGCGTCTTACGACTCTTCGGTCGAGTCGAGATGGCGTTGTAGCTGGGTCTGCCCCTGTTTATGGGCATTTTTCGGAACTTGAGCTCCAGCATGGCTTCGCCATACGCTTCCTTGAGTTCACAGAGCTGCTTTTCGTATTGCTCCGTGACATTCTTCGGGTTGGTCTTCAGCGCGTTTTCCATGCCGGCTTCGGCATCTTGCATCCAGCGCTCAACTTCCGAGGACATGAGGTCAAATTCTCGAGCCGCATCATTGACCGTTGTCTGCCCTTTATTAAATCTGCCTTATCAGCTCGGCTTTACGTTTGCCTGTCGAGCGTTTGATCTCGGGTTCTTGCAGCATGGTTAACTACCTCCTCAGATAGAAAGTACCATGTGCAGCTATTCACTGGGTCATTACAAAGACCCTCACATCCTGGCTTGAGCCGATCGTGACAAAGTGGCGTTTTCGCAAGAGTAACGGGCCCACCGAGGGATTCCATAACAAGATGGAAATGATGTCGAGGCGAGCGTATGGATTCAGGAACTTTGAGAATTACAGGCGAAGGGTGCTGACCCATTGTGGCTGGGCGGTGCAGCGTTCCGCTGGCATCATCAACAGGGTTTAGTCAATATCGGCCCGTCCCCCTTTATTTGGGTAGAGCCGGGTGGGATGGCATTATCAATCGGGTACGGATGGATGCCCATCCCCCGTTAAGTGGGTAGAGCCGGTGCGCCGATTTGGGGGTATCGCACTTGGGGGTATGCAAAGTACCCCCAGAATTACCCCCACTTTTGGAGGATTCTACCGAATACCCCCGGACGGCTATGGAATGAGTATAGACAAAAAAGCCCTGATTTACAGGGCCTTAGGGACGTTTTCGGATGTTGTTGGATGAGTAATTGGTCGGGACGGCAGGATTTGAACCTGCGACCACCACACCCCCAGATGACTTCTTACTAGCTCGGAAGTTGTTGATTATTATCGACTATTAGCTGACTGAAGACAAGCGAAGCATTTATCGTGCAAGGATCACTCTAGCCGCTGCGGTTGCCTCCGCTCACGCTTTCGTTTTCTGATCTGATCAACCTTATTAGCTCCTAGCTGCATACATGCATCTTCAATCAGATCAACAAATTCTTTGGCGTCCGAAAAGTAGTTTTTGAATGCGATTCTCACTTCAGCTGTGTTGTCTGCACGAACCAAAACGATATCGGCTGTTGGTAGCTCTTGCTCCAACCTGAAGAGCTCCCTAAGAGCCTCTGGCGCATCACGAAAACTACGAATATCAAGGTCACCAGAGTCGGTAAATATCAATATAGAGTTGCGATTTTCGCTATGGGCAGTCTCAGTTGCGTTCAGTCCCTTCAGCATGTTCAATAGACCGATATCCGCCTCTGCGGCCAGGAACTTCTCTGCCAGCTCCTCAGAGCTCAATTGAGGGTGTGGGCCATTGGTATCTTCAAATGCTCGCGCAAGTAGCTCGCTAGCCAGTGACATTGTGTATAAATAGCGATTATCACCCTGCTCAAACTTTGGCTGGCTCTGTGTGACGAACCCAATGACCTCTACGGCCGTGGCCCAAGCATGCTGGATTTTTGTACGGTATTGTAGCTCTATCAATAGCCCCTTTGACGCTTGCCCTCTCTCGGATCGTACATTGTAAGAATATACGTCATGTACACCCCGGTAGCCGTTCCTCTTGGGGGTCTTGATGTAATCGTACTTATCCTTATCGTTCTTGAGATCATGGTCAAATCGTGCTTTATGAAGTGACTTCCGAAAGGCCCTCAGCTGATCAATCGTATCGAATATCAGCCTGCAACCCGCCACGTCGTCCATCCTCGAAAGTTGCATTTTGGGATGGCGACTTAGCTTGTTAAAGATAGTACGTCGGCGCTTATGCCGCTGCGCGACTACAACGTTATTGAAACGTGTTCGGTTCCGCAAAATTGCTTGAAACGTATTTAACACTGGGCGATGCGCCGCCCTCCATTCTTCGATTACGGCATAGTCCTCCTCCGTTGCGACTTTCGACCGAACGTTATTACCAGCGCGATTTACACGGCTTCTCGACCCGCCTGGGTACGTAGTATCTATCTGCATGCTGACTCTATTCTCCTCATCTTTGCCTCGCGCCATGCCTCAAGCTACGAGAATCTAACCCATCCCGTCTCAAAAAACACACTAAGATATTTTGAGATAGCGAAATGTGGTATAGCCAATAGCGTGGTCGGCATACCTCGGCAAGGTGTCGACTCGACTAGTGTACAACAGGAGAAAATATCATGAAGAAATCTCGCATGGCGGGAGGCGTAGTTTTGCCTTGTAACTTGTACCCTGATAACAACGGAAACCCTAGAATATGGAGGTACCGGAACGATAAAGGAAGTATTGAACGATGGCACTGCGAGGTCAGCGAGGCAGTTAGCAGGGCAATTAGCAAGAATGAGCGGGGGCGTCGAACGCGCAAGCGATTTAAAAAGGTAGAAAAACTCTATCCGGAATTCTGGGTCGAAGACTACATTCGCTTTGCGGTTTCGCTGAATCCGGAACGAAAAAGTAAACGAAGTTTTCAATGTTATTGTTATTTGTTGAGGAAGTTCGCGGCACAGTTCAATAACACTAGAGTCAAGTCAATGACGGCGAAGTCACTAGAACCGTGGTGGATGGAGTTGTCCCACGACCAACAGAAGCAGCGTCGTTCCGAGTTAAATCGTCTTTTTCAGCACATGATCAAACATGGCGCAACAACCCATAACCCATTCACCAAGGACGACAGCAAGCCAAGATTGATAACTCGCGCGACCCCTCTAAAGAGGAGACTGCCACTTACCTCTAGTCAATTCTGGGTCATACATGACAGCGCAAAAGAACTCGGGTACTACCATGTATGCATCGCGATGTTGCTTTCATTCTGTACTACTATGCGCCAAGGAGATGTTATTGAACTTCGCTTCGACAACAATCTCGATGGCAGCTATTTGCGAAAACAAATCAATAAGAGCACGAGGCAGCGTGGAGCAGCAGGAGCCGCCAGACTTGAATTTGACTTAGAGCTAGATGAGCGCCTGGCCGAGACTGTTCAATGGGCGAAAGAAATGTCTTTTGCAAACTGGGACTGTCCCTACCTAGTGTCACATCGACCAAAACGTCGCACCAGGAGAGACAAAAGCATCCATCCCGCCAGAGTCCGAAAAGAGACGCTGTGCGAACATTTCAAGCAAGCACGCGATGCAACTCGCCTCTGGGACACACATCCAAAATCCAGCACACCACCGACTTTCCACGAGATTCGAGGGCTGGCAATCTTGGAACTGGTGAGAAAGGGGTACAGCATTCAAGAGGTAAAAAACTTGGCTGCTCATACAGACGAGCGGATCACTCGGCTCTTCATCATTAACGGGGGACACCGGCATTCATTAAACTGATTTTGCGGAA
>CAXIDF010000027.1:0-38330 GCA_964022665.1 uncultured Halieaceae bacterium
ATGCAGTGCACCATCACGGAATTCTACTTCGGTGGCCGCCGGATCCCACGCCCCATGACGATTAGTGAGCGCCAGTGTGGCTGCTGCACCAGAGGCAATGTCGGCCAGCGCTGTTGCACCCGGTTGTTTACAGGCCACAAGCACATAGGTGGCATTCAGTGTGCCCAGCAGCGGGCAGGGAAATGCCGCCCGGCCCACCTCCTCCACCAGCCCGGCGACAGCCGCCACGGGCATCCCCACGCCGCCCGCTTCTTCCGGCACCGCCAGCATCGTCCAGCCCAGCTCGACCAGCTGGCGCCAGAGGGTTTCATCCCACTGGCACTGGGGCGCCCGCTCGGGCGCTGGATCACTGGCCACCAGTGCGTGCAGTTTATCGGTGGTGAAATGCTCGCGGAAAAACTTGCGCGCCGATTCCTTGAGCAGTGCAGCCTCTTCGCCGAAGCCGTAATTCTTGGGTTGTGTCATGTGCTGTATTCCTTTCTTCGGCTTCAATTCACTTCGACTTCGGCAGGCCGAGCACACGCTCGCCAAGAATATTGCGCTGCACCTCACTGGTGCCCGCCGCAATCGTCATGCCGTAGGAGTTCATATACGACAAGGGCCACTGCCCGCCAGCCGGAGCGTTGCTGTCACCCATGTAGAGCGAGGACGCCATGCCCTCCACTTCCACGGCCAATGCGGCGGTGGATTGGGCGATTTCACTGGCCAGGAGTTTGTTTTGCAGCGGCAGTCGCATGGGGTGATCCAGCAATGCCTGTACCCGCGAGCGGCGCTGGTTCTGCTTCAGGCCTTCCTCGCGAATCAGCTGGCGCATCAGTTTGTCGCGCAGCAACGCATCATCGGCGGCAGTGCCGGTACCTCGCGTGGTGTTCCGGGCGAGGTCGATAACGGCCGAGGTGGTAATGTTGTGGCTGGAGCGGTTTTTCATGCCGCCGGAGCGTGGCCCCTGCAACTCCCCCGCGCCGCGCTCGTGCAACAGCGTGGTCATAGCCACCTGCCACCCCTTGCCCAATTCATCCAGGCGATAGCGGTCGTCCACTTCCAGGTTGTCGAAAATAACTTCGTTGAAGCCGGTCTCGCCGGTGATCTTGATCAGCGGCCGCACGGTCACACCCTTGCCCAAGGCGGCACGTATCGGCACCACAAAATAGGACAGTCCATCGTATTTGTGGGATTTATCCGTGCGCAGAAGGATAATCATCCACTCGGCAAAATGTGCCAGCGAGGTCCACACTTTATGACCATTGATCACCCACTTGTCGCCGCGTGGTTCTGCAAAGGTTTGCACACTGGCCAGGTCGGAGCCTGCACCGGGTTCACTGAAGCCCTGGCACCAGATCTCCTCTCCTGAAAGCAGGCGCGGCAGCAACTCGACCTTGACCTCATCCCGGGCGTGATAGAACACGGTGGGAGCCGCCATGCCGAGACCGATCACGTTGGGCAGGAAGGGCGTGCGGGCTGCCAGCATCTCTTCATTCGCAACGCGCTGGCAGTCCTTGCGACCCCCACCGCCGACCGCCTGCGGATAATCGCAGCCGATAAGGCCGGCATCGTAGGCCGCCTTCTGCCAGGCCTGCAGGTAGCTGAGTTGCTCGCTGGTCATTATTTCGAGGGGTGTCTGTGGCAGCCGCACCGGTGGTTCACCGGGCTTGTTGGTTTCCAGCCAATCGCGGCAGTAGGCGCGAAACTCGGCCTGTTCAGGAGTGTCTTTACGGGCAGAATCGTCGGACATCGTGTGTACCTGTTGAATTATGCGAACAGTCAAAAAGCGCCAAAGTGTGGGCGATTTGTCTGCGCGAGGCAAGTTGCCAGCCGGGCCCCGGCGCACTGCAGCCGATGCGGCGTTGCGGACTGACGGTCAATAATGTGGAGGCGGCGCCTCAGAGCCCCGGGGCCGTGCATCATCGAGTGCCGCGCCCTGCTCATCCTGACGCTCCTTCAGCAGCTGCATCTGCCGCTGCACTACCAGCAGGTCCTGCTGCTGGCTACTCAGCGCCGCCTGCAGCCCCTGCAACGTGTCTTCCTGAAACGCCACCTGACTCTGCAGGTCCTCCAGCATCTGCAGCAATTGCTTCTTCTTCACTGTGCTCCCTCGCGGCACATTTCATTTGCAGCGCGGAGGCTAATATACTGCCGGGCGCCGCTCAACAAGGAATTGACCATGCCGCGACGCAACCCCACAAACTCCCGTCTCGTGTACTCCACCGATGGCGGGCGCCTGTGCCCGCAGTGCCAGCGCCCTGAGGCGGGCTGTGTCTGCGGCAAGGCGAAACCCGCCGACCTGGGCGATGGCATCGTGCGCCTGCACCGCGAAACCAAGGGCCGCGGCGGCAAAGCCGTTACCCTGATCCGGGGCTTGCCGTTGCAGGGCGACGAGCTGAAGTCGCTGGCCAAGGCCCTGAAACAGAAGTGTGGCGTGGGCGGTGCGGTGAAAGAGGATGCCGTGGAGATTCAGGGCGATCAGCGCGAGTTGTTGAAAGCCGAGCTGGAGAAGCGCGGATTCACAGTGAAGATAGCAGGCGGATGAACGCAGCTTTTAAGTACATATATCCGCATCTAATCCACATTTAAACGAATTTTTGCGAAGTAAAACGCTGCGCTTAAACCCCTATTCTTTGCAGTTACACACTCTTCCGCACGTACTTAGTAAATAATTACACGCAACCTGTTATTTTTATTGGCTTTATTGAATTCGTATGCTAAAAATACTTTCAGGTGCCATTACGGCGCGGGTGACCCGAGGGAAGGTGGCCCGGCCGCAACAACAATAAAGGCACCGGAAGGAAAGTGGAGTACGAAACGGCGGTAATGAATTCAATCGGCTTCCCGAGAGGATACAGGCCATGTACGTAACCGCAGAACACCTGAGAGACCAGGTCATCCGGCCCACATTGAAGTACCTGGGGGTATGGACAGAAACCTGTGAGGACTTCCTGCTGCAGGCCGCCATCGAAGCGCCCGAGCTGGGCCTGTTCTCAGCGCGCAGCAGCGGGCTGGGGCTCTATCACATCACCACTGCCCAACATCGGGACATCTGGGACCGCTACCTGGCCTACCGCCCGGAGCTGGCCAGCCGTGTCCGGGGGCTTGCCAGTCAGCGGGCTTTTCTCAGCGACCCGGACGGTGAGTTGCAAACCAACCTGGGCTACTGCACCGCCGTTGCCTGGCTGTTGTACCAACGCTCACGGGTCAGTTCCGAAGAACCCCAGCGCGCCGCTGCCACCGCTACCGCCTGAACCCGACGCAGCTGCCCGCAGCGCGCGCCAGGCGGCGAGGTCATCGGGGCGATCAATATCCTGCAGAGGAGGCAGTAACGCGGTGCTATAGCCCGCCTCTGCCGCCCGTGCCAATGTCTCTTCCAGAACCGTGCCCGTGCCCCAGCTCACGCCATCAAACACTGATCGACGCAGCGCGCAGCGGACAGCAATCAGCACAAAGCCCCCGTCCAGCGCAGGCCCCAAAACGATGTCATGACGCTCCAGCGCCTGTACCGCGAGCCCGAGATACCCGCTGTCGATCCACGGGCAGTCGCTACCCACCAGGACCACCCTCCCAGCCTTCTGCAGCCCCGCTGTCAGAGCGTGCTGCATGCGCTCACCCAGATCGACGCCCTGCTGCACGCAAAGCCGGCGGACGCCCTCACTCAGGCACTGCTGAAACAGCGCGTGATCGCCGCCGCCGGCAGTCCACAGCTCAACTGCGCCCAGCTGCGCCTGCAGCAAGCTACGCGTGGTCCACAGGACCAGTTGCTCGTGCAGCGCGCAGGCCTCGCCGGGGCTCAACGCGGGTTGCATACGGGTTTTCACCCGGCCTGGCACCGGGGCACGGGCAAACTGCTGTAACACCACGCTCATCGAGGCACACCGTAGTAATACCGCCAGAGGCGCGCCGGACTGACACCCAGCGCGTAGGCCAGACGCAGGCACCACATCTCCACCACGGTGCGCGCCACACCTCTTTTCTCCCATCGGCGACTGGAGGTCTGCACGCGCAAGCCACGTGGCAGGAGCGGCCGCTGCTGCTGCCGCAGACGCACGCACAACTCGATGTCTTCCATGAGCGGAATCGCCGCGAACCCGCCTGCCGCCGCAAAGAGGTCCCGACGCACAAACAATAACTGGTCGCCGGTGCCAATGCCCGAAGTACTGGAGCGCCAGCTGATCGCACGTTCGATCAACCGGAATATCGCGGCCTTGCCGTCGAGGCGCAGCGTGAAATAGCCCCAGGCGGGGCGGGACTCCAGCGCGGCGCGCAAGCTTCTGGCGTCAAACAGCGGGGTGGTATCCGCATGCAGAAACAGCAGGTACTCGCCCTGTGCCGAGCGCGCCCCGAGGTTCATCTGCAGCGCCCTACCCGGCTCCGCCACGAGTACACTCGTTGCACCCGGTAGCGCGTGGGCCACAGTATCGTCACCGCTGCCGCCGTCCACCACAATGCGTTCCGCGCCGGGAAAGCGGGCATGCAGATCCGCCAGCAGGCCCGCGATGCGCGGCGCCTCATTGAGTACCGGTATGACAAAACTCAGGTGACTGGCGGGCGCTGCCACGTGCGCTCAGTACGCCAACTGGCGTTCGCGCGCGGTGAGCAGGCTGCCGGACTCACCCAGCTGGTACTGGAATACCACGTTGTACGCCAGCACCGCTTGCACGTAGTTGCGTGTTTCACGAAAGGGAATGGTTTCTATCCACACATCCACCGGGACTGTGGAATCGGCTGCATTCAGCCAGCGGGTGACACGATGGGGGCCCGCATTGTACGCGGCGAGCGCCAGGACGCGATTGCCGTCATACCGGTCGAGCAACTGACGATAGTAGGCGCTGCCAAGCAGTACATTGTGCTCCACATCGTAGAGCGCGCTGTCCGAATGCGGGGCACCGAGGCTCGCGGCCACCTCGCGCCCCGTAGCGGGCATCACCTGCATCAGCCCGCGGGCACCAACCGGGGAGCGGGCGCCGGCGTAAAAGGCGCTCTCGCGCCGCGCAATGGCCATCAGCTCGGTTTTCTGCAGGCCGCGCTGCGCTGCCATACGGGTAAAGGTGTCGCGGTAGGGCAATGGAAAACGCAGGTCCAGCGCATCCCAGGCCTGGGCACGGTTTGCCGCATCAATCGCCATGCGGTGCCAACCCAGATCCGCTGCCAGCGCTGCCAGTTCAAGCTGCTCCTCCGGCGTAGTAAGCTGTAACGCCTGATACCACTCCGAATGTGCGAGGTTCTCCTCGTCATGGTGGTAGAGCTCTTGAATGCGCTGCACTACCGGCAATTCGCGCAACGGGCCCGCGCGCTCGGCGGCCACGGTAACCACCTGCGGATTGAACTGGTAGGGCAACCCCAGCCGGTCTGCAGCGAGAAAGCCATAGTAGTCGCGCTCGCCAGCCACTTCGCGAAACAGCGCTTGTGCCAGCTCGGTTTCGCCCTCGCGCTCATAGAGTACGGCGCGCCAGTAACGCCATGCCGGCGCCGCCCTGCCCTCCACCGACAGCTTCTGCAGGTTTGCCGCCAGCGCTGACCAATCCTGTTCCTCCAGCGCCCAGCGCAGCCTAACCTCCACCAGCAGGTCATCACCCAGACGGGCCAGGGCCTCTTCCACCCACGCCAGATTGACATCAGAGCGTGCAAACAGACTGCGCAGCGCCAGCTCCCGCTCCGCCTGTGCTTGCTGCGCGGCAGTAAACACCATGCGCTGCTGAAAATACTGCCACTGGACCAGTGCCGCCTCAGGCTTGTAACGCGCGAAGTAGGCCGTACCATGGGCCACGATGTCCGCCAGCTTCGGGTCATCGCCCGGCTCCAGGCGCTTTTGCATCTGATCCGGCTGCACATAGGCCTGAAGCAGGCGCTCGGCCCAGGGTTGCAGGGCGTCACCGCCCTGGCGTGCCACATAATTCATCAGGCTGCGCTGCCTTGCGTCGAAGGCTTTCAGCAACCGCGCCCACACGGCCTCATCGTCAAGCTCCCCTGCTTTTTTCCAGGCAGCAAAGAGCGGATCGCAGGCCTTGGGACGCGACTCGCCGTGCACCCAGAGGCGCTCTGCGCCCTCCCAGGCTGCCAGCGGATCCGACGCTGCAAGCCTGGCGCGGAAGTAATAACACTTGAGCTCAATGCTGTTGGGCTCTGTCGGCATCACGGCGAGAAAATCTCGCCAGCGCTGCTCCTGCCCCGCACGCTGCAGGTATACCGCCAGAAAGCGATTGGGCAAGGGAGTTCCGGCACTGCGCTGCAGAAACAGCTGCGCGTCACCCGGGCGCACGGCACTGGGTTTGCGGCTGAGCTCAAAGTAGTCCAGATACATTGCCAGCGGATACTCATCGAGTGCCGGGCGCAGTTGCTGGTACTCCGTCCATCGCCCACGGTCGATGGCAACCACCGCATCACTGTAGCGCTCACGGTCTACCGGCAGGTCGGATGCCTGCGCTGCTGCTACATTGACTAACAAGAACTGGAGTGCGAGAACACCCGCGATACACCGCAACCGCAATCGGGCAACCCTCTCTAGATAACCTGCCGCCGCGCGGGTGCGCGACGGAAACTCACGGTGCAGAGAGTGATACGCCAGCGCGGGATTTGCAAGGGGCTGGTGGTGGACGACGTGTATATGGTGCCCCCGCCAGCGCCCATTGGGCAGTAGCATTCCGTGACATGGAATCGCATTCAACCCTATTTTTATAGACCTTTTTCTTCTTTTCTTGTGCCAACCCGGTGTACGCTGTAGCATCAGATCACATGCTTAATGTAGGTATAGACGTAGGTATGCCAAAACGGGTCCCGGAACTGTCACCCCTGCAGCTGAAGCGAAAGGCACTGACGCCAGGCTTTCACGCCGTCGGCGGCGTGGCCGGGCTGCACTTGAGTGTGTCTCCTACCCTGGCCGCCTCATGGATTCTCAAGAAGACGGTGGGCAGTCGCCGCCAGGAGATGGGGTTGGGTGGCTACCCAGACGTGACTCTGGCAATGGCTCGGGACAAGGCCCGTGCCTACGCGGAACTGATCAGCCAGGGCATTGACCCACTGGCCGAAAAACGTGCTACCAGATCAGCGCTGATACTCGCTCAGGCAAAGGATTTGACCTTCAAGCAAGTCGCGACCCGATATATCGCCAAGAAGAGCAGGGAGTTCAAAACCGCCAAGCAAACCCAAAAGCTGACCAATCAGCTTGCGAGCTATGCCTACCCCTTTATTGGCCACATGATAGTGAGCGAGATTCAGCGCGCAAACATAGTACGCATGCTGGAGCCGATCTGGCAGGAAAAGACCGAGACGGCGACCAGACTGAGGGCCAGCGTGGAGCGAATCCTTGATCTGGCTGCCGCCGAGGGCCTGCGAACCGGCGACAATCCAGCCCGGTGGGCGGGCAATCTCTCACTATCGCTGCCCAATCCTGGCAAGGTATCGACCGTGAGGCATTACAAGGCACTGTCGCTGGCGGATATGCCCGCATTTATGCAACGACTCACCGAACAAAAGTACATGAGTGCGAAGGCGCTACAGTTCTGTATTCTGACTGCCGCCCGATCCGGGGAAGTGCGCGGTGCGACTTGGAACGAGGTGGATCTTCACGCAAAGGTTTGGACTATCCCGGCAGAGCGCATGAAGGGCGGCAGGGCTCACAAGGTGCCGTTATGCACCAGCGCAGTGTCTCTGCTGGAATCCTTGTCCAGGGACAGCGAATATCTATTTCACAATACAAAAGGCGGCCCGCTGTCAGATGTGAGCGTCAGCAAGGTACCCAAGCAGCTTGGGCATGACGTAACTGTCCACGGTTTCCGCGCCACCTTCCGCACCTGGGCGCAGGAGCATACAAACTACCGCGACGAAGTCTGCGAACTGGCCCTGGCCCACGTGAACAGCGACAGCACCCGAGCCGCGTACGCGCGTTCGGAGTTACTTGATAAGCGCCGCCTGCTGATGCAGGACTGGGAGCGGTTTTGCCGGGAGGGGCTGCCGGCGCGGGGTAAGGTGATCAGAATCGGGAACGCAGAGTGATGAACGTCGATCCATAGCGTCCGCAGCGGGTGCAGCTCCACAAGGCTGCTCCATCAGAGAAGCCTGCAAGAAACCACGGGCGGTACCGGTGCTACAGTTTTGGCATGTCCGGAGCCCAGGAATTCCGCTTGCGCTAGCGTATCCCAACGGATACGATTGCCCCATGTATTTCATTCAACGGACAGAAGAATTCGATGACTGGCTTGCCAAGCTCAAGGATCTGAGGGCCAAGGCAAAGATTATTGCCCGGATCCGATCCGCAGAGTTTGGAAACCTTGGAGATGTAGAGCCTATCGGGGAGAGACTGAGCGAGTTTCGAATTCACTACGGTCCCGGGTACAGAATTTACTTCAAACAAAAGGGAAAGGTCCTGCTGTTGGTCCTATGCGGTGGCACAAAGAACTCCCAGAAGAAGGACATTGAGCGGGCAAAGTCACTGGCCAGGAAGTACGAGGATATCTTAGATGAGTGGTCTTAAACGATTTGACGCTGCAGACTATCTGGGTAGCGAAGAAATGATTGCAGAGTATCTTTCCGCTGCCATGGAAGACGAAAATCCAGACGTATTTCTTGCGGCTGTTTCCGACGTCGCAAAAGCTCGTGGCATGACCGCGATTGCCAACAGCACTGGTCTGGGCCGCGAGAGTTTATACAAGGCTTTGACCCCGGGCGCCAAGCCTCGCTACGAGACGATTGTAAAAGTCCTGCATGGTTTAGGAGTAAAACTAACGGTTCAGCCGTGATCGTCAACGAGGAGCCGAGCATCTCTTCACCAACTCATGAAAGAGTATCCTTGCCGCGACTACCCCGTTGTTCATCCTCGTGCAATGGCGGGCGCCAACAGCCGCGACTGGGCAAGGGCAAGGCCACTACGGTGCTGTAGGGAAGCGCTTCCCACTCAACAAACTTCTTTGGAAACCGGAAATCTCGGGCGGCCTGCAGCAGTGCGTTCAGGGCTTCGTGGGCTGGTGCCGAACCTCGTGTCTGCACGGATAACACCCGCCCATCCCGGTCCACATCGAACTCCAGCAGTACCTGCTGGGGCGCCAGGTCAATGAGGCATCCACCATTGAATGCCAGGTCATAGGGCAAGCGAAACGTCATCGAACCTGGCTGTAGGTACCGTGGTGGGAGGCCGATACCTGGCCCGGAACTGGCATAAATAAGCAGCGGCTCGAGCAGCAGGAAAATACCCAGCAAGACAGCACTGGTCTTCAAGGTGCCCCCCTCCCTTTCAACACTCCGACGTTGGCCGGCAATCGACGCTGCTCTGCGATCATCCGTGCGGTATTGCCATCTTCATCACGTAAGCCCGGGTCAGCGCCCGCTGCCAGCAGCAGGCTCACACTGTTCTCCCCCAGCCAGACCGCCGCGGCGCGATGCAGTGGTGTCGCACCCCGCTCATCCCGCACATTCGGTTCAGCACCGGCTTCCAGTAGCAGGGCCACGATCTCCGGCGAATGCACCGCAAGATGCAGGGCAGTTTCGCCATCGATGTTGCGCGCATTGATGTCCTCTTGCGCCTGCACCAGGGGCGCCAGCGATGGCGCGGGGAATCCCGGTGCAAACACCGCCCGGTGCAGCGGTGTTGCGTCGTCATACGCACTCGCGTTGGCCAGCCTTGCATCCGCGGATAATCGCGCCAGCGCAGTTCTCGCTCCCTGCCGCGCGGCGGAGTGCAGGGCGGTGTTGCCACGGTTGTCGCGAATAAGGAGGTCAGCGCCGGCATCAATCAGGATCTGCAGCCCGGCGGGACTGACCAGGGCGGCGAGGTGCAGAATTGGGCGGCCAGTGTAGTCGGCACTCGATCGGGGGTTGGCCCCCTCCGACAGTGCCTGCCGGATCCGATCGGGATCGTCGCAGTACAGCGCCGCGCTCAGGCGCTCGTCGGGGCTGTCTTCTCGACTGTGCTCCTGCCCGCAAGCCGCTGAATCCCCTGCCCAATATTTCTGATACTGCGTCCAGATCAGGCTTTTCAGCTCCTCGACGCCGGATTCTGCAAGCGCCATGGGAGCATCACCACGCGGGCCCCGGTAGCTCAGCGGGACAAGTTCGTGATCATTCAGCAGCAACACTGGCGGGATCGATTCTTCAAACCCACCAAACCCGCCAAAATCAGGAAAGTCGGAATACGGAACAGTGCGCGCCATGTCCACTACCCGCTTCATGTTCGCAGCAATGCTGTCCAGATCCGGAAACCCATTGTCCACAGGATATGATGGCTTCAACGCGGCCCCGGTATGTACCCGAAAATCATCCTGCAATCGCGCGATGACCCGGGCGTGGGGCTCCAGCGTGTCCTGCAGGTAGCCTCCCAGCCGGGCAGCGTCGCTGAAGTGCGCGCGCAGCTGATAGCCGCCCGCCTCACCGGAGCTGCCCCCGTAGCCGCCCAGGAATCGCAGGCCAGACTGTCCCGACTCCACCGTAAGGTGGACGAAGAAACCCGGCGCCCGATAGCCCCGCCGGGTCAGGTCATCATGCAGGTCCTGCATGAAGTCCCGGTACTTCACCCGGTCGACGTCAATACAGTCCGGGTCGGGGAGATAATCCATCAGCTTGGGGGCAGGATGCAGGTGGAAGTCGCGCCACAAGGCCAGCTCGAGGTTGCGCAGCGTATCGTACGTTACAACAGGGCAATTCGCAGGGCGTGCCGGTGTTCCCATGGTAGCCATGTCGAGTTGCAGGATAGCTCTGCGATCCGGAGTCTGCGATGAGCTGCGCTGGTACTCCAGGTTCACCAGCAACGCCAGCTTGCCATTGCCTGCGACTGCAGCGTGGGTGATGCGCTGTGATCGCACGCCGAAACCGAAGTGGCGGCGCCAGGGGACATCCGCACCGGCTTCAGCCAGCAGTGCCCAGCCACCTTCACCACCGAAATGGAGGAACCTCCCATCAGGCAGCCATTCTGGAGGCCGATGCTCTGGCAGCAAGTGCCGCCGCAGCAAGCCTCCGTCCGCGGTGGCGAAAACAAGCAGCTCATTGATACCCCGGCGATCATCCCCCTCTGAATGCGCAAACAGCAATACACGATCTTCTCCCACACCAAGCAGGCTGGCATCGAACCGATCCGCTGACGCTGAAGCTGACGCAATATCGACCCGGTGCAGCAGCTGGCCGTCGCGATCGAGACGACGCACCTCGTAACGCCTGGGGTCGTCCCCGTCGGGCCGGGACAGCACCGCCAAGCCGCCCCCATTGACCAGTGACAGACCACTGTCCGCGACGGCCCCCGGCAAATCTGCCCGCCACAGGATTTCACCGTCCCGGTTCCGGGACCATATCTGCCACTGCCCATCGGCCTCGTGCACCGTATAGAGTCGCTGACCCGTCTCGTCCGGCAGGATTCCACGGAAGGCGGTCACCTCGAACCCCCGTTCGGGCTCAAGGGGTTCCCCGTCACGCAGAGACAGTTTGTGCGACACCGCGCGGCCGCTTCCCTCCGGGTCACGCACCTGTTGCCACAGGAGGAGGAAATCGTCGTCGGCAACGATGTCAGTCACCGCGTCGGGATAGGCAAGCTGGCGCTGCCAGCGCAGCCCTCCCTCACTGTCAAAGGCAAGCAGATAATGCTTTACCTCAAACATCGGTTCACCGTGATCCGTCCAGGAACGCCGGACAGTGCCGGACAACAGAAAGCCTCCACTGGAATCCAACGCGAACACACCGTCCTCGAAGTACGGCGGCAAGTCATGCAGCTGTATGACACTCTCGCCCTCGGCTATACCGTGGTACGGACGCTCCGGCCAACTGTAGTCATCACAGCCGTACTGCGCCTCCAGTGTGCGGGCATTGACCGCGGTCTCACCGCAACCGGCATGCCTGGCAATCAGGGTCGGGATTGACCCCCGGTAGACTCGCTCGATGGATTCAACCTTCTGGCCGGGACCGGGCAGGTTGCGTAAGTCCGCAAGGTAGGCAGCTTCAGCGACGCGAATCACATCCGCCTCGTCGGGCCAATCTGCCGCAGGCAGGGCGACATCCTTCGCGGCCAGCAGTTGGCAATAGATGCCCACCAGCTCGCCTTCCCGGTCGAAGTGGAAGTTGCAGCTCTTGTTAGACGCTCGCACGCCGTCGATGAACTGGCCCGCTGCCAAGGTCAGCCAGGCGGCGCCGCTACCCCCGAGATTGGACTGCAGAAATGTATACCAGTCCAGGGTGTAGCGCTCAGGCGGGGGACGACACAGATGCCGCTCCAGCGTTTCCATCAGCCGCGTTCCGGCAGCGCCCGGGTCAGCGGCGAGACGATCCAGATCCTCCCTCGGGAGCAGCCCCGAAGGGGCTGCCGTCACCTCACCTTCTGGCGCCGGGTAAACCAATAACCACTGATTCGACTCCCATCTCTCACGGAAGTAAGCCGAGTCGTAGTGGACCGCACCTGGGACTTCGCTACGTTCGCAGCCCTGCAGCGACCCGGTAGCATATGTCGCCGGACTCTGCAGCGACCAGCAAACAAGGACAGCCCCTGGAAGGTGACGGAGTCTGCGAATGTGTTTGAAGATGTCTTTATTAATCTTTGCGCGCTCTGGATCAGACGTCTGAGATTCTGTGATACCACAGCGGCTCACCACAAACAAACATCGGGTGTGTGGACGCGCTTCTGACCACCGCACCTCCGCTTAACCCTCGATGGCGCGAGGGCAGAGCTGTTTGAGTTGGTAGTTCAGGTCTCTCACGGTGTTTTACCTGTCTCGGTTAGTGTTTCTGATCAGGCGGGGGGACTAACCCAACGCATCCGGAAACCGGCAAGGATCACGGGACACCACTCCCTTACGACCTGAAAGCACCTGTAAACAGGCTACACAACTGATCTCCTGGGGGAGATTCCTGTTGTGTATACACGCGTGGCCCCAGGGGGCCGAGTGACAATGGTAGTGGTATAAGCACCTCCTTTGAGTTGAGCGACGACGGTCGCGATGTAGAGAATGGACTGCCGACCCTGAGGTCGGTGCGCCGTAAGCAGTCCTGGACGCACGGGCCCGTTGTGACCGGATGGTCGAGGGCGGGCCCCCTCTGTGCCACTGAGCCGCAGTGGCCACGGGTAATTCGGTCTACGGTAGGCAGTCTACGAACACGTCACGTGCGCGTCCTGCCGAAAATCGGCCTGGCGACGGCGTACTTTCTGGGCTCGGGGCCATCGTCACTACCCCGCTACGCTCGCTAGTGACGATGGCGGGCCTGGTACTCGGGTGATCTCTGGGTCAATAATGCATGGGGTTGCGGCCGATGCAAGGGGAAACCCCGTCACCGCCGGTCGGGGTTTGTGGTTACACTGTAACCAGTCTACTGCGGTTAAGTTATCGCCATTCGAGAGGGATTTAGCGCCGTGGACCCAGACCCAGGGTCTGCTGGATCAAGGCACCCTGGGACTCGATTATTGACTGGTGCGGAGTTCAGGCAAGCGAATTTCTATGTAGGCATTTATGTAGGTATAAAAATTAAAACTCTTTAACCCATTGATTTATATGGCTATTTGGTGCCCCCGCCAGGACTCAAACCTGGGACCTACCCCTTAGGAGGGGGTCGCTCTATTCAACTGAGCTACGGGGGCGCTGCGGGCTGCGAGTATATCAGCAGCATTGGGCCGATGGCACCTTCAGCCTTGTCCCGAATGAGTGAATGCGAACCTAGCGAGCAAACTGGCAGGATAGAAAGTAGAGGGGAAACCCGGCGCCCTATGCAGGGCCACCGGGTGAAACGCGTTTCAGCTGTTGGGCAGAATGACTGCGTCGATCACGTGGATCACGCCGTTGGTGGCCTCGATGTCGGTCGCCGTGACGTTCGCGGCGTCGACCTTAACGCCTGCATCAGAAGCCGTCACCATTATCGTATCGCCCTGCAGGCTGGTCGCCTCGGTCAAGGTCACAACGTCGGCGGCCATCACCTTCCCCGCCACCACGTGGTAGGTGAGCACGGCAGTCAGGGTATCCTTGTTTTCCGGCTTGAGCAGGTCATCCAGCGTACCTGCAGGCAGCGCGGCAAACGCGGCATTGGTGGGAGCAAACACCGTGAAGGGACCCTCTGCAGACAGCGCGTCGACCAGGCCTGCGGCCTTAAGCGCAGCAACCAGGGTCGAGAAGTCCGGGTTACCCACCGCGATTTCTACAATCGACGGCTTGGCCATTTCCTCTGCGTGCGCGTGACCGTCCGCGGTCGCAACTGAAGACGCCAGCAACAGACTACTCAGGGCGGCCAGAGACATGAGTTTCGAGATTAATCGCATAGTAAAGCCTCGCAAGTTCAAGTCGTGTCGAATCGGCGATTCAACATCACTCCAAGTTACGAGGCCTGCGCTGGCGTGGACCGGCCCTGTAGAGGTTTTGACCATCCACAGGACTACTTGCAGGCTTAGCCGCCAATATCCAGACAGATCTTGCCGAAATGTTGCTGGGATTCCTGGTGGCGGAAGGCATCAGCCAGCTGTTCCAGCGGGTAGCTACTGTCGATAACGGGCTTAATGCCGCCCGCCTCTACCGCTGCCAGCATGTCGAGCTGCTGTGCCCTGCTGCCGACGGTAATGCCGCTGATGCGCGCATTTTTCTGGAACAGTTCGGCTGTTGGCACCTCGCCGGCAAGACCTGTCAGCACGCCGATCATGCTGATACAACCGTCAAACGCGGCGGCTTTCACCGACTGCGGCAATGTACCGGGGCCGCCCACTTCAACCACCAGGTCCACGCCGCGACCATCCGTGATTTCCTGGACGCGCTTCCCCCAGGCCGGCACGTCGCGGTAGTTGATCAAATGCTCGGCCCCCAGCCCCCCCAGGCGCGCCAGCTTGGCATCCGATGAGGACGTGGCGATGACCCGGCACCCCATCTGGCGAGCAAACTGCAGCGCAAACACCGATACGCCGCCACTGCCCTGCACCAGCACCCAGTCCCCGGGGCGCAACTGTGTTTCTACCATGAGGGCGCGCCAGGCGGTGAGGCCGGCGCAGGTGAGCGTTGCCGCTTCCCGGTAGTCAAGTCCCTTGGGCATGCGTGTAAAGCCCTGCGCCGACATGGTGACCGTCTCCGCGGCAAAGCCGTCGACGTGGTCGCCGGGAACGCCGGTGACTTTGCGCAAATCCGGACGGCCGTCATGCCAGGCGGGAAAAAAGCAGCTCAACACATCATCGCCCACGGCAAATTCGGCAACGCCCTCACCGACGGCGGTTACGACGCCGGCGCCGTCTGACATGGGAATTCTGCCGTCGTCTGTGGGCAACATTCCCAGAGCCACCACATAGTCGTGGAAGTTCAGCGAACTGGCACGCACCTGCACCTGTATTTCGCCGTAGCCGGGAGGGCGCGTGTCGCGCTCGACCAGCTTGAGATTGTCCAGGCCACCGGGTTTTGCAACGGCTACTGCGCGCATGTAATGTTCTCCATTGTCGGGTGAGAGGGGCTTGTATGGGCAGACACCCGCTTCTCAGGCACTGCCTCGCACTATTAAACCCGCAATGTAGGCAATATGCAGCGCCACCACAAGCAACGTGAGCTGCACCCGCATGCGCGAGTACCAGCCGCGCGCTGTGCCGCTGCCACGTTCGTACCAGAGCGTTGCCAGATGAGCCAGCGCCAGCAGGCCTGCGGCTATCACTGCCTGGGCTGTCAGCACGCTGCAGACGGCGAATAGCACTACGCCATTACTGACCAGCAGGCGCAGCGCTTTATCGCCACCCGCACGATCGCGCGCTGTGCCCCACAGTGAGCCGGCAATAAAGCAGAGAATAGCCAGTGAGTAGACGATAAAGCCCTGTTGCGACAGTGCACGCGGATAATCATGCAGAACCCAGACACCCGCTACGCTGGCTGCGAAGGGCAAGAGCCCGGCATAACCGAGTCCAGTGACCAGGCGTGTCATCGCCACAATGGCTCAGTCGGGCACTTTGCTGATGACCAGCAGGATCTCCCCCACGCGGATGCCGAACTTGGTCATGATCGATTCGTTGATCAGCGTCGTTGGATTCACCAGGTACATGCGGTCGTCGATACGCAGGTCAAGTGTGCCATCGTCCCAGGGTATCTGCAGCACATAATCGAGAAACATGCTGTTGCCTGCTACGCTGATCTTGCCTTCCCCAACCACATCGCCGGCGGTGCCTACATACTGACCCTCTCCAGTGGGGGTGAGCGTCCACACGCGGCGATCCGGCTCGCCATCGTCGAACAGGAAGTCCTCTTCGAGCGTACCGATACCATCCTGCCAATAGGCCTTGATATCTGCATTGAAGTAACGAATTACCTTGCCGCCGCGATCCTTGATAACGCCGTGTGCGGTCAGCTGCCCCTGAAAAAATGTCTCGGGGACCAGGGTCGGCTGGTTGTTGGCGTATTCATCTACCGTAACCGCGCCACAACCGGAGAGGCCCGACAGAAGAACGAATAGCAGGAAAAGGGAAGGAAGCTGGCGCATTCGATTGCTCGCAAGACAGAGGATTCCTGCTTGCTTACGCACACTGTGCGCCGGGGGATCACCCGGCCGAAAAAGCCTATAGAGTGTAGTGAACGCCAACGTGGTGGCTGCAGGCCTGGCTACCGCTGAAAGCGCGCAGGCGCGCCTCAATGGCCGACTGGTCACGCTCGACAATCCCGAACATCAGTCCATCAAAATAGCCGAGCGCCTTGGCGTATATGACATCGCCGGATTCGGCGTCGTAATCACCCAGCACCTCGTCTACCTGGTCTGCGTACTCGTCCTCACTGAGAAAGCCCAGTGCATCCTGCGCGAGCACACAGCTCAATTGACGCGCCGCGGCAAATTCCTCCGCGCCGAGTGAAAGCGCCTGGGCCTGGGTGGCGGTAACGAGCAATAGTGCAGCAATCAGTGAACGCATGGTACGCTGAATCCTCCTCCGGGGCGATGTCGAAAGCCGCGACTTTACGCCCGCTTTATGACACCTGTATGACAACAATATGAAGAATGCGGGGAGTGCAGAGACATGAGTCTGAGAGTCGTTGTGTGGGGTACCGGCAACGTCGGCCGCCCTGCGATCAGGGCAGTGCTATCCCACCCGGGCCTGGAGCTCGCCGGCGTGATTGTTGCCAACCCGGAAAAAGTGGGTGTCGATGCGGGCCTGCTTGCCGGTATTGCGCCGGTTGGCGTGCTGGCCGGCAACGATGCCGCCGCGTTACTCGCCGAGGGCCCGGACGCCGTGGTGTACACGGCAACCGCGGACACGCGCCCCGAGGAGGCCATGCGCGACCTGCTGCAGTGCCTTGAGGCCGGTTCTAGCGTTGTCTCCAGCGCTTTTTACACGCTGCTGCACCCAGCCTCAAGTTTTGCCGAGGTACTGGACCCGATCGAGGCGGCCTGCAAGCGCAGCGGCGCCTCGCTATTTGTGTCCGGCATAGATCCTGGCTGGGCCATGGATATGCTGCCCATTTTTGCCAGCGGCACCAGTTCCGCGATAACGGAGATACGCAGCCGCGAAATTTTCAATTACGCCCTCTATGACCAGCCGCATGTAGTGCGGGAAGTGATTGGCTTTGGCGGCGACATGGCCGCCCTGCCCATGATGTTGCACGATTTTGCCATTGAAATGGTCTGGGGGCCGATGGTTCGTTTGGTAGGCGACGCCTTGGGCCATCCGGTGTCCGCCCTTGAGGTGAGCGTGGAGCGGCGCGCGCTGGAGCGGGATGTCAAGGTTGCAGGCATGGGCGTATTCCGGGCCGGCACCCAGGGGGCATTTCGCTTTGAAGTACGGGGGCTGCACAAGGGGCATCCGCTTTTCGTGCTGGAACATATTACCCGCATTGACGACCGCTGCGCGCAGGACTGGCCCTATCCGCCGCACAGCGGGGGCTGTCATCAGGTGATTGTCAGTGGCAACCCTACCGTGACCTTGAGCCTGCATGCGGAAGACCAGTTCGAACCCGGCGCCGGCGGCGGTGGCAATGCATCCGCCGCCTGCTGGCTGGTGAATGCCATTCCCGCCGTGACCGCGGCGCCTGCCGGTGTGGTAACGGCGCTGGACATGCCGCCGATAGACGGCAGCAGCCAGTTGGGGATGGAGCTGCCGTAAAAGATCAGGCAAAAAAACGCCAGCTCAAGGCTGGCGTAAAGGGGATGCGCGTTCGCTTACAGCGAGCCGGATACCGTCCAGCCTTCAAACCAGGCGCTCGAAGCCGAGGGATCTACAGCACCCGCGTAGTCGGTTGCCTCAAAGAACGCAGGGTCGGCCAGGCTGGCAGAGTACGTTGCATTGATGTTGTCGATATCGAGCATGCCCACTGCAGCGGCCTCGGGGGCCTGTGATGCGTAGTTCGCATCCAGCGCCACGTCGGATACCAGCGCGGGCAGCAGCACCACATCACCGCCAACGTCACAGTCGGCCACTACGTTGGTGTACACCAGCTCGGTACCCACCTGGGCCGCGCGGGAGGCATCCACGCAGGTCGTTTCGGCAGTGAAAGCATCGTCGTAGGTGAACACGGAGTGGTGCACAAAACCACCCGAGGTCGCTTTGAAGACGGCCCCGGTAGCATTGCTGCCGCCGCCAATGAACGTGGCGTTGGCAATAGTGGGCAGTGACAGGAAGTCCAGCGTACCTTCGGTGTCGGCTTCGATCACGTTACCGGTTGCATCCGGGCCCTGGTCAACCAGCAGGAACTGCAGGTTACCGCTCCAGCCTTCATCCCAGTCAACTGAATCGTCCTGGTTGCCTGTCAGCACCATGTAGCGCACGCTGACCGAACCGCCGTAGAACTCGATGCCGTCATCGGCGTTGCCGTTCACCTGGATGTACTCCATCTCCGTGCCGCTACCGACACCGATCAGCGAAATACCGTTGATCTCGTTACCCGTGGCGAACTCGAAGCCGCCTTCGGTAACGATGACATAGCGCAACACACCGCTGCTGTCGTCGGGGGAATAGCCACCACCGAATCCGGACTCACCCTCGGAGTCGACGTTACAGGCTACAGCACCCTGATCGGCGGTCAGGCACTCATTGTGCGGCGCATAGCCGTGCATGATCAGGCCGCCCCACTCACCGGCGCCATCAAAACCGGCGTCATCGGAGCTGAACACGATGGGGGCATCGGCCGTGCCCTCTGCCATCAGCATGGAGCCGCGGGTGATAATCAGGTTGGCAAAGCTGCCGGTCTGACCCTTGATTTGCGTACCGGCTTCAATGGTCATCGTCACATTGGTCACGGGGTCGCCGCTGGCCAATGTCCCTTCATCAATGGACATTTCCTGGTTGCCGTTGCCCACGGTAACCCGGGACTCCATGTACCAGACTTTGTCACTGGTCAGGGTGCGATCAGCGAGCACCGTCGAGGGCAGCTGGCATACATCATTGCCATCGCTGTCCTTGGGGCGTGCTGATGACCAGTCCGGGCAAGTAGACGCGCTGCCTGAGCCATCACCGCCGCCGTCTACTGGCGGGTTGACGATTTCCGTAGGCGCATCGATATTGATGGTGGCACTGTCACCTTCGGAACATCCATACAGGCCGCCAACCGAGCCGAGCATCGCCGTGGCGATTGCCAATTTCTTCAGTTTCATAGTTACTCCTGGGGTTTCCTGGTTCATTGAACTTCAAACTTCCTACTGACGCCGAGCGGCGAGCCTGTTGTCAGAATTCCCAATCGAATCCTGCTTTCACTTCATAGCCACGCTTGTAGCTCTGAAACACGTTTCCGCCTTGGGTGAACTCCAGTTCGCTGTCCAGCAGATTTTCCAGTTTGACGCGGAAGGTAAAGGTATCGGAGAGCGAGTAGCGGTAGACCAGATTCACGTCCATGCGCGGCTCGAGGATGACATCCGGCTGCCCGGACACGCCCACATCCACAATCGTCTCCCCGCTCTGGTTCATCAGCAGCGTGAGCTCATGCCCCTGGGCGATGTCGTCGTAACCGACAATCAGGTTAAACGTATAGTCCGGTGCGCCCTGCAGGTTCCGCGTGCTGGCATTCTGCAGGGTGACTTCCGAATCGATCAGGCTGGCGTTGGTGGCAACGAAGAAACTGCGGGTGAAGCTGTCGTCCAGCGCAAAATCCTTGCGACCGTCAATTTCTACACCGAGTATTTCGCCGGACTCGGCATTCTGGAACGTCCGCGAGTTCCCCGCCGTACCAGAAGCCGGCTGCACCACGCGCTCAATCGGGTCGGTCATGTCCTTGTAGAACAGCGCCACACTGAGCGATTCCTGGTCGGACCAGTATTTCTCCCAGCGCACGTCGTAGTTGGTGACATCCGATACCTGCAGGTTCGGGTTACCGCGCACCCGGAAGTTGAATTCGCGGTCATAGAAGGTCGCGTTCGAGGTTTCCTTGAAGTCGGGGCGCGCCACCGTTCTGGATATCCCGAAACGCAGCTGCTGCTCGTCGGTGATGAACCAGTTGAAACTCAGCGAGGGCAACACCGAATCCTCGGCAAGCACCGACTGTTGCGGACCCTGGTCTCCAGACAGGGAGAAGGTGTCAGTAATCTGTTCGAACTCCTCGTAACGCACACCCACAACCAGCTGGTACTTGAGGTTCCACAGCGCGTCGTAAGACACGTACACACTGTTCAGGTCCATCTCCGCGTCGTAGCTGTCGCTGGGCAGGGTCTTGTCCTGGAAGGAGAAGCCTGTGCTGGACACACCGGTGATGGTGTCGCTGTTCACCACATCAGACACCGCCAGGTTCGGCGCATTGTCGTCGATGGCCAGCAACCCGCCGCCAAAACCGTAGGTATCGGAGTCGGAGTCGCGCTCGCGACTGATGCCGTTGACGCCAAAGGTCAGGGATGACTCGAGGTTGCCGTTGGAAAACAGGTAATTCGCATCGACCGAGCCATCAAGATTGTCGTCCACCAGGTCGTCGTAACGACGGGTCAGCTCGGGCACCTGGAGGTTGTAGATGCCATCGTTACCCTGCAGGTCAAAGCGTACATCGCGGCGATCGGGTGCGTAGCGTTCTGCGCGGCTGCCGGTCAGCTGCCAGTTCAGCGTCCAGGATTCATCGTCACCCAGAATGTGCTCGCCGGCCAACTGCTGGGAGATGAACTGGCGCTCTTCCCATTCGATGGACCAGCTGATCGAGGGGTTGAGCTCGTCACCGTCAAACCCCTCCTCCACTCGCACCGATTCGCTGGTGACGCGGGAAACAATGGTGTTGGCGGTGAAGCTCGAAGCACCGATATTCAAACCCAGAGACAGCAGTCCGCTGGCGTCCACATCGGTGTCAAACTGCTCGAACGTGTAGTCATCGAGCAGGAGAGACACATCTACGCCGCCGTACGTCCGGCGGATGCCGTCCTTGCGCACGCCGCGTCCGTTCTTGTAGTTACCCGCCACGAAGAAGCCGAGTTCCGCGCCCCAGTCCGGGAGATCGAACACGTCCCCGTAGTTCGCACCCATGGAAAGATCCGGTGTTGCGGTTTCTGTATCGTACTGGAAGCCATCGGTGATCGCGTTCGCACCCAACTTGCCGAGTTCGCGCTCGACCGCCGCGCCGTAGTAGTCGGAGTATTGCAGTGCCTGGGCGACGGCATAGGCAATGGCCGGGCGCTGGCGTGCGCCATCATCCCAACCGAATACATCAAAATCGCCACTGGCGGGGTCGACGTACGCATCGTCGAGTGTCACGCCATCGACATAGCCGAGCTGGAGTGACAGGCTACCGCTACGCTCGTTGGGGAACGTCCGCGTGTTGATTTCCAGATTACCGCCAGTGCTTTCGCCCGGCATGGAGGCCAGGTAACTTTTCCGTATATCGAGCTGCTCCACCATGCTGCTGGGAAACAGGTCCAGGGGCACGCTGCGCTTGGTCGGGTTGGTGCTGGGCAAGGTCGCCCCGTTCAAGGTGCTGCTGACGTAGCGATCACCCAGGCCGCGAATAAACACAAACTGGTCGTCCTGCACCGTTACACTGGGCACACGAATCACCGATGCGGCGACGTCGGTGTCGCCGAATCGCGCCAGCTGCTCGATATCCAGCGTGTTGATGACGTTGGTGGCAAAACGTTCGGAGTCCTGCATACCGCCAGCCGGCAGACTGGCGATGACTGTCACTTCCTCGAGTTGCGGCACCCCAATTGCCAGCGACTGAGCCGCAGCGGGGGAACGCAGGACAAAGTCCGATTGCTTTTCGGCACTGGCGATGACGCGGTAGTCATCCACATTCTGCGTGCCGAGTTCCGGATGGCTGATGCTCAGGCTGTAGATGCCGCGTGGCGCCTCCAGTGCGTACACCCCGTTCTGGTCTGTCACGGCACTGCGTTCAACACCACCACTGAGCGCGACCACCGCACCCACGACAGGTGCGCCGCGCGACTCCACGCGCCCGGTGAGACGGCCGGTCACCGCGCGACTGCGCTGGGCGGCGGTTTCCGCGGCAAAATAGGATTCAACGAAGGTGGATGCCTCGGACTCCGCATCGAGGGTGACCAAGACATCCGCCAACTGCCCATCGGCTGTATTGAAGCGGAAGCTGTGCAGCGTGCGTCCGCCGTCGAGAATCTGCACGCTGTGGGCGCCAGAAGCCAGGTCGAAATAGGCAAAACCGCCGGCGTCGAGGGGCTTGCTGACTTCACCGTCAAGCACCACGGTCAAGCCTGCTGCGGAGGCGCCCACGCGACTGACCTGCACAACGAGTTCATCTGCCGCCTGCACCAGCGCACTGGAACATATGAGGACGGCCGCGGCGCCGATTTGAGAAAACGATGACTTCATTCTTGCTTCCCGATGCATGAGCGACATTCGAGACAGGGCTGCGAGCTACGCACCCCGCTCAGGACAGGGGCAAGAATAGAGATGCTTAATGACAGTTGTGTGATTGAACTGTGACGTTTTTGTTGCAGTCCGCGCGACGCGCCCAGCCTTTCCTGCCGCACGTGGACGGTCAAGAAAACTTCATCGCGCTGTCGCAGGACTGCAATACCCACTGTGCAGAGTTGCCGGCAAACCCACCGTGGAGGCTTGACCATGCAGCAACAGACACTCCAGACGCGCCTGACCCAGAAAGAACGGGAACGCCGCGAAATTCAGCGCCAGATCGACAACTTCATCCAGCGCGGGGGCCGCATTTCCGTGATCGAACAGGCCGGGGAGCGCGCGTTTCCGGGTATGGCGTTCGCCTGGCAGCAGGAGCAGGACGATTCACTCAACCTGATCTACTCCTAGGGGCGAGGCACATGCTGGATATTCGCGAGATTGTGCAGGCGCGTTACCCGCGATTCGTGGCGCGCCACCAGCGCATGGCGCGCAGCCTCATGCGTTTTCTCGGCTTCCTGTTTTATGAGTCGCGCTTCGCCCAGTTCTCGCGGGATTTCCCCGGCCTTGAGGGCATGGCTTTCGTGCACGGAGCGCTCGAATACTTCGACTTTGCGATCAATATAAGCCCCAGAGAGCGTTCCCGGATTCCCGCCAAAGGGCGGGTGGTGATTATCGCCAACCATCCACTGGGCTCGCTGGATGGTCTCGCACTGCTGCAACAGGTCGGGCACATCCGCAACGACGTCAAGGTCGTCGCCAATGACCTGCTGACCGCCGTCAAACCGCTGGCTCCTCTGCTGCTGCCGGTAAACAACATGGGGGGGGCGACGTCCAGAGAAAATCTCAAGCGCATCCGTCATCATCTGGCGAAGGAAGGCGCGTTGATCATTTTTCCCGCCGGCGAGGTCTCGCGTTTCGGGGTGAAGGGCGTCAAGGATGGGGACTGGCAACACGGCTTTATCCGTATCGCCAATACAGCCCAGGCGCCCATCCTGCCCATCTATGTTGCCGGGCGGAATTCCGTGTTGTTCTACAGCCTCTCGTTTCTGTCCAGGCCACTATCCACCCTGTGGCTGGTTCGCGAGATGTTTCATCAGGCGCACAATAGCGTACAGGCGCGTGTTGGAGCTCCGATTCCCTGGGAAAACTACCACACTGTGTCCACCTCGCCGCGTACTCTGGCGGGCCAGTTTCGCCGCCATGTCTATCGTCTGGCACGCAACGCGCCGCCCATCTTCCGGGGTGTGGAGGCCATTGCCGAACCCGAAAACCGGCGGCTGCTGGAGCAGGAAGTAACGGCCAGCGAACTCCTCGGGTGCACCCCGGACGGCATGCAGATTCACTTGTGCAAAATGGAGCGTGCTCCCTGCACGATGCGCGAAATCGGCCGTTTGCGTGAACTCGCCTTTCGAGCAGTGGGCGAAGGCTCGGGGCTACCGCGCGACATCGACAGGTTTGACCAGAACTACCTGCAGCTGGTGCTTTGGGACCCGGACAAACTTGAGATTGCCGGAGCCTACCGCCTGGGCCGAGTGCGCGAGCTCCTCGCCCTGGGTGGCAAGAGCGCGCTCTACACCCACGCCCTGTTTCGCCTTGGTGGCAGCATGGATCAGTACTTGCAACACGGTCTTGAGCTGGGGCGCAGCTTTGTGCAGGCACAGTACCAGACCCGCCACAGCCTGGATTACCTCTGGCTGGGAATCGGCGCCTACCTGCGTCGCTACCCCGGCTGTCGCTACCTGTTCGGCGCCGCTTCCATCAGCCCGCTGTACGGGGAGGTGGCAACCGCACAGATTTGCGGCTACTACGCCGCCTATTGCCGGAATGAGGCAGTGGATGTGCGCCCGCGTCACCCCTACCGCCCGGAGCATAAGTACTCGCCAAGCGGGAACGCTGAACAGGATTTCCATGCACTGCGCGATGCACTGGCAGAAAACGGCCTGCAGGTCCCCACGCTGTTCAAGCACTACGCCAATGTGGCGGAACCCGGTGGCGTCGCCATGACCGCCTTCAATGTCGATGCCAGCTTCGGCAACTGCGTGGACGCTTTCGTCATGGTCGACCTGGAGCGACTGAAGCCGCGCAAGAAGCAGCGTTACCTGCAGGCACTGCCACTACAAGCGTCATGAAGACAACGTCCATTTACCGTGGTTGCGTGCCAGCCAATCCTGCAGGGCATCGGGAGCATACTCACCCTGCGCGTGGCGTTCGCAAACGGATGGGTGCAGAACCGCGTCGTCCGGAATACGCCGGTTGTACCGACCCAGCGCGCGCCAGAAGCGCTGGTAAGAGCGGTGTGCGGCAGCTGAGCTATCCAGGTCGCTGCCATCCAGCAGGTGTGTTTCCAGCCCCAGACCAGCGCGCTGGGCCTCACGCGCCATCCAGTTGAGCGGTATATCGCTCAAGCGCTTGCCCGCGCGGTCGACGCCGTAGCCTCCGCCAACGTCACCGTGCACCCCGGCAAACCAGACCTGCTGCATATCGGCACTCTCGGTGGATGCCCACAGGGTGGGCTCAAAATCGCTGCGTTCCTCGTCGATGGAGACCGCATGCCGGGCCACGCGAACGTTACTGCCCAGCACCGGGTCATAAAACAGATCCTTTTCCCCGGCAAAGGCCAGCACGCGCGTTGGAATACCCAACGCACCCACCGTATCCCACACGCCGATAAAATCGACTTCGGCGCGCTGACCACCCACCGCGAACGCCTGTCGCCACTGTTCTGATGTCGGTGACCCGGGCGGCGCATTGCGCTGTTTGTACAAGGTAAAGGCCTCGGGTATGCGCGACGCCTCCGCGCGCCGTAGCACCCCGCAGTTATTCAGCATGCCCGCCAGGCAGCGCACCGTGTAGGCGCCGCGGCTGAAGCCAAACAGAAACAGGCGATCTCCCGGATCGTAGTTCTGTACGATAAAGCGATAGCCATCCTGGATATTCTTGGTCATGCCGAGACCGCTTACTCCGCCCGCGGCCTGGGCGTAGTAGGAGCCGACCCCCCAGTCATAGAACACAACCTGCTTGCAACCGTTCGCCGCGCGGGGGCTGATGGCGCGGGCCATGCGCAGTACGTTGGTGGGGCTTTCATCTTCGGGGTCGTTCCACGTGCCATCGGCACAAATTACGATGTGTTTGCCATCCGCAGCCATATCGCTCCCTCGTCGACCGGTTGTGGGTGATCTTGCAGTGTACACCCGCTTTGGTTATAAACGGACAGAGCCTTGCTCCCAATCGATGTTTGCGAGGCCTTTGGCAGTCTGTTTAGATGGAGCCGTGCCCCCCGGGCACAAGGTTCCAACAGGAGGCAGTATTGATGAGAAGACAGAAACGCGACATGAATTCCCGGGCGTATGACCGCGGCTACCAGGCCGGAGTAACAGGCCGCAGTATCGATTTTTGTCCGCACGCCAACGAGGAGCATCGCCAACAGTGGGTATCGGGCTGGCGAGAAGGTCGTGTCGACCAATGGGACGGCCTGACCGGCGTGTCAGGCGTTCATAAACTCCGCGTCAGCTGAGACGCCAACCCGCGCCAGAAGGTCATGCATGGCCTTCAGGCGCCTGCCTCGCTCAGGTGCGCAGGCTGCTCTGAGCCAGATCCAGCAACTCCCGCACCGCGACAGCAAACATCGCAAAGTCGGGTGAATCGGTTGTGTGGAGTTCGGTGACCATATCCTGCCAGCGGGACAGCAGCGCTGCCTGCTGCTCCTCCCAGGTCTGCAGGCAGCCGTCCAGCGAACCGTCCGCGGTCAGGTAGCGCAAGGCACCTACCGCCAATGTACGCTGTTGCCACTCGAGGTCCTCGAGATAGGTGTCGCGGGCCAGCGCCTGCCACTCATTCTCGACTTTGCTCGCCAGAATCTGCCCGCTGAACCAGTCCAGCTGCAGCCGTTCGCCCATTTCGAAATAGAGCTCAGCCACGTGCATTAGAGGCGCTTCTGTCTCGCGCGCGGCCTGCACAATGCCCAGCGCCGTGTAACCCTGCAGCGCACCCGCTACCGCTTCCGCCAGTGAGGCGTCAACCCCCGCCTGCTGCCAATGCTCCGACATGGCGCGGTATTGCTCCGCCGCCCGGCCGCGCAGCATCGTCGGCAGCGCTTCGCGCAACTGCGCGACGCCCTCGGCAAACTCGGCGATGGCTCGTGTCGGCGCCATCTCATGACGCCGGTTGCGCAGTAGCCAGCGGCTGGCGCGCCGCACCAGGCGCATGAGGCAATGCATCATGGTCTGTTGGACCGCGGCATCTACGGTGTAATCCAGTGCCTCCACCCGCGCCCACAACTCATCCACCGCATAGATATGCATGACCGCGGTGTACGCCCTGGCAACGTCGGCCACCGGTGCGCCGGTAGCTTTGCGCTGGCGCGGCACAAAATTGAAACCCAGTCGGTTGACGATATCGTTGGCAACCTGGGTACACATGATTTCCCGACGCAGGCCGTGTTCGGCCACCTCTTCCGGGTAGCGCTCCAGCAGTTGTGGTGGGAAGGCCGTGGTTACCGCCGCGGCCAGGTGTGGATCCAACCCCAGGTCGGACGCAATCAATTCCTCTTTCAGAATGGCCTTGCTGTAGGACACCAGCACCGCCAACTCCGGCCGCGTGAGCCCCTGCCCCTGCACCCGCCGATCCGCGAGGTCCTGGTCCGAGGGGATAAACTCCAGCTGGCGATTGAGCTTGCCAGCGGCCTCGAGATTGCTGATATAGCGCCTGTACTCACCGCTGCGCTCCTGCACCTCTGCTTCTGCCAAGCTGATCGCCTGGGTCTGCCGATAATTGTTCTGCAGTACCAGTGCCGCCACGCTGTCAGTCATGTCCTCCAGCAGCACATTGCGCTGCTTGCCAGTAAGATCGCCGCGTTCTACCACCGCGTTCAGCAAAATCTTGATATTGACCTCGTGGTCGGAGCAATCCACGCCGCCGGCGTTGTCGATAAAGTCGGTGTTGGAACGTCCTCCCGCCAGGCCGTACTCAACACGCGCCAGTTGACTCATGCCGAGGTTCCCGCCCTCACCGATGACGCGACAGCGCAGTTCATCGGCGTTGATGCGCAGGGCATCATTGGATTTGTCGCCAACATCCGTGTGTGATTCGCTGCTGGCCTTGATGTAGGTGCCGATGCCACCGTTCCAGAGCAGGTCCACCTCTGCCCGCAATAGATGTGATATCAGCTCATTGGGGGGCAGCCGATCGGCGTCGATCGCAAACCTCGCCTGCATCGCGGGGGATATGGCAATCGACTTGGAATTGCGCTCAAACACCCCGCCACCGGCGGAGATAAGCGTCGTATCGTAGTCCGCCCAGCTCGAGCGCGGCAGTGCAAACAGACGCTGGCGCTCGGCAAAGCTGGCCGCCGCAACCGGTTCCGGGTCAATGAATATGTGCTGGTGATTGAAGGCCGCGACCAGTCGTATGTGTGGCGACAACAGCATGCCGTTGCCGAAAACATCACCTGCCATGTCACCGATCCCGACCACGGTAAAATCCGTCTGCTGGACGTTGATGCCCAGCTCACGGAAGTGCCGTTGCACTGACACCCAGGCGCCGCGCGCGGTGATAGCCATTTTCTTGTGATCATAGCCGGCACTGCCCCCGGAGGCGAACGCGTCGCCCAGCCAGAAACCGTATTCGCGTGCGAGTCCATTGGCGATATCAGAGAACGTCGCCGTGCCCTTGTCGGCCGCGACCACCAGGTAGGGGTCTTCATCGTCCTTGGCGACCACCAGCGCGGGGCGCAGAATGCCGCCCTCACCGCGATTGTCCGTGATGTCCAGCAGTCCGCGAATAAACGTCTGATAACAGGCTATGCCCTCAGCCTGCACTTCGTCGCGCGACATGCCCGGCGTCAGGCACTTGGCCACGAAACCGCCTTTCGCCCCCACCGGCACGATCACCGCATTTTTCACCTGCTGCGCCTTTACCAGCCCGAGGACTTCCGTGCGGAAGTCCTCCAGGCGGTCGGACCAGCGCAATCCGCCCCGGGCCACCTTGCCGCCGCGCAGGTGCACACCCTCCACTCGGGGTGAGTACACATAGATTTCGTAGAGCGGTACCGGGCGCGGCACATCAGGTATATCGCGCGGGCTCAATTTGAACGAGAAATACGGTTTGAACTTGCCGTCGCTTCCCGGCTGGAAGAAGTTGGTACGCAACGTGGCCTTGATCACCTTCACATACTGGCGAATGATGCGGTCCTGACCGAGATTCTGCACCTCCTCCAGAGCCGCCAGTACGCGCTCTTCCACCACCTGTTCGCGCTGGCTGCGCCAGTCGTCATCACCATCGAACACGGGGGAAAAGCGCGTCAGGAACAGTTCGACCAGGCCGGCGGTAATCTGCAGGTGGTCCGCCATGGTTTCGGCGATGTACTCGACACTGTAAGGGAACTGCACCTGCCGCAGGTAGCGTGCGTAGGCGCGCAGCAAGGCAATTTCCCGCCAGCTCAGACGGGTTCCCAGCAACAGGCGATTGAACGAGTCACTTTCTGCCTCACCAAACCAGATACGGGCAAAGGCATCCTCGAATTCGTCGCGCACCTGCTCCAGATCGATATTGTCAGACAGCGAATAACTGAGGCTGAATTCCTGTATCCAGAAGCGCGTGTCATCCGCCGCACGGATGCCATAGGGGCGTTCGGTCATAACGCGCAGGCCAAGGTTCTCCAGAATCGGCAGCACATCCGACAGAGGTAGCGATTCACCCCGGTGGTAGAGCCGCAGACGCAAGCGGTCTTCCTCCTCCTCCAGCTTGCGCGACAGGCTCATGCCGAGCTTCTGTCCCGCGCGCAAGTTCAGCAGATGCTTGATATCCAGCACGGCAACCCGCGGGTCGAAATCATCCCGATAGCCCGGAGGGAAGCCGGGGCCCAGTTCGCGTGCGTACTGCTCGCCGTTTTCCTCGCCGAACTCCTCGATCAGGCGCAGCCGCAGCCGGTCTTCCCATGCCAGTGTTGCCTGCACGATCTGCTCCTCTATTTCGTTGACGTCCCAGGACCGGTTCACTGCCGGGTCGACCCGCAGCACAAAGTGACAACGCACCAGCACGGACTCGGAAAAGTAGGTGGTGAACTCCGACTCCTCAGCGCCCAACGCGCGACAGAGGATCTCCTGCATCACGCAACGCTGCTGGGTGCTATAGCGGTCACGCGGCATGTAGACGAGACAGCTGAAGAACTTCCCGTGCACGTCGCGACGGACGAAAAGCCGGGTTTGACGACGCTCCTGTATGCGATTGACCGCAAGTACTGTATTGCGCAGCTCTTTCACATTGGACTGGAACAGCTCGTCACGCGGAAACAGCTCCAGCACACGAGCGAGCTCACGGCCATCGTGCTCGCGGGGGTCAAGGCCCGAGCCCTCAACCACCTGCGCGACCTTACGGCGCAGGATCGGGATCAGGGCCGGGTTCATGGTGTAGACAGCCGCTGTGTACAAACCGATGAACCGATGCTGACCGGCAACATCGCCCGCCGCATCGTAGACCTTGATTTCGATGTAGTCTGGATACGCCTGACGATGCACGCGGGAGCGCAGCCCCGACTTGGCAAAGCTCAGCTGACGCCTGCGCAGCTCCTCGGGGGACATGGCGTGCAGGTCGGCATGAAGGTCCTGCGCTCCGCGAGTGTCGCGCTGGCGGAGAATACCGAGCCTCGCGGCCGGGTCTTCTGCCACGCGGTAATCCGGACCTTCGCGGGTGACCTGCAGATATTCGTAGCCGAGGAAAGTTACCCGGTCCTGCTGCAGCCAGTCGAGAAATGCCAGCGCTTCGGCGCGGCTCTCCTCGTCGGGGCCGACATTGGCACTGACTGCTTCGCGCGCCTGCTGCAGGCAATCACGCATGGCGGCAAAGTCGTCCACGACCAACGCCACCTCGCGCAGAATGTCACGCAGGGTATCGTGCAGCTCACCCAGCTGCTCGGGGCGGGAGTGACGGCCGATCTCGAAGAACAGCAGGCTTTCGTTGGACACCTGCCGCGCGTCCTCCGGCAGTGCGCCCAGCACGGCTTGCAACTCCCCGGCGGGACTGCGCGCCACCAGCAGGTTACAACTGGCGAGCGCGTGAATGCGAATATTGCGCTGGTTCAGCTCCCCGCGGACCGAGGCCGTGCAGAACGGCAGGTCGCGGCAAAGTACGGCGATGACCGTGCTCTTGCTCTCCCAGCCATGATCCTCCAGGCTAGGGTTGAAAATGCGCACCTTCGGCTCCGGCGCATCCCACTCGCTCATGAAGTGCAGCAGGCTGTAGAGCGAACCGTAGAGGTCATCGATCGAGCGATGACGCAGATCTTCTGCCGGATAGCGGGTAAAGAAGTCGTCCGCGAGTTCGTGCAGCGAAGCCCGGTCGCCCTCCGCCGCGCGGGCATCTATACATGCCGCGAGGTCCTTGAGCAGGTTTTTCTTGAACTCGTCCCACGCCATGCTGCAATGCTCCCGCGCCTCTGAGGGCCCAGTTTCCAATGTCTTATGTGCATGCAGTCTACCGCAATGGCGGCCGGGACGTGACGGCTGCAGAGGGAACTTTTACACAAGCGCAGGGCTCAAAGGGCTGCATCCGTGGGAAGCGTGAAGAAACCCGGGGTATTGGCTACAATACCCCCCGCCGCAAATGCGGTCTGTGTCGTCAAATAAGGAGACTGCGTGCCTAGCGCTGAACTGAGAACGCTGGAGAGCTGGCTGAGTGGCCAGATCATCGGACAATCCCACCTGGTCGAACGCCTTATCATCGCCCTCCTGGCCGATGGTCACCTGCTGGTGGAAGGCGCGCCGGGGCTGGCCAAAACCCGCGCCATCAAGGCGCTGGCCGACGGCATTGAGGGCACCTTCCACCGCATTCAGTTCACCCCTGACCTGCTGCCTGGCGATATCACCGGCACCGAGATCTACCGACCGCAGGAAGGCAGCTTTCATTTCCAGCGCGGCCCGGTTTTCCACAACCTGGTGTTGGCAGATGAAGTCAACCGCGCGCCGGCGAAAGTGCAGTCGGCCCTGCTGGAAGCCATGGCCGAGCGCCAGGTGAGTGTGGGGGCAGAAACGTGGGCGTTGCCCGAGTTGTTCCTGGTCATGGCGACCCAGAATCCGATCGAGCAGGAGGGGACCTATCCCCTGCCCGAGGCGCAGCTGGACCGCTTTCTCATGCACGTCAAAGTCGGCTATCCCGATGCTGCGGCGGAGGCGGAAATTCTGCGGCTCACCCGCGCCGAGGCCCGCAGCGGCGGCGCCGCCACGCCCGCACCACTGGCGCAGAAAACCGTGTTCGACGCACGCGGTGAAGCGCTGGGACTGCACATGGCCGATGTCGTGGAACACTATATCGTGCAGCTGGTGATGGCCACGCGGCAACCGGGCGCCTATGACGAGCGTCTGGGAAACTGGATCGAATACGGTGCCAGCCCGCGTGCCACCATCGCTCTCGACCGCTGCGCGCGGGCACATGCCTGGCTGCGCGGGCACGATTTTGTCAGCCCGGATGATGTGCACGCGGTTGCCGCGGATGTCCTGCGACACCGCCTCATCCTGAGCTTCGAAGCGGAAGCCAATGGCATCACCCCGGATCATGTCATCGACGAGCTGCTGACCCTCGTCCCCACTGCATAGGACTGTGCAGGTGAGTTTGGCTGACGCGACAGGCCCCGCCCGCGGCGCATACGCCAGTCTCGATGCGCTGATTGCGTTGCGTTTCCCCGCGGCGCATCTCAGCCTGTCGCGGCGCACACGTGCGCTGGCATCACTCACAGGCCCCAACAAGGCGAATTTCCGTGGCCGCGGGATCGATTTCGAGGAAGTGCGCAGCTACCAACCCGGAGACGATATTCGCACGATCGACTGGCGGGTGACCGCGCGCACCGGGAATGCCCATACCCGGGTGTTCCGTGAGGAGCGCGAGCGCCCCGTGCTGGTGGTCGTGGACCAGCGCCAGCGAATGTTCTTCGGCTCGCAATGCTGTTTCAAGTCGGTCCTCGCCGCGCATCTTGCGAGCCTGCTCGCCTGGAGTGCACTGGGCAACAGTGACCGTATCGGCGGCGTGGTTTTCAATGAAGCGGGGCATCAGGAGGTTCGCCCGCGTCGCAACCGCAAGACGGTGTTGGCACTGCTTTCGCAAATTGTCGAATTCAACGCGCGCCTGCCCGCTCGCGCAGAGAATACCGAGACACGCGGCCTGGCCGCGATGCTGGAGGCGTTGCGCCATATCGCACGACCAGGAACCAGCCTGTACCTGATCAGTGATTTCCATGACGCAGCTGATCCCGCCGTGCGCGAGCACCTGTTTCGATTGGCGCAGCACACCGAAATCACTGCCATCGCCTGCAGCGATCCACTGGAAACCACGCTGCCACCGCCGGGGCGTTACGCCGTTACCGACGGGACACGCCGCGCGGAGCTGGTGACCCGGAACAGCACACTGCGCGACCGCTATGCCGCGTTGGCAGCACAGCGCGCCGCAGCATTGCACACTGAGCTACAACGCCTGGGTATTCCACTGTTACAAGCCAGCACCGATCACTCACCTTTCCTGTTGCTGCAGCGCTACTTCGGGGAACCACGTCAATGACGCCGCAGGACCCCCTGGCAGCACTGCAGCCACTGCGCAGTCCGGACCCGATCGCCATTTGGCCACCGGCTCCGGGCTGGTGGATACTGGCCGCCCTCGGCTGCGCAGCGCTCGCCCTGCTCAGCTGGAACCTGCTGCGGCGTTACCAACGCAACCGCTACCGGCGCCTGGCCAGAGCGCAGCTACGGGCAATTGAGGCGGCATATCACACAGACGCATCCGTGACCGGCACATTGAGTGCTGTGAACACGCTGTTGAAAGGCGTGTGTCTGCAGGTGTATCCACGGCGCGAAGTGGCGGCGTTGAACGGCACACGTTGGCTGGCGTTTCTGAACGAGGAATTCGCCGCCGTCCACAGCAAGCAGCGCTTTCCCGAGGCCATCGCCCGGGCACATGCGCCCGATCCGGGGCCCACCGACATTCCGGCCCTGTTCGCGTGTGCCGACACCTGGCTGCGCCGCCACCGGGGGCGCGCATGATTACCTGGCTCTGGCCCTGGGTGGGCCTGCTGTTGCCGCTGCCGCTGCTGGTTCGACGCTGGTGGCCGCCTGCGCGCAACGAACTCACACCGCTGCGGGCGCCCTTCTTCGATGACTGGCAAACACTCGAACAGTCCGCCACCGGCGTGGCTGGCGGCGCCCGTTTACCCACACTGCTGCTGCTCTGGCTGCTCTGGCTGTGCCTGCTGCTGGCGGCGGCGCGTCCGACCTGGGTCGGTGAGCCGGTCCAATTACCCAGCAGCGGTCGGGACTTGATGCTCGCGGTAGACATCTCCGGCAGCATGCGCGTGGAGGACATGCAGGTGGGCAACAACCTTGTGCGCCGTGTTGACGCCGTGAAGGCGGTGGGCGCAGAGTTTATCGAACGCCGCCGCGGTGACCGGGTGGGCCTTATCCTCTTCGGCAGCAATGCCTATGTGCAGTCTCCCCTCAGTTTTGATATTGCCACTGTCGAGCGTTTCCTGCGCGAGGCGCAAATAGGTTTTGCCGGGCAAGAAACCGCCATCGGTGATGCCATCGGGCTCGCGGTCAAACGCTTGCGTGAGCGGCCCGCGGAAAGCCGGGTGCTTGTCCTGCTCACCGATGGCCAGGATACCGCCAGCAGCATCGATCCGCTGGACGCGGCGCGGCTTGCCCAGGGACTGGGGATACGTGTGTATACCATCGGTATCGGCGCAGACCAGCTTGCGGTACCCGGCATTTTCGGTTCGAGTTTCGGCAGCCGGCGAGTGAATCCCTCCGCTGATCTCGATGAAGAGAGCCTGCAGACCATCGCCGAAATGACGGGTGGACGGTATTTTCGCGCTCGCGACCCGCAGGAACTCGCGGGGATCTATCAGCTGCTGGACGAACTTGAGCCGGTGACCCTCGACGGCGCCACCTACCGGCCCAGGCAGGCACTGGGGCACTGGCCGCTGCTACTGGCATTGCTGATCAGCTTCTGGCTCGCGACACAACACGGCGTGCAGTTACACCGCCAGCGCACCGACCCGGCGGGAACCCACTGATGAGCGAGCCTGAGGTACTCATTCATTTCATCCGGCCCGCCTGGCTGCTCTGGGGCCTGCCCGCCCTGCCCCTGGCGTGGCTACTGTGGCGGCAGAGTCCGCTCGCGGGCGACTGGGGGCGGGTGATAGATACGCACCTGCTGTCCCATCTTGCTCCTGCGGCGCCCGGGTCGGGCCGCCGTCGAATCGTCTGGCTGGCGCTCGTCGCGTGGCTACTCGCCGCGATTGCAGCCGCTGGCCCCAGCCTGAAAAAGATACCGCAGCCCGTGGAACAGATTCAGGATGCACTGGTGCTGGTACTTGATCTGTCCTACTCAATGAAGGCAGCTGACCAGGCTCCCTCGCGCCTGGACCGGGCGCGGCAAAAGCTACTGGACCTGCTGCAGGCGCGCGATGAAGGCCAGACCGGCCTAGTGGCCTATGCCGGGGACGCGCATGTGGTGACACCCCTGACTGACGATACCGGGACAATCGCCAACCTGCTGCCCGCCCTTAATCCCGACATGATGCCGGTGGCGGGCAGCAATACGTCTGCCGCCATTGAACTGGCGCTGGAATTATTGGCCTCGGCAGGCGTGAGTGACGGACGCATTCTACTACTGACTGATGGTGTGCCCGCAGCAGAGAGTGAGCGTGTTAAAGCCCTGCTGAAGAACACCCCAGCACACCTGGCAGTACTCGGCCTGGGTACAGCCAACGGCGCACCCATGCCGCTGCCGCGTGGCGGTTTTGTACGCGATGACAGCGGCGCTATCGCGATGCCCGGGCTGGACGCGCCAGGCCTGAAGAGGCTGGCTGGCGCGACCGGTGGCCTCTACCGCTCCTTGCAGGTCGATAACAGCGACCTCAATGAACTCCTCGCTGCCGCACCCACCTCGCGCGAGACACGCAGCGGTGACGAGCGCAGCGCCGACACCTGGGAGGACCAGGGTTACTGGCTGATCATCCTCCTGCTGCCTTTCGCCCTGGCCCTCTTCCGCCGCGGCTGGCTGCTGACTCTCGCGCCCCTGCTGCTTGTACTCCCGCCTGCCCCTACCCACGCGGCGGATTGGCAGGACCTCTGGCTGACCCCCAACCAACAGGGCCAGCGTGCGCTGGCCGAGGGGGATGCCGAACGCGCCGCTGAACTGTTTGAAGACCCGGCCTGGAAAGGTACTGCGGCCTACCAGAGTGGCGACTTCGAGCGCGCATCAGCCCTGTTTGCCGACCCGGAAAGTGCCGACAGCTGGTACAACCGCGGCAACGCTCTGGCGCGTAGCGGTGAGCTTGATGCCGCCATCGAGGCCTACCGCAAGTCCCTGGAACTGGCGCCCGACCAGCCCGATGCCGCGGCCAACCTCGCCTTGCTGGAGTCGCTCAAGCAACAACAGGAGCAGGAGCAACAGCAGGGGGACTCCCAGGAGCAGAACCCCGGTGATTCACAGCCTCCGGAACAGGGCGGCGGGGACGCGGCGGACCCTTCGGAGCCCGGTGAAAACACACCCGATAGCGAAACACCGGAAGAGCCCGGCAATGAGCCGGACGGTAAGCCACGCGACCCGGGCAACAACGAGGATTCGCAGGCAGGCGCAAATCCAGAGGAAGAAGAGGCACAAGCGGACGAGCCGGGTGATAACGAGGTGAGTGAGCAGCCGGTAGCGCCCGGTGCACTGGACAATGTACCCGTGCCCGAGCTGTCCATGGAGGAAGCAGAGCGCAACCAGGCCATGGAACAATGGCTGCGGCGGGTGCCCGATGATCCATCGGGTCTGCTGCGCGAAAAGTTCCGCTACGAGAGCCGCAAACGCCAACAGGAACCGGAGAGAGGCAATGATGTTGAGTGGTAGGCGCTTCTGGATACCGCTATTGGTGGTCTTCGCGGCGGCACGCAGCCAGGCAGCGCTGGAGGTGGCCGTCGACCGGCAGGAGGTGGCCCTGGGCGACAGCATCAGACTGGTCATCACGGCCACCGCAGATGAGGATCTCGACGCGCTGGACCTGCGCCGGCTGCTGGCGGATTTCGAGATACTGCAGCGCAGCGCCACCAGCAGCACCAGTATCGTCAACGGCCAGCGCAGCCAGACGCGACAGGTGCTGCTGGACTTGAGCCCCAGGCGCGAAGGCCTGCTGGCGATACCCGGGCTGCGCATCGGCGCCTCTACCAGCGAGCCGGTCGCTGTCGAGGTCGGCCCTCCCCCCGCGCCAACGGATGCCGATCAAACCGTTGTGGTGACCGCTGAAGTGGATAGCCAAGAGGTCTACGTACAGGGTCAGCTTCTGTTGACGGTACGCATTCAACAGGCGATCAACCTGGATTCCCGCAGCGTCAGTGAGCTACAGCTGGACAACGCCTATGTGCAACCTCTGGAACAGAACTCCTTCCAGCGTACGCAGGATGGCAGGCCCTGGTTAGTGCACGAAGTTCGCTATGCCATTTTCCCCGAGCAAAGCGGTACCCTGACCATTCCTCCGCAGGTGTTTACCGGTCGGGAGAGTAGCGGGCGTCGCAGCGTATTCGACTTTGGTTCAGGCGGCCGCCAGCTTCAGCGCCGTACCGAGCCACTGACGGTGAATGTATTACCGCGCCCGAGCGCATTTCCGGCCCACGACACCTGGCTACCCGCCCGCGACCTGGTTGTCGAGGAGAGCTGGTCAAAGATGCCGGATACTTTGCAGACCGGTGAATCGGTAACGCGTACAATCACCCTGCGCGGGGCCGGCTTGCAGGGAGCCCAGCTACCGCCAATCACCTTTGAGGCGCAAGACGGCCTGCGTTACTACCCGGATCAACCCGCTGTCACTGATGCAGAAAGCGCTGCTGGCCTTGTTGGCCAACGCCGTGAGAGTGCCGCATTGGTCGCCAACCGGGCCGGGCGCTTTACCTTGCCGGAAATCCGGATTCCCTGGTGGGACGTCGCGCAGGACACCGTGCGCTACGCGGTGCTGCCCGCCCGCGATATCA
Organism: uncultured Halieaceae bacterium; assembly: GCA_964022665.1. Taxonomy (GTDB): domain Bacteria; phylum Pseudomonadota; class Gammaproteobacteria; order Pseudomonadales; family Halieaceae; genus Haliea. Next base: position 37,660 of record CAXIDF010000027.1, read on the forward strand.
CCGTTGCGCCGGGCGCGTCGGCGACGGCGAGTCCGCCCGCCACGCAAACGGACACCCCCCGGAGCAATGATGCCCTGTTCCCACTCGACCCTGCACCGAAAGGCCACAGCCGGCTATGGCAGTGGCTGACGGCGTTCTTTGCAGTGCTCTGGGTCGCCACTGTCGTGCTGTTCTGGCGCCGGCGCCCCGCAGAGCAAGCAACGCCGGCAAACGCCCTGCCGCGCAACAACAGCGAGGCGCGCGCCTTCAAGCAGCTGCAGGCCGCCTGCGCCAGCGACAGTGCAGCACCTGCGCGGGCCGCGTTGCTGCACTGGGCACAGGCCTACCTCGATATGCCGCGCCCCTTACGGGCGGATGAACTTGCCCGCCACCTCGGCGACGCCGGTCTGTCGCAGGCAATCGCGGAACTGGACGCGGCACTCTACCGTTCAGGGAGCAACCAGTGGCGCGGTGCCGCCCTCGCTTCTGCGGTTGCGGAGCTGCGTCGGCGCAAGAGCGGCAAACGCGACCGCGCTGTGGATACGTTTGCCCTTTACCCCACCACGTCCTGAACGTGCGCCCTGCGCGCGGCGCACGGTTCAGTCGGCCAGCGCACGCTCCAGCATCTCGTAGACATCCCGGGAAACCGTCGGCGTATCGATCATGCCCTGCAAAATGCCACGCATCTGTTC
>CAXIDF010000028.1:0-37642 GCA_964022665.1 uncultured Halieaceae bacterium
CAGCGGTCTTCTTCATGATGCATCTCACTTGTCAGTTGGGAGCCTTTTTTAACAATAGCACCGAATGGCGGGTGGCAATAGCACGACACGCCGGCGCCATATTTACCCGGTGTTGCGCATGCCCGCAGCAATCCCCGCGAAGGTGACCATGATGGCCTGTTCCAGCCCACCTTCAGGCTCACGCCGCTGGCGCTGTAGCAGTTCGGCCTGTAACACGTTGAGCGGGTCGGTATAGATATTGCGCAACTGAATGGACTCGCGAATCCAGGGTGAATCAGCGAGCAGCGTATCCCCTCCGCCGATCTCCAGCACCGTGCCCACATCCCGCTGTAACGATGCTCGTAGCGCGCGCCCGAGGCCCTGCAACTCTTCGGGCACCAGGCAGGCATCGTAGTGTGCCGAAAGCCCCGTGTCCGCCTTGGCGTAGACCATTTCCAGCATGGACAGACGCGTTGCGAAGAAAGGCCAGCCGGCGGCCATCTCGCGCAGGCGGTCCGCGTGACCGGCATCCAGCGCCTGCTGCAGGGCGGCACCCGCTCCCAGCCAGGCCGGCAGCATCAGGCGGTTCTGGGACCAGGCAAAAATCCAGGGAATGGCGCGCAGGCTTTCGATGCCGCCGCCGCCGCGACGACGGGCCGGACGTGAGCCCAGCGGCAGCCCCGCCAATTCCTGCTCCGGGGTGGCGTAACGGAAATAGGCGATGAAATCCGGCTCTTCGCGAATCACCCGGCGGTACTCGGTACACGAGCCCGCGGCGAGCTCCTCCATCAGGTCGCGCCACGATTGCTCTGGCGCCGGTGGCGTTTGCAGGTTCGCCCGGCAAATGGCGCCGGTGTACAGCGCCAGGGTTTTCACCGCCAGTGAGGTCCAGCCGAGTTTGGTGCGAATCATTTCCCCCTGCTCGGTCACGCGCAAGCCCTGCTCCAGCGAGCCGGGTGGCTGCGACAACAGGGCAGCCTGTGCCGGCGCACCGCCACGCCCGATCGTCCCGCCACGACCGTGAAACAGGGTGAGGCGAACATCACTGGCAGCACATACCGCCAGCAATTCCTCCTGCGCACGGTACTGAGCCCAGGCAGCCGCCAGTACACCGGCGTCCTTGGCGGAATCCGAATAGCCGATCATCACCATCAGCTGCCCCTGGATGTGCCCGCGATACCAGGGGTCTGCCAGCAACGCCGTCACCACCTCGCGGGCCCGGGACAGGTCATCCAGCGTTTCAAACAGCGGTGCCACGGGCAAATCGAAGGGACAACCCGCTTCGCGTAGCAAAAGGTGCACTGCCAGCACATCGGAGGCCTGCCGCGCCATGGAGATCACATAGGCACCCAGTGCCTCGCGCGGCTGCCGGGCAATCACGGCAAAGGTCGCCAGGACTTCGGCCACCGACTCACTGGGCGCCCAGCGTGGCGGCACCAGCGGACGGCGGCTGGCGAGCTCCTGGCGGAGGAAGGCGCAGCGTGCGTCCTCGTCCCAGGCCGCGTAGTCGCCAAGGCCGAGCCAGGTAGTCAATTCCGACAGAACTTCGGTGTGTCGTGCACTGTCCTGACGGATGTCATGGCGCACCAGATGCACGCCAAAACAGCGCACCCGGCGCAGCAGGTCCAGCAGGGCGCCATCGGCAATCACCTGCATACCGCAGTGCTGCAGCGAGTGATAACACAGCGCCAGGGGCTGCCAGAGGTCGTCAGCGGTCAGCAGTGCGGTGTTGTCGACCACCTCTCCGGCCAGTGCCGCCTCGATGGTCTGCAGGTCGCCTTTAAGGCGCTCCCGCAGGCTGCGTAGCACAGCGCGGTAAGGTTCATGCGAGCCACCGGCTGCTGCTTCCAGCGCCGCGTCACACACCGTCATCGACAGCTCTTCCACCAGGCGCGTCACGTCCTGCAGGTAGAGTTCAATGGCCTGCCAGCGGCTCAGCCAGAGCACCTCGGCGGTCACCTCGGCCGTCACGTTCGGGTTGCCGTCGCGATCGCTGCCCATCCAGGAGCCAAAGGTCACCGGCGCGGCATCCAGCGGCAGACGGCTGTCGCAGGTCTCCTGCAGGGCCGCATCCAGTCGACGCAGATACTCGGGCACGGCACGCCACAGCGAGTCTTCCACCACGGCAAAACCCCACTTCGCCTCGTCCACCGGCGAGGGGCGCTCAGTACGGAAATCATCGCCGTACCAGATCTGCGCAATCAGCTCGCGCAGGCGCGTGTGCAGCTGGTCCTGCTCGCGACGGGTAAGACCGCCCAACTCGAGTTGCGACAGGCAACGACCGATTTCAGTCTGCTTGTGGATCAGCGTGCGACGCATGATTTCCGTAGGATGCGCGGTGAGCACCAGGTCGATACGCAGGGCCGCCACCGCATCGACAATGGCTGCGGCGGACACGCCTTCGTCCAACAATGTCTCGAAACTGCCGCTGAGATTGCGCGAAGCAGAAAACAGGGGGTCCATCTGCCGCGACACGGTATGGTGCTGATCGGCGATATTGGCAAGATTCAGGAACTGGCTAAAAGCGCGCGCCACCGGCACCAGCTGCTGGTTGTCCAAAGAGCGCAGGACGGCGAGCAGTTCAGCGTGCGCCGCATCCTCTCCACCTGCACGCGCAGATTTTGACAGGCGCCGGATTTTTTCCACCAGGGCGAGAAAATCTGCACCGTTCGCCGCCGCTATGGTGTCACCGAGCAGGTGGCCGAGAAAACTGACGTTACTGCGCAGCTCACTGTAATCCGAACGTTCGCCACTGCCCGCTTCTCTGGTGCTTACCACTGTTTGAACCTCCGTAACAAATCACACACTCGGGCCGAATAGCCCCACTCATTGTCGTACCAATTCAGCACGCGCAGGTACCGTTCGTTCACCACGGCAGTGAAGCCCGCGTCATAGATGGAGGAATGTGCGTTACCGATGATGTCGGTAGACACAATTGGCCGCTCACTGAATGCGAGAATCCCCTGCAGCGCACTCGAACCCGCAGCCGTGCGCACCGCGTCGTGCACCGCATCCACCGTGACCGGGTGTGCCAGTTTCACGAACAGGTCGACAACGGAGCCGTCGGGCACCGGCACTCGGGACGCAATGCCGTGCAAACGGCCCTTCAATTGCGGCAACACTTCACCCACTGCTTTTGCCGCACCGGTTGAGGTGGGAATGGTGTTTTCCGCCGCCGCCCTGCTGCGGCGCCAATCGGAGTGCGGCACATCCGCCAGGCGCTGGTCGTTGGTGTAGGCGTGTACCGTATTGATCACACCCTCTTCGATACCGAAAGCGCTATCCAGCACGCTGGCCATGGGCGCGAGGCAATTGGTGGTACAGCTCGCATTGGACACGATGCGGTGCTCCGGGCGCAGTCCGGCGTCGTTTACGCCCAGCACCACCGTGTAATCGATCGGGTCGGACGCCGGCACCGTCAGCACCACGCGGCCCGCCCCGGCTGCCAGGTGCGCCTCAAGCTGGGCGCGCTTGCGAAAAGCTCCGGTTGCCTCCACCACCGCGTCTATGCCCAGTTCCGCCCAGGGCAAAGCGGCCGGGTCGCGCTCGCTGATAAGCTTGCAGCGCCCACCCGGGGTCACCAGTTCGTCGCCTTCAAGCAGCAGCGACTTGCCGAACGGCCCCATCACGGTGTCGTAATTCAACAGGTACCGCAACGCGGCGTGGTCAAACAGGTCGTTGATCACAACGACCTGAATGTCCGGGTCATTTTCCAGAATGCGAAATACCGAGCGGCCGATGCGGCCGAAACCATTGATCGCAACGCGCATTACGCAGCCTCCTCACGATGATCCAGATCCGCATAGAGACGCGCGACATCCAGCAGGCGCGCAGCGTGCCCCAGGGTTTCGTACCAGCCCAGCGCCTTGACGGTATTGCTGCCGGCCTTGATGGTGCCCCAGGCGTCAAATACCAGCGAGTGGGGGTTACCGATGACATCCGAGGACACCACAGGATCCTCGACAACCGTCACGATGCCGGCATAGTCGGCCGCACGCCGTCGCATGCAGTCGTTGACTGCATCGGCGGTCACCGCGCTGTCGGCAAAGACGAGATTGACGTCCAGCAGGCAACCCTGATGAATTGGCACGTTCAACGCGGAGGTCAGCACCTTGCCCGCCAGTGCGGGAAGCACGTGCCCCAGCCAGGCTCCCGCCTCATGCTGATTGGGAATAATGTTCTCTGCCGCCGAGCGGCTGCGGCGGAAATCACTGCCGGCGTAGTCCTGCAGCACCTGGTCTGAGGTGTAGGCGTGCACCGTGGTCATGCTGCCGCAGTCGATGTCAAAATCACGCGAGAGTGCGTGCAGCAGCAGGCACAACGCGGTGGTGGTGGCCGAGCCCGCAGAGAGCATGCGGTCTTCAGGCCGAATCGAGTCGGCGTTGATTCCGGGCATTACCAGGCGATCTATGTGGTCGGTGGGCAGGGTACGCAGCAGCACACGTGGCGCACCGGCCTGCAAATGCTGCTGCATGGCGGCGCGGTCACGAAACCTGCCGGTCGCGTCGATAACGATATCCACGCCAAACACATCCCAGGGCATTTCGGCCGGCGAGTCGGTGCGCAGAAGCCGGCTGCGAAAGCGTTTGTTGTGGAGGAAATTGCCCTCCAGCTGGTAGGCGTCCTCGCCCATTTCCGCACCCAGCAGGTAATGCAGAATCGCCGGATCGCCAATGTCCGCTATCGCCACGATCTCGATATCCGTGCTGCGCGCCGCAATGTCATACACCTGCCGGCCGATCTGGCCGAAGCCCATCAAGCCTATCCTGATCGCTTGTCCACGTGTCATTTTTCGCCTCCTGAGTCAGGCCACCCGCACGCGGGTGACCAGATTTTGTCCACAAATTGTCCGACAAGTGCTCCGCCCGGCGCACACGCCAGCAATCCATCCTGCACACCTCATCGTAACTAAGCTATACACATTGGAGATGCGACATGGAAACTGCACTGGCTGGCAATATTCCCTACCCGAGCAAGATGTCAGCCGAGGCTGCCATGGTGCGCAAGGCCCTGCTGGAGCGCGGCCTGGAAACCCCCATGATCCAGAATGGCCTGACACGCGACGAGAAATACTGGCGCATCGTGCAGTCATTCACCGAGATCACGCGGACTCTGGGGCTGGACCTCAACGACGACAGCCTCGCCGAAACGCCACACCGCATCGCCAAGATGTACGTCGACGAAATTTTCTCCGGGCTGGACTACGCACAGTTTCCCAAAATCTCGGTGATCGCCAACAAAATGCAGGTGGAGGAAATGGTTCAGGTCGACAGCATTGATGTTGTCAGCACCTGCGAACACCACTTCGTCACCATCGACGGCTTGGCCCGCGTCGCCTACATACCCAAGGACAAGGTCATTGGCTTGTCGAAGATCAACCGCATCGTCCGCTTCTTTGCCCAGCGCCCACAGGTGCAGGAGCGGCTGACCCAGCAAATTCTGGTTGCTCTGCAGGCACTGCTGGATACCGACGATGTTGCTGTCACTATCGACGCTGTGCACTATTGCGTCAAGTCACGCGGTGTGATGGACAGCAATTCCAGAACCCGGACGACATCGCTGGGCGGAGCCTTCAAATCCAACGCGAGCACCCGAGCCGAGTTCCTGAACTGATCCCCCCTGGGAACTCGGCTGCTTGGCCCGGCACTGCCGGGCATTTTTTTGTCCCCACTTTCGGTTTTTTGGCCACGGTAAAGCGTGTAACCTGCCCCCTTCGCAATTCACACAGTACACCCGAGCTGGCGATACCATGAGAACACTGCTCACCCTCACCTCACTGCTGCTCTCCACCGCCCTGCTCCTGGTTGGGCAGGGCATGCAGTTGACCCTGCTGCCCCTGCGGGCCAGCAGTATCGGCTTATCGGATTTCATTATTGGCGTCAGCGCTTCCGCGTATTTCATGGGTTTTGTGGCCGGTTGCCTGTTGATCCCCAGGATCATCTCCAAGGTGGGCCACATTCGCAGCTTCGCCGTACTCACGGCGATCATGATGAGCGCGATTCTCGCCCTGGAAACCCTGGACGGCTGGATTACATGGCTATTGCTGCGTTTTCTCACGGGCGCAATGATCTGCGGGCTGTATACCGTGATCGAGAGCTGGCTGAACGACCAGACCAGCGCTCAATCACGCGGCCAGGTACTCGCCATCTACACCTTCATTATTCTCTCCGCAATGGCGGTAGGCCAGGTGCTGATCAACGTCGGCCCCGTAAGCAGCGCCACGCCGTTTATTCTGGCGGCTATTTTCATGGCGCTGGCGATCGTGCCGGTGGGACTCACCAGCCGGCTGGCACCCGCACCCATCGAATCAACGCGCATTCGCTTCAACCTGCTCTATCGACGCTCACGCGCGGCTTTTGCAGGCACCTTGCTCTCCGGCCTGGTGGTAGGCAGTTTCTGGGCGCTGGGGGCGGTGTTCGCGCGCCGCTACGGCACGAGCATGGCAGACGTCACCTGGTTTATCACTGCGGGTATCGCGGGGGGGGCGCTATTCCAGTACCCGATTGGCTGGCTCTCCGACCGCATCGACCGACGCTACGTGCTGGTGTGCCTCGGTATCGGCGCTATTGCCACATCGGTAGCGGTCGCACTCACGGTGCAGCACGACGCACACCTGATTGCGGTTTTCCTTTTCGGCGCCATGACCATGCCCCTCTACGCTATCTCGCTGGCCACGGCGGCTGACAATTCTTCCGCGGAAGAGTTTGTGGAAATAGGGACATCCGTATTGTTGCTGAACGCGTTGGGCGCCGCCTCCGCCCCTATTCTGCTGGGGCAGTTGATGAGTCTTTACGATGCCACAGCGCTGTTCTGGTCCTTCGGCGCCATCAGCGCAGTCTTTACCCTCTACCTCGCCATACAAACCCGGGACAAGGGTCAGGTGGTTGCCGCCGAGGACCAGGTGCCCTTTTCCGCCGCCGCTACCGAAGCCGCACCCACAGGCTTCAGCCTTGACCCGCGTGGCCCGGAAGACGCCGTGGGCGATCTGCTACCCTCAGACGCCCAGTGGCAGGATGAACACAATACCGAGACCGAGACCCAGACCGAGACTGGTCCCGCGCCTGAGAATCGTCAGCTTTGAATCAAACGCAACAGCGGTGACCCGTCGCCAGGACGGGCGCCGGTTTGTTTCAGTCAGCCCAGTGCAGCAGCACTTCACGCTGCTCTGCCGCACTGCGGGCGAGACCTTCGGCGAGCTCTCCGTAGCGTTCCTCGACCTTTTCGCGGCGAATCTTCAGCGTTGGCGTGACCACCTCGTTGTCGATCGTCCACTCCTCCCGGGAAAGGATCACGGCACCGATGCGGGCGTGCTTCTCGACGGCCTCGTTGATGCTCTGTACCGCCTGATGTATCGCCTCGGCGATCTCCGCTTCTGCCTGCTCGCGTGAGACTTCGGCCAACTGCCGTGCTGCATCGTTGAGCACGGCAACCATTACCGTCTTGGAGAAACCCCGCCCCAGCAGGCAATGTTGCTCGGTGTGGGGGTTCTTGGCGAATTCCCCTTCGATGGGAGGCGGTGCCACGAACTTCCCCTGGATGGTCTTGAAATACTCTTTCACGCGGCCCGTAAGGTAAACGAAGCCGTCTTCGTCCACCCGTGCCTTGTCGCCGGTGTGCAACCAGCCATCGCGGATCAGCTCGGCGGTCTTGTCCGGTTGCTTGTAATAGCCCGGCGTGCAGCCGTCAGCGCGGACCACGAGTTCGCCTTCCTCAGTTATACGGAACTCCACCTCGCCAACGGGCTTGCCGATGGAACCGATGCGGCGTGAGTCGTGACCACTGGCAATCACACCCATGGCCTCGGTCTGGCCGAAGCCCTCCATAAGAATCAGCCCCAGCCGCTGCCACCACTCGATCAATGACGGCGGCGTGGGCGCGGCAGCCACCAGGCAATACTCCACCTGGTCCAGCCCGAGGCCCTCCAGAATCAGGCGGCCGATACCTTCCCCATCTTGCTTCAGTGCCTGCTCCAGCGCCTCGTTGCCGCCAAACTTGGCAACGACCGCCTGCTTCAACTGCTCCCAGACACGCGGTGGGCCGAAAAACATGTGCGGACGGGTACGTTGCAGGTCCGCCGCCAGGGTTTCCAGGCTCTGGTTGAAGCTCACCTCACCACAACAGGTCAGGGATGAGAACTCGACGATCTGGCGCTCGGCGATGTGGGGAAGCGGCAGATAGGAAAAGTAACGTGCTTCATCGCGCGTGCCGAAGAAGGTGCGAAACCGTGTGATGGGAACGAGATTGCTGCGGTGTGTCTGGATAACACCTTTGGGCAAGCCGGTGGTGCCTGAGGTGAACACCAGCGAGATTACGTCATCGGGCTGGCAGCGATAGGCGGGCGCCCTGCCCTGCCACTCCGCGAGCAGCGAGTCCCAGCGCAGGTGCGGCTCTTCCAGCTCCACGCCGGGCAAGGTTATCAGGGTGATCCCTTCCGGCAGCACCTCTCGCACGGCTTGCCAGTTGGTGGTTTCGCCGACAATCAGAACACGGGTCTCGGTAAAATCCATGATGTACTGTGCGGTCGACGCTGGCAGCGTGGTGAACATACTCACCGTGACGTTGCCCGAACTGATGATCGCGAGATCGGCAAGGAACCAGTGTGCACAGTTCCTCGACAGCAGCGAGATGCGTTGCCCGTGACCGAAGTGGTGCTCAAGCATCGCCGCCATGGCATTGACGGTCGCGGCCGCCTCACCCCAGGTGATGTCCCGGGAGCCCTCGGGCAGCAAGTCCTTGAGCCAGACCGTGTCAGGCGTTTCCCGCGCCCAGTGGGCAAGGAGCTTGTCGAGTGTATCGGCCTGCATGGTGAAATCCTCTCTTTGATTTTATACGTCCCAGTGTACAAAACCGGGCGAGGGTTACCAGCAAATTCGTGCTCAGCGCAGTTCGAGCGTCTGCTGGCCAGTACCGGTTGGTGTGGCGCGCTGGGCCACACCGCCCTGCCCCATATCCGGACGCTGAGCGCGGTTCAGGCTGATAGGTAAAGGCTCAAGGGCGGCGCGACCCCAGCTGTGCTGTGGCAGGCGCTCGGTGATGTCGTCCACGTCGACCACCGGCACCAGGCCAACCAGCGGCTGCACTGAACGCCCGCCACCCACACTGTCTTCGCGTCCGTGCCAGCTGCCGCCGGTGAGGCGATGGTCGCTGGCAAAAGTCAGCAGCAGCGCTTCATTGCGTGTGTCGGCACGCCCGATATCAATGGACAGGAAGTCCACCCCCAGCGCACCCAGACTGAATCCGAACACATTCTCCGTGACCTGCCAGGATTCCCAGCCGAGGACGTAGCCGCCGGGAATGGCAGACACGCGCAGCGGCGGCCCCAGACGAGCGAGCACCTCGCGGCTGTCGAGGCCCGTCTCCGTGGCGAGACTCGCAGCTGCGCCGGGCAACGCCTCGCCCAGCTTGTAGTGCCACTGGGTGCAGCCGCCGAGGGCGAACATCAGGGTCAGTAGCAAACCGCGGAGAAGACTAGCCATTGTCGGTGTCGGCAATGCGGCTGGAAGCATCCGTCAGCAGGCCGTCCTCATCGAAGAAGAAGATGGCGCGATCGTAGTGCGTGTCGATCTGCATGCGGTTGTAGAGCACCAGAACGATGCCCTCGCCGTCGGAACGTTCAAACAGGTAGTACAAGATCGACTCACCTTCAAGCGCTATAACCTGTGATGGCGGCCCCAGGGCGGCCATGACCTCGGCACGCGTGGTGACGCCCGGCTGCAAGCTTTGCATGTAGGCATCTGTCCAACCCACTTCGACGCCGCGACGGTTTTCGTACTGGGCGCAACCGGCAAGGGTTACCAACAGCACCGGCAGTAACAGGCGGGCAACACGCTTCATGACTTCCTCTCAATGCAAACAACTGTTCGTAACATACGCAACAGGACCGGTGGCGGACTGCTCACGTCAACAGGAGGTCACCGCGCTGCACCACCTGTTGCCTGAAGGCGGCCGTTTTCTCGCTGTAGTCCTGCGAGTCGATGGTCGAGACATAGCGCCACTCGGCGGTGACCGCATCCTGGCTAAACCGTGTGACCAGATACCCGCGATCAATGAGGTTGGCATACACGAGGTCGTCGACCAGGGTGGCAATGAGCGGCGAAAACAGCCGCGCGGCATCAACACCAAGCACGGCCTCCAACCCGGGAGAACTGACACTCGCGGTCGCCAGCTCCACACCCACCACCTCGCCGGTGCTCGCCACCAGCTGTGACGCCCAAGCGTTGTGCGTGTCACCCGCGAGAGCGACCAGTCGGCTGTTCATCTGACGCGCCACTTCCAGCACACGGTCGCGTTCGAAGGCGTAACCGTCCCAGGCGTCAAGGTTATAGGGCACGGCGGAATCCAGCAGCGCCTGCTCTTCCTCGGTGCGCTCTTCCGGTGTCTTGTTCTTCGCAGCGACCGCAGCGAGCACCGCCGCAGTGCCGGCAGCGAGCGCATCGCCGCCACTGATACTCGGCTCCAGCGCTTCCAGGATGGGTGCCGGCAACAGATAGCGCGCCATCAGCACCTGCTGACCCAGCACCTGCCAGCGTGCACTGGAGTCGATCAGTTGCGTTTCCAGCCAGGCGAGCTGCTCCGCACCGAGCAGGGTGCGGTCAGCTGCGTTGCTGGCTGTACGCGTCGCGTTGATATCGATACGGCCACCGCTGACGAAATCCGGATACACGAACTGACGGTCGCGACCAATTACACGGGTATCCAGCATAATCAGGTCCACGAGGTCGCCGTAGGGCAAGCGACGGTAGATGATCTCCTGCTCACTGGCCGGGGGGCGCACGGGTAACCACTCGTACCAGGCCTGGATCGCCGCCGCGCGGCGCTCTGAGTATTCCCCTTCGGTAGCCGGATCGTGATTCTCCGCACCTTCACGCCAGGCATCGTTAGCGATTTCATGGTCGTCCCAGACCACGATAAACGGGTGTGCCCCATGTGCCGCCTGCAAGTCCGGGTCGGTGCGGTACTGTGCGTAGCGGCCCCGGTAGTCCGCAAGGCTGAACAGTTCACTGGCGGGCTGTACCACGCGGCCCAGAGCCTCGGCGTTGGCACTGGCATAGCCGCCAGGGGCGTATTCGTAGATGTAATCCCCAAGATGTAACACCGCGTCCACCGGCTGTGCCGCCACCTCACGATAAACATTGAAGTAGCCTGCCGGGTAATTGGAGCAGGAGACAACGGCAAACGTCGCGCTCGCGGTCGCACCCGAGGGCGCCGTGCGCGTGCGCGCCACCGCAGAGAGTACGTCACCCACGCGAAAGCGATAGTAATAGGTCGTGCCGGCTGCGAGGCCGGTGACATCAGCCTTCAGTGTGAAATCTACCGCTTCATCGGTGTTGCCAACCCCACTGGCCACGATATCGGCAAAGCCATCATCGCTGGCGACTTCCCACTCGACCGTCACAAAGCCCGGTTCACGGGGGGTAACACGCGTCCAGATGATGACGCGATCAGTGAGCGGATCGCCGGAGGCAACCCCGTGATTGAAGTCAGCGGCCACACCTTCCGGCGCGGGCGGGGCGTCCGTGCTGTCTGAGCAGCCCACAAGATTGCCGCCCAGAAGCGGCAACAGCGATGCCGCCGCAATCCCCTTGACGAGGGTGCGGCGACGCAGTTGAGGATGATCGGTCATTGTGTGCTCCGTGGGGAATGCTGCAGGCAGCATGCTTCGTTAGAGCGCACAGAATTACAGCAATCGTGTTACCGGCGCAAGCGCGCCAGGCGGGCCTTAGCGGCCTTGTCCACCGCGCGGTGCCACATTGCCATTGCTGTTGCCACGGGACTGTCCGTTACCACCGCCCGCGCCGCGCCGGCGACGGCGACGCGTTTGCGAAGGCGCACCCTCGCGCCCACCGGCGTTGCCTGCGCGCGCTCGCTGCGACCCGCGCCCCTCCGGCGCTGAACGCCCCTGAGCCGGGCGCCCCTGAGCCGGGCGCGCCGCTGTCGGGCGACCCTGCGGAACCGAGTGCTCGGGCTCGAAGCCTTCCACCTCTTCCCGCGGCAATGTTTTGCGGATCAGGCGTTCAATGCCATACAGGTAATCCGCCTCGTCGGCGCTGACCAGCGAATAGGCCTGTCCGGCCGCGCCGGCGCGCCCGGTACGGCCGATGCGATGCACGTAATCTTCCGCGATGTTGGGCAGGTCGAAGTTGACCACCTGCGGCAACTGCTCAATATCCAGACCCCGTGCCGCAATGTCGGTAGCCACCAGAGCCTGCACCCGCCCCTGCTTGAAATCGCCGAGAGCTCGGGTGCGAGCGTTCTGGCTCTTGTTGCCGTGAATGGCAACCGCCCGGATACCGTTCTTCTCGAGCTGCTGGCTCAGTTTGTTGGCGCCGTGCTTGGTGCGCGTAAACACCAGCACCTGGTCCCAGCTGTTGGCATGCACCAGGTGGCTCAAGAGCTCGGGCTTGCGCTTCTTGTCCACCGGGTACACCCACTGCTGCACTGTTTCGGCCGTGGCGTTCGGCGGGCTGACCTCTACCTTGACCGGGCCCTGCATGTAGCCCTGTGCCAATTGCGTAATCTGGGTGGAAAAGGTGGCAGAGAACATCAGGGTCTGGCGCTTTACCGGCAGCAATTTGACGATACGGCGGATATCGTGAATAAAGCCCATGTCCAGCATGCGGTCGGCCTCATCGAGCACCAGCACTTCCAGGTCGCGGAAGTCTACGAAACCCTGCCCATGGAGGTCGAGCAAACGGCCCGGCGTGGCGACCAGCACGTCGACGCCGCGCTTCAACTGCGCGATTTGCGGATTGATATTCACGCCGCCAAAAACAACAGCGGAACGATAGCCATCGTACTTGCCGTAGTCGCGCACACTTTCCTGCACCTGTGCCGCCAATTCGCGGGTGGGCGTCAGCACCAGGGCACGACAGCGATTGGGCTGCACACGCCGGCCACCGGCCAGGCGCTGCAACAGTGGCAACGTGAACGCCGCGGTTTTACCGGTACCCGTTTGTGCGGCGGCCATGACATCCCTGCCTGCAAGGATCAGCGGAATGGCTTTCGCCTGGATGGGTGAAGGAGTTGCGTAGCCCTGGTCGGCAACAGCGCGCAGCAGGCTGGCGGACAGCCCGAGAGAATCAAAAGTCATGGTCAGCAATCTCTGGAAAAGGCATTGTCAGAGGCCTGCAACACCGCTTCCGGGCGGTGAAAGCGCACTTTGGCCTCGCGGATGCGCGCGTCGTGATCCGCAGCAGTGCGGGCAATCTCTGCCGCAATACCGAGGCGGTGGATCAGGCCCTCCTGGTTGGCTACCTGAATCGCCAGCCCGGGCCGGGCGTTCAGCTCCAGCAGCATCGGCCCACGCGTGCGGTCCAGCACGATGTCCGCGCCCAGATAACCCAGCCCCGTCATTTCTGCGCAGCTGGCTGCAAGGTCGAGAATGGCATCCCAATCCGGCAGGCGCAGCGACCTGAAACACGCGCCTGTATCCGGGTGATGGGTGACCAGGCTGCCGTGCTGTACCGCAGCGATGCTGAAGCCCTCGCCAATATCCAGGCCCACACCCACGGCACCCTGATGCAGGTTCGCCTTGCCATCCGAGGCGTGTGTGGCGCAGCGCATCATCGCCATCACCGGCACACCGCGAAAAACAATCACCCGAATATCAGGCACACCTTCGTAGCTGTATTCCGCGAGCAGCGGATTGAAGTCGATCAATGCCTCGATCATGGCCGCGTCGTTGCGCCCACCGAGACTGTGCAAGCCGGCGAGGATGTTCGACGTGTGCCGGCGCAGGTCGCGGTCATCGATCACACCGCCGCTGGACTTTACAAAGTGGTCGCCATCGCGCGAGGTAATCACCAGAATACCCTTGCCACCGCTGCCCTGCACCGGCTTGATGACGAACGCATCGCGGCCCTCGAGCATCTCCAGCATCCGGTTGATCTGGAACTGGTGCTCGATCACTCCGTACAGTTCCGGCACCACCACGTTGCGCTCCAGCGCGGCTTTCTTGGTGAGCAACTTGTTGTCCACGAGCTGGTAATTACGCCGCGGATTATTCGCGCCGATAAACGTCAGGTTGCGCCTGTTCATACCGAGAATGCCACGCTCACGCAGCACGGAAGGCTTCACCAGCTTGATCATTTCATCTGCGCCATGTCGCGGAAACGATAGAGCTCGGACAAGCGGTAGCCCGTGTATTTACCGGTCAGCAGAATCACGCCCAGGAGACTGATCAACAGCTCCGGGAAATTGAAGGTGAGGTGTTCAACCAGAGGCACCGACATGGTGAGGTAGGCGAGTACGGCGACCAACAAGCTGCCACCGCCCTGCATCATGACTTCCCTGCCCCCCTCTTCTTCCCAGAGTATCGACATGCGTTCGATGGTCCAGGAAAGAATAATGGTGGGGAAGAAAGTGACCGTGAGCGCCTGGTCCACACCCAACTTGTAGCTGATCAGTGACAGCGCAGCCATCAGCAACACCACCACAATCACCACAGCTGAAACGCGGGCCACCAGCAAGAGGTTGAGATGGCTGAGCCAGGATCGAATCCACAGCCCGACACTCACCAGCAGGAGGAAGATGGCCAGACCCACCCAGAGCGTGGTCTGCAGAAAGGCGAGCGCTATCAACACCGGCATGAACGTGCCCGAGGTCTTGATGCCTACCAGCACACGCATCATCACCACCACAAAAGCAGCCACCGGCAGTAACAGAATTCCCTTGAAGATACCCTGCTGCTCCACCGGCAGCGCGTAAATGGAGAAGTCCAGCAGTGCGAATTCACCGCTGCGCTCTTCCATGCTGACCACGGTTTTCGCCGACAGACTGTTGCGTACCAGGGCAAACTCCAGCCTGGAATCACGGCCCCCAAGCACCCGCAGGGCCGCGCCGTTGCCCTGACGCCAGACGAAAAAATCCTCGGACAGGCCAGCCTGCCCCGTCTCCGGGTCGAACACCTCCCAATCACTGCCGTCGTAAACCTGCAGCAGGGTACTCAGTGTTTGCCGGCGCCGGCCGTCCTGCAGCGCGATACCGCGCACGGGATAGGCCGGAATGTCGGCATAGGCCAGCACGTCGAACATCACCCGTAGGGGGGTATCGCTGTAGGTACCAAGAAGGAATTCCGCATCCTGGCTGGGCTGCGGCCTGCGCAATTCCTGGATCATCAGTGCGGTCAGCGTCGCGGGGCTGCTGGAGCGTTCACGCAGATCCGCCACAAAGCGCTCCATGGCGGCCTGTTGATCAGGTTCCAGCAGCGGCGGATCCGGCGTTTCGATGGGCATGTCCGGCAGCTGAGCGCGCCGCGCCCGATACACCTGCTGCTTGAAATAGAGCGTGGTCGGGTGCTCGAGTAGCTGCCGCGACCACCGCGCCACCCGGCCACCGGCTTCCTCGGAAACGGAAAAACCAAACCCGGATGAGGCGAAATGCTCTTCCAGTGTCACCCAGCCACCGAGGCCCGAAGGCAGGGCCAGATCGACCTCGACCGGCCCGCTGGCCGGCTTGAAACTCACTTTCGTCTCGATGGTCCACACTTCACGGGATTCGCCAGGCCACAACGGCAGATCCAGCCCGACCACCTTGTAGGCCGCGACCGCAATACCGAACAGGATCAGTCCACCGGCAACGATGCCGACTTTGGCGCGGGATGCAATCATGGTGCCACCGGATGGTCGAGAGTGTGGCGCCGGCTGACGTCGACAATGGCCACGTCAGTCAGCAGGTTGCGCCCTATCACGAGCGGATAGGGCATATCGGTGTTTTCAGACAGGCTGACCTCTACCCGGGCGCGGTTTTCGCCCAGAGTCAGCCACATGGTGACGACGTAATTACGCGCGCTGCCACCGAGCGCGTCAACCACCGAGGCACGGCGCAGGAGTGGCGCCTCCAGCGCGTGTTGTTCATCGCTGGCCGGGTCGACCAGAACATAGCTGACGAACCGCTTGCCGTCTTTTTCCAGCAGCCGCACATCGCGCGCGGCAATCGTGGTGTGCTCGCTCGCCGTGTCCACGACCGCTTCCAGCGTCAGGCCCGAGGGTTCCACGCGAATGAACTCCAGCACACCGATGATAGGCAGCTCAAGTTCCCCGGCGGTTTCCGGCCGCGCAGGCACAGCCACCGGTGCTGCGGGGCGCAGCACGATTTTCTCCAACACCCGGGGCTCCGGACACTCCTGCAAAGGACACACCGGACATTCCACCACGGGCACCTCGGGGCAGGTGACCGCCTCCGCCGCCTGTTCGGGCAAACTCTGGCAACCCGCCAACACCACGCACAACGCAAGCGCTGTTCCTGTGAATCGCAAAACCATGAAAACCCCTTATCGCAGCCGCCACCGAGGCGGCCTTTAAACACAGTATACTGCACCCGCTCTCGGCAAAGCACCTGCGTGAAAAGCGCAGTTTTTACATCACGGCAACGTGCTCACTACCTCTTGATCTTGCCGCGGCTTGCCCCTACTGTGCGCCGACCGGGCCCGCTGAACGTGTTTGGCTCACATGTCACTACGAGGTTGTTGCCATGCTCACCTGGAATGAAATCTGTCGCCTCGCCAACGAAGGCAATCCCGAACCTGATACAAGGCTGCAACGCAGCAACGAGGAGTGGGCCGCCCTGCTCACGCCGGAACAATACCACGTAACCCGCCAGGCCGGCACGGAGCGGGCGTTCAGCAACGAGATGTGCTCGCGCTTTGAGCCCGGCGACTACGCCTGCGTCTGCTGCGGCACCCTGCTGTTCGACAGCGAGCAGAAGTTTGAATCCGGCAGCGGATGGCCCTCTTTTACGCAGCCGGTAAAAACCAACGTGATTGCCTATCACAACGATCACGGCTTTGGGCGCACACGCATCGAGACCACCTGCAACACCTGTGACGCACACCTCGGGCACGTATTCCCGGACGGGCCGCCGCCAAGTGGCCTGCGCTACTGTATGAACGCAGTCGCGCTGCGCAAGCTTGCACAACCGTGAGTCATGCCAAGCCCGCGTACACCGGGGACATGTTGGTGCGTTTCAGCGATACCGACGCCCAGGGACATCTCTATTTTGCCAACTACCTGGTTTACGCCGATGAAGTCGCCGGCTTTTACATGGAAGAACTGGGCCTGGGCGCGATGAATCCGCAAACAGCACCCTGCTTCATCTTCACCGTGAACATCAACTGCGACTACCTGGGTGAATGCCGGGCCTACGAAACCGTCACCGTGGAACTTGGCTACACCCGCCTCGGCCGCAGCAGTGCGGAACTCGCCTTCCGCCTGCAGGAGAAAGACAGTGGCCGCCCCCTTGCCCGAGGCAGCCTCACCCAGGTTTTCACTGATAAACAAAGCCGCAAGGCGATAAGCATTCCCGTCCACTTCCGCGCTGCCATCCTGGCGCGCCAGCCAGAACTCAACACCGGGCAGCACGGTCAAAGCAGTTGACCGCAGGAGCACCCTGCGCAACTATTCAGCTGTTGGCGCAAACCGCGATTCCGCGCGTCAGGGCGTCCTAGCAGGAAAGCGGCTCATGCCCCAGCGGCCTGACTATAAAACAGCGCTTGCGGTGATACGCGAGCAGGTACAAGGCAAGGAGTTCGAGCGCAGCTTACGTGAATCCACGCTGCTGCTCGAACAGAACAGCAGCATGGCGGAGCTGTGGAGCCTGCAGGGACAATCGCTACAGGGTCTGGGCCGTTTGGCAGAGGCGGAAGCCTGTTATCGCAGCGGCCTGGAGGCTTGTCGGGACGCCCCCCGCCTGCTGGTTCAACTCGGCCACCTGTTAAGCCGACAGAATCGCGGAGACGAAGCCTGCGACTGCTTCAGCCGGGCAATGGCGGCAGACGCCAGCCTCACCGATGCCTACCGCGGCCTGCTCAATTTCCGTGCAATTCCCCTGGACAGCCCGGAAGTAGCAACGCTGCTGAAACTTGCCCTGGATACCGAGCGCAGCCATTCAGCCCGTGCCCGGGCGCTGTTCCTGCTCGGACAAATCTATACGGAATCCGGCCTCGACAACCCTGGCTTCGCGTTCTACGAACAGGCCAACCGCTTTGCCGCAAAGGACATCGTGGGAAACCGCGAGTACCAGGTCTCACCCAGCGCCGCCGTCATGGATCGGCAGTTCTTCCAACGCCACCCCCGCAAACACCCCGCGCCTGCCTGCCCGCTGCTGGTGGTAGCCGGCTTGCCCCGCTCCGGCAAAAGTCTGGTTGAAACACTGTTGGCGCAGCATCCCGGAGTGGCGGCAGGGGGTGAACTGGCGCTGGTGCGCAAACTGGCGGCCAACCTCCCGACGCGTGGCAACGTGCAGGCACAGGCAGCCAGGCTGGCAGCGGAACCGGGGTCCCCCCTGGTGGCACTGTGTCCACCGCTTGCCGGGAGTGACGTACGCTACCTGGTGGACACGTCGCCCGCGAACCTTAGCCGTCTTGGCTGGCTGGGCCTGCTGCACCCGGACATACCCGTGGTCCTGTGTCGCCGGGCACCGCTGGACCTGGGGCTCGCGCTGTTTTTCAAGAACTTTCGCAGCGGGCACCGTTACAGTTACCAGCTGGCCACTATTGGCCGGGCAATTGCCCTGGCCGAGAAGCTCATCGCCCACTGGCAGACGGCCCTGCCCAACCCCCTGCTTGAGATCTGGTACGAAACACTGGTGAGTGAGCCGGCTGCGGTGCGCGACCAGCTGATGTCCCTGCTCGCTCTCGACGCTGCACGCCGGCCCGCGCCGAATGGCTCCAGCCCGGGGCAGAGCTGGCGCGTGTTTCCCAGCCGCTCCCTCGACGCCGTTGGCGAGATCAGCCCGGCCCTGGTGGGGTTTGCGAAACGTTTTCGCCACCAACTGGCGCCGCTTGTGCGTGCCTACGAGGATGAGCTCGCGCGACCCCGCCTGAGCAGCCCACCGGAGTCAGGCGGTTACCGGGAGCGACGGCGCAAGCGCCCTACCGCACGGTAAACGCGCTGGCGGCCTGCTGTGCGTTGCACCGACCGCAATAGTCGACTAAAATACTCGGGTATTCATCGGCACCCTGTCGCGCTTGTCGCCATCCGGGTGCAGCGCGTGCGAAAATGCACTGAATCACCGTTACCGTCGTCTCGCCCGTCAGCACAGGTCACTGATTATGTCGCAGGAACACATCGAACACGCCATACGCAAAGAGTACGCTGCGGGCTTCACCACGAATATCGAGTCCGACACCCTTCCACCGGGCCTGAATGAAGACACCATCAGGTTCATTTCCGGCCGCAAGAACGAGCCCGAGTGGCTGCTCGAATGGCGCCTGGAGGCCTACCGCGACTGGCTGAAGATGGCTGAGCCGGAATGGGCGCATGTGCAGTATCCGGCGGTCAAGTTCAACGAAATCTCCTATTTTTCCTCGCCCAAGGCGATGAAGGATCGGCCCCAGAGCCTCGATGAAGTCGATCCGGAGCTGATCGAAACCTACAACAAGCTCGGCATCCCCCTGCATGAGCAGGCCGCGCTCGCGGGCGTCGCCGTCGATGCCGTGTTCGACTCAGTGTCCGTCACCACCACGTTCCGCGAGAAGCTTTGGGAAGCCGGCGTGATCTTCTGCTCGATTTCAGAGGCGGTGCACGACTACCCCGAGCTGATCAAGAAATACATGGGCAGTGTGGTGCCGCGCAAAGACAACTTCTACGCCGCTCTCAACAGCGCGGTGTTCAGTGACGGCTCCTTTGTCTACATCCCGAAGGGGGTGCGCTGCCCCATGGAGCTGTCCACCTACTTTCGCATCAATGAAGCCAACACCGGCCAGTTTGAGCGCACGCTGATCGTCGCCGACGAAGGCAGCCACGTCAGCTACCTCGAGGGCTGCACCGCCCCCATGCGCGACGAGAACCAGCTGCACGCGGCGGTGGTTGAACTGGTGGCACTCGACGGTGCCGAAATCAAGTACTCCACCGTGCAGAACTGGTACCCCGGGGACGCCGAAGGCAAAGGCGGCATCTACAACTTCGTCACCAAGCGCGGCGTGGCGCACCGCGACGCCAAGATCTCTTGGACCCAGGTGGAGACCGGCTCAGCCATCACCTGGAAGTACCCCAGCTGTATACTGCGTGGCGACAACAGCATCGGCGAGTTTTACTCAGTGGCGCTGACCAACAACGCGCAGCAGGCGGATACCGGCACGAAGATGATCCACCTGGGCAAGAACACCCGCTCGACGATCATCTCCAAGGGGATTTCCGCGGGCAAGAGTTCCAACGCCTACCGCGGACTGGTGCGCATGAGCCCGCGTGCGGAGGGCGCACGCAACTACACCCAGTGCGACTCCCTGCTGATTGGTGACCGCTGCGCTGCACACACATTCCCGTATATCGAAAGCCGCAATCCCTCGGCTGTTGTGGAACACGAAGCCACGACTTCCAAGGTCAGCGACGATCAGCTGTACCTGTGCCAGCAGCGCGGGCTGGATGCCGAGAAAGCGGTGTCCATGATCGTCAACGGCTTCTGCAAGGAAGTCTTCAGGGAGCTGCCCATGGAATTTGCCATGGAAGCGGGAAAATTGCTGGAAGTGAGCCTTGAAGGTTCTGTCGGCTAAGGCAAACACTAGCGTGCGGCCCTGCGGTCGCACTTCGGAGCAAGAGAACCATGTTGAAGATCGACAACCTGCACGCCAGCGTGGAGAACAAGGCTATCCTCAAGGGCCTGGACCTCACGGTCGGCCCCGGTGAGGTACACGCTATCATGGGCCCCAACGGCTCGGGCAAAAGCACCCTCGGGCACGTGCTCGCCGGGCGACCCGGCTATGCCGTGACGGCGGGCAGCGCACAATTGCTGGGGCAGGACCTGCTGACACTGGACACGGAGGAACGTGCGCACCTGGGTTTGTTCCTCGCTTACCAGTACCCGGTGGAAATCCCCGGCGTCAGCAATATGGAGTTCCTCAAGGCCTCCGTCGACGCCGTGCGCGAACACCGCAACGAAGCCGCGCTGGACAGCGTGACCTTCATGAAACAGGCCCGCGAAGC
Organism: uncultured Halieaceae bacterium; assembly: GCA_964022665.1. Taxonomy (GTDB): domain Bacteria; phylum Pseudomonadota; class Gammaproteobacteria; order Pseudomonadales; family Halieaceae; genus Haliea. Next base: position 20,898 of record CAXIDF010000028.1, read on the forward strand.
CTGCAAGGCGGTCGATCTCGACGCCGCGTTTCTCAAGCGCGGTGTCAATGAAGGGTTCTCCGGTGGCGAGAAAAAGCGCAATGAGTTGATGCAGATGATGCTGCTTGCACCGAAGCTTTGCATCATGGATGAAACCGACAGCGGGCTGGATATCGACGCGCTGCAGGTTGTCGCCAACGGCATCAATGCCATGCGTAGCAGCGAGCGTAGCTTTATCCTGGTGACTCACTACCAGCGCCTGCTCAATTTCATCAAACCGGACCGGGTGCATGTCCTGTCCGGCGGTCGCATCGTGAAATCCGGTGACCACTCGCTGGCACTGGAGCTTGAGGAACGCGGCTATGCCTGGTTGGAGGATGTAGCCTGATGAGTGACTTCATGCAGCAGGCGCTGGCGGCCGCCGCGCGCACCGCGCCGGCCTGGCTGGAGCCCGTTCAGGCCCGCGGCCGCGACGCATGGTCCAAAACGGCACTGCCCACGCGCAAAACCGAGGCCTGGAAATACACCAGCCTGCAAGCCCTGCAGCAAACCTTCAGCGCACCGGCTACCGAATCCGCGCGCTCACCGCTGGATGATATTCCGCTGCCGGAGCTGGCCGGCCCAACGCTGGTGTTCGCCGACGGCCACTACCGCGCCGAGCTTTCTCACGGCGAACTTCCCGCCGGCTTGAACCTGGTGCGCTTCGCGGATGCGGACAGCGAACAGGCAGCGCGCATTGCGGCCGCTCTGGGCAGTGCCCTGCAGCCTGGCCGCCACGTTTTCGCGCCCCTGAATGACGCCACGCTCGCCGACGGTGTGTTCATGGAGGTGGCAGCCAACGCCCATATCGATACGCCGGTGCACATTGCCTGGCTAACCACCGGGCAGAATGAATCGATCAGCATCACCCAGCGCCTGCTGGTGTGCCTCGCGGAGAACAGCAGTGCCACGCTGGTTGAGTCTTTTGCCAACACGGCGACCGGAGGCACGGCATTCACCAACGGTATTACCGAATTGCTGCTGGCCCGCGGCGCGCAGCTGAACCACTACCGCCTGCACCTGGAGCAGGGTGACGCGGTGCATATTGGCGGCGTACATGCGCGGCAGGAAGCAGACAGCCTGCTGCACGGCTTTCACCTCGCCCTGGGCAGCGCGCTGAAACGTATTGACCTGGTAGTGGACCACCAGGGCAGCGGCGCCCATTGCGCACTGGACGGCCTGTACCTGCCCCGCGGCACCGAAACCGTGGACTACCACACCTGCATTGAACACGCTGTCCCGCACTGCACCAGCCAGGAGCGCTTCCGCGGCATCATCGCCGATGAAGCCACTGCGGTTTTCAACGGGCGGATTCATATACACCCGCAGGCACAGAAAACCCGCGCGGAGCTGAGCAACAAGAACCTGCTGACCAGCAACAAGGCGGAAATCAACACCAAGCCGGAGCTGGAAATCTACGCCGATGACGTGCAGTGTGCCCACGGTGCTACCGTTGCCCAGCTGGACCCGCTTGCCCTGCACTACCTGCGCACCCGCGGTGTGCCGCGCGAAGAGGCCGAAGTGATGCTGAGCTACGGCTTTATCAACGAACTGGTGGAGGCTATCGCGCAACCGGCCGTGCAGGCGTTTCTCAAGCCCCTCCTGGCCAGGCGTTTCGCGCGCGATGCACGCCTGACGAGGCATATCCTGTGAACGCATCGACCGCCATGGCCTCTGCAACCCCCTTTGACCCCGCCGCCCTGCGCCAGGATTTTCCTATCCTGCAGCAGTCCGTCAATGGCGCACCCCTGGTCTATCTGGACAATGCCGCCACCACGCAGAAACCCGAGGTGGTTATTCAGGCGATTGCCACCTACTACCGCCGAGACAACGCCAATGTGCACCGCGGCGCACATACACTCAGCGACCGCGCCACGGTTGCCTTTGAAGCGGCACGGGAAACGGTTGCGCGGTTCATCAATAGCCCGCGCAGCAACCAGGTCATCTGGACGCGGGGTGCTACCGAGGCCATCAACCTGGTTGCCTACAGCTGGGGGCACACCCATTTGCGCGCCGGCGACCGGATTCTCGTGTCCTACCTTGAGCATCATTCCAACATCGTCCCCTGGCAGCTGGCGGCCGCCGCCACCGGTGCCGAGGTCGTGCCGATTCCCATCACGGAGGCCGGTGACATCGACCTGCAAGCACTGACGGGGCTGCTCGACGAGCGGGTCAAGCTGGTGGCCGTGAACCACGTATCAAACGCACTCGGCACGATCAACCCGGTGGCGGAGATCAGCCGTTTAGCGCACGCAGCGGGGGCAAAAGTGCTGGTCGACGGCGCCCAGGCGATTGCTCACATGCCCGTGGATGTACAGTCCATAGGCTGCGATTTTTACGTGTTCTCCGGGCACAAGCTGTTTGGCCCTACCGGCATGGGCGTGTTGTGGGGGCAGGAAGCGCTGCTCGACACCATGCCCCCGTTCCTCGGTGGCGGTGAAATGATAGAGACGGTGAGTTTCAGCGGCAGCACCTGGAACGCACTGCCCTTCAAATTCGAAGCCGGCACGCCCAATATTGCCGGCGCGATCGGCATGGCGGCCGCCATCGATTACCTGGCGGGCATCGACATTGCCGCCGCAGCGGCTCACGAGTGCAGCCTGCTGCAGCAATCCATCGACCTGGCAGGTGACATCGACGGGCTGCGGCGCATCGGCAACCCCGCGCAAACCGTTGGTATATTCAGTTTCGTGCTGGAGGGCGTGCACCCCTCCGACCTGGGCATGCTGCTCGACGAACAGGGTATAGCCGTGCGCACCGGCCACCATTGCACTCAACCACTCATGGCGCATTACCAGGTGCCCGGGACCGTACGCGCGTCCTATTCGCTGTACAATACGGCGGATGACGTGGAGCGACTGTTCGCCGGTATCCACAAGGCAAAACGCCTCTTTGGCTAAAGGGTTACTTATGAGCGTTGAAACGTTTGACGTGAACACCGATGCCCTGCAGGTTACCCCCGCAGCGGCAGCCTACCTGAAGAAACAGCTCGGCCAGTCAGGCAAGCGGGCACTGCGGATCAGTGTGCGGAAAAGTGGCTGTACCGGCTTCATGTATGTGATGGATGAAGTGGACGACGGTCAGGAAGGTGACCTCACCCTGCATCCGGATGCCGAACTGGATATTTTCGTGGACCGCGCCTCGCTGCCTGTTTTACAGGGCACGCGGCTGGACTTCGAAAAAGAAGGGCTGAATCGCACCATCAAGTTCCACAACCCGAACGTCACTGCCGCCTGTGGCTGTGGCGAAAGCTTCAGTATTAGTTGATTGGTGAAAATTGCATGAGCGCCCAGGAACGAACCCTGCTCACCACCCAGCGCGATTGCCCGGGCCGTCTGGTACCCGTGGGCGACCCGGTCACCATCCCGGCGCATACCTTCGTCACCCTGACCCAGGCCCTGGGCGGCAATTACACCGTCATCCACAATGGCAACATGGTGCGGGTAGACGGCACCGATGCCGATGCCCTGGGGCTGACGCCGCAGCGACTCGATTTCACGCCGCCGGCGGACGGACGGATCGACGAGGCACAGGTGTGGGAGGCGCTGGGTACGGTCTACGACCCTGAAGTGCCGGTCGACCTGGTCAACCTGGGACTGATATACCGTGTGGATATCGACCAAGGTACCGCCAGCGTTGCGATCAGGATGACCCTCACAGCCCCCGGCTGCGGCATGGGCCCGGTGCTGGTGGGCGATGTAAAATACCGTGTTTCGCAGGTACCCAACGTCAACACGGTTGATGTGGAGCTTGTGTTCGACCCGCCGTGGAGCCGCGACATGATGTCCGAGGAAGCACAGCTCGAAACCGGCATGTTTTACTAGGGAGAGTTCATCGTGCCAGACCCGGCGCCCGCCAATCCGTTTGGCCACAGCATCACCAGTGACGACATTGTCGAAACCCTCGCCTTTTTCGACGACTGGGAAGACCGCTACAAGTACATCATTGATCTGGGCCGTGAGCTGCCTGCCATGCCCGATGAGCTGCACACCGAAGAGCGCAAGATCCGCGGTTGCCAGAGCCAGGTGTGGATCGATACCCGCCTGGAACAGAACCGCCTGCAGCTGTCAGTCGACAGCGATGCGTTTATCGTCAAGGGCCTGCTGGGTATTGTGCTAGCCGCCTACAACAACAAGACACCCGAGGACATACGCGCCTTCGATATTGACAGCTATTTCGAGCAACTCGACCTTCTGCGCCACCTGTCCCCCACCCGGGGCAACGGTTTACGGGCGATGGTGGCGCGCATCCGGCAGATCGCCGACGCAAGCTGATCCGCGATAGCAACTATTTCAGCGTAACCCTGCTCGTATTAGCTTGTATACAGGCCGTCCATGGCGCCTAGGCTCGGCTACGCCTGCTGTTGGGCAACCGCCAGCCGGTAGCCCCGCATACCCTGCACAACCAGCGCAATTGCCAACGGACAAACCAACAGCGGTAACAGCGCCAGCGCGTAGCGCAGAGCCTGATCATCGCCAAAAACGAAGTCGGTAAGCATTGCCACGGCACTGGGCCCAAACGCCAACCCGAACAGGTTGGTGAAAAAAAGCATCAACGCTGACACCTGTGCGCGCATTCGATTGGGTGTCATGAACTGTACCGCAGCCACACCCACGCCAAAGTGCGCATTGAGGAAAAATACAATCGGCGCGGCCCACCAGATAGCCAGCTCGGCGCTGCCGCTCAGCGGCCCGGCGACCGCAGGCAGCAACCACAGTGCGGCAACCAGCAGCACAATGCGCAACGGTGCATCGGCATAACCGCGTCGCCGCAACGGCTCGACCGACCAGCCTCCCGCAAGAGCACCCGCACTGCCCGCCAGCAGAAACATCAAGCCGAACTGGCTGCCCGCCTCTGCCCGGGGCATGTCAAAACTGCGAATCAGGAACTCCGGGTACCAGGCCATGGTGCCGTAGCCAAGAATGCTCAGCACTGACGCAGCGCCCATCGGTGCCAGATAGGCGCGTCCGTGGGCCCTGAGGTGAGCCATGATCGCTGCGAGGCTGGGGGCTGACTGCTGCTTCTCCTGCGCTGCAGTGCAGGCAACGTCCTCGCGGCGCACCGGTTCCGGGAGGAAACTGAAGAGCACCGCAAGCAACAACCCCGGCGCGCCCACCGCAATGAAGGTCATCTGCCACGGGCGCATTTCACCCAACAGGGGCAGCACCACCGGATCGCCCTGTGCAAACCACGCATACACGGCACCGCCCACCACGTAAGCCATGCCACCACCCAGCGTAATACCCAGGCTGTAGATGGCCAGCGCACGCGCCAGCTTTTCGCGGGGAAACAAATCACCGAGCATGGAAAACGCCGAGGGCGACAGCGTGGCCTCACCGATGCCGACGCCGACACGCGCAAGGAACAGGCCGCCAAAACTCCGGGCGGCACCGCACACGCAGGTCATCGCACTCCAGGCCACCAGCCCGGCGGTGATAATCCACTTGCGGCTGTGGCGGTCGGCGAGGCGCGCAATCGGTAGCCCCATAACGATGTAGAACATGGAAAAGGCGAAGCCGTGCAGCAGGGAGTACTCAAAGTCGCTGATGGCAAAATCGGCGCGAATGGGACCAATCAGCACGGCCATTACATTGCGGTCGATAAACGACAGGATGTACGCCAGCAGCAGCAATATCAGCGCGTAGTTGGCGGTAGCTGCCGGAGGATACCCGTCCGCACCCGCTGGGGAGGTCGAATTAAAGCAGGCCACGCCCGGGAATGGCCTGCAGTAGTTGTCGTGTGTAGTCTTCCTGTGGCGCATTGAACAGCGCATCACCGGTGCCCTGCTCCACCACACGCCCTTTGTACAACACCAGTATGCGGTCGGCGATATGTCGCACCACGGCCAGATCGTGCGAGACAAACAGCATGGTCAGGCCGTATTCGCGCCCCAGTTCCAGCATCAGCTCGAGAATCTGAGCCTGAATGGTAACGTCCAGCGCCGACACCGGTTCATCCGCCACCACGAACTCCGGGCGCGTTGCCAGCGCGCGACCGATGGCAATGCGCTGGCGCTGGCCGCCGGAGAACTCATGTGGATACTTGCGCACGAATGCACGTGCCAGGCCCACGTCATCCATAAGCTGCAGCACGCCCTGCTCGACCGTTTTACGCGTGGCAATACCGTGCAGCAAGAGGGGCTCGGCAAGGGTGTCGTACACCGACATGCGCGGATTCAGCGAGGCGTAGGGATCCTGGAAAATCATCTGCATGCGGCGCCGCATCTGTTTCAAGCCGGCGCCGGCAAGACCGGTCACATCCGTGCCATCAAAGAGCACCTCGCCGCTGGTCACCGGCACCAGGCGCAGCAGCGAGCGACCGATGGTCGACTTGCCACTGCCCGATTCACCCACCAGGCCCAGCACTTCGCCCCGTTGCACGGTGAAACTGACGTCGTCCACTGCTCGCAACGGCTCGGCGCCACGCCCCTGGGGAAACCAGGTGCACAGGTTGCGCACCTGGATCAGGTCATCCCGCGCGGCATCCGCCGGGGGCTTGCTGCCTGCGGGTATCGCCGCCAGCAGTTTCTGTGTGTAGGGGTGCTCTGCAGCCTGGAAAATCGCCTGGCGATCGCCCCGCTCTACTACATGCCCCTTTTCCATCACCACAATTTCATCGGCAATATCGGCAACCACAGACAGATCGTGACTGATGAAGATCACGCCGATATTGCGCCTGCGCTGCAGCTCGGCAATGAGCTCGAGTATCTGCGCCTGGATAGTGACATCCAGCGCCGTGGTCGGCTCATCGGCAATCAACAGTCGGGGCTCATTGATCAGTGCCATCGCGATCATTACCCGCTGGCGCATACCACCGGAAAACTGGTGCGGGTACTGGTCGATGGTTGCCTGCGGGTCGCGCAACCCCACTTCCGCCAGCAGTTCCAGCGCGCGCTCCCTGGCCTGCGCCCGGGTGACCTTGCGGTGGTACATGAGCGGTTCCAACAGCTGGTTGCCCACCGTCATGTAAGGGTTGAGGCAGGTCATCGGGTCCTGGAAGACCATGGCGATATCGCGGCCGCGGATCTCGCGCAGCTCGCGCTCGCTCATCTGCAGCAGGTCGCGCCCGTCAAACACCGCACTGCCACTCTCGATACTGGCAGGGGGCGTGGGGAGTAACCCCAGCAGGCTGTAACAGGCAACCGACTTCCCAGACCCTGACTCACCGATAATCGCGGTGATCTGCCCGGGCTCTACATCAAAGCCGATGCGGCTTACCGCCGTGATGCGCCCGTTGCGGGTGGTGAAGTCAATCTGGAGGTCGCGGACACTGAGCAGAGGCATGGGCTATCAGTCTCCAGAGCCGCGCACGTCCAGCGCATCGCGCAGGCCGTCGCCAAGAAAGTTCAGTGCAAACAGGGTCAGGGTGAGCGCCGCACCCGGGAAAATCAGCAGCCACGGATACTCTTCCATGGTTTCAGCGCCGTAGGAAATCAGCAGGCCCCAGGACGTGGCCGGCGGCTGTACGCCGAGGCCGAGAAAGCTCAGGAACGCCTCCAGCAGCATGACGCTGGGAATGGTCAGGGTGGTGTAGACAATGATCGGCCCCAATGCGTTGGGCACCAGATGACGGCGGACGATGGTTGCCGGTGACAAACCCAGTGAGACCGCGGCCTCAACAAACTCCTGTTGGCGCAGGGACTGCACCTGGCCGCGCATGATGCGCGCCATGGTCAGCCATTCGACCGCACCGATGGCCAGGAACAGCAGCAGCAGATTGCGCCCGAACACCACCATCAACAACACGATGAAGATCATGAAGGGTAATGCGTAGAGGATATCCACCAGCCGCATCATCACCGCGTCCACGCGGCCGCCCACGTAGCCGGCAACGGCGCCCCAGGTCACGCCGATCACCAGTGCCACCGCAGTGGCGACAAAACCCACCGCCAGGGAAATACGCCCGCCGTAGAGTATCTGGGTCAACAGGTCACGCCCGAAGATATCCGTGCCCAACCAATGCGCGGCGGAAGGCGGTGAGGCGCCCAGATCGAGGTTCTGGGCATCGTAGGCATAAGGCGCAATCCAGGGCGTCAACAGGGCCACGACGATAAACACGGTGAGCACAGCGAGGCCGAACAGGGCCAGGCGGTTCTTGCGCAAACGACGCCAGGCATCTTTCCACAGCGATGTGCCCTGCTCCGCCTGTGCCGCATCAGAGAGGTTCGCAGACGTCATTCAGGCCTCCCCATACTGTGCACGCAAGCGCGGGTTCAGCCACGCGGCGAGAATATCAGAGAGCAGGTTAAACAACACAATGAGTGTCGAGAGGAACACCGTCGTACCGAGGATCATGGTGTAGTCGCGGTTGAAGGCGGCCTGCACATAGAAGCGCCCCAGGCCCGGAATCTGGAAAATGGTTTCCACCACAAACGAGCCCGCCAGCAACCCGGCGAACGCGGGACCGAGGAAAGCCACCACGGGAATCAGACCACCGCGCAGAGCGTGGCGCGTTACCACCTGCCATTCCGGCAGGCCCTTGGCGCGTGCCGTGCGGATATAGTCCTGCGACATCACTTCCAGCATGCCGGCCCGGCTCAAGCGCGCGATGTAGGCCGCATAGGCGGCGCCGAGCGTAAGGCTGGGCAGTATCTTGTCGCCGGGAATATCGCCCCACCCCGCTACCGGCAGCCACTCCAGATGAATGCCGAACAACAGCACCAGCAACGGGCCGAGCAGGAAGGTGGGCATGCAGATGCCGATCATCGCCACCGACATGGGAATGTAGTCCTGCGCGCTGTTGGGCTTGAGCGACGCCACAACACCCGCCAGCCCGCCCAGCACAACCGCTACCAGCAGGGCATACGCGCCCAGCTCCGCCGTCGCCGGCAGGCCTGCGGCAATGAGTTCATTCACACTGCGACCGGGATATTTAAACGAGGGGCCGAGCTCCCCCCGAGCCAGGTCTTGCAGGTAGGCGAGATACTGTTGACCCAGGGGAAGATCGAGCCGGTACTGGGCTTCGAGCGCCGCCTTGACCTCGGGAATCACCGCTTTTTCGCTATCGAAGGGGCCGCCAGGTGCCACCCTCACCAGGAAAAAGGTGACGGTGATGACCGCGAGAATAACCGGAATGGCCTGCAACAAACGCCCGGCAATAAAACGCCACATAGGCTACTCCAGCTCGAATTCGGTCAGTGGCACATCTTCAAGGTGAACGTATTTCACATTGACGAAGTCCATAAGGTTGGGCGGCAAGCCCTTCACGGATGGGTGCACCAGATGTTTGCTGGCATAGGTGTAAATGGGCAGGATCGGCATCTGCTCCATGAGGCGCGTTTCCGCTTCATGAAACAGCGCGAAGCGCGCCTCCTGGGTTGCCGCACGCGGCGCACGCTGCAATATCAGCTCATCGTATACCGGGTCCGAGAAGCCGGTGTTGTTGTTGCCGCCGTCGGTAATATAGAGGTCGAGGAAGTTGTTCGGATCCACGTAGTCGCCGATCCAGCCACGTCGCGCCACCTGGAAATTCATCTGGGAGACCGAATCCAGGTACACCTTCCATTCCTGGTTGGACAGCGTGACGGTGATATTCAACGCATCCTTCCACATTTGCTGCAGCGCCACGGCAATCTTGCGGTGGCTTTCGCTGGTGTTGTAGATCAGCTCCAGCCCGGGCCAGCCATCACCCCCGGGGTACCCGGCCTCCGCGAGCAGGCGCCGCGCCTCCTCTGGGTCAAAAGTGAACAGCTGTGGCGGCTGGTAACCCAATGTGCCCGGCGGCGTGATGGCATAGGCCGGGTTATTGCTACCGTAGAGCACATTGCGCGTCAGAGCCTCCCGATCCACGGCCAAGGAGAGGGCTTTGCGTACCCGCACATCGTCCAGCGGCGGGCGCTCAGTATTCAGCAGGTAAAAATAGGTACCCAGGTAAGGCGCCTCGACAAACGGTGTGTCGGCCATGTTGCGGTACGCGGGAATCTTGTTCAGCGGCACATCGGCGGTGTAGTGCAACTGGTGAACGCGGAACATGCGTTCTTCGCTGACAATGTTTTCCGTGGGGTAGAACACAATGCCGTTCAGGTGCACGGCGTTGTTGTCCCAGTAGTGCGGATTGCGCTCCACCACAATGCGCCGGTTCAGCTCCCAGTTCTGCAACTGGAACGGGCCGTTGGTCACAATGTTCCCTACCCGGGTCCAGCGGGTGAACCGGTCTGTCGCCTTGCCAAACCGCTCGACAGTTTCGCGGTGCACGGCGAAGCTGGAATAGTGGTCCATGAGTTGCAGGAAATACGGCGTCGGCGCATTCAGCGTCACTTCAAGCGTCATGTCATCCAGCGCGCGCACACCGACCAATGCCGGGTCGTCAATCTTGCCCGTGGCGTAGGCTTCCGCGTTTTTCACCGGGTAGAGCATGTAGGCATAAAGGTTACCCATCGCCGGGTCCAGGGCGCGTCGCCAGGACCAGACAAAGTCGTGCGCGGTGACCGGGTCGCCATTGGACCAGCGCCCTTCAGGCTGCATATGGAACGTAATGACTCGGCGATCCTCGCTGAACTCCCAGCTCGCCGCCGCGCCGGGCTCCGGCTCAAGGGTCCAGGGGTTCTTGCGCGTGAGCCCTTCAAACAGGGCATCAATGATCTTGCTTTCCGGTACCCCGGTCACCACATGGGGGTCCAGCCCCTGGGGCTCGGAGCCATTGCCGAAATGGAGAATACCCTCGCGGTTGCCCTGGGCAACATTGGACTCACCGGCGCTGCAGCCGCCGAGAAAGGCAGCCACCAGCGCAAGACTCACAACACGGACGATTCTATGCATGGGCGCGAACATAGCCTGTTTGCCGGGGTAACGCCATCAGTAACCGGCTGTGCCCTGCACAATACGCGCGTGGAAATCGGCGTCCAGCGGTTCATAGCGGGTCGCGCCCGGCTTCAGTACGCACAGCACATCGTTGACCTGCGCCGGGTCGTAGCCCTGCTTGCGCAAGTCGCCCTTGAGCAGTTTAAAAGTGCCGGTGGTGTCCATTTCGCTTTGAATCCGCAGGAACAAGGGCCGGGCGAAGTGCGGAAGCTCCGCGTGTACGTGCGTCGAGAAACTGTCCAGGTCGAGACTCGACACACTCTCCTCCAGGCGCAGCGACGCCATACCGGCGCGGCCATCCGTGCCAGGCACCTGCACACCGTACACATTGCTGAGCGCAATCTGCGGGTGCAGGTTGAGTATCTCGCCCACCTCGTTGGTAGACACGTTTTCCCCTTTCCAGCGAAAGGTATCGCCGATGCGGTCCACGAACTGATAGTGCGGCAGGCCCAGCGCAAACCCCACATCAACCGTGCGCATGAGGTCGCCCGTGTTGAACCAGGCATCGCCCGCTTGCAGCACATCGCGCAGGATCTTCTTTTCCGTGGCTTCGGCGCTGGTGTAGCCCTCAAATTTGGTATTCGGCGTAATTTTCCCCAACAGCAAGCCCGGCTCACCGGGCGCCACCGGCTGGCAGCGCCCGGCGGCATCGCGTACCACTTCATCCCGGTCCACGTCGTATTTGATCAGCGCCGTAGGCAGTGCGGAGGAGCCTACCGTGCAGTCCTTGTTCAACAGGTTGAAAAAGCCGACATTGCCTTCGCTGGAGCCGTAGAACTCCGCAACCCGTTCAATGCCGAACCGCTGCTTGAAGCTGTGCCAGATATCCGGGCGCAAGCCATTGCCGACCACAGCGCGCAGAGGATTGTTCGCATCGTCAGTCTGCGCCGGCACATGCAACAGATAGCGGCACAGCTCACCGATGTAGACGAAGGCCGTGGCGCGGTGCTCGCGCACTTCCGGCAGGAACTGGCTGGCGGAAAACCTGCGCCGGATGAACATGCTGGCACCAGCGAGAAACGCAGCCCCCGCCCCGACCATCAGCCCCGTGCCGTGAAACAGCGGCAAACACAAATACAGCCGGTCATTCTCGGTCAGCTGCAGGCCGCCCACCTGCACCACGCTCGCGGTCAGCAGGTAACGCCGATTGGACAGTACTGCAGCTTTCGGCAGGCCGGTGGTGCCCGAGGTAAAAATATAGAACGCGACATCTTCTATGGTGATGTCGGCCGTTTCAGGCGGGTTGTCTGCAGCCGCCTGCGCCGCAGCACCCGCCATGTCCAGCGCCCAGTCCGGCGCCGCGCGCTCGCCGGAATCGGGCACAAAAAGGTAGTCTCCAGCGGCCAACGGCAGGGCACTGCGCACATCGGCGACCGCGTCCATACACTCCTCGCCAAACAGGAACTTGCGGGCGCCGGTAATCTCGGCACAGTGCGTCAGTGGACGCCCTGTGAGGCTGGTGTTGATGAGGGATGCAATCACGCCCAGTTTGTTGAGCGCTATCACCACCACCATGAAGTCGATGCGGTTTTCCATCAACACACTCACGGCATCGCCACGCTGCAAGCCCTGGGCGCGAAACACCGCCGCATAGCGGTTTGCGGCCGCGTTGAAGTGCTGCCAGTCCATCGTCTGCCCTTCGCAGACAAAGGCCGAGCGCCGCGGGATACGTGCCGCATTTGCGGCTACACGAGCGCCCAGGCAATCGCGCGTATCGGCTGGGCGCGGCCGCAGCAATTTCTTCACCTTGATCAATTTGGGAAGTTCGGCGAGAGTGGTAAAGACATCTTTTTTTATCACTGCTTGGCTCCACGCTGTGTCGCAGGCAGTATGATACCTTGAACCAGAAAAATTGAAACCAAAACCGCCCCCGCCGGGCTTGCGAGCACACTGCAATGACACCTTACGAGAAACTACATCAGCACTTTGCCCGCCTCAATGATTTGTACCATGTTGGCGCCGTGGCGCAATGGGACGAAGCCGCCATGATGCCAGCCGGGGGCGGCGCCGCACGCGGACAGGCGCTGGCAACACTCGATGGGGTGACGCACCAGATGCTGACCGACCCGCGAATTGCCGAGTGGTTGGCGGCTGCGGAGGACGAAACGTTGCCACCCTGGCAAGCGGCCAACCTGCGCGAAATGCAGCGCAGCTACCGCGATGCCACCTGTCTGCCGGAGAGCCTGGTGGAGCGGCGCACACTGGCAAACAGCCGCTGCGAACAGGCCTGGCGCGTGCACCGCGCCGACAATAACTGGCAGGCCATGGCGCCACTGCTGGAGGACGTGGTCGCGCTGGCGCGGGAAGAGGCCGCCGCGCTCGCAGCGGTGAACGGCCTGTCACTCTATGACAGTCTTCTGGACAGCTACGAGCCGGGGATGACCTGCGCTCAACTGGACCCGCTATTCGCCGAATTGAAAGCGTTTCTACCCGGCCTGCTGGACGCCACCATCGAACGGCAGCAACAGCAGCCGGCGCAGCTGCCCGAAGGCCCCTTCACCATTGAAGAGCAGCGGGCGCTGGGGCTGGCCATGATGCGCACGCTGGGCTTCGACTTTGAACACGGACGCCTTGATGTCAGCCACCATCCGTTCTGTGGCGGTGTCCCGAGCGATGTGCGCATCACCACCCGCTACAACACCGAGGGATTTACCCAGGCATTGATGGGCGTCATTCACGAAACCGGGCACGCACTGTACGAACAGGGCCTACCCGCCGAGTGGCAGTCACAACCCGTCGGGCAGGCGCTCAGCACGGCTGTACACGAAAGCCAATCCCTGCTGATGGAAATGCAGGCCTGTCGCAGCGCGGAATTCCTGCACTACCTGACACCTCATCTGCAGGGCAGTTTTGCGGCGGCTCAGCCGCGCACCGCCGCGTGGCAGGAAGACAACCTGTACCGCCTGTTCACCCACGTGAAGCGCGGTTACATTCGCGTGGACGCCGATGAAGTCAGCTACCCTCTGCACGTCATCCTGCGCTACGAAATCGAACGCCAGCTGATCGAAGGTGAACTGGAGGTCGCCGGCATACCGGAGGCCTGGGATGCGCGCATGCAGTCCTACCTTGGGCTATCCACAGCGGGCAACTACCGCGATGGCTGCCTGCAGGATGTGCACTGGCCCGCAGGATTGTTCGGCTACTTCCCCACCTATACCCTCGGTGCCATGAGCGCAGCGCAGCTGTTCGCCGCGGCACGGCAGGCATTGCCCGACATGCCCGCGCAGCTGGCGGAGGGCAATTTCTGTGCGCTACTGGGCTGGCTGCGTAAGCACGTGCACAGCCAGGGCAAGTTTCTCGACTACAATGCGCTGATGCAGCACGCGACCGGTGAAACGCTGCAGTCATCCTACTTCCGCGCACATCTGGAGGCGCGCTACCTCGGCAAGAGTTAAATGCGACCATGGATCGATTGAGCGCCCAGGACGCGGGTTTTTTACGCATTGAAACACCCCGCTGCCCCTTCCACGTTGCAGCCCTGATGCTGCTGAGCCCACCGGAGGGCGCCCCTCGCAATTTTCTGCGCCAGCTCGCCAGGGACTGTGGCCGGCTGAATGAAATCCTGCCCGCGTTCAACTGCCAGCTATCGCAGCCAGAGGACCCCTCCGCCTCGGCGTGGGTAGAGGCTACTCATTACCGACCGGAAAACCATGTACTGCACTACGCGCTGCCCCAGCCCGGCCGTATGCAGGACCTGCTGCAATTGGTTACTCGCGTCCACGAACGGCCTCTGGACCGCAATCGGCCCCTGTGGGAGCTGCACATCATCGAGGGGCTGCCCGGCGGACGCTTTGCCCTGTACTGTAAAACACACCATGCACTGGTTGACGGTATCGGCGCCATGCGCATGATCCAGAGCCTGTTCAGTACCGACCCCGAAGCGCGCATCGATTTTCGTCACGTGCGCCGCGACAGACGCCATCAGCACAGCCACCACAGCCTGTTCGAGCAACTGGGCCGCGTTGCCAGCAGCACCTGGCGGCAGTACCGCGCCCTGCCGCAACTCTCCCGGCTGCTGATGCATATGGGCAAGGATGTGCTTACGGGCAATACCGAGGCCATGCGCCTGCCCTTCACCGCGCCACGCAGCATATTCAACACCGAGCTGGAAGCGCGCCGCAGCCTCACCATCTGCGACCTCCCACTGCGCACGGTACGGCGTATGGCACACCAGAGCGGGGGCACCATCAACGATGTATTGCTGGCCATCTGCGGCGGCGCATTGCGGCGCTACCTCGAGGCGCAGAAGGCTCTGCCAAAACGTTCGCTGATTGTGGGTATGCCGGTATCGCTCAAATCCACAGGGGAAGGGGAAGGCAACCGGCTAAGCTATATCCTGAGCCCGTTCTTCACCACTGAAGCCGACGACTACACCCGGTTACAGCGGGTTATCCGCACAACGCGTACCGCCAAGCGGGCGATGGCGGCGATTTCGGTTACCGCCGCCGAGGATTTCTATGCACTGCTCATGCTGCCGGCGGTCCTGCTTACGGTGACCGGGAACGCCGAGCGCGTTAAGCCGGCCATCAACGCCATTTTCTCCAATGTGCCGGGCGCTAAAACACCGCTGTACCTGAACGGCGCGCACCTGGACGCGCTGTACCCACTGTCGATCATCACCCACGGCATGGGCCTGAACATCACCGTGGTCAGCCATGCCGGCAAGCTGTGTGTGGGCATAGCGAGCTGCCCGGAACGCCAGGCGGATATCGAGGCGCTGCCCAAGCACATGCTCGCCAGCTACCATGCGCTGCGGCGACAGATGGCGGGGCAATAAGCACATGTGAGAAAACACTTGCTGCCGCCCGCGCCCCTTTTGCTATAATCGCGCCGCCGTGCCGGTGTAGCTCAGTTGGTAGAGCAGCGCATTCGTAATGCGAAGGTCGTAGGTTCGACTCCTATCTCCGGCACCACTATAGTAATAGAATCAATTAGTTAGATAGATTTTGTGATCTATCCCTATATAGATCCCCACTAAGCGAAAACGGTGCATCAGCACTCCCAGTAACTCCGTCTCCGCCCTCACCCCAAGCTCAGCCTACGGAATTGATAGACGCAGATCGGCGCGCTACCTGGATCACAGCGGCCACCGAAAGGGCCAATAAACCCCTACCTACTCTCAAGCCACACCACCTCACCGACTGGCTCCAGCAGTGCCGCGTCCTTGTTCCGGGAATTGCCAACACACGACGCCAGCGGGTGCAGGGCCAACGGGAATTTCAGTTCCGCACGAAACAGCGGATCATGGGGTGGCATCTCCTCAGAATTGTCCAGCCAACGGACGCACTCCTCGTGCGACAGCATCACTGGCATACGCGAATGCCAGGGCTGGAACTCTGGGGCAGCTTCTGTGGTGACCAGGGTGCAGGACAGCAAGGGGGTCGGCTGACCTCGCCAGACATCCCACAGTGCCGCCACGGCCAGGGAGCTGTCTTTGTTGGTGATCAACCACGGCTGCTTGTGGCCTTGATCTGTACGCCACTCAATAAAGCTACTCATGGGGACGATGCCGCGCTGACTCTTGAAAGGACCGCGGAATGCCGGGCTTTGGGCCAGCGACTCGGCGCGGGCATTGAACATGCTGTATTTCGTGCTGACCTCTTTGGCCCATGAGGGGGTGAGCCACCAGCGGGCTAATTCCCCCCGCCCATCGTGAACAAGCAGCACATCTTCGGTGGGCGCGACGTTGTAGCGTGGCGACGGTAAGTGTACATCGATGCCCAGAGTATACAGCAGGTTCTGGAGACCGGGCATCTCGGTGATATTGAAACGGCCACACATCAAACCTGTCTCCGGCGGATTCTGTGCTTGAGTGTAGTCAATCTGATCCAGAGACGGTGATTTTCCTGCAACTCATGGAGCGTACCTGGATTACGATCACCACACGGCATGTTTTGGACCCATTCGTCGTGGGTGTTATAGTCCAGC
>CAXIDF010000029.1:0-20278 GCA_964022665.1 uncultured Halieaceae bacterium
AGCGTCATCGTATTCGTTGGCACTGGGTCAAAGGCCACAGCGGTCATCGGGAAAACGAGATTGCCGACCAGTTGGCCAACCGGGGTATAGACGAGCACCCTAAAACCTGAACAACGGAAGCACACTGTGAGACTGATTGTACTGGACACGGAGACCACTGGCCTGGAAGTCAGCCAGGGGCACCGCATAATCGAAATTGGTTGTGTGGAACTGGTCAACCGGCGTTTGACGGGAAACCATCTCCACCGTTACATCAATCCGGAGCGCGACATTGACCAGGGCGCGATAGAAGTGCACGGCATTACCCGTGAATCCCTGGCCGACAAACCGGTATTTGCACAGGTAGCCGCAGATTTCCTCGAGTTCGTGCGCGGGGCGGAGCTGGTCATCCACAACGCGCCCTTCGATCTCGGCTTTCTGGATGCGGAACTGCGCCGGCTGGATGACAATCACCCGGGGCTTGAGCAGTGGTGCACGGTAACGGACACCCTGGTCATGGCGCGCCGGCGCCATCCAGGGCAGCGCAACAACCTCGACGCGCTGTGCAACCGCTACACCGTGGACAATTCCCAGCGCGATCTGCACGGCGCCCTGTTGGACGCCGAAATCCTGGCGGATGTCTACCTGGCGATGACCGGTGGACAGACCACGTTTCAGCTTGCCGACAACGGCCCCGGCGAGGAGGGCGGCCGTGGTCACAGCGAGGGGATTCAGCGCCTGCCCGCACAGCGCCAGCCCTTGCCGGTGATCAGGGCCAGCGCAGAGGAGCTCGCGGCGCACGAAGCTCAGCTGGAGGCGATTGAGCGGAGCAGTGGTGGCAAGGTGGTCTGGCGGGAGGTGTTTGCAGTATGAGTGTTGAATTTCACAATCGCGCACCGCAATCCATCGAGGGCGCGCTGCACCTGGTGTTCCAGGGCGGGCAGCTGGTGAGCGACATGCACACGGAACCCCTGCTGCCCCGGGCCGAGCTGCAGCAACTGGGCTGGCTGGTGGTGCGCGAGCAGTTCCTCGGCTACTGGCACGGCCGCCCATGCTTTGCAGTGGAGATTGATGCCGGCATCGAGCCGGACCCCATGCGTTTCGTGCGTGGCAGCCTGTATCAGTTGCTGGGCCGGGTTGATGATGGCCTGTTCGCACTGGCCGGGCGCGCGGCGCAGCTGCTGGCCTGGGAGCGCGACCACCAGTACTGTGGGCGCTGCGGTGCCGCGATGGCGGTGGATATCGGCGAGCGCGCCATGCGCTGCACGCCCTGTGCGACCATCAACTACCCCCGCATCAATCCCTGCGTGATCATGCTGGTGACCCGCGGCGAGGAACTCCTGCTGGCGCGCAATGCCAACTTCCCGAGCAAGATGTACAGCACGCTTGCCGGGTTTATTGAAGCCGGTGAAAGCGCCGAGGATACCCTGCACCGCGAGGTGCGGGAGGAAGTGGGCGTGGAGGTGACGCGGCTGCGTTACTTCGGCTCGCAGTCCTGGCCCTTTCCCAGCCAGCTCATGCTCGGCTATTTTGCCGACTATGCGGGAGGTGACATCGTCTGTGAGCCGGGCGAGATCGCCGACGCGCGCTGGTTCCATTACAGTGCGCTGCCGCAGGTGCCACCGCCCAGTTCCATTGCCGGGCAACTCATTCGTCACTACATCAGCGAACTAACACGGGAGTAAACCCTTGGAGCACGTTTATCAGTACGGTCTTTTTCTGGCCCAGACACTCACTTTCGTGGTTGCGGCACTCTTGCTGGTCGCGGGCGTTGTGGCGCTCGGCCAGCGCCACAAGGCGCGGGCAGAAGGACACATTGAAATCCATAAGGTGAATGACAAGTACAAGGACATCGCGGACGCGATGCGCAGCGCCATGACCGACCCGGCGCTGCAGAAAGTGGCTGAAAAGGCCCGCCAGAAAGTGAAAAAGGCCGAAGCCAAGGCCGCCAAGAAGCGCGCCAAGAAATCAGAATCAACTGAAGAAAAGCATCGTAACAAGTTGTTTATACTGGATTTTGACGGTGACATAAAAGCCAGTGCCTGTGACCAGCTACGCGAAGAGATTTCCGCTGTATTGCCGCATGTAGCCGAGGGCGATGAGATTCTGCTGCGCCTGGAGAGCCCAGGTGGCATGGTACACGGCTACGGCCTTGCCGCCAGTCAGCTACAGCGGATTACCGATGCAGGCGCGCAATTGACTGTGGCCGTCGACAAAGTGGCGGCCAGCGGCGGTTACATGATGGCCTGCGTTGCCCAGCGCATCATTGCCGCGCCGTTCGCCATTCTGGGTTCCATTGGCGTGCTTGCGCAATTGCCGAACTTCCACCGGCTGCTGAAAAAGCACGATATCGATTTCGAGCTGCTCACAGCGGGGGAATACAAGCGCACATTGACCCTGTTCGGCGAAAATACCGACAAGGGGCGGGAAAAGTTCATTGAAGACCTGGAGAAAACCCACACCCTGTTCAAAGCATTCGTCAGCGAAAACAGGCCCTCGCTGGACATTGAGCAGGTCGCCACCGGCGAGGTCTGGTATGGGCGTGAGGCGGTCGCGATGGGCCTTGTCGACGCGGTGCAGACCAGTGATGCCTTTGTGCAGGCCCAGCTGGAGGAACGGGATGTGTTCGAAGTGTCGTACGTGGAGCGCAAGAACTGGCAGGACAAGCTGGGCATGGCGGCACAAGGGGCGGTTGAGCGTGGTCTGCTGAAGCTGTGGCAATACAACCGCGGGCCTCACGCCTAGGCCGCGCGGCACGCATCAGTAGCCCAGGTAGCGATTGTAATCCAGCACGCCGGCGGCCAGCCCGTCCTGTTCCCGGTAGAGTGTGTGCAGGCGGTCGCTGACCGACCAGAACCAGGGCGAATTGCGCCGTACCCCGTAGCGCTGGCGCAATAGCTGGAAGTCTTCTTCCGCCTGCATGCCCAGGATATCGTTGACGAACAGGGGCACCTGTTTTTCGTGTACCTGGAAAAACAGGTTGGGATGGGCGCCGATAAGCCCGGCAACTACCGTAACCGCGTCCTCTTTCGGCAGGCGGCGTTCTTCCTCGCGGAACAGCTGTGCGATGTTGCTGTAACCGGCATCGTGCAACAGCGTATAGGCTTCATCGCGCCCCGGCCCGATGACGTTCACGAAGCTCACAGCAGGCAAGAAGCTGTTGTGCTCACCGCGTGCGCTTATCAGGGTTTCGAAGGCCGCTGCCATTTCCGCGCTGGCGGTGCGTCGGTAGTCAAAGGACGGCGCCTGCGCCCCGTGCAGGCGCTCGCGCATCCAGCCCAGAAATTCCGCTTTCGGATCTTCCGAGGTGAAGCTCAGGCTGGTCTCTCGCTGCATCGCGTCGCTGCGTACGAAAGGGTGTTCGCGGGCCGAATCGGGGGCGTTCCGGTACCAGTGCTCCCACAGTGCCTGACGCCGGTTTGCCGGCAGGAACATGAGGAAGTTCAGTTCACCCTCCATGCGCAGGAAGTCCATGTACAGCCGTGACTCCAGTTGATGCGAGGCAGCCCCGTAGACATCGAAGTTCGCCACCAGCAGGTAGTGAATCCGCTCCAGCAGAGAATAGGTGATGAGCCATGCGGTTTTCGGCGTCTCGCCCACGAAGCCCTTGACGACTGAAGCGGTGTCCACGTGGCGCGCGATGGTCAGCGCCGCATTGGGGTTGTCGCCGTCGCCATCCCAGATCACCTCCAGGCCAGGTCGGCGACCCTGCTCCACGTACTGCCGCTCAAGATAGTCTGCTTTGGCGCGCATGTAGCGGGCGTGGCCGCGCGCATAGCGGCGCCATTCGAGCAAATCGATCACCGTGCCCGTGCGCGCAGCCGGCAGTCGCAGGTTGCGGGCCTCGCGCTCGAGAAAGGCTCCGTCCAGCTCCGGGTCGAGTTCGTCCGGGTCCATGAACATCACCCAGAAACGGTCATCAATCACATTCAGGGCAATTTGCCCACGACAGACCGGCCCCTTGATAAAGTTCATGATGGTGAACTCGGCTTCCTCCAGCAGGAAGCGATAGCGCGACCGCACGGGCAGGGCGGCAAAGGTTGTGAACGGATTGCCGGCCGTGTTTTCGTCGTACCCCGGCACTTTGGGTACTGCATAGTCGGGTGTGAGGAACAGTGACCGGTACCAGGCGCGACGCTCGGCATCGAACCGGTAGGGCTGGTGGCTCTTTGCGGCCACGATGATCGGCATCGGCTGTAGGCGGTAAAAAAACGTCTTGCGACCCGGGTCGTCAAAGGGGCGCCGGGTTGTCAGTAGATCGATGGGCTCCCCCGGGGGCGTGGCCGAGCGCACCAGCCTGAACCACCGCGGGCGGTCATCTGCCTGTAGATAGAGCGTTGACAGAAACAGGTGTTCGTAAACATACCGTGCCATCAGCCGCGACTTGTTATCGTCGCCATTCAGAAACTGCTCCCAGGCCGCGAGCTCTGTCTGTAACGCGGGAGGCAGCGGCTCCTGTTCAAGGGCCGGCGCTCCGGCGTCCAGCCAGCTAACCAGTGTGGCGTGCTCATCCGGTTGCAGTGCGGGCAGGCCATAGGGCATTCCCCACAGGGGGAATTCACTGGCGAACTGGTCAAAGTCGCCCGGTTTGGCACATTGCTGATCGCGGTGCAGGCGAAAGTCGAAGCCCTCGGGCAACGGGCCGTTGGGCGGCAGGGGGTTCGCCTGCTTCAAATCCAGCATGCGGCGCAGCACGCCCGCAGCGGGCTCAGACGCGTTGAGGACGGGGTAAAATCCTTTCTTGCGCCAGGCTCGTTCGCCCTGCGCATCATCGAACAGGCGGGTGAGGTCGCCCGCAAGCAGGCGTGTGGAGTCGTACACCAGCGTCTGGCTGCCGCCCCGCACCAGCCCCTCATGCGCTTCCATCTTTAACTGGCAGGGGGCATCGTAGCAGGCGTGGCAGACCACGCAGCGCTGTTCGATCAGTTGATGTGCCTGGCTGGCCAGGCTTTCTGTACCGGCGGCTGCGCTGCTGAGCAGCGCGAGTACCGTGGCGAGCAAACCATTACTGCGTAGGTTCACAGTCACCTCGCTGTATGATGGCCCGGTTCACCAGCGCGTCCTGATCACCGGATTCATCAGCGAGTACGGCGGCTCCCACGTCCTGATTCAGCGCGCTGCAGGGGTCCGGATCGGGCTCGGTGGTCAGCCAGGCGAGCACTGCAATGATCAACAGTACCGCCACCAGTGACAGCAGGGATAGATACCAGGGATTTTTGAGCATGGTCAGGCTGACTCAGGGTTGGTGTAGGCCGATGATAGCACGCATACTGTGCATCCTCCCGCACCCAACCGACGGCTTCACATGGATATAAGCAGCTTCATCTACAGCCTGGATCTGATTGGGGTAGGGGTGTTTGCCATCAGCGGTGCGCTGGCCGCAGCGGAAAAGCGCCTGGATATTCTCGGCTTCCTGCTATTTGGAACAATCACGGGTATTGGTGGCGGCACCCTGCGTGACCTGCTGTTACACACCGGAGAGGTGTTCTGGATCGGGGATACGGCGTATCTGTGGATGTGCATTGGCGCGGGCGTAGCCACCTGGTTTCTCGCTCACCTGTTTGTTTCACTGCGCCGTGTATTGCTCTGGGCCGATGCACTGGGACTGGCCCTGTTTTCGGTGCTGGGTACCCAGAAAGCACTGGCCTTCGACGCGCCGCTTCTGGTCGCCATTGGTATGGGCATGATGACGGCCACATTCGGCTCTCTGATTCGCGACGGGCTGCTGGGCCGCCCGCCGGTGCTGCTTGAGCCCGATATCTACGTAACAGCAGCGGCACTGGGGGCGGTCAGCTATGTGGCGCTGGAGTCGCAACCCTGGGCGCGGGAGGTGGCACTGCCGCTGGCGGTGGCCGCGGCATTCAGCTTGCGTGCCGCGGCGATTCTTTTCGACCTGCGCCTGCCCAAGTACCCCCCAGAGTAGCTTGACGGCAGGCCTCAGCCTTTGCCAGTGGGCTTGTTAGGGCCGGCCTGGGCGTCCTTTTCCAGATACTCGATAATCTTGCTGGCGATATCGATTCCCGTGGCCTTCTCGATGCCTTCCAGGCCAGGTGAAGAGTTAACCTCGATGACCAGCGGGCCGTGATTGGAGCGCAGGATATCCACACCGGCCAGATCCAGCCCCATAACCCGCGCTGCCTTTACCGCCAGGCGGCGCTCTTCCGGCCGCAGTTTGATCACTTCTGCGGTGCCGCCGCGGTGCAGGTTGGAGCGGTATTCGCCTTTTACCGCCTTGCGTTGCATGGCGGCGATCACCTTGTCACCCACCACAAAACAGCGGATATCCGAGCCCCCGGCCTCGCGGATGAACTCCTGCACCAGGAAGTCTGACCCGATACCGCGGAAGGCGTTGATCAGCGCTTCTGCCGCTTTCTTGGTTTCTGCGAGCAACACGCCATTTCCATGGGTGCTTTCGGTGAGTTTGAGGATCAGCGGTGCGCCGCCGACTGACTCGATAAGCTTGTCCGTTGCCCGCGCCGAGTGAGCATAGCTGGTGACAGGCTGGCCGATGCCACGCCGCGCGAGCAGTTGATGGGCGCGCAGTTTGTCGCGGGAACGGGTAATGGCTATCGATTCGTTCAGGGAATACACATGCCCCACCTCGAACTGGCGCAGCACGGCACACCCGTAGGACGTAATGCTGGCACCAATGCGCGGGATCACGGCCTCGAAATCCAGTGCTTCAACCCGCTCTGCGGAGTGCTGGTAGATCACGGTGGGGTCATTCGCGGTGATGTTCATGTAGCACTTGAGTACGTCGATCACACTGACATCATGGCCGCGCGCCGCTGCCGCCTCCACCAGCCGACGAGTGGAGTAGAGCCTGCGATTGCGCGACAGGATGCCAATTTTCATAGAGTGCCCTTGTGAGCCAGAGGAATGTGATACCGGCCTATATGATAGCTGTTATGTGGCGACTTTGCGCGTACACCTCCCGAGCTGTCGCGCTCAGTAGCCGGCAGTCTTGTCGACCAGCCCCTGCAGCGGCTCACCGCGGGACAATGCCTGTACATTGGTAATAAAAGGGGCGAGCAGGCGCTCAGTCATATTGGGGCCACTCCACGAAATATGTGCGCTGAGGCGGATGCCGGGGTGAGTGTAGATCCAGTGACTTGCCGGCAGCGGCTCCGGGTCGACAACATCCAGCGAAGCGCATGCAAGGTGGCCAGTGTCCAGCGCCGTGCGCAGCGCGCTCTGGTCGACCAGGCTCGCACGCGATACGTTCACCAGATGTGCGCCGGGCTTCAGGGCTGCCAGCGTGTGCGCGTTGATCAGGCCGTCGCTCTCGGGCGTGGCGGGGAGGGCGAGTACCAGGTGATCCGCTTGCGGCAGAACGCGGTCGAGCCGTTCGACCAGTCGCACGCCGGGCATGGGGCTCTCCCGGTAGCGGCGAACGGTGGCCACAACCTGCATATCAAACGCCAGCGCGCGCCGTGCAACCGCCTGACCAATGGCGCCAAAACCAACAATACCCAGTGTTTTGCCCTCGAGGCAGCCGAGGTCCGCGGCGTACCAGGAAGCAGGGGGTTCTTTGAGCCAGCGCTCCGGCAACTGCTTCTCCCGGGCAAGCATTGTGGCTAGCACCCATTCGGCAATGGGTGTAGCGGTCGCACCTCGAGAGCAGGTGAGTACTGTGTCATCGGCCAGCAGTGATAACGGGAAGCCATCAATGCCAGTGCCGAACACGTGTATCCAGCGAAGTCCCTGGCATGCCGTAATCAGGGCAGGGAGGTCGCCCCCGCGCACAGTGCACAGCAACACGTCAGCTACGACGGGCTGTAGTGGGCCATCGCCAGCGGGCACCACAAACGTATCAATGGCATTGCCCAGCCCCTGCAACTGCTCGCAAAGGCCGGGTATGTCGTGTTGTAGTGCTATTCGCATGCAAAAATCTCCCGTTAAAGTGTAAAGCAGCCCAGCAGGGCGGCATGATCCGACAGGTCGCGCCAGTGGCCGTCTCCTAATCGCTGGCAGCTGACCGCCTGCAGGCCTCGATAGTAAATCCGGTCTACCGGGAACATCGGCGCCCATACCGGAAAGGTCCGCGCATGCTGTCCGCGCAACGCCATGAAAACCTCTTGCAGGTCCAGGTTCGCCTGCAGGTAACGGGCGCCGCGCTGTCGCCAGTCGTTGAAGTCCCCAGCCAGGATAAGTGGCTCTCCATGCGGTACGTGAGCCTCTATGCGGCGCACCAGTGTTTGCAACTGCGTGCGTCTTTCGCGTTCGAGCAGGCCGAGATGCACACAGAGGGTGTGCAGTCGGGTACCCAGACGAGGGACTTCGAGAACGCTGTGCAGGATGCTGCGACTCGAGCGCGGGAACAGGGAAACGTCGATATTCTCGGAGTCCAGAATCGGGTAGCGGCTGAGCAGGGCGTTGCCGTGATCTCCCTTGCGGTAAATGGCGTTGCGCGCGTACGCGAAATGCGGCCACACCTGATCGGCGAGGTATTCGAAATGCGGCTCTTCCGGATAGGTGAAGCGTTGCCGACGCCGCGGACTGAACTGCGCCGTGCCATGAACCTCCTGCAGAAACACCAGATCCGCCCTGGACTCCACAATCCGCTCCCGGATCCCGTCGAGGATAAAGCGGCGGTTACCGGTGCAATAGCCCTTGTGGATATTGTAAGTGAGAACGCGCAGGTCAGGCATCGAGCTATCCGCGGGGGTAGAACTGTTGCCGGCGTGCACCGTGCTGTCTCCTTGGCGCAGTGCGGGACTGGGCGGCTTTGAGCGTTGAGGCATTGCGCCATTATGCGGACAGTCATTGCGTGAGCAAAGCCCTGTACCGAGGGTTTGCAGTACGAACGTTAAAGCAACAACTCGCATTGGGCGGTGCACGAGTTCGGCTGGAAGGCCGCTGGGCACTCAGATTGACTGCCAATGTTTCACCCATGCAGGGTGCCAGCAGGGCCAGAAATTTGCCCCGGAGCCTGCAAAACACGGCAAATCCGTTATCCGCAAAAGAATCCACAACTGCGTATAATATATATTATGTTAAATAGGGTATTTGGGCACACAGTTATGCACAGCCTGAATCTGTTTGGCCCTTTCGGCACCGCTAAAGCCTCTGAGCACCGCCCCGCTTCACGCTTGTTCCGGAAACGCCCCTCGATGGCTTTCGTCGGAATCTGACGCTGGGATACACTGCTCGTGATGAGGACAGTGTTGTAGCGCTGCGCACGTTCGGTTGCGCGCAGCCACAGGAGGAATATCAACTGGATATCTGGGTGGATGCCGATGCTTGCCCCGGCATGGCGAAAGACATTCTGTTTCGAGCGGCGCGTCGCACCGGCTTGCAATTGACCCTGATTGCCAATCATCCGTTGGCGGTTCCCGCCGACGCCAATATACGCATGCTCCAGGTAAGCAGCGGGTTTGATGTGGCCGATGACGAAATTGTGCGATTGGCGAAAGCCGGCGATCTGGTGATCACCGCGGATATTCCCCTCGCTGCTGAAGTCATCGCCAAGGGAGCAATTGTCCTGAGCGCGCGCGGCGAGCGCTACACGGCGGACAGCATCCAGCCCAAGCTCAATATGCGCGACTTTATGGAGACGATGCGCTCAAGTGGCTTCCAATCCGGCGGCCCTGCGCCGCTGAACAATCAGGATAAACAGCGGTTCGCCAACGAGTTGGACAAATTGCTCGCCGCGAGCCGGCGCGCGTGAGCGTCGGCCTTCATCAGCAGACGTGCCCTTTCCTCTCCAGCAGGAAAACTCCGAATGAGCCCGGTCATGCGCCCTGAAATCAACCGCGGGGATCCGCGGTTGCAACAACCCTGGACGCACGCACCGGAAAGCGTGGCTGACGCTCTGGCGGTAGACCCGTCGCGCGGACTCGCTGCAGATGAATCCCGGAGGCGACGACAGCGTTACGGGTCGAACGTGTTCCGGGAGAGCAAGCCGAGGCCTGCCCTGGCCATTTTGCTCGCCCAGTTTCGGAGTATCGTGGTCATCCTGTTGTTTGCGGCCACGATTTTGGCACTCGTCATGGGCGATGGTATCGAAGCCCTGGCGATCGGGGTGGTAATCGCCATCAACACGGCTCTGGGTTTCACTACAGAGTGGCGCGCCACACGCTCCATGGAGTCGCTCAGGCAGTTCGCGCGCACGGAGGCCACGGTTTTGCGCGATGGGCGTCTCGAGCGCATAGCCGCCGCGGGCGTGGTGCCTGGGGATGTGGTATTGCTCGAAGCCGGCGATGTGGTTCCGGCGGACGTGCGCCTGCACGAGGCGAGTAAATTACAGGCCGATGAATCGGCACTGACTGGCGAGTCATTGCCCGTGCGCAAGCATGTAGAGCGTGTGGCGCCGGACGCCACGCTGCTCGAACGCCCCAATATTGCCTACGGCGGTACGTCACTCACCCGCGGCACGGGCAGTGGACTGGTGGTGGCTACGGGCATGGACACCGAGTTTGGCCGAATTTTCGACCAAGTCAGCACCGCGCGCCCTCAGCAGACACCGCTGGAAAAGCGGCTTGATGCGCTGGGTAAGCGCCTGGTCTGGCTGGTTCTGTTGATGGCAGTGTTGTTGGCGGTGATCGGTGTGCTCACCGGCAGGGACATCGCGCTCGCTATCGAAGTGTCCATCGCGCTGTCGGTTGCGGCCATCCCCGAGGGGCTGCCGATCGTTGCCACCATCGCCTTGGCACGCGGCATGTGGCGGATGGCCCGGCGCAATGCGCTGATCACCCGCTTGTCTGCCGTGGAAACCCTCGGCGCGACCGGCATTATTCTGACCGACAAGACCGGCACGTTGACGGAAAACCGCATGGCGGTCACAGAGTTACTCCTGGGTGATGCCGACATTGCGTGGAATACAGGCGAGAATACTGCGCCTGCCTCTGAGGCTACGCGGCGTCTGCTCGAGCGAGCTGCACTGTGCTCCAATGCGGCCTTGAATGAGGATCAACAGGGTGACGGCCAGGGCGTCGGTGACCCCACGGAGTTGGCGCTGCTGGTCGCCGCGGCACAGCTGGGGCTCGACCGCCCTGCCCTGTTGGCCGCAACACCGGAGGTCCGCGAAGAGCCCTTCAATGCCGAAGACAAGCGCATGGCCACCATCCATCGAGACGCACAGGGTTTTTTTGCGGCGGTCAAAGGCGCGCCGGAGAGCCTGTTGCCACTGTGCCGCACTGAGCTTGCCGGGAGTGGGGAGCGCGAACTGAATGCGGCACGGCGCGAGCATTGGCTGCAGCGGGCAGAGGGCCTGGCGGCCCGCGGATTGCGCACCCTCGCGGTTGCAGACCGGCGTCTGGGCGCGGAGCAGGATGCGCCCTACAGCGACCTGGTGCTTTTGGGCATTGTAGGTATGGAAGACCCACCCCGTGAAGGCGTGAAAGAGGCGATTGCCCAGTGCCATACCGCGGGAGTCGATGTTGTGATGATTACGGGGGATCACGCGGCAACCGCCGGGCGTATCGCCGCCGATACGGGGATCGTCAGTCAGCAGAGTAGCGCGCGGGTTATCGATGGCGCGGAGTTAACTGCCCTACTTGCGCAAGAAAATGCGGACGAGCTGTTGAATGCCCGGGTGTTTGCACGTGTCACGCCGGAGCAGAAGCTGCGGCTGATAGACTTGCATCAACGCGCCGGCCGCGTTGTGGCCATGACCGGTGACGGGGTCAATGATGCGCCGGCGCTGAAGAAAGCCGACATCGGGGTGGCCATGGGTATCCGGGGCACCGCCATCGCGCGTGAGTCGGCGGCCATGGTGCTGCAGGACGACGAATTTCGCACGATTGTAGCGGCGATCGAACAGGGCCGCGCGATCTTCAGCAACATACGCAAGTTTGTCATTTACCTCATGTCATGCAACATCAGCGAAGTCCTGATCGTGGTGTTGGCAACAGTAGCAGGCGCCCCACTTCCGTTGTTACCGCTGCAGATTCTGTTCCTGAACCTGGTCACGGACGTGTTTCCCGCGTTGGCCTTGGGAGTGGGAGGCGGCGCACCAGACGCCATGAAGCAGCCACCGCGGCCCGCCAGTGAACGGGTATTGATGCGCGGCCACTGGGTGCTCATAGGGCTCTATGCCGTATTGATATCCACTGTTGTGCTCGGTGCGATGGCCGTGGGCAGCGTGCTGCTTGGCTTTGATAGTGCCAAAGCCGTCACGGTCTCATTCCTGACCCTGGCCCTGGCGCAAATGTGGCACGTCTTCAACATCCGTGCAGACAGTGGCCGCTGGTTCCGCAATGAGATTACTGGTAACCCCTGGATCTGGGCCGCCTTGTTGCTGTGCAGTGTGCTCGTTGGCGCCGCCGTCTACCTCCCTCCCCTCGCCGCTGTTTTGTCGCTGGTAAATCCGGGGTTTGATGGCTGGCTGCTGATTGGGGTCGCGAGTGTTCTGCCAATTTTTATAGCGCCCCTCCTGCGAAGCGGGGCTAGCGCATCAATGCGCCACCGTTCACGTTGAAAACCTGGCCATTGATCCAGCGGCCATCTTCCGACAACAGCATTGCTACCATACCGGCAATGTCGTCGGGCGACCCCAAGCGTGTGCCCGGAATTCTGCTCAACATGTAGTTTTTGATATCGTCGGTCAAGTGGCCACTGCTTTCCATCTCTTCCGTCAGCACAAACCCCGGCGCGACTGAATTGGCGTTGATGCCCTTGGCGCCATAGCACGAGGCCACATGGCGCATAAGCGCATTGAGGCCACTTTTTGACATGGCATAGGAAGGCCGAACGGGCTCCCCTGCATCGGCCGCGCTGGAGCTGGTATAGACAATCGCGCCCCGGTCGTTGACCAGCAGATGAGGTAGCAGCGCCCGGGTGCACAGCAAATGCCCTTTCAGGTTTACATCAATGGTTCGATCAAAAATATCGAGCGATACCGTTTGTGCATCGCTGTCTTCCATGATGACACGCAGGTCTGCCGCGTTGATATGTGCGCCGTCCAGCCCTCCCAGGCGCTCGACAGAAAACGCCACGGCATCAGCAACACTTGGCTCATCCGCAATGTCGATAGCGACCGCATGCGCTTCGCCGCCCGAATCGCAAACGTGTTGTGCGACTGTACGCGCGCCCTCCGTGTTGATGTCCGCCACGCACACCCGAGCGCCTTCCCTGGCCAGCCTGCGTACCGTAGCAGCGCCTATTCCGCTGCCAGCACCTATGACAATAATGCGTTGTCCCTCAAGCCTCGACATGGTTTTTCTCCTTTATATAATAGTGTGGCTGAGTGTAATGGCAAAAATGGCCATTGCGCCCTGATGCTCGAAAAGCTACCTGGCGGTCCAGTATGTGTTACCAGTCTGAGCCTTCACCGGTCACTACTGTTGTGTCCTGATTAGCATGCAGGGAACGGCGCAGCGCGCTCAGGTGTTCGCGCAGCGCCTGCTCGAACCTTTGATCACTGAAGTGCGCTGCACTCACCATGAAAATGATGCCGCCACCCCAGGCGAGGTTGAAGACTACACCACCCTCTTCACGCAGGCTTTGCTCCTGTACGGGAATACTATAAGGCTCCAGGATACGGGTGAGGGTCGCCTCGCCTAAAGGATGCAGGCGCCGCTCGGCCATGTCGCGTAAAATAAGGCCCAGCTGGGCTGGTCGATGGCGCATGAACCGCAACCATGCGTTGACTGTGGCCAGGATGCGCTCCACCTCACCATGACTTGAAGGAGCGGCGTGCTCGGCCAGGTGAGTGGCGTAATCAATCGCCATTCTCTCCAGCACCCCGCGGTACAGTGCCTCCTTGTTGCCAAAAAAATGTGCCACCGCTGGCGCAGTCTTGCCCGCGTCAGCTGCCACATCCTGCAAGCGCGTCGCGGCATAACCGAGATCTGCAAACCGCTGCTCTGCGGCGTCAAGAATCGTCGTTCGAGTCTGCGCACCGAGGCGCCCCTCACCCCTGGGGCGACCGCGCCGAACCGGTCTGTCCTTCGTCATATCGCAACCCCCTTGTGCGCTTGCAAGCACCGGCTCTTGCAGAAAAATCATTCAGGCTGATATCAAATATTAAACCGGTAGTGGACTGCCCTAGATTTTACTGAATTGATATTAAGTTAATTGTCGGTATTCTGTCACGGTGTCGCAGCAATAGCGTGCGATTTCCAAGATGCAGGCGCTCACAGCCCTTCCCATGCTTGCGTAAAGAGGAGATAAAAAATGCCGACAGATAAACTGGAACCCCGTGTAGTCCGTTACGGCGGTGCCATGTTCGGCGAAGATGAAATCGCCAAAGTGAATGCTGTTCTGCAAGACCCCAACGGTATGATCCCAGGGGCCCGTGTGGGTGAATTTGAGGCCGAAGTGGCTGCCTTCATGGGCAAAAAGCACGGTGTCATGGTCAACTCTGGTTCATCTGCACTGATGATCGCGATGCGACTACTGAACCTGCCCCAGGGCTCAGAGGTCATCACGCCTGCCCTCACGTTTTCCACCGACGTGGCCACGATCTACCAGGCTGGCTACACCCCTGTGTTCATTGATGTGGGCCTGGACAGTTACCAGATGATCGCGGACCGGGTCGAAGACGTTGTTACGGAAAACACCAGGGCGATGCTGGTGCCCGACCTTGTCGGTGGTATTGGCGACTGGGACAAGCTGCGCGCGCTCGCCGACAAGCACGGATTGCAACTGGTACACGACTCAGCCGACACTCTCGGTGGCAGCCTGCGGGGCCGCAAAACTGCGACTCGGGCTGACATTTCGATTACCAGTTTCTCTATTTTTCACATCATTACCGCGTTGGGCAATGGCGGCATGGTGTTCTTTGATGACGATAAGCACCTGGACAAAGCACTCATGCTACGTGCCTGGGGCCGCTCTTCCGAGAAATACATGTTCGGTACCAAGGTGGCAGAGAGCGATGGACGCTTTCTGGAACAGCTCGATGGTCTGGACTACGACTCGCTGTTTATCTTCGAGGATCTGGCTTACGGCTTTATACCCAACGAGGCGGGCGCAGCCTTCGGTCTGGGGCAGATGAACCGTATTCACGAGCTGTGGAAACTCCGCAATGCCCGTTTCCAGGGCTACTATGACTTCTTCGCTGAACACGCCGATAAATTCATCGTGCCGACCACGCTCCCGGAAACCGAAACGACCTGGATATGCTTCCCGCTGCAGATCCGTCCGGAAACAGGCTGGAGTCGCAAGTGTCTGCAATTGCATCTGGAAGACAGCGGTATTTTTTCGCGGGTAATTTTTTCCGGCAACATCACACGGCACCCCATGTTGAAAGGCCGCGACTACCGCGTGCATCCGGAGGGCCTGGGCAACTGTGACCAGATCATGGAGTTTGGTGTGATGCTGCCCTGCCACCCCACGATGACTGAAGAAGACCAGCAGTATGTGAAACAGGTACTACTGGAGTTCATCGAGGCCGACGGCAAGCCCTGAGATTGTCGAAGAAACCAGGCGCAATGGAGAAACCGGCTTTTCCCGCTCGCCCCGTGCTGTCGTCAATTGCCAAGGCCTGACGGCACGATATCGGGGTGGGCATACTCCGGGAGCACCGGGTCAGCAATACGCTCTTTGCCGTTGAGGGTATACACCGGGAGCTGATGATGATGCGGGAAATGCAGGCTGTATGCAGTCAAGCCCGTGCGCTCAGCCGCCGGCAAGTGGCACAGCGCCAGACCAGTCTCCGCGATATATTCAATGCGTTCGGAAGGATACTCCTCGGGAATGAACTCGCTCGCACCCGGTGTACGAATAGCGGTGCTCGGCGCGAGGGTGTTCACCGCGATATTGTCGGCCAACAGCTCCGCTGCAAGCCCCTGGGTCATGCGGTGCACTGCCGCTTTGATTGCTGCGTAAACCGTTGCGCCCCCCTGCGCTGCGAAGGCGTCATACGGGCGCAGCGGTGACAACGCGGTCACCGACCCCAGCGTGACGATCCAGCCACCACCCCGCTTGCGCATCTCGGGCACAGCGTGATGATAGAGAATGAACGGGGCGCGCAGATAATGGCCAATGGTGTTGTCGAACATAGCCTGCTCCATGCCCACCGTGGGCGCGTATTCAGCCTTGCCGCCACTGTGCACCAGAATATCCAGGCCACCCGCCGCGCCGACTGCCCGCTCAACCAGGCTCTCTAAGTCCTGTTCTTTCTCAAGGTCGGCGACCAATGGATGTGCTCGGCCACCCTCGGCTTCTATCAATGCCACCGTCTCCTTCAGAGTGCCTTCGTACTTCCCGGCGCTGTCCAGGCTGCGCGCCGTGACCACCACGGTCGCCCCCTCAGAGGCCAGCCGCTGTGCCAGCGCGCGGCCTATTCCCCGACTGGCTCCGGTGACCAGTGCAATCTTGTTGTCCAGTAAGTTCGGCATATTCGAATCCTTCCTCGGGGGCCTATTAGTACCGGCAGGCCCAATCACGGTTTATTTTGCGTGGTTACCTCGCGGGCGCTACTGCCCCGGGGCTACAAGCTCCAGTGCCAGCAGGCTTTCTCCGAAAGCGCTGAAAGCATGGGACAGATTTACGTCGATCGCCTGGTCACCGGACTCGGGATCAAACCAGCGGTCGATATGCGCCCAGTGATACGGGTGGATCATATAGGGCCCTGTCAGGCCGTCGAGGTCGTTGAATTCCTGCTCCCACACCCAGGTCCAGGGTGCGCCATCGGCGTGGTGCCAGCCAGCCGCGCTGGCCCGGCTCAAGCGCCAGTTGCGTATCTCGGGAATATGCAGTGGCATGGCGAGAAGGTCGCGTTCGAAGCGGGCCGCCGTATCAGCATCCACCCCAGGCTGCAGACGGAAAAAGGCGGTGCGCTTGACCCCGTTGGCAATGCCGGGGACACGCAAGCCCGCGCCCACAGTGTCTATTGCCAGCGCATGTATGGCGTCGCAATGCTGTTCGAGCAGGGGCGCAATGCGCTGCTTCCAGACAATGCTTTCCTGCGCTTCCCCGGCGGTGTTCGCGTCGGGATAAAGAAGATCCCAGGTCAGGTGGCCGGCGGCATACTCCGGGGCAAAGTTGCGCGCCAGCGCTGTATATTCTGCGCCGGGTAACAGCGCCATCGCCTCACGCAGGCCAGTGTCCAGCGTATTGATGCTGCCCTCACGCACGCGCAATTGTGCAGTTTCGCGGTAGCCTCGGCTCGCCACGTCGGACGCGTTGCCCATGGGCGCTGGCAGCTCACTGGCCGTGTGTGCTCCCGGATAAATGCGCTCCCGAAAAATCGTGAGCGCGTCAATGCGCTGCCAGAACTCAGCTACTGCCGGGGTGCCGGACTGCGCTCGCATGCTCCACCAGGCGCCCACGTCTGCCACTTCCCAGCGCTGCCAGAGCGTCAGCGGGGCCTCTGCAAGCATAAGCGGGGGAGATATTTCCCGCGCAACCAGCCGCAAGCCCCGCTCTGCCGCAGCCGGCTCATAGCACTCGCGAAACAGTCGCTCCACCTCGGGCAGCTGTGTTGCTTCAAGAACAATCCGGTCCAGTACTGTAATCATCCAATTCAACTCATTGCGCGCACCTTGCTGGTACACTAACGCAATCCGGCACGGATTGTCGTGACTGTACGCAGGGCTTTCCGTGCCGGAAGAGACATAACAACAACGAGTTCAAGGAGCACTACCAGCTTGGATACCAACCTCATTCGCCAGCAAACCGTCTACCACGCATTACGGCGCACCGCGGCCCGAAACCCTCAGCAGGCCGCCATTCGACAGCACGACGTAAACTGGACCTATGCCGAATTTCATGACCTCTGCCTGCGTGTTGCTGGCGGGCTGATTGAACGTGGAATTCAGCCCGGTGACCGCGTCGCCATCCTGTCGCGAAATTCGAACGCCTTTGCCGTAGCGCGCTTCGCCATAAGCGCAATCGGTGCCGTGCTGGTGCCGGTCAACTTCATGCTCAATGTGCAGGAATCGGCCTATATCATTGAGCACAGTGGGGCCCGCCTGCTTCTGGTGGGAGACAGTGAGGTGGAGAAAGCGCAACAGGTGGCAACACATTGCCCCGAACTTGAGCAATTATTCTGGTTGGCAACTGCGGGTAATGCGCCTGCTGGACTGGACGCTTTCAGCCTGCTGACCCAGAGTGCCCCGCTGGCGACCCTGCCTGCTGTAGAGAGTCAGGATGCCGCACAGATCATATACACCAGCGGTACTGAATCGGCGCCTAAAGGGGCGGTGCTAAGCCACGCCGCGGTATTGTGGCAGTACGGTAGTATTCTCGCCGATGCGGAAGTCTGTAGTACGGATACCCTGTTGCACGCCTTGCCACTGTTCCACTGCGCGCAGCTGGACTGTTTCTTAGGGCCTGCTATTCAGTGCGGCGCCCGCAATGTGATAACCGACGACAACAGCCCTGCGAACCTGCTTGAGTTGTTGTCCCGTGAGAAAATCAGCTCGTTTTTTGCGCCGCCTACCGTCTGGATTTCCTTGCTCCGCCATCCCGATTTTGACCGCGCGGACCTGTCTGCACTGCGCAAGGGCTACTACGGCGCGTCCATCATGCCGGTGGAAGTGCTGAAGGAAATTCAGGCCCGCTTGCCCCAGCTACGTCTGTGGAACCTGTATGGACAAACGGAAATCGCGCCGACGGCAACCATTCTCAAACCGGAAGACCAATTACGCAAGGCGGGATCAGCCGGCCGTCCTGTACTCCACGTTGAAACGCGTGTCGTTGACGATGACGGCAATGATGTCGCAACCGGTGATATCGGCGAAGTCGTCCACCGGTCACCACAGTTATTGACCGCGTATTTCAGGAACCCTGAGAAGACCGCGGAGGCGTTTACGGGTGACTGGTTCCACAGCGGCGACTTGGCAACGCTCGATGAGGAAGGCTACCTCACCATTGTCGACCGCAAAAAAGATATGATCAAAACGGGCGGCGAGAATGTGTCTGGGCGCGAAGTGGAAGAGACAATCTACCAGCTGCCCTGGGTCGCGGAGGTGGCAGTCATCGGCCTGCCACACCCACACTGGATGGAAGCCGTTGCTGCTGTTGTAGTGCCCAAGGATGACGCGAAAGCGCAGGCAAATGAACAGGCTGTTATCGACTTTTGCCAACAGCGTCTGGCCGCGTTCAAAGTGCCCAAACGCATCCTCATGGCGCAGGATCTGCCCCGCAATCCTTCAG
This sequence comes from uncultured Halieaceae bacterium, assembly GCA_964022665.1. GTDB lineage: Bacteria > Pseudomonadota > Gammaproteobacteria > Pseudomonadales > Halieaceae > Haliea. The sequence continues at coordinate 19,027 of CAXIDF010000029.1, forward strand.
GCAAAATCCTCAAGCGGAACCTGCGCGATGCCCACGCCGGCGTTTTCAGCGGCGCTCCTGAGTAGTTAAGGCGAGTCTATCGACAGCCCCATACCCTTGAGCACTTCTTCCGGAAGTGCGGGGGACTGCAGGGCCGACAGGTGTGCGGCGCGGCCAGCGGCAAACTCACGGGTAAGCTCTGGGTGCGTGGAGACCCAGAATTCTCCTGCGGCAATTTGCGGCAGAATGCGCTGCGCCGCCTCGTACCCACTGATACCGTCCGAAGCCAGCATGCCGTGCATCATCATGCGGTGCTGTTCGCTCGCGGCATTGGTCGTGGTGCCACCGTCCTCAAAAATACGGGTGGCCACCGGCCCGGGCAAAACTGCGGACACCTGAATTGGCGCCTTGCTTATCTGCATTTCCAGGAACAGGCATTCGCTGAATGAGATCATGGCGTGCTTGCTCAGAATGTAGGATGTCTGCACAGGCATCATGCCAAGACCGCCAATGGAGGCGGTGTTGGCAATCCAGGCCGGCTGTCCACTGGCGATCATTCGTGGCGCAAAGGCCCGCACGCCATGTATCGCACCGTGAATGTTGATATTGAGAGTCTTGTCCCACTGCGCTGCGGAGAGCTCCCAGGTCAGGCCCAGCGTTTCGACGCCGGCATTGTTGATCAGCAGCCTGACGTCGCCCCAAGTGTCATGGGTGGTTGCCGCGAGCGCGTCGATAGAGGCTGAATCTGCTACGTCAACCCTCACCGCCATGGCCACCCCGCCCTGATCACAGATACTCTCAGCCACAAGCTGCGCACGATCTTCGGCAATGTCCGCCACCACGACACGCATACCCTGTTCAGCCGCCACGAGCGCCAGGCCTTCCCCTATCCCCGAACCTGCACCGGTAATAACGGCCACTCCGCCGCGCAAGCGTTCCATACTGGTTTCCATCGATTTTTTTCCTGTTATGTGTTCGTTACTGATAGAAGCCGCGGGCGATCGAATAGCCCTTGACTCCGCTCACTCGATATTTGCAACTTCGAGCACGATTTTGCCGCGCGTGTGTCCCTGCTGCAGAATACGGTGTGCGTCAGCAACATCGCGCAGCTGAAATGTTCTCAAGGGTGGGAGTCGCACGTCGCCACTGACCAGCAGGCTGGCAATTTTTTCCAGAGTCCCTGTGCAGTTCGTGTCGTCCATCGTAGAAAACACGCGATTGACGCCTCTGGCAGCGCCCGCCTCCGCGGCTGCAGGAATATCGCCGTCGTCGA
>CAXIDF010000030.1:0-16945 GCA_964022665.1 uncultured Halieaceae bacterium
GGACTTCGTTGTCCCGGGGGAGAGCACCGGGCTGTCGCCATTGGTCGTAATCCAGCGCGTCACACCGCTCCAGATGTTCGCGAAAAATGGTCGAGTGAGCGGCAGCAAACGCATCACTGAAGACATTCACGAGGATTTCGTCATTGAGCGCGAAAGACCGGTTGTCGAAATTTGCCGAGCCAACAATGACCCACTCTGAGTCGACGATCGTGGCCTTCGCGTGCAACATGGTGGGAGTAAACACGTGAATGCGCACTCCCCCTTGCAGCAACTCCCCCCAGGAGGACCGCGAGCTGTAACGGACGACTTGGGAATCGATATACGGACCCGGAACCATCACTTCTACGTTCACCCCTCGCTTGACTGCGGCAATGAGTGCGGCAATCGTTTCCCGGTCAGGCACGAAGTACGCCGTGATCACAAGAAAGGAGTCGGTCGCGGACTCAATGGCGTACCGGAACAGTTGATAGACGCGCTCACTCCCACTCCGGGGCGCACTGCTGAGCACTTGCGCGGCGTCGCCACCCGCCTGCTTCAGGTTCGGCGAGAAGGTTGAGGCTGACGGCAGGCGAGGCTGCTGCAAAACCTCGCTCCAGACTTCAGCGAACGCTGCACGCAGCTCTCCTACAGCGGGGCCCGTCAGCCGATAATGGAGGTCATACCATTCATGCGGGCCTCTTGCGTTGCCGCACCACTCCTCCGCAATGCCGACCCCGCCGGTGAACGCCACCTCCTCGTCGATCACCAGTATTTTGCGATGCGTTCGATAGTTCATACGCTGCAGCTGCCACCAGCGCAGGGGGTTAAAGTGCCGCACAAGCACGCCTGCATCCCGCATCTGCTCAATCAGCTGCCCATCCATTTCCTGGGCGCCCCACCAATCCAGCAGGACATAGGCCGACACACCGCGCCGCGCAGCGTCGCTGAGCTCGCTGGCAAACCGCTGCGCTATATCGCCTGACCAGTAGATGAAGGTTTCAAAACAGATCTCACGACTGGCACCCGCAATGGCCTGCAGCATGGCCGGGAAAATCTCATCGCCATTGATCAGCACGTCTATCCGATGCCCTGACTGCACCGGAAGCCCCAACAATATGCTGACTTCACGGCCAACTGCCGGCAGCGCGTGCTGCTCAGGAGCGGGGTTTACCAAGGGATTACCCCGCTAGGCTCCGTCCTGCAACCGGTTCTTTAACCACTCGACGTCGAGCTTCCACGGATCCTCGATATATTTCTTCGGGTTCTGGTTGATATCACGCAGATAATCCATGGACACTTTCCAATCAATGTCCGGGGCATCCTTGCCGTGCGACGCCAATTGCAGCTTGCTGTTATGCATACGCACCGTGAAATAGTCGTGCGGGTTCTCGGCATCATTTTCGTACACCGCCACCCCGAACTTGCGACCTTCGGCCTGTTTGTCCATGAGTTCAACGATGCTCTTGATAACCGGCGTATCGCGCAACTCGGCGAGCGCGTCGTTGGTCACCTCAAGGGCCCCCATGAATTGTTCATAGCTGTCTTTCTCATTGCCTGTGCTTGTCATATTGCCTCCAGATGGTCATTACAGTAGCGGCGGACGTCCTGCCCGTACCCCGGTGGTACTGCAATTGCTGTGCCATTGCGCCTCCATGGCGCAGGCCGCGCCAAATCGACACCCGCCTGTGCACATGGCGTGTACTTTTTGCACCTGCGCTGTAAAATTTACCGGGTAAAACGACATAAACGGCGACCAGCATGCTTAAATATCGAGCACGTACCGGACTAGCCGGGACATCAGAAACCACCCGCCAGGGATTCAGCGGACCATGAATCAAGACCCCACAACGGCACACGCCTCCGTCTGTGCCCTGTTACCTGCCTGGCAGGCAGCCGACTTCATACAGGCAACCCTCGATTCCCTCTCCGCGCAAACCTATGCGCACTTCAGCGTTATTGTGTCGGTGGACGACTGTGACGATGGCACGTTTGAACTCTGCTGCGCACATGCTGAAGCTGACTCGCGCTTTCGTGTGGTCCGGCAAGAACAACGCCTGGGTTATGTCGGCAATTGCAATGCATTGCTTGCACTGGTGGACGCCGACTATGCACTTTTCGCCTTTCACGACGATGTTATAGCACCCACCTATGTTGAGCGGCTGGTCGCCGCACTGGATAGCGACCCCGATGCCGTAGTGAGTTTTTCGGATGTCCACCTCACACACACCGATGGCCGCGAGGAACACTGGGTGCTGAATGAACTCGACGGCATCACCCATCCCGCGGAACGAGGACACCTGATGCTGGCCGGTGGGCTCAAATGGTGGGTTCCCAACCGCGGTGTTTTTCGCCTGGAGAAGGTACGCCAGATCGGTGGACTGAAGCTGCACGGCGCCGGGGAATTTTCTACCGACATGCCCTGGCTGTTCCACATGAGCCTGCTTGGCAACTTCGTGCGCGTGCCGGAAACCCTGTGCTTCAAATACTATAAGCCCGGCAGCCTGTCACGCAGCTGGGCCTTCACGCCCCACCAGCACTTTGAAGTGCTCTGCGCCTGCCTGCGCGAGCTGTGGAACTCCGGCCTCAACAGTACTGCCAAGTTGGATATTGGCGCGCCGCTGGTGCACTACCTGGACCAGAACCGACCGCAGAGTGCTTCACCCGAATGACACTTGCTGCCACCACACAGGCCTGTTGGTTTGATGGCAAAGCGCGCCTGTTGCACCTGCAGCTACATCGCGATGCAAGGGGATGCCTGCTGCCACTGGAGTTCGACCAGCTGCCTTTCGCTCCACAGCGCCTATTTACCGTATCGGAAGCAGATCCCGGCACACAACGCGGTGGACACGGCCATCGTCGCGGCCAGCAGTTACTGGTCTGCCTGGCGGGGCGAATCGATGTCACGCTGCAATGCGGGAGCGAGCGAGCGGAGGTCACGCTGGAAAGCAATGGTCCGGCGCTACTGGTAAGCGCAGGGGTGTGGGGCGAGCAAACCTATGTCGAGCAGCATAGCGTACTTCTGGTGCTCGCCAGCGAGCCCTATGACGCCAGCTCCTATTTCCTGCAGGGCGAAGCCGTCCAGTGAAGGCAACACGCCATATCGCCGTTCTGGGCGCTGGCATCATGGGCTGCTCGGTTGCCTTGTATCTGGCGCGCAAGGGTATTGCGGTCACGCTGTTCGATGAAGCCCCTGAACCCTTCACTGGTGCCAGCCGCTGGAATGAAGGTAAAGTTCACCTCGGCTATATCTACTCTGCAGACAGCTCACTGCACTCCGCACGGCACGTACTGAGCGGCGGACTGTTGTTCAAACCACTGGTTGAAGAGCTGCTCGCAACGTCTCTGGACCCCGTTATTACCGCACAGGATGACATCTATCTTTGCCATCGCGACTCGGTAGTCGCCGCCGATGATATGGCGCAGTACCTCGATCGGGTCAGCGAGCTGGTGCGTGCACATGCCGATGCGCACCACTATCTGACCGACGTCTCAGGTGCCACCAGCCACCGACTCTCGGCGGCAGAGCTGGCGGCCAACAGCGATTCGAGAGAGATTGTGGCAGGGTTTCACGTACCCGAGCGCTCCGTCGAGACGACCTGGATTGCAAACCGTTTCCAGGCGGCGGTGGCTGCTGAATCATTGATTCACCTGCGCATGGGGGAGCGAGTGCTCGCCGCCCACCCGGCTGGGGAATCGGTACACGGGCCGTGGAGGGTGGCAACGAGTACCGGCGATACAGCAGAGACCTACAGCCATGTCGTCAACGCGCTGTGGCAGGGCCGCATGGTCGTTGACGAGAGCGCTGGCATCACCCCTCGCGGGATCTGGTCGAACCGCTATCGCCAATCCATATTCCTGCGCACCAAGCGCACCATACATACTCCCTGCGTAATTATCGCAACCGGGCCATTTGGAGACATCAAGAACTACAACGGGCGCGACTTTTACCTTTCGTGGTATCCCGCAGGCCTGCGGGTCGACAGCTCAGCGGTGGAACCACCGCCTGTGCATACACTCGACTTGCCGGACCCCACCCTGTTGACCAGCACGGTGCTGGACACGCTGCAGTCCCTGTTGCCCTGGGTAGGCGATATCCGCGCAGAGGCGGAGAGCAGCCGGGTTGAGGGCGGCTGGGTATTTGCAGCCGGCCGCGGCAAGCTATCCGACCCGGCGGCATCGCTGCACAAGCGCTCGGACTATGGTGTCGCACGCTCGGGCAACTACCTGAGCATTGACACCGGAAAATACGCTACCGCGCCCTGGACCGCGCGCAATCTTGTTCAGGCATTGTACGGGTAAATAAACACGCCAGGCGCGGTTTTTCAGGGCAATCGCAGAATGGACGGCGGCTCGTAGGCTCCCGACAGTGCACGCGCCTCCGGCTCGAAGAAACGCAGCGTTACAAACAGGGGCCCATCGTTGACGGGTAACCAGTTCACGCCCCCGTCAGCGGGTGGATCCTGTTGCAGACGCACAACAATGGAGCCATCTGCGCGGCGCTTCAAGTCCGGCATGACATCGGTGATGGCATAGCGGCCACTGTCATTGGGAATCAAATCCACCGTGCGCGCATCGTACACATTGAGCGCCCAGAACGCCGCAACTGGCGGCAGGGAGTCGGGCTCAAATACGATTTCGTAGCGGTTTCTGCCCGCGAGTGGCGCACCATCCGCGTCCGTGAGCGCCGACAGGTAAACCGTTTCTTCCGGCTTATTGCCGAGAAACCCGTGGTACTCCACCGTTGCCCTGCGCAGGTAGTCGAAACCATAGGCGCCGTATGTTTCGTTGGAGATTGTGCTCCAACCGGTGTGCGTCGGTGCCGCGCGTGCGGAGTCCGCAAGGATGCGGTGACCGTCTTCGACAGCCCGCTGCAGCCCTCGACGCAACCCACCCGGTAGCGCCTCGGGGCTAAACCTTGCTGCCGGGCCCAAGCCGACCTGATTGAGCTGCGCCATCAATTGCGCTTCATGGGGCAGGCGCGGATTGCTACGCAGAAAGTGGTTGAGATGGGTAAAAAACGCCAGTGACGTGAGGTCTTCCACGCTGGGCAAAGCGCCAATATCAACTTGCGCACTCCCCCCTTCCAATTCAATCGCAGCCATCAGTCTGCTGGCCTCTGCCAGATCGGCGTCACTTTCCACCAGAATACGCCCCAGCAAATACCCTTGGTGCGTTCGCAGGCGAACCAGATGTGCACCCGGCGGCACCTCCCCGTGCCAGTCTGGCCCTACGACCAACAGCCGTTGCGCATCAGTGCCGGTGGTGCGGCGCCCCGTGTGCTGCACCTCGGAATACATGTCAGCCCAGGTGAGCACGTAATAACGCCCTTCGGTATTCGGTACCGATACACGCAGGGGCTTAACGGACACGTCGAGCCAAGCGGTAAAATACAGGGTGGTGCTATTGGGTCCACGCCCGGCATACAGGCCACCGGGCCTGGCCAGGCCCTTTTGCAACACAATCTCATTCAGCGGCGCATACACGCCCTTGGCATCTCGCCCTGGCGTTGTCTGGTCGCGCATCACCCGGAAATAATCGACCACCGGGTAGCCGTAGAGATACGCCTGCAAGCCTGCCGCATACGCCAGCGATTCCTGCCGATGAGCGATGATCTGGGCAGGATCGGTGGGTGGTGCCGCAACCGCCGGCACAGACAGGCAGGCGGCCAGCAGATACCACATCCATCGTTTTTTCAGCTGCATCCTTGTCACTGGCTTCACTGCCTACCTCTTTTCTCGTGCGCTACAGATACCGGCACTCACATGCATTACGTTAAGAGAATACTCAGGCAACGGCGCCCCACGAGCAAGCGCTTCACGCATTAAAAAATGTACATCCCCTGCCTGCGCATATCTGACATCAGGGCATGTCTGATAAGCTCTGCAAAAAACACGCTTTCAGGACGGCTGCCATGACGCAATACGTTGACCTTGTAATTCGCAATGGACAGGTGGTGGACGGTAGTGGCGAGGCCATGTTCGAGGCTGACGTCGCCATACGCGACGGCCGCATTACTGCCGTGGGCCCCGCGCTTGCGATGCAGGCAGCGGAGGAAATCGATGCCGCAGGCCAGCTGGTTACGCCGGGCTTTGTCGACATCCATACCCACTACGATGGGCAAGTTACCTGGAGCAACAGCATTACCCCCTCCTCCCGACACGGCGTTACGACCGTTTTGATGGGCAATTGTGGCGTCGGTTTCGCCCCCTGCAAAGTGGGCGATCGGCAGCGCCTGGTGTCGCTCATGGAAGGCGTGGAGGACTTACCCGAGGTGGTGCTGACCACGGGCCTGCCGTGGACCTGGGAGAGTTTTCCGGACTACCTCGACCAGCTGGAGCAACGTGAATACGATGCCGATATTGCCACACAGATACCGCATGCGGCCCTGCGTGTGTTCGCCATGGGCGAGCGCGCCGTAACGCGGGAAGCGGCCAGCGCAGAAGACCGCGCCTGCATGGCGCAGCTGGCGGCACAGGCTATTGATGCCCGCGCGCTGGGATTCGCCACGTCACGTACCATCAACCATCGCGCCAGCGACGGAACGCCGATCTTCACATTGGACGCCGCGGAGGAAGAGCTTGTCGCCATCGGCCAGGCGTTGCGCGACAGCGGGCGCGGCGTGCTGCAACTGGTATCGGATTTCACTGATATTGATGCCGAGCTCGCCATGCTGCGGCGGGTTGCGGAACAAACCGGACGCCCCCTCTCGCTGACGGTAATGCAGTGGCACAACGCGCCGGACAAATGGCGCACCGTGCTCGACTGGATTGAAGACTGTCAGCAGGACGGGTTGCAGATCAAGGCGCAGGTCAGCGGCAGGCCGGTCGGCATCCTCATGGGCTTTGAAGCCAGCTTCAACCCTTTCAGCTACACACCCACATTCAAGTCATTGCTCGCGCTGGCGCCTGCAGAGCGCCGCGCCGCGCTGCGCGACCCCGCCGTGCGCGCACAGATCATTGAAGAGACGCCAGAGCCATCCGACTTCCCGGGAGAGATGCTGCTGCGCAGCTGGGATCTCATGTATCCACTGGGTGAACAGCCCGATTACGAGCCCGACGCCACACAGCGCGTCAGCGCCATTGCGGCGCGCCGGGGTATAAGCCCTGCCGCCTGTGCCTATGACCTGATGCTGGAACAGGACGGCCAGGCCGTGCTGATGTTGCCCGTGGTCAACTTCGCCGATGGCACCCTGAATGCTGCGTTGTCCATGCTTCGTCACCCACATAGCCTTTACGGGCTGGGGGACGGCGGTGCCCACCTGGGGTTTCTCTGTGATGCCAGCCTGCCCACGCACCTGCTCACCTACTGGGCACGCGACCGCTGCAAAGGTGAGCGACTGGCACTGCCGGAAGTCATCAGGGGTCTCACCCATGATACCGCGGCTGCCGTCGGCCTGAACGACCGCGGCCTGCTGCGGCCGGGGTATCGAGCCGACATCAACATCATCGACTTTGCTGCGCTGACCCTCTTGCCACCGCGCATAAAGTACGACTTGCCGGCCAACGGGCGCAGGGTGCACCAGGGTGCCACCGGCTACACTGCCACGCTGGTCAACGGCCAGGTGGTGCAGCACAACGGGCAGGCAACGGGAGCACTTCCGGGGCGCCTGGTGCGGGGGCCACAGCAGATAGCCGCAAGCCCTGCCCCGTAGGGACGTCAAGGCGGCCGCCAGCTATTCACCGGGTGCCGCCTTGAACGGTCAACCTTGCCCCGGGAACGGGACAGGCCGACCTGCCAGACTACCCTAGAAGGTGATGTTGAAGTCGATGCCGTAGGTGCGCGGCATGTTGTACTGCGCGGTCATGTTGATGACCTCGTTGCCGAAGACGTTGATCTCATCTTCGTCCAGCAGGTTCTTCACCCAGAACGATACGCTGCTGACCGCGGAGCCCATGGGAATCTCCATCACACCGGCACGCGCATTCAACAACCAGTAGGCCTCGCGCTGGGACAGACGGTCAGCCTCGGGGAAGCCGCTGGCGAATGCCGTGTTCTCACCCTCTGCCAGGTAGCGGCTGTCCAGGCGCATGAAGGGCGCGCCACCCGCTACTTTCTGGGCAAAGTCATACTGCAGCGAGATACGGGTATTGAAGTCCGGCGCACGTATTGGGCGCACCTGATCCGCTACATCTATACCGTCGCGAATGTACTCCTTGTACTCGTAATCATAAGCGCCCAGCGTGGTGCTCAGGGTCAGGCCTTCCCCGAGAATCGCGTCCAGTTCCAGCTCGACACCGGTCACTTCCACCTGCCCGGCATTCTCGAAGCTCTGCACGCCATCCTTGAACAATTGCACCTGAAGGTCTTCGTAATCCATGAAGAAGGCCGCGGCGTTCAAGCGCAGGCGATTATCCATAAACTGCGACTTCAGGCCCAGCTCGTAGTTGGTAATGGACTCGGGATCATAGGAGATACCGTTGAGAATACCGCCGGCCACAAAACCCGTGCTCACCTTGGCGTAGGTCATTACGTCATCCGCCCAGTTGTAGCTGAGTACGACGTTGTAGTTGGTCTCGCCGTATTCAAGCGTGTACAGCCCTTCGCCGAGGTTGCCGCCACCCGATGTGGCACTGATATCCACGAGGTCGATTTCACGCTCGTCTTCCGTACGCCGAATACCCACAGTCACGTCGAGTTTCTCGGTGGCGTGGAACGTACCCTCGGCGAATACCGCCCAGGAACTGTTGTCGGTGTCGGTTGAGTTGACGCCGCTGCCGAAAATGGCGTCAAAGGGCGTGGGAATCACGACACCATTGGCAACCGGCTGCAGCACACCGAGTACGTTGCGTGCTTCTGCCTCTTCCTGAAAGTAGAACACGCCGCCCACCAGGGTGTAGTTGTCGGTGGCCCAGGTTAGCTGCAGCTCTTCACTGAACTGCTCCTGCTTGAGCGAGCGCGCGGTCAACAGGGTAAACAGCGAGTCGTTGGGGCCGGGCGGGTTGGCCAGAATGCCCCCGACATCACCCTGCAACAGCGCACCGAGCTGTGCAGCGCTGAACTTCCAGCCGCCGGTGGCGCCCAGGTCGTAGATCGCCGGGCGCTGGTCCATTTCCCGATAGGCAGTAATGCTCTTCAGGCTCAGGTTGTCGTTGATCTCCCAGCTCAGGGTAATGTTATGGCCCTGAATCAACAGCGGTTCTTCGCTGGTCGCGGCAGCAACGTCCTTGAGGGGCGTTGTGCTCAGGTTGGTAATACCGCCGTACAACGGCTGGAACTGGTTGATCCCGCCAACCAGCGGCGCTGTCGCACCGATAATGCCCACCTGCTGCACAGGCGCTCCGACGGTCACGCTGTCTGTGTAGTCGAAGCGATAGTCTACGGTCACCGTGTCGAAATCGAGGTTGGCGGCCAGCATGAAGGCCTCGACATTCTTGCTGCCGAGGTTCTCGGCGTAGGTGAGCACGCCCATATCGGGGTTGCGCAGGCGCAAGTCCAGTGTGCGCCCGGCGATCAGGTTGTCAGAATAGCCGTCGTTCTTGTCATACAGGTAGCTCAGCTTGACGCTCAAGGGCCCCATGGACGGCAGGTTCAGAATCGTGCGAAACCGCTGTGCATTGAGGTTACCTACTGAAACGTCCTGCGACAGACCAAACTCGCCGGTAGGCGCTGAGGTTGTTATGCTGATGGCACCACCCGTGGCGTTGCGACCGAACAGCGTGCCTTGCGGGCCGCGCAGGACCTCCACACGCTCGATATCGGCCATGTCGAAGATTGACCCAATGGTGCGCCCGATGTACACGCCGTCGAGATACGTGGCGATCTTCGGATCCACCTCAGCCGCCGACACCCCTGAGGACACACCCCGAATATTGATCTGGGGTACCGTGCCACGGCCCTGGTTCTGGATGTTCAAGTTGGGCGCGAGATTACTGAGGTCCTCGGTGTTGGTCACGCGGAACATGTTCAGAGTTTGCGCATTGAGCGCCGTCACCGCGATAGGCACACTCTGCAGGTTCTGCTCGCGTTTCTGCGCCGTGACGATGATTTCTTCCAGCGCAATATTGCGCTGGTTTTCCTGGGCCGCAACGCCGCCGCTGATGGCCAGGGCAATCGACGATGCCAGTAGGGATACGGACGAGATATGACGCATGGGCAAAACCTCCAGTAATAAAAATTATGCTTATTAATAATCTCACTGTACCCCGCGCCTCAGCGCGGGCGCTAGCAGAAACAACGACGACTGGGAAGGCACAGCAGCGCGGTACAAATAGCTGGTATCCGCTGCATGTTGCGTCCCCGCCGGCGACGGGAAGACCTGAGCCCGCTACCTAATGAAGTATGCTGGCAGAATCGACCCGCTGAGCACAGGTTCAATACCACGATGCGTGACGCGCAAGCACTGGCAGGCTGCTGGGAGTTGGTGTCCTACACGCTGGCCACAGCAGAAGGTTCCACCCTCCACCCCATGGGGCTCACACCGCGTGGCCTGCTGTTCTATGGCACAGGCGGTGAGCTGTCGGTGCACCTGATGCAACCTGGCGCCGCTCCCCCTTCAGCCGACGATCTGCCGGCCGGCGTGACACCGGACCTGGCCCTTTCCTATGGGTGCTATTCCAGCTACTTCGGACGCTTCGAGGTCAAGGAAGCCCGCAGCGAAGTGACGCATTTCGTACAGGGGGCTTCCGTATTGAGCTGGGCCGGCGCCGTTTTCCCGCGAACCTACCACCTGGACAACCATCAGTTGACGCTGACCGCCGCCGCCAACGCCCAGGGCTACGTGCCCACCTTGCTGTGGCAGCGCACCAGCTGAATAACAGCGCACGGAGACCCCGCATGAGCACATCGCAGTACCCCACACTTCTGTCCCCCGCCCGAATCGGTGCGCTTGAACTGAAAAACCGCATGATCGTCACCGCCATGGGGGTCAACTTCGCCGAGAGCGATGGCAGCGCCGGTGACCGACTGATTGCCTATCACGAGGAACAGGCGCGCGGCGGTGTTGGCCTGGTGATTACCGGCGCCACCGGCGTGGCTCTGCCTGTGGGCCGGGTGCAGCGTTGGCAGGTCGGCATTTCCGAAGACCGCTTTCTACCGGGCCTGGAGAAGCTGGCCAAAGCCGTGCACCGCCACGGGGCCAAGGCCGCCGTGCAGCTACACCACGGCGGGCTGGTCGCGGGGGACAGCGCACGGGACGGGCATCCACTCTGGGCGCCGGCGATGCCCACCCCGGTCAAGGATGCGGATTTCCTGAGCTACTTCCTGCCCGAAGAACTGGCGAAAATGTCTGCGGGCATGAGCAGCCCGCCGCAGATCAAGGTGCTGGAACAGACGGATATGGCACTTGTCGTGCAACAGTTTGCCGAGGGCGCACGGCGCGCCAAACAGGCTGGCTTCGACGGCATCGAGATCCATGGTGGACACGGCTATATACTGTCCTCGTTCATTTCCCCGAAAACCAACACCCGCACCGACGCCTACGGTGGCAGTGTGGAAAACCGTGCGCGCCTGCTACTGGAAGTCATCCATGCGGTGCGCGCTGAAGTGGGGGCAGATTTCGCGCTGTGGGTAAAACTCGACTCGCGTGAAGTTGGTAAAAAAGGCGGGATTACGCTCGAGGATGCCAAGCGTACAGCGCAACTGGTCGAACAGGCAGGTGCCGATGCCATCACAGTCAGCTCCTACCATGAAACCGCCTACGGCAAACTGCACTCGGAATCCAATATCCCGCAAATTCCCGGGGCCAATCTGCCCGCCACCGCCGCCCTGCGGCAGGTCGTGAAGATTCCGCTGATCGCCTCCGGGCGCATAGAGCTGGACGTGGGTGAGGCGGAACTGAAAAAGGGCACTTTCGATTTTCTCGGTCTGGGCCGCAAGCTTCTGGCCGACCCGGCGCTGCCCAACAAGCTCGCGGCAGGCGACATCGCAGCGATCAGGCCCTGCGTCTACTGCATCACCTGCGCCAGCGCCATCTATACCGGGGATGCCACGCGCTGCGCGGTCAATGCGGATGTCGGGGTGGAGCACCTGCGTATCGCGCGTCCCCGCTCCAGCACCCCGCTTCATATCGTTGTTGTGGGTGGCGGCCCCGCCGGCATGGAAGCAGCGCGCCTGCTTGCGCGTGATCAGCACAAGGTCACGCTCCTGGAGCGCGGTCCGCGGCTCGGGGGCACCTTGCAGTTCGCGTCGCTGGCCTACGAACCCAACCAGCGCTTCCTGAACTGGCTGCGCCGGGAAGTGAGCCAGGCGGATGTTGACCTGCGCCTGAACACCGAGGCTACACCCGAGTTGCTGCGTTCACTGGGCGCAGACGCTGTCATCGTCGCCACCGGGGCCAAACGCGACCTGCCGGACATTCCCGGGAACGAGCAGCACCACGTCTTCAGTGGCGATGACATGCGCAAGCTGATCCTCGGGGAGAGCTCGGCCAGACTCAAATCCCGCACGTCAGGCCTCACGCGTATGGCTACCCGCATCGGCGCGGCCACCGGCCTCAGCGCCAATCTGGACCTCGTACGCAAGCTGACCCACGCCTGGATGCCGCTGGGCAAGCATATTGTCATCATTGGCGGTGAGCTGGTCGGGGTGGAACTGGCTGAGTTTCTGCTCGAGCGCGGCCGCGTGGTTACCGTAGTCGACGAGGCGCCGCGCTTTGGCGCAGGCCTGCCCATTGTGCGCCGCATGCGCCTGTTGGCGGAACTGCGTGAGCACGGAGCGGTCCTGCAGCCCTCCGCAACCAATATTTGTATCGAAGCAGATGCCGTGACTTTCGCAGACGCCGCGGGCAACGAACAGCGGGTGAAAGCGCAGCAGGTGATCGTGGCGAAAGGCGCCAGCGGCGACTCCAGCGTGGCGCAGCTATTGCGCAAGCATGGTTTTGCTGTGCACGAGGCGGGCGACTGTACCGGGGTGGGATATATCGAGGGGGCAATACGCAACGCGCAGTCGGTGGTCGACGCCATCAATGCGGGCCAGAGCCCGGCCGAGGCAGCCACATCGAGCGATGGCACCAGCGGCGCTCAGGCGACCGGCTGATACCAGTCGTGGTTTACCCCTCGGCAGCTGAGGCGTGTCGCGACGTGGAACCACTGCGCTCGATCAATGGAATCATCGCAACAGCCAGCAGCAAGAGCAAAACAAACCCCATGAACGCCAGGTCATAGGAACCACTGATATCGCGCACCCAGCCTGCCAGCGGCGGCGTCAGCAAGTTGAAGGGCAGCAATACCGGCGCCATCAGCCCCATGACCCGGCCATAGTTCAATACGCCGTAGACCTGCGCCAGCAGGGAGCTCCACACCGGTAACATGCCGCCACCCCCGAGGCCCAGAATCAGGCTGCCCGCAACCAACCTCGACGTATCCGGCTGTCCCCAGAACAGTGCCAGACCAATCCCCATCAATACCATGATCGCCGCAAGGGCAATGCGCACATCGAAGCGGTCGGCGCACCAGCCGAAAAGCAAGGTGCCCGGCACCGCTGCCAGCGCCAGGTTGGCAATCAACATGGCCCCCTGCTCGCGCGTTGCCCCGGTATCAAGAATGAAAGGCATGAGGCTGCCCACCGTCGCAGTGAAGGCGGCGAACATGAAACCCACCGACACGGCGATCAGCCAGAAACCGCGGTGGCGCAGGATCGCATCGGTGGAATTGAAGCGTTCACCGCTGTGTGCCTCATGCGCGGCGGCGCCATCAGCGGGTGGGGTGTAACCTTTGCTCGCCGGGCGGTCCACCGCCAACAGTGCCACGGGAACGGCAATCAGAGCGATCACACCTGCGAAAACCTGCAGCGCAAGCCGCCAGCCCAGCAACTCGGTAAGCCAGGTAATCAGCGGCGGAAACAGGAACCCGCCGAACGACGTGCCCGCGCCTGCAATGCCCAGTGCCAGCCCACGGTTACGAGTGAACCAGCGAGCCAGCAAAGTCGAGGCCGAGAGCGGCCCCAACAGCACGTAGCCAAAACAGAAGATCAGGCCGTAAATGGCCGGCACCTGCCACATCGCGGTGGTGAGGGATAGGGCCACAAACCCCGTGGCCGTCATCAATATCGCGAAGATGATGATCAGGCGCAGCGACAGGCGATCAATTGCGACTCCCGCCAGCGGCGACACCATGCCGGCCCCCAGTGTCATGCAGGTGAGCCCCAGCATCAGCGTCATGCGACTGGCATCGTAGGTCTCGGCCAGGGGTACCGCAATCACGCTGTAGGAATAACTCAGGGCGCCTGTGCCTGTGGCCTGGATCAGAAAGGCGACGACAAGCTGCAACCAGGGCCAGTGCTGCGCACGGATCATGCGCCAAATACCTCAAACAGAGTGAACACCGTGACAACCTCAGCGTTTAAATGTTTTTTATACCGCGGTTAAGTTTAATGAGCTGTTCGCGCGTGGGTCAAGGTAAACCGCTCAGGCAAAGCTGGCGCGGGCTTGCCAGTAGCGCTGCGGCTCAGGCATGCCCAGCTGCGCTCTCACCTCCTGCAGGGGCTCGCCGAGCAGGTCCTCCAGGCGCAAGGCAGGCAGCCAGCGGCATGCGCGACCCAGCGCGGCGCCCTCCTCCACACAGGCGTCGAGATCTATGCCGGGAAAACGCTTGCGCGCATTGCGCCGTGCCATAAACACAATGAATGCAATGCCCCGGTTGTAGGTTTGCGTCGTCATAAAGGACAAAAGACAAAGTTCGCCGAGGGGATCGGGGCCGTACCCGGTCAGCACGTGTTGCAGATCGTGTATGTCACGCAAGCGGTCTGCGAGCCACTGTTCGTCCGCCGTGAGTGCCGTGTGACGGTGATCGGAGGCACTGGCCGCCACCAGCCCCTGCGCGCTGATACCCTGGCGTTCCATGAGCTCAAGGTAAGCGCGGCCCACGGTACCCTCGGGCAAAGCGCGCAAGCGCTCGCGGTCACAGAGCAGGGGCAGAATCTGCGCGCGGGAGGCCAGCAGGTTGCGCCCCCCTGGCGCATTCCGCAACCGCGCTACCGCCCGGGTAATACTGTCACCCTTGAGTGCTTCGATAACACGGAAAACCTCTTCGGTGGCATCCGGGTTGGCAATCAGGCGGCGCACGGACATGAACGCCTCCAGAGGCCTCACCCGGTTGACAAAATTCCTGGAAACCGCCGTCAGCATCTCTGCCACTCCTGCCACACTCGCAAACGTTACCCGCCCCATCGCGCAAGCATACCAGTTTGGCCCAGCTGCGCTATCGCGCTGCGCGTCACAACGCGGTCGCCTTCCGTCAAATACGCCCACACCGCAGTGGCGACACGCAGCCGCACCTACACTGTGCAGACCAAACCACCCAGGAGGAAAACGCCATGACAGAATCATGCGAGTGCTATTTACCTGCGGCCTTGCGGGGCACGCTCAGGCGTGGCCGCCGCGCCGCGCCGTTCGCTCTGCTGCTCCTGCTGCCGGCGCTGTCACAGGGGCAGGAGCCGGACGCCAGCCTGCAGCTCTGCCGTCAATTGCAGCAACAGATAGAACGCCTGGACGATCGCCGACAGCACGGCGCCTCCGCAAGCCAGATGGACCGTTGGAAACGGCAGCGGCGGGAAATAAAGGACCGTTTCAACGCGCTGCGCTGCCGCCATTGGGGAAACCGGCTGCGCTAGACAAACACAGGGTTTTTCCCACTTTTTTGTTATTTAACGTCTACATTCGGCGTCTGCAGCGCTAATCTGGAGCCCGGAGAATTTTTGCCAGCCACCGGGAGCCACATGTGTCCATATTGAGGACCGCCAGGCACACGCCACTACCGCAGGAGACCAGCCGCAGGAAGCAGGGACGTAGCTGGCCGCGCGTTGTCTGGTGTATACACGACGCCACAAGCGGTCACAGGCGGCAACTGGAAGGCCTCGCGAGAGCACTGCAGGAGCAACAAAACGCGGCCGTATACTGGCTTCCCTACCGATCTGGTGCCGCAGACCTCCCCCGGCCCGAGCTGATTCTGGTGTGTGGCAGGCGCACCCACTGGGCGGGGCTGAAAGCACGCTGGTGGCATGGCGGCAAACTGGTTGCCCTGATGAACCCCGGTATGCTGCGCCCGCTGTTCGATGCCTGCATCGTACCGGAACATGATGGGCTGGAGATGTCACGCCGGAATATCATCACCCGTGGGCCGCTCAACCCCCTGCGACCCGCAACCCACGTAGACCCCTCACGGGGACTGATACTGATCGGTGGGCCATCGCGCCACTTCCACTGGGACGCAGAGCAGGTCGTAGAGCAGATTCAGCGCCTGCGTTGCAACCTGCCCGACGTCAACTGGCAGATCGCGACATCGCGTCGCACGCCGGATGACTTCGTGCCCATGCTGAGCACGCTGCAAGACGACCGGTGCCACGTGCTCCCCGCAGCTGAAACGTCATTCGCACACCTGAGGGCGCAGTACGATCAATGCGGCGTTATCTGGGTGACCGCGGATAGCGCCGCGATGCTCTACGAGGCACTGAGCAGTGGCGCCGCTGTCGGCGTGCTCGACCTGCAGGTGCTCAGACCGAACCGCCTGCAGGCTGGGCTGGACAAGCTCATCGCCGATGGCCACGTGACGGAGCTCGCCACTCTGGAGCACAGCAAGTCCATGCCGCCCCCCCGGCCCCCGCTGCGTGAGTCACAACGCGCCGCGGCCGCACTCCGCGCCCGCTTTATCGTGTGGAGCCATCAAGGCCATTGCTCCACACGGGGCAAATAACGTACCTTTAAACCTGCACAGAAAAAGGGCAGCGCATGGAAACCCTGAAACACTTTACCGCCGGTTTTCTGGACGCCTTCGCCTTCATTTTTGCGCTCGGGTTGTTGGGGCTGGTGGTTGCGGTCTGCTGGATGTACATTGTCGACGTTCGCCAGACCACCCACAGTATCCGCCGCAACTACCCAGTGCTCGGCCGATTCCGTTATTTCTTCGAGTTCATTGGTGAGTTTTTCCGCCAGTATTTTTTCGCCCAGGACAGGGAAGAACTGCCCTTCAATCGCGCACAGCGCTCCTGGGTGTATCGAGCCGCCAAGAATCTGGACTCGACCGTGGCTTTCGGC
>CAXIDF010000031.1:0-5213 GCA_964022665.1 uncultured Halieaceae bacterium
TCGACCCGAAAGCGCTGGACCAGATCTTCGACCGCCGCGCCCGCAGCGCCCACAGCGACGGCTATGGTCTGGGGCTGTTCCTGGTCAAGCGCATCTGCACGCACCTGGGGTGGACCCTGCGAACCCGCAGCCGGATGGGCGTGGGCAGCAGTTTTGAGGTGGGATTCGGTCCGCCATAACAAAACCTTAACGAAAGACTTACCGAACCCTGTCAAGCAATGTGGCACTAAAGCGTTCGCCTCTCTCAAGCAGACGCCTTTGCTCGACGCCCAAGCCGCCCCGCCGGTGCTCGCCCCACCGCCTCGACCCGACAGCGCCTGGTATGCCATCAGCCGCCATTTCTTCCGCCTCGCCGCCAGTGGTCTGATCCCGGCACGCTGGTTTGCCCCTGCGCCGCCCCCGCAGCGCCGGGCCGCGACCGGCCGCCTGAGACTGGAAGTGGTGAGCCACTGCTGGAACTACGCGCACCTGCTGCGCTACCAGCTCAGTTCGCTGGTGTTGCACCCGCCCAGGCAGATGGATGTGCGGGTGACGGTTTTTCACGCGCTCGAAGACCCGGCCACCGCCGTACTGTTGGCGTTCTTTGCCGAACACAAGGTGCCGGGCGTGAGTTGGAACTGGCAGGTTCTGCCGCCCAGCCAGTTGATGCGCCGCTGCATCGGGCGCAATCAGGCGGCGCTCGCCACCGAGGCCGACTGGGTCTGGTTCACCGACTGCGATCTGGTCTTCGGCGAGGGCTGCCTCGACGCGCTGGCCGAAAAACTGCAGGGCCGGACCGACGCGCTGGTCTATCCGCAGGTGGAACATTGCACCTCGCTGCTGGCCGATGATGACGCCCGGCTGGCCCAGGGCGCGTCCGAACTGGAACTGGCCAGCACGCCGGCCGAATTCAAGGCCCGCACGGTCTCCCGCGCCACCGGCCCGTTGCAGATCGCACACGGGGATGTCTCGCGGGCGGTGGGCTACTGCGACGCAATCCAGGCCTACAAGGCCGGCGCCGACCACTGGCGCAAATGCTACGAAGACCGCACCTATCGCTGGCTGCTGGGCACACAGGGTGTGCCTCTGGACATTCCTGGGGTGCAGCGCATTCGCCATATTTCCAAGGGTCGCTACCGCGCCGGTGGGCGCATGGCCGCCCTGCGGCAGCGCATTCGTCAGACCAAGGACCGCGGATAGCGGTGGTTCAAGCTTGCCGTCTCGGCACACTGATCAATGCTCCAAGCGCAATTTCGCGGCACGCACGGCGGCTCGCGCCATGGGTCTGGGAGAGACCCCCAATGGTGATGTCTCGCCAGCGGCAAGCTGTTGCAACGAAATCAATTCACAGTAATCCACACGCGACCATTGGTCGCTGTGGCAACCTCGCTCAGCGAAGATCAATGAGCAACAGTTGACCACTGAGGTCCTCCCCAATGCTGCAACCCGTTTCCGCCTATGTGCTAACGCTCGACTCCGAACGGTACTTGGAGCGCATCCTGCAGCAATGCTGGCGCTTCGCCGCGGAGGTAGTGGTGGTGGACAGTGGCAGCACAGATCGGACGCTGGCAATCGCGGAGGACAGCGGAGCTCGCGTGTTGCATCACCCTTTCGAGGATTTCCGCAGACAACGCGAGTTGGCGGCAGCGGCCTGCCGCCACGACTACATCTTTTACTGCGACTGTGACGAAGTGCCAGACGATTCGCTGGTAGCGTCGATTCAGGCACGGGTGGCGCAGGGCCTCACCCATAGCGCCTACTGGGTGACTCGCGATTGGGAGGTTTTGAATACGCCAGTGCGGGTGGTGTACCCCGTCCGCTGTCCCGACCGGCTGCCCCGTCTGTATGACCGCCGACGGTGCTACTGGGAAACCGACAAACTGGTACACGAGAGTCTGGTGGCGCCACAACCTGTCGGACAGCTCGACGGACGCCTCACGCACAAGACGTTCGAGACACACGCTGAAATCGAGCTCAAGCTGCAGCGATATACCGATTTGGCCGCGTTAGGCTTGGTGCGGCGGCTGCAGCAACGACAGCATGCGTCCCGCTGGCGGGCACTGCCCCACCTGCTCAACAGTCTGCTGCCAAGCCCGCTGGGGGCATTAGTGAAGTCCTACCTGATCCGCGGTGGCTGGCGGGACGGGTGGGTTGGACTCATCCTGCTCGGGTACACGTTGCGCTACAGCCATCTCAAGCATTGGAAAGCAGCCCGGATGTTGTGGCGAGACCCACAACTGACGGCTGAAAGCCTGCCTGGATGAGTTGCACCAAGCCGTATTCGGTGCGTCGAACCCCGTGCTTTTCGTTGTACTTGCGCAGTGCCCGATTCCACGCATAACGATCGGGATTTTCATAGCTGCGGCCATGATCGAGATGTACGCAGATGGCGGTGTAACGGACATGCCGGGCGTCGATGCCAGCGTTTCGGAGGCGAACGCCAAACTCGCGATCCTCGCTGCCGTAAGCCATGCGTTCGTCGAAGCCGTTGACGGCCACCACATCCCGAAGCCAGGCGGAGCCGTTGGAGCCCTTGAAGTTGCAGCGAGTGGTAGTGAGCCTGTTCAACCAGTGTGCCAGGGCGGGGTCGGCCGACAGCTTTAGGTCTTTGCGCTGTCGGCGGTGTCCGTGCTCCAACAGCCACGGCACGCGGAAACAGTCGCCGCGCGCGATGTCATCGCGCGCGATGGCCTTGCTGGCAGGCAAGGTGAGCTTGCAGTACCCCCCCGAAAGGTAGGCCCCCTGGGCCGCCTTTGCGACGTGGCTGGCCACGAAGTCGGCGCGCGGAATGCAATCACCGTCGGTGAACAGCAGATAGTCTGCCCGCGCATGCAGAATGGCCTTGTTGAGGATGCGGCATTTGCGGAATCCATCGTCCCGCTGGTACACGTGAATCACCGACTGATCCAGTGTCGGCGCAACGCGCTCGATCAACGCCCGCGTGTCATCGCTCGAGCCGTCATCAGCGATGATGATCTCGAAATCGCGATGGGTTTGATGGGCGTACCCCCACAGCACCTTTTCCAGCCAAGCCGGTGCGTTATAGGTGGAAATGATGACCGACACATTCAAGGCTGCCCCCAGCGAAACCACCGCGCCAGAGCGGCTTCCGCATTATTCAGCCGCTTGAGCCAGCGGCGCCCTTGCAACGAGTTGTGATGCCATGGATGCGGTAGCGCAGCGTCCCGCAGGGTCAACATGGCTTCTGCCCAGGGCGGCGACAGGGGCTGCCGCGCGCGCAGGCGCTCGGTATCGGCAGGCGTCAGCAAACGGTAAGGATGAAAGCCGGCATTGCGTTGCTGCTCGGCCCGACGCAGCGCCCAAGTCTTGCGCTTTCCACGGTAAGCGGGCACCAGTGGCAACCATGCCACGAACGGCAGTGCAGGGATGGCCATGTTGCGGAAATGCTGCCGCGCCAGCGCATCGCATTCGGGCTCACGGCACGCGAACTGCCAACCGACATTTCTCAGACGAGCGGGCAGACAGACGTTGATATCGGAGTAGTACACGCCCGAACTGCGACGGCTGGCCTCTGGCCAAAACATTCCGGTTTCCGGCGTGAAGTCAAAATCGCTGTCCGGGGAACGACCTTCGCCCGAAACCGGGATAAACGCGGGACTGACAAAGCCCAGTGTGGGTTCGGTCTGGAACAACGCCGCCAACGCAGCAATTTCCGACAGCGGTACCGGCCGAACCACCTGCACGTCGTCCTGCAGGTACATCAGCGGGGCGTCCGGCTCGGCAGCCTCCAGCGCTGCCTGCATGTGTCCGTAAAGCCCGCCGTGCTTGCCGTTGCCGCGACCAGAGGCGCGATGCACGGTGTGTCGGGCCTCAAGTCGGTCCAGCACCCGCAGGGTTTCGGGGTCATCGCTTTCGTCGTCGCGGATGCTGACGTGCGCGTAGGGCAGGCAATGTTCGACCGTGTCGACGCAGTGCGCCAGAAAGCGGCCGCGGTTGTAGGAGGTGATGACCACCTGAAGTGGTACCAAGGCGTCGGCCATCAAAACCCCAGCGCTTTGCGAACGCGCTTGATCCACTCCTCGAACTCGTTGAGACGCCGCAGAATCCGCCACCGTTTCAGCGGATCATAGGCCCACGGGTGTGGCAGTTCGCGCCCGCCAGCAAGTGTGAGAAATCGATCGGCAACCGGTTTGTCGGCTTCAAAATCACGCACACGCATGGCATCGACCTTGGCTGAGGCCATCAATTCGAACGGATACAAACCACTACGGCTCCAGCGTTCGCCGAGTCTCCAGGCGAGCGTCTTTGCGCGATTGCGATAGGCTGGCGCATTCGGCACCCACATCGCCCACGGGCAGGGCAGATAGGCCATTTTCCCAAACAGATCGCGCGCCTGCTTGTCGTTGGCGAACTCGTCCTCGATGAACCGCCACTGAGCCTGACGCAGACGGCCGACATGAAACATCGCAACGTCAGAATAATGCATGCCGGCCACCTTGGGACTGGGCCGATTGAAGAAGTACATGTGATGCGCGGAGTCGTACTGAAGGTCGCTGAGCGCGCGCGCGCTGATGGTGCCTCGCTGAAACGCCGGCGACAAAATCGCCGAGCCGGGATTCGCGTCCAGATAGTCGACGATCTCGGCGCGGTCGGCGTCAGTGACTGTTCGGGTCAACTGTGTGTCGTCCTGCAGACAGACCAGCAGGGTGTCGTCCGACAGACGCTCGTAGACCCGCTGCATGTTGCGGTAAAGGTTGCCGTTCTTGGACTTGTTGAGCACGTCGACCCGCTCCACCTGGGCCCGGTTCGCGTACTCGGCCAACACCTGAGCGACCTCTGGATCATCGCTCCCGTCGTCGACGAGATGGAGCGACACACCTGGCCATCCCTGCTCGATCGAATGCAGGCAATTACGGAGATGCGTTCCCCGGTTGAACGAAAACACAGCCACCGCAAAATTCATCCGCAACCCCCGGCTATCAGCATCCCCGACCCACCAACGATGACGAATCCGACGTCACGCAAATGATCGTACGCGAACGGCCGTCCAAAGGTCTACGTAAGGGTCCGCCCGTCTGCTTTCGAATTAGGAGCCACGCATTTGATCGTTCGCATGCGTTCAGTGCCGCAGCCCACGCCGCTTGCGGAAAGCGACCCGTGGGCCCTGTTGCAAGGTGGCAGACCAGTTTTGCGTCGAATCTCAGGGGCGAGATTTAAGTTAGTCGCCCCTGAAAATTCCCCAACCTCATGAATATCTTTGAGAAAGTGGCGCT
>CAXIDF010000032.1:0-4701 GCA_964022665.1 uncultured Halieaceae bacterium
GCGCCACAGCCTTCACGGCATTTCATGACCAGCAGGTCCTCGACGACTCAATAGGATGGCCGGGCTAGAGTACGCCCTTAAACAGCCGTTTTAAAATGGTCCAACAGCGGTTTTTCACACAAAAAGAAAGTGACTGACCAGTCTGCGACAGATGGTCGAAACGTCGAGTCACTTGGTAGGAAAAGTTTACTGCTTGAATTCGAAATCCAGCGCCGCGCCCTCAACATCACGCCGCTCTTCGTTGCGCAATTGCAGGCGCATTTCGTTGCTGAGCAGGCGACCGTTAATCTGGAAAGCGCTATTGTCGGTGGGCTTCTCAGCGAACATCGGCGGCAGCAACGGCACGCTCTTGGGCTGGGGCATGGTGCCCAGCGGCTGCAAGTGCCTGACCATGTCCGAAGGCAATGACAGGTCCAACTGGGCCGGCGGCAGTTTGGTCTCGGCCACTTCGTGGGCAGACTTGGCCTTTTTGGCCGCCGCGCGTTTCTTGGCGGCGTTTTTCTTCACAGAAGCGGCCGTCTTAGCCGGCGCCGGCTTAGTGTTCTGTGCGCTCGCCGCGGGCTTGCTTTCGCTCACGGGAGTCGCCGCCAGCAGCGTGGGGACGTTACACAGGCTTAACAGGCCAATCACCAAAACAGCTCGGAACATCGAGGTCATATCGCCTACAGCATTAACGGCAGAAGGCCACATGCTCGCCTGTTGAGGGCAACATGACAAGCTCGGTGATTAGCCAGCTATCGGCAATGTGCCCATTGTGTATGTCGGCCGTGCCTTAAAATCCGGCGGCGGTCTCCTGGCACAACTGACTGGCCAGCATCCCCAAGGTCATCAACGCCCGCTCTGCCTCGCGGTTCCACGGCGTACCGCAGTTAAGCCGGATGCAGTGGTTGAACTGCTCGGTGTTACTGAAGATCAACCCGGGCGCGATGCTGATGCCCTGCTGCAAGGCACGCACATGCAGTTCCTGGGTATTGACCCGTCCGGGCAAACTGACCCACAGGATAAAACCGCCAGTGGGACGGGTCATCTGTGTGCCTTCCGGAAAATACTGCTGCACCGCCAGTTGGAAGGCACTGAGGTTCTTGCGGTATTCCTGGCGGATGTAGCGCAAATGCCTGTCATAACCGCCGTTCTCCAGGTATGCCGCCACGCCCATTTGGGTCACGCTACAGGCCGAGTGGGTGCTGAACATCTGCAAACGTTGGATTTCCTGCTGGTACTTGCCGGCAATCATCCAACCGATACGCACGCCGGGGGATAAGGTTTTGGAGAAGCTGGAGCAATAGATCACCCGGTCCAGGCGGTCATAGGCTTTGAGGGCCTTGGTGCGGCCCAGCTCGAACATCAGCTCGCCGTAGATATCGTCCTCGACGATCTGGATATCGAAATCCGAAGCCAACCGCAGCAGGTGTTTCTGCCGCTCCTCAGGCATGGTGCCACCCAAGGGATTACTCAGCCGCGTGGTGAGCACCAGCGCCTTGATCGACCATTGGTTGGCCGCCAGTTGCAGGGCTTCCAGGCTCATGCCGGTGGCCGGGTCGCTGGGGATCTCAATGACCTTCAGGCCCAGCAGGTCCGCCAGTTGCAGCAGGCCGTAATAAGTGGGGGATTCCGCCGCGATCAGGTCGCCGGGGCGGGTCAGCACACGCAGTGACATCTGCAACGCATCGACGCACCCGTGGGTGATCACCACTTCGGAAGGGTCTACCACCACGCCGGCATCGCGCATGCGGATCGCCACCTGGCGGCGCAACGGCTCGAAGCCGGGGCTGAACATATAGCTGAATGCCCGCGGGCTCTGGAAACGCGTGACCTTGGCCAATTGCTGATGCAGGGCGCGCACCGGCAGGTAGTCGACGCTCGGCACCGCAGCGCCCAACGGGAACACACCTTCGCGGCGCGACTCGCCCAAAACCTGCTGGATAATGCTGCTGCGCGTGACCAGCCCCGGGCGCTCCACCCGTGCGATATCCGGCGTGGGCGCGGTGAGCGCGGGGGTTTGATGCACGTAGTAACCGGACTGCGGTCGCGCCCTGATCAGCCCCTGGTCCTCCAGGTTGGCATAGGCTTGCAATACCGTGGCGTGGCTCACATTGAGCTGGGAACTCATCTTACGTACCGAAGGCACGCGTTCGCCCGGTTGATAGACACCACGCCGGATATCCTCAGCCAGTTGCTGAGCGATACGTTGGTACAGCAAGAGATTGGTCATGTCGCAGCACTCGATTTCACGGGCATTTTATTTTTGTGTGAAACATACCGGCACAGTTTAGAAGTGTACGGGGACAGTTGCCACAATAGTCGAGCACGACGGGCAGTGATAGCAAAAACTGTAAGGGTGGCGCTGAGGATATTCAGGCTCGTGCAAAAAAAATGTGGGTAGGGGTTTGCCCCCATCCCACATTTTTAACCAGCGTAAGGCTTTAGCGGGCGGCGCCCAGTTGGCCCTTGGCATCGGAAAACACGATTTCTACGCGACGGTTCTGCGCGCGGCCGCGCTCGGAAGCGTTAGCTTCCACCGGGTACTGGTCGCCATAGCCTTCGACCTGAATGCGCTTTTCGTCGATGCCCAGGTCTACCAGCACATCAGCTACCGATTGCGCGCGGTCACGGGACAGTTTGAGGTTTTCCTGCTCGCCACCGGTACTGTCGGTGTAACCCTCGATGCGCACCACGCGCTTGGGGTTCAGTTGCAGGAATTGCACGATCTTGAGCACGGTGCGGTTGGCCGAGTTTTTCAGTTCCGCCTCGCCGGTGTCGAACAGCACATCGCCCAGGGTCATCACCAGGCCCCGATCGGTCTGGGTGGTAGCCAGGCTGGCGATCTGCTCTTCGAGCCATTTGCCCTGTTGCTGCACGCTGCTCAGTTTGCTTTCGCGTAGGGCTAGTTGCAGGCGCTGACGTTCCAGTTCGAGCTTGGCGCCGCGTTCTTCATTGAGTGCCTGTTCGGTGTGTTCGCGGGCGATGGCGCTGTAGCGCTGGCTCAAGTAGGCGTAGTGCACGACGTCGGCGCCGCTGCCCCAGTAGCTGGACAAGCGATCGGCGCGGGCCAGGGATTCACCCGCGCGAATCACGTCCTTGGGCGCGATGCGCAACACATTGGCGTCTTCCTTGACCTTCTGAAAGTCGCTCCCCGCCTGTTGCAAGGCCTGCTCGCCACTCGGGTGGCTGGCACATCCGCCCAGCAACGCGCTGCCTAGCAGCACTGCGCAGCTCACACCTCGGATCATCGGGCTCATTGGGCGTCTCCCAATTGCAATTGCTTGCGCAGGCGCGTGATACGGGTATTGAGCACGTTCAGTTGTTCCTGGCTCTTGCGAGTCAGCACTTTGGCTTCGGCCAGCCGCGCATCCAGCTCGGCCTGTTCGGCTTGCATGCGCGCATCCTTGAAGGATTGCTCGGCCATATCGGCCTTGGCCTGGGCGAATTTGTCCTCGGCCAGCTTCAACTCGGGGGATTCATCGGCATTGGCGCCGACGGCACTGGCCTGTTCCAGGGCTTGCTGGGTGAGGCGTATTTGTTCATTCGGCGCAGGATCGGCTGCACATCCCGCCAGAGCGACAACGGCGAGGGCCGCGAAAAGAGGTCGAAGAGTCACTGAAAATCCCTACTTTGTTGGGGTGCCGACAGATTGTTGCAGTTGCGCCTTCCAGCGCTCGATATTGCGCTGCAGAGCGGCTTGTACCCCATCGGACCCGGCCAATTCTGTCATCTTTTTGGCCAGCTGTCCGCGCAGCCATGGATCATTGCAGGCCGAGTTGTGGGAAATCGCCAGGTACAGGCCAGGTTGATCGACGGGCACATCACGGGCGACCAGGTCGCTGCTCATACCCAGCGACTGCGCCATGGCGGTGCCGGAATAGCGACCGGCCAGCACATATTCCACCTCCCCCAGCAACAACTTTTGAAACGCAGGCGTCAACGTGGGAAAGCGTTGCAGGGTCAGTTGCTGATTGGCGAAGGTTTCAAATTCACGGCTTAGGCGCGCACGCTCGGAAATGGCGCCTTTATGACCGTGAAGATCGGCGGCCGTGGCATAGGCCAGCGCCGAATCCTTGCGCGTCCAGACCAGATAATCGGTCTGCATCAGGGCCGGATGGATATAGTCGAAGTGGTCCAGCTCCGCCAGATTAAGCGGTGCATCGGCCAGCATATCCATGCGTCCGCTGCGTGCTTCATCCGAAGCCAGGGTGCGCTTGCCGCCGTAGAGCAGGTCGATTTTCAGCCCCAGGTCACTGGCGACTTGCTGCAACACATCGGCAGTGGCACCGATCAGGTGCGTGGGGTCCTGCGGGTCGCGCCATAAGAGCGGCGGTGCATCCGGGCTGCCGGTAATCACCAGACGATCACATTTACCGGCAGCCAGCGACAGGGTCGGCAGCAACAGTGTGATACCCAGCAGTGCGGTCCAAGGGCGCAGGTCCATGGCACGGTTCTCCAATTTTCAAAAAAGCCGGGCATAAAAAAGCCCGGTCATACGACCGGGCCCTTTATAAGTGAAGCGACTGGATTAGACCAGCTTCTCCAACTCAGGTACGGCTTCGAACAAGTCCGCTACCAGACCGTAATCGGCTACCTGGAAGATCGGTGCTTCTTCGTCCTTGTTGATCGCGACGATCACCTTGGAGTCCTTCATGCCGGCCAGATGCTGGATCGCGCCGGAGATACCGACGGCGATGTACAGCTGTGGCGCCACGATCT
>CAXIDF010000033.1:0-4067 GCA_964022665.1 uncultured Halieaceae bacterium
GACGGCCATCCATGGCCGTCGACATTCCCGCCCGGCCCTTGCGGCCCTCGCGTTCTGCGATTTGAACCGTTGAGCGGTGGCAAGCTTATTCGACAGGGCCTAGGTGACCAATAGCACAGCGATAAGCTCACCCTGTAGCCACAAGCTGGCACTTTCCCAGCCCATTCAATGCACCATCCTTCCGCGCGAAGGACGTTGGCGCCCGTGGGGCTTGCCGGGAATGTCGACGGCCATGGATGGCCGTCGCCAAGCGCACACGGACGTGCTCGTAGCGGTTCCCGGCAAGCCCCATGGGTGCCAGCGTCCGCCCCGCCCCTGATCCCGCCACTCCCCCGATCCCGGCACGAACCAGCGTCCGCCACGCCCCTGATCCCGGCACGCACCAAAGCCTGCCCCGAACAACCATCACCATAAAAAAGGGCCCCGAAGGGCCCCACACATGTTCCAGCGCCTGAGATCCTCAGACGATACGCTTCATCGCCGTCATGTAGCCACGCAGCTTCTTGCCCACGATCTCCACCGGGTGCGCCCTGATCTTCTCGTTGACCGCAATCAGCTCCCGGTTGTCGACCGTGTTGTCGCCTGCGATCGTCTTGCCGATAACGTCAGTGTCGATGTTCGCCATAAAATCCGCCAACAGCGGGCGGCAGGCGTGATCGAAGAGATAACAGCCGTATTCCGCCGTGTCCGAAATCACCACGTTCATCTCGTAGAGCTTCTTGCGTGCAATCGTGTTGGCGATCAGCGGGGTTTCATGCAGCGACTCATAATATGCTGACTCGTCGATGATGCCGGCCGCGACCATGGTTTCAAACGCCAGTTCAACCCCCGCCTTGACCATGGCGATCATGAGGATGCCATTGTCGTAGAAGGCCTGCTCGCTGATTTCCGCGCTGGTGTTGGGCGTATTCTCAAACGCCGTTTCCGCGGTGGCTGCACGCCATTTGAGCAGGTTGGCGTCATCGTTGGCCCAGTCTTCCATCATCGTGCGCGAGAAGTGGCCCGTCATGATGTCGTCTTGGTGCTTTTCATACAGCGGACGCATGATGTCCTTGAGCTCTTCGGCCAGATAAAAAGCCCGCAGTTTGGCGGGGTTGGACAGACGGTCCATCATGTTGGTGATGCCGCCGTGCTTGAGGCCTTCGGTCACCGTCTCCCAGCCATACTGGATCAGCTTGGAAGCGTAGCCGGGCTCGATGCCTTTTTCGATCATCTTGTCGAAGCAAAGAATGGAACCGGTCTGCAGCATGCCGCAGAGGATGGTCTGTTCACCCATCAGGTCGGACTTCACTTCCGCGATGAACGAAGATTCCAGGACGCCGGCGCGGTGCCCGCCGGTGCCGGCGGCATAGGCTTTCGCCAGCTCCAGGCCTTCGCCGCGCGGGTCGTTTTCGGTGTGTACCGCAATCAGGGTGGGCACGCCGAAGCCGCGCTTGTATTCTTCGCGAACCTCGGTGCCGGGGCACTTGGGGGCGACCATGATGACCGTGAGGTCGTCGCGAATCTTCATGCCTTCTTCAACGATGTTGAACCCGTGCGAATAGGCCAGGCAGGCGTCCTGCTTCATCAGCGGCATGACTTCGGCAACCACAGCGCTGTGCTGCTTGTCCGGGGTGAGGTTCAAGACCAGGTCTGCCTCGGGGATGAGCTCCTGATAGGTGCCGACGGTGAAGCCGTTATCGGTGGCGTTCTTCCAGGACTGGCGCTGTTCGGTGATGGCGCTGTCGCGCAGGGTATAAGAGACATCCAGCCCGCTGTCGCGCAGGTTCAGGCCCTGGTTGAGGCCCTGTGCACCGCAGCCGATGATAACCAGCTTTTTGCCGCGCAGTTTATCCACGCCATCAGCAAACTCTGCCGCGTTCATAAAACGGCATTTGCCGAGTTGGTGCAGCTGCAGGCGCAGCGGCAGTGTGTTGAAGTAGTTCTGTCCCATGGTATAGCCCTGAGTTGAGTGATTTGCGTGGATGATACGGCAATGCACATTTTGCGCAAAAAGCTATATAGTTGAAACTGTTTTGCGTATATCGCAAAATAAGCCCATGGATACCAAAGCTCTACAGGTTTTCCTGTCGGTCGCCGACAGCCTCAACTTCAGCCGCAGTGCCGAGCGGCTGCACATGAGCGTGAGCGCTGTCAGTCGTACGGTGCAGCGCCTGGAGGATGAGCTTGGCCAGCGTGTGCTGGAGCGTGACCAGCGCAACATGCAGCTGACGCCGGCCGGGCGAACGCTGCGTGACTACGCCCAGCGCAGCGTGTCGGACTGGCAAAGCCTGCGGCGGCAGATGCGCGGGGATCAGCAGCTTGCGGGGGAAGTGAACCTCTACTGCTCGGTCACAGCCAGTTACAGCATTCTCGCGCCCATTCTGGAGGCCTTTCGTCAGCGCCAACCGGGGGTGGAGCTTATGCTGCACACCGGGGACCAGGCCGACGGTGTCGAGCGCGTGCTGACGGGCCAGGAGGATGTTGCCGTCAGCGGTCGTCCGGGGTACCTGCCACCGCGCCTGGCCTTCCTGTCACTGTTGCAGTCACCCATGGTGGTGTGCATGCCCGCGGCGGATTGCGCCGTGCGGCGCATGCTGCTCGCCAGCGATATGTCTGCAGCGGATTTTGACTGGTCAAATATCCCGTTTATTGTCCCCGAGCGCGGCGTCACCAAGGATATGCTGGACGCCTGGCTGGAGCGGCGTGGCAGTCGACCGCGTATCTACGCCCAGGTGGCGGGGCACGAGGCCATAGTGGCGATGGTGGGCCTGGGTTTGGGCGTGGGTATCGCGCCTGAGCTGGTGATTCAGGCCAGTGGTATGGCATCACGGGTGACGGCGGTGCCGGTGTGGGAACCGCTGCCGCCACTGGACATTGGTCTGTGCAGCCTGAACAGCCGGCTTGCCGACCCCAGGGTCCGCTCGCTGTGGGATGTGGCCCGGCAGACCTACGAGGCCCCGCTTTGATATACTCGCAGCACATTGTTAAACAGGTAATGCCATGAGTGACAAGGTGGAGGACGAGTCGGCGAAGGATGCAGGTCAGGATGCAGGGCTGCAGGGTGTGGCACCTTCGCTGGACCTTATCGTTGACGAGCATGAGGAAGAAGTCTCTGAAAACGGCCGTACCGTGCGCCGCAAGGGGATTTACCTGTTACCCAATCTGATGACGACCGGGGCCCTGTTCGCGGGTTTCTACGCGGTTGTTGCTGCCATGCGAGGTGACTTCGAAAGCGCCGCGGTGGCGATTTTCTTTGCCATGATTTTCGACGGGCTCGACGGGCGCATTGCGCGTATGACCAATACCTCGAGCAAATTTGGCGCCGAATACGACAGTCTGTCGGATATGGTGTCGTTTGGCGTGGCGCCGGCGCTGGTCATGTTCAGTTGGGCGTTGGGCGAACTCGGCAAGTTCGGCTGGAGCGCAGCATTCGTGTACGTTGCCTGCGCGGCGTTGCGGCTCGCGCGCTTCAACACCCAGATCGAGACGGCGGACAAGAACTATTTCACGGGGCTTGCCAGTCCGGCAGCGGCGGCGGTTGTGGCCAGCACAGTCTGGGTGTGTCACGACCTGGGCTGGACTGGCTCAGACTTGCCCATGGAGGTTGCCGTGCTGGTGGCCCTGCTGACCACCGTGTTGGGCCTGCTCATGATGGCAAATTTCCCCTATTACAGTTTCAAGGGCGTTGATTTCCGCGGTCGTGTGCCTTTCGTGGCGATGATTGTGCTGGTGCTGGTCTTCAGTCTGGTCACGTTGGACCCGCCGAGTATGTTCCTGCTCGCTTTTCTCGTGTACGCCGCGTCCGGGCCGGTAATGCAACTGCAACGCTGGCGCAAGGCGCGTCAAAACAAGGCCTGATAACCTGTTGGGGGCAGCGTCCGGGGCGCGTCTGGCACCGGGTTCCAGCGTGTCCCCAAAATACTTTTAAATATTTTCGCAAAAGCCCTTGCAGGGCATTCGTTGATACGTATAATGCGCATCCTCGGTTGGGGGCAACCACCAACGAGAACACGGCAGCCAGAGCGCTTCCGGGCTATTTAACAAAGAAACGAAGACAGATGTGTGGGCACTTGTTGGAGTAGTTG
>CAXIDF010000034.1:0-3519 GCA_964022665.1 uncultured Halieaceae bacterium
GAACCTTGGTTTCAGACCGAGTGGGCCTTCGCTGAAAAAGCCGCCAAGGACAAGGGGTTTGAGTTGATCAAGATCGCCGTGCCCGACGGCGAGAAAACCCTGTCGGCCATCGACAGCCTGGCCGCCAATGGCGCCAAGGGTTTTGTGATCTGCCCGCCGGATGTGTCCCTCGGCCCGGCGATTGTGGCCAAGGCCAAGCTCAACGATATGAAAGTCATGGCGGTGGACGACCGTTTCGTCGACGCCAAGGGCAAGTTTATGGAAGACGTGCCGTACCTGGGCATGGCCGCGTTTGAGGTGGGCCAGAAGCAGGGCGCGGCCATGGCCGATGAAGCGAAAAAACGCGGTTGGGACTGGAAAGAAACCTACGCGGTGATCACCACTTTCAACGAGCTCGATACCGGTAAGAAACGCACCGACGGTTCGATCGATTCGCTGAAGAAAGCCGGCATCCCCGCGGACCATATCCTCACCGCGCCGCTGAAAACCCTGGACGTACCGGGCAGCATGGACGCCGCCAACTCGGCGCTGGTCAAACTCCCAAGCGGCGTGAAAAACCTGATCATCGGCGGTATGAACGACAACACCGTGCTCGGCGGCGTGCGCGCCACTGAAGCGGCCGGTTTCAAGGCGGCCAATGTGATCGGGATCGGCATCAATGGCACCGATGCCATCGGCGAATTGAAAAAACCCGACAGCGGCTTCTACGGCTCCATGCTGCCAAGCCCGCATATCGAAGGCTACAAAACCGCCGAGATGATGTTCGAGTGGGTGACCACCGGCAAAGAGCCGCCTAAATACACCGCCATGGACGAAGTGACCCTGATCACCCGCGCCAACTTCCAGGAAGAACTGACCAAGATCGGGCTGTGGAAATGACCGCTGCGGCCTTGCGGTTTGACGGCATCGGCAAGACCTTTCCCGGGGTCAAGGCGCTGGACGGCATCAGTTTTACCGCCCAGCCCGGGCAAGTGCATGCGTTGATGGGCGAGAACGGCGCGGGCAAATCGACCCTGCTGAAGATCCTCGGCGGGGCCTATATCCCCAGCAGCGGCGCGCTGCATATCGGCGCGCAGACCCTGGCCTTCAAATGCGCGGCCGACAGCATCGCCAGCGGCGTGGCGGTGATTCACCAGGAGCTGCACCTGGTGCCGGAAATGAGCGTGGCCGAGAACCTGTTTCTCGGCCATTTGCCCACGCGCTGGGGCGTGGTCAACCGTGGCTTGCTGCGCAAGCAGGCCCTGGCGTGCCTCAAGGGCCTGGCCGATGAAATCGACCCGGACCAGAAGCTCGGGCGTCTGTCCCTGGGCCAGCGCCAATTGGTGGAAATCGCCAAGGCGCTGTCCCGTGGCGCCCATGTGATCGCCTTCGACGAGCCCACCAGCAGCCTCTCGGCGCGGGAGATTGACCGCTTGATGGCGATCATCACGCGCCTGCGCGACGAGGGCAAAGTGGTGCTCTACGTGTCGCACCGCATGGAAGAAGTGTTCCGCATCTGCGACGCGGTCACGGTGTTCAAGGACGGCCGCTACGTGCGTACGTTCGAGGACATGAGCGCGCTGACCCACGACCAGTTGGTGACCTGCATGGTCGGTCGCGATATTCAGGACATCTACGACTACCGCCCGCGCGAGCACGGCGAGGTGGCGCTCAAGGTCGACGGTCTGCTTGGCCCTGGGCTGCGCGAGCCGGTGAGTTTCCAGGTGCGCAAAGGCGAAATCCTCGGCCTGTTCGGGCTGGTGGGGGCCGGGCGTACGGAGCTGTTCCGTCTGCTCAGCGGCCTGGAGCGTGCCAGCGCCGGCAGCCTGGAGTTGGAGGGTGAGCCATTGCAGTTGCGCTCGCCGCGCGACGCCATCGCCGCCGGGGTGCTGCTGTGCCCCGAAGACCGCAAAAAGGAAGGCATCATCCCGCTGTCCAGCGTGGCCGAAAACATCAACATCAGCGCCCGTGGCGCCCACTCGCGGTTCGGCTGGCTGCTGCGCGAGGGCTGGGAAAAGGGCAACGCCGCGCACCAGATCCAGGCGATGAAAGTCAAAACCCCGAACGCCGCGCAGAAGATCCTGTACCTCTCCGGCGGCAACCAGCAGAAAGCCATTTTGGGCCGCTGGCTGTCGATGCCGATGAAAGTGCTGTTGCTCGACGAACCGACCCGCGGCATCGACATCGGCGCCAAGGCCGAGATCTACCAGATCATCCACAACCTGGCGGCGCAGGGCATCGCGGTGATCGTGGTGTCCAGCGACCTGATGGAAGTGATGGGCATCGCCGACCGCATCCTGGTGCTGTGCGAAGGCGCGCTGCGCGGCGAACACCCGCGCGAACACGCCACTGAATCCAACCTGCTGCAGCTGGCCTTGCCGCGCCGCGTGACGAACTGAGAGAAAACCATGACCACTCAAAACAACGCGCTGCCCACGGCACGCAAACCCCTGGACATGCGCGCCTTGCTCGACAACTGGGCGATGCTGCTGGCGGCCATCGCCATCTTCGTGTTGTGCGCCTTGCTGATCGACAACTTCCTCTCGCCGTTGAACATGCGCGGCCTGGGTTTGGCGATTTCCACCGTGGGCATCGCCGCGTGCACCATGCTGTTCTGCCTGGCCTCGGGGCATTTTGACCTGTCGGTGGGCTCGGTGATCGCCTGCGCCGGGGTGGTCGCGGCCATCGTCATGCGCGACACCGACAGCGTCATGCTGGGCATTGGCGCGGCGTTGCTGATGGGCCTGGTGGTGGGGCTGATCAACGGCATCGTGATCGCCAAACTGCGGGTCAACGCGCTGATCACCACGCTGGCAACCATGCAAATCGTGCGCGGCCTGGCCTACATTTTTGCCGACGGCAAAGCGGTGGGGGTGTCCCAGGAGCAGTTCTTTATCTTCGGCAACGGCCAACTGTTCGGCGTGCCGGTGCCGATCCTGATCACCCTGGTGTGCTTCGTGTTTTTCGGCTGGCTGCTCAACTACACCACCTATGGGCGCAACACCATGGCCATCGGCGGCAACCCGGAAGCGGCGCTGCTGGCGGGCGTGAATGTGGACCGCACCAAGATCCTGATCTTCGCCGTACACGGCCTGATCGGTGCCCTGGCCGGCGTGATTTTGGCCTCACGCATGACCTCGGGCCAACCGATGATCGGCCAGGGTTTCGAACTGACCGTCATCTCGGCCTGCGTACTGGGCGGCGTGTCGCTGAGTGGCGGCATCGGCATGATCCGCCACGTGATCGCGGGTGTGCTGATCCTGGCGATCATCGAAAACGCGATGAACCTGAAGAACATCGACACCTTCTACCAGTATGTAATCCGCGGCTCCATCCTGCTGCTGGCCGTGGTTATCGACCGCATGAAACAACGCTGACTCCATGCCCCGTAAGGACTCAATGTGGGAGGGGGCTTGCCCCCGATAGCGGTAGATCAGAAACAAAAATGCAAACTGACACTCCGCAATCGGGGGCAAGCCCCCTCCCACAGTAAGGCTGTTCGATGTTGTTGCTGACAGCGGTGATCGAGCCCATGAAACA
>CAXIDF010000035.1:0-2690 GCA_964022665.1 uncultured Halieaceae bacterium
AGCCCATGAAAAATGGGGTAAAGCCCATGAAAAGCAATGTCTAGGATAAGCACAGCTTATGTATGAAGCCCTGGGAGATCTGTCACTGGACCTGCTGCGCGCATTTGAAGCCGCCGCGCGCCACCGTAGTTTTACCGCCGCCGCCATGGAGCTGGGCACCACCCAGCCGGCCATCAGCCAGCAGATCAAGCGCCTGGAAGAACAATTGGCGATTCGCCTGTTCGACCGCATCTACCGTGGCATTGAACTGACCGACGCTGGCGCTCTGCTGTTCGAACACGTCCAAGGCGGCCTGCAGGCTATCAACCAAGGCCTGAGTACGATCACCCAGCACAGCCAGCACGAAGTGCTGCAAGTGGCCACCGACTTTGCTTTCGCCGCTTACTGGCTGATGCCGCGCCTGCATCGCTTCCACCAGGCCAACCCGCAGGTGGATGTAAGCCTGGTGACCAGCGAACGCAACCACGCCACCTTGCGCAGCGATATCGACGTGGCGGTGTTGTTCGGCGATGGCCGGTTCAAGCAGGGCGACAGTCTGTGGTTGTTCAACGAGGAGGTTTTCCCGGTGTGCAGCCCGCAGTGGCTCAAGGGCCAAGACAAAGCCTTGACCGTGCAGGACTTGCCCGACTGCCCCCTGCTGCACCTGCGCCAGGAAAACAACAGCCAGTGGTTCGATTGGAGCGGCGTGTTCCGCGAATTGGGCCTCAGCGCCGCACCGCCCCCCGGCCAATTACGCTTCGACAATTACACCTTGCTGATCCAGGCGGCGATCGCCGGCCAAGGCGTGGCCATTGGCTGGCGTCATCTGGTGGATAACCTGCTGGAACAGAACTGGCTGTGCCGGCCATTCAGCGACACGGTGATCTCGCGCTTCGGCTATTACGTGGTGCAACCGCAGCGCAAACGGCGTGGGCAACTGGTGGAGCGCTTCGTCGATTGGCTGGTGGCCGAACAAGCCAGCAGCGCGCAATCGCTGACCGGACTGGCCCTGCCCTCGATTGCGGTCTAGCATCTGGCGCACATCCCCATCGGAGCCGGTCATGCACCGTATCAAGGGTTATCACGCTCATATCTACTTTGATGCCAGCACGCTCGAACAAGCGCGCGCCTTGTGCGAGGACGCGGCCAAGCTCTTCCCGATACGCATGGGCCGTGTGCATGAGCGCCCCGTAGGCCCGCACCCAGACTGGAGCTGCCAACTGGCCTTCGACGCTGAGTACATCGGCGTCATGCTGCCGTGGCTGGCGCTGCATCGAAACGGACTGGTGGTGTTCCTGCACCCCGATACCGGCGATGAGTTGAAGGACCACACCGACTACGCGATCTGGATGGGTGCAATGCGCGAGCTGGATCTGTCGGTTTTTTAACCGCTTCTTGCAAGACGCAAGTCCGCACATTCCCGATGACACGTAGGACTTTGCTTGTCTATCTCCCACTATGTGGGATAGCCATTTAAATATTGAGATATTTCACGGCATAGGTTTATAGTCGCCCATCTGCTTATTTCAGCACCCACACATTTCAGGTGAAGCGATGCAGGCGCAATTGATCGCGCTCGACTGGGGGACCAGCTCCCTTCGTGCTTACAAACTCGGCCCCGCAGGCGTGGTGCTGGAACAACGCTCGCTGGCGTCGGGCATCATGCATCTGCCCAGCGAACCCCGCGACATTGCCGGCGTGCGCTGCAGCGATGGTTTTGAGTTGGCGTTCGACGCGGCGTGTGGGGATTGGCTCGACGCCGAGCCACACCTGCCGGTGATCGCCTGCGGCATGGTGGGCAGCGCTCAGGGCTGGAGCGAAGCGGCATACCGCAATACGCCGGTGGACGTCGCCAGTCTCGGCAAAGCCTTGCACAGCGTACGCAGCCTGCGTGGCGTGGCGGTACATATCGTGCCCGGCGTGATCGAGCAAGGCCGCTTGCCCAACGTAATGCGCGGCGAAGAAACCCAGGTGCTCGGCGTGCTGCACAACCGGCCTGCCGGCGGTGAAGTCTTGATCGGCCTGCCGGGCAGCCACTCCAAGTGGGTCGAGGTGGTCGGTGGCTGCATCACCCATTTCGACACCTTTATGACCGGTGAAGTGTTCGCGATCCTCAGCAAGCACAGCATCCTGGGGCGTACGCAACAGCCTTGCGAGCATTTCCAGGCCGAAGCCTTTGATCGCGGCGTGCAAGTGGCGCGCTCTCAGGATGGCCAGCGCGGCGTGCTGTCGACGCTGTTCAGCGCTCGCACCCTGGGCTTGACCGCCGAACTCGCGCCCGATCAGCAAGCGGACTACCTGTCCGGTCTGATGATCGGTCATGAGCTGGCCGGTCTGCCTGAGCGCGCCCGGCACACCCCGATCATCCTGGTCGGCGCCGGCCCTTTATGCGCGCGCTACCAACGCGCCCTCGCCCTCTGCGGCTTTGCCCATGTCAGCCTGGCCGAAGAAGCCACCGAGCGCGGCCTGTGGCAATTGGCGCTGGCGGCCGGGCTCACTCAACCTGCAACGGAGGCCTGACATGCTCAAGCAAGCACTCGCTCAAAACGGTTTGATCGCCATCCTGCGTGGCCTGCGCCCGGAGGAAGCCCAGGCGGTCGGCCAGGTGCTGTACCAGGCCGGCTTTCGCGTGATCGAAGTACCCCTTAATTCACCGGACCCTTACACCAGCATCCGCACCCTGCGCGACAGCTTGCCCGCCGATTGCCTGA
>CAXIDF010000036.1:0-2615 GCA_964022665.1 uncultured Halieaceae bacterium
TTCAACTGACACTCCGAGGTGCCTGAGTTTGGGGCCGCTTCGCAGCCCAGCGCGGCGGGGCAAGCCCGCTCACCACAAGAGCCTCATCTACTGAGGTGACGGTTCACTGAAGGTGGGTAGGGAGCCATGCCCGTTAGCAGTGGGTCAGTCAGCCCAGCTATTGCTGACTCACCGTTGTGGTGACCTGGGCTTGCTGTGGTGAGCGGGCTTGCCCCGCGCTGGGCTGCGAAGCAGCCCCAATCCAGGCGATGTGGTTTCAACTGACACTCCGAGGTGCCTGAGTTTGGGGCCGCTTCGCAGCCCAGCGCGGGGCAAGCCCGCTCACCACAAGAGCCGCAGCTACTGAGGTGATGGTTCACTGAAGGTGGGTAGGGAGCCATGCCCCGTTAGCAGTGGGTCAGTCAACCCAGCTGTTGCTGACTTACCGTCATCGGGGCAGGTCGAATCGGCACATCGCCCCTCCCACCTTTGATAGTCATTGCCTGGGCTGGATCATCCGGTGCAGTGCCGCGCAGTCTGCGGCATGCCAGTCCGTCAACTCGGGCCACGGGTTCTCCGGCAGGTTTACCAGCACGGTCCGCGTTCCCGCCGCACGGCCGCAATCGAGGTCGAAGCGGTAATCCCCAACCATCACCATCTCTTCCGGCGCTACCTGCCATGCCGCTGCCAGCTTCAGCAGGCCCCCCGGTTCCGGTTTGGGCGGTGCGTCTTCGCGGCCCAGCACATCGTCGGCGGCGAAGCAGTCGGCCAGGCCGATGGCCTGCAACGTAACGTGGGCCAGTTCCCGTGCGTTGCGGGTCAGGATGCCCAGGCGATAACCGCGCGCAGCCAACTCGCGCACCAGTTCCACCGCACCGTCCGCTGCCACCGAGCCCAGCGCCAGTTCACGCTCATGCTCCAGTAACCAGGCATGTTTGGTCGCCGCCACCTCGGCGGGCAATGCCGCCAGGTGGGTGAGGATGTCGTCCTCGGGTGGAATCTCCAGGGCCACGCGGATGGCGGCGAAATCATGCACAGCCACCGTGAGGGTGCCGTCCATATCGAAGACCCAGTGCTTAACGTCCGTCAGGCTCATGCCCAATCCTTGCGATGGCGGATCAGCCCTTCCTGGGTTACCGACGCCACCAACTGCCCGGCGCGGTTGAACACGCTACCACGGGAGAAGCCTCGGGAGTTGCCGGCCCACGGGCTATCCATGGCGTAGAGCAGCCAATCGTCGGCGCGCAGATCGGCGTGGAACCACAGCGCGTGGTCGAGGCTGGCGACCTGCATGTCTTTCTGCCACACGGTCTTGCCGTGGGGCAGCAACGAGGTGGTCAACAGGCCGAAGTCCGACGCGTAGGCCAGCAGGTATTTATGCAGCGCCGGCGCATCGGCCAGGGCGCCGTCGGCACGAAACCACACGTACTTGACCGGGTCGGACGGCTGCGGGTTGTAGGGATCTTTTTCAGTGACGGGGCGCACTTCGATCGGCTTGGCGCACAGCAGTTTGTCGCGCATGGGCTCGGGGATCAGGTGCGCACGCTGGCGCGTCAGCTCCAGCTCCGATGGCAGGTTTTCCGGGCCCACCACTACGGGCATGGTGCTCTGGTGCTCGAAGCCTGCTTCGTCGTACTGGAACGAGGCGCTGCATGTAAAAATCGGCTGCCCCTTCTGGATTGCCGTAACCCGGCGCGTACTGAAGCTGCCGCCGTCGCGCACGCGGTCCACCGAGTACACCACCGGCAACCCCGCATCGCCGGGGCGCAGGAAGTAACCGTGCAGGGAGTGCACATGCCGCGCTTCTTCGACGGTCTGGCTGGCCGCCGACAACGACTGGCCGAGCACCTGGCCACCGAACAACTGGCGAAAACCCAGGTCCTGGCTGCGGCCGCGAAAGAGGTTTTCCTCAATCGGCTCCAGCGTCAGCAGGTCCACCAGATCTTCCAATACTTGGCTCATTGAGCAACTCCTAAAAACGATAGGGCATTCCGGGCTGCTTATCCGTGCAGCGTGTCCAACCATTGGGCGCGGGTGATGCGGTACAAAACATGATGACGCAGCGGGTCGTCGGCCGCGACTTTGGGGTGCTCGAAATCGGCTTGCGGATCGTAATGCATACCGATGGCCTGCATGACTTTTTGTGAAGGCAGATTGGCCTCAGTGGTGAAGGCGACGATTTCATCCAATTGCAATCGATCGAAGCCACACCGCAGCGCAGTCCAGGCCGCTTCACTGGCGTAGCCCAGGCCCCAGTGCTCGCGCGCCAAACGCCAGCCAATCTCCACCGCCGGGGTGAAGCCGGTTTCAAAGCTGACGTTCTGCAACCCGGTGAGGCCAATAAACTCGCCAGTGTCCTTGCGCTGCAAGGCCCAGAAACCGAAGCCGTATTCGGCGAAATGCCCACGGATGCGCCCGATCAACGCGGCGCTTTCCAGATGGCTCAGCCGGGCCGGAAAATAGCGCATCACCTGAGGGTCGTCGCACATACTCGCAAACGCCTTGAGGTCTTTGTCGCGCCACTGGCGCAGCACCAGCCGCGCGCTTTCCAATTCCAGTATCGGCTCCATGGGGCCCCCTCCCTTGCCATGTGCGTGAGTGTACAGCGCTGTTAAGATCCTTCGCAGGTTCCCGTC
>CAXIDF010000037.1:0-2436 GCA_964022665.1 uncultured Halieaceae bacterium
CGTCGCTCGACCACCTCTCCCCGCCCCTCGATGCCGAGATGGAAAAACAGCGTGCCGAACTCGCCAGCATCGTGCATCGGCATACCTGGGAAGACGGCTCTTACGGCACGGCAATTACTTCGCTGTTCATGAACCGCCACAACACGCCGCGGGATTTCGCGCCGGTGCTGGTGGAGCCGGCGCTGTGCATCCTCGCCAGTGGCAGCAAGGAAGTGCGCCTGGCCGACGAGGTCTTCGCCTACGACCCCCTCAATTACTTGGTGTTCTCGGTGGCGATGCCGGTGGCCGGGCGGATCATCGACGCCACACCCGAGGACCCGAACCTGTCGGTGCGTATCAATATCGACCCGGCCCAGTTGACCGCCCTGATCGCCGAAGCCGGCCCCATGGGCGTGCCCACGCGCCCGACCTCCCGCGGGATGTACGTGGACCGCATCGACACCCAGCTGCTCGACGCCGTGCTGCGCCTGGCGCGTTTGCTGGACACGCCCAAAGATATCGCCATGCTCGCGCCGTTGATCAATCGGGAGATCCTCTACCGCTTGCTGCGTGGGCCGCAGGGCTATCGGCTGTATGAAATTGCCGTGGCCAACAGCCAGAGCCATCGAGTCAGCCAGGCGATCAAATGGCTCAACGGCAACTATGAGCAACCCCTGCGCATCGATGACCTGGCCAAGGAAGTGAACCTGAGCGTGTCGACCTTGCACCATCGCTTCAAGGCGATCACGGCAATGAGCCCGCTGCAGTACCAGAAGCAGCTGCGTTTACAGGAAGCGCGACGCCTGATGATCGCCGAAGGGTTGGAAGCGTCGGCGGCAGGCTATCGGGTGGGGTATGAAAGCCCATCGCAGTTCAGCCGCGAGTACAGCCGCTTGTTCGGCGCACCACCGCTGCGGGATCTGGCGCGGCTGCGCCAAAGCATCTGATACACCAGAGAAAACCATTGCAGCCGAGGGTGTGCTCGATAGCAGTGCGTCGGCGGCAAATGGGCTGACTGAGCCACTGCTATCGGGGGCCAGTCGAATCGTCGCACCGCCCCTCCCATATTTGTCCGATAGTCTTATCAGTCCAGGGTTCGGGGCAGTTGCAGGGTGACGCGCAAGCCGCCCTCGCGCAGGTTCTGCAAACTCACTTCGCCGCCATGGCTGTGGGCGATGTTGCGTGCGATACCCAACCCCAGGCCGTAGCCCTGTTGTTGGCCGGCGAGCCGAAAGTGCGGTTCGAAGACTTGCTCCAGACGCTGCTCCGGCACCCCGGGGCCTTCGTCGTCCACATGCAGGATGAACTGCACGCCATCGTCCTCGATATGCAGATGAGCGTTTTGCCCGTACTTCAACGCGTTGTCGATCAGGTTGCCGATGCAGCGCTTGAGGGCCAGCGGCTTGCCCGGGTACGTCGCCAGCGCCATGCCGTCCAGGGTTACGCGGCCGTTGCCGCTGGGCGCCACGTAGGGCTCCACCAGGCATTCGAGCACATGGTTGAGGTCCACCGGCTGGATGTTCTCGTGGATATCGGTGTCTTTCACGCATTGCAGCGCACCCTTGACCAGCAGTTCCAGCTCATCCAGGTCGCGACCGAACTTGGCTTGCAGGTTCTCATCTTCAAGCAGCTCCACGCGCAGGCGCAGACGTGTGATCGGCGTGCGCAGGTCGTGGGAAATTGCACTGAACAACTGGCTGCGCTCGGTCAGGTAGCGGCTGATGCGTTCGCGCATGGCATTGAATGCACGCCCCACTTCTACCACCTCGCTGCCGCCGCCTTCGGCTACCGGTTCGACGTCGGCGCCCAGGGACATGTCCCGCGCCGCCCGCGCCAAGCGTTTGAGGGGCCGGCTCTGCCAGTGCACCAACAAACCGATAAACAGCAGTAGAAGGCCGCTGGTCAACACGATGAACCACACCTGCTGAGACGGCAGGCCCTGTTCTTCGAGGCTGGTGTAGGGTTCGGGCAGCAGCGAAGCGATATACAGCCATTCGCCAGGCGCCAGTTGGATCTGGGTCACCAGCACTGGCGGGTTCACCGGCTCCAGGGTCAGCGCGTAATGGGCCCAGGACCGTGGCAATTCATCGAGCTTGAGGCCCGCGTTGAAAATCCGCAGGTCTTCGGCGCTGACGAATTCCACTGAGATGTGCACATCAGCGCCCAGGGTCTGGCGCAACACTTCATCCACCGCTACCAGCACCGCTTGTTTGCGCGGAGTTTCAGGCAGCACTTGCATGTCGAGGGGGCGATCGTTGAGGGTCACCACAAAGCGAGTGCCGCCCATGCTGCGCAGTTGGTCGAGCACCAATGGGCGATAGGCCACCGGCAGGGAACGGAAGTAACTCACGCTGGCGGTCATCGAATGCGCCAGGCTGCGCGCGCTGGTGACCAGACCTTCGAGCTGGGTGGCGCGCAATTGCGACACCCAGATCACGCTGGACAGCGCCTGGGCGA
>CAXIDF010000038.1:0-2355 GCA_964022665.1 uncultured Halieaceae bacterium
TGATGGTGCTGTTCTGCTTCAACCAGGTGGGCGATGGCTACGGGCTGTTCCTGCCTCGGCTGTTCGATACGTTGATCGGCAGCCTGATCGCGGGGCTGGCGGTGTTCCTGTTTCTGCCGGACTGGCAGGGCCGGCGCCTGAACAAAGTGCTGGCCAACACCCTGACCTGCAACAGTATCTACCTGCGGCAAATCATGCAGCAGTACGCCGCCGGCAAGAGCGACGACCTGGCCTATCGCCTGGCCAGGCGCAATGCGCACAACGCCGATGCGGCGCTGTCCACCACCTTGGCCAACATGCTGATGGAGCCGGGGCACTTTCGCAAAGAAGCCGACGTGGGCTTTCGCTTCCTGGTGCTATCACACACTTTGCTCAGCTATTTGTCGGGGTTGGGCGCACACCGCGACACCGCACTGCCGGCCGACGTGCGCGAACACCTGATCAACGGCGCCGGCCATAGCCTGGCAGCCAGCATTGACGAAATCGCCACGGGGCTGGCCAACAAACAACCGATTGCGATCCAGAGCGATGCCGAAGAAGCCCTGGCCGCCGAGCTGGAGCAGATGCCGGATGAGATCGACGAGGGGCAGCGCTTGGTGCAAACGCAGCTGGCGCTGATCTGCCGACAGCTGGGGCCGTTGCGCACACTGGCGGCGCATTTGATCAAGGACACCGAAGCGGCTTAGGTCGCTATCGGGGGGCAAGCCCCCTCCACCCCTGATCGGATTAACACGGTCCACCTGTGGAAAGGGCTTGCCCCCGATAAGGCCCGCACAGGCACTACATACCATGGGCCTTCATCAACCGCGCATAACTGCCATCCACCTTCATACTGGCAATCTCCCGGTCAAAGCTCGCCACAATCTGCGCATGCTGAGGATTTTTCAGGCTAACCAGGATGTGCAGGCTGTTTTCGCTCAGCGGTTTGGGCAGAAACTCTATGGCGTTGCGCACCCGGGGCGATTCGCGGGACAGGTAATAGCGCGCCACATACTCATCCTCCACCGTCAGCCGCACCCGCTGCGCCGCCAGCATGCGTACGGCCATGGCGAAGTTATGCACCGGCACTTTCTG
This sequence comes from uncultured Halieaceae bacterium, assembly GCA_964022665.1. Taxonomy (GTDB): domain Bacteria; phylum Pseudomonadota; class Gammaproteobacteria; order Pseudomonadales; family Halieaceae; genus Haliea. Next base: position 1,075 of record CAXIDF010000038.1, read on the forward strand.
CAGTTGGGTGTCCCCGTCGAAGGCCGCCGAATAGGCATAACCGCGCACCACGGCAATCGGGTAGTCGTGCAGTTGTTCCAGGGTCTGATAGTCGATAGGGTCGTCGCGGCGCTTGATAAAACGCACGCGGTTGAGCAGGTATTCGTTGGAGAATTCGCCCAGTTGCGTGCGGGCGTCGTCGTACCAGGCGTTGATCAGCACGTCATAGCGCCCATCGCCCACGCCCATCAACGCCCGGGCCCAGGGCACTTGTTCAAAGTCACTGGCATAACCTGCGCGCGCTAGGGCCGTGGTGACAATGTCAGTGGCCAGCCCACCATTGATCAAAGTCGCATCGGTAAAGGGTGGCCAGGCATCCGCGACCAGGCGCAGACGCTGTGCAAACGCCGGCTGAGCCAGCAACAACACTCCAATTAAAGCAAAGGCACGAGAAAATCGCGGCATGCTCAAAATCCTTGGCGAGCTTAGCTCAGGCCATACCTGAGGTGTTAACAGTAGCCCAGATTACACAAAGAAACGGGGCAACAGGGCACTCAGTGATGGCTAATTGATTTCATTCACCACAATAGACCATTTAGACAGAGCTGCCCGTCGCGCTTACTATCAAGAACAGACATTTATGCGAGAACACACCATGACAGTTGATTGGGTCTGCAAACACCACAATGACCTGGGCAAAGATCAGCTCTACGCCATCCTGCGGTTACGCAACGAAGTCTTCGTAGTGGAGCAGAAATGCATCTATCAGGACGTCGACGGGCAGGACTTGATCGGCGACACCCATCACCTGATGGGCTGGCAGAATGACGAGCTGGTGGCCTACCTTCGGCTGCTGGACCCCGATACCCAAGGCGGTGACGTGGTGGTCGGCCGAGTGATTATTGCCCCAGCGGCACGGGGCACCGGGTTGGCGCACCGGATGATGGAAGAGACTCTCAAGCAGATTGACGATATCTGGCCTGATACGCCGATATTTCTCTCAGCCCAAGCGCATTTGCAGGGCTATTACGGCCGTTATGGCTTCGTGGTAGCGGGAGAGGAATACCTGGAGGACGACATTCCTCATATCGGCATGCGGCGCGCCTGAGAAAGCCATCCAGAGCACTGCGGCCAACTGTGGGAAGGGGCTTGCCCCCGATGATGCCAGGGAATCAACCAAGAACTCAGGGATAACCCAGCACGCGCTTGATCGAGGTCAGATTGGCTTCGATCCAGCGCCGATCGATCGCGCCCCAGTCGCGAATTCGATAACACCCGGCATGGTTGCGGGCGCCGTCTTCT
>CAXIDF010000039.1:0-2098 GCA_964022665.1 uncultured Halieaceae bacterium
TGGTAGCGGGCCTGAAAATTCAGTCTACGTTCTAACGCTGTTGCGATAAGCTCCTTCTCTCTGTGCGCATTTGCGGATAGCCATGGCTATCCGCTTTTTTTTGCGCAGCACTGTGATACAGGACCGTGGCACATGCATGAGCATCCGCTGCAACGCTTTTTCAAATCCCTGCGCGAACGTCCGGTGTTCGCCTGGGAACGCTTTCAGATGCGCGACGTGTTGGTGATCGATCATCCGCTGTGCCAGGCGGTATTCAGTCGCCAGGGCGCGCAACTGTTGCATTTTCAGCCGCGTGGTCAGAAGCCCTGGCTGTGGTGCGCGGCCAAGTGGCCGCAGGTCGGTGCCATTCGTGGCGGCGTGCCGGTGTGCTGGCCATGGTATGGCCGTCACCCAAGCGAAAACGCCTGGCCGTCCCATGGCTGGGCGCGCCTGATCGACTGGAAACTGCTCGATAGCTCCAGCGATGACGAAGGCGTGAACCTGCACTGGCAACTGCAACTGTGCGACTGGCAGGTGGACCTGCACGCGCACCTGGGGGCTACCTTGGAATTGCGCCTGAGCACCGAGCATCAGGACGAACTGCCGTGCCAGTTGAGCCATGCGTTGCACGCTTACTGGCGTATTGGTCACGTTGATGAGGTAGCGCTGTCTGGGCTCGAAGGCGCGCAAGGTTACGATCAGCTCAACCGCCAGATGTGCCAGCAGGAGGGCGAGTTGCGCGTAGAGGGCGGATGCCAGCGGGTGTTCCAGCACGAAGGCGAACTGCACCTCAAGGATCACGCCTGGCAGCGCGAACTGTGCATCGACACGGGCGAGAGTGCCGACACTGTGGTGTGGCATCCGGGCAGCCGACCGCTATTGGGCGTGAGTTTTAACGAGGCGTCGGGGTTTGTGTGTGTGGAGTCGGCGATGGCCGGGGCCAGTTTGGCGCCGGGGGAGCGGGCGCACCTGAGTTTGCAGGCTCGGGCTGGAGTCTAGCGTTGTTGCTTATGGCTTCATCGCGGGCAAGCCCGTTCCTACATTTGGAACGCATTGCCCTGTGGGAGCGGGCGCACCTGAGTTTGCAAGCTCGGGCTGGAGTTTAGCGTTGTTGCTTGTGGCCTCATCGGGGGCATGCCCGCTCCCACATTTGGAACGCATTGCCCTGTGGGAGCGGGCTTGCTCGCGATGGCGGCGGTACTGCTGGTAGAGATTCGAGCTTAGTTAAACTCATCCCCCACCGGATACCGGCTGTCATTCAGACTCTCTTTGATCTTGCGCAAGTGCGGCTGGAAATCCACCCCGCGACGCAATGTCATGCCGGTGGCCAGCACATCCAGCACGGTCAGTTGGATGATCCGCGACGTCATCGGCATGTAGATATCCGTGTCTTCCGGGAGTGGAATATTCAGGCTCACCGTACTGGCCTTGGCCAGCGGTGAGTTCTCGGCGGTCACGCCCAGCACGGAGGCGCCGTTACTGCGTGCGATACGCGCCACTTCCACCAGCTCGCGGGTACGCCCGGTGTAGGAAATGATCACGAACAGCTCACCGGTATGGGCCACCGAGGCGATCATGCGCTGCATCAGTACGTCGGCGTGGGCGGTGACCGCCAGGTTGAAACGGAAGAACTTATGCAGGGCGTCCATGGCCACCGGGGCCGAAGCACCGAGGCCGAAGAAGTGGATCTGCCGAGCCTGGATCAGCAGGTCCACGGCCTTGCTGATCAGGTTCGGGTCCAGGGCCTGGCAGGCGCTGTCCAAGGAGGCGATGGCACTGCCAAAGATCTTCTGCGTGTAGGCCTCCGGGTTATCATCGGCCTCCACGGCGCGGCTGACATAAGCCGCGCCACTGGCCAGGCTTTGCGCCAACTGCAATTTGAGTTCAGGGTAACCGCTCACGCCGAATGAACGGCAGAAACGGTTGACCGTCGGTTCACTGACCGAGGCGGCCTGGGCGAGGGCGGCGATCGAGAAGCGTGTGGCCTGCTGCGGGTTGAGCAGGATGACTTCAGCGACTTTGCGCTCTGCCTTGTTCAAGTCTTCGAGGCGGCTCTGGATCTGCTCCAGAAGATTTCGCACGCGGTCCATTCAGTCTTTCCTTCGGGCGACGATGCAAA
>CAXIDF010000040.1:0-2088 GCA_964022665.1 uncultured Halieaceae bacterium
CAAGCAGCGGTCGCACCTGTTTCGCGGGGCAACCTCGGGCACCATTATGCGCAACGATGCCTATCGCTTCATCCGCCTGGGCACGTTTGTCGAGCGCGCTGACAACACGTTGCGCCTGCTGGATGCGCGCTATGAGATGTTCGGCGAAGAATCGGAAGAAGTCAGCGACCTCTCGGCGCGCGGGTATTACCAGTGGAGCGCCCTGCTGCGCGCGTTGTCGTCGTTCGAAGCCTATACGCAGCTGTACCCGAACGCGCTGAATGCCCGCTCGGTCTCGGAGTTGCTGTTATTGCGCAGCGACGTGCCGCGTTCACTGCATGCCTGTGTCGAGGAACTGAACCACATCCTCGCCGACCTGCCCGGCAGCTACGGGCGCACGGCGCAACGCCTGGCGGCGGAGTTTGAAGCGCGGCTGCGCTACACCGGGATCGATGAAATTCTCGAAGACGGCCTGCACAGCCGCCTTACGGAGTTTATCGACACCGTGCGCGAATTGGCGCGGGCGATTCACAGCTCCTATCTCGAAGTGGTCTGAGGGCTCAGGGGCGGCCCAGGAAGTCGAGCAGCAGCGCATTCACCTGCGTGGCCTGCTCGTTCTGGATCCAGTGACCGCAGTGGGGCAACACATGCTGCTCCAACTGCGGCACGCAGTCGGGCATGCGTTTGAGTGTGTGGGCTTCGAAGACACCCACCGGATCGCGGTCGCCGATCAGGAACAACGTCGGCTGCATCACCTGCCGCCCGGCCAAAAACTCGGTGCGCTGCCAATTGCGTTCGAAATTGCGGTACCAGTTCAACGGGCCGCGAAAGCCATGTTCGGTAAAGGTCTGCACGTACACATCCAAATCTTCTTGGGAACACCAACCGGGCAGCGGACCCGGCACAGGCACGCCTTCAAGCAAGGTGGCGTCGGCAGGTTTTTGCTGGAGGAACACATCCTGATCCTGCATAAACAGCCGCAACGTGCGCTCGATATCGGCGTTCAGTTCGCGCTCGGCCACTCCAGGCGCCTGGAAATACAGAATGTAATTGAAGCGATCGGCATACAGCTCGCGCATGATCTCGATCACCGGCCGGCGCGCACGCCCGGCAAACGGTACCGACATTGTGATCAAGCGGGTGATGCGCTCAGGCTCAAGCAATGCCAAGTGCCAGGCCACCACTGCGCCCCAGTCATGCCCGACCATCACCACCTGGGTATGCCCGAAATGATCCATGGCCTGTTGGATATCGGCGCACAAGGTCAACAGGTCATAGGCAGCGATCTCGGCCGGCGAGCTGGATGGCCCGTAACCGCGCATCTGGGGCACGAACACTCGATAGCCTGCCGCAGCCAGGGCCGGGATCTGTTCGCGCCAGGAGTGCCAACATTCGGGAAAGCCATGCAGCAACCAGATGGGCGCGCCATTTTCCGGCCCGGCGATATGCACGCACAGTTCAATACCGTTGACCTTGAGGGTGCTCCGCTGGCTATCGTTCATGGTTGGCTTCCTTGTAATGGCCCAGAATGCGAGGAAAGAGTGAGGGAGGTGCGGGATTTGCACCAGCATCATTTGCGCCAAATGCTCGGTCATCAGCGCCGCTCGGGGGCTGATAGCCAAGAACCGGGGTGCATCAGGTCAGGACGAAATTGCCCACCAGCTCGGCAACAACGGCCGTACCCGCGCCTCACCGAAACGATCGTCGATCAACATCACCACGCCTTGGTCCTGCTGGCTGCGGATAACCCTGCCGGCTGCCTGCACGACTTTTTGCAGGCCTGGATACAGATAGGTGTAGTCGTAGCCTGAACCGAAAATCGCGGCCATGCGCCGCTTCATCTGTTCATTGACCGGGTTCAGTTGCGGCAGGCCCAGGGTGGCGATGAATGCGCCGATCAGGCGCGCACCGGGCAAGTCGATACCCTCGCCAAACGCGCCGCCGAGCACGGCGAACCCCACCCCTTGGCTATGTTCGGTGAACTGGTCGAGAAAGCCCTGGCGCTCAGCCTCGGCCATGCCCCGTGACTGCTGCCACAGTGGGATATGCGGGTGCTGTTCGGCCAGGCGCTGCGCCACTTGTTGGAGGTAATCGAAGCTCGAAAAAAAC
>CAXIDF010000041.1:0-2081 GCA_964022665.1 uncultured Halieaceae bacterium
AGGTCAAGCAACTGCGCGAGAAGCACAGTGTGTATATGGTCAGTTCGGGGCGGGCCAATGTGGCGGGGATTGATGCGACACGCTTGGCGTTGCTGGCCGAGGCTATTGCCGACGTCTGCAACTGAACACTGCGCATCTAAGTCAGTCACCGGTTGACTGATACACCGCTATCGGGGGCAAGCCCCCTCCCACATTTGGTCGCATTCCAATGTGGGAGGGGGCTTGCCCCCGATGGCGATCTGAAGTTACAGAAGGTGTGCCTGAGCCACCTCAGCCTTCAGTTGCGCTTCTTTGGCCTGGGCATCCGCCAGCCGATACAACTCGATACTGCCATCCCAGTGCTCGATCAGCGCCGTGCAAGACTCCACCCAGTCCCCGCAGTTGAGGTAATCCACCTCGCCCACTTTGCGAATCTCCGCATGGTGAATATGCCCGCACACCACCCCATGCAATTCACGCCGGGTCACTTCGTGGGCGATCGCTTCTTCGAAATCGCTGATAAAACTGACCGCCGTCTTGACCTTGTGCTTGAGGTACGCCGACAGCGACCAGTAACCATAGCCATAGCGCGCACGCCAGTGGTTCAACCAGCGGTTCAAGGTCAGAGTGAATTCGTAGGCCGAGTCGCCGAGAAACGCCAGCCAGCGATGATAACGGGTAATCACGTCAAACTGATCACCGTGGATCACCAGCAGGTGGCGCCCGTCAGCGGTCACATGCACGGCTTCGTCGACCAACTGGATATTGCCCAAGATCAGCTTGGAATAACGGCGCAGGAATTCATCGTGGTTGCCGGTGACATAGATCACCTCGGTGCCGCGCTTGGCCATGGTCAACAGGCGGCGGATCACGTTGGTGTGCGCCTGGGGCCAGTACATGCCGCCGCGCATTTTCCAGCCGTCGATAATGTCGCCCACCAGGTAGACCTTATCGGCGTGATAGCCCTTGAGGAACTGCGAAAGATGGTCGGCCTGGCAATCCCGGGTGCCCAGGTGCACATCGGAAATCCACAGTGTACGCACCCGTTGTTTGCGGCTGGGCTTGGCGAACTCGGCACTGGTCATGGGCATCCCTCGACGGTGTTTTCGCGAGCTTGCGCCATGGCGGTTAATGGCCCATGACAAGTGTGGGTCAGTCTGATGACAGCGACCGGCGCCCACGATGCGTTGTAGACTGACGCCTCGCCGTCCAGGAGACCGTGATGAGACCGTCCCTTACCCTACGCCACTACCTCGAAGCGCCCATCGCCCACAGCCATGCGCATGCGCAGTTGGTGTTCGGCCTGTCCGGGCATCTGGATCTGGAGGTCGATGGCCGTGGCAGCCAAGTGCGCGAAAGCAGCGTGATGGTACTGCCCTTCTCTGCCCATCACGCCTGCGGCAGTCGCGATGGCAGCCGCTGCCTGGTGCTGGACGTACCCACCGAACATTGGCTGCTGCAGTCCCTTGGCGAACATGCCGACGCGAGCCGACGCCTGCTCGACCAACCCGCGCGCCTGGCCCTGGATGCACGTCAGCACCAGTTGGTGCAGTGGCTGGCCCACAGCCCAGTGGACGACCCGCTGATCGTGCAGCAAGGTTCGGTGTTGCTGCTGGCCAGCCTCAATTCTGCGCAACCCCAGCCCGTGCCAGGTCGACGCTTGCCCTATCCGGCCTTCAATGCCCATATCGAACGGCACGTGGCGCACCCCCTGCAAGTGGCCGATCTGGCGCGCATCGCCGGGCTGTCGGTGGCGCGCCTGCACGCGCGGTTCGTCGCCGAGTGCGGGCAGACGCCGATGGACTACATCCGCAGCCGACGCCTGCATAAAGCCCTGAGTCTGCTGCGCGATACCGCGCTGCCCATCGGTGAAGTCGCCGAGCGGGTCGGCTATAGCTCCCAGAGCGCGTTTGCCGCCGCTATGTCCCGTGAGTTCGGCGCGTCTCCCGGCGCGTTGCGGCGCTCGCCTTAGGGCGAGTCCTGCGCTAAAACGCGCGAGCCTCACGACAGACGCCAGCCATCCCAAGCCACTAGACTGCGAGCCTGTCACTCTCGTGGTTTGAAGGAACGCAATGACTCCCCGCACAGCCCTGGGCGCCCTG
>CAXIDF010000042.1:0-1874 GCA_964022665.1 uncultured Halieaceae bacterium
GCAGGGCGCCGATCAGTTCCTGGCGCTTGTGTTCGGCCTGTTCGGCGTAGCCTTTTGAAGCGAATGGCTGACCGCAGCACAGGTTGTCTTGATTCTCTGGGATAACCACTTGGTAACCGGCTTTTTCCAGTAGGCCACGGGTTTTGTCGTACAGCGACATCTGCTCTTTATCGCTGGCAGCTGGGCCCATTGCCCGCGACACGCATGCCGCAAGGTAGACCACGCGGGGCCGATCGTCAGTTACGGGGGGACTGAAGCGAATGGCTTTTTCCGGCTGGGGCATGGCATTGGTCCACTGAGGGATTTGCCCTTTCGACAAACGGGTTGCTGTGGCAGACAGCTTGGCCAGGCGCGGCGCGCCCAGCAGCATGCGGGCGCCATTCGCCACATGCAGGGTAAAGCGCGCACCTTGCAACGCAGTGGAGAAGTGGGTGGCCAGCCATTCGGCCGTTTTCGTACGGTCGGCGTTCCTGGCGCGCAGTTTTTTCACCAGATCGCCGGTATTGATTCCCACAGGGCAGCGCTGGGCGCAGAGGCCGGTTGCGGCGCAGGTGTCGATGCCTTGATAGTGGTATGCCGTTTCCAGTTCGGTGGTATCGACCCCGGCGCGTTTCTTGGCTTGTATATCGCGCCAGATCACAATGCGCTGGCGCGGGCTCAGTGTCAGCCCTTTGGATGGACACACCGGCTCGCAGAATCCGCACTCGATGCATTTATCCACCAACTCATCGGCGGCGGGCAGCGGCTTGAGGTGCTTGAGGTGGATCTGCGGGTCTTCGCTGAGCACCACGTCCGGGTTGAGAATGCCGTTGGGATCGAGCAGGCGCTTGAGTTGCCACATCAACTGATAGGCATCGCTGCCCCATTCCAGCTCGACGAATGGGGCCATATTACGCCCGGTGCCGTGTTCGGCCTTGAGCGAACCGCCGAACTCCACTGCAACCAACTGCGCGACGTCATCCATAAACGCTTGATAGCGTGCGACTTCCTCACTGCTGTTGAAGCCTTGAGTGAACACGAAGTGCAGATTGCCTTCCAGCGCGTGTCCGAAAAGGATCGCTTCGTCATAGTGATGTTTGTCGAACAGTTCGATCAGGCGGTTTACGCCGATAGCCAATTGCTCGACCGGGAAGGTCACATCTTCGATGATCACCGTAGTACCGGTCTTGCGTACGGCGCCGACGGCGGGGAAGGTGTCTTTACGAATGGCCCACAGGCGGGCGTTTTCCACGGGGTCTTCGGTGAAGTCGACCTGTTTTTCCACAGGAAAACGGGCCAGGGACGCCATGATCAGTGCCAGTTGTTCCTGCAGTAGCGAGGAAGTCGCCGCGCGGGATTCGATCAGCAGTGCGCAGGCATTTTCCGATAGGTGTTGTACGAACGCGGGCATGCCGGGTTTGTTCTGCACCGAACGCATGCTACGGCGGTCCAGTAGCTCTACGGCCGAGACTGGCTGAGTTTTCAGCACGGTGACGGCGTTGCAACAGGTCTCCACATCCGGGAACACAATCAATGCCGACGCCTTGTTCGGATGATCGACCACGGTGTTGTAGGTCACTGCACTGATGAAACCCAGCGTACCCTCGGAGCCCACCAGCAGGTGGCTGAGAATTTCCAGCGGGTCGTCAAAGTCCACCAAAGCGTTAAGTGACAGGCCGGTGGTATTTTTCAGGCGGTACTTATGGCGAATTTTCGCCGCCAACTCGGTATTTGCCCGCGTTTCGCGCCCCAGTGTTGCCAGGCGCTCCAGCAGTGCGCCGTGTTGCGCGCGAAAAGCGCTGACGCTGACAGGGTCTTCCGTATCCAGACGGCTACCGTCGGCCAACACCAAGCGTATGCCCGCCAGGGTGTGGTAAGTGTTCTGTGCGGTGCCG
>CAXIDF010000043.1:0-1778 GCA_964022665.1 uncultured Halieaceae bacterium
GCGCGTAGTAGCCGCCGGCGTTCCGGACGCCTATCGCATGCCGGCCTTCCGCGAGCAACTGTCCGACCAGGACATCGCCGAAGTGCTGACCTACGTGCGTAGCACCTGGGGCAACCACGGCAGCGCGGTCGAGGCCAAGGACGTGGGCAAACTGCGCGAGCACACCGATCCGGCGAGCAGCACGCCGATCATCTTGCAGATGCGCTGATCTGCGGCGTCACACCAACGAGCGGGCAAGCTCTGCAGATGCAAAGCTTGCCCGCCAAGGCCGCAGCACTGCCGCGCCTAACGGCCTACTGCCTCATCCAGAAAACGCGCCACGCCTTTCAACGCGTATTCAGCGGCAAGCACCTGCACCTGTTCGCGCGAACCGATGAAGCGTTCCTTGCGGCTGAATACCTTGACCGCGCCGTTGAGGTGATAAGCCCAGGCAAAGCACACGGTGCCCGGTGGAATGCCGTCGATGCTGTCAGGCCCCAGCAGGCCGGTAGTGGCAACCGCCACCTGGGCAGGGCTGTCGCGTAAGGCACCCTGGGCCATTTCACGGGCCACTTCGCAGCTGGTGAGGTTGAACGTCTTGATGGTGTAGGCACTGACGCCCAATAAGCGTTGCTTGGCCTCCTCGGAATACACCACGTACCCGCACTCGATACATGCACCACTGCCCTCGACTTGGGACAGCAACGTAATGATCTTGCCGGCCGTGCACGACTCGGCGGTGGTGAGCAGCAAGCGGTGTTGTTTCAGGCAGTCAATGGTGGCTGCGGCGATGGACATGGTCTTTCCTCCTTGCAAAAGTCTTCGGCCCGCACACTGCGTGCGCTGATAGAGCTAGACGGCGTCACTCATAAGGAATCACGGAGATCTTGCCGTTGCGTTCAAGAATGGCGAAGCGGATCTGCCGCAGTTCGACGATGCCCTGGGCAGAGCGAGCGGCCTCCAATACATCCTCGGCATCCAGCCGGGCACGCTTGAGGCGTTCGGGCAGCAAACGGCCATGCTCCACCAGCACCGTTGGCCCGCCATCGAGTACCCGGGCCAACCAGGTGAACCGTTGTTTGATCAGGGACAACCCGATGTCGATGGCGATCAGTGTCGCAATCACCAACACCGCATTGGTCAGGGAAAAATCATCGCCCAACAAGGCTTGCTGGGTGGCCTCGCCGATGACCATCAGCAGCACCAGATCGAAGGTGGTGAGTTCGGCCAGGGAGCGCCGACCGGCAATTTTGAACAGCACCATCAGCACCAGGTAAATGGCGGCGGCGCGCAACACTGAATCCATGTGTACCCCTAGGGATAAATGAACTGAGAAAATTGCAGCGCCGCCCCTGCGCCCAGCGCCACTTGAGTGTCGAAACGGCCTACGCCGTCACTGCGCAGATTCAGACGCAAAACTGCCTGGCCATCTGCGTCGCTGAGTACCCACAGCTTGACCCCCTGACCCGCCGCGCTGGCCTTGAGCGGTTGTGGTTGCAGCATCTCGACGTTGAACCCTTGGAGCAACTCGCCTTCGATGCGCGCCTCAAGCGCGGTGTTGGGTTGACCGCGTAAGTGGATCACCAGCGTGTCGGATGCACCGTTACGCAGGAAGCGTTGATGCTCCACGCGCACCTGACTATCGGCACTGTGCACCTGGGCCTCACTGAGCGGCCCTTTTGAAAACAAGCCGCCCAAGGTCAACGCCACCAACAGCAGCAACCCGTACCAGCCCCAACGCTCGAAGCGCCAGACTTTGCGCTGAAGAGCCATGTCTTCGCGCACCGGGTCACGGCGAC
>CAXIDF010000044.1:0-1679 GCA_964022665.1 uncultured Halieaceae bacterium
GGATCGTCTTCAAGCAATGCGTGTGTTTGTCACCGTGGTCGACCTGGTCAGCCAATCCGCCGCCGCCGATCATTTGGACCTGTCGCGTCCGGTGGTATCGCGCTACCTGGCCGAGTTGGAGGATTGGGTCGGCGCGCGCCTGCTGCACCGCACCACGCGCAAGCTCAGCCTCACGGCGGCCGGCAGCGAAACTCTGCCCCGTTGCCGGCAAATGCTGGAGTTGAGTGCCGATATGCAGGCCGCCGTCAGCGAACCGGACGATGCGCCCCGTGGCCTGCTGCGCCTGAGTGTGAGTACCTCGTTCGGCCAGGCGCAACTGGCCGAGGCCATCGCCGAGTACGTCAAGCGCTACCCGTTGGTAACGGTCGATCTGCAGATGCTTGATCGCACCGTCAACCTGGTGGATGAGCGCATCGATTTGGCGATCCGCATGAGCAACGACCTGGACCCCAACCTGATCGCCCGGCGGCTTACGGTTTGCCGCTCGGTGGTGTGCGCCACCCCGGCGTACTTGCGTGAGCATGCGGCGCCGCACAACGTCGAGGACCTGGCGCGACACAACTGCCTGACCCACTCGTATTTCGGTAAGAGCTTGTGGCATTTCGAAGAGCGGGGCGAACCTGTCTCTGTGCCGGTGAGTGGCACCATCACCGCCAACGAGGCGAGCACTCTGCTGCGTGTCACTCTGGCCAGCGCCGGAGTGGCGATGCTGCCCAGCTATCAGGCCGGGGATTACATCCGCCGTGGCGAACTGGTGCGCCTGCTGCCAAGCGCCGAACCCCGGCAGATGAACATCTATGCGGTCTACGCGTCGCGCAAGCACATGCCTTCGGCGCTGCGCAGCCTGCTGGATTTTCTGGTGTTGCGCTTTCCCGAAGAGCCGGCGTGGGATGAGGGTTTATACGCGACATAAACGGGTTGAATGGCGTCCAATAATGGCATCCTGCCCCGGCTGACCTATGCTTTAAACAGCACCGTGTATATCTGTGCAGAGGTCAGTGCCATGAGCATCAAAACCCGCAAGTACCTGATGATTTTCGCCCTTAGCGCGCTGGCCAGTGCGCTCTACGGGACGGCCGCCTACCGCGTCGAGCAGACCCGCATGCAGCCGACCTTTGCGATCAGTTGCCATCAGGATCAGTGCATTCCCCACAGCGGCAGTTTCAGCGCGCTCAGGTAGGCTGCTGCGCTTTTAACTGTTCACGAAACGCCTTGGGTGAAAACCCGACCCGGCGGCGAAACAGCCGCGAGAAATTGGTCGGGTCGGAAAAACCCAACACCTCCGACATCTCATTGATGGTCATGCTGGTGTACGTCAGCAGGCGCTTGGCTTCCAGCAACTGGCGGTCATGCATGATCTGCAGCGCGGGCTGCCCGGCCAATTCGCGGCAGGTACCGTTCAGGTGCGACACCGAGATCCCCAGTTTGTGGGCCAGGTCCTCGATTTTGGGATGCTCGCGGTAGTGCTGTTCCACCAGTTGAGTGAAGCGTCGGAAATACTCACGACCCCGTGGTGCCCGTGGATGGCGGCGCTGGATCGCCTGGCGGCTGACCCACACCAGCAGCACGCTGACCAGGGCGTGCATCAGCATGTCCCTTGCCGGTTGCTCATCGGCGTATTCATCCTGCAGGCGCGCGAACAAGCTATTGAGGTAATCGCTGTCCTTGCCCGCTTGGGA
>CAXIDF010000045.1:0-1580 GCA_964022665.1 uncultured Halieaceae bacterium
ACGGACAGCCCATGCGTATTCTGATATCAAACGATGACGGTGCCACCGCACCCGGCCTTGCCGCGCTCCATGCCGCGCTGCAGGATTATGCCGAGTGCATAGTGGTTGCCCCCGACCAGGACAAGAGCGGCGCCAGCAGTTCGCTGACGCTTGACCGTCCGCTGCATCCGCACGTTCTGCCCAATGGCTTTATCAGTGTGAACGGCACCCCCACCGACTGTGTACACCTGGCGATCAACAGCCTGTTGGAGCAGGAGCCGGACCTGGTGGTGTCGGGTATCAACCTCGGCGCCAACCTGGGCGATGATGTGTTGTATTCGGGCACCGTGGCCGCCGCCCTTGAAGGGCGCTTCCTGGGGCGCACCTCGTTTGCCTTCTCTTTTGCCTCGCGCCAGCTCGACAACCTGCCGACCGCTGCCCATTTCGCACGTTTGCTGGTCGAGGCCCACGGTTCCCTGGACCTGCCGCCGCGTACGGTACTGAACGTCAATGTCCCCAACTTGCCCCTCGACCATATTCGCGGTATCCAGCTCACGCGTCTGGGCCATCGCGCCCGCGCGGCGGCGCCGATGAAGGTGGTCGACCCGCGTGGCAAGGAGGGTTACTGGATCGCGGCCGCCGGTGACGCTGAAGATGGCGGCCCCGGCACCGACTTTCACGCGGTGATGCAAGGTTATGTGTCGATTACTCCGTTGCAACTCGATCGCACCTTCAGTGATGCCTTCGGTAGTCTCGATGGCTGGCTGGAGGGGCTGCGCTGATGGCTCGTGAACAAGACGATCTGCTGCGTCGCGGCATTGGGATGACCTCCCAGCGTACTCGCGAGCGCTTGATCCAGCGCCTGTACGAAGAGGGGCTTTCCAACGCCCAGGTGTTGGAAGTGATCCGGCGCACGCCGCGGCATCTGTTTGTCGATGAGGCCCTGGCCCATCGCGCCTATGAAGACACCGCGCTACCCATCGGGCATAACCAGACGATTTCCCAACCGTACATGGTTGCGCGCATGAGCGAGCTGCTGCTAGCGGCGGGGCCGCTGGACAAGGTGCTGGAGATCGGTACCGGTTCCGGCTACCAAACAGCCGTGCTGTCGCAGCTGGTGGAACGGGTGTTTTCGGTTGAGCGTATCAAAGTGTTGCAGGACCGCGCCAAGGAACGCCTGGTGGAGTTAAACCTGCGCAACGTGGTCTTCCGCTGGGGAGATGGTTGGGAAGGCTGGCCGGCGCTGGCGCCCTATAACGGCATTATCGTTACCGCAGTGGCCACCGATGTACCGCAGGCATTGCTCGACCAACTGGCACCGGGCGGGCGCCTGGTCATTCCGGTCGGTTCCGGTGAAGTGCAGCAGCTGATGCTGATTGTTCGTGAGGACGAAGGCTTTTCACGACATGTACTGGGTGCCGTGCGCTTTGTGCCCCTGCTCAATGGCCCGCTGGCCTGATCAATTTGCGCGGCCAGTGAATTCTGTTGATGCGGATGTGTCTTACGGCGGGGTCTATCAAGTCAACATGCTGGGCGGCTACATTCCACGCGCTTGCACATCGGTTTCGCGCGGGTGCCAGTAAAACTTCAGTGCCCAGTTA
>CAXIDF010000046.1:0-1551 GCA_964022665.1 uncultured Halieaceae bacterium
GCGCAGAGCGACAGCCTACCTCTGACTGCCGCCAATCTTTGCAACAGAGCCGGCGAAACTCTTTACGCAGCCGCCCTGTGGGATGAATGGCAGGGGGAATCTGAGACGCTGCTGTCTTGTACCATCGTCACCACTGCGGCGGCGAAACCCTTTGAGCCGTGGCATCACCGGATGCCGGTGCTACTGGAGGGCGAAGAGGTCGAGCGCTGGCTGGACAGCAGCGCCACTATTGCTGCAAATGACCCTATGTTTGCTCCTCGCCTCAAGTTTGCCTGGAAAGTTAACCCATTGCCGACTGCGGTGGGCAATGCCCGCAACAAATCAGCCGAGCTCATGGAGCCTGTCGGCGACGCTGTCGAACTGGATGCAGAAGCGGATCCAGCGGCGTAATCGATACACGACACTGACGCTGATCTCTCAGGCCATTGCCACGGTGCTCTTCGGTAGCGCCATGTCCCGGACATGATCCCTCTGGGGTGAGATAGAGCCTGGCGCCCGTTTTGGTTTAGTCCAGGCATCCCCCACCCTTCGTTCGCTCGTCCCTCGCGCCCTGCAAGGCGGGCGGTTCCCCCTGCCTGGACACACCACAGCCGGTCGCCGGGTGCGCGTGCCGCGCACGGGGTGGGGTCTTCGCCCCCAGAGGGATGGGGTTGGAAAAACAACGGCGAGGAGCAAGACATGGGCATTCTGATCAGAACCACCTTTGAAATCATTACCCCGGACAGCGCGGAAGCCGGCGAGGCGGCAGAGCGCGGCTGGATCGATGAGGAAGGCACGGAATATGGGTTCCGCGAGCTGGTGGAGCTCGCCAGGTCCGGCGCGGTCTCCAGCTCTGATCCTGCCCCGTCAGCCTGGCTGACGGTGTACAAGTACGACGAGGATTACAGCACTGGCGCGGTGGAGAACCGCAGCTACCACCCGGTGAGTGCGCGGGATGCCCGCTACTTCGCCAAGGCGATGCTGGCGGCGGGCTTGTGGCGGTAGGGGATACGGCGGCAATGCTTGTATTTGATATGTATTGTATGTATGATACATACAATACATACAGGAGACTGCCCGAATGAAGATTAAACCAGACATCAAGGACAAGATCATCGCCGCCGCCAACGCCCTGGCGGGCGAGGGCAACGACAACCCCACCAACGACCAGGTCCGGGAGCGGATGGGCGGTGGTTCCCTGTCCCATATCTCCCCGGTGATGCGCGAGTGGCGCGAGGCACGCAAGGCCGACGTTGTTGCTGCGCTTGAAATGCCCGCCGACCTCAAAAAGGCCATCGAGACATCGGTAGGGCAGGTGTGGACGGCTGCCAGCAAACTGGCGTCGGTGACCGTAGATACCATTCGACAGGAAGCGGAAGCCGCTATTACCGCAGCCACTGGCGAGCGTGATGAGGCGCTGGGTGAGATCAGCCGGCTGGAGAGCCGTATCAGTGAATTGCAGCAGGCGCTGGCCGAGAAGGAAAAAGCCCTTCAGCAGGCCCAGGCGGCAGTGGAGCAGGAGCGTGCGCAGAATGCCAAGTTGGCCAGTGACAATGCCGCACTGGCAACCCG
>CAXIDF010000047.1:0-1517 GCA_964022665.1 uncultured Halieaceae bacterium
GCTGGCCGAAGCCCTTGGGGCCGATGCGGATACTTTCCCCGGCGCTCAGGCGCACACGGGCATCGTCGAAGGTGTTGCTCAGGTCCACATCGCCGCGTTGCACCTGCACTTGTGCCTCGCCATTGAGGTAGCGCACGGCGAACGCGGTGTCACTTACGCTGGCGCGCACCGGGCCGGCATCGATTTCCAGGGGCAGGCCATGGGTGGCCGCCACGTCGAAAAACGCTTCGCCCTGATAGAGGCGGGCGATGCGCTGGTGGTTCTGAACGCGGCTGGAAAACGCCGAGTTGGTGTTGAGCAACACGTTGGCGCCTTCGTCCAGTTGCAGGCGCTGCCGTTCACCGACCACGGTGAGGTGGTCGGCTTGCAGGCGCATCGGCAGACTGCTGAAGCTGAACAGCCCGATCACCAGCACGGCGGCGGTAGCCAGGGGTTTCCAGTGCGGTTGGATACGGCGCCAGGCGCTCGGTTTGCGCGGCGCGGCCAGGGCCACGGCGGCGCTGTGTACCGGCGCGCCGCCCCAGGCGGCTTGGGCTTTATCGAAGGCGTGAGCATGGGCCGGATCGCGGGCCAGCCAGGCTTGGAACTCAGCCTGCTGGCCGGGCTGCGGGCACTGCAGGGCGATCAGCCAATCGAGGGCATGGTCCATCGCCGGGTCTTGCAGCACCTCATGCGCCAGCGCTTCGGGGCGCGGGTTATTCGGGTCGGTCACGGGGTTCCTCGGGTCTTCGCCACGTTTTTATTCAATTTTCCTACGGCCTGCGTCGACACTTCTGTGGGATGCAGCTTAAGACTGATCCAGCCGTTCGGCCACACCTACGCAGATGGCCATGATCAATTTCAGTTCCTTCTGCACCGTGCTCAAGGACACACCCAACTGGTCGGCAATCTCCTGATAGCTGCAACCGTGCAGGCGACTGAGGATGAAAATCTGCTGCTGACGCGCGCTCAATTGGCCCAGGCTGACGCTCAGGTGCTCCAGCAGTTGCTCGGCCTGGGTCGCGTCCTCGGGGGTGGTGGTGGGGGCGACGACGCTTTGCAGAATCTGCAGCGGTACGTCTTCTTGTAGGGTGCGGGCCTGGATTTTGCGCGCGCGTAGATGATCCAACGCCAGATTGCGCGCTGTTTGATAGACGAAAGGTTCGAGGTGATCGATCGGCCGCTCGTTCAGGGCCCGGGTCACGCGCAGGTAGGTTTCCTGCAGCAAGTCTTCGGCGGTGCTGTGGTTATGCACCATGCGTTGCAGGGTGCGCAGCAGAATCGCCCGTTGAGTGAGGAAGACGTGGTTGAAGCGAGATTGGCTCACAGTGACACCAGACCGATAGGCAGTTAATGATAATGCTTATCATCAACGCAAATGGCAAGTGGCTATTCCTCTGTTGCTCAATACAAAGCCAATGCGGGAGGAGGCTTGCCCCCTCCCGCACAACCCCCATTACTCGGCGTTGCAGAGTGCCAGGCAGTTATCCAGCATACGGTTGGAGAAGCGCCACGCGTTGTCATACCAGGCGACCACT